>NZ_CP039424.1:0-1200000 GCF_005877055.1 Citricoccus sp. SGAir0253 | reverse complement strand
ACCGCCGAAGGAGGCCAGCAGCAGGGCGTCGTACGGCTTCGGCGCCATCACGCCGTCCTCGTCGTAGCCGGTCCGGGGGTCGAAGGCGCCGGCGGACGGCGTGCCCGACCCTCCGCTGGTGTGCTCGCTCATCAGGCCAGGACCTCCGCGATCTCGGTGGGGGTGACGAGGCGCCCGGTGTAGAAGGGCACCTCCTCGCGCACGTAGTGGCGCGTCTCGTTGTTGCGCAGGTGGCGCATCATGTCCACCAGGTGGTTCAGCTCGGGGGCCTCCAGGCCCAGCAGCCACTCCCAGTCGTTCAGGGCGAAGGCGCTCGTGGTGTTGGCCCACACCATCGGGAAGTCGCGGCCGAGCAGGCCGTGGTCGCGCAGCATCCGGCCACGCTCGGACGGCTCGAGGGTGTACCAGTCGTAGGACCGGACGAAGGGGTAGAAGCACAGCCACTTCAGCGGCTGGCGGCCCATCGCGAAGGCCGGCACGTGGTCCTTGTTGAACTCGGCCATCCGGTCCGAGCCCATCGCGCTGAGCACGATCCGGGTCCCGGAGAGCAGCTCGGTGCGGCGCAGGGTGCGGATCGCCGCCTGGAGGTCCTCCGGGACGTGGCCGTACATCCAGACCATGAGGTCCGCGTCGGCCCGCATGCCGGACACGTCATAGGTGCCGCGCACCGTCACGCCCTGCCCGGCGAGTTCGGCGATCGTGGCCTCGAACTGCTCCACGGCCCGCCGGCGCTCCGCCTCGGTGTGCCCGCCCTGCCCGGAGCCGTTGCGCGCGAAGACGGTGTAGGTGGTGAACCACTCGACGTGCGGCGTGGTGTCGGCGCTCGTGTCCTCGGCGGTCTGGGTCTCGGTCATCGTCACAACTCCTGTGGTGTCACGGTACGGGCGCCGGCACGGGGCGTGCGCCGCGGTGGACGGTCGGTGCCGCACCCGGCTTCTACAGCCGGTAGAACGGCGAGTCCAGCCTACCCCTCACGGCCCCGTCCGTCCGATCCTCCGGCGGGTGTCGGCCACGATCGCCGCCAGCCCGGTCCCGGCGAGCCACGCGCCCACCGCGTCCAGTCCCGGCTGCCCGTCCAGCCACCCCCGGACGGCCCCCACGGCGGCCCGGTGCCCCGTGGTGGCCGCCGGCAGGGCCGAGCGCCAGCGCACCACGAGGGAGGACCGCACCGCCCCGGACAGGTCCACGCCCGTCAGCACCGAGGCGTCCGCGACGGCCCGCGCCAGCAGCTCCGCGTCCGGGGTCCGGTGGCCCGGGGCGGTGGAGTCCGGCGCGTCCGAGTTCCGGCCGTAGGACAGCCGGAGCACGTGCCGGTGCGGGTGCGGCCGGTCCGGGCCGCCGGCCGCGGCCTCGCGCGCCCAGGCCCACTTGGCGGTCACGTGCGTCAGCGCCTTGGCCCCCACCGCGGCGGGCGGGACCCCCGGCGAGACGAGCAGCCCGGTCCCGCGCGGCGCCGCGTCCAGCCCGGCGGCGTCCGCCACCACGGTCACGAGCGCGACGCCGGCGCCCTCGGCGGGCCGCTCGGCCCCGGACAGCGCCGGGCCGGCGAGCGGGGCGAGCAGGTCCCATGCGGCGGGCCCGTCCGTGGCGACGACGACGCGTGCGGCGGCCAGCGGGCCGGGCCCGTCCGTGGCCACCGTCCAGCCGGTCCCCGAGCGCTCGAGCGCCGTGGCCCGCACGCCCGTGCGCACCGTGCCCCCGGCCGCGCGCAGGCCCGCGGCCAGGGCCGCGGTCAGCGTGTTCATCCCCCCGCGCAGCGAGGCCACGAGGGCCCCGGGCGGGGCGGCCGCCCGCTGGGCGGCCACGGCGCGGGCCAGCGAACCGTGCTCCACGAGGGCCTCGAGCAGCCCGGGGGCCACGGTGCGAAGGTCCAGGGTGTCCGGGTCGGCGGAGTGCACGCCGGCGACCACGGGGGCCACGAGCCGCTGCAGCACGCCCTCGCCCAGGCGGTCGGCGACCACGGCGCCGACCGTGGCGGGGGCGCCCCCGGCCACGGCGGCCGCCCACCGGTCCACCGGCGCCCGCAGGTCCCGCCGGGCCCGGTCCAGGGCCTCCGGACCCAGCGCCTCGGCCACCTCGGGCGCGTCCAGGTCCCCGGGGATCCCGAGGAGCCCGACGCGCGGGGCGCGCACGGCCCGGCCCGGCCCGGCCCCGGCCGGCGCCGGCAGGAACAGCCACGATCCGGTCGGCTCCGGGCGCACGACGGCGGCGGACAGCCCCAGCTCGTCCACGAGCTCCCGCACGGCGGGGGTGCGGACGGCGAAGGACTCGGCGCCGGCGTCGAGCACGAGGGACGGCCCGTCCGGCAGCGGCGCCTCCACCGGCGCGACGCAGCCGCCGGGGACGCCGGTGGACTCGAGCACGGTGACCCGGTGCCCCGCGCGGGCCAGTTCCCAGCCGGCGAGCAGCCCCGAGACCCCGCCGCCGATGACGACGGCCGTCGCCCCGGCGTCCGGGGCCGGGGCCGGGACGACGGGACGGGCCGGGTCCACGGGTCCCCCGGTCACGGCCGGAGGGAGTGGACCAGCTCCACGACCCGCGTGAGCACGTCCGGGTCCGTGGTCGGCGGCACGCCGTGGCCGAGGTTGACCACGTGGCCGGGGGCCTCCCGGCCCGCCTCGACGACCTCGCGCACGTGGGCCTCGAGGACGTCCCAGGGGGCGGCGAGCAGGGCCGGGTCGATGTTGCCCTGCAGCGGGACGGCGCCGCGGCCGTCCGGGCCGGGGGCGGCGGCCAGCCGCCGGTGGGCCTCGCCCAGCGGCAGGCGGTAGTCCACGCCCATGACGCTCGCGCCGGCGTCGCGCATGGCCGGCAGCAGCTCCGAGGTGCCGGTGCCGAAGTGCACGAGCGGCACGCCGTGGGCCCGGGCGAGGTCCCGGACGTGGCCGAGCGCGCGGGCCGAGTGCGGCTGGACGTGGCGGACGTAGTCGGCCACGGACAGGGAGCCGGCCCAGGAGTCGAAGAGCTGGCCGGCGGAGGCCCCGGCCTCGATCTGGGCCCGCAGGAACCTCCCGGCGGCATCGGCGGCCCACGCCGCCAGCGCGCCCCAGGCCTCCGGGTCGGAGTGCATCATCGTGCGCGGCCCGAGGTGGTCGCGCGAGGGCCGGCCCTCCACCATGTACGCGGCCACGGTGAACGGGGCGCCGGCGAAGCCGATGAGCGGGGTGGAGCCGAGCTCGGCCACGGTCAGCCGGACGGCCTCGCGGATGGGCTCGAGGGCCTCGTCGGTCAGCTGCGGCAGCGCGGCGACGTCCTCGGCGGTGCGCACGGCCGAGCCCAGCACGGGGCCCACGCCGGGGACGATGTCCACGTCCACGCCGGCCAGCTTCAGGGGGATGACGATGTCCGAGAAGAAGATGGCCGCGTCCACGTCGTGCCGGCGCACCGGCTGCAGGGTGATCTCGGCGGCCAGCTCCGGCTTGAGGCAGGACTCGAGCATCCCGATCCCCTCGCGCACGGCCCGGTACTCCGGCAGCGAGCGGCCGGCCTGGCGCATGAACCACACCGGCGTGCGGGACGGGGTGCCGCCCCGGTACGCGGTGACCAGGGGCGACTCCGCCGTGGAGCGAGAGGCGTCCCGGGTGGTCAGCGGGTGGTCGGTGGGCAGCGCGGGGTGGATCGCGGAGTCGAGGGGCATGGGGCCATTCTTCCATCGAACCTCCCCGTGCCCGCCCATCGGACGTTCCCGCGCCGGTCCCCCGGCGCGGGAACGTCCGATGGGCGGGCGACGGCGGCACACCACGGCATCCCCCCGTCCCGGCCACCGTCCCGGGCACCGTCCCGGGCACTGTGTCCGGTCCCACCCGGACCCGGTGGCCGCCCGCCCTCCACAGGCGGTAGAATCGTGGTCATTGTGGCTCTGTTTTCCCTGGTTGCCTCGCACACCGACCTTGACCTCGACACGGTGGCGCAGCTGAGCAACGGCACCGGCGAGGTCGCCTCCGTCATCCCTGCCTCGACCGCCCGCGGGGCCGTGGTGCTGGCGACGTGCAACCGCGTGGAGATCTACGCCGAGGCCCCGGACGAGTCCTCCGTGGAGCAGGCCCGCGAGGAGCTGCTGCAGGCCGTGTCCCGCGGTTCCGGCCTCGCCGAGTCCACCGTGGCCTCCTCCTTCCGCACCCTGGCCGGGGACGCGGCCGTGCGCCACCTCTTCGAGGTGGGGGCGGGGCTGAAGTCCGCCGTCGTGGGCGAGCGCGAGATCGCCGGGCAGGTGCGCCGGGCCCTCGGCGCCGCCCAGGAGTCCGGGATCACCACCGGCACCCTGACCAAGCTCTTCGAGACGGCCACCCGCACCGCCAAGGACGTCGGCACCCACACCGCCCTCGGCGCCGCCGGGCGCTCGATCGTCTCCGTGGCCCTGGACCTGGCCACCAGCATGCGGGCCGGCTCGTCCGTGGTCGGCGCGCAGCGCTTCTGGGAGGACGCCAACGTCCTGCTCATCGGCACCGGCGCCTACGCCGGGACCACGCTGGCCCAGCTGGCCGACCGTGGCGCCCTGAACGTGGGCGTGCACTCCGCGTCCGGGCGCGCGGAGGCCTTCGTGGCCGACCGCGGCGGCTGGGCCCTGGCCCTGGGCGGCGAGCGGATCCACGGCGCGATCGCCGAGGCGGACGTCATCATCGGCTGCTCCGGCGGGGACCGCCGGCTCGAGGCCGAGACCCTGCAGCGCCTGCGCGAGGGCGTCACCCGCCGCCTCACCGTGCTGGACCTGGCCCTGAGCCACGACTTCGACCCCGCCATCGCCGACCTGCCCGGCGTGGACCTGATCACCCTGGAGTCGGTCAAGATGGCCGCCCCGGAGGGCCAGCGGGCCGCCATGGCCGCGGCCGCCCGGCTCGTGGACAGCGCGGTGGACGAGTACCTGCACGAGCGCCGCGCGCGCAGCGCCAACGAGGCCATCGTCGCCCTGCGCCGGCACACCCACCAGGTGCTCGACTCCGAGATGGAGCGCGTGCGCGCCCGCCACGGCTGCACCGCCGCGGCCGAGGAGGTCGAGTTCGCGCTGCGGCGCATGGTCCGCCAGATCCTCCACGAGCCCACCGTGCGTGCCAAGGAGCTCGCCGCCGAGGGCCGGCTCGAGGAGTACGAGCGCGCGCTGAACGTCCTGTTCGGCCTCGAGGTCCCCGGCTCCGGGACCGGCACGCCCCCGGCCTCCTGCCCGGCCGGCGTCGGGCTCGCGGACCCGGCGGGCGCCGCCGGCGCCACCGTCCCAGGGCCCGACGCCGGCACCCCGGGCGCCGCGCACGCGTCCGGTTCGGCGCGCATCGCCTGAGGGCGCCCGGCACCGCTCCCGGTGCCCCTCCCGTCCGGTCCCCGCGTCGCCCCGTGACGCCGGGCCTCGGCGCCGCTCCTACCGGCCGGTAGACTGGTCCGCACCGTCCTGACCGGTCGGTCCGTCCGCCCGGCGCCGCCGCCGGCCCGTCGAGAGAGGCCCCACCGTGAGCTCCACCCCTGTGCGTCCGTCCCGGCTGCCCCGCGAGGAGCGCCGCCGCCAGCTGCTGGACGCCGCGCAGCAGGTCTTCGTGGAGAACGGCTACCACGACACCTCGATGGACGACATCGCCGTGGCCGCCGCCGTCTCCAAGCCCGTGCTCTACCAGCACTTCCCGGGCAAGCACGAGCTGTTCCTGGACCTCATGGACACGCAGCTGGGCCTGCTGCAGGAGGCCACCTCGTCGGCGCTGGCCTCCACCACGGACAACAAGGAGCGGGTGCGCGCCACCATCCGGGCCTACTTCCAGTTCATGGACCGCCCCGACCGGGCGTACCGGCTGCTCTTCGACTCCGGGCTGAACAACGACCCCGCGGTCGCCGGGCGGATGGAGGAGCTCGACCACCGCTTCGCCACGGACATCGCCGAGATCATCGCCGCGGACACCCGCCTGTCCGGCGAGGAGGCCCTGCTGCTGGGCCACGGCCTGGCCGGGATCGTGCAGTCCGCGACCCGGCACTGGGCCGCGCACTCCGGCCGGCAGGGCCGCCCGGACCTGGAGGCGGCGGCGGACCTCACCTTCCGGCTGGCGTGGCGCGGCATCAGCCGCTTCCCCAAGGAGGGCTGAGCCGTCCCGGCGCGTTACGCCGGGAGCCGAAGCCGGCGCCGCCGGGCCCGTCAGGCGGTGCTTTCGCCTAGTCTGGCGTTCGGAACAACCGTCCGGTCCCGGCGCCGGGGCCGGTCCATGACCTGAGCGAAGGAGACCGCCATGGAGATCCGCATCGGCGTGCAGAACGTGGCCCGTGAAGTCGTCATCGAGTCGGACGCCAGCAACGAGGACGTCGCCCGCCTCGTCTCCGACGCCCTCGCCGAGGGCGGGCCGCTGCGCCTGAAGGACACCAAGGGCCGCGTGGTCCTGGTCCCGGCGAACATCATCGGCTACGTGGAGATCGGCACCGAGTCCGCCCGCCCCGTGGGCTTCGTGGCCACCCCCGGCCGCTGACGCCGCCGGGGCCGCGGCCCCTCCGGCCGCCGCCGGACCCCCTCGTCCCGCCGGACCCCCGACGACCCGGACGGCCCTCAGGCCGCCGGGTCGTCGCCGTCCCCGGCGTCCTCGGCGTCCTCGGCGTCCTCGTCGGGCTCGCCACTGCACAGGCACACGCGGTTGCCGTCGGCGTCCGTGTAGATCCACCAGCGGGGGGCGAAGGCGTCGTCCTCCCGGCCGTCCCGCGAGCGTCCGGCCAGCTCGGTGCGCAGCGCGTCCAGCCCGTCCCACGGGACGGTCACGTCCACGTGCATCGGGCGCGCGTCCGGGGTGCCGGTCCGCTGGAACCACAGCCCGGGCCCGCGGCGGTGCGGGTCCCGCAGGTCGCCCGTCCGCCCGTGGCGCGCGTAGCCGAGCGCGGTGGCCCAGAACCCCTCGAGCGCCTCGGGGTCACGGGTGTCCAGCGCGAGGTCGTAGGACCGGTTCTCGGCGGGGACGGGCACGGCCCCCGACTCGGCGGCGAGCTCCGAGATCCGCCGGGCCAGCCGGACGTCGCGCCGCGTGACCGCTCCCCCGGCGTCGTGGCTGGAGGAGTCGAGGAACAGGTGGTCATAGCGCCAGTCCAGGTCTGGGTGGTGGTCCAGTTCCTCGCACACCGCGCCGATCCGGCCCATCAGCTCCACCGCCGCCGCGCTGTCCCGGCAGCGGTACGCCGTGTAGATCCCGGTGTTGCGATGGCGCCAGTCCGGCAGCCCGGCCAGCGCGTCGTCGAGGTCCGCGCCCGTGAGGATTCCCGTCATGGCTCCCACGGTGCCGTGCCGGCCCGCGGTGGTCAACCGCGGGGTCCCGGGGGCCGCGGGTCCCGGCGGCCGCGGCCGACCGCCGGCCCCGCCCGCCCGGCCGCACCGGCGGCGCGGGCACCGACCGGCCGGTAGGGTGTGACCCGTGTCCTACTACCACCTGGACCTCGCCCGCTCCGCCGCGCAGACCGAACTGGCGCGCCGGATGGCCGCGCTCCGGGACGAGTTCGGCCTGCCCGCGGGGTTCAGCCCCGAGGTCCTGGCCGAGGCGGAGCGGGCCGCGGCCGCCGTCGCCGCCCGGTTGCCCGAACGCGACCGCACCGGGCTGCCCCTGGTGACGATCGACCCCCCGGGCTCCACGGACCTGGACCAGGCGCTGTTCATCGAGCCGGGGGCGGAGGGCCACCCGGAGGGCTTCACCGTCCACTACGCGGTCGCCGACGTGCCCGCCTTCATCGTCCCGGGCGGAGCCCTGGACGCCGAGACGCTGCGCCGGGGCCAGACCGTCTACCTCCCCGACGGCCGGGTGCCCCTGCACCCCGAGGTCATCAGCGAGGGCCAGGGCTCGCTGCTGCCCCGGGTGGACCGCGGCGCGTACCTGTGGACCTTCTCCCTGGACGCCGCCGGGACCCTCGTGGGCACCGACCTGGAGCGGGCCACGGTGCGCAGCCGCGAGCAGCTCACCTACGAGCAGGCGCAGGCCAGGATCGACGCCGGCCCGGTCGGCGGACCACCCGGCCCCGGGCCCGACGGGGGCGCCGGCGCCGCCGGGGCGACGGAGGCGGAGCGGATCGCCCGGTCGCTCGCGCTGCTGCGGCGGGTGGGGATCCTGCGCACGCAGCGGGAGGCCGCCCGCGGCGGGGCGAGCCTGCGCCTGCCCGAGCAGGAGATCACGGCCACCGACGGCGGCTACGCGGTGCTCACCGCTCCCCCACTGCAGGTCGAGGACTGGAACGCCCAGGTCTCCCTGCTGACGGGGATGGCCGCGGCCCGGATCATGCTCGACGGCGGGGTGGGCATCCTGCGCACCATGCCGGCCGCCGACGACGACTCGGTGGACCGGTTCCGCGCCCGCACCCGCGCGCTCGGCCGGCCCTGGCCCCGGGAACAGTCCTACGGGGAGTACCTGCGCGGGCTGGACATCCGCGATCCGCAGCAGCTGGCGATCATGCACGCCGCCACGTCCCTCTTCCGGGGGGCCGGCTACACGGCCTTCGACGGCGAGGTGCCCGCACAGGCGGAGCAGTCGGCGATCGCGGCGCCCTACGCCCACGCCACCGCCCCGCTGCGCCGCCTCGTGGACCGCTTCGTCCTCGTGACCTGCCTGGCCCTGGTCCGGGGCGAGGAGGTCCCGGCGGCCGTCCGCGGCGTGCTGCCCGCGCTGCCCGAGGCCATGCGGGAGTCCACGCTGCTGGCCTCCCGCACCGCCAACGCGGCCCTCGAGCTCGTGGAGGCGGCCTCCCTGCACGGCCTGGAGGGTCGCGAGTTCGACGCGGTGGTCGTCTCCGCGCCGGGGCCCGAGCAGGAGGCCAGGGCCCGGGAGCAGGGGCGGCTGCCGTGGGGGGAGGTCCAGGTGGAGCACCCGCCCGTGCTGGCCCGCTACGAGGGCTTCGCCTCGGCGGGAAGCCGCGTGCGCGTGGTCCTGGTGACCGCGGACATGGCCACCCGCACCGTGCTGTTCCGCGTGGCCGGCCAGGAGCCCCCGGCGGAGCCCGCACGGCAGGCGGCCTCCGAACCGGTAGACTGAGGCCACCAGGGATGACCGGTCGCACTGTTCATCTGTGTTCACCCTCGTGATCTGACTTACCGGATCCGGCAGGAGGCCCCGCCAGCACGGCGCGGGCCGGCCCGGGTCCCGGGCCCTCCGCGCGGAGGTCGCCCGGCAACTCCCGCGATCGGCTCCACCAAGGACGCACGGCGTCCGGCCGGACCGCGCCGCCCACCCGCTCGGAGGGGCGAGCCGCAGGAGCGCACTGACACAGTGCCATCGCACCGGGCCGACGTGCCTGAACGACGGGACACCCTCCCCATGACCCCTGAACAGAAGATCGCCGCGGACAACGACGTCGACACCGAGGACCTCTCCACCGCCGCCATCGAGACCGTGGACGTCGAGGACTCGATCGACATCCACGAGGCCAACGCGCCCCAGCCCGAGAAGACCTTCGCGGACTTCGCCGTGCGCGCCGACATGGTCGAGGCGCTGGCCGAGAAGGGCATCACCCACCCCTTCCCCATCCAGGCCATGACGCTGCCGGTCGCCCTGTCCGGCCACGACATCATCGGCCAGGCCAAGACCGGCACGGGCAAGACCCTCGGCTTCGGCCTGCCGCTGCTGCAGCGGGTGGTCGGCCCGGACGAGGAGGGCTTCGACCGGCTCTCCGCCCCCGGCGCCCCGCAGGCGCTCGTGGTGGCGCCGACCCGCGAGCTGGCCAACCAGGTGGCCGCGGACATCACCGCCGCCGCCTCCAAGCGGTCCGTGCGCATCGCCACCATCTACGGCGGCCGCGCCTACGAGCCGCAGATCGAGGAGCTCCAGCGCGGCGTCGAGGTCGTGGTCGGCACCCCCGGCCGGCTCATCGACCTGATGCGCCAGCGCCACCTGAACCTCAAGCTGGTCAAGATCGTGGTGCTGGACGAGGCCGACGAGATGCTGGACCTGGGCTTCCTGCCGGACGTGGAGACGCTGCTCTCCGCCGTCCCGGAGGTGCGCCAGACCATGCTCTTCTCCGCCACCATGCCCGGCCCCGTGGTCGCCATGGCCCGCCGGTACATGACCCAGCCGACCCACATCCGCGCCGCGGACCCGGAGGACGAGGGCATCACCAAGAAGGACATCCGCCAGCTGGTGTACCGCGCCCACCACATGGACAAGGACGAGCTGGTGGCCCGCGCCCTGCAGGCCGAGGGCCGCGGCAAGACCATCATCTTCACCCGCACCAAGCGCACCGCCGCCCGCCTCTCGGACGAGCTGGAGAAGCGCGGCTTCGCCGCCGGCGCCATCCACGGCGACCTCGGGCAGGGCGCGCGCGAGCAGGCGCTGCGCGCGTTCCGCGGGGACAAGATCGACGTGCTGGTGGCCACGGACGTGGCCGCCCGCGGCATCGACGTGGACGACGTGACCCACGTGATCAACTTCCAGTGCCCCGAGGACGAGAAGACCTACCTGCACCGCGTGGGCCGCACGGGGCGCGCCGGCAACAAGGGCACCGCCGTGACCCTGGTGGACTGGGAGGACATGCCCCGCTGGACCCTGATCAACAAGGCCCTGGGCATGGACGTGCCCGAGCCGGCGGAGACCTACTCGTCCTCGAAGCACCTGTTCGCCGACCTCGGCATCCCGAAGGGCACCAAGGGCCGGCTGCCGAAGGTCCGGCGCACGAAGGCCGGCCTCGACGCGGAGGTCCTCGAGGACCTCGGCGGCCCCGGCGCCCCGCGCGGCGGGCGCGAGCGCGGCCGCGGCGGACGCGACGGGGGCCGGGACGGCGGACGCGAGGGCGGCCGTGGGGGCCGTGACGGCGGACGTGGCGGCCGGGGCTCCGGCGACGCCGGCCGCGAGGGCTCCGAGGGTGGGCGCGGGCGCTCCCGCGGTCGGGGCCGCGACGCCGGGCGCGACGGTGCCGGGCGCGAGGGCGCCGCGGCCGGGGGCGCCACCCGGGGCGGCGCCGAGGGCGCCGCGGGCGAGGGCCGTCGTCGGGACGGGGCTGCGGCCGAGGGTGCCGGCGAGGGCCGCGAGCGCTCGGCGCGCCGGCGCAGCCGCACCCGCACGCGCCGCCGCACCGGCGAGGCGGCACCGGGCGGCGGCTCCGGCGCGGCCCCGGCCTCCGGCGACTGAGCAGCCCGGTCCCCGGCGGC
The DNA here is from genome assembly GCF_005877055.1 of Citricoccus sp. SGAir0253. Taxonomy (NCBI): domain Bacteria; kingdom Bacillati; phylum Actinomycetota; class Actinomycetes; order Micrococcales; family Micrococcaceae; genus Citricoccus; species Citricoccus sp. SGAir0253. The sequence goes on along the minus strand of NZ_CP039424.1, from coordinate 1,188,929 downwards.
GACGTGACGCGATTCGACCCGGAGGGCCCCGACCTGGTGGTGGCGGCGGAGAACCTCGAGTTCCTGCCGTCGCTGCCGGACGGGGCCTTCACCCTGGTGTACCTCGACCCCCCGTTCAACACGGGGCGCACGCAGCGGCGTCAGCAGCTCACCACGGTGCGCGCCGCGGCGGACGAGGCCGACCGCATCGGCTTCGGCGGCCGCGGCTACAAGACCATCAAGGGCGCCCTGGCCTCCTACGACGACGCGTTCGCCGACTACTGGGAGTTCCTCGAGCCGCGCCTGCGCGAGGCGTGGCGGCTGCTGGCTGACGACGGGACGCTGTACCTGCACCTGGACTACCGGGAGGTGCACTACGCCAAGGTCATGCTGGACGCGATCTTCGGCCGGGAGTGCTTCCTCAACGAGATCATCTGGGCCTATGACTACGGCGGCCGGTCCCGGCGCCGGTGGCCGGCCAAGCACGACACGATCCTGGTGTACGTGAAGGACCCGGAGGGGTACTGGTTCGACTCCGCCGAGGTGGACCGCGAGCCGTACATGGCGCCGGGCCTCGTCACCCCGGAGAAGGCCGAGCGCGGCAAGCTGCCCACGGACGTGTGGTGGCACACCATCGTCTCCCCCACGGGCCGGGAGAAGACCGGGTACCCCACCCAGAAGCCGCTGGGCCTGCTGCGCCGGATGGTCGCGGCGTCCTCCCGGCCCGGGGACTGGGTGCTGGACTTCTTCGCCGGCTCGGGCACGCTCGGGGCGGCGGCCGCGGAGCTGGGGCGGCGGTTCGTCCTCGTGGACCGCAATCCCGAGGCGATCGAGGTCATGGGCCGCCGGCTCGCCGCGCTGAGCCCGCGGCTGGCCGTCGGCGCGGCCGCGGACCGCAGCGGCGCGGTGGACACCCCGGACCTCGGCGGCGCCGCGGGTCCTGCGGACACCGCGGAGCCCGGGGACGTCAGGGGCGGATGACCTCGGTGCCGGTGCCGCGCTCGATGATCTGCGCGACCACCGCGTCCGGGGTCGTGTGCTCGCCGATCCGGTTGGGCTTGCCCGCGCCGTGGTAGTCGGAGGAGCCGGTCACGACCAGGCCGTGCCGGCGGGCCAGCAGCCGCAGCCAGCGCCGTCCCTCGTCCGGGTTGTCCCGGTGGTCCACCTCCACGCCGGCCAGGCCGGCCTCGATCATCTCCTCGAACAGCTCCGGACCCACCACGCGGCCGCGCATGGAGGCCACCGGGTGGGCGAACACCGGCACGCCGCCGGCCGCCAGCACGAGCCGGACGGCGTCCACCGGGTCCGGGGCGTAGTGGCCCACGTAGTACCGCGAGCGCGGGGTGAGGATCGAGGTGAACGCCGCCGAGCGGTCCCGCACGACCCCGTGGGCCACCAGCGCGTCGGCGATGTGCGGCCGGCCGATGGTGGCGTCCGGCGTGGAGTGGCGCAGCACGTCGTCCCACGTGATCGGGTAGTCCTCCGCCAGCCGCTCCACCATCCGCTGGGCCCGGGAGAACCGCGAGCTCCGCGCGCGCTCGATCTCCGCGCGCAGGGCCTCGTCGTGCGGGTCGTGCAGGTAGGACAGCAGGTGGACGCTGATGCCCGTGGAGGAGACGCAGGAGACCTCCATGCCCGGGATCAACACGAGCCCCGAGGCGACGGCCTGGTCCGCGGCCCGCGCCCAGCCCGCCGTGGAGTCGTGGTCGGTCAGCGCGAGCCCCGCCAGCCCGGCCATCGCCGCGGCGCGCACCACGGTCTGGGGCGGTTCGGTGCCATCCGAGACATTGGAGTGCGTGTGCAGGTCGAACGGCATGCCCACCAGCCTAGCCAACCCCTCGCGCGGCCGGTGGCACGGCCCGCGGCGGAGCGGCCAGGGGACGCCGCCGCCGGGGTGCGATGATGGACGCCATGAGCGATGCACAGTCCCCGTTGCCGGCGACCCCGGACCACGACCCCCAGCCCCTCCAGGACCGCGTGGACAACCGGTCCCAGAAGCCGACCTCCCTGGCGTTCAAGGAGTTCATGGGGGCCAACTGGGCTCCGGCCTCCGCGGCCCCGGCCATGCCGGACGCCTCCTCGCCGTTCGCCGCGCAGCGCCGCAAGGCCCTCTCCGCCCGCTACCCGGGTGAGCGCCTCGTGGTCCCGGCCGGCCCGCTGAAGGTCCGCTCCAACGACACCGACTACCGCTTCCGCGCCCACTCCGCCTTCGCCCACCTGACCGGCCTGGGCGTGGACCACGAGCCGGACGCCGTCCTGGTGCTCGAGCCCGTGGACGAGGGCGCCGGGGACCACGGCTCCGACCACGAGGCGACGCTGTACTTCCGCCCCCTAGCCGGCCGCGACACCGAGGAGTTCTACTCCAACGCCCGCACGGGCGAGTTCTGGGTGGGGGCCCGCCCCACGCTCGGCGAGCTGGAGGCACGCACCGGGATCCGGACCGCGGACCTGTCCGGCCTCGAGGTCGCCGTCACCAAGGACGCCGGCGCCGTGGAGTTCGGTGGGGTCCGCATCCGCCTCCTGCGCGGGTCCGACCTGGACGTCGAGGCCCTCGTGGACACCTCGCGGATCAACACGGGCGTGGACCTGGAGGCCTCGGACGCCCTCGACGGCGAGCTGTCCGAGTTCCTCTCCGAGCTCCGCCTGGTCAAGGACGGCTGGGAGGTCGAGGAGCTGCGCGGCTCCGTGGCCGCCACGATCGCCGGCTTCGAGGACATCGTGCGCGTGCTGCCCACGGCGCGCGGCCACGAGCGCGGCGAGCGCATCGTGGAGGGCGCCTTCTTCGCCCGCGCCCGGCTGGAGGGCAACGACCTGGGCTACGACACGATCGCCGCCTCCGGCAACAACGCCACGGTCCTGCACTGGATCCGCAACAACGGCGCCGTGCGGGACGGGGACCTGATCCTCGTGGACGCCGGCGTGGAGGCCGAGTCCCTCTATACGGCGGACATCACGCGCACCCTGCCCGTGGACGGGACGTTCACGGACGTCCAGCGCCGCGTCTACTCCGCCGTGCTGGACGCGGCGGACGCGGCCTTCAAAGCCGTGCGCCCCGGCGTGCGGTTCCGGGACATCCACGAGACCGCCATGCGGGTGCTGGCCGAGCGCCTGCACGAGTGGGGCCTGCTGCCCGTGTCCGTGGAGGAGGCCCTGTCCCCGGCGGGCCAGCAGCACCGGCGCTGGATGCCGCACGGCACCAGCCACCACCTGGGCCTGGACGTGCACGACTGCGCCCAGGCCAAGCGCGAGCTCTACCTGGACGGCGTGCTGGAGCCGGGCATGGTGTTCACCATCGAGCCGGGCCTGTACTTCAAGGCCGAGGACCTCGCCGTGCCGGAGGAGTACCGCGGCCTCGGGGTGCGCCTGGAGGACGACATCCTCGTCACGGACGAGGGCGCCGAGAACCTCTCCGCCGCGCTGCCGCGCACGCCCGAGCAGATCGAGGAGTGGATGGCCCGGCTGCAGGGCTGATCCTCCGGGCCCGCCCGGAGGATCCGGCGGCCCCGCACGGCCGGCCCGGCCGGTTCAGGCGGAGCCGTCGCGGGGCGGGTCCCCCGCCGGGTGCCCGGGCTCCGGGCGGTCGGCGGGCCGGTCGGGACCGGCGCTCGTCCCGGGCCCGTCGCCGGTCTCCGGCGCCGTGCTCCGCGCACCCGCCGGGCCGTCGTCGCCCTGGCCCGCGGAGGCGCCGCCGGGCCGCGCGGCGCCCTCGCCGGGGCGCGCGGCGCGCCGGCCGTAGCGCGGCCGGCGGAAGCCCTCCTCCCCGGCCCCCGACGACGGCGCCGGTCCCTCCGTGCCGTCCACCGCCTGCGGACCCCCGGCGCCGGGGCCCTCCCCGCCGTCGACACCGTCGACGGGGCGGTGCGGGTCCGACCGCCGGCCGCGACCGCCGGCCCCGCCGTGGCCGTAGTCGGGCGCGGCGAACGCGCCCTGGCTCCGGGGGTGGCCGGTACCGCGCCCGCGCAGCATGCGCTCCCGCAGCACCCGGGCCTCGGCCTCGGGCAGCCGGATGCCGTACTGCGGGCGCCCGTCCGGCAGGTCCGGGAGGTCGTGTGAACCGCCCGGCCGCGCCGGGGCCACGGGCGCCTCCGGGGCCGCCGCCTGCCCGGCAGCCGTGCGTCCGCTCCCGGCCGGGGCGGCGGTCCCGTCCTGCCCGGCCGTGCCGGGGGCGGGGCTCCCTGCGGAGGCCATACCGGCGTCCGGACCCCCGGACGGCGACGGACCGGCCGCGTGGGATCCGGAGCCCACCGGCCCGGCGGGCCCGTCCTCGGCCCCCGACCCCGGGGCGGCGGCCCCGGGGCCGCCGGGAGCCCCGCCCCCGGAGCGCGGGCCCGGCGTCGGGCCGGGCAGGGGGGCGGACGGCGGGGCCGGCGCCGGGACGGACGGTCCGGCCGGGGACCCGGCCGGGCCGCCGAGCAGCTGCCGGGCGCGCGCCGCCGTCTCGAAGGCACACACCACGTCGAAGCGGGTCGGGACGAGCTGCTGGACGGAGTCGAAGCCCCGGCCCTTGCGGACGGCGAGGCCCACCACGCCGAGCAGCACCCAGATCCCGACGCCGAGCCCGACCGTGTAGAGGATGTCCAGGCCCGAGCCGGAGGGGTCCACGAGGGACATGACGATGCCGAGCATCAGGCCGAAGAAGGCTCCCTGCAGGGCCGAGCGCAGCGCCACCGAGGCATAGGTGAGCCGGTTGCGGATGCGCTCGACCATGCGCAGGTCGGTCCCGACGATGGAGACCGTGCGCACCTCGAACCCGGCCTCGGAGAGCCGGTCCAGGACGGCGCGCGCCTGCGCGTAGGTCTCGTACGTGCCCAGGACCTCCCCGCGCGGCAGGCCGCCGCCCGTGGGATCGGTGGACGCGGGGCCGAAGAACATGGACATGGCCCCATTCTGCCGCCCCGGTCGCGGCCGGGCACCACGGGCGGCGGGTTCTCCGCCACCGGCGTAAGCCCCCGGGCCCCGGACGCCAACTAGGCTGGGGGGATGAGTGCGCCCAAGATCTTCGTCGCCCGCCTGCTGGGCCTCGACGTGTTCGACCCGCTGGGGGACCGCCTGGGCCGCATGCGCGATGCCGTGGTGGCCGACCGCGGGCCGGGACTGCCCCCCGTGGCGGTCGGGCTCGTCATCGAGGTCCCGGGCAAGAAGCGCGTGTTCGTCCCGATGACCCGGGTGACGTCCATGGACTCCGGCCAGGTCATCACCACCGGGCTGATCAACCTGCGCCGCTTCGAGCGCCGCGGGGCCGAGCTGATGGTGGCCGGGGACCTCTTCGACCGGCGCGTGACGCTCACGGACGGCTCCGGCACGGCCGTGCTGGAGGACGTGGGGCTCGAGCAGCAGCGCAACGGCGACTGGCTGGTCAGCGACCTCTACGTCCGCCGTGACGCGGGGCGCACCGCGTTCGGTCGCGTGCGCGGCGAGCACCTGCTGCTGGACTGGGGCCAGGCCCGGTGGGCCGATCGCGAGGAGCCGCAGGGGGCCACGAGCTTCGTCGCCGCCCACGAGGACCTCAAGCCGGCCGACCTGGCCGACGTGCTGCACGAGATGACCGCCAAGCGCCGCGTGGAGGTGGCCACCGAGCTCCAGGACGAGCGGCTGGCGGACGTGCTGCAGGAGCTGCCCGACGACGACCAGGTGGAGATCATCTCGCACCTGGACATCGAGCGGGCCGCCGACGTCCTCGAGGAGATGGACCCGGACGACGCGGCGGACCTGCTGCACGAGCTGCCCGACTCCCAGCAGGAGCTGCTGCTGGAGCTGATGGAGCCCGCCGACGCGGACGACGTCCGCCGTCTCATGGAGTACGAGGAGAACACCGCCGGCTCCGTCATGACGCCGGTGCCGGTGATCATGCCGCCGGAGGCCACGGTGGCCGAGGCGCTGGCGAACATCCGCCAGCAGGAGTTCACCCCCGCGATGGCCTCGCTGGTGATCGTCGCCCGGCCCCCGCTGGAGACGCCCACGGGCCGCTACCTCGGCGTGGTGCACTTCCAGAAGCTGCTGCGCTATCCGCCGCCGGAGCCGCTGGGCAACCTGCTGGACAAGGACCTCGAGCCGGTCTCCGACCTCACGCCGCTGCCCGCGGTGACCCGCGAGCTGGCCACGTACAACCTCACCTGCATCCCCGTGGTCAACGAGCACCACCGGGTGGTGGGGGCGGTGACCGTGGACGACGTGCTGGACCACATCCTCCCGCAGGACTGGCGCAGCATGGACGATCCCGACGAGCACGACCAGCACCGGATGCGGCGGAAGGCGGGATGATGGCGGACAAGATCGGCGACCCCGGCATGCGCCGGACCGGCCTGGACACCCCGCTCGGGGCCCGGGGCCGGCGCTGGCCCCGGCTGAGCCCCAACCCGGACGCCTTCGGGGAGGCCACGGAGGGCTTCGCCCGGTTCATGGGCACGCCCCAGTTCCTGCTGGCCATGACCGTGTTCTGCGCGCTGTGGCTGGGGTGGAACACCTTCGCCCCAGACCCGTGGCGCTTCGACTCCGCCGCCCTGGGCTTCACCGCGCTGACCCTCGTGCTCTCGCTGCAGGCCTCCTATGCCGCACCCCTGCTGCTGCTGGCGCAGAACCGGCAGGACGACCGGGACAAGGTGTCCCTGCGCGAGGACCGCCTGCGCGCCGAGCGCAACCTCGCGGACACCGAGTACCTGACCCGCGAGCTCGCCGGCCTGCGCATCGCCCTGCAGGACGTGGCCACCCGCGACTTCGTCCGCTCCGAGATGCGCGACGCCGTCGCGGAGATCACCGAGGAGCTCAGGGCCGAGCTGCGCGAGCAGGTCCGCGCGGAGCTGCTCGCGGAGGGGGCCTCCGGGCCCGACGCCGACCGGGCCTCCCGCGGGGGCGGCACCCGGAAGAAGGCCAAGAAGAAGAACCGGCCCGGCCGCGAGGCGCGCGAGCGCCGCGAGGGCGACGACGAGGCCTCGCCGACCACCACGCTCGCGATCATCGCGGCGGAGGAGGCGGCGGGCGGCCAGCGCCTCCCCGTCCGGAGCGGCGGCACGGCGGAGCCCACGACGGACCCCATGACGGACCCCACGACGGACCCCACGACCGACAAGGACACCCCGACCGCATGACGGACACCCCCTCCCCCGCGACGCCCGAGCACGCCCCGGGATCCCGCGTCACCGGGGCCGACGCCCCTGGCTCCGACGCGCCCGCCGGCGTGCCGGGACCGCCCGCGGACGCCACGGCCCTGGAGCGGGCCGCCTGGGCGCGCCTCGGCGGCGTGCTGGACCCCGAGCTGCGCCGCCCGGTCACCGAGCTCGGCATGGTGGACGCGGTCACGGAGGACCGCGCCACCGGACACCTGGTGATCGGCATCCGGCTGACGATCGCCGGCTGCCCCCTGCGGGACACCATCACCGGGGACGTGGAGCGGGCGATGGCCGGTCTGGAGGGGTGCCGCGGCGTCGAGGTGGTCATGGCCGTCATGACCCCGGAGCAGCGGGCGGCCCTGAAGGACCGGCTCACCGCCGGCCGGCCCGCCAACCCCTTCGGTGCCCAGGGCCTGGCCAAGGTCTACGCGGTGGCCTCGGGCAAGGGCGGCGTGGGCAAGTCCACCGTGACCGCGAACCTCGCCACCGCGCTGGCGGCCCGGGGCCTGTCCGTGGGCCTGGTGGACGCGGACATCCACGGCTTCTCCATCCCCGGCCTGCTCGGCACCACGGCGCGGCCCACCCGGGTGGACGAGATGATCCTGCCCCCCGTGGCCCACGGCGTGAAGGTCATCTCGATCGGCATGTTCCTGGACGCGGACCGGCCCGTGGCCTGGCGCGGGCCCATGCTGCACCGCGCCCTGGAGCAGTTCGTGACGGACGTGTACTGGGGGGACGTGGACGTGCTCCTCGTGGACCTGCCGCCGGGGACCGGGGACATCGCGATCTCCGCGGCCCAGTTGCTGCCGACCTCGGAGCTGCTCGTGGTGACCACCCCGCAGCAGGCGGCCGCCCAGGTGGCGGCCCGGGCCGGGGAGCTGTCCGAGCAGACCGGGCAGCAGGTGGCCGGCGTGGTGGAGAACATGGCCGCGATGACCCTGCCGGACGGCACGGTGCTGGACCTGTTCGGCAGCGGCGGCGGCCAGCTCGTGGCGGACCGCCTCACGCAGTCGCTCGGCCAGCCGGTCCCCCTGCTGGGATCCGTCCCGCTGGACCCGGTGCTGCGCCAGGACGGCGACGGCGGCACCCCCGTGGTGCTGGCCCATCCGGACTCGGCGGCGGGCGCCGAACTGCGGCGCATCGCCGGGGCGCTGGCCGTGCGGCCGCGCGGGCTGGCGGGGATGCGCCTGCCGGTGAGCCCGCGCGACTGACCCCGCCCGCGGCCGACGGCGGGGCGGCCTCGGCGCTGGCCCTGGGGCGGCCCGGCCGACCACAGGCACGGGGGCGACTCGGCCGGCCGCAGGCCCGGCGGGGTCCCGGCTCGGCTCAGGTGGCCTCGGGGTCGAAGGGCGTGGCCCGCCGCCCGGCCGGGGCGCCGGGCTCCGCGCCGGTCCCGGGCAGCGGCCGGGAGGCGGCGGGCCCGTCCTCGGACCCCACGGCCGAGGCGACCGGGACCGTCGCGGCGACGGCGGGCACCGGCGCGGCGGCGCGGGAACCCCCCGGCCCCTCGGCGCCGTCGGTGCCCTCCACGGCACCCTCCGGCACGGGCACGTCCACGGGCACGTCCACGGACTCGGCGGCCTCCGCGCCGGGGCGCGGGTCCTGCCCCTCCGGAGCCTCGGCGGAGCGCCGCGAGGAGCCGAAGAACAGGGCACGGGGGTCCATCTCCCTGAGGTCGTCGCGCAGGGCGTCCCGCTCGGAGCGGGCGGCCTCGAGGTCCGTGCGCAGCGACTCGCGGGTGTCGTCGTCCAGGGCGGCGGTGGAGCCGGCGCCCGAGGGCCGGGCGGCCCGGCCGGCGTCGGGACCGTCCACGGGCTCCGAGAGCGCGTCGCGGATGATGCGGCGCGGGTCGTACTGCCGGGGATCGTAGCGCCGCCAGTTGATCTCGTCGAAGTCGGTCCCGGTCTCCTCCTTGAACTGGGACTTGGCCCCCTCGGCCATGGCCCGCAGGTTCCGGATCCACTCGGTGAGCTTGCGGGTGTACTCCGGCAGCTTCTCGGGGCCGAGCACCAGGACGGCGAGCACCACCAGGATGATGAGCTCTGCACCGTTGATTCCGAAGGTCACGGGACCCCAGCCTACCGGAGCGCCCCGTGCCCGCCGCGGGCACGACGTGCGGCCGTCACCGCGGTGCGACCAGGGTCACCCCGGACCACGGCAACAGCCGGTCGAACCCCCGGGCGAGCCGCTCGGCGGCCGAGTCCGGGGCGGTCCCCCCGAGCACCCGGGAGCGCTCCGAGATGACCACCATGGACATCACGCGGGACGCGCTCTCCACGGGCAGGTCCGAGTCCACCGCGTAGGACGCCTCGTCCGTCGTCATGGCTGCCGTCCACGAGCCGTCCGCCCGTTCCCGGACGGTCATCTCCACGCCCACCGGCAGCTCCACGGGCCGACCGCCGACGTCGGCCAGGGGCTCCGCGACCACGCTCGCGAGCGCCGAGGCCGCGGCACCGGCCTCCCGGGCGGCGGCCGCGGGGCCCGCGGCACCGGACGAGCCCCCCGCGGCGGGCGCCGCGGTCCAGTCCACGGGGCACGACGGCGGCGCCGCCCCGTCCCGCAGGGAGCGGCACTCGTGCAGCTCGAGGGAGTGGGCGTCCCCGGACAGGGTCATGACCACCTCGGCGGCACCCTCCCCGTGCTGCCACCCGGTGGTCTCCCCCCGCAGTCCGAGCCCGTGGAGGGTGGGCACGTTCCACCCCGCCTGCCGCAGTTCGGTGACCATGGCCGGCGTCAGGTCCACGGCGCCGGCCCGGGTGAACCCGCCCTCGCCACCGGGCACCGCCGGGACGGACGCGGCGTCCGGGGACGCGGTCGATGTCGCCGGGGACGGGGCGGCCACGGCGGGGAGCCCGGCACCGGCGGGCGCCAGCACGGCCGCGTCCGGGGTGCCCGTCCCGGCCGCCGGCCCGCCGGTCGCGGCGCCGTCGGTGGCGGCGCCGTCGGTCGACCTCGGGGACCCGGGGGCCGACACGCGGGCGTCCCCGCCCTCGTCGGAGGCGGGGGCACCGGCGAGGGGCAGGAGGTGTTCCGGCGGGGAGGCGTCCGGGTCGCCGGCGACCCAGGCTCCGGCCAGGGCACCCGAGGCGAGGAGCCCCGCGGCGCCGAGCCCGAGGACCACCTTCCAGCCCGCGATCCCCTCCCGGCGCTCGAGCAGCGGCGGTTCCGCGGGACCCGTCGGGCGGCCGGGGTACGCCGACGGCCGGGCCGCGGTGGAGCGCGCCCACGCCGTGGACCCGAGGGAGGAGGCGGCCCGCAGGATGCGCCGACGCTGCTCCACCTCCCGGCGGCAGTCCGCGCAGTCGGCGAGGTGCGCCCTCACGCGCTGGTGGGAGCCGGGGGCCAGGGCGCCCTCGACATAGGAGTCGAGACGCGCGCGCGGATGGAACACCGCCATCAGACGGTGTCCTTCCCTCCGGCGGGGATTCCGGGGGCCGGGGTGCAGGGGGGCTTCATGAGGGGTGTGGTGCAGTCGGTCAGGCACACTGCCGTCGACTCCTTTCCGTCACCGGCCCAGTCTGCCCGCCCTTTCTGGGAGGCGCCTGAACACCCACCGGGCTCGCCGTAGACTGGGACACCGGTTCGCCACCCGCGCGGAGTCCCCGCCGGCCCGGACCGCCTCCGTCCCGAGAGAATCGAGCCCGCACCATGAAGGCCCTGAGCCCCCACCAGACCGACAAGCATGCCAGCTGGGCATTCGCCGAGTCGCGTCCGGACGAGGACGAGGTCATGCTGCGGGCCCGCGAGCGCTCCGCCGACCTGGGCATCACCCCCGTGAGCGAGGGCACCGCGGCCCTGCTGACGGTCCTGGCGGCGACCCGCTCCCCCGCCACGCTCGTGGAGATCGGCACGGGCGCGGGCGTCTCCGGGCTGGCCCTCATGCGCGGGCTGTCCCGGTCCGCCATGCTCACCACCATCGACCCGGACGCCGAGGCGCTGCGGGCGGCCCGCGAGGCCTTCGCCGACGGCGGCTTCCCCGCCAACCGCACCCGGATGATCACGGGCCGGGCCCGGACGGTGGTGCCGCGGCTGACCAGCCGCTCGTACGACCTCGTGTTCCTGGACGCGGACAAGGCCTCGCTCGTCTTCCACGTGGAGCAGGCCGCGCGGCTGCTGCGGCCGGGCGGGCTGCTCGTGGTCAACGACGCCCTGGACCAGGACCGGGTGCCCCGGCCGGCGGTGCGCGAGGCCTCCACCGTCGCCGCCCGCGAGGCCGGGAAGCTGCTGCGGGACGAGCACGAGTGGTTCTCCGCCCTCGTGCCCACCGGCACCGGCGTCCTCATCGCCGTGCGCCGCTGAGCGCCGGCCCCTCCCGGCCCCTTGCGCTGGGGAGCGGCGACGGCCGCCGGTCCCGGGCGCGAACCGCGGCCGGACGGACCACCCCGGACACGACGGGACCCCCGGACCCGCCGCGAGGCGATGGTCCGGGGGTCCCGTCGTGGAGCCCGGCCGAGGCGGCCGGGCGGGGCATCAGCCCTCGGTGACCCCGACGAGGCACTCCTTCAGCGAGTTGGCCTCCTCGTTGTTGAGCTCGAGGACCAGGCGACCGCCGCCGTCGATCGGCACGCGCATGATCAGGCTCCGTCCCTCCTTGGTCACTTCCATGGGACCATCCCCGGTACGAGGCTTCATGGCTGCCATCTGTGTTCCCTTCTCACTGCGGTTCCCCTGTCACAGCGGGGCCGCGGATGTTCCGGCGGCCGACGCCAGGCCAGCGCCGGTCGCTGGGCGCTTGACATCCTCATTATTCCGGATTCCCGGCGGTGCCGCTAATCACACCGCCACGACCGCCCGGGTCAGCGGGCCGCGGGACCGCGCCGTCCTCCCGCCCGCGCAGCCGCTCGATCTCCGCGTCCCGGGCGGCGAGCGCGGCCGCCAGGCACTCCAGGACCTCGTCCACCTGGTCCATCCGGTAGCCGCGCAGGCCCGGCGAGAAGCGCACGGCCGCCACGTCGGCGGGGCCCGGCTCCGCGGGCAGCAGCACGGGCGGGAGGGTGGGCAGCGGCTCGGCGAGCGGCGCCGCGAAACCGGTGCGGCCGGCCAGCGCGAGCGCGGCCAGGCCCACCACGACGACGGCCGCCACCAGGACCAGCACCACGAACACGCTCACTGCGGGTCCCCCGCCGCCTCGCCGCGGTCGGACCGGCGCCGGTCGGTGCGGCGCGGGTCGGCCGGCGGGTCCCCGGGCCCGGGCGGGTCGGCGAGCGGGTCCGCCGGCCGCTCGGCCGGAGGGGCGCCGGAGAGCAACTCGTCCGCCGGACGCCGGCGGGCCGCGTCGGCGCGGTGGCGGTCGGGCCACCGGTCCACCGGCACCGTGTGCAGCACGAGGTCCACGGCCTCCTCGGGGGTGTCGGCGAGCTGGAGCAGCTCCACGTCGCCGGCGTCGACCATCCCCCGCGCCGCCAGCGTCTGCCGCACCCAGTCCACGAGGGGGGCCCAGAACTCCCGGCCGAGCAGCACCACCGGGAAGGCGGTGACCTTCCCGGTCTGCACCAGGGTCAGCGCCTCGAACAGCTCGTCCAGGGTGCCCATGCCGCCGGGCACCACCACGAAGCCCTGGGAGTACTTCAGGAACATCACCTTGCGGACGAAGAAGTAGCGGAAGTCGATCCCGAGGTCCACCCACTCGTTCATGCCCTGCTCGTGCGGCAGCTCGATCCCGAGCCCGACCGAGTGCCCGCCGCCCTCCTTGGCGCCGCGGTTCGCCGCTTCCATGGCCCCGGGCCCGCCCCCCGTGATGACGTCGAAGCCGGCCCGGGCGAGCAGCCGGCCGACCTCGCGGGCCTGCTCGTAGCCGGGCTCGCCCGGGCGGACCCGGGCGGACCCGAAGACCGAGATGGCCGGCCCCAGGCCGGCCAGCGAGCCGAAGCCCTCGACGAACTCGCCCTGGATCCGCATGACCCGCCACGGGTCCGTGGAGGTGAAGTCCACGTGCCGCGGCTCGGCGAGGTCGGCCAGGCGCGGCCGGGAGTCCAGCAGCAACTGGTCGAAGGTGGGGATGCGCGCGCGGGTCCCCCGGATCGTCTGGGGTCCCCGGCGGATGCCGTGCCGGTCGGTCCCGTCGGTGCTGTCCTGTGGCATGGCACCACCCTAGTGCGGCCCCGGTGCGGGCGGCCGGTGCGGGCCGCCCCGGCCGGGGCGCGCCCGCGGGCGCCGGTCCGCCCCGTTCCCTCGGACGAGGTGCTTCAGGGACGCAACGATCGGGTAAAGGGTGGGCGGTCCGCCGCCCTCTGGTGACGTGGACGGATGCGGTCCTATAGTCTCTTCGGCATGACGCAGAGCACATCCGGCCCAGCGGACCCCCCCGCGGCCGGCACCACCGGCACGCGGGTCCTGGTCGAACTGGAGGACGTCAACAAGCACTTCGGCTCCTTCCAGGCGCTCAAGGACATCAACCTCACCATCCCCGAGCGGCAGGTGGCGATCGTCCTGGGTCCCTCGGGATCGGGCAAGTCCACGCTGTGCCGCACGATCAACCGCCTCGAGACGATCGACGAGGGCGGCACGATCCGCATCGACGGCAAGCCGCTGCCCGCGGAGGGCAAGGCGCTCGCCCGGCTGCGGGCCGACGTCGGGATGGTCTTCCAGTCCTTCAACCTCTTCGCCCACAAGTCGATCCTCGAGAACGTCACCCTGGGGCCGATCAAGGTCAAGGGACTGAAGAAGGCCCAGGCCGAGAAGGAGGCCATGGAACTGCTGGAGCGGGTGGGCGTGGCCCAGCAGGCGAAGAAGATGCCGGCCCAGCTCTCCGGCGGCCAGCAGCAGCGCGTGGCGATCGCCCGGGCCCTGGCCATGAGGCCCAAGGTGCTCCTCTTCGACGAGCCCACCTCGGCCCTGGACCCCGAGATGGTCCAGGAGGTGCTCGACGTCATGGTGCAGCTCGCCCGCGAGGGCATGACCATGGTCGTGGTCACCCACGAGATGGGCTTCGCCCGCAAGGCCGGCGACCGGGTGATCTTCATGGACGGCGGCGCCGTCCTGGAGGACACCGACCCCGAGACGTTCTTCACCCGTCCCCAGCACCCCCGCGCCAAGGACTTCCTGGGGAAGATCCTGACCCACTGACCCGCCCGGCACGTCGCCGGCCCGGAGGATCCCGGCCGGACCCGGACCGGGCCCCGAACCGCACCCATCCCGCACCGTCACTGGAGGAACCATGCGCACCAAGTACCTGTCCATCGCCGCCCTGGCCGCCTCGGCCGCCCTGGCCCTGTCCGCCTGCTCCCCGTCCTCCTCGGAGAACGGCGGCGGCGGTGAGGGCGGCGCCAGCGAGACCGCGGGCGGCGGCGGGGACTCCGTCCGCATCGGCATCAAGTTCGACCAGCCCGGCCTCGGCTTCCGCGAGGGCTCCGGCGAGCCCACCGGCTTCGACGTGGACGTCGCCAAGTACGTCGCGGGCGAGCTCGGCTACTCCGAGGACCAGATCGAGTGGGTCCAGACCCCCTCGGCGAACCGCGAGAACGCCCTGGAGGGCGGCGAGGTGGACATGATCTTCGCGACCTACTCCATCACCGACGAGCGCAAGCAGCGCGTGGACTTCGCCGGCCCCTACTTCGTGGCCGGCCAGGACCTGCTGGTGCGCCAGGAGGAGAACGGCATCAAGGGCCCGGAGGACCTCGACGGCAAGAACCTGTGCTCCGTCACCGGCTCCACCTCCGCCCAGAAGATCAAGGACGAGTACGCCCAGGGCGTCAACCTGGTGGAGCAGGGCGGGTACGCCGAGTGCACGACCTACCTCGAGTCCGGCCAGGTGGACGCCGTCACCACGGACGACATCATCCTCGCCGGCCTGGCGGCCACCCAGGAGAACTCCGGGAAGTTCAAGGTGGTCGGCAACCCCTTCACCGAGGAGCGCTACGGCGTGGGCCTGCCCAAGGGCTCGACCGACGTGTGCGAGGACGTCAACGACGCGATCGAGAAGATGAAGGAGGAGGGCGCCTGGGAGGAGGCCCTGGCCTCCGCGACCGAGGGCACCGGGTACGAGCCGGACCAGGAGCGCAACGAGGACGTCGAGATGGAGTCCTGCGACGACTGACCGGCGCCCCGCCGAGCAGTGAGACGGCGGCGGTCCGGGCCCCGCGCCCGGCCGCCGCCGTCGAGAACCCCCACGACCCGGGAAGCTCATGAACGGTTTTCTTCAACTCCTGGCCGAGTACGACATCCTCGGCGCCTTCTGGATGAACGTCCGGCTGACCGTGCTCGCGGCGATCGGCTCCTTCGTCCTCGGCACGCTCCTCGCGGTGTTCCGCATCTCCCCCGTGGGCTCCCTGCGGGCGATCGGCACCTCCTACGTCAACGTGGTGCGCAACACCCCGCTGACGATC
Source organism: Citricoccus sp. SGAir0253 (assembly GCF_005877055.1). Classification (NCBI taxonomy): domain Bacteria; kingdom Bacillati; phylum Actinomycetota; class Actinomycetes; order Micrococcales; family Micrococcaceae; genus Citricoccus; species Citricoccus sp. SGAir0253. The sequence continues at coordinate 1,173,520 of NZ_CP039424.1, read as the reverse complement.
ATCATGGTGCTCGGCGTGCTCGCCGTGTGGGGGCAGCTGAAGATCGAGTTCTCCCGGGACTTCAACCTGAACTTCTTCACCTACGCCGTGATCGCGCTGTCGATCTACCACGCGGCGTTCGTGTGCGAGGCGATCCGCTCCGGCGTCAACACCGTGCCCCAGGGCCAGGCCGAGGCGGCCCGCGCCATCGGGCTCAGCTTCCTGCCCGCGGCCCGCATGGTCGTGCTGCCGCAGGCGCTGCGCGGGGCGATCACCCCGCTGGGCAACACGCTGATCGCCCTGACCAAGAACACGACCGTGGCCGCGGCCGCCTCGGTGGCCGAGGCCTCGGGGCTGATGAAGACGATGATCGAGTTCAACCCCGACCTGATGATCTACATCTTCCTGACCATCGCGATCGGGTTCTGCGTGATCGTGATCCCCATGGGCCTGCTGACGACCTGGCTCTCCGACAAGCTGGCGGTGGCCCGATGAAGCAGCAGTCGACCGTCCTCTTCGACGCCCCGGGTCCGCGGGCCCGGCGGAACATCCTCATCTCCAACGCCGTGGCGCTGGCCGCCGTGCTGGTGCTCGTGGTGCTCGTGCTGATGCAGCTGGACCGCCAGGACCAGCTCGCCCCCGCCAAGTGGGCCAACGCGCTCAACGCCAACGCGTGGTCCAACTACTACCTGCCGGGACTGCAGTTCACCCTGCAGTCCTCGGGCATCGCGGTCATCACCGCGCTCGTGTTCGGCCTCGTGTTCGGGTTCCTCCGGCTCGCGCCGGTCGCGTTCATCCGGGTGGCCGCGAGCGTGGTCGTGGAGTTCTTCCGCGCCGTGCCCGTGCTGGTGATGATGTTCTTCCTGTACTTCTTCTTCTCCCGGATCGTGGCCCCGGCCGGGCTCATCGACTCCACGGACGCGGCCTACTACGGCGTGATCGTGGGCCTGACCGTCTACAACGGGGCGGTGATCGCGGAGCTCGTGCGCTCCGGCGTGCGGTCCCTGCCGAAGGGCCAGCGGGAGGCGGCGGCCGCCGTGGGGATGACCCCCAACCAGTCCCTGCGCCTGGTCGAGGTCCCGCAGGCGCTCACGGCCATGCTGCCGTCCCTGCTGAGCCAGTTCGTGGTCATCATCAAGGACTCGGCGCTGGGCTACCTGATCGGGTTCTACGAGCTGCTGCAGTACTCGCGCCAGCTGGGCTCGGGCTACTCCAACATCCTGCAGACGCTCGTGATCGCCGCGCTGATCTTCATCGTCATCAACTTCATCCTCACCTGGCTGGCCTCCCGGCTCGCCGGCCGGCTGTCGTCCCGCACCGGGGGCGACACGGCGCCGGTGACCTCCACGACCATGGGCCCGGCCCTGACCGTCAAGTAGCGGAGGGCCGGGGGCTCAGGCGCCGGGCGCGAGCCAGCGCGTGAGCGCCGCGAGGCAGCGGCGGACGGCGCCCGCGGTGACGTGCTCGTCGTCCGTGTGGGCCAGCAGCGCGTCCCCGGGCCCGAAGTTCACGGCGGGCACGCCCAGCTCGGAGAACCGGGCGACGTCGGTCCAGCCGTACTTGGGCATCGGCTCGCCGCCCACGGCGGCGACGAACGCCGCGGCGGCCGGGTGGTCCAGCCCGGGGCGGGCCGCCGGCGAGGCGTCGGTCACCCGGACCTGCTCCGCCGGGATGCCCGCGGCGCCGAGGACCCCGTACACGTGGGCATGGGCCTGCTCCAGCGTCTTGTCCGGTGCGAAGCGGTAGTTGACCTCCACGGCGCAGGCGTCCGGGATGACGTTGCCGGCGGTCCCCCCGTGGATGCGCACGGCGTTCAGGCCCTCGCGGTAGTCCAGCCCCTCCACGGTCACCGTGGCCGGCCGGTAGGCGGCGAGGGCGGCGAGCACGGGGGCGGCCGCGTGGATGGCGTTGACCCCCCGCCAGGCGCGCCCCGAGTGCGCGGCCACGCCGGGCACGGTGACGAGGTACCGGCTCGTGCCGTTGCAGCCGCCCTCCACCACGCCGTCGGTGGGCTCGAGCAGCACGGCGAAGTCGGCCTCCCGCAGCAGTCCGGGGGCCTGCCGGGCCACCCGGCCCAGGCCCGACTTCTCCGACTCCACCTCCTCGTGGTCGTAGAGGACCCAGGTGACGTCGCGCACGGGGACCGGGCCGCCGTCGCGCCCCAGCAGGCCGGCCAGCGCCAGCTGGACGGCCACGCCGCCCTTCATGTCCGTGGCCCCGCGCCCGTACAGCACGTCCGCGTCCTGTGGGACAGCGCCCACGGTGCCGACGCCGGCCGCCGGCTCCCAGCGCGAGGGCACCGTCCCGCGCGCCCCGGGGGTGGTCGGCAGCGGGACGGTGTCGAGGTGCCCGGCCAGCGCCACCCGCGAGTCCAGCCCGAGCTCCGTGCGCGCGACCACGGTGTCCCCGAACCGGTCCACCCGCAGCCGGGGCAGCGCGCGCAGGGCCGCCTCCACGGCGTCGGCCAACGGGGTCTCCGCGTCGGACACGGAGTGCACGTCCAGCAGGGCCGCCGTCAGCACGGCGACGTCGGCCTCGAGCGGGGGCAGGGCGGGCGTGGTGGTGACGGGGAGCGCGGAGTCCATGCCAGTAGGATATTCCCCATGACTTCCACCCCCTCCCAGCCCGGTTCCGCCCTGCCCACCGACCGCCCCGCCGGCCAGGAGGCCGCCGCGCGCACCGCCGCCGGCCTGGGCCTGGCCACCCTCGCCGCGGACGGCACCGTCCTCGACGCCTGGTTCCCGGCCCCGGCCCTGGGTGCGGCCTCCGCCCTGGACGAGTCCCTCGCCGAGGCGCTGGCCGCCGTCGCCGCGGAGGACGCCGACCGCGGGACCACCCAGCTGGTCGTGACGGTCGAGGCCGACCTGGACGCCGCCCCGAAGGACGCCCTCGACGCGTGGCTGCGCCTGCACCTGCTCTCCCACCGGCTGGCCAAGCCGAACTCGATGAACCTGGACGGCATCTTCGGGAAGCTGGCGAACGTGGTGTGGACCAGCGCCGGCCCCTGCGCCGTGGCCGGCTTCGAGACCACGCGCCTGAGGCTGCGCGCCCGCGGCCCGCTGGCCGTCTACGGCGTGGACAAGTTCCCGCGGATGACCGACTACGTGGTGCCCTCCGGGGTGCGCATCGGCGACGCGGACCGCGTGCGCCTCGGCGCCCACCTGGCCGAGGGGACCACGGTGATGCACGAGGGCTTCGTCAACTTCAACGCCGGCACCCTGGGCGCCTCGATGGTCGAGGGCCGCATCTCCGCGGGCGTGGTCGTGGGCGACGGCTCGGACGTGGGCGGCGGTGCCTCGATCATGGGCACCCTGTCCGGCGGCGGCACGCAGCGCATCGTCATCGGCGAGCGGGTGCTGCTCGGCGCCAACTCCGGCGTGGGCATCTCCGTGGGCGACGACTGCGTGGTGGAGGCGGGCCTGTACGTCACCGCCGGCACGCGCGTCACCGTCCGCCAGGACTCGGGGGCGCAGTCCGAGGTCAAGGCCCTGGACCTGTCCGGCGTGCCGAACCTGCTGTTCCGGCGGGACTCCTCCACGGGCCAGGTCCAGGCGCTGCCCCGCGCGGGCCAGACCGTGGCGCTCAATGATGCCCTGCACGCCAACTGACGCACCGGTGACCCGGTGACGCCGCGCACGCGCCGGCGTCGCCGGGCCCTGGGCGTGCTGCTCGTCTGCGCCCTCCTGGTGGCCGGGGGGTTCTGGGCGGCGTCCCGGTTCATCGACGGCTCGGAGATCCTGGTCCGCGAGCGGTGCACCGCCGTGGTGGGCCCGGACTCGTTCGACCTGGCCCCCGACCAGGCCGCCAACGCCGCCCTGATCGCCGCCGTGTCCCTGGACCGGGGCCTGCCCGCGCGCGCGGCCTCGATCGGCATCGCCACCGCGGTGCAGGAGTCCAAGCTGCGCAACATCGACTACGGGGACGAGGCGGGTCCCGACTCCCGGGGCCTGTTCCAGCAGCGCCCCACGCAGGGCTGGGGCTCCGAGGAGCAGGTGATGGACCCCGTCTACGCGGCGAACCGGTTCTACCAGGAGCTCGAGCGGCTGGTGCCGGACTTCGAGCAGGTCGACATCACGGTGGCCGCCCAGGCGGTGCAGCGCTCGGCCTACCCCGATGCCTATGCCGACCACGAGCCGGAGGGCCGGGCCTACGCCTCCGCCCTGACCGGCCACTCCCCCGCCGCCCTGAACTGCGTGCTGAAGGCCCCGGACGCCCCGGGGGACGCCGAGGCCCTCGTGGCGGCGCTGGAGGACCAGCTGTCCGCCGTGGAGCCGTCCGTCTCCCGCGACGGGCGCACCGTGACGATCCCCGCCACCGGGACGCGCGGCTGGGCGCTCGTGCAGTGGGCCGTGGCCCACGCCGACCGGTTCGGGGTCACGGCCGCGTCCTTCGGCGGCCAGGGCTGGGTGCGGGCCGACCACGGCTGGGCGCCCGCCACGGGCACCGACGGCGCCGTGACGATCACCCTCGCCGGCTGAGCCGCCGCGGGACGCCGCCCCCCTGTCCCCGGAGACGCGAACTGGCGGTCGATTCCGCCCCGGAATGGCCCCGAAAGGGGCCGGAACCGGGGCGGAATCGACCGCCAGTCGCGTGGTGGGGGGCGCCGGGGTGTCCGGGCCGGGGCTCAGGCGCCCGGGTAGTCCCGCAGGTCGTAGCCGGTGTACACCTGGCGCGGACGGCCGATCTTGGTGGACTTGTCCTCCATCAGCTCGCGCCACTGGGCGATCCAGCCGGGCAGGCGGCCCAGGGCGAACAGCACGGTGAACATCTTCTCCGGGAAGCCCATCGCCTTGTAGATCACGCCGGTGTAGAAGTCGACGTTCGGATACAGGCGGCGCTCCACGAAGTAGTCGTCCGCGAGGGCCTTCTCCTCGAGGCGCTGGGCGATCTCCAGCAGCTCGTCGTTGCCGCCGAGCTTGCCGAGGATCTCCTCCGCGGTCTTCTTGATGATCTTCGCGCGCGGGTCGTAGTTCTTGTAGACCCGGTGCCCGAAGCCCATCAGCTTGACGCCGGCCTCCTTGTTCTTCACCTTCTCCATGAAGTCCTCGGGGCTGATGCCCTCGGCCTGGATGCGGCGCAGCATGTTCAGCACGGCCTCGTTGGCCCCGCCGTGCAGCGGGCCGTAGAGGGCGTTGATGCCGGCGGAGACGGAGGCGAACATGTTGGCCTGGGAGGAGCCCACGAGGCGCACGGTCGAGGTGGAGCAGTTCTGCTCGTGGTCGGCGTGCAGCATCAGCAGCAGGTCCAGGGCCTTGACCATGTCCGGGTCCAGCTCGTACGGCTCGGCCGGGACGCCGAAGCACTGGCGCAGGAAGTTCTCCACCAGGTTCAGGGAGTTGTCCGGGTAGAGCATGGGCTGGCCCATGGACTTCTTGAACGCGTACGACGCGATGACCGGCAGCTTCGCCATGAGGCGGATGGTCGAGATGTGGACCTGCTCCTCGTCGAAGGGGTCCAGGGAGTCGGGATAGAACGTGGACAGCGCGGACACGGCCGAGGACAGCACCGGCATCGGGTGCGCGTCCCGCGGGAAGCCGGAGAAGAAGCCCTTGAGGTCCTCGTGCAGCATGGTGTGGCGGCGGATGTTCTCGTCCCACGCGCCGAGCTGGTCGGAGGTCGGCAGCTCGCCGTAGATCAGCAGGTAGGCGACCTCGAGGAACGAGGACTTCTCGGCCAGCTGCTCGATCGGGTAGCCGCGGTAGCGCAGCACGCCCTCGTCGCCGTCGATGAAGGTGATGGCGGACTTGGTGTTCGCGGTGTTCATGAAGCCGGGGTCGTACGTGACCAGACCGGTGTTCTTCAGCAGGGGTCCGATGTTCAGCCCGTCGTTGCCCGCGGTCGCCCGTTCGCGGGCCAGGTCGACGCTCGTGCCGTCGACGGACAGCGCGGCTGAAGTGTTGTCGGTCATGGGTACTCCCTCATGAGGTGGTCTGTCTGCGGACCAGGTGGTCTGTCTACGGGCCGCCGCGCCGACAGTGGGGTCGCGGAGCCCAATCCACGTCAACGCTACCAAGTGCCGGGCACCAGCACGGAATCGCCGACCGTGACGAAGGCCTCAGCGCAGGGCGTGCAGGCGCTCCGCGGCGCGGGCCACGGCCTCATCCGTGGCGGTGATCGCCACGCGTGCGTAGCCGTTCCCGGCCGCGCCGTAGAAGGTGCCCGGACCGGCGAGGATGCCCTGCTCGGCCAGCCGGCCGACGAGCGCCCAGCTGTCCTCCGGGGTGGGAGCCGGAGGGGTCCCGGGGCCCGCCGGCGAGCCGTCCCGGGCGCCGTCGCGGTCCCCGTCCCGCGTCCACAGGTACAGCCCGGCCTCGGAGTGGTCCACCACGAGCCCGGCGGCCGCCAGGGCGTCCTTGAGCAGGGCGCGCCGCGCCCGGTAGCGGTCCTTCTGCGCCGCCACGTGGGCGTCGTCCTGCAGGGCCACCGTCATGGCGGCCTGCACGGGGGCGGGGACGATCATCCCGGCGTGCTTGCGGGAGTTCACGAGGTTGGCCACGATCGCCGGGTCGCCCGCGGCGAAAGCGGCGCGGTAGCCGGCGAGGTTGGACTGCTTGGACAGCGAGTACACGCTCAGCAGCCCGGTGTGGTCCCCGCCGGAGACCTCGGGGGCCAGGATGCAGGGGGTGCCGGAGCCGGGGTGGTCCCACTGCTCCCAGCCGAGCTCGGCGTAGCACTCGTCCCCGGCGACCACGGCGCCCAGCGCGCGGGCCTGGTCGACGACGGCGCGCAGCTCGGCGGCCGGGGCCACCCGCCCGGTGGGATTGCCCGGGGAGTTGGTCCAGACCAGGCGCACGCGGGCGCGGGTGGCCGCGTCGAGCTCGTCGAGGGAGTCCGCGGCCACGGCCTCGGCGCCCACGAGCAGGGCGCCGATGTCGTACGTCGGGTAGGCCACCGTGGGCCGCACCACCACGTCCCCGGGGCCGATCCCGAGCAGCAGCGGCAGCCAGGCGATGAACTCCTTGGAGCCCACCGTGGGGATCACGGCCTGCGGGTCCAGCCCGGGCACGCCGCGGCGGCGGCCGAACCAGCCGGCGATGGCCTCGCGCAGGGCCGGGGTGCCGTGCGTCGTGGGATAGCCGTGGGCGTTGGCCGCATCGGCCAGGGCACGCTGGATCAGCTCGGGGGTGTCGTCCACGGGGGTGCCGATGGACAGGTCGCAGATCCCCCCGGGGTGGGCCTGGGCCGTGCGGCGGTAGGGGGCCAGGGACTCCCAGGGGTACTCGGGGAGCGTGAGCACTACAGGCCGGCCGGCGTGGGCTGCGGCGGCAGGGCGGCGATGATCGGGTGGTCCTTGGTGATCAGGCCCATCTTCGCGGCGCCGCCCGGGGAGCCCAGGTCGTCGAAGAACTCGACGTTCGCCTTGTAGTACTCCGACCACTCCTCCGGGACGTCGTCCTCGTAGTAGATGGCCTCCACGGGGCACACGGGCTCGCAGGCGCCGCAGTCGACGCACTCGTCCGGGTGGATGTAGAGGGAGCGCTCCCCCTCGTAGATGCAGTCGACCGGGCATTCCTCGATGCAGGCCTTGTCCTTGAGGTCCACACACGGCAGGGCGATGACGTACGTCACTTCAGACCGTCCACCTTCCAGCGGTTCGTCGGGTCGTCCCCCGGAGCGCGCGGCACGCCGGGGCGGGGATTCACGGGCCAGTCTAGTCCCGCGCCGCGGGGCCGCGGAGGAACGGCTGGGCCACGAGCATGGTGAGGACCGCCACGACGGGGAGGCCCCACAGCCACACGGCCCCGGCGATCGCCGGCCCGGGGACCACGCGCAGCGTGTACTCGGTCAGCCCGACCGCGAACACGTCCGCGCCGGGCCACGCCCCGAGGGCCAGTGCTGCGGTGAAGGCGCCCACCGCCGTCACTCCCCCGGTCCACGGCACCGCGGAGTCCAGGGTCCACCACAGCTGCACCGCGGCCACCAGCAGCAGGGCCAGCACCGCGCCCCACGGCAGCACCGCCTCGCCCAGCCGGAGGAAGTGGGCGTGCAGCAGCGTCCCGAGCACACCGGCGGCGGCGCCGAGGCCCAGGGAGGCCAGCACCGTCACCCAGCGCCGCCGGGCGCGGGGGCCGACACCGGCCGGTCCGGGACCGGCCGGCGTCGGGGTGGCGCGCCGGGGCGCCTCAGGCGCGGGCACGGGCGCGGTTGGCCTTGTTCCGCTCGTTGGCGTCCAGGATCACCTTGCGGATGCGGATGTCCTCGGGGGTGATCTCCACGCACTCGTCCTCGCGGGCGAACTCGAGGGACTCCTCGAGGGTGAGCTTCTTCGGCGGGGTGAGCCCCTCGAAGGAGTCCGAGGAGGCGGCGCGCATGTTGGTGAGCTTCTTCTCCTTGGTGATGTTCACGTCCATGTCGTCGGCGCGCGAGTTCTCGCCCACGATCATGCCCTCGTACACCTCGGCGCCGGGCTGGATGAAGAAGGTGCCGCGCTCCTGCAGGTTGATCATGGCGAACGGGGTGGCGGTCCCGGCGCGGTCGGCGATGAGCGAGCCGTTGGAGCGGTACTCGATCGGGCCGGCCCACGGCTCGTAGCCGTTGGCGATGGACGAGGCGATGCCGGCGCCGCGGGTGTCCGTGAGGAACTGGGTGCGGAAGCCGATCAGGCCACGGGCCGGGACGTTGAACTCCATCCGGATCCACCCGGTGCCGTGGTTGGACATCTCCGTCATGCGCCCCTTGCGGGCGGCCATGAGCTGGGTGATGGGCCCCATGAACTCCTCGGGGGTGTCGATGGTCATCAGCTCCATCGGCTCGTGGACCTTGCCGTCGATGGTCCGGGTGACCACCTGCGGCTTGCCCACGGTCAGCTCGAAGCCCTCGCGGCGCATCTGCTCCACGAGGATGGCCAGGGCCAGCTCGCCGCGGCCCTGGACCTCCCACGCGTCCGGGCGCTCGGTGGGCAGGACGCGCAGGGAGACGTTGCCGACCAGCTCGGCGTCGAGGCGGTCCTTGACCTGGCGGGCGGTGACCTTGGCGTTCTTGACGCGGCCGGCGAGCGGGGAGGTGTTGATGCCGATCGTCATGGAGATCGCCGGGTCGTCCACGGTGATCAGCGGCAGCGGCTTCGGGTCCTCCAGGTCGGTGAGGGTCTCGCCGATCATGATGTCCTCGATGCCGGCCACGGCCACGATCTCGCCGGGGCCCGCGGACTCGATCGGCTCGCGGGACAGGCCCTTGGTGCCGAGCAGCTCGGTGATCTTCACGGTCTTCAGGGTCCCGTCCTGGCGGGCCCAGGCCACCTGCTGGCCCTTCTGGAGGGTGCCGTTGAAGATGCGCAGCAGCGCCAGGCGGCCCAGGAACGGGGAGGCGTCCAGGTTGGTGACGTGGGCCTGCAGGACCTCGCCCTCGGTGTACCCCGGGGCCGGGATGTGCTCCATGATCGTGGCGAACAGCGGCTCGAGGTCCTCGCTGTCCGGCAGCTCGCCGTCGGCGGGCTGCTCGAGGGAGGCACGGCCGGCCTTGCCGGAGGCGTAGACGATGGGCAGGTTCAGCACCGAGTCCAGGTCGAGGTCCTCGACCTCCTCGGCCAGGTCCGAGGCCAGGCCCAGGAGCAGGTCCATGGAGTCGGAGACCACGCCGTCGATGCGCGCGTCCGGGCGGTCGGTCTTGTTGACCACCAGGATGACCGGCAGCTTCGCGGCCAGGGCCTTGCGCAGCACGAAGCGGGTCTGCGGCAGCGGGCCCTCGGAGGCGTCCACGAGCAGCACGACGCCGTCCACCATGGACAGCCCGCGCTCCACCTCGCCGCCGAAGTCGGCGTGGCCGGGGGTGTCGATGACGTTGAAGGTGACGGTCTGGCCCTGGGCGGAGGGGCCCGAGTAGAACACCGTGGTGTTCTTGGCGAGGATGGTGATGCCCTTCTCGCGCTCCAGCTCGCCGGAGTCCATGACCCGGTCCTCCACCTCACCGTGGCTCGAGAAGGCGCCGGCCTGGCGCAGCATCGCGTCCACCAGGGTGGTCTTGCCGTGGTCGACGTGGGCCACGATGGCGACGTTGCGGAGATCGGAGCGCTGGGTGAGGGTTTCAGTCATATGAGGACCTGTTCGTTCGCGGGGGCGGTGCTGGGGCGGACGATCACGCCACGAGCGGCCCGGTCACGGCCGAGGTCGCCACGGCGCCGCCCACGGTCGTGCCGTGGCGGGGTCGTCAGTGGCCCCGTTCGATTGTACGGGACACGGCCAACCACTGCCGCCACGGCCCCGGCACCCACCGTCGCCGCCGCCCGGCGTCGGCGGGAACCGGGACCAGAACCGGGACGGGAACCGGCACGGGCGGCGTCCGGACGGCGAGGGACCGGGTCCCTCCGCGGCTCAGTAGGGCCGTTCGCCGAGGGACTCCAGCAGGCGGCGCCGGTCCGTGCGCTTGGCCAGCTGCTCGTCCGGGTCCGGGACCGGGGCCGCGGCGAGCAGCCGCCGGGTGTAGTCCTGCGCCGGGTGGTGCAGGACCTCGGCGGTGGGCCCCTGCTCCACCTCGCGGCCGTCCTTGAGCACGAGCACCCGGTGCGCCAGCATGTCCACCACGGCCAGGTCGTGGGAGACGAAGAGGCAGGCGAACTCGTACCGCGACTGCAGCTCGGCGAACATGTCCAGGACCGCGGCCTGCACGGACACGTCGAGCGCGGAGGTGGGCTCGTCCGCGATCAGCACCTCGGGGTCCAGGGTGAGCGCCCGGGCGATCGAGACGCGCTGGCGCTGGCCGCCGGAGAGCTCGTGCGGGTAGCGGTTGACCACGGACCGCGGCAGCCGCACGGCGTCCAGCAGCTCGTAGGCCCGCTCCAGCTGCGTCCGGCGGTTGCCGACCCGGTGGATGACCATGGGCTCGGTGATGACGTCCCCGATCGGGAAGCGCGGGTCCAGGGAGGCGGCGGGGTCCTGGAAGACCACGCCGATGCTCCGCCGCAGCCGGCGCTGGTCCCCGGACGCCATCCGGGACAGGTCCTCGCCCCGGATGCGCAGGGTCCCCTCCGCGACGGGCAGCAGGCCGAGCACCGCGCGTGCGATGGTGGACTTGCCCGAGCCGGACTCCCCCACGAGCCCGAGGATCTCCCCCGGGGACACGGTGAAGTCCACGTCGTGGACCACGCGGTTCTTCCGCCGGCGGTGCTCGTACTCGATGCACAGCCCGCGGGCCTCGATCGCGTGGTCGGCCGTCGGCCGGTCCGCCGCCACCTGCTCCGGCTCGGCCACCTCGAGCTCGGCCCCGAGCCGGGGCACCGAGGCGAGCAGCCGCTGCGTGTAGGGGTGCTGCGGGTCCTGCATGACCTGGTGGACCTCGCCGGACTCCACGAGCTCGCCGCGCAGCATGACACACACGCGGTCGGCCATGTCCGCCACCACGCCCATGTTGTGGGTGATGAGCAGGATGCCGGTGTTGAGCCGGTCCTTGAGCGAGCGCAGCAGCTCGAGGATCTCGGCCTGGACCGTGACGTCGAGCGCCGTGGTCGGCTCGTCGGCGATGATCACCTCGGGCGAGCAGCTGATCGCCATGGCGATGACGATGCGCTGGCGCTGGCCGCCGGAGAACTGGTGCGGGTACTGCTTCAGGCGCGCCCGGGCGTCGGCGATGCCCACCATCTCCAGCAGTTCCGCCGCGCGGCGCTCGGCCTCCGTGCCGAAGGCGATGCCGTGCAGGTTCAGCGCCTCGGTCAGCTGGTCCCCCACGGTGAGCACGGGGTTCAGCGCGGTCATCGGCTCCTGGAAGACCATGGCGGCGTGCCGCCCGCGGATCCGGCGCAGCCCCGCGTCGTCCAGGGCGGTGACCTCCCGGTCCCCGAGGGTCACGGTGCCGGAGACGACGGCGTTGGCCGGCAGCAGGCCCATCGCGGTGGCGGAGGTGACGGACTTGCCGGACCCCGACTCCCCCACGAGCGCCACGACCTCGCCCGGGCGGATGTCGAAGCTCACGCCCTTGACCGCCTCGACGTCCCCGAACTCGGTGCCGAAGGTCACCGAGACGTCCTGGAAGGACAGGATGGGCCGGCCGTCCCGGTCGGGATGGCGGTGCACCACGCCTGGTGCGCCGGTCGCGGGCGAGGAGCCCGACGCCGGCCGTCGGCCCAGGCGGCCGCGCCGGGTCCCGGCCCCGGCGCCCGTCGCCTCCGCCCCGACCGGCCCGTCGCCCGGGACCGCCACGCCCCCGGCGTCCGCGGCGTCCGCGGCGTGCGCGCCGGTCCGTCCGGCGTCGCGGTTCTCGTACTTCCCGCGTCCGAAGATTCCCATGGTCCTCACTCCCGCCTAGTTCCCGCCGCCTGGGAGGTCCCCGAGGCCGGAGGCATTGCCCGGCTGGGCAGGGACGTCCCTGCCGCCCCCCACCGGGCCATCCACGGCGGTCTGGTCGAGCGCCTTCTCGCGCCCGGAGATGCCGAACGTCCCGAAGAGCCGCCGCCGACGCGCGGCGCGGGCGCCCTGGCGGGGGTCGAAGGCGTCCCGCAGCCCGTCCCCGAGGAAGTTCACGGACAGGGCGATCGCCAGGATCAGCATGCCGGGCCACCAGAACAGCCAGGGACGGGTGGTGAACGCGTTCTGGTACTGGCTGATCAGCAAGCCCAGGGACGAGTCGGGCGCCTGGACGCCGAACCCGAGGAAGGACAGGGAGGTCTCCAGCAGGATGGCCGTGGCGATGGCGAAGGTGGCGTTGACCACGATCACCCCGATGGTGTTGGGCAGCAGGTGCCGGCCGATGACGCGGCCCGGGCGCGCCCCCATGGCCACGGCCGCCGCGACGAACTCCTTCTCCCGCAGCGAGAGGACCTCCCCGCGCACGAGGCGGGCGAGCGAGGTCCACGTGACCAGTCCCAGCACGAGAGCCAGGGGCAGGATGCCGCCGCCCAGGCCGCTGGACATCCGGCCGAGCACGGCGGCCAGCACGAGCAGCGGGATGACGATGATCAGGTCCGTCAGGCGCATCAGCACGGCGTCGAGCCAGCCCCGGAAGTACCCAGCCACCGCCCCGACCACCGAGCCGACCGCGGTGGACACCAGCCCGACGACGAGGGCGATGATGAGGGACTGCTGGGTCCCGCGCATCACCAGGGCGAAGTAGTCCTTGCCGGTGGAGTCCTGCCCGAAGGGGTTCTCCCCCCAGCGCACCCCCTCGCCCCCGAGCCACTGCGGCAGCACCGACAGGGTGGGCACGCCGCCCTCGACGACCTGTCCGGCGCGCGTGTAGTCCTTGTCCCACCAGCCGGGGATGCCCGCGAAGCCGATGGAGCTGAAGGCGAGGACGAAGATCAGCACTAGGAAGACCAGGGAGACCATGGCCGCCTTGTGGTTGCGGAACCGCCGCAGGACCATCTGCCCCTGGCTGTAGGACTTCCCGGTCTTGGCCCGCAGCCTCGCGTCCTCGACCTCGGCCAGGTTGGCGAGGTCGACCGACGGCGGCACGGGGCCGGGCGGGTCCGCGGTGGGGGCGCCGGGGGTGCCGGTGGTGGTGGTCTGGTCCATCGCGCGAATCTCGATCTCGTTGCTCATGCCGCTCACACCCGGATCCGGGGGTCGAGGACGGCGTACAGGATGTCCGCCAGGAGGTTGAACAGCACCGCCGCGGTGCCGGTCACCAGGAAGAACGCCATCACGGGGCCCGGGTCCACCTGGTTCAGGCCGGTGCGGAACAGCTCGCCCATCCCCTTCCAGCCGAAGACGGTCTCGGTGATGACGGCGCCGCCGATGAGGGCCGCGAAGTCGAACGCCATGATCGTGGTCAGCGGGATGAGGGAGTTGCGGAAGGCGTGCTTGAGGATGACCTGCCGCTCCCCCAGGCCCTTGGCCCGGGCGGTGCGGATGTAGTCCTGCTGCTTGATCTCCAGCATCGAGGCCCGCGTGTACCGGGAGTACGTGGCGAGGGAGATCAGCGTCAGCAGGATGGTGGGCAGCAGCAGCTGCGCGCCCTTGTCCAGGAAGTCCTCCCAGAACGTGCCCGTGAAGTTGGGCGTCTGCGAGCCGATCGTGGAGATCGGCCGGCCCTTGGCCTCGAGGAAGCCGGGCCAGCTGCGGAACAGCTGCTCGACGACCATGAGCCCGCCCATCACGAGCGCGGTGACGGAGGCGACCAGGGCCGCGGGGCCCTTGGAGTACCCGCCCACGAGCCGCCCGACGCCGACGGCCAGGGCCAGGGCCACGACCAGCAGGCCCACCAGGATCCACCACGTGGGCTCCCACAGCAGGGCGTAGGTGGCGTAGTAGGCCGCCAGCCCCAGCGCCACCGTGATGAGTCCGGCGTAGAGGACGCGCCGGTTCCGCAGGCCCGCCAGCAGCGCCGTGGCGCCCACCGCGGCGGCGGCGCCGACGAGCGTGATCGCGACCGGCCCGAGCTGCGGGTACCGGGCGAAGTCGAGCCAGTCCAGGTACGGGACGACCGCGCACACGAAGGCGAAGGTCCCCGCGAAGGTGAGCAGTCGCCGTCGGGCCGATCCCGCGAGCGCCGCCTGCAGGGCGACGCCCAGGACCGCGGCCGCCAGGAGGACGGCGGGCCACGAGAACCCCGGATCGGCGATCCAGTCGTTGAAGCCGATGGCCAGGTACTCCTTGAGCAGCACGGCCGCCCAGAACACCGGCAGGGAGAAGAAGAGGAAGGTCAGGAACGTGACGGCGTAGTCCATGCCCGAGTACTGGCGGATGGCGGTGAGGATGCCGATGGCCACGCCGAGCAGCATGGCGATCACCGTGGCGAGCACGACGAGCCGGAGCGTGGAACTGGCGGCCAGCGCCAGCAGGTCCGTGACCTGCTGGCCCGAGCGGTTCGTGCCCAGGTCGCACTGGCCGATGACGCAGCGCCCCACGCCGGTGAGCCAGGTCCAGTACCGCTGGTACCACGGCTGGTCGAGGTCCATGAAGCGGATCCTCTGCTCCATCAGGAACTCGCGGTTGTCCGCGTTGGACTCACGGAGGTCCGCGAGGGGGTCGCCGGAGTTGACGACGAGGACGTACAGCAGCACCGAGGCGCCGAAGAGCACGAGGAGGGAGCTGCCGAGACGTCGGAGGATGAATGTCAGCACTGCGGGTGGTGCCTTCCGTACCGGGAGATGGGAGGGGCGGGGACGGGGCCCGCATCGGCCGAGGCCCGGCCACCAGGGCGGCCGGGCCTCGGCGATGGGACCCCTCGGGTCCAGCCGGGCGTCTCAGCCCGTCACTCGGTCCGCATCCACTGCTCCGCGTTCCACACGGCACCGCTCTGGGCCGCGGTCTTGCGGACGTTCGCGACGTCCGCCGAGTGGGCCACGATGCCCGGGTGGGCGTAGAGCGGGATGCCGAAGAGCTCATCCCACAGGGCCTTCTCGATGACCTTCACCTGTTCCGCGTGCACCTCCGGGTCCAGCGAACTGGCCAGGGTGTCCCAGGCCTGGTCCACCTCCTCGCTGGCGAACTCGCCGTAGTTCTGGGTGCCCTTCGAGGAATAGATCTCCTGGCCCGAGGCGATCTGGCCCGAGCCGGCCCAGGCGAACAATGCCACCTCGTAGTCACCGTTGGGCAGCGCCTTGTCGAAGAAGTCCGCGGAGCCCACGTCCTCGACGGTGAAGCCGGCCTGGTCACAGGACGACTTGATCATGGCGACGGTGTCCGTGCGGCGCGGGTTGGGGGCCGAGTAGCCGATGCGCACCGTCAGGTTGTCCTTGCCGGACTCCTCGACGAGCTGCTTCGCCTTCTCGAGGTCCACCTCGTCGTAGCGGCCGTCATAGGCCGAGTCCACGACCTCCTGGTAGTTCTCCTGGAACGGGAAGACCTCGCGGGCGTTCATCACCTGGGCCTCGGGGTCCAGGGGCTTGATGAGGTTGTCCACGATCTCCTGCCGCGGCACGCACAGGGCGAAGGCCTCCCGGAGCTCCTTGCTGTCCGCGAAGATCGAGGAGTCACGGAAGTTGAAGTCCAGGTGCTCCCAGGTCAGCTCAGCGCCCTTCTGGATGACGACCTGGTCGCCGAGCCCCTCGAGCTGTTCGAGCGTGTCCACCGTCGCCTGGGGCTCGATGACGTCCAGGTCACCGTTCTGCAGCGCCTGCACGTGGGTGTCCGCCGCGGCGAACCGGATGACCAGTTCCCGGGTGGCCGCGGGCGTGCCCCAGTACTGGTCGTTGGCCTCGAGCGTGATGGACTGGCCCGGTTCCCAGCTCTTGAGCTTGTACTGGCTCATGGAGGGGGCGATGGACTCGTCCGGGACCTCACCCGGCGAGGCGTTCCAGCCGGTGTTGAAGAACTCGGCGGCATCCTTGAGCGCCGCGGAGTCCTCCTTCTTCACCGCGTCGACGAGCTCCTCGACGGACATGTCCGACTGCTCGGCGACCACGTGCGCGGGCAACGGCGGGTAGAGCAGGATCTCCCAGTCCGCGTACGGGCGGTCGTAGACGAGCGTGAACTCCTTGTCCCCCGCCTCGGCCTCGGGCGCCTCGGTGACGTACTCGCCCAACGTCTGGGAGATCGAGTTGAACAGCGGGGTCTCGCCGTCCTCTCCGACGATGCGCGGGTTGGACCATCCCCACTGGAAGATGAAGTCCGCGGCGGTGACTGGGGTCCCGTCGGACCAGGTGGCCTCCTCGTTGATGGTGTACTTCACCGTCAGCGGGTCGTCCGAGACCTTCTCATAGGAGCCGAGCTCCTTGTTGGGGTAGATCTTCCCGTCCGTGCCGAAGTAGGTGAAGCCCTGCATCAGGCGCTCGGTCACGGCGGAGTTGTAGGTGGAGTAGGTCTCCGGCGTGAGGCTGTTGTAGGACAGGAACTCGTCCTCGCCCACCGAGTAGGAGACCGAGCCGTCCTCGGTCTGGACGTCGCCCAGGTCGGCGAGGCCGGTGTCGGCCGGCTCGACGCTCAGCTTCTCGCCGGACTCGCCGGTGACCATCTCGCCGCCACTGGCGGAACCCGACCCTGCCGGGGACGAGCCGCCGTCGTCCTGCGCCGGTCCCCCGGGCGCGCAGGCGGACAGGACGAGCGCCGAACCGGCCAGGAGGGCGGCAGCGGCAGAAAGCTTTGTGTACCTCATCAAAGCGTCTCCATTTCAACGGGTGCGAGGCGTGGACCGCCCACGGTCCGGGCCCGTCGTGGGGACGGGCGGGGCCGGGCCGCCCGGGGAAACCGCATTCACGGCGCTCCCGCGGGTGTGAGCAGCACCACAAGGTGTGGTCGAGGATAGCGCCGGACTATCCGAAGGCACCATTGAACAAGTGGCCGCGGGCCAATCGTTACCCATCCGTAACTTAGCGCTGGCTTGCGGGGATGCCCGTGTTTCCGGGCCGCGACAGTCGGGTGTCCAGGGTGTTTCCGGCCTCCCAGAAGGGCGTGTCCTCCGTCACCATCGTGGAATTCCGGGGTCGACGGGCCCCTGGGAGGGGGTCGGGGTCAGCCCCGCCGGCGCCGCGCGTCGCGCCGGGCGGCGTCGGCCAGCACGGCCCGGGCCGCGTGCAGCCCCGCCATGCCGTGCACCCCGCCGCCGGGCGGCGTGGAGGAGGAGGCCAGGTACAGCCCGGGCGTGCCGGTGCGGTGGGGGCTCGCCACGGCCGCGGGCCGCAGCACCTGCTGCAGCCCGCCCATGGACCCCCCGGCCACGTCCCCGCCCACGAGGTTGGGGTCCCACGCCTCCAGCGCCGAGGGCGTGGTGGCCACGCGGTCCACGATCCGGTCCCGGAAGCCGGGCGCGAAGCGCTCCACCTGGTCGGCGACGAGGTGCTCGACCGGGGCGTCGTAGCCGCCCGGTACGTGGGCGTAGGCCCACACGACCGTCCGGCCCTCCGCCGGACCAGTGGCGCGGGAGGGATCCGCGGCCTGCTGCTGGCACACCATGACGAACGGGCGGTCCGGCATCCGCCCGGCCGCGGCCTCCCGCTCGGCGTGCTCCAGCTCCGCGAGCGTCCCGGTGACGTGCACGGTGCCGGCCCCGGCCACCCGGGCGTCCGTCCAGGGGATGGGTCCGTCCAGCAGGTAGTCGACCTTGGACACCCCCGTGCCGTACCGCCAGCGCCGCAGCTGGGCGGCGTAGCGGCCGCCCAGCCCGGTACCCTGCAGCGCGAGCACCTGGCGCGGGGTGAGGTCCAGGACCACGGCCTCGGCCACGCCCACCTCGCGCAGGTCACGCACCTCGTGGCCCACGTGGACCCGTCCGCCGTGCGCCTCGAGCACGGAGACCAGGGCGGCGGTGATCGCCCCGGTGCCGCCTCGGGCCACGGGCCACCCGCGGGTCATGCCGAGGGCGCCGAAGACGAGCCCGAACGCGGAGGTGAGCAGGTGCGAGGGCGGCAGGATGGCGTGGATCGAGGAGCTGGCGAACAGGGACCGTGCCGCCTCGTCCCGGAACAGGGCCCGGCCGAGGGCGCCGGCGGGCCACGCGGCCCGCACCCCGAAGCGGGCCAGGGCCAGCGGGTGCCGCGGGAGCCGCAGCAGGGAGGGCCCGAGGATGTTCTCCAGGTGCTCGTCCACGCGGTCCACGATCGGCGCGTGCAGGCGGGTCCACGCCCCGCCGTCACGGCCGAGGTCCGCGGCCGTGGCCTCGAGGGACCGGTGCAGGACCGCGGCCGGGCGCCCCTCGAGCGGGTGCGCCATGGGGACCTCGGGGTGCGCCCACTCCAGGCCGTGGGCGGCGAGGTCCAGTTCCCGGAACGCGGGGCTGGCGATGCCGAAGGGGTGCCCCGCCGCCCCGAGGTCCACGATCGTGCCCGGGCCGAGCACCGGGGCGGAGGCGGCGGCGCCGCCGGGCGCGGCGTTGCGCTCGTAGACGTCGACCGACCAGCCGGCCCGCGCGAGGAACGCGGCGGCGGTGAGCCCGTTGGGCCCGGAGCCCACGACGACGGCGCGCCGCCCCTCCGCGCCCCCGGCGCCGGGCGGCGGGGTGTCCCCGGCTCCGGCCTCGTGCTGCGTGGTCATGTCTGCTCCCGTCCGTCGGCGCTCCCGTGGGCATCCTTCCGGACCGGGGCGGGCCGGCCGCGGACCAGGGGGCGCGGCCGGGCCCGTCAGCGGTCCCGTGGTGCCGAACCTATCGGATCGGCGAGCTCCTGGGGATGGGTCCGCGGGTCGATCGGCGCCCCGGACTGGTAGACGGCGCGGGCCAGCGTGTTGGACGCCAGCGAGGAGACCACCACGAGCGAGGCCACGGTGACGAGGCCGACGAGCAGCGTCCACCACGCGAAGCCGTCGCGCCCGGTCAGGTGTACCAGGACGCCGATCGTGACGAGGGGCAGGCCCATCCCGGTGGCCGGGGAGAACACGTTCATCATCTGCAGGGCGTCCCGCGAGCGCACCATGGCCACGGACGAGAGCAGCACCAGCACCACCCCGCACAGGACCAGGACCGCGGCAGCCAGCTCGTACGGTTCCATCAGCGTTCCCCCCTCGTGAGGATGCGGGCCAGCGCGATCGTGGCCAGGATGCCGACGAACCCGGCGAGCATGGCGGCGTCCTGGACGACCGCGGAGCCCGCCTGGATGCCCACGATCATGAGGATGCCGATGCCGGCGAAGTACACGAGGTCGCCCACCACGGCGCGTTCCGCCGCGGACCGCGCGGTGAAGATCCGGTACAGGCCGAGCAGGATCGCGAGGGCCAGGACGCCGAGGGCCACGGACAGCACGACGTCGTAGGGCGTGGCCAGGCTCATGCCGCCTCCTCCCAGCGGGGCCCGCGCGTCATCCGCAGCAGCCGGTCCTCCATCTCGCGCAGCCCGGCGTGCACGGAGGCGCGGTCCGCCTCGAAGACGGAGTGGACGAACACGGTGACGGGCTCGGTGTCGGTGCCGTGCGCGGTGCCCACCACGAGGGTGCCCGGGGTGATGGTGATGGACGAGGCCATCCAGGTCACCTCGAGGTCGGTCGCGCAGCGCAGCGGGAAGGCCACGATGGACGGCTCGGCGAACGGCCCCGGGGCCAGGGCGCGCCGCGCGACGGCGAGCGAGCCGGCGAGCACCTGGCCCACCAGCCAGGCCACGTAGCGCAGCATCTGCCAGGCGCTGAAGCGCCAGCGGGTCTCTCGGGTGTCCGTCACGGCAGCACCGCCTCCACGTAGGGCCGGGTGTCGAACAGGCCCGCGGCGGCCGTCTCCACGACCGGCATGAGCACCCCGGCGAACACGAACAGGGCCACGGACACCGCCATCATGGCGGCCCCGGGGGCCAGCAGGGCCCCGCGGATGCGCGGCGCCTCGCCGACGGGCTGCTCCGGCCCGCGGGTCCCGTCGGCCCGGACGGGGCGGTGGACGGCGAGCGGCGGCCCGGCGAAGCTGGACCCCCACAGCCGCTGCAGCGCGACCAGGGTGATGACCGAGGACACCACGATGCCGGCCAGGAACAGGGGCACCAGCCGGCCGCCGCCGGGCACCGCGCCGTCCGCCCCGGCCACCGCCAGGCCGAGCCCGAGCTTGCCCCACAGGCCGGAGGTGGGCGGGAAGCCGGCGAGGGACAACAGCCCGAGCGCCACGAGCACGGCGGCCAGCCGGTCCCGGTGCAGCAGCCCGGAGATCCGCCCGAGCACGCCGGTGCCGTAGGTGTGCTCCACGGCGCCGGCCGTGGTCAGCAGGGACGCCATGGTGACGACGTGGTGGACGAGGTAGAACAGGGCCGCCGCCACGGCGGCCGGGGAGGCGACGGCGGCGCCGATGAGGATGTGCCCCACGCCGGCGACCATCTGGAAGGCGAGCACCCCGCGCAGCCGGCGCTCCCCGAGGGAGCCGAGGGCGCCGACCACCATGGTGGCGAGCACGACGACGGCGATCACCCCGGCCACGGTGGCCGCCGTCCCGGGACCGGTCACCGCGGACCCGGACGCCGGACCGGACCCGCCGCCGGCCGGCGTCGCGCCCGGGGCGAAGACGGTGAAGTAGACCCGGAACAGGGCGTACAGCGAGACCTTGGTGTGCAGCCCGGAGAACAGGGCCATCACGCCCGCCGAGGTCCCGGCGTAGGCGCGCGGCATCCACCCGTGCACGGGCACGACGCCGGCCTTGATGCCCAGGGCGAGCAGCACCACGGAGACGGCCAGGGCCACCTGCGGGTCCTCGCCGGCCCGGCCGGCCAGCACGGCCAGGTTGACGGTCCCGGCCGCGCCGTAGACCAGCCCGACGCCCATGAGCAGGATCGCGCTGGTGACGAGGCTGACGATGACGAACATCCGGCCGACCCCGAGGCGCCGCCACGTGCCGGTGACGGCGAGCAGGGCGTAGGACGGCAGCAGCATCACCTCCACGAACACGAAGAGATTGAACAGGTCCCCCGTCAGCAGGGCGCCGTTGACCCCGGCCATCAGCATGAGCGCGAGGGCGGGCACGAAGCGCAGCCGGTCCTCGCCCGTGGCGGTGAGGAACCAGCAGGCGGCCGCCGTCGCGAGGGCCGTGGTGGCGAGCATGAGGGCCGTCAGGGTGTCCGAGACGAAGGGGATCGCGATGCCGCCCTCGTAGTCGCCGATCGCGTCCGCGAGGACCGGGACCCGGCGGTGGTGGGCGAGCAGTGCGACCGCGCCGGCCAGGGCCAGGACGGGGACGGCCACCATGAGGACCCGGTCCACGGAGCGGCGCCGCAGGACCACGGACACCCCGGCCAGCAGCAGCGGGACGGCCACGAACATCGGCAGCCAGGACGCGGGCTCCAGGGCGGTCATGCGTGCTCCTCCCCCGTGTCCGGCGGGCGCTCCTGGTCGTCGTCCCGGCCGACCACGGCCAGGGCCAGCATGAGGATGCCCGTGGCCATGGAGATGACGATGGCCGTGAGCACGAAGGCCTGGGGCAGCGGGTCCGCCGCCTCGGCCGCGGTGGACACGTCCATGAGCGGCTCCGCGCGCCAGCCCGGGACCCCGGTGGCGAGCAGCAGCAGGTTCGCGGCGTGGGAGACGAGGGTGAGCCCGAAGATGGAGCGCACCATGGAGCGCTGCAGCAACAGCCACACCCCCGCGGCGGTGAGCACTCCGACGGTCACGGCCAGGACGAACACGTCAGCGCCCCCATTCCCCGGGCCGGGACCCGTCGGCGATGTGGCGGCTGCCGGGGCGCACCGGACGCTGCCCGCGGGGCGGGCGGCCGCCGGCGGCCAGCATGGCGTCGACGGGGTTGTCCGTGGGTCGGTCCGTGGGTCGGTCCGTGGGTCGGTCCGTGGGTCGGTCCGCGGACGGCTCCCAGGGCCCGGAGAGCTCGCCGAGCACCGCCTCGTCCACGCGCTCGCGCGTGCCCTCCCCGCCGGGGGACTCCTGGACGGCGCGGGCGGTCCCGAGCACGTTGAACGCGAGCATGATCAGGCCGATCACGGCCAGGTAGACCCCGGCGTCGAACACCATGGACGTGGTCACCTTCTGGCCCAGCAGGTACCCGTGCTGCGGCTCCATGTAGGTGCCGGTGAACGCCATGTTCCACAGCCCCGTGCCCACGGCCACGACCACCCCTCCGCCGATGAGGTACAGCGGGGCGCGCGGCGGGCCGATCTGCCGGTCGCGGGAGGTGGACAGGTACAGCAGCCCCACGATGGCGGAGCCCACGAGGGCGGCGATGAAGCCGCCGCCCGGGGCGTTGTGCCCGCGCAGGAACAGCACCGCGGAGACCACGGCCAGGACCGGGAGCAGGAACCGCAGCATCAGCTGCAGCTGGCTCGTGTTGCCCCAGGAGCCGAGCACGGCCCGGCGCGCGGCCGCGCTGCCCAGGGCCGGGCCCGGCCCGTCCGAGCCGTCCTCGTCCCCTGCCGCCACCGCGGGGACGGACGCGGGGTCCATGAAGCGGTTGCGCACGGTGGACAGGACCGCCGCGATCGCCACGCCGGTCATGCCCAGCACGGACAGCTCGCCGAGGGTGTCCAGGGCGCGGAACTCCACGAGGATGACGTTCACGATGTTGAAGCCGCCGGTGATCTCCTGGCCGTTCTCGAGCAGGTAGGTGCCGACCGCCGACTTCTCCCGCCGGCTCGTCAGTCCCCACGTGGCCAGCCCGGTGGCGAGCCCCGCGGACAGGGCGACGACCGCCGCCGGGAGCGCGCGCCGGGCCCGCACGCGGCCGAAGGCGCGCGGCAGCCGCTGCAGCACGAGCATGATGACGATGATCGTCAGCGACTCCACGAGCAGCTGGGTCAGTGCCACGTCCGGGGCGCCCAGGGAGACGATCTGGACGGTCACCAGGATCCCGACGGCGGACAGCGCCACGGTGGCGCCCAGCCGGGACCGGGACAGGGCCACGCCGAGCACGGCGACGACGACCAGCACGAGCAGGACCACGTCCACGGGCCGGTCCAGTCCCGGCTGCAGCGGCGGGAGGGCCCCGCCGGCGTGCAGCAGCAGCACGCCGGGGACCACGACGACGGCCAGGGCGGCCATCATGGCCCCGGCGTGGGAGGCCGCGGCGTCCCGCGCGGTGAGCCGGGCCGTGAGCACGCCGGCGAGGGCGAGGGCGCGGGTGCCCGCCTCGAGCAGCGAGGACCCGCCGACGGGCAGCAGCGCCCGCTCGAGGGCGGGCCACAGGCGGTGGCGGACCGCGACGGTCACCAGCCCGAGCGCGAACACCGCCAGGGTGGTCAGCAGTTCGGGCGTGATCCCGTGCCACAGGACGAAGTGCGGCCGGGCAACGCCGCCGGACAGGGCCGTGGTGGCCACCGCGCCGACCGCGCCGTCCAGCAGCGGCAGCACGGCCAGGGCGGCGACCGAGGCGAGGATCGGCAGGGCCGCCGAGGTCACGAGCACCGCCCCGGGGCCGTGGACGTCCCGGTCCGCGGGCTCGTCCCGCCCGCGGTGGCGCCCGGGGTCGAGGAAGCCGCCCACCACGAGCTTGGCGCAGTAGGCGAAGGTCAGCACGGAGCCCACGGCCGCGACCGCCAGCGCCACGGGCCCGGCCCAGCCGGGCAGGCTGCCGGCCGTGGCCGGGACGCCCGCGCCGCCGTCGTCCCCGGGCCAGTGCACGGCCCACTCGGCGAGGGCGGTGAGGACGGACTCCTTCGAGACGAACCCCAGCAGCGGGGGGATGCCGGCCATGGCGCCGGCGCCGAGCACCGTCACGGCGAACGTCACGGGCAGGGCGCGGTACAGCACCGGCAGCCGGTGCAGGTCCCGGGTCCCCGCGGCGTGGTCCACGACGCCGACGACCATGAACAGGCCGGACTTGAACAGCGCGTGGACGATGGTGTGGAGCACGGCCGCGGCCAGCCCGGCCGCCGAGCCCGTGCCGATGGCCGCGACGACCAGCCCGAGCTGGCTGACCGTGGAGTAGGCCATGAGCCGCTTGAGGTCGTGCTGCTGCAGGGCGCGCCAGCCGCCGATGACGCTCGTGACGAGACCGGCGGTGACGAGCAGGACCGACCAGGCCAGGTCCTGGTGGAACAGCGGGGAGAAGCGCAGCAGCAGGAAGATGCCGGCCTTCACCACGGCGGCGGCGTGCAGGTAGGCCGAGACCGGGGTGGCCGCGGCCATGGCGTCCGGCAGCCAGGAGTGGAAGGGGAACTGCGCGGACTTCGTCATCGCCGCCAGCGCGACGAGCACGCCCACCGTCGTGGTAAGCGCCGGGTCCTCGCGCCAGACCGGTGAGGCCAGCACCTCGCCGAGGTCCGTGGTGCCGGCGCGCACGGCCGCCAGGACCACCGCGACGAGCAGGGCGAGGCCGCCGAGGAAGGTCACCAGCAGGGTGCGCATGGACGGGGCGGCCGCGGACGGGCCGGAGCGGGCGATGAGCAGGAAGGACGCGAGCGAGGTGAGTTCCCAGCACAGGAACAGCACCGCCAGGTCGTCGGCCGTGACGAGCCCGACCATGGAGAGGGTGAACATCGCCATGCCGAGGTAGAAGCCCAGGTAGTGGCTCGGGTGCTGGTCCCGCTCCAGGTACCGGGTGGAGTAGGCGAGCACGACGGCGCCGATGAGCAGGGCGATGAGCGTGAACAGGCTGCCCAGCGGGTCGGCGGCGAAGGCGAGGTCGATGCCGCCGTCCAGTCCGGGCACCGGCACCCACTGGACGGACCACGCCGCCGGGGAGCCGGGGTCGGGCGACGCCCCGCCCGTGCCCGCGGCGAGCGCCGGAAGGTAGGCCAGGGCGGCCGCCACGTAGACGGCGGCGAGCGGCCACCCCGCGCCGCGACCCCACCGGCGGCAGGCCGGCGGCGTGGCCACGAGCCCGACGGCGAGCACCGCGAGCGCCAGGGCGAGGGACATGGCCGCCAGCCTAGCAACGGGGAACGTGGTCCACGGCACACGTCCGGATGGCGTCCGAGACCCGCACGAGCAGCCGCTTGTCCGCCGGGTGCCCGCTCGCGCGGTCCGTCACGATCCCCACGGCCAGGTCCAGGTCCGGGTCCGCCCAGCCGAGGCACACGTCCGAGCCGTTGTGGCCGAAGGAGCGGACGGTGCTCGACTCCCCCAGGGGGCACCAGCGCCCCGTGCCCCCGAGCTGCACCCCGGTCCCCCACCGGGTGGGCAGCCGCGTCCACGCGTCCCGGGCGCCGTCCGAGCTGGGGGCGCACAGCGCCGGGCGCTCGGGGGCGGTGAGCAGGTGGTGGTAGAACAGGGCGAGCTGGCGGGCCGTCGTCGAGATCCCGGCCGCCGGGATCACCGCCTGGCGCACGGCGCGGCGGTTGAGCACGGCGGCCACGATGGGCCCGCCCGGCAGCGCGGCCGCCGAGGCGTCGATCGGCAGCGCGCGGCGCAGCTCGGCGTCCGGCACCCCCGGGTGGACGTCCGCCAGCCCCGCCGGGGCCAGCACGAGTTCGCGCAGCAGCTCGGTCCACTGCCGGCCCGTGGCCCGCCGCGCGACCTCCGCCAGGATGAAGCCGAAGTCCAGCGGCTGGTAGGCCGAGGCGCGCCCGTACCGGCGCGCCCGGCGCCGCCCCGCGGCCACCCGCTCGACGGACTCCTCGAGCCGGTGCATCGCCAGCACCGCCGCGGGATAGGGCCCGGCCGTGGGGACCGCGGTGCGGTGGGTCAGCACGTCGCGGACCGTGGTGCGCGCCTTGGAGCCACCGCCGCCGGTGCCGAAGGCCGGCCAGAGGTCGGCCACCCGGTCGTCGAGGCCCAGGACCCCCCGGCGGGCGAGGCGGTGGACGAGCAGTGCGGTGAAGGGCTTGGACGCGGAGAACAGCCAGCCCAGGGCGTCCGGCCGGCACCGGACCGTCCCGTCCAGCACGGGGATCCCGCCGTGCAGCACGGCCACCTGCACGCTCGCCCCCCGCGAGCCGGCCAGCTCCAGGACCCGTCTCCAGCCGCCGCCGGGGTTCCCGTCCGGGGACCCGCCCGCAGGCCCGCCACGGGGCCCGGACGGCGTCATCATGGCACCAGCGTACTGACGCCCGTCCCGGCGTCCCTACACTCGGGGGAACGACCGGCTCCGGGAGCCGGACCTGGCTCGACGACCACGACACGAAGGGCGGCTGCCGTGGAGAACTTCTGGCTGGCGCTGGGACTGACGGCGCTCGCCGGCCTGTGCACGGGGATCGGCGGGCTGGCCTCCGTGGTCCCGCGCCGCGCGAGCGGGCCGTTCCTCTCCGTCTCCCTCGGGTTCTCGGCCGGCGTCATGCTCTACGTCTCCTTCATGGAGATCATGCCGAAGGCCCTCGCGGCGCTCACGGGCGCCGCCGGTGAGGTCCCGGGGGCCTGGGCGGCGGGGGCGGCGTTCTTCGCGGGGATTCTGGTGATCGGCCTGATCGACCGCCTCGTCCCCGAGCCCATCAACCCCCACGAGCCCGGCGCCGTGCTGCACCCGGACGCCGGGATGGAGATGCGTCGGCGCAAGATGCTCAAGACCGGGACCGTGACGGCCCTGGCCATCGGCATCCACAACTTCCCCGAGGGCTTCGCGACCTTCGTGGCCGGGCTCACCGACCTGCAGGTGGCCCTTCCGGTCGCGCTGGCGATCGCCCTGCACAACATCCCCGAGGGCGTCGCGGTGGCCGTGCCGATCCGGGAGGCGACCGGCTCCCGGCGCAAGGCGGTGCGCTGGTCGTTCGTCTCGGGGCTGTCGGAGCCGGCCGGGGCGCTCATCGGCTTCGCCCTGCTGATGCCGTTCATGAACGACTTCACGCTGGGAGTCACCTTCGCCGCCGTGGCCGGGATCATGGTGTTCATCTCCCTCGACGAGCTGTTGCCCACCGCCCGCGAGTACGGTCGGCACCACCTGGCCATGTACGGCCTCGTGGCGGGCATGGCCGTCATGGCCGTGTCCCTGCTCCTCTTCGCCTCGGCCTGAGCGGTCCCCGCTCCCCGTGTCCCTTCCGCGGCGGCGGCGGGCCAGGGTCGGCGGGCCGGGGCCAGCAGGCCGGGCTGCCGGTGAGGGCCGGGCGGGTGGTCCACGCGACGGTGTAGAACTGGGTCATGACCCGTGATCCCGACGACGGCGCGCGCGCCCCGGGCCCCTCGGCGGCCGCGGAGGCCCCGGTCCCGTCGACCCCCGGCCCGGAGGCCGCCGCGCCGCCGGCGCCCGTCCCCACCGCCCCCGGCGCCCGGGTCCCCCGGGTCCGGCCCGGCACGGTGGGCGTGGCCCTGGCGGTCCTCGGGGTGCTGTTCGTCGCGGGCAACCTGCGGCCCGGGGCGACGTCCCTGGGGCCCGTGCTGGCCGAGGTCTCCGCCGCGCTCGGGATCGGCGGCGGCACGGCCGGGGTGCTCACCGCGCTGCCGGGACTGCTGTTCGGCGTCGTGGGACTGGTCGCCGTCCGGGTGGGCCGGTTCGCCGGCCTGTCGCTGAGCATCGCGCTGGGCCTCGCGCTCGTGGTCGCCGGACTGCTGCTGCGCCCGGTGTCCGGATCGGTCTGGGTGTTCGTGCCGCTGACCGCGGTGGCCCTGGCCGGGATGGCCGTGGGCAACGTGCTGGTCCCGGCCTGGGTCAAGCGCCACGGCGGCCGGCACACGGTGGCCCTGATGACGCTGTACGGCATGTTCCTCACCGTGGGCGGCTCGGCCGGCGCCGGCCTGGCGGCTCCGCTGGCCGGGGCCGCGCACGTGCTCGGCCTGCCGGGCGAGGGCTGGCGCCACTCCCTCGGGGCCTGGGGCGTGCTGGCCGTCGTCCCCCTCGTGCTGTGGCTGGTCATCGCCGCCCGCACCGGCCACGACTTCCCCGCGGCGCCGGCGCGCGAGCACCCGGACCGCAGCCTGGTGTCCTCGCCCTCCGCCGTGGCCCTGATGGTGCTGTTCGGGGTGCAGGCCATGAACGCCTACGTGCAGTTCGGCTGGATGCCCCAGGTCTACCGGGATGCCGGGCTCGACGCCGCCCTGGCCGGCACGCTGACGGCGGTGATCGCGGCCATGGGCGTGCTCGGCGGGCTCGTGATGCCCACGGTGATCGACCGCTCGCGGACGCTGGCGCCCTGGATGGTGGCCTTCGGCGTGCTCACCGCGGCCGGCTACACGGGCCTGCTGCTGGCCCCCGTGGGCGGGGCGTGGCTGTGGTCGGTCCTGCTCGGCGTGGGCGGCTTCGCCTTCCCCACCGCCATCTCGCTCATCCCGGCCCGCAGCCGGGACCCGCACGTCACGGCGCGGCTGTCCGGGTTCGTCCAGCCGTTCGGCTACGTCCTGGCCGCCCTCGGCCCGCTGGCCGTCGGGCTGCTGTACGCGGCGCTGGACGACTGGACGCCCGTCCTCGTGCTGCTGGCGTGCTCGGCCGTGGTGATGACCGCCGCCGGACTGCGGGTGTCCGGCCGCGTCGTCGTGGACGACGAGCTCTCGGCCGGAGGCCCGGGGCGGGCCGCGCCGACCGCCCCGGCCCCAGGTGACCACGGCCCCAGGTGACCACGGCCCCAGGTGACCACGGCCCCAGGTGACCACGGCCTCAGTTGACCACGGCCTCCTGGAGCGCGACCTCGCCGGAGCGCTCCCGGCCGTCCTCGGTGGTCCAGTCCACGGAGACCACGTCCCCCACGTTGCGGTCGTTGACGAGGTCGGAGAGCTCGGCGGCCGAGGAGACCGCCCGGCCGTCGATCGCGCGCACGGTGTCCCCGGCGCGCAGGCCGAGGCGCTCGGCGGAGGAGTCCGGGGACACCTCCTTCACGACGGCGGCGCCCTCCTCGGTGGCGACGACGACCCCCAGCGCCCCGTCCACCCCGATGCTCACGGTGTCCGTCTCCTCCCCGGAGAGCACCTGGGCGACGACGTCCAGGGCGGTGGCCACCGGGATCGCGTAGCCGTCCACCGACTCGGTGTCCTCGCCCTGGGAGGCCGCGGTGGTGATGCCCACCACCTGGCCGTCCTCGTCCACGAGGGGGCCGCCGGAGTAGCCGGGCACCACGTCGGCGCTCGTCTCGATGAGCCCGGTCAGCCGCGCGTAGTCGTCCGGGACGCCGGAGGAGGCGACGATGGACTCTCCCAGGGCGGTGACCTCGCCGGTCACCGCCGTGAGGTAGCCCTGGCCCCGGCCGTTGCCGACCGCCGCGGACGGCTCGCCCAGGGCGGGCACGGACGTGTCGATCGAGACGGTCTCCAGGTCCCGGGCGTCGTCGATCCGCAGCACGGCCACGTCGTGCCGGGCGTCGCGGCCGAGGACGGTGGCGGTGTGGGACTCCCCCGTGTCCGCGATGGTCACCGTGACCTCGGAGGAGTCCTCCACCACGTGGTAGTTGGTGATCGCCAGCCCGTCCGCCGAGAGCACGATCCCGGTGCCCGTGCCGCGGCCGTCCATGAGCAGCGTCTCGACCATCAGCACGCCGGGCGCGTCCGTCACCTCGCGGCCGCGGTCCAGGCCGGACTCGTCGGGGGCGGGCCCGGCGGCCCAGTCCACGCGGATGCCCCCGTGGGCGCGCCGCAGCGACTCGTCCAGCGGGACGCCGTCCGTGGACGGCAGCGGTGGCGCCTCCTCCTGGGCCGCGACGATGTCCCGGATCTCCTGGAACGTGAGCATCCCGACGCCGGTGGCGAGCACCACGCCGGCCAGGACGCCCACCACCGCGATCATCCGCTGCACCGCCCCACGGTGCCGCCGGCGGGGCGGCCAGCCGTCCGGGATGCGGCCCGGGCCGCCCGCCCACGGGGCGGGGGGCCAGGGCTCGGCGGGCCAGGAACCCCGGTGGCCCGGGCCCTGGGGACCCGGACCGTGGGGACCGGGAGCCGGGGGCCAGGGGCCCCGCGGGCGGGAGCCGTGGGGCCATGGGGCGTGCGGGTCGGGCGCCCCGGGGGGTCCGGAGTCCGCCGGCCCGGGGCCGGGCGCGCCGCCGTCGGGACCGACGGCGGGCGGCCGGACCGGGTAGGGCGGGACCCCGGCCGCCTCGCGCCCGGGGTCCCGGGGATCTCGGGACCCGTTCACCGTGCCGCCGGTCAGGCGCGGGCCGCGGCGAGCGCGGCGTCGTAGTCCGGCTCGGTGGTGATCTCCGGGACCACCTCGGTGTGGACGACGGTGCCGCGGGGATCGATCACGACGACGGCGCGCGCCAGCAGCCCGGCCATGGGGCCGTCCGCCTGGGTCACCCCGTAGTCGTGGCCGAAGGACGAGCGGAAGACGGAGCCGGTGACGACGTTGTCGATCCCCTCGGCGGCGCAGAACCGGCCGGCGGCGAACGGCAGGTCGGCGGACACGGCGACCACGGTGGTGTCCTCCAGGCCGGCGGCCAGCTCGTTGAAGCGGCGCACGGACGCGGCGCAGACGCCGGTGTCCAGGGAGGGGAAGACGTTGAGGATCACGGTACGGCCCGCGAGCGCGTCCAGGGTGACCGGGGACAGGTCGGCGCCGGTGAGCTCGAAGGCCGGGGCGGCGGAGCCGACGGCGGGGAGCTCGCCCACGGTGCTGACGGGATGGGACTTGAATGCGGTGGTTGCCATGCGCTCCAAACTATCCCATCGCCCCGGCACGCGGGGCGGCGAGGGCCTAGGCTGTCCGGGTGGACCTGCGCAGCAACGTGACCTCGACGGCCCTGCTCTTCGAGGGCGGGGGCATGCGGGCCTCGTACACCTCGGCGATGGTCGTGGCCCTCCTGGAGGCCGGGATCCACGTGGACTTCGTGGCCGGCATCTCGGCCGGCTCCTCCAACACGGCCAACTACCTGGCCCGGGACGCCTGGCGCGCCCGGCACTCCTTCGTGGACTTCGCCGCGGACCCGCGGTTCGGCGACTGGCGGACCTTCCTGCGCGGGGACGGCCTGTTCAACGCCAGGTACATCTACGAGGAGACGGGACTGCCGGACCAGGCCCTGCCCTACGACTGGGACGCCTACCGCGCCAACCCGGCCACCGTCCGCATCGGGGCCTTCGACGCCGAGTCGGGCGAGGCGGTGTGGTGGGGCAAGGAGGACACCCCGGAGATCCACGACCTCATGGTGCGCGTGCGCGCCTCGTCCACCATGCCGGTGCTCATGCCCCCCGTGCGCCTGGACGGCCGCACCTACGTGGACGGGGCCCTCGGGCCGGACGGCGGCATCCCGCTGTCCGTGGCCGAGGACGCCGGCCACGACCGCTTCCTCGCCGTGCTCACCCGGGATCGCGGCTACGTGAAGGCACCCCAGCGCTTCCCGGGGTTCTACCAGCGCTACTTCCGGCGCCACCCGGCGATCGCCGAGGCCCTCGTGACCCGGTGGCGCCGCTACAACGAGACGCGCGAGCGGCTGTTCGAGCTGGAGCGGCAGGGCCGGGCGTACCTGTTCGTCCCGGAGCGCATGCCGGTCTCCAACGGCGAGCGCAACGTGGCCCGGCTCCGGGCCGCGCACGAGGCGGGGCTGGACCAGGCGCGCCGCGAGCTGCCCGCCATCCGGGACTTCCTGGGGCTGCCGGTGCCCGCGCCGCGCCCCACCCCCTGAGGCGCCGGACCCGCCGGCTACCGCGCGGAGTCGGGCAGGCCGAACACGCGGTCGAAGACCCAGGCGTAGACGGCGTTGTAGAGCAGGAAGAAGACGATCAGGGCGGCCTCGTACAGGAAGGCCTCCCACAGGGTGACCTGCAGGATCAGCGCCACCGCGGGGACCAGGACCACCACGAGGCCGGCCTCGAACAGCACGGTGTGCAGCAGCCGCATCCACAGCGGCCGTCCGGTGTGCCCGGAGCGGCGCTCCCACCACTCGAACAGGGTGTTGAACAGCATGTTCCACAGCAGGGCCACCACCGAGGAGACCACCCCGACGACGGCGCTGGACCCCGCCGGGTTGCCCAGGGCCGCCAGGATCACGGTCGTGAAGCCGATGGCCAGGGCCTCGAAGACGACGGCGTAGACCACGCGGCGGTGCACCGGCGAGGGGAAGACGCGCCGGCCCACGAGCGCCGGCCGGCCGCCGGGGGCCACCGGGACGTCCGGGGACACGGCGGCGGGGCCGTCGTCGGGGGCGGGTCGGCCGCCCGGGGCCACGGGGGCAGCGGGCAGGGCGGAGCCGGTGGGGGCGCCGGTCTCGGGGCGCGCGTCGGGGTGCATGGCGGGGTCCTCCGTGGTCGGTTCCATGGGAAGTCCTCGGCCGGTTTCGCGTCCATGGAGTCGGATGCTCGGCGCCGGGGTCCCGTCCTGCGATCCGCGGCGGGGCCCCGGGTGGGTTCCCGGTCCTCCGTGGTGGGGACGGCC
The DNA here is from genome assembly GCF_005877055.1 of Citricoccus sp. SGAir0253. Lineage (NCBI taxonomy): Bacteria > Bacillati > Actinomycetota > Actinomycetes > Micrococcales > Micrococcaceae > Citricoccus > Citricoccus sp. SGAir0253. The sequence continues at coordinate 1,141,172 of NZ_CP039424.1, read as the reverse complement.
TCGACGGCGCCGTGGGCCCAGTCTAGCAAGGCCGTCGCCCCGGTCCCCGCGGCCGGGCCGGCGTCGTCGTATGCTCGGACCATGCCGACGCCGCGAGAGCACCACCATCCCCTGACCCCGGCCCGCACCGTCCCGGCGGACGGGGGCCCCCGGTGAGCGGGGGCCTGGTCGCCCTGCTGGACGACGTCGCCGCCCTGGCCCGGATCGCGGCCGCCTCGGTGGACGACATCGCCGCCGGCGCCACCAAGGCCGGCGCCAAGGCGGCCGGCGTGGTCATCGACGACGCCGCCGTGACGCCCCAGTACGTCTCCGACGCGGACCCCTCCCGCGAGCTGCCGATGATCAAGAGGATCTTCTGGGGCTCGCTGCGCAACAAGCTGCTGGTCATCCTGCCGGCCCTGCTGCTCATCAGCGCCTTCGTCCCCTGGCTCATCCCGTACATCCTCATGCTCGGCGGCACCTACCTCTGCTACGAGGGCGCCGAGAAGATCTGGCACAAGGTGCGCGGGCACCACGAGCCGGAGGAGGAGGCGCCGGCCGTCGAGCGGGGCCCGGGCGCCGAGGACAAGGTCATCAAGGGCGCCATCACGACCGACTTCATCCTGTCCTGCGAGATCATGGTGATCTCCATGAACGAGGTGGCGGACCAGTCCCTGTGGGTCCGGGCCCTGATCCTCGTGGTCGTGGCCGTGCTCATCACGGTGCTCGTCTACGGCGCGGTGGGGCTCATCGTCAAGATGGACGACATCGGCCTGCACCTCACCACGAAGGACTCCGCCCGCAGCCAGCGGCTCGGCGCCCTGCTCGTCAGGGGCATGCCCGCCGTGCTCGGTGCCATCACCATCATCGGCACTGTGGCCATGCTCTGGGTCGGCGGTCACATCATGCTCCAGGGCGCCTACGACCTGGGCTGGCACGCCCCCTACGACCTGGTCCACCTGCTCGAGGAGCCCGCGGCGGCCGTGCCGGGCGTCGGCGGACTCCTGGGCTGGCTCGTGAACACCGCCTGCTCCGCCGTCCTCGGCCTGGCCTGGGGCCTGGTCGTCATGCTGGTCGTGCATCCCCTGCTGAAGGTCCTGCCGCTGGGGCGGTCCTCGCGGGACGGTGCGCACGAGGAGGGCGACGTCCGCGCCGCCCTGGCCGGTCACCACGACGCCCCGAGGGGGGCGGGCAGCGCCGCGGGGCCCGGTCCCGGCCCCGTGGCGGACCCTCGCGAGGAGGGCCGGACGGACCGCGGGCCGGGTCGGACGGGCGGCGACCCGGCCTGAGCCGGGGCCGCCCGCCGTCCGACCCGGCGCGACCGGGACGGACGGGGCCGGCGGGGGTCAGTCCCCGTCCACGCTGAGCGCCCACATCACGCCGAACCGGTCGAAGACCTGCCCGTACCAGCCGCCCCACGGTGCCCTCCCGAAGGGCATCGCCTCCGTCCCGCCGGCGTCCACGAGGCGCCGGACGACCGCCTCGGCCTCCTCCGGCGACTCCAGGGTGTACAGCAGCGAGTAGGCGGTGTCCCGGACCGGGTAGTCCTTCCCGTCCATGACGTCACCGCCGGCGAGCTCGCCGCCGGGCAGGCGCAGCGTCACGTGGGCCACCGACCGGGGATCCGGGGTGAACGGCATCCCCTCCATCGGCGGCATGTCCCCGTAGCGGGTGATGTCCAGCTCGCCGCCGAACACGTCCCGCCAGTGCTCGAAGGCCTCGGCGGTGGTGCCGGGCAGGGTGATGTAGGTGGCCAGGCTCGTGCCCATGGTGGTCCTCCTCGGGGTCTCGCGTACTGCGCACGCGGGGTGGTGTCGGGATCATGCGATGGGATGCCTCCACCCTGCCGCGCCCCGGGTCCGGCCGCATCTCCGATCCTGCGCACCCGGCTCGCCCACGGCTGACCTGCACGGGGCCGCCCGCAACACTGCCGCGGGCTCCCGGGGCCCGACTACGATGGGGCGCGTGGAGAGCACAGCACCGGTGACGGCGTTCGTCCTCGCCGGCGGCGGGGTCCGCGGCGCCGTGCACGTGGGACAGTTGCGGGCCCTGTACGAGCGCGGCATCACGCCGGACCTGATCGTGGGCACCTCCGTGGGCGCCATCAACGGGGCCGTGGTGGCCCGCAACCCCCACCGGGACGTGGCCGAGGAGATCCTCGGCATGTGGCTGACGGACGAGGCCCGCGCGGTCTTCGGGCAGTCGTGGCTCAGCCAGCTCGGCCGCGTGGTCCGCGGCCGGACCCACACCCTCTCGGACCGTCCGCTCGTGGACCTCATTACGATGCACTTCCCGGACGACGCCCGCATCGAGGACCTGGCCCTGCCGTTCGTGACGGTGGCCACCTCGATCGAGCGCGCCGCGGAGAAGGCGTTCGACTCCGGCCCGCTCGTGCCCGCCGTCGTCGCCTCCTCCACCCTGCCCGGGCTGCTGCCCGCGGCGGAGATCGACGGCGAGCACTACCTCGACGGCGGCCTGGTCGCCTCCGTGCCGCTGGGCCAGGCGGTGCGCCGGGGCGCCACCCGGATCTACGTGCTCCAGGCCGGCCAGCTGAACCGGGAGCTGGCCGCGCCGAGGTCCATGGTGGACAACCTGCGGGTCTCCGTGGACATCTCCCGCCGGCACAGCTTCACGCACGCCCTGGAGCACGTCCCGCCGGGGGTCTCGGTGCACGTGCTGCCCACCGGAGGGCCCCTGCGGGCCCGGCGCGGCCTGAAGTCGCTGATGTCCCTCGAGCACACGGTCGAGCGGGCGGACCTCGCCTACGAGGCCACGGCCGCCGAGCTCGACCGGCTGGCGGCCGCCGGGCCGGCCGCGGGCCGCCTCACCGGGGCCGGCACCCCGCCGCCGCGCCCCGAGCCGACCGCCTAGCCGACCGCCTGGCCGACCGCCCGGCCGGCGGCCCCTCGACCGGCCCGGCCGTCCTCAGCGGCCGGCGCCCTCCCCCGCGGCGGGGGCCACCCCCTCCGCCGGGGACGCCTCCCCGGTCGTGCCGGCCGGGGAGGCATCCGGGGAGGCGCCGGTGCCCGCGGCGCCGGACTCGAGCCGCTCGGCGGCGGCCAGGATGTTGCGGGCCATCTCGGGGAACACGAGCGCGTGGAACGGCAGGATCGCCCGCCAGTACATCCGGCCCAGGATGCCCTGGGGGATGAACACCGCCCGCTGGCGGTAGCACGAGCCGCCGCCCTCCCGGGGGGAGACGCCCAGCTGAAGCCACGCCCGGCCGCCGGTGCGCATCTCCGCGCGCAGGGTCAGCAGCCGGCCGGGGTCGATCGACTCCACGCGCCACCAGTCCACGTGGTCGTTGACGCGGAGCCGGCCGGGATCCCGCCGGCCGCGGGCCATGCCGTAGCCGCCGAGGGCCTGGTCCATGACGCCGCGGATCCGCCACAGCGCCGGCGTCGAGTACCAGCCGGTGGTGCCGCCGATCGACTCGATGGCACGCCACACCGCCTCCGGGGAGGCGTCGCCGTCGCGCTGGCGGACGTCCGTGAAGACGGTGTGCCCGGCCCACTCGGGGTCCGAGGGCAGCGGGTCCGCCGGGTCCCGGGCGGCCAGGACGTCGTCGTCCCACGTGGACTCGAGGGTCCCGGAGAACTGCCGGGCGATCGCCCGGCGGCACGCCTCGCGGTACGAGGTCAGCCCGCCCGGCGGGTCCGGGACGAGGGCGGTGATGTCGTGCTCCTCGGTCACCGCGTCCTCGGCCATTGAGGCGGCCAGCGGCATGGCGATGCCGCGCGGGATGGGCGTGACCATGCTGATCCAGAAGCCGGAGAGCCGCTGCGCGGGCAGCGGGGTGGTGATGATCCGGCGCTGGGAGAGCCCTGCCACCTCGGCGTAGTCGCTGAGCATCTCCTTGAACGGCTGGGCCCGGCCGCAGCCGATGTCGAAGGCCCGGTTGACCGGCTCGGCCAGCGCGCTCGCGTGGGCCAGGTAGTACAGGACGTCCCGGATCGCGATGGGCTCGACCCGGTTGTCGAGCCACCTCGGTCCCGGCATGAGGGGCAGCCGCTCCGCGAGGTGACGGATCATCTCGAAGGACACGGAGCCGGAGCCGATGATGATGCCCGCCTCGAACACGAGCGCCGGCACGGGGCCGGCGAGCAGGACGCGGGCGACCTGCTCGCGCGAGCGCATGTGCTCGGAGAGCTCCTCGAGGGGCTTGTCCGGGTGGAGGCCGCCGAGGAACACGACCTGCTCCACGCCCTCCTCGGCGGCCGCCGCGGCCACCGTCTCGGCGATCGATCGCTCCCGCTCCACGAAGTCCTCCCCCGAGCCCATGGAGTGCACGAGGTACAGGACGGTGTGCACGTCCCGCATGGCGGCCCGGACCTCGTCGGGGTCCTGCAGGTCCGCCTCGGCGCGCTCGACGTCGTCGTACCAGTCGCGCGAGGACAGGTCCTCCACGTGCCGGGCCGTGGCCCGCACGGTGAAGCCGGCGGCCAGCAGTTCCGGCACCAGCCGGCCGCCGACGTAGCCGGTGGCCCCCGTGACGAGGACGCGGCGGCCGGCGCCGTCGGGCAGGGACAGGCCCAGGGGCGAGGCGGGACGGGCCCGGCCCGCCGGGCCGTCGGGGGCGGGGGGCTGGTCGGCAGGGTGCTCGCTCATGCCCCCACGCTAACGTCCCGGCCCCCGACCGGATACCGGCCCGGGCCCGGCGATCCGCCGGGCGTCAGCGCTCGACGTCGAGCACGACCTTGCCGTTGGCCTCCCCGGACATGCTGAGCCGGAAGCCCTCGGCGGCCTCGGCCAGCGGCAGGACCCGGTCGACGTGCACCGCCAGCTCGCCCCGGTCCACGAGCCGCAGCAGGTGCGCCAGCCCGGGCCCGTCCGGGCGGACCCAGATCCAGCGCCCGCCGTGCTCCAGCACGGCGGGGTCCGCGATGGACACGTGCCGGCCGCCGGGGCGCAGCACGGCGAGGGTCGTCCCGAGCACCCCCTCGGCGCCGGAGAAGTCCGCCACCGCGTCCACGCCGTCGGGCGCCAGGTCCCCGACCCGCTCGGCGAGGCCCTCCCCGTACGCGACCGGGACGACGCCGGCCGCGCGCAGGCGCTCGGCGTTCGCCTCCGAGGTCGTGCCGATCACGCGCGCCCCCGTGGCGGCGGCGAGCTGGGCGGCCACGTACCCGACGCCGCCGGAGGCGGCGTGCAGCAGCACGGTCTCGCCCGCCGACGGGGCCAGGGCGTCGATGCACCGCCGCGCGGTCAGCCCGGTCAGCGGCAGGGCCCCGGCGACGTCGTCGTCCACGCCGTCCGGGATGGGCGCGAGGTACTCGACCGGCACCATGGCGTACTCGGCGTACGTGCCGCCGCCGACCTCGGGCTTGCGCGCGTAGGCGGCCACCCGGTCGCCGGGGGCGAACTCGGGGGTGTCCGGTCCGACCTCCTCGACCACCCCGGCCAGGTCCCATCCCGGGACGGCCGGGAGGTGGGTCTCCAGCAGGGCGTCGAGGCCGCCGGAGACGATCTTCCAGTCGACCGGGTTGACGGAGGTCCGGGTGACCCGCACCAGCACCTGGCTGGGGCCGACCTTCGGCCGGGGCCGGTCGGTGAGCTCGAGGACGGAGGGGTCGCCGTAGGCGGCGAAGGTGATGGCTCGCATGCCGGGCGTAACGACGGCCGGCCGGCGGACTATTCCGCGGGCTCCGTCCCCCGGGCCGCGTCCGGGTCCCACCGGAGGCGGACCCGCCGGAGGCGGACCCACCGGGTGCGGGCCTCGCCGGGCGCGGGCCTCACTGGGTGTGGGCCATGGCGATCTGCAGCTCCTCCAGGACGGACAGGACCGGCGTGCCCGGCCGGCCGTTGGCGGAGAGCATGCCGGCCATGGCCCGCCGGACGGCGGCGGCGGGCCGGGTGGAGCCGTGCGCGTTGGCGAACCACATGAGGTGCTCCACGAGCGTGATGCGCTCCGTGGTGCGCTCCTCGCTCGGGTCGTTGAGGGTGTCCTCGACGGCCAGGATCGCGAGGCGGGTGGCGACGGCGGCGAGCGTGTCGTACGTGGACCCGCCGCTGGTGAACTCCGCCGGCGGGGCGGGCACGCGGGGGCCGGCGGACGGGGTGTGGACGGTGGTGGTCATGACGACCTCGGCGGATGGGTGCTCTTCCTGTGGGACGCCTCCACCGTAGCCGGGGGCACGGACACGATAGGCGGGGTCCGCGGACGCCCGGTCCCGGCACCCGGTCCTAGCCGTGCTCGAGGAAGCCGCGCAGCACGGCGGTGAACTTCTCGGGCGCCTGGGAGTGCACCCAGTGCCCGGCCTCCCGGATCGTGACGCGGTGGGTGCGCGGGAACAGCTCGCGCATGATCGGCACGTACTCGTCCCGGACGTAGTCCGAGCGCCCGCCGGCCACCCACAGCACGGGGCCCTCGTAGACGGCGGCGCCGGTGTCCGGGAACCCGCCGATGGCGTCCAGGCTGCGCCGCAGCAGCTCGAGGTTCGGCTCCCAGGAGTAGCCGTCCGCCCCGCCGCGCAGGTTCTGCAGCAGGAACAGCCGCGTGGTGTCCCACGGGATGGGCCCGCGCAGGGCGTCCTCGGCGTCCTGCCGGCGCCGGACCGTGGAGAGGTCCACGGCGGCCAGGCTGTCCAGCAGGTGCGCGAACTCGCCCTCCGCGCCCCCGGCCCGCGTGGGGGCGATGTCCACCACGACGAGCCGGGAGACCAGCTCGGGGTGGCGCAGGGCCAGCACCATGGCCACCTTCCCGCCGAGGGAGTGCCCGACGACGGCCACCGGGCCCTGCGCGGCGAAGCCGCCGCGCAGGGTCTCGGCCACGGAGTCGGCCATCTGGCGGTAGTCCACGGTGTCGGTCCAGTCGGACTCCCCGTGGTTGGGCAGGTCCACCAGCAGGCTGCGGTACCCCGGGACGAGGTCCTTGGCGATGCGGGTGAAGTTCTTGCCCCGCCCGAACAGGCCGTGCAGGAACACGACCGGCTCGCCGGTGTCCCCGATCTCGGTGGTGTGCAGGGTGCTGGTCTGGATCTCGGCCACCCCCCGAGCCTAGGCGGTGGCGAGGACCTCCGTCTCGAGCCGCGCGTAGCTGGCCTCCATGCCGTCGGCCATGCCGGTGCCCAGGACCGTCTCGCGCAGGCCCTCCGGGAAGGTCATCAGCACGGTCACCAGGGTGCCGCCCTCGACCTCGGTGAGGGTCAGCTCGTTGACCACGGGCGCCCCCTCCTGCCCGATCATGGTCTCGGTGGTGACGGCGCGGTGCGGGGGCTCGAGTTCCAGGACCTCGCCGGTGAAGCCGAAGCGGTCCCCGCCGCCCTCCCGTTCCCACTCGAACCGGTAGGTGTCCCCCACGGCCGTGCCGACCTCGCACACCGGCATGGTCCAGCCGTCGGGCCCGAGCTGCCAGCGGCGCAGCAGCTCCGGGTCGTGGTGGGCGCGCCAGACCCGGTCCTTGCTGCCGCGGACGACACGAGTTATCCGCGCTCGGTCCTCCCCGATGAGCTGGGTCTGGACCCCGTGCCCGGAGGCGAAGGACCGCAGGTCCGCCAGGACCTCGTCCATCTGGCCCATGGCGGACAGGGTGCCCTCCTCCATGCCCATCCCCAGCAGCGTCTCGAGCTCCTCGGCGGAGTCGAAGTGCGTCGTGGTGGTCACGCGGGAGCCGGACGCGGTCTCCTCGAAGGTGAAGGCCATCCGCATGGTCGGCTGCGCGGCGTCCCGCGCGCCGTCGGGCGTCCGGAAGCCGTCCAGCACCTCGAAGGACCGCCCGGGGTCCACGGAGAGGAACTCGAAGTACCCGCCGGACCGCTCCCCGGCCGGTCCGGTCATGTAGTAGTGGGACTCCCCGCCGGGGAACAGGTCGTGACGCGTGAACGTGGCCGGCCACTCGACCGGACCCCAGAACCGCTCCAGCTGGCGCGGGTCGGCGTAGGCGTCCCAGAGCCGGCGCACCGGGACGGGGAAGTCGGCCACGATGGTCATGGTGAGGGCGTCGGGGTCCTTGGTGACGGTGGTGACGGGCATGGCGAGGCCTTTCGGGTGGGTGCGCAGGTCCCCGGAGGGGGGCGTCAGGGGGCGCCCGGTGCCGGAGGGGGCGGCGGTCCGCCGGCCGGGTCCCCGGCCAGCAGGGCGTCGAGGCGGTCCATCCGCCCGCGCCAGATCTGCTCGTACTGGTCCAGCAGCGCCTGGGCCTTGCGCAGGGTGTCGGGGTCGCCGCGGACGAGGCGTTCGCGGCCGTGGGGGTTCTTGTGCACGAGTCCCGCCGCTTCGAGGACGGAGACGTGTTTCTGGACGGCCGCGAACGACATGTCGTAGGCGGCGGCGAGGGCGGAGACGGTGATCTCCTCCGTGAGGGTCCGGCGGACGATGTCCCGGCGCGTGGCATCGGCGAGGGCCCGGAAGATCCGGTCCACGTCGTCCTCGCTGAGGGACTGGGCCATGCCGTCCACCGGTGCTCCTGGCATCCGCCGGTCGCTTCTTATACAACCGGATGGTTGTACGTTAGGTCGCGACCCCCGTCACGTCAATCCCCCGGCGCCGCTCCACGCCGGGAACCCCTCCGCACCGGTCCGGCGCCCGCCCCCCTCCGGCCGGCCGCCTCAGTCGAAGACCGGCGGGGCCAGGCGGTCCCGCTTGAACTCATGGAACCCCGGGACGGACGCGACCGCCCAGAGCCCCTCGAAGAGCCGGACGGCCGACTCACCCCGCGGGATCGCGTTCAGCACCGGGCCGAAGAACGCGGTGCCCGCCAGATGGGTCGTCGGGGTACCGGCCGTCCGACCTCCGACGGCCGGCACGCCCGCCTCGTGACTGGCACGGAGCGCCTCGTCATATGCCCCGCCGTCACCGGCAGCCACGAGGGCGGCCGGCAGGCCTGCCCGTTCGAGGGCCGTCACCGCGGCGGAGCGGTACTCGTCCGGGCGGGGGAAGCGGGGGCGGTCGAAGATGGCGCGGCCGAAGGCCTCGTAGAACGCCGGCAGGGCCGCCTCGCCACACTCCGCGACGACCGCGGCGGCCACCCGGGAGGGCCCGGCCGAGCGCCGGATGACCTCGAGGTACTCCTCCGATTCCGTGGTCCCGCCACCCGGCCCCTCCGGATCCTCGTGCGCGATGAGCAGGCTCATGACGTGGAGCCCCAGGTCCAGCGGCACGCGGGAGGCGACCTCCGCGAGCCAGCGTGAGGCCGTCCAGGAGTAGGGGCAGACCGGGTCGAACCACAGGTCCACCCGCCGCACCGCGCCGTCCATGATCATCACCCTCGTCCGCCTGCTACGCTCGTGCCATCATTTTACTTCGATCATCTGACTAAATCCACGGGGGACCGATGAGGGAACTGCCCACGGCACTGCTGATGTTCATCGCCGGGCGGTCGGCGGAGAACCGCATCATGGCCGCCCTGCGCGCGGCGGGCCACGAGTTGAGCCTGCCGCAGGCGCGCCTCGTGGCCCGCATCGCGCCGGACGGCAACCGGCTCGGAGACCTCGCCGAGCAGGCCCAGGTCACCAAGCAGACCGCCACCGCGCTCGTGGACCGGCTCGAGGCGGCCGGCTACGTCGAGCGGGTCCCAGACCCCTCCGACGGGCGAGCCCGACTGGTCCGCCTGGCCCCGCGGGCGGTCGCCCTGCTCCCGGTGGCCCGCGCCGAGGAGCAGCGCATCGAGGAGGAGTGGCGGGCCCACCTCGGAGAGCGGCGCATGGCGCAGCTGCGCGAGGCGCTGGAGATGCTCCGCGAGATCACCGACCCGTACCAGCGCTGAGGCCCCTGCCGGCCGGAGCGCCCGTCCTCCGGCCGGCGCGGCTGGGCGGCACCTGAACGGGACCTGACCGCGCCGCCCAGCCTCGCTTGCTACCGTGCGGGAGCCATCTCCAGAAAGGACGGTCACCCCATGCCCCGGAAGTTGCTCACCAGCGTCGCGCTGGTCGGATCGCTCCTCGGACTCAGTGCCTGCGGCGCCTCGGGAGCCGCCGAGTCCGAGCCCGCCACCGCCAGCACGGCCGACGCCGGCGCGAGCGCCGCGCAGGAGGGCGCCGCCCCGGACGCCCGGGCCCAGGGCGATGCCGCCCCGTCCGGCGACGCCTCCGGCGCCCAGGGCAGCGCCCCGGCGATGCCGGAACCGGACCTCGAGGGCATCCCGGACGTCGTCGCCACGGTCAACGGCGAGGAGATCTCCGGCGACGACTTCAAGGGCGTCTACGAGTCCCAGTTCCAGCAGATGGCCCTGCAGGCGCAGATGTCCGGCCAGGAGATCGACCAGGACCAGCTGAGGAAGCAGACGGTGGACTCCATGGTGGGCAGCGAGCTGCTCGTGCAGGACGCCGAGGCCTCCGGCCACGAGGCCACCGACGAGGACGTGGACAAGCTGCTCCAGGAGACCGCCAAGGCCCAGCAGCTCGGATCCGTGAAGGAGCTCCTCGCCGCCTACGAGGAGCAGGGCTTCCCCGAGGAACAGGTGCGGTCCGACGCGCGCAAGCAGGTGCTCATGACCGCCTCGATCGAGGAGCTCGACGTCCCGGAGCCCACCGAGGAGGAGCTGAAGGCCCTCTACGACCAGGCCGTGGCCTCCCAGCAGCAGGGCGGCGGGCAGGGCGGCGGGCAGGAGGGTGGCCAGGAGGGCCAGGGCTCCTCCAGCGCCTCCGCCGAGCCCCCCTCCTTCGAGGAGGCCAGGCCGCAGCTCGAGCAGCAGGTCACCTCCCAGAAGCAGAACGAGGCGATCATGGAGCGCATGGAGCAGCTGCGCCAGGACGCCGAGGTGGACGTCAGGATCTGAGCGGGCTCAGACGAGCGGCCAGGGGAAGCGCATCCCGGTCGTGTCCAGCGGGAACCGCGGCACGGACAGCAGCTGCCGGACCCGGCCCCGCAGGGCGTCGGCCTCGCGCCAGTGCAGCAGGTCCGCCAGCTCCCCGGGGACCTCGTCGGCGAGCGGGGCGAGGCCGGCCAGCCAGCCGGCGTCGATCTCCTCCCCGGCGAAGTCCCACATCACGGTCCGCAGCTTGAACGCGGCGGCGAAGCACAGCCCGTGGTCGATCCCCCACAGCCGCCCGTCCGTCCCGGCGAGCACGTGCCCGGCCTTGCGGTCGGCGTTGTTGGCCACGAGGTCGAACAGCGCCAGCCGGCGCAGCTGCGCCGGGATGCCGCGGACGGCGGCGACTCCGCCGGGCGCCTCCCCCTCGGTGCCGTCGGCGCCGTCCGCGCCGTCGTCGTGCCGGTCCTCGGCCTCCCGGCCGGGCGGTCCCGACTCCGGCACCGGGACGTGCACCCCGACGCCGGCCCCCCACCGCACGCCCTCCGGCGCTCCGCCGACCAGGGTGAAGTAGTGCCGCGCCGGGTCGTGCTCGACGAACAGCTGGACGGAGCCCTCGCCGAAGGGGGCGTCCTCGCGGATCACCGTCGGGGGGACCACGCCCCAGCCGAGGACCTCGCTGAGCAGGTACGCGGCCCGCTCGCGGCGGTGCAGCCCCGGCGGGAAGTCGCGCAGGGGGCGCTCGCCGAGCCGGGGCTTGTAGATCCCCCAGTGCCGCTCCGGCCCGCGGCTGAGCTCGACGAGGAAGGTCTCGTTGCTGCTGTTGACCATGCGTCCCAGCAGCTCCAGGTCACCGTGCAGCAGCAGCCCGAGGACGGCGGCCGGGTCGTCGCCGGGCGGCGGGGTCGGGTCCGGCAGGTCGGCGGGCACGGCGGGCATCGCGGCGGCCTAGGCGGGACGCAGCTCGGCGAGCGAGTCCTGCGTCGAGTTCACGGTCAGCACCACGGGGTCCGGCTCCTCCGCGCCGTCCGCGCCGCCGGCGCCCCCGGCGCCGTCCGCGGCGGGCGGGTACGCGATCACGGAGACGGAGCACGGCCCCACGCTCAGGCGCTGGAAGCGGTTGAGCGGGGTGCCCAGGGCGTCCGAGACGGCCACCCGGATGGGGTCGGCGTGGGAGAAGCACACGATCGTGCCCCCGGGGTGGGCCTCCCGCAGCCGTCGCAGGGTGGCGGCCATCCGGTCCCGGATCTCCACGAAGCTCTCCCCGTCCGGGAAGCGGAAGGACTCCGGCTCGTGCTGCACGGTGCGCCACTCCGGCAGCCGGGCCAGCTCGGCCAGGTTCGCCCCGGTCCACGCCCCGAAGTCGCCCTCCAGCAGCCCCTCCTCGGTGACGACCGGCACCCCGGTGCGCTCCGCCGTCGGGCCCGCGGTCTGCACGGTGCGCTCCAGCGGCGAGGCGTAGACGGCCGTGACCGGCAGCTCGGCCAGCCGTCCGGCCACCCGCTCGGCCTGGGCGCGGCCGTGCTCGGACAGGTGCAGGCCGGGGGCCCGGCCGGGCAGCACCTGGCCGGTGGTGGGGGTCTGGCCGTGCCGCACCAGCAGCACGAGGGTGGGCCGCGGGCCCGCCGGGGAGTCCTCGCTCGTCGCGCTCATCGGGGCCAGCCTAGGCCGCGCCACGCCGCCCGGACACCCCCTCGACGGCGTCCCCGCGCGGGTCTAGCGTGGAGGACGTGAGCACGCCTCCCGAGATCAGCACCCTGGCCGAGCTGCGGGCCTCCGGGCACCGGATGCGGTCCCTGCGCGAGGAGATCCGCGAGAACCTCCTGGCGGCCCTGGCCGCCGGCGAGGATCCGTGGCCGGGCCTGCACGGCTTCGGTTCCACGGTCATCCCCCAGCTCGAGCGGGCCCTCATCGCCGGCCACGACGTGGTGCTGCTCGGCGAGCGCGGGCAGGGCAAGACGCGCCTGCTGCGCACCCTGGCCGGGCTGCTGGACGAGTGGTCCCCCGTGATCGCCGGCTCCGAGCTCAACGAGCACCCCTACGCGCCGATCACGGCGGCGTCCGTGGCCCGCGCGGCGATCGACGGGGACGAGCTGCCGGTGGCGTGGCGGCACCGCTCCGAGCGCTACGTGGAGAAGCTCTCCACCCCGGACACCTCCGTGGCGGACCTGATCGGGGACGTGGACCCCATGCGCGTGGCCGAGGGGCGGCGGCTGGGCGACCCGGAGACGATCCACTACGGCCTCGTCCCGCGGGCCAACCGCGGGATCGTGGCGCTCAACGAGCTGCCCGACCTCGCCGAGCGCATCCAGGTGGCCCTGCTGAACGTCATGGAGGAGCGTGACATCCAGGTCCGCGGCTACGTGCTGCGGCTGCCCCTGGACGTGCTCGTGGTGGCCTCGGCGAACCCGGAGGACTACACCAACCGCGGCCGGATCATCACGCCCCTCAAGGACCGCTTCGGGGCCGAGATCCGCACCCACTACCCGCTGGAGCTGGCGGACGAGGTGGCGGTGATCCGCCAGGAGGCGCACCTGACCGCCGAGGTGCCGGACGTGCTGCTGGAGATCCTCGCCCGGTTCACCCGCGCCCTGCGCTCCTCGACCGCGATCAACCAGGCCTCCGGCGTCTCGGCCCGGTTCGCGATCGCCGGGGCGGAGACGATCGCCGCCGCGGCCCGGCACCGGGCGGCGGTGCGCGGGGAGGCGGCCGCCGGCCCGGACGGCGAGGGGCTGCCCGGCGAGGCGGTGGCCCGGCTCGTGGACATCGACGCGGCGGTGGACGTGCTCGGCGGCAAGGTCGAGTTCGAGTCCGGCGAGGAGGGCCGCGAGGCCGAGATCCTCGAGCACCTGCTGCGCACCGCCGTGGCCCAGGCCGTCCGCGAGCACTTCGGCGGGCTGGACCTCGGCCCGCTCGTGGACGCCTTCGACGGGCACCGGACCATCACGACCGGCGAGCGCGTCACCGCCGCCGAGTTCCTCGCCGACCTGCCCGAGCTGCCGGACCCCGGGCTGTACGACGAGATCACCGCCCGCGTGAACGGCTCCCCGGCCCGTCCCGACGGCGGCGCCGCGGCGGGCGCGGCCGGCGTCCCGAGCGCGGGTGAGCGGGCGGGGGCGATCGAGCTGGCCCTCGAGGGCCTGTACCTCGCCCGGGAACTGTCCAAGGAGACCGCGGACGGGCAGACCGTCTACGGCTGAGCGCCGGCCCCGCACCGGTCACCACGGGGAGGCACCGAAGGTCGGCACCGAAGGAGGCGCCATGCGCCACGGGAAGTCATCGCGCTACGGCCGCTACGCCGGCGGCCCGGACCCGCTCGCCCCGCCGGTCGACCTGTCCGAGGCCCTGGACGCCGTGGCGGAGGATGTCATGGCCGGCTACTCCCCCGAGCGGGCGATGCGCGAGTACCTGCGCCGGGGCTCGCGGAGCATGACCGGCCTCGACGACCTGGCCGGCCGCGTGGCGCAGCGCCGGCGCGACCTGCTGGGCCGGCACCGGCTGGACGGCACGCTCCAGGAGGTGCGGCGGCTGCTGGACGAGGCGGTGCTCGAGGAGCGCAAGCAGCTGGCCCGGGACATCCGGATGGACGACACGGACCGGTCCTTCCGGGAGATGCGGCTGCAGGGCCTGCCGGCGTCCACGGCCGCCGCCGTCACGGACCTCGCCGACTACGACTGGCAGTCCGGCACCGCCCGCGAGCGCTACGAGCAGATCAAGGACCTGCTCGGCCGGGAGATGCTGGACCAGCGCTTCGCCGGGATGAAGGACGCCCTGCAGAATGCCACGGACGAGGACCGGGCGGCGATCGCCGAGATGCTGCGGGACCTCAACGACCTGCTGGACAAGCACGCCCGCGGCGAGGACACCCCCGAGGACTTCCGGGACTTCATGGCCCGCCACGGGGACCAGTTCCCGGAGGACCCCCAGGACATCGACGAGCTGATCGACGCCCTGGCCAAGCGCTCCGCCGCCGCCCAGCGGATGCTCCGGTCGATGACGCCCGAGCAGCGCGCGGAGCTGATGGCCCTGTCCGCGCAGGCCTTCGGCTCGCCGGAGCTGATGGACCAGCTCGCCCGCCTGGACGCCAACCTCCAGGGCCTGCGGCCCGGGGAGGACTGGACCGGCTCGGAGGACTTCGGCGGCGACCAGGGCCTCGGCCTGGGCGACGGCACGGGGGTGCTGCAGGACCTGGCCGAGCTGGACGAGCTGGCCGAGCAGCTCGCCCAGGACTACGCGGGGTCCACCCTGTCCGACCTCGACGTCGACGCGCTGGGCCGCCAGCTCGGCGAGGACGCGGCCGCCTCCGCCCGCACCCTGGCGCAGCTGGAGCGGGCGCTGCGCGACTCCGGCCTGCTCCGGCGCGGGACGGACGGGGACCTGCGCCTGTCCCCCCGCGCCATGCGGCGGCTCGGGAAGTCCCTGCTGCGGGACGCGGCCGGCCGCCTCTCCGGCCGGCAGGGCCAGCGGGACACCCGGCACGCCGGGGCCGCCGGGGAGCTCACCGGGGCCAGCCGGTCCTGGCAGTTCGGGGACGTGGAGCCGTGGGACGTCACCCGCACGGTGACCAACGCGATCGGCCGCACGGCCGCGGCGGGCGGGGACCCGGCGTCGGGCCTGCGCCTCGAGGTCCAGGACGTGGAGGTCCAGGAGACCGAGGCGCGCACGCAGGCGGCCGTGGCGCTGCTCGTGGACACCTCGTTCTCCATGGCCGCCGAGGGCCGCTGGGTGCCGATGAAGCGCACGGCGCTGGCGCTGCACCACCTGGTCTCCACCCGGTTCCGCGGGGACGCCCTGCACCTGGTGACCTTCGGCCGCTACGCCCAGGCGGTGCGGATCGAGGACCTCACCGCGCTGCCGCCCCTGCGCGAGCAGGGCACCAACCTGCACCACGCGCTGATGCTGGCCACCCGGTTCTTCCGGCAGCACCCCACGCGCCAGCCGGTCCTGCTCGTGGTCACCGACGGCGAGCCGACCGCCCGCCTGATGCCCCACGGGGAGTCCTGGTTCTCCTACCCGCCGGAGCCGGAGACCGTGCGGGCCACCGTGGCCGAGCTGGACCGGGTGGGCCGGCTCGGGGCCGAGGTCACGTTCTTCCGCCTCGGCGGCGACCCGGGGCTGGAGCGGTTCCTGGCCGCGATGGCCCGCCGCGTGGGCGGCCGGGTGGTCGCCCCGGACCCGGAGGACCTGGGCGCCGCGGTCGTGGGCGAGTTCCTGCGCCGCCGCGCCCCGCGGTTCCCCTCCGCCTTCGGGGACGTGGACCGGGACTGATCCGGCCTTCCACCCAGTGGGAGGAGACGCTGGACGACGGCGGCCGGGTCCGGCCAGCATGGCGCCCATGGGCCAGAAGACGCACGCCACCGACAACCAGCTGGGGCGCGACGTCTCGGCCCACCTGCCCCACCCGGGCGGGCTGCGCGGACTGCCCGCCCTCGACCCGGGGCAGCGGCGGATCTGGGCGCTCGCCGCCCCGCACCTGCGGGTGCGCGGCAACGACCGCCACTCCCTCTACGCCTTCGGCATCGCCGCGGCGCTGCTCGAGTCCCACCCGGAGGCCGAGGCGCGGGTGGTGCTGCCGGCGATCCTGCTGCACGACACGGGCTGGTCCCGCGTGCCCGGGGACGAGGTGCTCGAGGCGATCGCCCCCGGGGGCGGCCGGCCGGACCTCGTGCTGGCGCACGAGCGCGAGGGCGCCCGGATCGCCGAGGGCATCCTCGGGGCGCTCGGCCACGATCCCGGCCTCACGGCGCGGGTGGTGGAGATCATCGACGGCCACGACAGCCGCCGCGAGGCGCTCTCGATCGAGGACGCGATCGTCAAGGACGCCGACAAGGTGTGGCGGGTGAGCCCGTCCGGGCTGGACACGATCATGGACTGGTTCGGCCTGGACCGCGCCGACGCCCTGCGCCTGGCCGCCTCCCGGGTGCACGGGCACCTGTTCACCGACGAGGCCGCCGCGATGGCCCTGGCCCTCACCGCCCTGGAGTCACTGGGCGGCTCCGCCGAGGTGCGGGCCCTGGACTGACCCGGTTGCCGGTCCGACGGGCGGGGCGGGCAGGGCCGGGGACCGTTCCGGCACCCCCCGGCGGCGCCTACCCTCGTGCCATGCCCGAGGAACCGGACTGGCAGACCCGTCCCGTGACCCCCGACCGCTTCGAGGACTTCGCCGACGTCATCAATCCCCGCCGCCGGGACACCCACTGCTGGTGCCTGTCCCACCGGTTGTCGCCGCGCGAGATCGAGGAGCTCGGGGGCGGCAGCCGCGAGCAGGCGATGCGCGCCCTGTGCGCGCGGGAGCACCCGCCCGGCGTCGTCACCTACCGCGACGGCGAGCCCGTGGGCTGGTGCAGCATCGGCCCCCGGGCCGAGATCCCGCGCCTGCGGTCCTCGAAGCTCATCCGCCCGGTCGACGACGTGCCCGTGTGGAGCATCATCTGCGTGGTGGTGCGGGCGGGCCACCGGCGGCAGGGCGTGACGGACCGGCTCCTCGCCGGGGCCGTGGAGCACGCCGCCTCCCGCGGCGCCCCCGCGGTGGAGGCCTATCCCGTGGACCCGCCCGGCCGGATGGACCTGACCATGGCCTTCGTCGGCACCCGGTCGATGTTCGAGCGGGCCGGGTTCCGCGTCATCGGCACCACGGACGCCGTGGCGAGCCGGATGCCGCGGCTCGTCATGCGCCGCGACCTCTGACCGGCCTCAGCGCACCACCTCGCGGTGGCCGGCGTCGATCCGCCGGGTCCACCCCCGGGCGTCCAGCAGCTCCAGCAGGGGGATCGCCACCCGGCGGGAGGTGCCCAGCGCCTGCCGGGCCTGGCTCGTGGTGAAGGGCTGCGCCAGCCGGGCGAGCTCGCGCATGGCCAGCGCGGGGGCGGTGGGCAGCAGCACCACCGACCCCTCGAGGCGCAGCAGTCGCCCCACCCGCTCGGCGGCCGCCAGCTCGCGGGACCCGAGCCGCAGCGCCGCCAGCTCGTCCCCCTCCGGCGCGGCGAAGGGCGCCGCCGCCAGTCGCCGCTCCAGGGCGGCGACCGCGGCCTCGGCCGGCCCCAGGCCCCGCGCCGGCCCCGGCACCGTGACGAAGCCCGCCGCCTGGGCCAGGCCGGCCTCGGCGACCACGGCGTCGAGCAGGGCCGGGTCCGGGACGGCGAGCAGGTCCAGCGCGGCGCCCCGGCTGAGCCCGGCGGCCAGGGGGTCGCGCGCCGCGAGGTCCTCCACGGCGGTGCGCAGCCGCTCCCGCCACCCGGCGAGGACCGGCTCGTGCAGCCACCACTCCCCCAGCCGGCGGACGCCGACGGCCCCCGCGGGCACGGTCAGCCCCAGCCGGTCCAGGGCGGCTGCCCGCACCGCGCCCCGGCGGGCGATCTCCCCGAGGGCGTCGCCGCCGTCGGGCATGCCCGCCAGCAACCGGGCCCGGCGGGTGCCGTCCCCGCGCCGGACCAGGGCGGGCGGGTCCACGTCCAGCACCCGGACGCCGCCGAACACGGTGCGCGCCCCGGGGTCGCGCAGCACGAGCCGGTCCCCCGGCACGAGCGGCAGCCGGCGGTCCAGCGTGAGCCGGGCGTGGCCGGCGTCGAAGGGCCGCACGCGCACCGGCACGGTCGCGGTGCCCACGTGCAGCAGCAGGCCCGCGGGCGCCTCGGTGAGGTCCGTGCCGGTCGTGCGCCGCACGTCCACGACGTCGGCCAGCGGCCATGCGCCCGGCGTCACCAGCGCGTCGCCCCGGTGCACCGCCTCGGCGTCCGCCCCGCGCAGGTTGACCGCCACGCGGTTGACGGGCCCGAGGGCCTCGTGCGGGGCGTTGCGGCTGTGCAGGGCGCGCACGGTCACGGGCACGGCGCCCGCAACCCCGAGCAGCTCGAGCCGGTCGCCCGCGGCGAGGGTCCCCGCCGCGAGGGTCCCGGTGGCCACCGCGCCGGCGCCCCGGACGGTGAAGGACCGGTCCACCCACAGCCGCACCCGCCCGCCGGCCGGCGGCGCGGGCGCCGCGGCGAGCACGCCGTCCAGCGCGGTCCGGAGCCCGTCCAGCCCCGCGCCCGTGGCCGCGGACACGACGACGGCCGGGGCGCCCGCCAGCCCCGTGCCGGCGATCTCGGCCCGCGTCCGCTCCAGCACGGCGGCGATCCGGTCCGGGTCCTCCACGAGGTCGGCCCGCGTGAGGACCACCAGGCCGTGCTCGATGCCGAGGGCCGCCACCGCGTCCCGGTGGTCGGAGGACTGCGGCTTCCAGCCCTCGTCCGCGGCGACCACGAAGCACACCACGGGGGCGGGTCCGAGCCCGGCGAGCATGTTGGACAGGAACCGCTCGTGGCCGGGGACGTCCACGAAGGCGACCTCGCGCCCGGAGTCCAGGGCCGTCCACGCGAAGCCGAGGTCGATCGTCAGGCCGCGGCGGCGCTCCTCCGCCCAGCGGTCCGGCTCCATCCCGGTCAGCGCGCGGACGAGGGTGGACTTGCCGTGGTCCACGTGCCCGGCGGTGGCGACGACGTGCACCTCAGGCCCCCGCCCCGCCGCCCGGCGTCCCGCCGGCCAGCGCCCGCAGGGCCGCGCCGACCGCGGCGGCCAGCCGGTCGTCGTCGTCCTCGGGGACGCAGCGCGGATCCACGAGGCACGCGCCCTCGTGCACGCGCGGCACGACCGCGGGGTCCCCGGCCCGCAGCAGCGGGGCGAGGCCGGCGGGCAGGCGCACGGCCCAGCCCGGCAGCGGCACCCCGGGGGCGCCCCCGCCGCCGACCCGGCCGTCGTGCGCCACGACGGACACGCCCCCGGCCGGCCCGTTCCCCATGGGTTCGTCCCCGGCGTCCGCGACGGCGGCGCGCACCGCGGCGGCCAGCCGCTCGGCCCGCTCCCGCAACCGCCGCGGGTCGGCGTGCAGGGAGCGCTCGACCGGGGTGGGCCCGCCGGCCAGGGTCGCCTCGAGGGCGGCGAGGGTGAGCTTGTCCGCGCGCACGGCGCGGGCCAGCGGGTGCCGCGCGAGGGCGCGGATCGTCGCGGCGCGGCCCAGCAGCAGCCCCGCCTGCGGGCCGCCGAGGAGCTTGTCCCCGCTGGCGATCACGACGTCGGCCCCGTCCGCGAGCGCGGCGGCCAGGTCCGGCTCGGTGGGCAGGGACGGGTCGTGGCGGGCCAGCCCGGAGCCGACGTCCACCACGAGGGGCACCCCGCGCTCGGTGGCCAGGGCGTGCAGTTCGGCGACCGGCACCGCGGCGGTGAAGCCGTCCACCCGGAAGTTGGAGGGGTGGACCTTGAGCAGGCAGCCGGTGTCCGCGCCGATCGCGTCGGCGTAGTCGGCGCGGTGCGTGCGGTTCGTGGTGCCCACCTCGCGCAGCCGGGCGCCCGTGGAGGCGATGAGGTCCGGCAGGCGGAAGCCGGCCCCGATCTCCACGAACTCCCCGCGGCTGACGACGACCTCCCGCCCCGCGGCGAGGGCCGTGGTGGCGAGCACGAGGGCGGCGGCGCCGTTGTTGACCACGAGGGCGTCCTCGGCCTCGGGCACCGCGGCCAGCAGGGCCGCGACCGTCCCGGCCCCGCGGCGCGAGCGCACCCCGAAGTCCAGGTCCATCTCCACGTCCACGTAGCCGCTCGCCCGCACGAGAGCGTCCACGGCGGCCGGCGAGAGCGGGGCGCGGCCCAGGTTGGTGTGCACCACGACCCCCGTGGCGTTGAGCACGGGGCGGAGGCTGGTGGCCGCGCGACCGGCGACGTCGGCCACCAGCGCGGCCGCGACGTCCTCGGGGGCGATCCGCCCGGACCGGGCGCGGTCCTGGGCGCGGCGGGCGAGGTCCGCGAGCACGGCGTCGCTGAGCCGGGCCCGCGCGGAGCGGACCTCCGGCAGGGCCAGGAGCGCGTCGGTGCGCGGGATCCGGCGCCGGGGGTCCTCCGCGCCGTGCTGCTCGGTCACGAAGGTCCTCCTCGGGCGGGCGCGCGGCCGGTGCGGCCGGGCGGGTGACGTTGGCGGAGGCGGACGGGAATCGAACCCGCCAGGCCGGGATGCCCGGCCTCACCGGTTTTGAAGACCGGGGGGCCCACCAGGACCCGGACGCCTCCGTGGTCGAAACTACCACCGGGCGTGGCTAGGGTGGCGGAATGGACTCCACCGCGACCGCCGCCACCGCCCCACCCCCCGCCCCGGGCCCCGCCGGGAGGGCCGCCGCGCAGGGCGGCGAGTCGCCCGCCGCGGCCGGCCCCGTCCGGCTGACCGGGTACGCGCACGGGGGCGGGTGCGCGTGCAAGATCCCGCCGGGCGAGCTCGAGGAGGCCGTGCGCGGGCTCGTGGGCCAGCAGGCCCCGGAGGTCCTCGTGGGGCTCGACGACGGGGACGACGCCGCCGCCGTGCTGCTGCGCGAGGACCTCGCCGTGCTCTCCACGGCCGACTTCTTCACCCCGATGGTGGACGACGCCTACGACTTCGGGCGGATCGCCGCGGCGAACGCCCTCTCGGACGTCTACGCCATGGGCGGCACGCCCGTCGTGGCGATCAACCTGGTCGGCTGGCCGCGCGGGGTGCTGCCGATGGAGCTGATGAGCGAGATGCTGCGCGGTGGGCTCGCCGTGGCCGGGGAGGCCGGCTGCCCCGTGATCGGCGGGCACACGATCGACGACCCGGAGCCGAAGTACGGGATGGCCGTCACCGGCGTGGCGCACCCGGACCGGCTCCTGCGCAACGACGCCGCGCGGCCGGGCCTGCCGATCACCCTGACCAAGCCGATCGGGGTGGGCCTGCTGAACAACCGGCACAAGCAGACCGGCGAGTCCTTCCCCGCGGCCGTGGCCTCGATGACCGCCCTCAACCGGGACGCCGCCGCCGCGGCGCTGGCCGCGGGGGCGCGGGCGGCGACCGACGTCACCGGCTTCGGCCTGCTCGGCCACCTGTACAAGATGGTGCGCGCCTCCGGCGTGGGCGCCGTGGTGGACCACACCGCGGTGCCCCTCGTGGAGGGGGCGGCCGAGGCCCTGCGCGACGGCTTCGTCTCCGGCGGCACGCGGCGCAACCTCGACTGGGTCCGGCCGCACCTGGCCGCGGACGGGTCCGTCACCGAGGAGGACCTGCTGCTGCTGGCCGACGCGCAGACCTCCGGCGGGTTGCTCGTGGTCGGCGAGGTGCCGGGCTACCCGGTGATCGGCGAGACGGTGGCCGGCAGCGGCATCCGCGTGCGCTGACCCTCTCGGTCGGCGCACCGGTGCCGATCCCGTCTAGTCCGAACGGCGTGGGCGACCACCCGCCGTGCGACCGCCCGGCGACCAGGTGCCCGGGTGACGCAGGCCCGGCCACTCCGCGGTGAGCGCAGCCCACGCCCGCTCGGGGACGACGGGCGTCCCGACCGGCGAGCCATCGGCCCCGACCAGTCCCCACCGGGCCTCCACCAGCAGTCCCACCTGGTCGGGCCGCAATCCGCAGTCGAGCCAGCCCTGGACATCCGCTCGCAGGTGACGGGCGTCCTGGAGCCGGTCGTCCTGGGCCGGGTACTGCGGCAGGACGGCGTCCAGGATGTCCCGGCAGCGTCGGACCACGTCTGCGTGGACCGGAGCGGTGCCGTCGTGCCCCGGGTCCGCTCCCGGCGTCGTCCGGGGGATCACCGTGAGCGAGAATCCCGGATCGGTCCGGCGCATCTCGGTGACGATGGCCCGGCTGACCCGCTCCACGGAGGCGGCGACGGACCGGGGGGCGTGGCCGAGGGCCCAGCAGAAGCCGTCGAGCCGCAGCTCGCGAGCGGTCCGGACGGCCTCTGCGGCCAGGGCGTCGGCGCTCCCCGCCGAGGTGAGCTCGGGTGCGTCATCGGCGCCCAGGGTGGCGGTGAGGACGATCCGGGGTGGCGAGGCCCTGCGGCGCAGCAGTGCGATCCCAGCCGTCAGGGCCTGCGCAGTCCCCGCCCGGTCCCGGACGTCCGGGGCCTTGTCGTCACCGCCGGCCCCGGCCGCGTGCTCCGCCGCGATCCACACCACGGTGCACTCGGGAGGCACGTCAGCGATCCGCGGGCCGGTGGCGACCGACCACTCGGTGCCGACGATGGTGTCCGGGAGCCGTGGCGTGCCCGTTCCCGCCGCCGTGGTCGCCGCGCCCTCCGGCGACGGCCCCGGGTCCGTGCTGGGCGCTTGCGGGGGGGCGTACCGGAGGGCGAGGAGCGGCACGGGGACGAGGGGCGGCACGATCGGGGGCGAGGATGCCTCGATCACCATCCGTGGCGCGATCTGCTCGGCGAAGGGCCAGCCCATGCCCTCGTCCGTGGCCAGGTTCCAGTTGAATCCGCCCCTCAGCCCGGGATGGCGGCCTGCCAGGATCTCCCAGGCGGCCCGCACCGTCGCCCGGGATGAATACTGGGGCCTCGTCGCCAGGCCGAAACCGACTCCGACGCGGCTGGCATCTCCCATGCGCGCCACCCACTCGGTGACGGACCGGACGATATGGGCCTCCGTGGCCAGTCCAGGACCGTCGTAGTACTGCGGACTGACCATGTCCAGGACGCCTGCCTCCACCATGGCCCGGCAGTGCGCCACGTCGACCTGGCGCCAGGGCGCCGGCGGGGTGGTGATGGCGAAGTCCTGTCCGAAGCGGGCCTTGAGCTCCCGGGAGACCCAGATCATCTGCTCGGTGTTGGGCTGCTGGTCGCCCTCGTAGGTGTTCCAGTCCAGGCCGTCGAAGCCGCCGAGGTCGCCGTAGATCCGCAGCACGCTGTCCAGGAAGGCCTGGGCCCGTGCGCGCGTGGAGAGGTCGACGTGCGCCCGGGCCCCCCCGACGGTGAGGATGGCCGTGCGCGTCCGGCGGAACTCCGCGAGGTCCGCCAGGAGATGGGTCGCCGCCCCCCGCCCGTCGTCGGGCGTGTTCCATTGCACTGCCCCCGTGCTGCCCGGCGCACCTCCGACGGGTGTCGCGTGGAAGAGGAAGACGGTGTTGTACTGGGCCGGGATGTCCCTCAGCCGCGTGGGGGATCCCCAGTAGGTCCAGTAGCCGGCGACCACGCGCCGGGGAAGGGGTGCCATGACGGGACTCCTGAGGGTCGGCAGGGGCCGGTCGTGGGGATAGCCCTCCGGTACCGGCTCCCGGGAAACGTCGGTGTAGCGCTGGGGTTCCTCACCGTCGACGGCGCCCGAGGCCAGCCCCAGCGCGGGAAGCACGGCCGCGGCGAGGAACGAGCGGCGGGTGATCATGTGCCGACCTCCCGCCGCTCCTCCGCGTGACCCACCTGCCGGCTACCTGCTGTCATCTCCCTTCCCGCAGGCGATCCCGTCCCGGTTCGAGTCGAGGCCGAGCGGGTCGTCCTCCGTGACGAGGCCGTCCGGGACCAGGGCCCGGACGTCCGCGCAGTTGTAGAACATCGCCATCTCGGGTCCGTCCATTCCCCGGTGCCCCGCGTGCTCGGCCGCGAGCCGGGGCGGAACCGGGGGCAGGCATTCCCCGTCCGTGCCGTAGCCGGGCACGCAGCCGCCGGCCAGCGCCGTGTCCGACACGTCGTCGGCATCCAGGCCCCTCCCCCGGTCCGGCACCATCCTGATGCCCTGGGCCTGTTGCGGTCCGGGCCTGTTGGCGGCGTGGGCCTCCGGGGCCACGCCCGCGATCGGCACGTGTGCGTCGGCGACCTGTGAGTCCGGACGGGAGTCGGGGGCCGCCACCGGCGGCGCGCCGGAGCCGGGCGCGCCCGAGGCCGGGTCGAGGGCGCATCCGCCGAGCAGCAGCAGCCCAGCCGCGGCGACCACGAGGATCTGTTCTCTCATCGGACATTCACCATCCTGGCGACGGAGGGGACACCGTTGGCGTCGAGGACCGTGAGCATGTAGGGCCCGGGCGGCAACAGTGCGGGATTGGACGGTACCGTCGCGCGACGCGTCGTGCCGGTACCGGTGATGGGCAGGTCCACGAGGCGGGCGTTGGTGTCCGTCTGGTGGGTGGCCGAGCCGACGGCCGTGAGTGAGGCGCTGACCACGTCCCCGGTGACGCCCAGGTCGAACCCCGCACCGTAGCCGGTCGAGCCGGGAGCCGCCGTGATCGTGGGACGGGTGCCCTTGAAGAGGTAGCCCGGTTCGTAGATCGAGACGCGCATCTCGAAGGACCCGTCGGCCGGGTTCGAGCCGAAGACCGCGACCCGGCCGTCCATGAGGACCAGCGAGGACGAGTGGTAGTTGCGGCCCACGGGATCCGCCGCCACCGTGGTCCAGGCGTTGGTCGCCGGGTTGTACGTCGCCGCCCGTAGCACGTTGCCCGCACGCGGTCCCGTACTGCCGTTGGACGCCAGGACGGTCCGGTCGGGCAACGTGGTGAGGTTGAGGTACATCCGTCCTTCCGGGCCCGGCAGTGCCGGTCCGGGAGTCCACGCGGGGTTGGCCGAGTTCAGGTTGATGAGGTCGACGCTGTTCGTCGCCCCTCCCCGGTCGGTCGACCCGCCCCCGGCGATCATGAAGGTCTGGTTCTGTGCCGGGGGCAGCAGGACCGAGCCCGCCTGGTCGCGGAGTTGGCGGTCCCGCAGCCCCGGGACATCACCACTGGTGCCGTTGCGCCAGTCGTGGATGACGGAGCCCGTGGCCGACGGGGAGTCACCGAAGGTGTACCCGCCCGTGAAGAACAGGTTCCCGTTCGCCATGAGGAAGAAGTGCGGGTAGGTGCCCCAGTACCGCCCGGTCTGTGCGGTGCCCGAGGCGGGCAGCCACCGACCGGCCGCGAAGTCGTACATCTCCACGGCCGTGGAGACCTTGGCCCGCCCGTCCCGGTTGTCGTATCCCCCGACCGACCAGACATTGCCGTTCTCCAGCTTGGTCAACGTCGGGTACCAGTGCCCCTCGATGGTGTCGTTGACCGCCGAGTAGGCGTCCGTGGCAGGATCGAAGACGTAGGACTTCTTCGAGCCGACGTAGCCCACGGCCCCGTTGTGGCCCGCATACCCCTCCGTGCCCCCGCTGATCAGGACACGGCCGTCCGGCAGGGTGACGTGACCGGCGCAGAACATGTCGTAGGGAACGGGGATCTCCTTGTAGGCACCCGTCGTGGGGTTCCACACGGCGCTCTTGAAGGTCCCGGCGTCGAAGTCCCCCGTGTTGTTGCCGGAGCCCGCGAGCAGCAGGACCCGCCCGTCCCGCAAGAGCGTGGAGTGGATCGCCCGGGAGGGCAACGGGCTGTTCGAGATGCTCCAGCGGCCGGTCGCCGCCAGGCCCGTCGTGGGGGGCGAGGTGGTGGAGGTGGCGGTGGGAGTAGGGGTCGGCGAGGGGACCGGTGCCGTGCCACCGGGCAGGATGACCGTCGCGCCGACCGGGGCGTTGGCCTCCAGCCACCGCTCGGCCTCTCCATGCCCGGACAGGACGTACCCGCCGCTGGGGATCGCCATGCCCTCCTGGCGAGTGCTGACCGAGAGGATCTTCCCGTTGCTGCCCACCGCGACCTCCGTGCCCCACATGTTGGCCGGGCTCTTGGTGCCGGTGTACCGCACCAGGTAGTCCGCCAGGCGGGGCACGTTCGTGCCGTTCAGGACATGCTTCGCGGTCCCCACCTGGACCTCGTTGGACGCCGGCGAGGAGGTCGGCGTCGGGGTCGACGTCGGGGTCGGCGTCGGGGTCGGCGAGGAGGTCGACGTCGGGGTCGGGCTGGGCGAGGAGGCGCTGCCGAGCTGGACGACCGCACCGACCGTGGCATGAGTGGACAGCCAGGTCGCCGAGTCGTCGTGTCCGGACAGGACGTAGCCACCGCTCGGGATCGCCATGCCCGTCTGGTACCGCGAGACCGCCGTCACCCGGTTGTCCGGGCCCACCGCGACCTCGATGCCGTACTGGTTGGCCGGGCTGCGCGTCCCGGTGTACCGGACCAGCATCCCGGTACCACGGTAGACGTTCGTCCCGTCGAGCTTGCGAGTGGACGTGCCGATCCGCACCTGGTCCGCCGCCAGCGTCGGCGTCGGGCTCGGCGAGGAGGTCGACGTCGGCGTCGGGCTCGGCGAGGAGGTCGACGTCGGCGTCGGGCTCGGCGAGGAGGTCGGCGTCGGGGTCGGCGTCGGGGTCGGCGAGGAGGTCGACGTCGGGGTCGGCGTCGGGGTCGGCGAGGAGGTCGACGTCGGGGTCGGGCTGGGCGAGGAGGCGCTGCCGAGCTGGACGACCGCACCGACCGTGGCATGAGTGGACAGCCAGGTCGCCGAGTCGTCGTGTCCGGACAGGACGTAGCCACCGCTCGGGATCGCCATGCCCGTCTGGTACCGCGAGACCGCCGTCACCCGGTTGTCCGGGCCCACCGCGACCTCGATGCCGTACTGGTTGGCCGGGCTGCGCGTCCCGGTGTACCGGACCAGCATCCCGGTACCACGGTAGACGTTCGTCCCGTCGAGCTTGCGAGTGGACGTGCCGATCCGCACCTGGTCCGCCGCCAGCGTCGGCGTCGGGCTCGGCGAGGAGGTCGACGTCGGCGTCGGGCTCGGCGAGGAGGTCGACGTCGGGGTCGGCGTCGGGGTCGGCGAGGACGTGCCGCCGAAGTCGATCGTGACGTTCGCGGGATCGCTACGGCCGGGCGGGCCGCCCCACGTCCGCACCCATTCCTCGTCCAGGACGTGGGCCTCGACCTTGTAGCCGCTCGTGTTCGGCAGCGTGTATGTCCGGGTGCCGGACAGCTGGTAGGCCCCGTCCCGGGTGGTCATCCGGTTGGACACCGTCCACTGGCCGCGCCACGTGCCGTTCAGCGGGGTGCCGGAGGACGGGGTGGTGACCTCGTCGAGGAGGATCTTCCCCTCCTCGTTCTCGGGCACCTGCCGCGTGAAGTCGGGGTGGTACAGCCACCACTCGACCTTAACGATCTCCCCCCGCGACGCCTGGATCACGCGCGCGGAGGCCTCGAGGTCCACCGTGCCCCTCAGCGTCGCCCCGTTCGTCGGGGAGGCCATGGTCACGGCGACGCACTGCGTCCCCCACGTGCAGGGGGCGGCGGTGGCCACCGGCACCCCGGCCAGGCTGACGGTGCTCATGGCCACCGCCAGGGCGAGGAGCCTCCTGGGCTTCCTGTTCTTCATGCGGGTTCTCTCCGTTCTTCGTTCTGGCATTCACCGGCGGGAGTGGTCACCGGTGGGAGTAGATGAGCCATTCGTCGCCGGGGGTGGTCGACGCGGGGAACGGCTCGAAGGCCAAGCCGTAGGCGGGGTTCTGCTCCAGGGCCGCGAGGAAGGTCGCCTGCAGCGAGTCCTGTTCGGCGTTGCCCACGCTGGCGGTGCGCAGGATGACGAGTTCGTACCGCTCGTTGGCGACGGCCGCCTGGATCCCCTCCTCACCCTCGAAGTACAGCTCGAACGTCGTCTCCCACGCGATGCCCGGCAGGTCGCGGGTGTGGTAGTCCAACGCGTCGGTCGCCGAACTGATGTACAGGCCGGGCTGGGGGTCGTACTCGATCGCGGCCAACACGCTGGCGACGTTGGGCCAGCGGTACATCGCGTCTGCTCGCACCAGCGGGAAGAGGGCCATGATCATCACGGCCAGCACCACGGGGGTGACCATGAGCGGGAGTCGTGAGACGTGGGCCAGGCCCCATCCGATGGGCAGCGCGAGCAGCAGGACGGAGTAGGCCAGGTGCTTTTCGAACGAGACGGCCTCACCGAGGATCATCTGGCCTACCGGCAGCGCCGCCGCCGCGGTGACGAGGCCCAGGCCCAGCACCCGCAGTCGCCACCCCCCCGCCCGCCACATCAGCACGAGGGCCACGACGGCGAGCAGGATGAGGAAGGCCAGGTGGTCGATCAGCAGGCCGAACAGCTCGCCGGCGCCCACGGGTGACAGGGCCTGGCGGCCGGTGGTCGTGAACGCGACATCCCGCGCCACGTCCGCACCGCCCTGCGTCCAGACCACCGCCAGGGAACCGACTGCCACGGCCGCGGCGACCCCCGCCCGTCGGAGACCCATCGCCCCCGCGACGACGGTGGCGGCCAGGACCACGGGCACGAAGAGCCCGGCCGTGTACTTGGTCAGGGTCGCCAGGGTCAGCACGATGCCGAGCAGGACCGCCGAGGGGATGCCCGAGCGGGCCAGGCCGAGCCACAGGCCGAGGGCGAGCAGGGCCACCACGAGCGCGTCGAACGTCCCCAGCCACCCGATGAAGACCACCGGCCCGGACAGCAGGAAGGTGGCCGCCGCCAGCAGGCCTGCTCGGCGTCCCCAGAGCCGGCGCGCCGTGCCGAACAGCAGCAGGGCGGTCGCCAGGACGCACGCCAGGCTGAACGCGCGGACGAGGTACAGTCCACCGACCGAGTCGATGAGGGCCGCGAGGACGGGATAGAGGACGGGCAGTCCCGAGAAGAAGGCACCTGCATCACCCAGGGGGCGGCCGCCGAACCAGTGGTCGAGGTAGGCGTTCCCGGCGTTGATGTACAGGGCCTCGTCGATGAAGGCCGTGTTGCGCAGGCGGACGGCCAGGACGACGACGTAGACCGCGACCGCTCCCAGGAGTAGCCACTGTCTCGTGGGCCGGCTCATCGGCCGTCGCGCCGGGCGAGTGGCGGCGGAGGCCTCGGATCGGGTGAGGGTTGCGGTGCTCATGATGCTGCTTCCTAGTCGCTGGCTCGGGCCCGGTGGGTGAGGCCCACGTTGGAGGGGAGTTCGGTGTCGCCTGGAGTGACCCGGCCGAAGCACAGGCCCTCGTCGTAGTAGTGCTCGATGACCCGGGGCAGTGCCTCGACGGTCAGCGGCTTGCCGTCGTGCATGAGGAGAATGCCGCCGTCGGTCATTCCCCGGGAGTTCTCCACCACCTCGTCGACCGAGATGGCCTCGTAGTCCTTGGAGTCGACGGTCCACAGGACCTCGGTCAGGCCACGGTCCTCGGCCGCGGCGCGGATCGCCGCGTCGGAGTTCCCGTACGGCGGGCGGAACAGCGTCACGTGCTCGTCGGTCAGGTCGCGGTGCGTCGCCGAGGCCGCGTCCACGTCCTCCAGGGCCTCGTCGACGTCCAGGGACAACAGGTCAGGGTGCGTCATCGTGTGGTTGCCGACCTGGTGGCCGGCCGCGAGCTCTCGCTCGACGAGGCGCGGCAGGGCCTTCTCCTGGAGACCCACGTTGAAGAAGGTCGCGGGCACGTCGTAGTGGTCCAGGACGGCCAGGATCTCCGGCGTCAGCTTCGTGGGTCCGTCGTCGAAGGTGAGTGCCACGTGACCGGTGCAGCGTTCCGGCGGCGTCAGGTCCGGCAGGTGGCCGATGTCGGCCGCCTTGACCCCACGCGCCTCGCGCGTGATGGGAGTGGGGGCCGGGGGGTCGGGCGTGGCGCACCCGGCCAGGGCCAGGGCCAGGACGGCTGTGGTTGCGGTCATGATCGGGGTGATGCGCATGGTCCTCCTGTCCGAGTGCGTGGCGGCCTCGCGCGAGGCCGCCACGCTGCTCAGAACTCCTCCTTCGGCCGCAGCCGCGTCAACACGACGCCGGCCATGATGAACGCCACGCTGGAGACGACGATCCAGAAGACGTCCAGTCCGGTGGCGGCGAGCGCGGTGGCCGACGCACCGGTCGTGGCGGCGATTCCGCTTGTTCCGTACATTGCTGTTTTCCCTCCTCTCAGGTGACCCAGACGCGCGCCTCGCGGCGCACGGCTCCGAACAGGGCGCGCCAGTACACGATGAACATGGCGTTGTCGTAGAGCCACAGGGGCACGAAGAAGATGGCCGTCCGCAGGGACGCCCTGTCCTTGATGCGCATCGCGACCACGATGTTCTCGGCCATGAAGATGGGCAGGAGGAACCAGTAGAGGGGGTTCGGTCCGATGTCCCAGAGCAGCCAGCTCAGGACCAGCGCCAGCAGCGCGAGCGGGAACAGGAGCGACGAGAAGAAGGTGAACGCGACGCCGCCCCACGTGCTCCGTGTGATCCGGTTCCACCCGTAGAGCCACAGCGACTCCATGGCCCCCCGGTACCAGCGCAGGCGCTGGACCTGCAGCATCTCGATGTCCGGCATGATGTCGGTGACCACCGGACACCGCTTGGTGCTGGTGCAGTCGAACCCCAGGTGCCGGATCGCCAGGGTGAGCTCGTAGTCCTCGGTGAGCGAGTCCTCCATGTACACCGTTCCGGGGGCGCCGGGCAGCGTGGTGCCGCGTGCCTCCGCGATGGCCCTGAAGACGCGCACCGGGAACAGTGCGGCGGCGCCGGACAGGACATGCACCTTCCCCCCCTGCCGGCCCATGAGGCGGGTGCCGCGGGCGTACTCGATGGCCTGGGCCCGCTCGATGAAGTTGGTCGGCGTCCGGGCGACGATGCAACCGGAGACTCCACCCAGGTTCGGCTTGACCTCGTAGGCCCACAGCGCGTTCTTGATGAAGTCCGTCCCGAGCTCGCCGTCGGCGTCCTGGGCGAGGATGTAGTCGTCGTCGTCGAGCAGCGGCATCACCATGGCGAGCCCCTGGTTCAGCGCGCCCGCCTTCTTCGCCCGGTTGTCCACCGTCTCCACCACCTGCGCCCCGGCCTCACGGGCCAGGCGCACGGTATCGTCCGTGCAGTTGTCCGCCATGACGATGACCAGCGCGGGCTGGATCGACTGGGCGAACTGGCTGCGGACCGTCTTGACGATGCCGTCCTCCTCGTTGTGCGCCGGGATGAGCGACACGATGCGGGATCCGGGCCGGTCGAGGCCGGAGAGGTCCAGGCCGACCGGTTCCACCGCGGCGGGTGGCGGCGGTCCTGCGGGGGTGTCCATGGCCAGGCTCATGACGCTTCCTCCTCTCCGGCATCTCGGGCATCGGAACAGCGAGGGCAGCCCACCCTCTGCACCTCTTGCCGGTCATGGGCCGGCTCTCGCGGATCGGCGGGCTGCTGATCAGGGGGTGCACCAAGGGTGACGTTCATGGGAGGGGCTCCTCAGGACGGGGCATCACGAGCCGGGGGCGGCCCGCAGCGGGGCGGATTCGGTAGATGACGCGCGAGGTGAAGATGAACCGGGCCAGGAATGCGAGCGCCAGCGTGATCCCCTGGGCGAGGACGCTGTCGACGAGCAGCAGGTCCACGAGCAGGACCAGCACCGGCATCCGGACGATGGTCTCGAGGTTGTTGAAGCCCAGGCTCCCGAGGATCCGCTGCCAGAACGGGCGCCCGGTTCTCAGGTCGTGGAAGACGAGGCGCTCATGGAGCAGGAAATTGCCGAGGATGGTGAGCTCCGTGGCCACGACGGCAGCCACCAGGTAGTGCGCCCCGACCGCGAGGAGCGCGGCCATGATTCCCAGGTTGAGCACGGCTCCGATGGCCCCGACGGCAGCGAACCGGGTCATCCGACCGAAGAGCACCGCGGTGAGCCGACGACCGAGGAGGCGGCCACGGGGGGTGGTTTCCACGCCACGGGGAGTCGGCCGGGGGAGGGAGCCACCGCTGGCCGGCCGGGCCGGCGCGGAGGGCGGCAGGAGGCCGAGTGCCGTCTCCCCCGTGCCGGCGACCGCCTCGTCCACGTGCGCCGACGGGTCGACCCGGGTGGTCTCCGTACCCGCGGCCCGGGACGGGGCACCGGGCCGGGCCGGGCCGGGAGTGGCGATGAAGGTCACGGGGAACTCCTTGGGACGGTGGTCGGAGGGTCCGTCCAGCCGGGGTGGTGGAAGGACGTCCGGGCCTGGCCGCGTGGTGTCTCCCACGGGGAGGCCCACGCCCAGGGCGGGTGGGACGGCCCCGCTCTGCTGCGGGTGCCGCCGGTAGGGGGATCGATGCGGGACGGTGTGCGTCCGTGGTGTGATCGGGAGCGCCGGGGAGCTCCGGGAGGGGGATTTGAGGACTTGACCTGAGGCGATGCCTGTACTGTACGAACGGCTACCGCGCCGGTTCACGAGTAATCGCTACCCCAAGTTCCGGGGGGGACTACTCGACTGGTCGGCCCGATCCTCGGGGCCCTTACTCACCGGGGTACGTGACTTCCGGGTGTCCATACTCACTGCTCGGCTCCGCACGGTGCGGAGGGCAGCTGACGTTCCGGGTCACCGCCGGGCCAGGTCAGTGCGGGCGGTCTGGTCCGAGGGCCGCCGGCGATCGCGGTGCCGCCACTCCGTCAGGCCACCGGAGCGTCGGGGCTCGGAGTACCGGCCCCTCCCTCGCGGACCCCTACTGTCCTTCGGCACGCCCGTCCGGCATCGGACAGCTCCGAGCCTCCCGCCCACGCCTCCGGCGCCCGGCGGGCAGACGACGGACGGCCCCGGGCTCCCCTTCAGGGGCCCGGGGCCGTCTTCCCCGCCGCGTGACGACTCCCCCGCCGGGTCAGCCGACGGTGGTGATCGAGTCGTGCGTGATGCCGGCCCGCCGGCGCGCGGCCAGGCGGTTCTTCTGCGGCTCGATGGTGTACCGCGGGTCCCGCGCGGAGTCCTTGCCCGCGTAGAACACCCCGAAGCGGGTGCACGCCGAGGCCGCGACCAGCGCCGCGCCCGAGGCGACGGCCGCCCACCGGCTCCGGGTCAGCCCGGAGACGACCGTGCCGATCCCGCCGGCGACCGCCAGGCGCTCGCTCCAGCGCATGAGCCGGCCGGGCCGGCCGTGGTGCAGCGGCTCCGCGGCCACCGGGTCCATCCGGCGCTCCATGACGCGCGTGGCCACGAGGTCCCCGGCGACCCCGAGCACCGCGAGGGCGCGCGCCGGGCCCGCCTGGGCGGTGGACGTGGTGATCATCGCCATCCCGCCCGAGGCCAGCGAGGCGGAGGAGACGAACACGAACGGCAGGTCGTCCCTGGCCGCGTTCCACGTGGGCATGGCGGTGTCGGACAGCAGCACGGCCGTGTACCCGGCCAGCGGGGCGGCGAGCAGCGCCGCGACCGCCCCGGACGGGGCCTCCACGGCGCGCAGCACGGTGCGCAGCGGGCCCAGGGGCAGCACCTCGCCCAGCATCCGGTCGGCCTCCGCGACGGCGGCCACGCCCGCGGCCGTGCTGAACCCGGCCAGCACCCACGAGCCCAGGCTCATCGGCGAGGTCGGCTTGATGGTGCGCAGCATGTTCAGGAAGCGCTCGGGTCGGCCGAGGTCGGCCACGAGCGCCAGCGCTCCCACGCTCGCCGAGCCCAGGGCGGTCAGCCGGGCGGTGCGGCGCAGCTCGGCGCGACCGGTGAGCTGGGCGCCGAAGGCCAGCAGCGAGGAACCGCCGGCGATGCCGCCGCACACGAGGTAGGTGGCCACCCGCTCGTCCCAGGGCGGGGCCTTGACCACGGGGCGGCCGTAGTAGCCGTCCCCGGCCGTGAACTCCGGCTCGGGCACCATGGCCATCTCGCGCGCCCCGTCGCTGCCGGCGGGGGCCAGGCCCCCGCGGCGCGCGGTGCCCGTGGCGAACGGCGCCCCGGTCCGGGGGCGCTCGATCGTCGCGCCGACGGCCGCGGGTCCGGTACCGGTCCCCGCGCCGGAGGCGGCCGTCGTCGGGCCGTCCTGGGCGGGGGCGTCCTGCGTGGCGGTCGTCCGCCCGGGGGCCGGGGCCTCCCGGCGGCGCCGGCGGCGGGGCTCCTCGGGCGGGCGGTAGGCGTCGTACTCGGAGGTGGTCACCGGCGCCCTCCCAGCACGAAGGCGAGGGCGGAGGCCGCGGCCATCCCGGCCATGGCGATCCCGGCGCGGGCGTACATCCTCGGCAGGTCGGCGGTGGGGACCCGCGGGTCCGGCGGCAGGCCGTACACCTCCGGCTCGTCCAGCAGCAGGAACACCGAGCCGGTGCCGCCCACCCCGTCGTTCGGGTTCGCCCCGTACAGCCGGGCCTCCGTGCGGCCCTGGGCGTGCAGGCGGGCCACCCGGTCCCGGGCGGAGGCCACGAGGTCCGCCCGCTCGCCGTAGCGGATGGAGGTGGTGGGGCAGGCCTGGGCACACGCGGGGGTCTGGTCGTCGCGGAGCCGGTCGTAGCACAGCGTGCACTTCTGGGCCACGCCCGCGTTGCGGGTGGGCTCCGGCGTCCCGGGCGCGGTCGGCGTCCCGGGGGCCGCGGAGCGCTCGGTGCGAGGCTGGGCGATGCCGTCCTTGCGCCGCTCGATCACCCCGAACGGGCAGCCCGCCACGCACGTGCCGCAGCCGTTGCAGACGTCGTCCTGCACCACCACGGTGCCGTGCTCGGTGCGGAACAGCGCGCCGGTGGGGCACACGTCCAGGCAGCCGGCGTTGGTGCAGTGCTTGCACACGTCCGAGGACATCAGCCAGCGGAACTCGGGGGTGTCCGGCGGCGTCGTGTCCACGGCCCCGGCGTCCTCTGGGCGGGTCGGCCCGCCACCGAGCGCGGAGAGCACGTCCAGCTCGCCCAGGTCCGGGGCGGGGGGCAGCCCGGCCGCCGGACCCCCGGCCGCCTCGGCCAGCGCGCCGTGCAGGGCACCGGAGAGGGCCGCTGCGGTCGCGTCACCGGCCGCGCTCGGCACGTCCGGGTGCGCGGCGCCGACCGGCCGGAAGCCGGGCATCCCGAGGCTGACCAGGGCGCGCCCGGACTCCCGGGCCGCCTCGATCCGGGACCGGTCCTGCTCGATGAACGCCACGTGCCGCCACGTGTCCGCCCCCAGCCCCTCGGAGTTGTCGAAGGAGGAGTTGGACAGCGCGTAGTCCGAGTCCACGGGATTGCGGTTCCACTCCTTGCACGCCACCTCGCAGGCCTTGCAGCCGATGCAGATGGAGGTGTCCGTGAAGAACCCCTTGCGCGGATGCGGGTGCTCGTAGTGGGCGTCCGCGGTGGGGTTCTCCCCCACCGCCGCGCTGTCCGGTGCGGTCAGTCGAGACATCTAGTCCTCCCCCGCGCGCTCGCCCGGCCCGGTGGTCCCGGGCCCGTTCGCGGCGCGGTCCGTGGTCCTGCTGCGTGCGGTGGCCTGCTCGGCCCCGGCCTCCTCGTGCGTCCCGGTGACGCCCTCGTTGCCGGAGTCCACGGTGAGACCGGCGCGCTCCTGGTAGGACGCCACGAGGTCCAGCAGCGCCCGGCCGCGGGGCCGCCGGCCGGGGCGGATGTCCACCGCGCCCACCTTCGAGCCCTGGATGAGCACGTTGGGGTCCAGCGTGATCCCGAGCAGGTCGTTGGCGGAGTCCCCGCTGACCACCGCGTCCACGCCCACGCCCCAGTGGTAGGGCAGGCCGATCTGGTGCACGGTGCGCCCCCCGACGCGCAGGGGCCGCATCCGCTCCGTGACCAGCACCTTGGCCTCGATGGCCGCACGCGGGGAGACCAGCGTGGCCCAGCCGTAGGGCTCGAGCCCGCGCTCGGCGGCCAGTTCCGGCGAGATCTCGCAGAACATCTCCGGCTGCAGCTCGGCGAGGTAGGGCAGCCACCGGCTCATCCCGCCGGCCGTGTGGTGCTCGGTCAGCCGGTAGGTGGTGAACATGAACGGGTACACGTCCGAGCCGGGCGTGCCGGCCTCGGGCGCCGAGAGGTTGTCCTTGCGCGGCAGGGTGACGCGCGTGGGGTTGTTCTGCTGCGCGTACAGCGCGTTGCGCACGGGCGATTCCTGCGGCTCGTAGTGGGTCGGCAGCGGGCCGTCCACCATGCCCTTGGGCGCGAACAGCCAGCCCTTGCCGTCGGCCTGCATGATGAACGGGTCGTCCCCCGCGATCGCGGCGGCGCCGCCCAGGGACGGGTCCGGGGTGCTGCCGGGGGCGCGGTCCACGGGGAAGTCCGGCACGTCGTTGCCGACCCACCGGCCCTGCTCCTCGTCCCACCACACGAGCCGCTTGCGCTCGGACCACGGCCGGCCCTCGGGATCCGCCGAGGCTCGGTTGTACAGGATGCGCCGGTTGGCCGGCCAGGCCCAGCCCCACTCCTCGTCCTGCGGGCCGTCCCCGCCCCCGGGGGTGCGGATCGCGGCGTGGTTGACGCCGTCGGCGTACACGCCCGTGTAGATCCAGCAGCCGCCGGCCGTGGAGCCGTCCGCGCGCATCTGGGTGTAGCTGGACAGCAGCTCCCCGGCCCGCTCACCGGAGACGAAGCGGCCGTTGATCTCCTGCAGGATCACCTCGCCGTCCGGCTCCCCGTGCTCGTCCTCCGGGTAATCCCAGGTCAGGTCCAGCAGGGGCCGGTCCCGCGGGTCGGTGGAGTCGGCGAGCCGGGCCCGGATCCGCTTGCCGAGCTCGTGGAAGAACTGCAACTCGGACTGGGCGTCGCCCGGCGGTGCCACGGCCTGGTGGCGCCACTGGACGAGCCGCTGGGTCTGGGTGAAGGTGCCGGCCTTCTCCACGTGGTTGGCCGCGGGGAAGAAGAACACCTCGGTCTCGATGTCCTCGGTGCGCAGCTCCCCGGTCTCGATCTCCGGGCCGTCCTTCCACCACGTGGCGGACTCGATGAGCTGGAA
The DNA here is from genome assembly GCF_005877055.1 of Citricoccus sp. SGAir0253. Lineage (NCBI taxonomy): Bacteria > Bacillati > Actinomycetota > Actinomycetes > Micrococcales > Micrococcaceae > Citricoccus > Citricoccus sp. SGAir0253. Next base: position 1,104,336 of record NZ_CP039424.1, on the reverse strand, counting down.
GTCGCGGACCACGAGCCACTTCAGGTGGGACATGCCCATGCGCTGCATGCGCCCGTTGGCGGAGCCGACCGCGGGGTTCTGGCCGAGGATGAAGTAGCCCTCCACGTCCCCGGCGATCATGCCCTCGACCGTCTGGTAGGTCCCGTGCGGCCCGGTGAGCCGCGGCAGGTAGTCGTACGCGTAGTCGTTGTCGGCGTGGGCGGCGTCCCCCCACCAGGCCTTGAGCAGGCTCACCGTGTACGCGTCGGCCTCCGCCCAGTAGCCCTTCTGCTGCTTGGAGGCGATCGCCTCCAGGTAGGTGGCCAGGTCCTGGCGCTCCACGGTGGGCATCGGCAGGTAGCCCGGCAGCAGGTTGAACAGGGTCGGGATGTCCGTGCAGCCCTGGATGGAGGCGTGCCCGCGCAGGGCCATGATGCCGCCGCCGGGACGGCCCATGTTGCCCAGCAGGAGCTGCAGGATCGTGGCGGTGCGGATGTACTGGGCGCCCACCGTGTGCTGCGTCCAGCCGACGGCGTAGGCGAAGCACGTGGTGCGCTCCCGGCCGGAGTTCTGCGTGATGGCGTGCGCCAGCTCCTCGAAGTCCTCCTCGGAGATCCCGCACGCCTCGCGGACCATCTCGGGGGTGTAGCGCGAGTAGTGCCGCTTGAGGATCTGGAACACCGAGCGCGGGTGCTGCAGGGTCTCGTCGCGGCGCGGCCGGTGGGTCTCGATGTCCGGCCCGCCGGAGCCGTACTGGTGCCCCGCGGCCTCGGTCGAGGCCTCGGCGGCGTCCTCCTGGACGGCGTCACCGCCCATGGACCCCGCGACGGCGCCGGAGGCGCCCTCGGTGGCCTCACCGGTCCCCGGGGTCCCGACGCCGGCCCCGGCGGCCGGCGATCCCGGTTCCGGTTCGTAGGCCCACGAGGACATGTCGTAGCCGCCGGTCTCCTCATCGAAGCCGGAGAACAGCCCGTCCAGGTCCTCGGTGTCCCGGAAGTCCTCCCCGACGATCGTGGCCGCGTTCGTGTAGGCCACCACGTACTCCTTGAACCACTTCTCGTGGGTGAGCACGTGGTTGATGAGCGCGCCGAGCAGCACGATGTCCGAGCCCGCCCGGATGGGGACGTGCTTGTCCGCCACCGCGGAGGTCCGGGAGAAGCGCGGGTCCACGTGGAAGACCTTGGCACCGCGCGCCTTGGCCTCCGTCACCCACTGGAAGCCCACGGGGTGCGCCTCGGCCATGTTGGAGCCCTGGATGACGATGCAGTCGGCGTTGGCCATGTCCTGCAGCGATTGGGTGGCGCCGCCGCGCCCGAAGGAGGTCCCCAGACCGGGAACCGTGGCGGAGTGTCAAATACGGGCCTGGTTCTCGATCTGGATGGCGCCGGCCGCGGTGAACAACTTCTTGATGAGGTAGTTCTCCTCGTTGTCCAGCGTGGCGCCGCCCAGGGAGGCGATCCCCATGGTGCGGGCCAGCCGGCGGCCCTGCTCGTCCAGGTCCTGCCAGCCGTTGCGGCGGGACTCCAGGAAGCGGTCCACCACCATCTCGGTGGCGGTCTCCAGGTCCATCTCCTGCCACTCGGTGGCCCGCGGCGCGCGGTAGAGGACCTTCGTCTGGCGGTTGGAGGCGTTGACGAGCTGCTCGCTCGCCGAGCCCTTGGGGCACAGCCGGCCGCGGGAGATCGGCGAGTCCGGGTCCCCCTCGATCTGGACGACCCGCTCGTCCGAGACGAACACCTTCTGTCCGCAGCCCACCGCGCAGTACGGGCAGACGCTCTGCACCGCGCGGTCCGCGGTGGCGGTGCGGGGGGTGAGGGACCGGGTCCGGCCGGAGACCACGGCAGAGCTTCGGCCGGACGAGTCGTCCGTGCGGAACTGCCGGATGACCGGCCATTCCAGGAAGCTGAACCGTGACATGCGTCAAACGTAGCCGAGTCGAGGCGTGGACGGAAGCACGCCGCGTCCTGCGCGTCGGGTTGACTGGGGGGATGCACATCGTCCTCGCACCGGCTCCCCCGCCGGGCGCCGCCGACGGCGCGGCCCCGGCCGGGCCCGCCGGCCAGCCCCCCGCGTCCGGTCCCGCCGCCCCGTGGTCCGCCGTGGTGGTGGACGAGCACGGCACCGTGCGCCCCGGTCGCCCGGCCACCGCGCCGCTGCCGGAGCTGGTGCGCGGGCTGCCGGGCCGGCTGGGGGTGGACCCGGAGGCGGTGCGCTGGGTGTTCGCCTCCGTGGCGGTCGGCTACCCGGCGCTGCTGGAGGCCGGGATCGAGCTCGGCCGCTGCTGGGACCTGGGCCTGTGCCAGCGCATCCTCTCCGGTGCCGCCACGCGGGACTCGACGGGCGTGCGCTACGCACCGGCCGTCGTCGTGCCCGTCCGGGACCCGGAACCGGCGACGCCGGCTCCCCCGCCCGGACCGGACCAGGGCGCCTTCTTCGACCTGCCCGCCCGCGGGCCGGACGGCGGCCCGGTGCCGCGGGCGGCGGACCTGGCCCGCGAGCTCGGGGCCCAGCTCGCGGCCGTGGCGGGCGCACGCCACCCGGGACGGCTGCGGCTGCTGCTGGCCGGGGAGTCGCAGGGCGCGCTGGTGGCCGCGGAGATGCTGCACGAGGGGCTGCCGTGGCGCCGGGACGTGCACGAGGCGATGCTGGCCCGGCTGCTCGGGCCGCGGCCGCCCGAGGGGCAGCGGCCGGCCCGGCTGCAGGAGCTGGCCGGGCGCATCGGCACCACCCTGGGCGCCCCGGGCCTCAACCCGGACTCGCCGCAGGACCTACTGCGGGCCCTGCGCGCGGCGGGGGTGCCCGTGTCCTCCACGCGCGCGGGGGAGCTCAGGCACTGGATCGCCGGCGGCGGGCCGGACACCCCGCGGCGCTCGGCGCTGCTGGCGGACGTGCTCGAGTACAAGGGCCTGTACCGGCTGTGGACCGCGAACGGCTGGCACTGGCTGGACGAGTGGGTGCATGGGGGCCGCTTCCACCCGGCCTACGCCGTGGGTTCGGTGGTGACGGGCCGGTGGGCCGCCCACGGCGGCGGGGCCATGCAGGTGCCGGCGGCGGTGCGCGACGCCGTGCGGGCCGACCCGGGGCACGTGCTCACGGTGGCCGACGCCTCGCAGGTGGAGCCGCGCATCCTCGCGGCGATGTCCGGGGACCGGGCGCTGGCCGCCGCCGGCTCCGGCCACGACCTCTACCTCGCCGTGGCCGAGCAGGGCCGGCGCGCGGGCTCGGAGATCGGCGACCGCTCGCGCGCCAAGGTCGCGCTGCTGGGCGCCATGTACGGGGCGACGACGGGCGACTCCGCCGCGCTCATGCCGCACCTGCGCCGGCTGTACCCCGAGGCGATCGGGCTGCTCGAGCGGGCGGCGCGCGCCGGCGAGGAGGGCGGCCAGGTCTCCACGTGGCTGGGGCGCACCTCGCCGCCGCCGGGCCCCGAATGGCTCCGCACGGTCGCCGACGTGGGCACCGCCGAGGCCGAGTCGAGGGCGCGGACCGTGCGGCGCGGCGCGGGACGGTTCACCCGCAACTTCGTGGTGCAGGGCACCGCGGCGGAGTGGGCGCTGTGCTGGATGGGCGAGATCCGGCGCCGGCTGCGCGAGGGCGGTCCCGGGCACCCGGCCGGGCTGCGGACCCGGCTGGTGTTCTTCGTGCACGACGAGGTGGTGCTGCACGGACCGGCCGGGGAGGCCGAGGCCGTGGAGCGCATCGTCACGGAGTCCGCCGAGGCCGCCGGCCGGCTGCTCTTCGGGGCGGCCCCGGTGGGGTTCCCGCTCACGGTGGCCGCCGTGGAGTCCTACGCGGACGCCCACTGAGGAGCGCCGGGTGCAGGCGCCGCCGTGGCCGCTACCGGTCCGCGCTTCCCGCCGCGGCCGGCCGGGCGTGGGCCCGGCAGCGCGCCTGGTAGGTCTCCGCCCCGCCCACGTGGTGGGCTGCGGCCACCCGGGAGTCGCCGGGCCCCGCGCCGCCCGCACCCGCGCCGCGGCGGCCGCCGTCGCCGGCCGGGAGCCGCACGTGGAAGGCGGCGTCCTCCCCGCAGGTCGAGCACACGGCGGTCAGCTTGACCACGTCCTCGGCCACGGCCATGAGGGCCGGGAGCGGCTCGAAGGGCAGCCCGTCGAAGGTCACGCACAGCCCGGAGACCACGACCGTCAGTCCCTCCCCCGCCAGCCGCGTGACCACCGGCACCAGCTCGGGGCCGAAGAACTGGGCCTCGTCCACGGCCAGCAGGTCCAGCTCCTGGTCCGCCACCAGTGCGGCGAGGCCCGCGGCGTCCGCCACGGAGCGGGCGGGGATGCTCAGCCCGGCGTGCGAGGCGATGTCCGCCGAGCCGTGGCGCAGGTCCAGCGCGTGGTTGACGACCTCCACGGAGAGCCCGGCCAGCCACGCCCGGCGCACCCGGCGCATGAGCTCCTCGGACTTGCCGGCGAACATCGGCCCGGCGATCACCTGGAGCCGGCCGGCCCTGCCGGAGCCCCTCGTCCGCGTGGCCCGGCGGCTCCGTCCGGACCCGCCCGCGCTGCCCGTCCCGTCCCGCGTCGTGGTCATGCGCCCATCCTAGGGACGCGCGGCCGACCGGGCCGGGGCTGCCGGAGAGGGGGACTGCCGGCGCGGGGGCCGCCATGGGGGTCGCCCTCCGGTTCACCGCGGGGACCGCAGGACGGAGGCCCAGGACGCGACCATGGCCAGGGACGTCGCCGCCCAGGCGGCCAGGGCCACCCACGTCCAGAGCTCCCCGATCCGCGCGACGATCGGCAGCTGGTCGGCGCGGCCCAGGTACATCCCGGCGACCGCGTACATCCCCAGGGGGAAGACGATGCTCCACAGGGTGGGGCTGTAGCGCAGCGGCACGCCCTTGAGCCAGTGCCGCCACACCCCCGCGGCGAACAGCACGGGGATCAGCCACGTGGCGAAGCACCACAGCACCACGGAGGCGCCCGCCACGAGCCCCCGCACGGCGTCCACCATGGGGGTGCTCTCCATCTCCACGATCCGGGAGCCGGCCACGATGGTGATCGCGATGGCCCCCATGGACACCCAGTAGGGCGGCTGGAACTGCTCCGGGGCCAGCGGGAAGGCCAGCATGCGGTAGACGACGAGGATCGCCACGGCCACGTACAGGGCGATCCCGATGGACCAGGCGAAGACGGCGAGCATGGCCAGGGCGTTGCGGCCCCCCGGCACGTCCGGCTCCAGGGTCGCCGCCACCACGGCCACCGACTGGGCGGCGACCACCCAGATGAACCACGTGCCGTTGGCGTGCGCCGTGACGGGCCGCTCGGCGCGGCCGAGCACGGCCGTCCACGGCACGGCGTAGCCGAGCAGCAGCCAGCTGACCGCGCCGACCGCCAGCAGGACCCCGGCCGGGGCGAGGGCCCCGATCCCGGAGAGGCAGGCCGCCAGCACGTCGGTGGCCGCCACGAACGTGAAGACGAGGAAGGCGGTGGACGAGTCGTGGAAGTCCTTCCCGTAGGCGCGCCGGTAGGCGACCAGCCGCCAGGCGTTGAGCACCACGAGCAGCGCATAGCCGACGCCGGCCACCACCAGCAGGGCGGCCGAGGGGGCGTCCCAGCCGCGCTGGGCCGCCCCGATGGAGAGGATCCCGGTGGCCATGACGAAGGCGAAGCAGCCCGGGGACAGGTGCTCGGGCGTGAGCCGGCGCAGGGCCGTTCCCCGGGTGCGCGTCATGCTGGCCATGGCACCGATCGTAGCCAGCGCCCCGGGACCCCGCCGCGGCCGCGACGGCCGCCGCCCGGCCCCGGGCCTACGGGGCCTGCTGGGCCGGCGACGACGGCGTCGGGGTGGGTGCCGCGCCCTCGCCGCCCGAGGGGGCCGGCGTCGGGGCGGAGCCGTCCGCGGGTGCCGGGGCGGGCGAGGCCGCCGGGCCGGAGGCGCCGGGCTCGCTGCCGTCACCGCCCATGCGGTACCGCTCCGGGTTGGCCGGGTCCCGGAACGGCGAGTCCTCCGCGGCCCGGAACGGCCGGGCCTGGAGGGACGGGGCCGCCTGCTTCATGTACCGCATCCACTGCGGACCGGCCAGGGTGCTGCCCCAGAAGTCCTCGTGCACCTGCCCGTCCACGGCCTGGCCGGCCAGCGTCCCGAGTCCGGTGTAGTTGCCCACCCAGCTCGCGGTGGACAGGTCGCTCGTGTAGCCGATGAACCACGTGGAGGACTGGGAGTTGTTGGTGCCGGTCTTGCCGCCCATCGGCACGCCCGGGTCCACCCCGGCCTCGTCGGCGTTGCGCCGCGCGATCTGGGTCAGGGTCTCGTTCAGCTGGGCCACCACCTCCGGATCCAGCGCCTGCTGGCACTGCGGCCCGCCGACGTCGTAGGTCTTGCCGCTGGAGTCCTTGACCGACTCGATGGCGCGCGGCCGGCAGTACGTGCCGTCCGCGGCGAAGGCGGCGTAGGCCGCGGCCTGGGTCATCGGCGCGAACTCCTCGGAGCCCAGGATGAAGGACGGGTTGGCGGGGTTCAGCGGCTTGCCGTCGTCCGCCCGGTGCACGCCCAGCCGGCCCGTCACGTCGGTGATGCCGCACAGGTCCAGCTCCTGCGCCATGTTCACCATGACGGTGTTGATGGACCAGTAGAGGCCGAAGTCCGCGGTCATCGGCCGCTTCATGTCCCCGATGACGTTGTTGACGCTCCAGCCGCCGGCGTCCGGGATGGCGACGTTGCCGCCGGGCTGGCACGAGGCCCGGAACTGCTCGCCCTGGCGCCAGTGGTCCTGGGAGGCGTCCACCATGTCCGCCATGGACCGGCCGTCCTCGAGCCAGGCCGCGGCGACGTACGGCTTGAGCGAGGACCCGCCCTGGAAGCCGTTGCCCCCGCCCTGCGCCGCGTCCACGTTGAGGTTCAGGACGGTGTTGCCGGCGCCCTCCTCGGGCGCGTAGTTCGTGTTCTGCGCCATGGCCCGCACGTTGCCCGTGCCGGGCTCGACCGAGACGAGGGCGGAGCCGGCACCGGAGGGGTCGCCCACCGGGACGGTCTCCTCCACCGAGGCCTGGGCCTGCTGCTGGAGCTTCGGGTCCAGGGTGGTGGTGATCTCCAGGCCGCCGCGCTGCAGCAGCTGGCGGCGCGCCTCCTCGTCGGGCCCGAACGCGTCGTTCGCCACGATCTCCCGCTGGACGTAGTCACAGAAGTACGGCGCCTGGGAGGCGGCGATGCAGCCGGTCTTCTCCCGGTGGATGTCCAGGCCCAGCTCGCTGTTCCGGGCCTCGTCGTGCTCCTGCCGGGTGATGTACCCCTGGGCGAGCATGGAGTCCAGCACCACGTTGCGCCGCTGGACCGCCGCCTCCGGGTTGGTCTCGGGGTTGTAGCCGTTGGGCGACTTCACCAGGCCGGCGAGCGTGGCCGACTGGGCGACGGTCAGCTCGGAGGCGGGCACGCCCCAGTAGTACTGGGCCGCCGCCTCCACGCCGTAGTTGCGCCCGCCCAGGAGCACGATGTTGAGGTAGCCCTCGAGGATCTGCTCCTTGGTCAGGTCCTGCTCCACGGAGACGGCCAGCTTCATCTCCTTGAGCTTGTCCGTGTAGGTCTTCGTGCCGGAGATCGTCAGCCGGTCGGCGCCGCGCCGCAGGTCCGCGTTGATGAGCATGTTGTTGACGTACTGCTGCGTGATGGTGGAGGCGCCCTGCTCGGAGCCCGAGGACGCGTTGGTCACGAGGGCCCGGCCGATGCCCTGCGGGTCGATCCCGCCGTGCTCCCAGAACCGCTCGTCCTCGATGGCGATGATGGCGTCCTGCATGTCCTGGCTGATCTGGTCCAGCGTCACGGGGTCGCGGTTCTCGGCGTAGAACCGGGCCAGCTCCGTGCCGTCGGAGGCCAGCACGCGCGAGGGGACGCTGATGGGCTCCTCCCGCAGCTCGGCCGGGAACTCCTCGATCAGGTCGGAGCCGGTGGCGGCGGTGGCCCCGCCGGTCGCGGCGAGGGGGACGGCGAGGCCGGCCACGAGGACCCCGGCCAGCGCGCTCACGCCGAGGAAGACGAGGATCTTCCCGGCCGTCGTGGACATCACGTTTCGGACACGGTGCATTCCTCGACCCTCGCATCCGTTTCTGGACGGTTGCTGGACATCCCCGGCACGGCAGGGCCGTCCGTGGCACGGTGCGCCAGGGCGGGGCGCGCGGCGTCAGCTGAGGTAGCCCTCGACCGTGCCGTCGGGCCGCGGCTGCGCCTCGTCCGGGTCGAGGCCGGCCTCGCGGCGCGCCTTGCGCTGGCGCAGCAGGTCCCAGCACCGGTCCAGCTCGATCTCGATCTCGCGCAGCCGCCGGTTCTCGTCGCCCTCGTCGATCACGCCGTCACCGAGCTGCTCGCGCAACCGGTGCTCCTGCTCGACGAGGCCGTTGATCCGCTCAAGGATGGAGGAGTCGTCCATGTCCCCCATCATGGGCCCCGGACCCCGCCGGCAGAAGGCCCGGGCGGCCCGGGGGCCGGGCCGACCACCGCGCGACCCGACGGTGGCCCGCGACCCGTCCCCGGTGGGAGGGTGGACGCGAAGCCGCGAAGCCGCGAAGCCGCGAAGCCGCGAAGCTGCGGGGACGTCGAGGACGGGAGGATCCGGCATGGAGGCGGTGCACCTGCTCGTGAGCGGGACCGTGCAGGGCGTGGGCTACCGCGCCGCGTGCCGGCGGGCCGCGGAGTCCGCCGGCGCCACCGGCTGGGTCCGGAACCTCGACGACGGCCGGGTCGAGGCCGTCGTCGCCGGCTCCCGGGAGGCGGTCGAGGCGATGGTCGTCTGGTGCCACGAGGGGCCCCGTGCGGCGGTCGTCGACCGGGTCGAGGCCGCGCCGCTCGACGCGCCGCCCCCGGGCCTGGCCGACCGGTTCGAGGTGCGCTGAGGCCCGCGCCGGCCGAGCCGCCCCCCGTCCGGCCTAGAGCACCATGGCGGCGACGACGCCGCCGGCGAACAGCGGGATGTTGAAGTGCACGAAGGTCGGCACGCAGGTGTCCCAGATGTGGTGGTGCTGGCCGTCGGCGTTGAGCCCGGACGTCGGGCCGAGGGTGCTGTCCGAGGCGGGCGAGCCGGCGTCGCCGATGGCGCCGGCGGCACCGACGAGGGCGGCGGTGGCCAGGGGGCTGAACCCGACGGCGGCGCACAGCGGCACGAAGATCGCGGCGAGGATCGGGACGGTGCCGAAGGAGGATCCGATGCCGAGGGTCACGACGAGGCCCACGGTCATCATGACCACGGCCGCCAGCAGCCGGCTGCCGCCGATCCACCCGCTGGCCGTGCTGACCAGCTCCTCCACGGCGCCGGTCTCGGTGAGCACGGAGGCATAGCCGGAGGCCACCAGCATGATGAACGCGATCGTGCCCATCATCGTCACGCCGCCGTGGGCCAGCTCGTCCGAGGACCGCCACCGCTCCCCGCGGAACACGAAGATCACCAGGACGCCGCCGAGGGCCGCGATGACGAGGGAGCCGAAGACGAGCTGCAGTGCGAGGGTCACGGCGAGGCCCACGAGCACCACGACGTGCTGGCGCGTCCAGCTCTCCGCGGTGGCGGCGCCGGCCCCGGGAGCGGACCCGAACAGCGAGGCGCCGAGCCCGGGGGCCGCGTCCCGGTATTCTCGCGGCCGCCGGTAGGTCACGAGGATGGCGATCACCAGGCCGATCACCATGCTGGCCACCGGGATGGCCATGGCGAGCGGGACCTGGGACAGCTCGATGTCCATCCCGTGGGCGGCCATCTCGTCGAGGATGATGTTCTGGAAGATCAGGCCGAACCCGAGCGGGACCAGCATGTACGGGGCCTTCAGCCCGAAGGTCAGGGCGGTGGCCACGGCCCGCCGGTCCACGCCCATCCGGTTGAAGACCGCCAGCAGCGGGGGGATGAGGATGGGGATGAACGCGATGTGCACCGGGACGAGGTTCTGGGACAGGCACGCCAGTCCGGCGATCCCGAACAGGGTCATGGCCCGCCGGCCGTGGATGTGCGGCAGGACCCGGCGGATGAGCCTCTCGGTGATCCCCGAGCGGGCCACCATGACGGACAGGATGCCGAGCAGGATGTAGCTCAGGGCCGTCTCGCCCTGGCCGCCGAGCCCCCCGACGAGGGTGGAGATGGTCCCCTCGACGTCGAGCCCGCCGAGCAGGCCCGCGACGAGCGCGGCGATGAGCAGGGCGACGATGACGTTGACACGGGCCAGGCTCAGGATGGCGAGCACGAGCACGGACACGACGACGGGGTTCAGCAGCACGGCGGGGATGACCTCGGCTTCGGCAGGCGCGGGTGGGCGGTGGGGCGCATCCGCGCCCCGAAGAGTGTAGCCGCTGCCCACCCCGTCCGGCCGGGTCAGGACCGGGAAGCCGCCGGCCCCGTGCCCCCCCCGCTCAGGCCGCGAGGGCCGTCATGTAGGCGCCTTGGAGGATCTCGGCGACGTCCGGCACCTGGTAGAAGGCGTCCAGGGTGTCCATGAAGTGGCCCATGAACTGGTGGAAGTCCTCCGCCGCGTCCTCCTGGTCCATGAGCACGGTGCCGGCGGCGGGCCCGCCGGCCGCGTCCGCCACGGGGATCCGCGCGGTGCCCTCGACCTCGAACCAGGCGCGGAAGCCGGTGACGGTCTCCACCTGGTAGCCCGTGCCGGTGTCCGCCACGGTCGCCACGTTGGTCAGGTCGATGCTGGTGACCCGGCCGGCCGGCCGCGCCGTGCCCTCGGCGATCGCGCCCAGGTCCGCGAGGTCCACCGGGCAGAGCAACAGTTCCAGGGAGGTGCGGCGGTAGCCGAGCACCAGGACCGGCCCGGGCCCGGAGGGCTGGCCGTACACCAGGCTGTAGTCGCCGTGGTTCATGACGCGGGCCTCGAAGGCCTCGCGGAGCACGCTCTTGAGTTCTCCCCCGTCCATGCCGACCAGTCTAGCCGATCCTGTGAGCGCCGTCACAGTCGTCGTCACAGTCGATGTGACGGGCGTCACGGTCGGCACGGCCATCCCGCGGCCACCGCCAGACCGTGACGCGGCGATGTCACACGGGTCCCGCGACCGCCCCTTCGGGTCACCACGACTGTATGATGGAGGCCACACACTTAATGTCACCGTGACACTAAGCAGGAGGGAGTCCCCGTGCAGGAGCAGTCGGTCCGGATGGCGGTGTCCACCGTCATCTTCGCGCTGCGCGCGGAGGACGGGTCCGCGCCCTCGCTGTGGACGCCGTTCGTGCGCCGCACGCGCGAGCCGCACCTGGACCAGTGGGCCCTGCCCGGCGGCTGGCTGCCGGACGCCGAGCCCCTCGAGGCGGCCGCGGCGCGCACCCTGGCGGAGACCACCGGCCTGCGCCCCAGCTACCTCGAGCAGCTCTACACCTTCGGGGACGTGGACCGCTCCCCCACCGGACGGGTCGTCTCGGTCGTCTACTGGGCGCTCGTGCGCTCCGACGAGGTGGCCGGCGCCGCCGTCGGGAACAACGTCGAGTGGTTCCCCGCGGACCACCTGCCGGACCTGGCCTTCGACCACAACGCGATCGTGGACTACGCGCTGCGGCGCCTGCGCACCAAGGTCGAGTACGCGGACATCGCCCACACGCTGCTGGGCGAGACCTTCACCCTCGCCCAGCTGCGCTCCGTCCACGAGGCCGTGCGCGGCCACCCGCTGGACCCGGCCAACTTCCGCCGGTCCATCACCGCCTCCGCCGAGATCGTGGAGACCGGCGAGCGCCTGGCCGGCACCCCGCACCGGCCGCCGAAGCTGTACCGCTACCGCGACTTCACCCGCGCCGCCGGCGCCCCCGCAGAGACCCCCACCCCCACCGAGAAGACAAGGACGCTCTCGTGAGCCTCACCACCGACTCCCCCACCGTCATCCCCGGCACGGCCGCCCCCGCGGGCGGCGCCAGCGTGCACCGCGCGCTGGACCTGATCGCCACGGGCGCCGCCGCCGGCTCCAGCTGCTCCCCGGAGCTGACGGCCGGGCCGTGGACCTTCGACGCCGGCGCCCCCGGCTACGGCCCCGGCGCCTCCCAGCGGGACGCCATCCCCGCCGGCGCGCCCCGCCAGGGCGCCATCCCCGAGGAGTACCAGCGCGCCTCCGACGCCGAGCTGCACGAGCGCATCGCGGCCGCCAAGGCCACGCTCGGGGACCGGGTCGTGGTGCTGGGCCACTTCTACCAGCGCGACGAGGTGGTGGCCCACGCCGACTTCGTGGGCGACTCCTTCCAGCTGGCGCGAGCCGCCCGGACCCGCCCGGAGGCCGAGGCGATCGTCTTCTGCGGCGTGCACTTCATGGCCGAGACCGCGGACCTGCTCTCCACCCCCGAGCAGTCCGTGATCCTGCCCAACCTGGCCGCCGGCTGCTCCATGGCGGACATGGCGGACCTGGACTCGGTGACCGAGTGCTGGGAGCAGCTCGAGGAGCTCTACGGCACGGAGCCGGACGCGGCCGGCCGGGCCCCGGTCGTCCCCGTCACCTACATGAACAGCTCCGCGGCGCTGAAGGGCTTCGTGGGCGAGCACGGCGGGATCGTGTGCACCTCCTCCAACGCCGCCGCCGTGCTGGAGTGGGCCTTCGAGCGGGGCCAGCGCGTGCTGTTCTTCCCGGACCAGCACCTGGGCCGCAACACGGCCAAGGCCATGGGCATCGGCCTGGAGCAGATGCCGCTGTGGAACCCGCGCAAGCCCCTCGGCGGCAACACCGAGGCCGAGCTGGAGCAGGCGAGGGTCCTGCTGTGGCACGGGTTCTGTTCCGTGCACAAGCGGTTCACCGTGGACCAGGTCGACCGCGCCCGCGCCGAGCACCCGGGCGTGCACGTCATCGTGCACCCGGAGTGCCCCATGCCCGTGGTGGACGCGGCGGACTCGGCCGGCTCGACCGACTTCATCGTCAAGGCGATCCAGGCCGCCCCGGCGGGGTCCACGTTCGCCATCGGCACCGAGATCAACCTCGTGCAGCGGCTGGCCGCGGAATACCCGCAGCACACGATCTTCTGCCTGGACCCGGTCATCTGCCCGTGCTCGACGATGTACCGGATCCACCCCGGCTACCTCGCCTGGGTGCTCGAGTCGCTCGTGGCCGGCGAGGTCGTCAACCGCATCCAGGTCCCCGCCGGCGTGGCCGACCCCGCGCGCGTGGCGCTCGAGAGGATGCTCGCCGTCGTGCCCCCGGCCGTCCCGACGACGGCCGGCACCCCCGCGGCCGGCCCGGCCGCCTCCCCGGCGGGCGCCCGGTGAGCGCCCCGACCGCCTGGCCCGCGGCGCCGGCGGCGCCCGGGGCCGTCGAGCGCCTCGTCGCGGCGGCCCTCGAGGAGGACGCGCCGTGGGGCGACATCACCTCGGAGGCCCTCGTGCCGCCGTCGGCCGCCGGCACCGCCCGGCTGGTGGCCCGCGAGCCCGGCGTGCTCAGCGGGATCGCGGTGTTCGCCACCGCCTTCCGGCTCGTGGACCCGGCGCTGGAGGTCCGCGCGCTCGTGGCCGACGGGGAGTCCTTCGGCGCCGGCGCGGTGCTGGCGGAGGTCACCGGCCCGGCGCGCGGGATCCTGCGCGCGGAGCGGATCGGCCTGAACTTCGTCCAGCGCATGTCCGGCATCGCCACCGAGACGGCGCGCTACGTGGCGGCGGTCGCCGGCACCGGCGCGCGGATCGTGGACACCCGCAAGACGACGCCGGGACTGCGCGTGCTCGAGCGCCAGGCCGTGCGGGACGGCGGCGGCCACAACCACCGCCACTCCCTCTCCGACGCGGTGATGGCCAAGGACAACCACCTGGCGTTCCTGGCCGAGGCCGGCCTGGGCCTCACGGAGGCGCTGCGGGCCGCGAGGGACCGGCTGCCGCACACCACGCACCTCGAGGTCGAGGTGGACCGTCTGGACCAGGTCCCCGCGGTGCTCGAGGCCGGGGTGGACACGATCATGCTGGACAACTTCTCCCTGGCGGACCTGCGCGAGGGCGTGGCCCTGGTCGGCGACGCCGCGGTGGTGGAGGCCAGTGGGGGCGTCAGCCTGCAGACCGTGGCGGACATCGCCCGCACCGGGGTGGACGTCATCTCGGTGGGCGCGCTGACCCACAGCGTGCGCGCCCTGGACCTCGGGCTGGACGTGGCCTCGGACGCGGGAGCCGGGGCGGCGGCCACGGCGACCGGCGCGAGCGGCGGCGTGGCCACCGCGGTGTCCGGCAGGACGGCCGGCGGCGGCGCGTGATCTACCTCGACCACGCGGCCACCTCCCCGGTCCGGCGGGAGGCCCTCGAGGCGATGTGGCCGTACCTCACCGGGGACTTCGGCAACCCCTCGAGCCACCACGGCCTCGGCGAGTCCGCGGCCCGGGGGCTGGCGGACGCCCGGGCCGCCGTGGCGAGGATCCTCGGGACCCGGGCGGCCGGCGTCGTGTTCACGGGCAGCGGGACCGAGGCGGACAACCTCGCGGTGAAGGGGATCGCCCTGGGCGCCCCGCGCGGCCGTCACCTCGTCACCACCCCGCTGGAGCACGAGGCGGTCCTGGCCAGCGCCGAGTACCTGCGGCGCGTGCACGGATTCACCGTGGACCACCTCACCCCGGACTCGGACGGACTCGTGTCCCCGGGCGAGCTCGCCCGGCTGGTGCGCCCGGACACCACGCTGGTGTCCGTGCAGTACGCCAACAACGAGATCGGCACCATCCAGCCGATCGCGGAGCTGGCCGCCGTGGCGCGGGAGCACCGGGTGCCGTTCCACACGGACGCGGTCCAGGCGGCGGGCTGGCTGCCACTGGACGTGGAGGGGCTCGGGGTGGACGCGCTGAGCCTGTCCGGGCACAAGGTCGGGGCCCCCAAGGGCGTCGGCGTGCTGTGGGCCCGCGGCCGACTGGCGCTGGAGCCGGTCGTGCACGGCGGCGGCCAGGAGCGGGGCCGGCGCAGCGGCACCGAGAACGTGGCCGGCGCCGTGGCCCTGGCCACGGCGCTCACGGCGGCCGAGGCCGAGCGGCCCGGGGTCGCGGAGCGGCTGGCCGGACTGCGGGACCGGTTCATCGAGCGGGTCACGGCCGCGGTGCCCAGCGCCCGGGTCACCGGCCACCGGCGGCGCCGGCTGCCGGGGACGGCCTCGTTCGTCTTCGCCGGCACCCACGGGGAGGCCGTCCTGCTGGAGCTGGAGCGGCGCGGCGTCGTGTGCTCCTCCGGCTCGGCCTGCGCCGCCGGCTCGGACGAGCCCTCGCACGTGCTCACCGCGCTCGGGCTGCCGGCGGGGCTGGCCCGGACTGCGGTGCGCTTCACGTTCGGGCCCGGGTCCACCGAGGAGGAGGCCGAGCTGGCCGCCGCGGCGGTGCGGGACGCGGTGGAGGCGGTGCGGGGGCTGCGGGCCGCCGGGTGACGGCCGGCTGACGGCAGCCGCCGTCCCCTGCTGTTCCCGCGCCCCTCGTCCCCCGCCGGCCCCGCCCTCAGCCGGCGCCGCCGGCCAGCATGAGGAACACCAGGCCGACCGCCCCGCCGAGGACCGAGCCCAGGACCACCTCCGGCAGGGCGTGGCGGGCCAGGTGCAGCCGTGACCAGCTCACCCCGAGCCAGAGCGGGACCGAGGCCGCCAGCAACCACCAGGCCCCGGTGACGCCCGGCAGCACGATCGCCGCCAGGGCGGCGCCGAGGGCGTGGATGCTGATCTTGAGGACCGTGTTGACGGCCATGACGGTCAACAGCGTGCCGACCGCCATCACCACCATGGTGCGCATCGCCGGGGCGGTGGGGACGAGGAACACCAGCGCCGCGCCCGCCAGGATGGAGGCCAAGGTCAGGGCGTAGTAGAGGTGCCGCTGCTGCCGGTGCACGATGAACCGGTCCGTGACGATCCGGCGGCGGGTCATCACGAGCGAGATGGCCTGCGGGACCGCGACGATCGGCAGCACCGTCAGCAGGGCGCTGCGCACCCAGTGCGGATCCGTGCGCACGGCCACGACCACCAGGACGACGGCGAGCAGCACGAACGGGCTGGCGCCCTCCGTCAGTGCCACGGCCAGCGCGCGCCGCCGGCGCCCGGTGCGGGCGGGGCCCCGCGAGTGGCCGGGGCCCCGCGAGTGGCCGGCACCCGGGTGAGGGGGCTCCGGGACCCGGGGCCACGTGGGCCGAGCGGGACCGGCCGCCGGCGCGGACCGCCCCGCCTGCTGCGCCGGCCCGTCGTCCGATGTCCCCTCCACGCCGGCCAGTGTAGTGGCCCCTCGTCGCGGCCCATCCGGCGCCGCCCGGGGATGCCGAGCGGGTCTGGCCGGGGGCGGGGGGCCTCCGTTACGGTGGCCAGCAGGCTGCCCGGGCGGCGAGGATCCCGGGCCGATCACCAGGAGGACGGCATGGCCAACAACACCTACAACATCACCGAGCTGGTCGGGACCTCGCCCGAGGGCGTGGACGCGGCCGTCCGCAACGCCATCACGGAGGCCTCCAAGACCCTCCGCAACCTCGACTGGTTCGAGGTGCAGTCGATCCGCGGACACGTGGAGGGCGACCGCGTGGCGGACTGGCAGGTGACCCTCAAGCTCGGCTTCCGGCACGAGGGCTGAGCACGGTCGGGACGTACTCCAGCAGGTGGGTGCGCCCGTCGAAGGTGCGGCTCTGCACCAGCTCGAGCGCGACGTCCGGGTAACCGTCGTAGATCCGCTCGGACCCGGTCACGCCGGTGATGAACGGGAAGAGCACCACGCGGAAGCGGTCCACGAGCCCGGCGGTGAGCAGTGAGCGCGCCAGGCTCAGGCTGCCGAGCGTGCTCAGCGGCCCGGTGGCCGTCCGCTTCATCGCGGCCACGGCCTCCACGGCGTCCCCGCGCACCAGGGTGGTGTTCGGCCACGCCAGGGGTTCCTCCAGCGTGGAGGAGAACACCACCTTGGGGACGGCGTCCAGGCCCGTGAGGGCCGCCGCCTCGGTGTCCGAGTACTCCGCCGTGCCGCTCGCGGCCTCGGCGGACATGGAGGACATCAGCCGGTAGGTGCGGGCGCCCAGCAACAGCGTGTAGCCCCGCTGGGCGTCCTCCTCCAGCCAGGCGAGGTATTCGGGGCTCTCGATCCCCCAGAAGCCGGGCCAGCCCTCGCCGGAGGCGTAGCCGTCCAGGGTGGTGATGAAGTCGACGAGCAGGCCGGGTGCCGTCGAGGGGTTGTCCGTCATCGTCGTGGTCCTTCCGTGGGGAGTGGTCCGGAGGCGTGCGTCCCGGAGGTCACGGGGCCGGGACCGCCGTCGCCCTCGGCATGCCAGGGCCGGCCGATCCCGCGGCGCGCGGGGGCCGGCTGGGGCCGCAGCGCGCCGAGGTGGACGGCCACCAAGACGACCTGCAGCGCACCGGCCCCGCCCCACAGGGCGTGGGGCCAGGAGAACGCGTCGAGCACGAGGCACTCCCCGGCGATCCACCCCAGCATGACCGTCCCGGCCACGAGGTGGGCCAGGGCCAGCCGCTGGGGCCACAGCCAGTGCACGAGGATCGCGAGCCACTGCCACCCGCCGGTCGCCACGCCGAGCAGGACGGCGGCCACCCCCACCCGCCCCTCGAAGGGGGTACCGGCGAGCATCTCCGTGTACCACTGGGGCATGAGCACCATGGTCGCCACCCCGAGGAGCGTGGACAGGACCTGGAAGATCGCCAGGCCGAGCAGCGAGCGCGTGACGGCCGTGCGCGCCAGGGGCACGGGCGGGTCCGGGGCGCCGGGGCGGATCACGGCCTGCTCCCCGGCGCGGCACCGGCCTCGGGAGCCCCGCCGGCCGCGGGCGACCCACCCGGCCGGCCGAGCCAGCGCGGCACGGCGGCGCAGTAGGCCTCGTACTCGGCGCCGAAGCGCTCGCGCAGCGCGCGCTCCTCGAGCGGGACCTGCATCCGGTCGAGGGCCACGGCCACGGCGGCGACCGGCAACCACGCGGCCCAGCGGTCACGAACCACGGCGTGGGCCGCCAGGAGGCCGATCATGCCGAGGTACATCGGGTTGCGGCTGATCCGGTTGGGACCCGCCGTGACGAGGGCGGCGGCCCGCTCAGGGGCCCGGGGGTCCACGGTGGTCCCGGCGGCCAGGAACCGCGCCGAGGCACCGAACATGACGACGCCGGAGGCCACGGCGAGGGTCTGGGCCGCGGCCCGGCGCACCGGCCCGGGGCTGGGGCCGCGGGGCAGCAGGCGCTGGGCCAGGGCGCCGGCGAGGGTGAGGACCGGGGGCGGGAGCGGGGCCGCGGAGGTCATGCCCCATTGTGCCGCCGGGCGCCCCACGGGCGGAACGGCGCGGCGCCTGCCCGCCGGGCTCAGGCCTTGTCGGGCGTGGGCCTGGCCCCGATGTCCGCGGCCTGCTCGCTGATGGTCCGCGCCAGGTCCAGGTCGCGGCTCGTGATCCCGCCGACGTCGTGGCTGGAGAGCGTGACGCCCACGGCGGGATAGGTCAGGAGGACGTCCGGATGGTGGTTCGCGGCCTCGGCGGCGGCACCGATCCGGTTCACCAGCTCCAGTCCCTTCGCGAAGGAGCCGGTGCGGAACCGGGCCCGGAGGGTGTCCTCGGCGTGGCGCCAGTCGGCCAGACCGGCCGCGTCCACCTCGGCGGGGGTGAGTCTGCGCTGGGGATCGCTCATGCCGTCCATCCTCCCCCGGCCCGGCCCTCGCGGGCCACGTCTGGCCGGTGACCACGTCTGGCCGCGGGCCGCCCCGTCCGTGCGGCAGACTGGTCCGCATGGACGACCTGCGCGTGCCCCCGGGACCCGGCGCGCCCCGCGGGCTGGTGGTCCCGGCCGCGGAGCTCGTCGAGCAGTTCTCCCACGCCTCGGGACCCGGTGGCCAGGGCGTCAACACGGCGGACTCGCGCGTGCAGCTCAGCCTGGACCTCGCGACCACGACGGCGCTGGGCCAGTCCCAGCGCGCCCTCGCCCTGGAGCGGCTCGCGCCACGGCTCTCGGGCACGGTGCTCACCGTCACCGCCGCCGAGCACCGGTCCCAGCGCCGCAACCGGGTGGCGGCGCGGGAACGGCTGGCCGGGCTGCTGCGCGAGGCCCTCGCTCCCCCGGTCCCCCGCCGGCCCACCCGGCGCACCCGGGGCTCGCAGCGGCGCCGGCTCGAGGCCAAGCGACAGCGCTCCGAGACGAAGCAGCACCGCCGCCGTCCCCGCCCGGACTGAGTCCCGCGCCCCGGGGCGGACGGCCCGGCGGCCGCCCACGGTGGCCGGGGCCGGGCCGCGGGAGCGGGACGGCCTATGCGCGGGCGGGCAGCACGCAGAACTCGTTGCCGGAGGGATCGGCGAACACGCGCCACGGCAGTGCGCCCCAGTCCGGGTGGAGTTCCCGGCCCCCGCGGGCGGCGATGCCGGCCGCGATGGCGCCGGGGTCGTCGTCGGGCCCCAGCCGGACGTCCAGGTGCAGCCGGTTCTTCGCTGCGCCCTTGGCGGCGCGCTCGGGGACGAGTTCCAGCAGGGGGCCGCGTCCCGAGGGGTGGCGCAGGGAGACCGGGTCGACCGCCGGCATCGACTCCCAGCCGGTGAGCCAGGCCCAGAAGGCCCCGTCACGGCGCGGAGCGGCGCTGGCCAGGGGCAGCGCGGCGAGCGGCCCGGTGCGGGCGTGGACGGGACGTTCCTCCAGGACGCAGAACGCGTTGCCCTCCGGGTCGGCGAGCACCACCCACGGCACGTCGCCCTGGCCGATGTCCAGGGGCCGCGCCCCGAGGCCGAGCAGTCGGTCCACGGTCCGCGCCTGGTCGGCGCCGGGGTGCAGGTCCGGGTGCAGCCGGGGGCCCGACGGCGGCCGGCCGGGAACCCGCTGGAAGCACAGGTCCAGCGCGAACGCGTCCCCGACGGCCAGCCGGGTCTCGTAGCCCTCCGGCTCGTCCGTGAGCGGGGTGCAGCCGAGCGCCGCCTCCCAGAACCGGCCCAGCCGCCGCGGGTCGGCCGCGTCCACCACGAGGTTCTCCAGGTCCATGGGGCCACCCTAGGGCGCCGGGCGGCACCGGCCGAGGGCGTGCCGACGTCGGCCCACGTCGCGTGCGGGGACGGCGGTCGGCGGTCGGCGTAGGCTCCCAGCATGAGCGAACGCACCACGCACCTCCTGGTGGACGGGGAGAACATCGACGCCACCCTGGGAGGGTCCGTCCTCGGCCGCCGCCCGCAGCCGGAGGAACGCCCCCGCTGGAACAAGCTGCTCGAGCACGCCCAGGAGATCTGGGGCCAGCCCGTGAACGCCCTGTTCTTCCTCGCAGCGAACGACGGCATGCCCATGCCGTTCGTCCAGGCCCTGCTGGCCCTCGGCTACCGCGTGGTGCCGCTGCAGGGCGAGGGGAAGATCGTGGACATCGCCATCCAGCGCACCCTGGAGGCCCTGTGGGACCGGCCGGCCGACGCGATCCTCGTCAGCCACGACGCGGACTTCGTGCCGCAGATGACCGCGCTCGCGGCGGACCCGCACCGTCGCACGGCCGCCATCGGGTTCCAGGAGTTCACCGCGGCGGCGCTGCGGACCGTGCCGGGGATCGAGCTGTACGACCTCGAG
Source organism: Citricoccus sp. SGAir0253 (assembly GCF_005877055.1). Classification (NCBI taxonomy): domain Bacteria; kingdom Bacillati; phylum Actinomycetota; class Actinomycetes; order Micrococcales; family Micrococcaceae; genus Citricoccus; species Citricoccus sp. SGAir0253. Next base: position 1,083,982 of record NZ_CP039424.1, on the reverse strand, counting down.
TACGACGTGGCGGCCTTCACCAAGGCCCTGCCGCGCGTGCGGGTCATCGACATCGACGCGTTCGACCCGCTGGAGTTCATCTAGGCTCCTCGGCCGGTTCCCCTGGCACCGGACCCGAGCCTCAGGGCTCGGTGACCCGGCCCGCCTCCACGACCCAGCGCCGGTCCGTGCGCACCGCCTCGAGCATCCGGCGGTCGTGGGTGACCAGCAGCAGTGCCCCGTCGTAGGTCTCCAGGGCCTGCTCCAGCTGCTCGATCGCCTCCAGGTCGAGGTGGTTCGTCGGCTCGTCGAGGACCAGCAGGTTCACCCCGCGCGCCTGGAGCAGGGCCAGGCCGGCGCGCGTGCGCTCCCCGGGGGAGAGCTCGTCCACGGGCCGGTCCACGTGGTCCGCCCGCAGCCCGAACTTGGCCAGCAGCGTCCGGACCCCACCCGAGGCCAACTCGGGGACCAGCGCCTCGAAGGCCGCCGCCAGCGGCCGGGGACCGGCCAGCAGCGAGCGCGCCTGGTCGATCTCCCCGACCTGCACGCTCGTCCCGAGGGCCGCGGTCCCCTCGTCCGGGCGCTGGCGGCCGAGGAGGCCGCGCAGCAGCGTGGACTTGCCGGCGCCGTTGGGACCGGTGATGCCGATGCGCTCGCGCGCGTTGACCTGCAGGGACACGGGCCCCAGCGTGAAGTCCCCCTGCCGGAACACCGCGGCGTTGAGCGTGGAGACCACCGTGCTGGACCGCGGCGCCGCCCCGATGGTGAACTCCAGGCGCCACTCCTTGCGCGGTTCCTCGACCTCCTCGAGCCGGGCGATCCGGCTCTCCATCTGCCGCACCTTCTGGGCCTGCTTCTCGCTGGACTCGGTGGAGGCCCGGCGCCGGATCCTGTCGTTGTCCGGGGCCTTCCGCAGGGCGTTGCGCACGCCCTGGCTGGACCACTCGCGCTGGGTCCGGGCCCGGGCGACGAGGTCGGCCTTCTGCCCGGCGTACTCCTCGTAGCGCTCGCGCGCATGCCGGCGGATGGTCTCGCGCTCCTCGAGGTAGGCCTCGTACCCGCCCCCGTAGAGGCGGTGCGAGTGCTGGGCGAGGTCCAGCTCGAGCACCCGCGTGACGCAGCGGGCGAGGAACTCGCGGTCGTGGCTGACCAGCACGACCCCACCGCGCAGGCCCCGGACGAAGGCCTCGAGCCGCTCGAGACCGTCCAGGTCGAGGTCGTTGGTCGGCTCGTCCAGCAGGACGATGTCGAAGCGGGAGAGCAGCAGCGCGGCCAGTCCCACGCGGGCCGCCTGCCCGCCGGAGAGCGCGGTCATGGGCGCCTGCTCCACCGGGCCGCCGTCGGGCTCCAGGCCCAGCTCGGCGAGCACGGCCGGGAGCCGCTCGTCCAGGTCGGCCGCGCCGCTGGCGAGCCAGCGGTCCAGGGCCGCGGAGTAGGCGTCGGCCTCGGCGGCCCCCGCCGCGGGGTCCGCGAGGGCCTCGGCCGTCCGGTCCATCTCGCGGGTCGCCTCGGCGCACCCGGTGCGGCGGGCGATGTAGCCGGCGACGGTCTCGCCCGGCACGCGCTCGTGCTCCTGGGGCAGCCAGCCGACGAACGCGTCCGCGGGCGAGAGCGAGACCGTGCCCGCCTGCGGCGCGTGGCGCCCGGCGAGGAGCGCCAGCAGCGTCGACTTCCCCGCCCCGTTCGCGCCGACGACGCCGACCACGTCCCCGGGGGCGACGGTGAGGTCCAGGCCCTCGAAGAGGGTGCGGTGGCCGTGGCCGCCGGCCACGCCGGAGGCCACCAGTGTCGCGGTCATCATCGTCTCCTGTCCGGGCGGGCGCCGTGTGCGCCGCACCATCGAGTCTCTCCCCTCCCCAGCCCCGCCCCTCGTCGGTCGGAGCGCGGGCACGGGCGGGGACCGCCATCGGTCAGCCGGCGCCGGCGTAGGCCTCCGCCAGCCAGCCGAGGACCTCGTGGTCCAGTTCCGCGGGATCGTGGAGCTCGAGGTGGTGCATCCACACCGCGGCGGACGGGTGGACGACCTCCTTGAAGCGGCCGGACGCCACCTCGCGCGGCAGGGCGAGGCTGAGCACCGCCGGGACGTCGCTGCGGACGTACTGCCCCGGACGCCAGACGTAGGCGAACCCCCGGCGCCGCCGGAACGCGACCTGGCTCCTGGTGACGTCCACGGTCGCCTCGCCCAGGGTGCGCACCGCCTCCTGCACGGCGCGGCAGACGGCCAGCCCCCGGGGGAAGCCGGCGAAGAGGTCCTCGGGGCCCCGCTCGGCGTCGGTGTCCACGTGCCGAGCGTAGGCCACCGCGGCCGGGCCTCACACGTTGAAGCGGAACTCCACCACGTCGCCGTCCTGCATGACGTAGTCCTTGCCCTCCATGCGCACCTTGCCGGCGGCCTTGGCCTCGGCCATGGACCCGGCGGCCACGAGGTCGTCGAAGGAGACGATCTCGGCCTTGATGAAGCCGCGCTCGAAGTCGGTGTGGATCACGCCGGCGGCCCTGGGCGCGGTGTCGCCCTTGGCGATGGTCCAGGCGCGGGCCTCCTTGGGCCCGGCGGTGAGGTAGGTCTGCAGGCCCAGGGTGTGGAAGCCGGTGCGGGCGAGCTGGTCCAGGCCGGACTCGTCCTGGCCGTTGAGCTCCAGCATCTCCCGGGCCTCGTCCTCGGAGAGCTCCACGAGGTCCGCCTCGAGCTTGGCGTCGAGGAACACGGCGTCGGCCGGGGCCACGAGGTCGCGCAGCTCCTGCTTCCTGGCCTCGTCCCCGAGCACGCCCTCGTCCGCGTTGAAGACGTAGATGAACGGCTTGGCCGTCAGCAGGCTCACCTCGCGCAGCCACTCCATCTCCGGGGCGTCCCTGCCGCCGGAGCGCACGGCCGCGTAGATGGTCTCGCCGCGCTCGAGCACGGCCTGGGCGGCCTTCAGGGCCTCGAGCTCGGCGGCGTCGCGCTTCTTGCCCTTGACCTCCTTCTCGACGCGCGGGATCGCCTTCTCCACGGTCTGCAGGTCCGCGAGGATCAGCTCCGTGTTGATGGTCTCCATGTCCGAGGCGGGGTTGATCTTCCCGTCCACGTGCACCACGTCCGGGTCGTCGAAGGCCCGCACCACTTGGGCGATGGCCTGGGCCTCGCGGATGTTCGCCAGGAACTGGTTGCCCAGCCCCTCCCCCTCGGAGGCACCCTTGACGATGCCGGCGATGTCCACGAAGGACACGGTGGCGGGCAGGATCTTCTGCGAGCCGAAGATCTCCGCGAGCTTGTCGAGGCGCTCGTCCGGCAGGTTCACCACCCCGACGTTCGGCTCGATGGTCGCGAACGGGTAGTTCGCCGCGAGCACGGTCTGGCGGGTCAGGGCGTTGAAGAGGGTGGACTTGCCCACGTTGGGCAGGCCGACGATTCCGATAGTAAGAGCCACGGTTGTCCATGCTACCGGTGACCGATAGCGTCGAGAGCGTGACTGACCTACCGGACCAGACCCCCTCCCCCTCCACCGACCCCGCCGGCGTGCCCGGCGCCGCGCAGGACCCCACCCCGGAGTCCGGGCTGGTGGCCCCGGGCACCGCCCTGCCCGAGGGGCAGCCCCAGCCGCCGTCCGAGCGGATCTCGCCCCTCGTCTTCCTGGCGATCGAGCAGGCCCTGGAGTTCGCCACCGAGGGCGGCGACGTGGTGCCGTTCCTGCTCGGCTACATCGACGAGGAGCAGAAGGGCATGTGGCGCCTGCCCGGCGCGGACGAGGCGCAGATGCGGGAGCAGATCGCCCAGCTGAGCCCGCGGCCGAGCCTGGCCGTGAGCGTGTTCGACGCCCGCCTGGAGGTGGACGGCCAGCCCCACGACGCGTTCGTGCTCGAGGCCTTCGACGACGAGCAGGAGCAGTCCGCCACCGTCATCCAGCTCTACAGCCGCCCCGCCGCCGGCGGCGAGGACCCCGAGGCCGGCCAGGCCGAGCCGCTGGGCGCCCCGCAGCTCTATGCCAACGGGGAGAACGTCCTGCGCGCCTGAGCCCGCCCCGGCTGCCGACCACGACGACGCCGTCCCCTCCCGGGTGACGGCGGCGTCGTCGTGCGCGGGGGCTGCCGGCCGGGCCGGGCCGCGACCGGCCGGCACCGGTCAGGCCTCGAGGGCCGCCCGGAACGCCTCCTCGGCGGCGGGCCCGTAGGGCACGAAGAGGACCTGCTCCACGACCTCGCGCACGAGCTCGGCCATGGCCCGCGAGCTCTCGACGGCGATGCGCGCGGCGTCGTCCATCGGCCAGCCGTAGATCCCGGCGGAGATCGCCGGGAAGGCCACGCTGCGCGCCCCCAGCTCGGCGGCGAGCCGCAGGGACTCGCGGTAGCACGAGGCCAGGGTCCCGGACTTGTCGATGGTCCTGGCGTACACCGGTCCCACGGTGTGGATCACCCAGCGCGCCGGCAGTCGGCCCGCCGTGGTGGCCACGGCCCGCCCCGCGGGCAGCCCGCCCGGCAGCTCCGTCTCGCGCAGCCGCCGGCACTCGGCGAGGATCTCCGGCCCGCCGCGGCGGTGGATCGCCCCGTCCACTCCCCCGCCGCCCAGCAGGGTCGAGTTGGCCGCGTTCACGACGGCGTCGGCCGGGGTCCGCGTGATGTCGCCGGGACGGATGAGCAGTTCCATGGGCCCAGCGTAGGTCCGCTCCGGGCCGGCTCGCGAGGGGCCGGCCCGGCCGGACGGCGCGTCAGGACACCAGCCCGAAGGCCCACACCCCGAGGCTCAGCGTGGCCAGCGTGATCAGCACGATCCCCGCGAGGTTCAGGTACAGCCCGCCCTTGATCATCTGCCCGATCGTCACGTAGCCGGAGCCGAAGGCGATGGCGTTGGGCGGGGTGGCCACGGGGAGCATGAAGGCGCAGGTCGCGGCCAGGGCCACCGGGATGGTCAGCAGCAGCGGGTCCACGCCGACGCCGACCGCCACGCCGCCGGCCACCGGCAGGAACGTGGCCGCCGTGGCCGTGTTGGAGGTCAGCTCGGTGAGGAAGATGATCGCCGTGGTCAGGATGGCCACGAGCAGCCAGACGGGCACCCCGCCCAGGCCCTGGACCTGCGTGCCGATCCAGTCGGCCAGCCCCGAGTCGCTGAACTGGGCGGACAGGGCCAGGCCGCCGCCGAACAGCAGCAGCACGCCCCAGGGCAGCTTCACGGCCGAGTCCCAGTCGATCAGCCGCACGCCGCGCCGGGCGCCGGCCGGCAGCAGGAACAGGAGCAGCGCCGCCGACACCGCGATCCCGGCGTCGCTGATCACCCCGTCGAACAGCAGGGGGACCGTGATCCAGGAGATCGCCGCGAGCGCGAAGACCACCAGCACCCGGACCTCGCCGGAGGACATGGGCCCGAGCTTGGACAGCTCGGAGGTGATCAGCGCCCGGCCGCCCGGGATCTCGGAGATCTCGGCGGGGAACAGCACCCGCGTCAGCAGGAACCACACGAGCACGAGCATCACCAGCGCCACCGGCAGGCCGACGAGCATCCACTGCCCGAAGCCGATCTCGACCCCGTGCGCCTGGGACATGTAGCCGGCCAGCAGCGCGTTCGGGGGCGTGCCGATGAGGGTGGCCAGCGAGCCGACCGAGGCGGCGTAGGCGATGCCGAGCATCAGGGCCGTGCCGAAGTTGGACTCGATGACCGCGTCCTTGACCTCGGCGGAGGCCGGGTCCGAGGACTCGGTGATCGCGGCGTTGTCCTTGGCCACCACCAGGGTCAGGACGGAGACGCCGATGGGGATCATCATCACGGCCGTGGCGGTGTTGGACACCCACATGGACAGGAAGCCCGTGGCGATCATGAACCCGGCGACCACGCCGCCCGGCTTGGTGCCCATGGCCCGCACCGTCACGAGGGCGATCCGCCGGTGCAGGTCCCAGCGCTGCATGGCCAGCGCGATGACGAACCCGCCCATGAACAGGAAGATGATGTCGTTGCCGTAGGCGGCGCCGACGTCCTTGATGTCCACCTCCTGGCCGAGCACGGGGAAGGCGACGAGCGGCACGAGCGCGGTGGCCGGGATGGGGATGGCCTCCGTCATCCACCACACGGCCATCAGGCCGGCGACGGCGGCGGTCACCCGGGCGTTGTACGGCACGTCCGCGGGCATCGCCAGGAACAGCACGAGGCCGACCAGCAGGCCCGCGGCGAAGCCGATCCACCGGCGCCGGTGGAGTCCGCGGCGCTCCGCCGGGGCCCGCTCGCCGGGCGAGAGGTACTCGCCCTCGCCGACGGCCGGCGCGGAGGCCGCCTCGGGCGTGGCGGAGTCGTCGGAGACCCGGTCGGGGCCGGGATCGCCCTCCTCGCGGTGCCGGACGGCGCCGTGGCGGCCGTGGTGTTCCGCGCCGCCGCCGGCGGCGCCCTCGGTGCTGTGGGACATGGCCCTCTCCCTCTGCTCGGCGGGTCATGGTGCATGACCCCTCCGCGCCGGGGTGGTGCCCTGGTGCGCGCCCCGCCGCGGAGACTGGTGCGTGTGCTGCCACCGTACTGTCACCGGTCCGCCGGTTTCGAGGCCTGCCCGCCGCCCCCGCCCGCCCGGCCTCGGCTATCGCGTCCCGCGGCTCTGCGACAGTAGGGGGCATGGAGACTTCTGTGGTGTTGGTGGTGGCCCTCGTGTGCGTGCTGGCGGGGCTCGTGGTGGGCGCCGCGCTCGGTGCGTGGTTCGGCATCACCCGGTTCCGGTCCGCCGGCGGGCCGGGGCAGCGCACGCGCGAGGAGGCCGAGGCCTACCGAGAGGAGGCCCTGCACCTGCGCGGCGAGCTCTCCGAGGTCCAGGCGGCCCTGGCCGCCGCCGAGGCGGAGAGCCGGGTGCTCACCGCCGAGCGCACCGCGGACCGGGACCGCGCCGCCGTGGAGCAGCGGGTCCTCACCGCCCTGGCCCCCGTGGGCCAGCGCCTCGAGACCCTGCAGCGCCAGGTCGGCATGCTGGAGCGGGACCGGGTGGAGCAGTACGGCCAGCTCTCGGAGCAGCTCAAGACCGCCGCGGAGACGGACACCGCCCTGCTGGTCAACACCCGCTCGCTCGTGGCCACGCTGAAGTCCACCTCGGCCCGCGGCCACTGGGGCGAGGTGCAGCTGCGGCGGGTCGTCGAGGCCGCCGGGATGCTGCCACACACCGACTTCGCCGAGCAGCAGGTGCTGCGCGGGGACGAGGACCGGGTGCTGCGCCCGGACCTCGTCGTGCGCCTGCCCGGCGGCAAGTCGCTGGCCATCGATGCCAAGGCCCCCCTGGCGGCCGTCCTCGAGGCGGAGGAGCTGGCCGGGGACCACTCCGCGGAGGCCGCCGCCCGCCGCGGGGACCTCCGGCGGGCGCACGCCAAGGCGGTCCGGGCCCACGTGGACGCCCTCGCCGCCAAGGAGTACTGGCAGGGCCTGGACCACTCCCCCGAGCTGGTGGTGTGCTTCCTGCCGGCCGAGTCGTTCCTCGCCTCGGCCCTCGAGGCCGATCCGGGCCTGCTGGACCACGCCTTCGCCCAGAACGTGGCCCTCGTGGCACCGGTCTCCCTGCTGGCGGCCCTGAAGTCGGTGGCCTACGCCTGGCGGCAGGAGACCCTGACGGAGAACGCCCGGGCCCTGTTCGACGCCTCCCGGCAGCTCTACCAGCGGCTCGGCACCCTCGGCGGGCACGTGTCCCGGCTGGGCGGCTCGCTGCGCTCGGCGGTGGAGAAGTACAACTCCCTCGTGGGCACGCTCGAGTCCCGGGTGCTGCCCTCGGCACGCCGCATCGGGGAACTGGATCCCACGCTGGACGCGGAGGTGGAGATGGGCCGCCCCGTGGAGGCCACCCCCCGGGTTCTGTCCGCCGCGGAGCTGCTGGAGGAGCCGGCGGCGGGGGACGGGAACGGCGGCGGCACCGTGACGGAGATCACCCCGCGCACGGGGACCCGGCCGGAATAGTCCACCGTGGCCGGCGGTTGAACGGGGTAGGTCGTTGAAATTTCAACGACATGGCATCCGCCTGACCCGCCCCGGAAGGACCCCCATGCGCATCGGCTACATCGTCGGCTCCCTGGCCCAGCACTCCATCAACCGCCGCCTGGCGACCGCACTGTCCGGCCTCGCCCCGGAGGGCGTGGAGTTCGTGGAGATCTCCATCGCCGACCTCCCGCTGTACTCCTGGGACCAGGACGCCGACTTCCCGGCCGCCGCCCTGGACTTCAAGGAGGCCGTCGCCGGCGTCGACGGCGTCCTGTTCCTGACCCCGGAGTACAACCGCTCCATCCCCGCCGCCCTGAAGAACGCCATCGAGTGGGGCTCCCGCCCGTGGGGCCAGTCCGTGTGGGGCGGCGTGCCCGCCGGCGTCATCGGCACCTCCCCGGGCAGCACCGGCACCGCGATGGCCCAGCAGCACCTGCGCAACATCCTCGCCCACCTGGACATGCGCGTCCTGGGCCAGCCGGAGGCCTTCGTCCAGGCCCGCGAGGGCGCCATCGCCGCGACCGGGGAGATCCAGGACGACTCCCTTCGGGCCGTCCTCCAGGGCTACGTGGACGCCCTCGTGGCCCACGTGGACGCCGCCGCGCGCGTCGCCGCCTGATCCCCCGCACCCCTCCCGGGCAGCACCCCGGGATCCCGGACCCCCGGCCGCAGCACGCGGCCGGGGGTCCGTCGCGTCCCGGGGCACCCCCGCCGACCCGGTCCACCACCCCGGACGGGAGAGGCCGACCGGGACCTGACCAGCGCGGAGACGGCGCCCGGCGCCCGATGCCGTAGACTGGACGCAGCCAGCCGGTCGGGACCCTTCCCCTCCGGTGCCGGCCAGCACCGCGTTGAGTGGCTCCCGTATGCCACAGCCGCCCGTGCCAGGGCCGGGTCTCTCTTCCACCCGGACGGATCTTCCTTCGTGACCTCTTCCCAGCATGCCGCCAGCACTGGCGGCACCTCCACCCTGCCCTCCGCCGAGGAGACCGCCACCGGCGGCTTCACCGACCTGGGCGTCCCCGCCGGCCTGGCCGCCGCGCTGGCCCCGCAGGGCATCACCTCCCCCACCCCCATCCAGGCCGCCACGCTGCCGGACTCGCTCACCGGCCGGGACGTGCTCGGCCGCGGCCGGACCGGCTCCGGCAAGACCTACGCCTTCCTGCTGCCGCTGGCCGCGCGCCTGTCCGGCGGGCGGCCCGCCCCGGCCCGCCGCCCGCGGTCGCTCATCCTGGCGCCCACGCGCGAGCTGGCCGTGCAGATCGAGGCCTCCCTGGACCCGCTCTCCGCGGCGGCCGGGCTGTCCTCGCTGACGATCTTCGGCGGCGTCGGGCAGAACCCCCAGGTCAAGGCGCTGCAGCGCGGCGTCGACGTCCTGGTCGCCTGCCCCGGCCGCCTCCTGGACCTGATGGGCCAGGGCCACGCGGACCTGTCCGGCGTGGAGGTGCTCATCATCGACGAGGCCGACCACATGGCGGACATGGGCTTCCTGCCGATGGTCCGCCGGATCCTCGACAAGGTCCCCGCCCGGGCGCAGAAGATGCTCTTCTCGGCCACCCTGGACGAGGGCGTGGGCGTGCTCGTGCAGAAGTACCTCAAGGACCCCGTGGTCCACGAGGCCGACTCCGCCGTGTCCCCGGTCGCGCGGATGGACCACCACGTGGTGGCCGTGGACGGCGACGCCAAGCTGACCACCCTGGCCAATCTCTGCGCCGCCCCGGGCCGCACGATCGTGTTCACGCGCACCAAGTACGGCGCCAAGAAGGCCGCCAAGCAGCTGCGCCAGCGCGGCGTGGCCGCCCTGGAGCTGCACGGGAACCTGTCCCAGAACGCCCGGACGCGCAACCTGGACGCCTTCCACAGCGGCACCGCGGGGACCCTCGTGGCCACGGACATCGCCGCGCGCGGCATCCACGTGGACGACGTGGCCCTCGTGGTGCACGCCGATCCGCCGGCTGAGCACAAGGCCTACCTGCACCGCTCGGGCCGCACGGCGCGCGCGGGCCAGGCGGGCACCGTCGTCACCCTCGCCGGCCAGGACCAGCGCGGCGAGGTCCGCCAGCTGATGCGGGCCGCGAAGATCACCCCCACCATCCACGCCGACGGCGCCAGCGAGCCCCTGCTGGACCAGCTGGCCCCCGGCCCCCGCACCTTCCTGGAGCAGGCGGAGCTGGAGCGGCTGCTGGCCGTCTCCACGCCCGCCCCCCAGACCGGCCAGAACGGCCAGAGCGCCTCCAACAGCCAGGGTGGCCAGGGCGGCGGCGGCCGGTCCGGCGGGCGCTCCGGCGGCCGCGGTGGCCAGGGCTCGCGCGGCGGACGCTCCGGCGGTCGCGGCGGCGCGGCGGCCGGCGGCGAGGCGAACCGGGCCGAGGGCGGCCGCACCCGCGGGGCGGCGTCCACCGCGTCCCGCTCCGGCGAGCGCTCCGGCACCGCCGGGCAGTCCTCTCGCGGGACCGGCCGCCCGGGGAACCGCCGCGCGGGCTCGGCGGCCGGCGCGCCGTCGTCGGGCGGGCGGGTCTACACCTCCGAGACCGGGCGCCCCGGCCACTACGGGGAGGGCCACGGCGCCCCCGAGGGCGGCCGGGAGCGCACGGGCCGCTCGCGCGGCGGGCAGGGTGCCGGCCGGCGCCGCCGCTCCTCGGGCACGGCCCGCGGCTGAGCCTCCCCGCCTCCGGCCCCCGGCTCCCCCGGGGACCGGAGGCCCACGACGCCGCCAGGCCCGGGACGCCGATCGCGGTGTCCCGGGCCTGGCGGCTCTCCGGGGGCGGGCGTCCGGACGCGGCCTCCGCCCGGTGTCCGCCCGGGGGTGATCAGGCGGGGCGGTGGCGACCGCCGAGGGCACGGTCGGTGTCCCCGACCTTCTTCAGCTCGGCGCGCAGCTCCTTGGGCAGCGAGAACATGATGTCCTCCTCGGCGGTGACGACCTCGTCCACGGTGCCGTAGCCGTAGTCGGCCAGCAGGCGCAGCACGTCCTGCACGAGCACCTCCGGCACGGACGCCCCCGAGGACAGGCCCACGGTGGCCACGCCCTCGAACCAGGACTCGTCCACCTGGTGGGCGAAGTCCACCCGCTCGGCGCGCTGCGCGCCGTACTCGAGCGCGACCTCCTTGAGCCGCACGGAGTTCGAGGAGTTGGCCGAGCCGACGATGATCACCAGGTCGCACTCCGGCGAGATCTTCTTGATCGCCGCCTGGCGGTTCGAGGTGGCGTAGCAGATGTCGTCCGAGGGCGGGTCCTGCAGGTTGGGGAACCGCTCGCGCAGGATCGAGACGATCTCCAGGGTCTCGTCCACGGACAGGGTGGTCTGCGAGAGCCAGATGAGGTTGTCCGGGTCCTCGACCTCCACGGTCCGGGCCTCGGCCGGGTCGTTGATGACGGTGGTGTGCTCGGGGGCCTCGCCGAAGGTGCCCTCGACCTCCTCGTGGCCCTCGTGGCCGATGAGGAGGATGCGGCGGTCCTGCCGGGCGAAGCGCACCGCCTCGCGGTGCACCTTGGTCACGAGCGGGCAGGTGGCGTCGATGGTCCGCAGGTTGCGCTCGGCCGCCTCGGTGACCACGGCGGGCGAGACGCCGTGCGCGGAGAACACGGTCAGCGCGCCCTCGGGCACCTGGTCCAGCTCGTCCACGAAGACGACGCCCTGCTGCTCGAGGGTCTCCACCACGTGGCGGTTGTGCACGATCTCCTTGCGCACGTACACCGGCGCGCCGTGGTGCTCGAGGGCCTTCTCCACGGCGACGACGGCGCGGTCCACCCCGGCGCAGTAGCCGCGCGGGGCGGCGAGCAGCACGCGCTTGTCCCCGGCCACGACGGCGGCGGCCTCCACGTCCTCGCGGGTGCGGCGGGCGCGGGGCACGTGGGGCATCCCGACGGCGACCCGGGCGGCACCCGGCGCGTGCGCGTCCGCGGCGGACGGCAGCGTGTCGGGCAGGGAGGAGACGGAGGGGGTGGCAGGCATATGCTCCATTCTACCGAGCCCGTCCCGGCTGGCCACCGGAGGTGATGGACGCCTCGCCCCCGGCGACGGGGCGCGGGCGACGGGGCGCGTGCAGAGAGGCGCGGGTGAAGGGGCCGGGCCGGCGGCCGCTCAACGGCGCCGGGCCCGCGAGACCAGTCCGGCCACGAGCCCGAGGACGGCCACGAGCGCCCCGCCGGCCATGAGCGTCACCGTGTCCGGGATCGCGTACTCCCGCACGCCGTCCAGGAGGGAGCGGGCCGCCAGGCGCGCCAGTCCGTCCACGGCCCCCACGTCCGCCCGCTCCAGTCCCCACCTCCCGGCGGCCCCGGCCGCCAGCACGGTGGCCCCGGCGGCCACGAGGACGAGCCAGCGACGCCCGCGCGGGGCCAGGACGAGGGCCAGCACGGCGGCGACCACGGCCCCGACCGCCAGCCACGGCCACTGCGGCAGCAGGGACACGCCGGTGGCCACCCACCGGGGGTCCACCCGGGCCGGGTCGGGGGTGCCGAGGTCGACCGACAGCGGCGAGGAGCCGCCGTCGCCCGTCCCCGCCAGGGCCTCCCCCGCACCCTCGCGCAGCGCCCGCGCGGCCGCCTCGCCCCCCGGCAGCGGCGCCACGGACTCGGCGAGGCGGTCCACGCCCAGCTCGGCCAGGGGCGCCAGCTGCAGGTGGACGGTGCCGTCGTCGGGCGGCGTGCCGGTCCCGGGGGCGGACTCGATCCGCTCCAGCCGGTCCACCCAGTCCACGCGGGTCTGCTCCACGGCGCGGGACCACGCCTGCGCGAAGCGCCCGTCCCCCACGAGGCCGTCCACCGCACCGCCGACGAGGTCGAGCAGGGGCGCCGCGAGGAACGAGGGCACGGCGTCCGGGAGCCGGCGCCCCACCACGTCCTCCACCCGGCGGGCCAGCCCGGACCCGAGCTCCGGGTCCCGGGCCATCGGCCCGGCGATCTCCTGCGCCGGCCCCGGGGTGTGCACGAGGGCCTCGATCCGCGACCCGGCGATCGCCAGCACGGCGAGCACGCCGGCCAGGACGGCCAGCACGAGGGCGGTGACCGTGCGCATGTCCGCTCCGTTCGTGGGGGCCAGTCCCGTCCCAGCCTACTGATAGAACTGAGGGGACGAACCGCCCCACCCGAGAGGATCCGCCGCATGGACGACCCCCAGGCTCCCGGCACGCTCCCGGCCACGGCCGCCGGGACGTCCCCCGAGGCGCCCTGGCCCCTGCGGGTGCTCTCGGAGAACCTCAAGCGGTACTTCGAGCGGGCGCCACAGGCCTGGATCGAGGGGCAGCTGATCGAATTCAAGGTCATCCGCGGCAACGCCTGGATGACCCTGCGGGACCTGGACGGGGACTACTCCCTGCCGGTCACCGCCTGGCGCAACGTCGCCGCCACGCTCGACGGCACGGTGCAGCAGGGCTCGCGCGTGGTGGCGTGCGTCAAGCCGAGCTTCTACACCAAGACCGGCAAGCTGAGCATGATCGCCTCCGCCATGCGCCCCGTGGGCCTCGGCGACCTGCTGGCCCGCGTGGAGCTGCTGCGCCGCACCCTGGAGGCGGAGGGCCTGTTCTCCCCCGCGCGCAAGCGACCGCTGCCGGTGCTGCCGAACCTCATCGGCCTGGTCACCGGCCGGGACTCGGACGCCCTGAAGGACGTCATGCGCAACACCCACCTGCGCTGGCCGGCCGCCCGCTTCGAGGTGCGCGAGGTGGCCGTCCAGGGCGCGTCCGCCCCCCGCGAGGTCATGGCCGCCCTGGCGGAGCTGGACGCCCACCCGGAGGTGGACGTCATCGTCATCGCCCGCGGCGGCGGCGCCCTCGAGGAGGTCGTCCTGCCCTTCTCGGACGAGGCCCTCGTCCGGGCGGTCGCGGCCGCCACCACCCCCGTGGTCTCGGCGATCGGGCACGAGGCGGACCGGCCCGTGCTGGACGACGTCGCCGACCTGCGCGCCTCCACGCCCACGGACGCCGCCAAGAGGATCGTCCCGGACGCCGCCGTGGAGCGCGAGGCGATCGCCGCGGCGCGGATGCGCCTGGCCTCCGGGGTGGAGCGGCTCGTGGGCCACGAGGCCCAGCAGCTCGCCTCGCTGCGCTCGCGGCCCGTGCTGGCCGCCCCGGAGCGGATGGTCACCGAGCGCGCCGAGGACCTGGCGCGCTGGCGCGAGCGGGCGCGGTCCAGCATGGCGGGGCGGCTCGAGCGGGAGCACGACGCCGTGGGGCACCTGCGGGCCCGGGTGCGGTCCCTGTCCCCCCAGAACACGCTGGACCGCGGCTACGCCGTGGTCCAGCACGAGGGTCGCGTGGTGCGCGCGGCCGGCGAGGTGGCCCCGGGCGACGCCCTGGACATCCTGGTCGCCGCCGGGCGCATCACCGCCACGACCGAGACGACGAGCGAGACCACGAGCGAGACGACGAGCGCAGAGGAGACACGATGAGCAGCGCGCAGACCGAGGATGCCGGACGGGACGCGGCCGACCGGCCCGGGGGGCAGGCCGCCGTGGAGGGCTTCTCCGCGGCCGACACCTCTGACGTCGCCGCGATGAGCTACGAGCAGGCCCGCGCCGAGCTCGTCGAGACCGTCTCCCGCTTGGAGACCGGCGGGGCGGGCCTGGAGGAGTCGCTGGCCCTGTGGGAGCGCGGCGAGGCGCTGGCCGACCGCTGCGAGGCGTGGCTGGAGGGGGCCCGTCAGCGCCTGCAGCAGGTCCGCGAGCGCACGGCGGACGGGGCCGGCCCCGTCGGCTGAGCGCCGCGGCGGCCGACCCCGTCCCGGGCTCAGGCGGTCTGGCCGGCGTGCCGGCCCTCGGCGAACTCCTCGACCAGCTTGGCGTTGAAGGCGTCCAGGTCGCCGGGGTTCCGGCTGGTGGTCAGCCCCTGGTCGACGACCACCTCCTCGTCCACCCACGTGGCCCCGGCGTTGCGCAGGTCCTCGGACAGCGAGTGGTAGCTCGTCAGCCGCCGGCCGGAGACGACGCCGGCGTTGATGAGGGTCCACGGGGCGTGGCAGATGGCGGCCACGGGCTTGTGCTCGTCGAAGAAGCCGCGCACGAACGCCCGGACGTCCTCGTCGACGCGCAGGGCGTCGGCGTTGAGGGTGCCGCCGGGCATCACGAGCCCGTCGAACTCGGCCGAGCTCGCGGCGGCGGCCTCGCGGTCCACGGTGAAGGTGTCACCGTGCTCCCAGTCCCCCTGCATGGCGGTGATGGTCCCGGACTCCGGGGACACCAGCACGGGCCGGCCGCCCGCGGCCTCGACGGCCTCCCAGGGGGAGGTCAGCTCGACCTGCTCCACGCCGCGCGTGGCGAGGAAGGCGATGGTCTTTCCCTGCAGCTGCTGTTCGGTCACGTCGGTACCTCCTGGATCATCGGTCTGGACCACCGGTCGGTGTGCTCCACAGCCTAGGCCCGACCCCCGGGGGGGGCAGGGCAAGGATGTTCGCGTACCGGGGAACGGTCCGGGCCCGCGGACGTCCCGGTGGCATCCCCTGGGTGTCCCGGCAACGTCCCGGAGGGGCCACGCCGGTGCCACGCCGGTATCCGGGGGGCGGATTGACCGTGACCGGGGCCACGGATACCCTCGGGGACAGCCTGCCGTCGGGGGGTGCCCACCGCACCTGACGTGGCAGCCGGCCGCGCACGCACCCACGCGGCCGTCCGGGCAGCCGACCGAGGGGATCCCCATCATGGCCAGCATTCTCGACCGGGAGGCGATCGTCGCGCCTCGCACGTTCAACCGGTGGCTCATCCCCGCCGCGGCACTGGCCATCCACTTGTGCATCGGCCAGGTGTACGCGTTCAGCGTCTTCAAGAACCCGATGATGGGGCACTTCGGCGTGGGCGAGGTGGCGGTCGGCTGGATCTTCTCGGTGGCCATCGCCATGCTCGGGCTCTCGGCGGCCTTCGGCGGGACCTGGGTGGAGCGCTCCGGACCGCGCAAGTCGATGGTGGTGGCCGGCTCCTTCTGGGTGGCCGGGTTCCTCATCGCCACGGTCGGGATCGCCACGGGCCAGCTGTGGCTCGTCTACCTCGGCTACGGCGGGGTCGGCGGCATCGGCCTGGGCATCGGCTACATCTCCCCCGTCTCCACCCTGATGAAGTGGTTCCCGGACCGCCCCGGCCTGGCCACCGGCCTGGCCATCATGGGCTTCGGCGGCGGCGCCCTCATCGCGAGCCCGCTCTCGAACGCCCTGATGTCCTTCTACGGCGGCGGCAACCAGCCCGAGCAGCTCCAGGGCGGGCTCGTGCAGACGTTCCTGACGCTCGGCATCATCTACGCGATCGTCATCTCCCTCGGCGCCATCGTGATCCGCGTCCCGCATCCGGAGTGGCGTCCCACCGGCTGGGACCCGGCCACCGTCCAGCACAAGCCCCTCCAGACCAAGGGCAACGTCTCGGCGGACACCGCCATCAAGACCTGGCAGTTCTGGATGCTGTGGATCGTGCTGTTCTGCAACGTCACGGCCGGCATCGGCATCCTCGAGAACGCCGCCCCGATGATCCAGGACTACTACGACTGGATCACCCCCGCGGCGGCGGCCGGCTTCGTCGGGGTGCTCTCCCTGGCCAACATGGGCGGCCGCTTCATCTGGTCCACCACCTCGGACTACATCGGCCGCAAGAACATCTACATGGTCTACCTCGGCGTCGGCCTGGCCATGTACCTGGTGATCGCCCTGATGGGCAGCGCCAACATGGTGGTCTTCGTCCTGGCGACCATGATCATCCTGTCCTTCTACGGCGGCGGCTTCTCCACCATCCCCGCCTACCTCAAGGACATGTTCGGCGTCTACCAGGTCGGGGCGATCCACGGCCGGTTGCTCACCGCCTGGTCGGCGGCGGGCATCGCCGGCCCGCTGATCGTCAACAGCGTCCTGGAGGCCCAGGAGGACTCCGGGCTGACCGGCGGCGACCTCTACAACATGTCCCTGTACATCATGGTCGGGCTGCTGGCCATCGGCTTCATCGCCAACCTGCTGGTCCGTCCGGTCCACCACCGCCACCACGTCTCGCCGGAGAAGATGCGGCAGAAGGAGCACGCCAAGTGAGCAACGCAGCAGACCCCACCCGCCGCGGGACGTCCGTCGACGAGTCCGGCACCGCACGGTCCGGCGGGGGCCACCGCGCCCTGGCCCTCGCCCTCGCCGTCATCGTGTCGGCGGCCCTCGCCTACGGACTGGTCCAGACCGCCATCCGCGCCTCGGCCCTGTTCACGGGCTGAGGCCCCCGCCGGCTCCCCCGGCTGCCCTCGCGGCGACCCGCCTCCGCCGGATCAGCTCTCGGCCAGCCGGCGCTTCTCCTCGGTGACGTCGAAGTCCGCCGCGGGCCACTGCAGGTCCAGCGACTCGAGGGCACCGATGAGCAGCTCCTGCACCGCGATCCTCGAGTACCACTTGTGGTTGGCCGGGACGATGAACCACGGGGCGTGGTCGGCGTCCGTCTCGGCGATCGCGATCCGGTAGGCCTCCATGTACTCGTCCCAGAACGCGCGCTCGTCCACGTCGCCGGGATGGTACTTCCAGAACTTGTCGGGACGGTCCAGGCGCTCGGCGAGGCGGTCCTGCTGCTCGTCCCTCGAGACGTGGAGCATGACCTTGACGATCACGGTCCCCTGGTCCGCGAGCTCCTGCTCGAAGGCCCGGATCTCCCCGTAGCGCTGGGCGATCTCCGGCAGCGCGGTCAGCTCGCGGACGCGGTGGATCAACACGTCCTCGTAGTGCGAGCGGTCGAAGACGCTGACGAACCCCCGCGGCGGCAGGTGCTTGCGCACGCGCCACAGGAAGTGGTGCTTGCGCTCCTGGTCCGTGGGGGCCTTGAACGCCGCGGCGCGCACGCCCTGCGGGTCCATGGCCCCCACCACGTTGCGCATGATCCCGCCCTTGCCGGAGGTGTCCATGCCCTGGATGACGAGCAGCACGGAGCGGCCGTCGCCGTTGCCGGACATGCCGTTGGCGTAGAGCAGCTCCTGCAGCTGGGACAGCCGCCGGGAGCGGATGGCCAGGGTCTGCTCGCCCTGGGCCTTGGCGCCGAGGTAGCCCGGCTTGGACTCCGGGTCCACGTCCGCCGGTCCGCGCTGGACCCCGTCGTGGGTCCGGGCCCGCAACAGCTCCCGCGGGTTCCCGGCGAAGTCCATCACGTGCTTCTTAGCGTTCACGGTACTCCTCCAGGAAGTCGGCGATGCGCCCGATCGCCACCTCCAGGTCGCGCACGCTCGGCAGCGTGACCAGCCGGAAGTGGTCGGTGTCCGGCCAGTTGAACGCGCGGCCGTGGGAGACGAGGATCTTCTGCGAGCGCAGCAGCGCGATGACGAACTTCTCGTCGTCCTCGATCGGGTAGACCTCCGGGTCCAGCCGCGGGAACAGGTACAGGGCCCCGTGGGCCGGCTGCAGGCTGACCCCCGGGATCTCGGCGAGCAGCCGCTGGGCGGTGTTGCGCTGCTCCAGCAGCCGCCCGTGCGGCAGGATCAGGTCGTTGATGGACTGGTAGCCGCCCAGGGCGGTCTGGATGGCATGCTGGCCGGGCACGTTGGCGCACATGCGCATGTTCGAGAGCAGGGTCAGGCCCTCGATGAAGTCCGTGGCCCGGTGCTTGGGCCCGGAGATGGCCACCCAGCCGGAGCGGTAGCCGGCCACGCGGTAGGCCTTGGAGAGCCCGGAGAACGTCAGGGTGAGCACGTCGTCGGAGAGCCCGGCCGCGTTGAGGTGGCGCGCGCCGTCGTAGACGATCTTCTCGTAGATCTCGTCGCTCATCAGCACGAGGTTGTGCCGCCGGGCGATGTCCACGATCCCGTTCAGGACCTGCCGGGAGTACACCGCCCCGGTCGGGTTGTTGGGGTTGATGATCACGATCGCCTTGGTCCGGTCGGTGATCTTGGCCTCGATGTCCTCGAGGTCGGGCTCCCAGCCCTCCTCCTCGACGCAGCGGTAGTGCACGGCGCGGCCGCCGGACAGGGTGGTCGCCCCGGTCCACAGCGGGTAGTCCGGGGCCGGGATGAGGACCTCGTCGCCGTCGTCCACGAGGGCCTGCAGGACCATGGAGATCATCTCGGAGACCCCGTTGCCGATGAAGACGTCCTCCACCTCGATGCCCATGATCCCGCGGGACTGGTAGTACT
This sequence comes from Citricoccus sp. SGAir0253, assembly GCF_005877055.1. Classification (NCBI taxonomy): domain Bacteria; kingdom Bacillati; phylum Actinomycetota; class Actinomycetes; order Micrococcales; family Micrococcaceae; genus Citricoccus; species Citricoccus sp. SGAir0253. The sequence continues at coordinate 1,065,036 of NZ_CP039424.1, read as the reverse complement.
GGCTCACGGCCGTGCGGGCCGAGTAGATGCCCTGGGAGTCCGAGTAGCCCTGGGCGTGCGGCAGGTGCGAGACCATGTCCTTGAGGATGGCGTCCGGGGCCTCGAAGCCGAACGGGGCGGGGTTGCCGATGTTCAGCTTCATGATCCGATGGCCGGCCGCCTCCATGCGCTGCGCCTCCTCCAGGATGGGCCCGCGCACGTCGTAGCGGACGTTGTGGAGCTTGGAGGACTGCTTGATCTGACCGGTCCGTGTCTTCGCCATGCCTCTCATCATCCCACTGCCGGCCCACCCCGCGGTGGAGATCCGCCCGGCCGGATCAGGGCCGGCTCAGAACCAGCCGTCCGGGGCCGGCTCCAGGCCCGCGGACACCAGCCAGTACTGCGCGGCCTCGTCCGCGGGCAGCACGTCCGGGCCGGCGGTGAGCCGCTGCAGCTCCGCCACCTGCTCCCCGGACAGGCTGCCCGCGAGCTGCTCGAGCGCCGACCGGGCCTCCCCGGGCAGGGACGGCGCCGAGCCCGCGAACAGGATCCGGCCCTCCGGCAGGATCCGCTGCGGATCGGCCAGCGGCACGAGGGCGTCGTCGGCGATCGCCGGGTCCGTGCCGTACAGCAGCGCGACGTCGGCGCGCCCCCGCACGAGGTCCCCCGCCGGCCCGTCCCGGCCCGGGTCCACCCAGCGGGCCGGTTCGCACCCGGCGAGCACCTCGAGGCGCCGGGCCTCGACCGCCCCGGCGTCCCGGGGCGTGACGTCCATGCGGTCGCACAACCCGTTGAGGTCGCGCACGTCCTGCAGCCCGTACAGTCCCGCGGTGGCCGAGGTGGTCACGGCCTGCAGCCGCAGGGTGCCCTCGGACTGGCCGAGGACCTCCGTGCCGGCCGGCAGGTGGCCGGACACGACCGCCGTGGTGCCCACGGCGTCCGGGGCCGGCACGCCCTCGGGCAGCGGGGTGGGACTGCCCGTCGAGGTCGGGTGGCCCGTCGGGGAGGCCGGGGCCGGGTCCGAGGGCGAGGCGGTCCCCGAGGGGGACGGACCGCCCACAGGGCTGGGCGAGGCGGTGGCGGACCCGGACGCCGCCGCGGACGGGGACGGTGTCGGGACCGGGCCGGCGAGGTTCGCCGGGGCCACCTCGGCGGCCATGGCCAGGGAGTCGACGACGGCCACCCGCCGGTCCCCCGCGGCCTCCCACGGCTGCGCCGAGGGCTCGCCCACGACGGCCGCGACCCCGCTCCGGGCCAGCTGCCGCACGACGACGTGGGCCAGCAGCCGCTCGACCGGCCGGGTGCCGGCGACGACGGTCACCGGGGCGGCGTTCGCGGAGGCGTCCGGCCCCGCGGGGCCGCCCCCGGTGGCGGGCGGCTCCGCGGCCGGGGTGCAGCCGGCAAGCGCGGTGACGGCCAGGGCGGCGGCGGCCAGGGCGGCGGCGAGGGCCCTCACCGGCCCACCCCGGCGAGCTCGAGGGCACGGTGCACGTTCTGGGAGGTGCGGTGGCGGTGCAGCTCGTCCAGCGGGATCCAGGCGGCATCGATGGAGGACCCGCCCACCTCCGGGCGCAGCACGCCGGAGACCACCTCGGCGCGGTAGATCACCTGGACGGCCAGCAGGGGCCGGCCCGGGTGGGTGGCGCGGTGGGCGCCGTCGATCGTCCGGCTCGTGACGCCCACGAGGCCCTGCAGCCGGGCCCGGTACCCGGTCTCCTCCTCGATCTCGCGCACGCACGCCTGCTCGGGCTGCTCGCCGAGCTCCATTCCGCCCCCGGGCAGCGTCCAGAGGGCCTCCACGGGGCCGTCCCACAGGCTCAGCAGCAGGGTGTCGTCCCGGACGATCACGCCGTACGCGCCCACCCTGGTGTCGAAGTCCATGGGGGCCAGTCTAGGAGGAGCCGCTCGCGGGACCGGTCCCGCGCGCCGGTCCTCTGGAATACTGGGTTCGCTGTCCACGCGCACCGACCGGAGGGAGGGCCAGCATGACGGACGAGGGCTCCGTCGTCCCGGGCCTCCCCGAGGACCTGGAACGGCGGCTGCGGGCCGTGCTGTCCCGCCGCTCGCTCACCGTGGGCCGCGACGCCCCGGAGACGGCGCGCGGCTGGATCGACGCCTCCTACGAGGCCGCCTACGCCGAGGACCTGGCCCGCGCCGGCCGCGCCGCCCGGGCCGGCCTGGACGCCCCCGGCGGGCACGACGTCCTCAACCGGCTGGGCCTGCTGCGGGCCCTGGCGTCGGTGGCCGAGATGACGGGCGACCACGCCACCGCGGCCTCCCGCATCGCCGAGCGCGCGCGGTTGCTCACCACGGCGGGCTACCCGCACCAGGCCCGGCTGGAGGTCGAGCTGGGGGCCATGCTGCTGCGCGAGCCGGAGCCCTTCGAGGCCACGGTCCTGGAGGGCGTCCTGGAGGGCGAGCGCGAGCGCTCGGCCCACTCCGTGGACACCGTGCTGCCGGACGTGCTCGTGGCGCTGGCGGTGCGCTACGTGGAGGACGGCCGGCTGCACCCCGCGGTGGACCTGCTCGAGGAGTGCCTGGACATCCTGGATGCCCGGGTGTCCGCCGGCGTCCCGGTGGCCCCCGAGGCCCTGGCCTCCACCCGCATGTTCCTGGCCCACGTGCACCTGATGTCCCACGACCCCGAGGACGCCGCCGCGGTGGCCGACCGGGTGCTGGCCGGACGGGCCAACCGGGCCGTGCGCGCGGCGATGTGGATGCTCAAGGCGGTCGTGGCCCACGAGCACGGGGACGCGGCCACCGCCGCCGAGGACGCCCTGCACGCCGTGGAACTGCACGCCGCCGCGGGCGTGCGCAAGGGCGCGGCCTCCGCGGCCGCGCTGCTGGCGGGGCTGGCCCACGACGCCGGCGACCAGCAGTCCTCCATCCTCGCCTGGAAGGTGGCGGTGGCCCAGGCCGAGCAGGGCGAGGTCCCCGAGGCCTCGGACCTCACGCTCGCGCTGGGGCACCAGCTGCTGGAGGCCGAGGAGCACGCCCTCGCCGAGCGCGTGCTGGCCGGCCTCGTCCGGCGCGAGGAGGCCGCCCGGCGGCTGCCCGGGCTGGCCCGGGCGCTCGTGGACCTCGGCCACGCCGCGCGCCACCAGGGCCGGCCCGGCGAGGCCCTGGAGCACTGGGAGCGGGCCTGCGCGCTGTTCGAGCAGGCCGGCTCCGTGGCCGAGGCCGCGCGCATGCACCTGGCTTCCGGCGCCCTGCTGAACCGGCAGGAGAGGCCGCAGGAGGCCGCCGAGCACTTCGGCCGCGCGGTGGACCTGGCGCGCGGCGTCGGCGACGAGGACCCCGCGGTGCTGCCCCAGGCACTGCACGCCCTGGGCCACGTGCTGTGCGAGCTGGGCCAGGAGCGCGGGGTGGAACTGCTGGACGAGGCGATCTCCCTGGCCCAGGACTCGGAGGCCGGCTGGTACGAGGCGGACTTCACGGACACCCGAGCCCGCGGGCTGTGGGCGTTGCGCAAGGGCACCGCGGCGGTGTCCTCCGCCCTGACCGCGGCCGACCTGTTCACCGCCTCCGAGGACGCCACGGCGGCCTCCAACGCGGAGCTGTTCGCCGCCTACGTGCTGCTGGAGCAGGAGCGGGCCGAGGAGGCGGCCGCCCTGTTCCGGATGATCACCGAGCACGAGGGCACCGCGCGGTACCTGCGGATGGCCGCCTGGCTGGGACTCGCGCAGTCGCTGGACCTGGCCGGGGACGAGGAGGGCGCCACCCGCGCCCGGTTCGAGGCCGACGCCGCGGCCACGGCCACCGACCCGGAGCCCGACGGCGGCCCCCACCCGACGCCCGGGACCGGCCCCGACGAGGGTCCCGCCCCGGGGACGGGCCCCGGTGCGGACCCCGACGAGGGCCCCGCGGCCGGGGGCGCGCCGGGCGCCGGCTGACCCGGCCCTCTCATCTTCGCCTCATCAGCGCGCGCGAGGATGGTCGCCATGAAGAGCACCGGGTGGGGACTGAAGGCGGCCGTGGCCCTGGTGGCCGTCGCCGTGCTGGGCGCGCTGGGCCTCGTCGCGCTCTCGGCCCGGCCGAGCACGGTCGACCTCGGCCCGCTGATCGCCGTGACGGACGCGCCGTCCCCGCACAACGCGCCCCTCGCGGCCGGCGGGGACGACCCGGCAGGGGGCGCGCCGGCGTCGGGCCAGTCCCCGCACCCCGAGGCCTCGGCCGCCACCGGCTCCCCCACCGGGTCCCCGACCCCCTCCCCGGACAGGGAGACCCCGGCGTCCGGGGGCCTCTCCTCGCGCGCCCCGGTCTCCTCCCGTCCGGCCCCGGCGACCACGTCCCCGACCGCCGGCGCGGACGGGGCCGACGGGACCGCCGGGAGCACCGGCCCGGCGGCGCGGACCTCCCCGACGCCGCGCGCGGTCCCGGCCCCCGCACCGCAGGCGCCCACGGACGACGACGGATGGGACGATGACGAGGCGGACGACGAGGACGGGGACGACGAGGGGGACGATGCGGGGGATGACGACGACTGAGCCCGGGGCCGCGCCGCGGACGCGGCCGCCCGGCCGCCGTCCCCGCGGCCGCCGGGCCCTGCCGGTGCGCACCCGCGTGGTGATCCTCTTCGTCCTGCTCACCGCCCTCGCGCTGTTGCTCTCGGGGGCCACGGCCTACCTGCTGCAGCGCGGCGCGATGGACCACCAGCTCGACGACTCGCTGACCCGCTCGGTCCAGGAGTTCCGCATCCTCGCGCAGGAGGGCGTGGACCCCGAGACGGGTGAGCCGTTCTCCGCCGCGGACCAGCTCGTCTACACCGCCATGCAGCGCACCCTGCCCGCCGAGCACGAGGGGATGCTGGGCCTGCGGGACGGGCGGATCAGCTGGACGGCCTCGGACGCCGTCGAGCTGCGGCTGGAGGACGACGCGCGGCTCGTGGACTGGGCGCGCGCGCACTCCGGCGCCGGCAGCGTCCGGCTCGGGACGGTCACGACCGACCGGACCACCTACCGGGCGGTCGTGGTGCCGATCCGCTTCGACAACGACACCGCCCCGTCCATGATGCTGCTGGCCTTCGACCACTCCGCGGAGCTGGCCGAGCTCAACGCCTCGTTCGTGTCCTACGCGGGGGTGGGGCTCGTGGTGATGGGCGTCGTCGGGCTCGCCGGGTGGGGCCTCGTCGGCCGGCTGCTGGACCCGTTGCGCACCCTGCAGTCGACCGCGGCGGAGATCTCCGGGACGGACCTCAACGGCCGCGTGCCGGTCTCCGGCCAGGACGACGTGGCCGAGCTGGCCACCACCTTCAACGAGATGCTGGACCGCCTGCAGGAGGCCTTCTCCTCCCAGCGCCGGCTGCTGGACGACGTGGGCCACGAGCTGCGCACGCCCATCACGATCATCCAGGGCCACCTCGAGCTGCAGGACCCGCACGACCCGCAGGACGTGCGCGAGGTCCGGGAGGTCGCCCTGGACGAACTGGACCGCATGCGCCTGCTCGTGGACGACCTCGTCACCCTGGCCCGGTCCGGGCGGCCGGACTTCATCACCCGCCGGCCGGTCGACGTCGGCGCCCTCACCCGCGACGTCCTGGCCAAGGCGACCTCCCTCGGGGACCGCCACTGGGCCCTGGACGGGGCCGCCGAGGTGACCGTGTCCCTCGACGAGCGCCGCATCACCCAGGCGTGGCTGCAACTGGCCTCGAACGCGGTGCGGTACTCGGCGGAGGGCACCACGGTCTGGCTCGGCTCCCAGCGGCTCGACGGCGTCCTGCGGCTGTGGGTCAGGGACCAGGGCATCGGCATCCGGCCGGAGGACCGCGAGGTGATCTTCGAGCGGTTCGGGCGCGGCTCCAACAGCACCCGCGCCGAGGGCTCGGGCCTCGGGTTGAACATCGTCACGGCCATCGCGGCCGCCCACGGCGGCACGGTGGACGTGCGGTCCGCCCCGGGGGCCGGGTCCACGTTCCACCTCGACCTGCCCCTCGACCCCGGCCGGGAGCCGTGCGGCGCCCCGCCCGGGGATGCCACCGCGGTCCCGCCCCGGGACGGAGCGGACCCCCAGGACGAGACGACGACCCCCGCGAAGGACGGTGCGGCATGAGCCAGATCCTCATGATCGAGGACGAACCACGGATCAGTTCCTTCGTGGCCAAGGGCCTGAAGGCGGAAGGGCTGACCACCACGGTCGCCGCCACCGGCCGCGAGGGACTGGTCCTCGCCCTCACGGGCGGCTTCGACCTGGTCATCCTCGACCTGGGCCTGCCGGACCTGGACGGCTTCGAGGTGCTCGAGCGGATCCGGGCGCAGGACCGGCAGCTGCCGGTCATCATCCTCACCGCCCGGACCTCCGGGGAGGACACGGTCACGGGACTGACCTCGGGAGCCGACGACTACGTGCCCAAGCCCTTCCGGTTCGCCGAGCTCGTGGCCCGCGTCCGGCTGCGGCTGCGCGGCGACAACGGCGGCGCCCGGGCCGTGGAGGACCCGGTGCTGCGCCACGCCGACCTCGCCCTGGACCCCGTGCGGCACGTGGCCACGATCGACGGCGTCGAGGTGGACCTCTCGGCGCGCGAGTTCTCCCTGGCCGAGGCGTTCCTGCGCCACCCGGGGCAGGCCCTCAGCCGGGAGCAGCTGCTGTCCCGGGTGTGGGGCTACGACTTCGATCCCGGCTCCAACGTGGTGGACGTCTACGTGCGCTACCTGCGCACCAAGCTCGGGGTCACCCGCTTCGCGACCGTGCGCGGCGTGGGCTACCGGCTCGTGGCGGAGAAGGACTACCGCCCCTACCAGCCCGAGGACGACTGAGGCAGCTGCAGCAGCGACTCCGCGATGTCCAGCCGCTGCCGGGCGGCGGCCTGCCAGTCCGGGCGGCCCGAGTCCCGGGCGCCGGCCACGAGGGACAGCGCGACGGCGGCCGAGCGACAGGCCAGTGCCCCCGGGTCCACGGTCCCCACGAAGTGGGAGTGGAACCGGCGCAGCGCCCGGTGGGTGAAGACGTAGCGCTCGTCCACGGCCGGCAGCACCGCGAGGTGGCCCAGGAAGCAGGCGAGGTCGTCCACGCGGTGGCCGGGGCCGGCACCGTCCACGTCGAGCACGCAGCTGATCCGCCCGTCCCGCACGAGCAGGTTGGCCTCGTAGAGGTCGCCGTGCGTGGGCACCACCGGACCGCGGTCCGTGGTGGCCAGCTGCCGCTGCAGGTGCTCCACGAGCGAGCGGATCCGGCGGGCCTGGTCCGGCAGGGCGGTGGCCGCGGCGTGGCCGTAGGAGGGCGTCCGGTCCGCCCAGGCCTCGCGCCGGGGCAGGGAGAGGATCTCCCCCGGCATCCGGTCGAGCAGGTCGGTGACCTCGCGCGGGTCCACGTGCCGGGCGCCGTCGGCCATGATGGCCCCGGCCAGCACGGTCCCGGTGCCCTCGCCCAGGGCCAGCACGTCCGCGACCGGCGGGCCGAGCACCGGCGGCACCGGCACCCCCGCCGCGGCGAGCAGCACGTGGCGGTGGTGCAGTCCCGCGGCCAGGCCGCCGCGCATCACCTTGAGATACACCGTGCGCGGCCCGGCGGGGTCCTGTCCCGGGGCGCCCCCGCGGACGACGTCGTCCTGTCCGGGGCCGTGGCCGGCCGAGCGCGCCGGGGGCGGGGCGTCCTCGCCCGCCGGGGCGAACTCGGCGCGCAGCACGGCCCGGCGCAGCGGCCGGTAGCTGACGGTCTGCAGGTCGGTGAGGACCCGGCCCGCGCCCCAGACCGCCGCGACGGAGGCCGGGTCGGAGGCCAGCGCGAGCCCGGCCAGGAGCGGGTCGTGGGGGTGGATCCAGGCGGACCAGTCGGTCTCGGCGGCGCGGCCGGCGTCGACCACCGCGTCCTCCGGGACGGCCTCGGCGGTCAGCGCGACGAAGACCTCGCGGCCGGCCTGCGCGGCGTCGCCCTCCGCCGGGGAGTCCTCCTCCGGGGCGCCGTCGTCGGGGGCGTCATCGGGCACCGCCCACGCCTGGAACACCCCCGTGGCCCCCGCGCCGGGCCGGTGCTGGAGGTCGACCAGGCGGGCGTGGTGCAGCCGCAACCCCTGTCCGGCCAGGACGTGCTGCAGCGTGTCCCGCACCGCGGTGGACGAGAGGTACCGGACCTGCCGGTCCTCCGCGTCCTCCCCCTGCGCCCGGTGGCGCATCGGCCGTTCCCCTGTCGTCAGACGGCCCGTCGGCGCTGGAGGACCTTGTCCAGGTCCAGGGAGCGGTTCGCGGTGGCCTGGACCTTGGCCAGGTACTCACCGGACACGCCGGACTTGAGCTTCGTGCCGGGCTGCGCGGCCGGGACCTCGGGGCGCACGAGCGGCTCCGGGACCGGCCGGTGGGCCTCCGCGGCGTCCAGGTAGGTGGGCCGCGGCACGCTGGGCAGGGCCGCGGCGTCGAGGTCGGCGCCCGGGGCGGGGGTCGGCGCGGAGCCGGCGGGGACGGCCGGGGCCGCGGCGGGGGCCGCGGCACCCTGCTCGTCCCGGGCGTGCGGGGCGGGCGCCTGGCCGGAGGCGGCGTCGAAGACGGCGGTCGAGCCGGAGCCGCTGGGCACGGCGTCGTGGACGACCGGCAGGCCGGGGTTCATGGCCTCGGTGAACGCCCGCTCGATCCGCTGGTCGCGGCGCGCCTTGCGGTCCCGCAGCGCGAGGGCGCGCAGGGAGGCGACCCCGCCCGCGGCCACGAGGGCCGCGACGAGGGCGGTCCCTCCCGTGCCCGCGCCGAAGAGGGCGGCGACCCCGGTGACGACGAGGACCAGCACGGCCAGCAGGGCGACGAGGGCGATGAGGGTGCGGTCCCACTTGACGCGGAACCCGGAGGCGGGCATCGACCGGGGCCGGACGCCGCGGGGCGTGGACTGGGCGGTGCGCGTCATGGGAATCCTCCGGTGGCGACGGGGCGGGGGCGATTGGCTGGCCCTCCGGTGGATGGCGAACAGCCACGCCGCCACCAGCGCGCAGAGCACCAGGGAGGCGTGCAGGCGGACATCCGGAAGGTAGCCCAGTACGAGACTGAGCGACTCCTCCAGAATAGCGATGCCTGTATCCACGCCCCAAACGGTACCGGCACCGAAGCACACGAGTGTCATTCGCCACGCTGTGTCGCTCCGACCAGCGGTTTTCCGTGCCGCTCCACTCCCTCGTGCGCCGCGTCGTGCGCCGCCTCGTCCGCCGCCCGCTCAGCCGGCCGGACGCCCCCGGCCCAGCCGCGCGAGCAGCCCGCCGGGGACCTCCGGGGCGGTCAGCGCGAAGGACTCGTGGTCACGCCAGTCGCCGTCGATGTGCAGGAAGGCACGGCGCAGGCCCTCGTGGCGGAACCCCAGCTTCTCGACCACCCGGAGGCTGGGCCGGTTCTCGGGGCGGATGTTGACCTCGATCCGGTGCAGTCCCAGCACGGAGAAGCAGTGGTCCACGGCCAGCGCCACCGCGGTGGGCACGAGGCCCTGGCCCGCGCGGGCCTGGTCGATCCAGTAGCCGATCGCGGCCGACTGGGCCGAGCCGCGCACGATCGAGGACACGCTCAGCTGCCCGGCGATCGCCGCCCGCCCGTCCGCGGTGCCCCGCACGCAGATGAGCCACGGCAGCCCGGTCCCGTCCCGGCCCGAGCGGTTGAGCACCCGGACCATCTCGTGGAAGCTCTTGAGGCCGGTCTCCGGCACCGGGTTGGTGGCGTCCCACGGCCGCAGCCACTCGCGGTTCCGGGACCGCAGCGCCATCCACTCCTCCTGGTCGGAGCGGCGGAACGGCCGCAGCACGAGGTCGCCGTGCTCCAGCGTCACGGGCCAGGAGTGCGTCGGGACGGGAGCCATGAGGCGATCCTAGGGGCACAATGGTGGGGTGTCCCCCAACGACCCCACGCCCCAGGACCAGCCCACCGCCGAGTACTCCGCGTCCCTGACCGGCCATCGCGGCTCCACGCCCCAGGAGACGCTGGCGTGGCGCAAGCAGGACACCCGCACGCTGTGGCGGGCCCGGCGCCGCGAGCTCGGCGAGGCCGAGCGGACGGCCCAGTCCGAGGCCATCACGCGCCACGTGCTGGAGTGGTACCTCCCGCGGGCGCGCCACCGGCGGGCCGCCGTCGTGATGTCCTACGGGACCGAACCGCAGACCGGGCCCCTGCGCGAGGCCCTGCACGGGGCCGGGATCGAGGTGCTCGTGCCGATCACCGAGCCCGAGCGGCAGTTGTCCTGGACCGCTTGGCACCCCGGCGTGGAACTGGCGCGGAGCGCGGTGGCGCCCATCGACGAGCCCGTCGGCGAGCGGCTGGGCGTGGAGACCATGGCGACCGTGGACCTCGTGCTGGTGCCGGCCCAGGTGGTGGACCTGCTGGGGATCCGGATGGGCCAGGGCGGCGGATACTACGACCGGTTCCTGGCCGGGGTGCGCCGGCTGCGGGAGGCCGGCGACGGCGGCCCCGTCACCGTGGCGAGCGTGTTCCGGCACGAGCTGATGACCCGGGGATACCTGCCCGCCGGGGAGTTCGACGAGCCGGTGGACGGCGCGGTGACCGCCGACGGCCTCACCTGGTTCGGCGACGGGGTGGACCCGCTGGCCGCCCGGGCGTGACGTGCCCGACGGCGGCCGCCCGGCCGGGGGTGTATCCTTAGCACTCGAAACGTGAGAGTGCCAAGCCACCCGGCCGACGGAGCGACCCGTCGTCCCGCGGACCGGCAACGGCTGGTCGGAAGGAGTAACCCCGTGCCCACCTACGCCTACGCCTGCAAGGACTGCGGTCACGCGTTCGACATCGTCCAGTCGTTCAGCGACGACTCCCTGACCGTCTGCCCCCAGTGCGAGGGCACCCTGCGCAAGAAGTTCAACTCCGTGGGCGTGGTGTTCAAGGGATCCGGGTTCTACCGCAACGACTCCCGCTCCGACCGCTCGGGCTCCACCGCCGGTTCCTCCACGGCCGCCGCGTCCGCCTCGGGCGACTCGGCGGCCTCCGCCGGATCGTCCTCGACCAGTGGCTCGTCCTCGTCCTCGTCCGACGCCTCGGCAGGCTCCTCCGCCCCGGCGCCGGCCAAGACGCCCGCCGCCGCCTCCGCCTGAGCCGGCCGCGCCCCCGGGCGCGGCCCGCCGCTCCCCCGCACCTCCCGCCGTGGGCGCGGTCCTGCACCGCTGACGCGGCCTGGAGCGTCGTCCGCTCCCGTCCCCTCGCCCGCCTCGAGGTGGACCCCTCAAGTGCTCTGATCGGGGCATGCCCGCCCCGCGCCTGCCCCGCTCCCCCGCCGTCTCTCCCGTCCGCTCCGCCGCACCGCCGGCCGGCCACCCGGGACCGGACGTGACCGCCCCGCCGCCCCGGGCCCACCGCGGCCCGTCCCGCGGCGCACCCCCACGACGCCCGGCGTCCCGACCCGACCGGTCCTGGCTGCGCCGGCAGCGGGCCGTGGTCCGGCGACGGCTCCGGACCGCGCCGCCCGCTGCGCTCACCCTGGCGCCCGGCGACGGCGGGGAGGATGCAGGCTTCCCGCGCCCCGCCGCCGGCCGCATCCGGCGCACGCGGCGCACGCCGCTTCGGGTGGCCCTCGCCGCCCTGCCCCTCCTGCTGGCCGTGGTGCTCGCCGTGCTCACCGGCGCCCGCCCGGCCCCGAACCATCCCGGCCGCGCGGAATCCCGCGAATCCGCCGGGGCTGTCGGCTCGCCCGACGCGGTCGTCGCCGCCCCCGACGGGTCGGCCCCGGGGGCACCACCGCGGCCCGGCACCGCCGGGGACGCCGTCCCCGCGCCCCTCGCGGGCGGCGCGCTCGGGGACGCCGACCCCACGGGGCCGACATCGGGGTCCGCCGCCGCCACCGCGAGGCCGGACCGGACGGGGGACATCCCCACGCCCCCGCGGGGCCACCGGCCGGTGGCGGTGCGTGTCGGCGACCCGGCCGCCCTGGCCCTCGTGGGGACCGGGGACGCGGTCGACGTGGTGGGCCTCGACGGCAGCGTGCTCGGGAAGGGCCTGGAGGTCCTGCGGGGCGGTGGTGGCGCGGGCCAGGCCGTGGTCCTGGCGGTCCCGGACGCCGACGCTCCCGCCCTCGCCGGGGCGGTCCTCTCGCTCGAGGTCACCGTGATCCGCTCGGCGGGGGCACCGTGACGGTCCCCTCCGGGCGGCCTACCCCCAGTGCGGCGGTCGCTGCTCCAGCAACCACCGGTCCCGCTCGGACAGCGCGGCGTCCCCGTCCCGGGAGGCCCGCTCGGCCCTCCGGGGGGAGGGCGCGGCCGGATCGGCGAGGTGCGGCTCCGGACCGTCCGCGGCGGCCGGGCCGGTCCCGGCGGCATCGGCCCGGCGGTGGCGGCGGCGACGCGGGGAGGGATCCCCTCCCGGCGCCGCGGACCGATCGGCCGGAGCGGAGGGGGCCACGCTCAGGACCGGCTGTCCGCGGCCGTCGACCCGGCCCCCGAGATGCCACCGGCGACGGCAGCGGACTCGGCGCCGTGCTCACGGGTCCCGGACGGGTCCTGGTGGTCCTCCTCGCCGTCCCGGTGGTCGAGGTCGGAGGGCTCGCGCTCCGGGCCGGCCTGCTCGTCGCCGGCCTGTGCCGGGCCGGCCTGCTCGGCTCCGGGCTGTGCCGGGCGGTCGTGCCAGGCGTCCGGGCCGGTCGGCGACGCGTCGCCGCCCGGGGCCGCCGCCTCCCCCGCCCCGGCCGCGCCAGGGGCGTCCGCGGCGGCGTCGGCACCGGTACCGGAGTCACCACCCGTCGCCGCCCCGGCACGGGAAGCGAGGCCCTCCTCGGCCAGGACGTCGCCGGGACCGTGGCCCGCCGCGGGCAGGCCCAGGAACGAGGCCACGGCCTGCGCGCAGCCGGCCGGGTCGGCGAAGACGTCGATCGTCCACAACGGGTGGTAGCGCCAGCCGCTGCGCTCGAGCTGCTGCGGCCGCTGGCGCGAGCGCTCGCGCACGGACATCGCCCGGTAGGCCTCGGAGCCGTCGGAGACCAGGGCCACGGGAGCGGCCTGCTCGGCGGTGGCCTGCCCGTCCCAGGAGGGCAGCCCCAGCGGGTTCCACACGGCCAGGTCGATGCTCCCGGCGTAGTCCGGGACCACGGTGCCGTGCCGCTGCTGCAGCCGGTCGGCCAGGTCGGCCACGAGCGGGTCCCGCGGCCGGGGTGCGGCGGTGTGGCCGGAGTCCTTGAGGTAGGTGGCGAGCAGCCCGTAGAAGTCGGCGGCGCCGTTGCCCAGGCGCTCGGGGTCCAGGTCGTCCGGGTGCACGCAGGTGAGCACGTGCAGGTGGCGCCGGGCGCGGGTCATCGCCGTGGCGTACAGCTCCCGGCCCCCGGCCTCGGAGAACGGCCCGAAGTGGTGGACCACGCGCCCGTGGGGCGTGCGGCCGTAGCCCAGCGTGAAGACGATGTGGTCCCGCACCACGCCCTGGGCGCGGGCCATGGGGGCCACGACGAACGGCTCCTCGGCCCGGTTGAAGAACGGCGCGGCCCAGGGGTTGTTCGGCAGGTTCAGCCGGATGGCCTCGGCCACGCGCCGGGCGTGCAGCGGGCTGGCGGTGATGACCGCCAGCGAGGCCTCCGGCCGCCGGCGGATGTGCTCGAAGACGAGGTCCATGGCGCGGTTCACCTCCGCCACGGTGGACTCCACGCCCTCGTCGCCGGCGCCGGGCATCCCGGTGCCGCCGGGCAGGAACTCCACGCGCACCGGGTGGTCGGAACCGGTCAGCTCGGCGGCCCCGGGCAGCATGTCCACGCGGCCCTCGTAGAGCTGCTCGCTGAGCAGTCGCGTGAGCCGGCGCTCCAGGCCGCGGTGCATGGTGTCGAGCTCGACGCAGGGCAGCACGCGCATCAGCGCGGTGAAGGCGGAGTCCACCTCGCGCGGCAGGACGGCGGAGGCCGTCGGGTCCACGGAGACATTGAAGGGCTTCGGCGAGCCCGAGGTGCCGTCGCCGAACGCGACCACCTGGCGGCCCCGGCTGATGGCACCGAGCGCCGTGCTCAGCGCCAGCGACTCGGCGTCGAGCAGGATGACGGTGTCGAAGCCCATCTCCGGCGGGAACTCGGCCAGCGCCAGGGGCGAGGTCGTCCAGACGGGGACGAGTGCCTGCAGCAGCTCCGGCTCCAGGCCTGCGAGGGAGTCCGGTCCGGGGCTGCCGTCCTTGAGCAGGGACCGCAGCACGCGGGCGGAGGCCCGGTGCTGGGTGTTCGCCCGCTTCCACTGCTGGGACATCCTCCAGCCCAGGCGCTGGGCCCCGCCCTCGAGGTGGGCGGTGTCCGCCAGCCGGTACTCGGCCTCGATCCGGCGCAGCGAGTCGGCGTCCATCATGGCGAGGTAGTCGTCCCCGGAGATCATCGCCTCCAGGGCGGACTGCCACCAGGCCAGCTCGAGCTCGGCGCGCAGCTGGTCGGTGGGGACCTCACGCTGCTGCAGGTCGGCCAGCAGCTCCTGCAGGCCGTGCTCGCGCAGCTGGTCCCCCACGAGCGTGCGCTCGGGCAGGGTCTTCAGCGTCTCCTGATCCGCCACGAGCCGGTCCAGCACCTCGCTGAGCTCGTCCACGGGCATCCGGTCCAGCCGCTGCGCCTCCGCGCCCGGCTCGGCCAGCATGCCCTGGAGGCGGGCCAGCTCGCCGGCCACCTCGGCGCCCTTGGCGGACAGGGCCTCGAGCCCCGTCGGGACGGCGGGGTGCCGCTTGGACAGGGCCCACTGCGCCCATTCCGCCCGCTGGGCCTGCACGTGGACGAGGGCCTCGTGCAGGTCCGCGACGTGCACGCCGGGACGGATGTACTCCTTGGCCACGCGGCGCAGCCGGGAGCGGGTCATGGAGGACATCTCCACCCCGTGCTGCTTGCGCCACTGGCCGGTGGCCGTGGCGGAGATCAGGTCCGTCACCGGGCGGTCGAAGATGTCCGGGGTGAACTGGTCCAGCGAGGCGCGCACCGCGGACAGCAGGCGGATCTGGCGGACCCACTCGGAGAACGTGTCCCCCGTGCGCAGCTGGGCCTGCTCGGTGGCCTGGTCGAGCTGGTCGCGCAGCACGGGCAGCGCGGCGGCCAGGTCCTCGGCCAGGCCGTAGGCCTCCTCCGTCTCCTGCACGTTGCGCAGCCGCGCGCCGTACCAAGGGCTCTCCGTGGAGGACCGGGAGAACGCCCCGAGCTCCCCGGCGCGGATGAGCTTGGCGACGGTCTCCTCGCGGTTGACGGTGGCGTCCAGCACGGAGCGCTTGAGCCGCACCGTGGTGGAGGGGGCCGGGTCCAGGGCGGTCAGCGCCGCGAGCGACTGCATGGCCTGGAACGGGGAGCACCCCCAGCGCTCGCGCGTGTTGTGCAGGCTGCCCAGGTGGTCGTTGAGCTGGTGCCGGCGCTCCACGAGCGTGGCGTTGAGCCGGCTGGTGGCGGGCTCCTGGGCCCGCTCCACCCGCAGCAGTGCCGCGATGAGCTGGCGGCGCACCGCGTCCGGCGTGGCGCCCGCGGGCAGGTCCAGCACCATGGAGTCCAGGTCCACCGAGCCGAGGCGGCGGCGGAAGTCGTCCAGGGTGGCGGTGCGCTCGGCGACCACGAGCACCCGCTTGCCGTCCGCGGCGAGCTGGGCGACGGCGTTGGCCGCGGTCTGGGTCTGGCCGGTGCCGGGCGGGGTGAGCACCACGAGGTCGTGGCCCACCCCGATGTGGTCGAGGGCCCGCTGCTGGGACGGGTCCGCGTCGAGGATCAGCGTCTCGTCCTGCGGGTCCCGCTCGTCCAGCGGCGGCAGGCCGGTGTCCTGCAGTTCGCCGCGGCGCGGGACCATGCCGGAGCCGGCGTCGTAGAGGGCGGAGACCACGGGATGGGTGGAGTCCACGACGTCCACCGAGGCGGTGTCCGCGAGGTCGGCGAAGGTGGAGACCAGCAGCCGGTGCTCCACCACCAGGCCGCGCACCTCGCGCCCCTGGGAGCGCAGCAGGTCCATGGCCGGCAGCGGCTCGAGCTTGGCGGTGGCGTAGGCGGCCCGCAGGTAGTCCTCGGGGTCCAGCGTGATCCGGAAGGCGTCCCGGAAGTAGCGGGCGAGCGCGGGGTTGAGCCGGGCGCGCTCGGAGATCTGCAGCTCGTAGTCGTCCTGCTCGCTGCGCAGCGTCAGGCTCAGCCGCGCCAGCAGCACCGGGGCGGACATCTGCGTGGAGCGGCCGTCCTCGATCGAGCGCCAGGTGGCCAGGCCCGTGGCGAGGTACCCGACGTCGATGCCCCGGTCCTCGGCCATCTCCTGGATCTTGCCCCGCAGCTGGCGGGCGGCCCCGCGGGCGGCCGCGAACTGCTCCGGGTCCCGCAGCAGGGTGGACAGGCGCGTGCGCCGGCCGGAGAGGAACTGCGACAGGCCGGAGGGGTGCGAGTGCGAGATGTCGATGCTGTTCGCCGTCGAGGGGGCGAACCGCAGCATGGTGTCGTTCTCGGTGCCGGACCCCAGCGAGGCCAGCCACGCCGGGAAGGTGGGACGGGCGTCCGTCCCGGCGCCGCCGTCGTCGGGACGGTCCCGGTGCGGCCGCGGAACGGCAGGGCTCTGCGTGGGGTCCTGCTCGGTCACAGTTGTCCTTCCTGCCGCCGGCCCCTGCCCCGGTCGCCCACGACGACGACCGGCGTCAGCCCGCCGGGGTGCGCCTATGCTTGGTTCCACGGTACCGAACGGCACCGGCTATTCCGTCGAGGGAAACGGTGCGGTCACCGCTCCCCCGACGGCTCACTCCCACTCGATGGTTCCCGGGGGCTTGCTGGTCACGTCCAGCACCACCCGGTTGACGCCGTCCACCTCGTTGGTGATCCGGTTGGAGATGCGCGAGAGCAGGTCGTAGGGCAGCTGCGCCCAGTCCGCGGTCATCGCATCCTCGGAGGTGACGGGGCGCAGCACGACCGGGTGGCCGTAGGTGCGGCCGTCGCCCTGCACGCCCACGGAGCGCACGTCCGCCAGCAGCACCACGGGGCACTGCCAGATGTGGCGGTCCAGGCCGGCGGCGGTCAGCTCGGCGCGCACGATCGCGTCGGCCCGGCGCAGCAGGTCCAGCCGCTCCTTCGTGACCTCGCCGATGATGCGGATGCCCAGGCCGGGGCCCGGGAACGGCTGGCGCCAGACGATCTCGTCCGGCAAGCCCAGCTCGGAGCCGACGGCGCGGACCTCGTCCTTGAACAGGGCGCGCAGCGGCTCGACGAGCTCGAACTCGATGTCCTCCGGCAGCCCGCCCACGTTGTGGTGGCTCTTGATGTTGGCGGTGCCCTCCCCGCCGCCGGACTCGACGACGTCCGGGTAGAGGGTGCCCTGGACGAGGAACTTCACGTCCTTGGCCTCCGGGTCGTGCCGCGAGGCCTCGACGATGTCCGCCTGGGCCTTCTCGAAGGTGCGGATGAACTTCTCGCCGATGATCTTGCGCTTGGTCTCCGGGTCGGTGACGCCGGCCAGCGCCTCGAGGAACACGTCCTCCGCGTCCACCATGACGAGCTTGGCCCCGCCCGAGGACCGGCCGAAGGCCTTCTCGATCTCCTCGGACTCGTCCTGGCGCATCAGCCCGTGGTTCACGTAGACGCAGGTGAGCTGGTCGCCCACGGCACGCTGGACCAGGGCCGCGGCCACGGCGGAGTCGACGCCGCCGGAGAGCCCGCAGATCGCGCGGTGCTCGCCGATCTGCTCGCGGATCAGCTCGACCTGCTCCTCGATGACGTTGGTGGTGGTCCACGACGGCTCCAGGCCGGCGCCCTTGCGCAGGAAGTTCTCCAGGACCTCCTGACCGCGCTCGGTGTGGCCGACCTCGGGGTGCCACTGCACGCCGTAGATGCCCTTCTCCGGGCTCTCGAACGCCGCCACCGGGGCGCCCGGGGTGCGGGCGGTGACGGAGAACCCGGCCGGGGCCTCGGACACGGCGTCGGCGTGGGACATCCACACGACCTGGTCCACGTCCTGGCCGTCGAAGAGCACGGAGGTGGAGCTGACCGCCTCGAGGCGGGTGGAGCCGTACTCGCGGGTGTGGGTGTGCGCCACCGTGCCGCCGAGCGCCTGGGCGATCGACTGGAAGCCGTAGCACAGGCCCAGCACGGGCACGCCGGCCTCGAGCAGCGCCGGGTCCAGGGCCGGGGCGCCCTCGGCGTACACCGAGGAGGGGCCGCCGGACAGGATCAGCGCGGCGGGCCGGCGGGCGAGGATCTCCTCGGCCGGCAGGGTGTGCGGGACGACCTCGGAGTACACGTTGGCCTCGCGGACCCGGCGGGCGATCAGCTGGGCGTACTGGGCACCGTTGTCGACCACGAGGACGGTCGGGAAGTCGGCGGCGATCTGCGGATTGTCAGCCTGGGTGGAAGTCACCCGTCAAGGATAGTCCAGGGCACGCCCCTCCCGGTCCCCCGCATACCCCCTCGGGTATGGTGGCCGGGTGACTGCGATTCCCGGTGCCGACACCGTCCCCCTCTTGCCGCGCGCCCGGGCGGCCCAGCGCCGTGCCGTGCGCACCCTGGCCACCGCCCAGGTCTTCTCCGGCCTGGGCAACGGCGCCACCCTGTCCCTGGGCTCGATCCTGGCCGTGCACCTGTCCGGGGCGGAGTCCACCGCCGGGCTGGTCAACACCGCGCTGACGCTCGGCTCCGCCCTGGTGTCCATCCCCCTGTCCCAGCTGGCCCTCGAACGCGGCCGCCGGGTGGCGCTGGGCCTGGGCCTGGGCGCCGGCCTCGTGGGCCAGGCGCTCATGGTCGCCGCCGTGGTGACCCGCTGGTTCCCCGTGCTGCTGCTCGGGGCGTTCCTCGTGGGCTTCGGCGCTGCCGTGAACCTCCAGGCCCGCTTCGCCGTGACGGACCTCGCCCAGCCCCGGCACCGGGGCCGGGACCTGTCCCTCGTGGTGTGGGCGGTGACCGTGGGCGCGGTCCTCGGCCCGAACATGGTCGGGCCCGGCGCCGTCCTCGCCGCCGCCCTCGGGGTGCCCGCCCACGCGGGGCCCTTCCTGATCTCCGGGGCCGGGATGCTCG
This sequence comes from Citricoccus sp. SGAir0253, assembly GCF_005877055.1. Taxonomy (NCBI): domain Bacteria; kingdom Bacillati; phylum Actinomycetota; class Actinomycetes; order Micrococcales; family Micrococcaceae; genus Citricoccus; species Citricoccus sp. SGAir0253. The sequence goes on along the minus strand of NZ_CP039424.1, from coordinate 1,046,211 downwards.
TGGGCTGGCTCATCATCCTGGCCGGCCTGCGGCCCGACCCCCTGCTGCTGCGCCGCGAGCTCGAGGGCGCGACGGGGGCCGGGGCCCGGGCGCCGGCGGGCCCGGTGACGGGCACGGTGACGGCCCCGGCGCCCGGCCGTCGTCGCTGGAGCGCCGGATGGCACGCGATCCGCCGGCACCCCTCGGCCCGCGCCGCCCTGCTGTCCGTGGTGGCCGCGCACGCCGTCATGGTGGGACTCATGTCGATGACGCCCCTGCACCTGCAGCACGAGGCCGGCGTGGCCAGCGCCGAGCTGGGCCGGCACCCGGACACGGTGGTGCTGATCGGGTTCACCATCTCGCTGCACGTGGCGGGCATGTACGCGCTGTCCCCCGTGATGGGCGTGCTGGCCGACCGCTTCGGCCCCGGGCGGGTCGTCTCCGGCGGACTGCTCACCCTGCTGGCCGCCACCGCGTCCACCGGCCTGCTCCCCGGCGAGCACGCGGCGGTCGTGACCGGGCTCGTGCTGCTGGGCCTGGGCTGGTCCGCGGCCACGGTGGCCGGGTCCACCCTGCTCGTGGAGGCGCTGCGGCCGGAGGAGCGGGTGCCGGCCCAGGGGTTCTCCGATGCCCTGATGTCCCTGGCGGCCGCCGTGGGCTCCGTGGTGGCCGGTCTCGTCATGGGGTGGCTGGGCTACGCCGGCCTGTCCGCCGTGCTGGGCGTGGTGGTGCTGGTCTCGCTGGCCGGCGTGCTGCGCCTCGTGCGCCGCTGACGCCCCGTCGAGCGGCCGCCCGGGCCTCAGTACCGGCGCAGGGCCTCCGGGTGCTCGGCCATCTCCCGCTCCGTCTCGGCGTGGACCCGCCGCTCCACGATGAAGGACAGGAACGGCACCACGCCACCGCCGGCGATCAACAGCAGGCGCAGGCCGTGCCAGCGCATGAGGGACCACAGGCGGAACGCGGACACGAGGTAGACCACGTACAGCCAGCCGTGGGCGATCAGGACGGCGATGGAGAGGTTGACGCCGCCGGTCACGGAGTCCTCCGGCTGGAAGGACAGCGTGTTGGGGCTGCCGTCGATCCGGGTGCCGCCGGCGTAGAGCTCGGTGCCGAAGCCGTACTTGAAGACCATCTCCCCCACGAGCAGCAGCAGCATGATGCCGGTGATCCACGCGCAGACCTTGTACAGGCCCAGGGCGGAACGGATCTGCTGGTGGGTGCCCGCGAAGCGGCGCGGCGCCTGGCGCCCGGGCCGCGGCGGCGGGGCCGGCAGGTCGGCCTCGGTGATGTCCTCGGGGTCCGGCAGCGTGGCCGGGTCCACCGGCCCGCGGTCCCCGGCACCGGGGTCCTGCGCGAGGCCGCCCCGGGGCCCGCGGGCGGGGACGGGATCGCCGGCGGGCCGGTCCTCGCGGTGGGCGTCCTCGGGGGCGGGCCCTGCGGCGTGCGCTCCGGCGGTGTCCGGGCCGTGCTGGGGGGTGGTCACTGGTCCTCCTGGGGTGACGGGGGCCGGGACGCGGTGATCGTCCCGGAACGGGATGCGTCCGGGCGTGCGGACGAGGTGGCCGGGGTCCGGCCGTGGAAGCGCTCGTACTCCTCGACGGCCCGGCGCTTGGCCTCCCGGGCCTCGGCCCGGCGGCGCTCCAGCTCACGGGCCCGCCAGTCGGCCTCCCACCGGCGGTCGAGTTCCTGCTCCTCGCGCTCGCGCTTGACGTCGTCGCGCAGGAAGCGCCACCACAGGTAGAGCGCGAACCCGGCGAACACGACCCACTCGATCGCGTAGAAGATGTTCATCCAGTTGTAGGTGGTCTCCTGCGGCTGCGGTCCCACCCAGACGGGCTCCAGCTCGCCGCCGGGCGCCTTCGCCCCGACCTCCCGGCCCCCCGCGGGGGCCGGCGCGCCCGCGGCCTGGCCGTCCGTGGCCGCCTGCCCGTCCGCGCCGCCGGACGCCACGTCGAAGGCCACGACGAAGCCGGCATAGGCCGGGGCGTCCCACAGGTTGACCAGCTCGGCGGAGGAGAGGTTCGCCAGCACGTAGCCGTGCTCGGTCCGCTCCTGGCCCCGCGGCTGCGGGCCCTCGCTGGGCAGCAGGCGGCCGGTCAGCCGCACGGGGCCCTCGGGCGCGGGGTCGGTCGCGGCGGGGGCGTCGGTCCAGCCGCGCACCACGGGGATGAGTTCCCCGTCCGGGGCGCCGTCCACGGCGAGGGCGGTCACGGCCCAGTAGCCCTCCCGCTGCCCCTGCAGGCGCGGATGCACGAGCACGTCGGTGCCGGGCACGAACCGCCCGGAGAGGGTGACGACCTGGTCGGCCTGCGTGCCGAGCATGGCGTGGCCGGGCCGGAAGTGCTCGGTGAGGGGCACGGGCGTCTCGGTCTGGGTCAGCGGCGGCGGCGCGGAGGCCGCGTTGTCCATCTGCCACTTGCCGAGCAGCACGAAGACCGCGGACACCACGAGGGCCAGGATCAGTCCGGCGATCCACGCGGGTCTCAGGGCGGTCTTGAGCACCCATCAAGACTACGCGGTTTCTCTACCCGGCGTAGAACTCCGAGGTGGTGGGGCGGCCGCCCCGGTCCGGATCGCGGACCGACCCGTGCGCCGCCTCGACCAGCAGGGCGTGCGCCTCCTCGTCCGTGGCGGCCTGGCGCGTGGCCCGCTGGGCGCGGGTCCAGTGCCGGTACCGCTCGGCCTCCGCGGCGGCGCGGCCGGCGTCCCAGCCGAGCAGCGGCGCCACCAGCCGGGCGACGGGCCCCGCGGCGGCGGCCCCGGCGTCGTCGGCCTCGAACACGGCGCGCAGCCGGCGCGCCAGCACGTCCTGGACGGACCGGGCACCCTCTCGGGCCACGGCGTGCACCGCCTCGGCCGCCAGGCTGCCGGGCAGTCCCGGCAGCTCGCGGGCGAGCTCCGGGTCGGCCAGGGCCAGCCCGATCACCTCGGGGGCGCCGGAGCCGTAGCGGTGCAGCAGGGACTCGACGACGGCGGCCGGCAGCCCCGACTCGCGCGCCAGCAGGGTGCGCCGGTTCCAGGCCGGGACCCAGCCCTGCGCGCCGAGCAGCGGCAGGTCCGCGGTGCAGGACCCGGGGACGCCGGCGCCCGCGCCCGTCGCGTCCTCGCCGGTGAGCGCCCCGGTGCCGGGGGCGCCCGGCGCGGCGACGGCGGCGTCCACCGCGTCCGCGGCCATCGTCCGGTAGGTGGTCAGCTTCCCGCCGGCCACCACGGTGAGCCCGGGCACCGGGGAGACGACGACGTGCTCGCGGGAGATCCGCGCGGTCGAGCGGTCGGCCGCCGAGGCCGGCTCCGTGGGCGACTCCCCGAGCGGGCGGTCCTCCCCCGGCGGCACCACGAGCGGGCGCAGCCCGGCGAAGACGCCCACCACGTCCCGGCGCGTCAGCGGCTCGGCCAGCACGGTGTTCGCCCGCTCCAGGACGTAGTCGATGTCCGCGCTCGTGGCGGCGGGGCGGTCCGGGCCGAGGTGCCACGGGGTGTCCGTGGTGCCGATGATCCAGTGCCGGCCCCACGGGATGACGAACAGCACGGACTTCTCCGTCCGCAGGATCAGCCCGGCGCTGGAGGTGAAGCGGTCGCGCGGCACCACGAGGTGGATGCCCTTGGCGGCCGTGACCCGCGGCATGCCCTCCGTGAGCGCCTGCTCGCCGCCGTCCGGGAGGCGGACGGGGATCTCCCCGGTCCACACGCCGGTGGCGGTGATGACCCGGCGGGCGTGCACGGTGGACCGGTGCCCCGTCTCGCGGTCCAGCACCTCCACGCCGTGGACACCGGTGACGGCGCCGGCGATCCCGGTGCCGAGGTAGGCGGTGACCTCGAGCCGCGAGGCGCAGTGCGCCCCGTGCGCAGCGGCGGTGCGCACCAGCTCGATCACCAGCCGGGCGTCGTCCACCTGGGCGTCGTAGTAGCGGATGGCGCCCAGGTGGCTGTCCGGGCGCAGCCCCGGCGCGATGCGCGCCACGGCCGCGTGGCCCAGGTGCCGGTGCACCGGCAGGTGCCCCGTGCGGCCGGCGGCCATCCCGTCGTAGAGCGCGACGCCGGCCCCCACGTACGCCCGCTCCCACGCCTTGGCGAGCGGGTACAGGAACGGCACGGGCCGCACGAGGTGCGGGGCGATGTCCTCGACGAGCCGGCCGCGTTCGCGCAACGCCTCGTGGACGAGCGGGAAGTCGAACATCTCGAGGTAGCGCAGCCCCCCGTGGACCAGCTTCGAGGAGCGCGATGAGGTGCCCCACGCGAAGTCGGTGGCCTCGACCAGCGCCGTGGACAGCCCGCGGGTGGCCGCGTCCAGGGCCGTGCCCGCCCCGACCACGCCGCCGCCGACGACGAGCACGTCGAGCGGGTCCGCGGCGGTGGTGGCGGCCAGGGCCGCCAGCGTCCGCTCACGGTGGGCCGGGCCCAGCGCCCCGGCCGGCTCGGCCGCCGTCGGGGGCAGCGGCCCGGCCGCCATCGGGGGCACCGGCCCGTCCCCGCCGGCAGGGGCGGCGGGTCCGGGGGACGCGGGACCGGGGGTGGACACGGGGGCTCAGCGGTCGCGGGCGGGTGCCACGAGGACCTCGACCTTCTGGAACTCCTTGACGTCCGAGTACCCGGAGGTGGCCATGGCCCGCTTGAGCGCGCCCATGAGGTTCGAGGTGCCGCTGGTGTGGTGGCTGGGCCCCCACAACACGTCCTGCAGGCTGCCGACGGTGCCGACCTGGGTACGGTCGCCGCGCGGCATGTCCGCGTGCGCGGCCTCCCCGCCCCAGTGCCAGCCGCGGCCGGGGGCCTCGGAGGCGCGGGCGAGGGCGGCGCCGAGCATGACGGCGTCGGCGCCCATGGCCAGGGCCTTGACGATGTCGCCCGAGGTGCCCAGGCCGCCGTCGGCGATCACGTGCACGTAGCGGCCGCCGGACTCGTCCATGTAGTCCCGCCGGGCCTCGGCGATGTCCGAGATGGCGGTGGCCATCGGCACGCGGATGCCCAGCGCGCGGCGGGTGGTGGTGGAGGAGCCGCCGCCGAAGCCGACGAGCACGCCGGCCGCACCGGTGCGCATCAGGTGCAGGGCCGGGGTGTAGCCGGCCGCCCCGCCCACGATGACGGGCACGTCCAGCTCGTAGATGAACTTCTTCAGGTCCAGCGGCTCGCGGTTCTGGGACACGTGCTCGGCGGACACCGTGGTGCCGCGGATGACGAACATGTCCACGCCGGCGGCCAGGACGGTCTCGTAGTACTCCTGGGTGTGCTGGGGGGTCAGCGAGCCGGCCACCACCACCCCGGCCTCGCGGATCTGGGCCAGCCGGGCGGTGATGAGCTCGGGCTGGATGGGCCGGGCGTAGATCTCCTGCAGCCGCCGGGTGTTGGACGGGGAGTAGTTCGACGGCTCGAACGCCGCGATCTCCTCCAGCACCGGGGTGGGGTCCTCGTAGCGCGTCCACAGGCCCTCGAGGTTGAGCACGCCCATGCCGCCGAGCTGCCCCAGCGCGATGGCGGTGTCCGGGCTCATCACGGAGTCCATGGGGGCGCCGATCACGGGCATGTCGAACCGGAACGCGTCGATCTGCCACGCGATGGAGACGTCCTCGGGGTCCCGGGTGCGCCGGGTGGGCACCACCGCGATGTCGTCCAATGCGTAGGCCTGGCGTGCGCGCTTGCCGCGTCCGATCTCGATCTGTTGGGTCACGCATCCAGCCTAGTGCAGGCGTGGGACAGGATCGCCCCACGCCCGCACGCGGTCACCGGGAGCGGTAGTTCGGCGCCTCGACGGTCATCATGATGTCGTGCGGGTGCGACTCCTTCAGCCCGGCCGGGGTGATGCGCACGAAGCGGCCGTTCTGCTTGAGCTCGCCGATGCTGCGGGCCCCCGTGTAGAACATCGTCTGGCGCAGCCCGCCCACGAGCTGGTGGACCACCGCGGACAGCGGGCCGCGGTAGGGCACCTGGCCCTCGATGCCCTCGGGGATCAGCTTCTCGTCCGAGGGCACGTCGGCCTGGAAGTAGCGGTCCTTGGAGTACGAGCGCTTGCCCGTGCGGGTCTGCATCGCGCCGAGCGAGCCCATGCCGCGATAGGCCTTGAACTGCTTGCCGTTGTAGAACACCAGGTCACCCGGGGACTCGGCGGTGCCGGCCAGCAGGGAGCCGAGCATCACGGAGTCGGCCCCGGCGACCAGCGCCTTGCCGATGTCGCCGGAGTGCTGCAGGCCGCCGTCGGCGATCAGCGGCACGCCCGCCGGGATGGTGGCCTTGGCCGCCTCGTAGATCGCGGTGATCTGCGGGACCCCGACGCCGGCCACCACGCGGGTGGTGCAGATCGAGCCCGGGCCCACGCCCACCTTCACCGCGTCCGCGCCGGCGTCCACGATCGCCTTGGCCCCGGCGTAGGTGGCCGCCTGGCCGCCGATGACGTCCACGTGCGCCGACGCCGGGTCCTTCTTCAGGCGGGCGATCATGTCCAGCACGCCCTGGGTGTGCCCGTTGGCGGTGTCCACCACGAGGACGTCCGCGCCGGCCTCCACGAGGGCCATGGCACGCTCGTAGCCGTCGCCGAAGAAGCCCACGGCGCCGCCGACGCGCAGGCGGCCCTCGTCGTCCTTCGCCGCGTCCGGGTACTGCTCGGCCTTGTCGAAGTCCTTGACGGTGATCAGGCCCTGGAGCTTGTCGTTCGCGTCCACGAGCGGCAGCTTCTCGATCCGGTGCTCGGAGAGCAGGGCCACGGTCTCCTCGCGGGAGATGCCCACGCGCGCGGTGATGAGGGGCATCCGCGTCATGGCGGACTCCACGGTGCGGTGCTCGAACTCGGCGCGGGGGATGAAGCGGGTGTCGCGGTTGGTGATGATGCCCAGCAGGGTGTTGGAGCCGTCCACGACCGGCAGGCCGGAGACGCGGTACCGGGCGCACAGCTCGTCCAGCTCGGCCAGCGTGGCGTCCGGGCCCACGGTCACCGGGTCGGTGATCATGCCGGACTCCGAGCGCTTGACGCGGTCCACGTGGGCCGCCTGGTCCTCGATCGAGAGGTTGCGGTGGATGATCCCGAGCCCGCCCTGGCGCGCCAGGGAGATGGCCAGCGGCGCCTCCGTCACGGTGTCCATGGCGGCCGAGATCACCGGGATGTTCAGCGTGATGCGCTTGGTCAGCCGCGTGGCCGTGTCGGCGTCCGCCGGGATCACGTCGGTCGCGTTGGGCAGCAGCAGGACGTCGTCGTAGGTGAGGCCGACGAAACCGAAGGGATCGGCGGCGGTGGCCACCGGTTCGTCAGAGGGACCGGGAATCTGTGCGCTCACGGGCGTAGGGCCTTTCGGTCGGTGGATTCAGACCAGTCTAGGCCCGTCCGCATGGTTGAGGGCTTTAGTTTGCTCACACCCCTGCGTGAGCCGCCGCGCGCGAGCCGCGCCACACGTCCGTCACATGGCGCAATGCCATTCGGCGTCCGTGGTATGTGCCGCCTAGCCTTCTGCGGTGAAGAATTCCCACCGCACCGCCCCCGCCCCCGCCGCGCGCCGGTGGCCCGCCTGGATGACGGGCTTCGGCCCGCAGATCCTCGCGGCCCTCGTCGTCGGCCTCGTCCTGGGCCTGGTCGCCCGCTCGACCGGCCACAGCGAGGAGACCCCGACCGGCCTCGGCGTCACCCTCCAGGTGATCGGCTCCAGCTACGTCTCGCTGCTGAAGACCACCGTCATCCCGCTCGTCTTCTTCGCCGTCGTCGCCTCGATCGCCAACCTCGCCAAGGTGACCAACGCCGCCCGGCTGGCCGCCAAGACCCTGCTGTGGTTCGGCATCACCTCGCTGATCGCCGTGGTCGTGGGCCTCGTCATCGGCGCCGTGATGCAGCCCGGCGTGGGCACCGGGCAGCAGGCCCCCGAGGGCTACGAGGGCAAGACCGGCAGCTGGTGGGCGTTCCTGCAGGGCCTGGTCCCCTCGAACTTCCTGGGCCTGTCCGCCAGCACCGCCGCCGCCGAGGACGGCACCCTGTCCACCTCCGTCAGCTTCAACGTGCTGCAGGTGCTCGTGATCTCGATCGCCGTGGGCGTCGCCGCCCTCAAGCTCGGCGAGCGCGCCCGCCCGTTCCTGGACTTCTCGGCCTCCACGCTCGAGGTCATCCAGAAGGTGCTGTGGTGGATCATCCGCATCGCCCCGATCGGCACCGTCGGGCTCATCGGCAACGCCGTGGCCAGCTACGGCTGGGACACCATGGGGACCCTGGCCAAGTTCGTGGTCGCCATCTACGTGGGCCTGGCCGTGGTGCTGCTGGTCGTCTACCCCGTGCTCGTGAAGGCCCACGGCCTGTCCGTCCGGCAGTACTTCACCGGCATGTGGCCGGCCTTCCAGCTCGGCTTCGTCTCCCGCTCCTCCATCGGCACCCTGCCGGTGACCCAGCGGGTGGCCGAGCGCAACTTCGGCGTCCCGCGCGGCTACGCCTCCTTCGCCGTGCCGCTGGGCGCGACCACCAAGATGGACGGCTGCGCCGCGATCTACCCGGCCATCGCCGCCCTGTTCGTGGCCCAGTTCTTCGGCCTGGACCTGGCGTGGAGCGACTACCTGCTGGTCATCGTGGTCTCCGTCCTGGGCTCCGCCGCCACCGCGGGCACCACCGGCGGCGTGGTCATGCTGACCCTGACCCTGTCCACGCTGGGCCTGCCGCTGGCCGGCGTGGGCCTGCTGCTCGCCGTCGACCCGATCGTGGACATGGGCCGCACCGGCGTGAACGTGGTGGGCCAGGCGCTCGTCCCGGCCCTCGTGTCCAAGCAGGAGGGGATCCTGGACCAGGACCGCTACGATGCCAGCCGCGCCGGCGCGAACCTGCTGGCCGACGACGAGGCGGACCTCCTCGACGCCGGGCACGACGGCGGCGCCGGCACCGGCGCGGAGCGCCGCCCCGAGGCGTCCCGCGCCTGAGGCCCCTCCCCCGGGCGCCCCGTCCGGGCCCCGCGCCCCGCGCGCAGCACATCATCCCAGGATGGACATTTCCCCCGTGCATTCACGGGGGAAATGTCCATCCCGTCATGTCCGGGGCCTTCCGGCCGACCGCAGGGGACCCGACACCCCGCAGGCCGACACCTTAGAGACACCCTCAACAGGACCAAAGACGACGTGGCATCCCCCGCCTCTGCGGGGGATGCCACGTCGTCGTTGTCAGCGACGCCCGGGGGCGTCAGTGGCCCCGGCGGACCGGGCCACTCGCCAGGTCAGGGGATCAGTCCTCGTCCTCGGCGACCTTGTCGGCCACCAGGGTCTCGGTGGTCAGCACCAGCGCCGCGATCGAGGCGGCGTTGGCCAGGGCCGAGCGGGTGACCTTGACGGGGTCGATGACGCCGTCGGCGAGCAGGTCGCCGTACTGGCCGGTCTTGGCGTTGAAGCCGTGGTTCGGCTCCAGCTCCGCGACCTTGGCGGCCACCACGTAGCCGTCCTCGCCGGCGTTCTGGGCGATCCAGCGCAGCGGCTGGACGAGGGCCTTGCGGACGATGTTCACGCCCACGGCGGCGTCGCCGTCGAGGGACTTGACGGCCTCGTCCTCCTCGAGGGCGGACAGCGCGTTGATCAGCGCGGTGCCGCCGCCGGCCACGATGCCCTCCTCGAGCGCGGCACGCGTGGAGGACACGGCGTCCTCGATGCGGTGCTTGCGCTCCTTGAGCTCCACCTCGGTGGCCGCGCCGACCTTGATGACGCCCACGCCGCCGGCCAGCTTGGCCAGGCGCTCCTGCAGCTTCTCGCGGTCCCAGTCGGAGTCGGTCGCCTCGACCTCGGCCTTGATCTGGGCCACGCGCGCCTTGACGTCCTCGGCGGAGCCGGCACCCTCCACGATCGTGGTGTTGTCCTTGGTGACGGTCACGCGGCGGGCGGTGCCGAGCACCTCGAGGCCGACCTGGTCCAGCTTCATGCCGAGGTCCGGGGAGACGACCTGGGCGCCGGTCAGGGTGGCGATGTCCTGCATCATGGCCTTGCGGCGGTCGCCGAAGCCCGGGGCCTTGACGGCCACGACGTTCAGGGTGCCGCGGATCTTGTTGACCACGAGGGTGGACAGCGCCTCGCCCTCGACGTCCTCGGCGATGATGAACAGCGGCTTGGAGGCCTGCAGCACCTTCTCCAGCAGCGGCAGGAACTCGGCCACGTTGGAGATCTTGCCGGAGTTCAGCAGGATGTACGGGTTCTCCAGGACGGCTTCCTGGCGCTCGGCGTCGGTCACCATGTACGGGGACAGGTAGCCCTTGTCGAACTGCATGCCCTCGGTGATCACCAGCTCGGTGGAGGTCGTGGAGGACTCCTCGATGGTGATGACGCCGTCGGTGCCGACGGTGTCGAAGGCGCGCGCGAGCAGCTCGCCGATCTCGTCCGACTGGGCGGAGATGCCGGCCACGGCGGCGACCTGGTTGCCGGAGACGTCCACGGCGTTCTCGCCCAGGCGCTTGTCCACGGCGGCCACGGCGGCCTCGATGCCGCGCTTGACGTCGCTCGGGCGGCACCGGCGGCCACCTGGCGCATGCCCTCGTTGACGAGGGCCTGGGCCAGCACGGTGGCGGTGGTGGTGCCGTCGCCGGCCACGTCGTTGGTCTTGGTCGCGACCTCCTTGGCCAGCTGGGCACCCATGTTCTCGTACGGGTCGTCCAGCTCGATGTCGCGGGCGATGGTCACGCCGTCATTGGTGATCGTGGGGGCGCCCCACGACTTGTCGAGGACCACGTTGCGGCCCTTGGGGCCGAGGGTCACCTTGACGGTGTCGGCCAACTTGTCGATGCCGGCCTGCAGTGCGCGGCGGGCCTCATCGTTGAAGGCAAGCTGCTTCGCCATGAACGAAGCTCCTTTCGTACCGGAAGTCTGGGAAGACGGGGAGGGATGCTGGGATGGCGGCCGGCGTCCGGTCCCGGACGGGAGGGGACGACGGCGGCGCCTGACGCGACCAGGCCCGGCCGGCTCGGTGCCGGGCCGGGCCTGGGCGGCTCAGCCGGGGGCCGGCAGGGCCTCCCGGCCGGAAGTCACTTGGTGACGATGGCCAGCACGTCGCGGGCGGAGAGCACGAGGTACTCCTCGCCGCCGACCTTGACCTCGGTGCCGCCGTACTTGGAGAACAGCACCACGTCGCCCTCGGAGACGTCCACCGGGATGCGCTTGCCGTTGTCGTCGACACGGCCGGCGCCGACGGCCACGACCTGGCCCTCCTGCGGCTTCTCCTTGGCGGTGTCCGGGATCACCAGGCCGGAAGCGGTGGTCTGCTCGGCTTCCAGCGGACGGACAACAATGCGATCCTCGAGGGGCTTGATGGAGACAGACACGTCTGCACTCTCCTTCTTCTGTGGTGGGCCAGACCAGGGGGTCCGACCGGCGTCAGTGGATTCTGCTGTGCGCCGTAGGCTGGCCAACCGTCGTCGCGGGTGCCGGATGGCAGGTCCTTCAGGCTTGGCACCCGGTGCCCCGGAGTGCCAGAAGTGACTCTAGGACGTGCTTTAGCACTCGGTCAAGGCGAGTGCCAAAGGCCCCCGGCGCGTAATACGCGCGCCCCATGTGACGCAATCGCGCCCGTCGCTTGCACTTAGGTAAGGCTTACCTCTACGCTCAGCCCAGAAGCTTGGAATACGAACCATTTGCCGCACCCCTCCGGTCCCTCCGGCGGGCCCGCGCTGCGGGAGGGTTCCCCTCCCCCGACCCCCGGAGTACGACCGTGTCCCTCACCTCCCCCTCGCCCGTTTCCGACGCCGCCCCCGTCTCCCGCCGCGGCCGCCGCGCCGCGCTGCTCGCCGTCGTCGCCGTGTCCTCGCTGGCCCTCACCGCGTGCGGCGGCGGGGCGACCGGCAACGGCGAGGGCGCCTCCGGCAGCGCCTCGGCCGAGGCCTCGGGCGAGGCCTCGGGCGAGACCGTGACCGTGGAGCACGCGCAGGGAACCACCGAGGTCCCGGTCGACCCGGAGAAGGTCTTCGTGTTCGACCTGGGCGTCATGGACTCGATGAACGCCCTGGGCGAGCAGCCGGCCGGCGTGCCCGAGGCCGTCTACCCCGAGCAGCTGCAGCCGGTGGCGGACGCCGCCGAGGTGAAGATCGGCGCCATGAAGGAGCCGGACTTCGAGACCATCGCCTCCGAGGCCCCGGACCTGATCATCATCTCCGCGCGCACCGCCGAGGCCTACCCGGAGCTGTCCAGGATCGCCCCGACGATCGACCTGTCCGTGGACCAGTCCGACCAGATGGGCTCCTTCGAGGAGAACGTCACCACGCTCGGCGCGGTCTTCGGCAAGGAGCAGGAGGCCGCGGACCGGCTCGAGGCCGTCGAGGCCAAGGTCGAGGACGCGAAGTCCACGCTCAAGGAGGCCGGCGACACCGACGGCCTGGTGGTGCTCACCTCCGCCGGCGAGGTCACCGCCTACGGCGCGGGCTCCCGCTTCGGGCTGATCCACGACGTGCTCGGCATCCCGACCGCTGCGGACGTGAAGGCCGAGGGCCCCCACGGCCAGTCCGTGTCCTTCGAGTTCATCGCCCAGGCCGACCCGGAGAACCTCTTCGTCATCGACCGCGACGCCGCCACGGGCGAGGGCGGGGACACCGCCGCCGCCGTCCTGGACAACGACCTGGTCAACGGCACGAAGGCCGCGCGCAACGGCAACGTCATCCAGCTGGACCCGGCCGACTGGTACCTCGTGGGCTACGGCCTGGACTCCCTGCCGCGGATGATCGACGAGGTCGTCAACGGCGTCGTCACCGAGTCGACCACGGACGCCGGCTCCGCCGAGGGCGACGACTCCGGCAACTGATGACCACCTCCCAGGCCAGCCGGCCGGCGTCGTCCCTGCGGGGACGGCGCCGCCGCTCCCCCGCCGCCCCGGCCCGCCCCGTCTCCGACCGGGGCGGGCTGGCCCGCATCCCGGCCCGGGCCCCCGTCCGGGTGCCCGGCGCCACGGACCCCGTGGAGGTGCGTGCCGTGCGGGCGCACGCCGAGGAGCACTGCGTCACCTCCCGGGAGCTGCGCAGCTTCCGCACCTCGCGCGCCGCCCTGCGGCTCGGCGCGGTGGGCATCCTGGTGCTCGCCGTCGTGTCCATGTTCGTGGGCGTCACGGACGTCCGCCCCGGCGCGCTGCTCGCCGGTGACCCGGCGGCCTGGCACGTGTTCACGGTCTCCCGCCTGCCCCGCACCGCGGCCGTGCTGCTGTCCGGGCTGGCCATGGCGGTGGCGGGCCTCATCATGCAGCTGATGGTGCGCAACCGCTTCGTGGAGCCCTCGACCGCCGGCACGGTCGAGTCCGCCGCGGCCGGGCTGCTCGTGGCCACCCTCTTCCTGCCGGCCCTGCCGCTGATGGGCAAGATGGGCGTGGCCGCGGTCTTCGCCCTGGCCGGCACCGCGCTGTTCCTGGCCATCATCCGCCGCGTGCCCGCCCGCTCCACCCTGCTCGTGCCGCTCGTGGGCATCATGCTCGGCGGCGTGGTCGCGGCCGTCACCACGTTCTTCGCCTACCGCACGGACCTGCTGCAGACCCTGAACACGTGGATGATCGGCGACTTCTCCGGCATCGTCGCGGGCCGCTACGAACTGCTGTGGCTCGTGGGTGCCCTGACCCTCGGCGGGTACCTCGCCGCCGACCGGTTCACCGTGGCCGGCATGGGCCAGGACGTGGCCACCAACCTGGGGCTGGACTACCGGGCCGTGATGGCCCTCGGGCTCGGGCTCGTCTCGCTGATCTCCGCCGTGGTGGTGGTGACCGTGGGCGCCCTGCCGTTCCTGGGGCTCGTGGTGCCGAACCTGGTCTCCATGGTCTTCGGGGACAACGCCCGCACGGCCGTGCCGTGGACCGCCGTCTTCGGCGCCGGCTTCGTCCTGGCCTGCGACATCATCGGCCGCACCGTGCGCTACCCCTACGAGATCCCCGTGGGCACCGTCATCTCGGTGGTGGGCGCGCTGCTGTTCCTCGTCCTGCTGCTGCGCACCCGCACCGGGCGGTCCGCGTGACCACCGACCTCACCAGCTCCCCCGTAGCGGGGCACCGCCGCACCGTCGAGACCCGCGGCGGCCTCGACGTCCGCCCCGGTGCCGGCCGGCGCCGGGGCGACCGGCGCGCGTGGCTCGTGGTGGGTGCCCTCGGCGCCCTCGCGGTCGCCTGCCTGGCCGCCTTCGTGCTGGTGGACCTCACCGGGGCGGTGGCCTACATCCTGCCGCGGCGGCTCACCACGGTGGCGGCCATGGTGCTCGTGGCCTACGCCGTGGGCGTGTCCACGGTGCTGTTCCAGACCGTGACGGGCAACCGGATCCTCACCCCGTCCATCATGGGCTTCGACGCGCTCTACGTGCTCGTGCAGACCGTGATGGTATGGGTCTTCTCGGCGCAGTCGTTCCTCAGCGCCCCCGCGCCGCTGCGCTTCCTGCTGGAGGCGGTGGTCATGGTCGCCTTCGCGGTGGCGCTGTACCGGTGGCTGTTCACGGGGGCACGGCAGTCGCTGCACCTCGTGCTGCTGATCGGGATCGTGTTCGCGACCCTGTTCCGCGGGGTGTCCGCCCTGCTCCAGCGGCTCATGGACCCGAGCGAGTTCATCGTGCTGCAGGACCTGTTCTTCGCCTCCTTCGGGATGGTGGACCCGCAACTGCTCGGCATCGCCGCCGTGCTGCTCGCGCTGGCCTCGGTCCCCGTGTGGCGGATGCGGCACGAGCTGGACGTGCTGGCCCTGGGCCGGGACACCGCCGTGTCCCTCGGCGTGGACCACCGGGGCCGCACGCTGCAGGTGCTCGTGGTGGCCGCGGTGATGGTGGCCGTGTCCACCGCCCTCGTGGGACCCGTGACGTTCTTCGGGCTGCTCGTGGCCAACCTCGCCTACCAGGTGGGGGCGTTCCGGCACCGGCTCGTCCTGCCCGCCGCGGTGTTCCTGGGCATCGTCATGCTCTCCGGCGGCCAGCTCGTGCTGCAGCACGTGTTCGGGTTCGACACCGCGTTGAGCATCATCATCGAGTTCGCCGGCGGGATCGTGTTCCTCGCCATGCTGTTGAGAGGGAAGGTGCGCTGACCATGGGTCTGGTGGACTTCATGAGGCCGGGCCGCGGTGCCGCGGTGCCGGACGCCGAGGCGCCGGTCACCCCGGCCGGCCTCGCTCCGGGAGGTGACGGGGCCGGCGTCGGGCCCGTGGACGAGCGGGATCCTCGGGCCGGGGCGCTCGCCATCGCCCTGCACGCGGTGCACAAGACGTACGAGGGCACGCGCGTGGTGGACGACGTCACGGCGGTCGTCCCGGCGGGCGGCGTCACCTCGATCATCGGGCCGAACGGCGCGGGCAAGTCGACGCTGCTGTCCATGATCGGCCGGCTGCTGTCCGCGGACGGCGGGACGATCGCCGTCGCGGGCCGGGACGTGTTCGGGACCGACACCCGCGAGCTGGCGCGGCGGCTGGCCGTGCTGCGGCAGGAGAACACCACCACGGTGCGGCTGACGGTGTGGGACCTCGTCTCGTTCGGCCGCTTCCCCCACCACGGCGGGCGCCCCGGGCCGGAGGACGAGCGCCTCATCGGCCAGGCGCTGGGCTACATGAACCTGCACCAGTACGCGGGCCGCTACCTCGACGAGCTCTCGGGCGGGCAGCGCCAGCGCGCGTACATCGCCATGGTGCTCGCCCAGGACACGGACGTGCTGCTGCTCGACGAGCCGCTGAACAACCTGGACATGAAGCACGCCGTGGAGATGATGCGGCTGATCCGGCGCATGGCGGACGAGCTGGGCAAGACCGTGGTCATCGTCATCCACGACATCAACTACGCCTCGTGCTACTCCGACCAGATGCTCGCCATGCGCGACGGCCGGCTGGTGCACCAGGGCACGCCCGAGCAGATCATGGACAGCGACGTGCTGCGGGAGATCTACGACGTGGAGATCGCCGTGGAGGAGATCCGCGGCCGGCGGATCGGGATCTACTTCAGCTGACCCTACCGGCGGCGGCCGGGAGGGGTCGTGGGGTGGTGGCGGCCCCCCGGTCGGCCGCCTGCGGGGGCGCCGAACGTCGGCGCGTGCTCCGTCCGTGCCCAGAGGACATGTCCGGGCGGGACCCGGGGGCGACGTGTCCTCTCGGTGATGACGGATGCCTCAGGCGGGCCGGACCCACCCCACGGCGCCCCGGACGAGGACCCGCTCAGGCCGGGGTGACCTCGACGGCGACCCGCTCCTCGCCGATGCGCGTCAGCACGAGCGTGGCGTGCCGGGCCGCGGCGCCCTTGGCTCCCTTCGCTCCCTTGGCTCCCTTGCCGCCCTTCACACCCTTCGCCCCCTGCCCGGCCATCAGCTGGCGCCGCAGCTCCTCGGGCGTCACGGCCATCCCGCGCTTCTTGATGTCCAGCCGGGCGACCCCCGTCTCCCGCACCCACCGGCGCAGGCCCTTGACGTTGAAGGGCATGACCGACTCGATGCGGTAGGCCCGGGCGAACGGGGACTCCACGAGCTCGTCGGCGCGGAAGTAGGCGATGTGCTCGTCCAGCAGCGCCCCGCCCGCCGCGGCGAAGTCCCGGTGGACGAGGTCCGCCACCAGCCCGGCGCGGATGACGGCGCCGTCGGGCTCGTACAGGTAGCCGGTGAGCGCCGCGGTGCCCCCCACGGGGACCTCCGGGGAGCCGCCGAAGCCGGTGGCGGCGGTGAGCTCGTGGTGCCCCTGCCCCGCCCCGGACAGCACGAGGGCGCTGCGGCGCACCCCGGCGCGGGCCAGCGCGTTGAACCAGAGCACGGCCTCGGTGACGTCGCCGTCCACGGACACCCACTGCGCCTCGCAGCCGGCCGGCACCGCCTCGTGCGGCAGTCCCGGACCCAGCTTGACCCCGACGGCGGCCCCCTCGTCCGCGAGCGACTCGACGAAGGACAGGGGCGGGGAGAACGCCTCGGGGTCGAAGACGCGGCTCGAGCCGGACGTGGAGACCACCCGCCGGGCGGGGTCCAGCCAGTAGCCCTCGGGGGCGGCCGTGGCTCCCGCCGCGCCGCCGGCCGGCGCCGCCGCCTCACCCGCCGCGGCCCCGGCCTCGGTCGTCCGGGAAGCCCGGGTCCCGGCCAGCCACTCGCGGGCGTCGGCGCAGACGACGGAGGCGTTCGGGAACGGCATGAGGTTGACCGTCGCGGCGGCGGCCACGGTCTCGTCCCGCTCCACCGCGGTGACCTCGACGTCCAGGGCGGCCAGGGCCATCGCGTCCGCCCCGAGGCCGCAGCCGAGGTCCGCGACGGAGCGGACGCCCGCCGCGATGAACCGGCCGGCGTGCAGGGCCGCCACGTTCATGCGCGTGGCCTGCTCCAGCCCCGCCCGGGTGAACACCATGTGGGCGGCGAAGGGGCCGAACTTGGCGGCGGCCTGCGCGCGCAGCTTGAGCTGGGTGAGCACGGCGGAGACGAGCTCCGGGGCGTGGCCCTCGGCGCGCAGCCGGGTGGACACCGCGAGCGCCTCGGACTCGCGGTAGTCCTCCAGCGAGTTCAGCAGCCGCCAGCCCTCCGGGGTCAGCACGGGGGCCAGCACGGTGGCGTCGCGGCCGGGGCTCCCCTCGGCGGCGGACGACGGGACGGGGGCTGTGGAGGAAGGCACCCGTCCACGGTACCGGCGGTACGCTGGAAACATGTCCCGTCGACCCGAGTCCCGCCCGTCCCTGCCCGACTCCGCTCGCGACGACCGCCACGGCGCCGATGCCGACCGTGGCCCCGAGCCCGACCCCCAGCACGATCATCGCTTCGACCTCATCGGGCGCTTCGAGGAGGACCCCTGGGACGAGGAGGGGCACCCCGAGGACGCCGACGGCGCCTCCGAGGGGGGCCGGTCGGCCGGCGACGGCGGCTCCGCCCGGTCCCGGGAGGGCGCACCGACCGGCGACCGGACCGCCCGGTCCGCGGCCGGCGTCGTGGGCCGCGGCTCGCACGCCGCCCGCCAGGCGCAGTCCGCCCCGCTGTGGTGCAAGGTGCTGCTCTACGCGTCCATGGCCGTGGGCGTGCTCGCGGCGCTGCTGCTGATCATCACGGTGGTCGCGCAGGTGTTCGTGGCCGGGACCTTCACCCTCGGCGGCGGCGACCTGCTCTCGGACTCCGAGACCGCCCGCGCGGTGCGCCGGGACGTGGTCTGGGTGCCG
Source organism: Citricoccus sp. SGAir0253 (assembly GCF_005877055.1). Lineage (NCBI taxonomy): Bacteria > Bacillati > Actinomycetota > Actinomycetes > Micrococcales > Micrococcaceae > Citricoccus > Citricoccus sp. SGAir0253. Next base: position 1,028,211 of record NZ_CP039424.1, on the reverse strand, counting down.
CTGACGGGGCCGCTCGTGGCCCTCGGCGCCTCGTTCGTGGGGCTGTGCGTCGCCGCGTTCGGGATCTTCCGGGCCCGCCGCCAGGGCTGAGCCGCCGCCGGGACGTCGCCGGGACGTCGCCGGGAGGACGTCCCGGCGTCAGCAGCCCGTGCCCGCGGGCCAGTCCCCCACGTCCACGGGCAGGGCGCCCGTCGCCTCGGCCTCGCCGCGCAGCACCTCCACGAGGGCCGCGAACGCCCCGGGCGTGCGCCCGTAGAGCGCGACCAGCGCGCCGTCCGGGGACACGGAGGACCGGGCCAGCCCGAAGGGCGCGTCCAGGGCCACCACCACGTCCCCGCGGCCGGCCCCGCGCGCCGAGCCCACGAGGTTCACCACCGGGCCGCTGCCGACCACCAGGCCGGCCTCCCGCGCCGCCTGCTCCAGGCGCTGCCGGTCCCGCGGGTCGCCGCCGGTGACCTGCAGGGAGTCGGTCACGAGCGGATCCCCGCACGTGCCCTCGACGACCGTCACCGCCGCCGCGGAGACCTCGCGCGAGACGTCCGCCGCGTCCTGGGCAGGGTCCCCGGCCTCCCCGGTCCCGCCGCCCAGCGACGCGGCCACCTCCTCCGGTCCGGCGGCCTCGAGTTCCCCGGCCAGCCGGTCGCGCCACATCAGCATCGTCACCACGCGCCGGGCGGCCTCCTCGAGCCGTTCCGCGGGCACCTCGCCGGACTCCACGGCCTCGACGATCGCGTCCCGCGCCCCCGGCACCGAGGAGGGCATCAGCAGCAGGTCGGCCCCGGCCGCGAGCGCCCGCACGGGGGCCTCGTCCGGGCCGTAGCGCTCCACGAGCGCGCCCATGTTGAGCGCGTCGGTCACCACCACGCCGTCGTAGCCGGCACCCTCCGGCCCGCCGAGGCCGCGCAGGGCCTCGTACGCGGGGGCGGACACCGACGCCGGCACGTCCTCCTCCAGCTCCGGCACCACGATGTGGCCCATCATCACCATCGGCGTGTGGGCGCCGGAGGCCCCGACCGCCGTCGGGCCGCCCAGCAGCGCCGCGAAGGGGCGCCAGTCCCGCTCCCGCAGCTGTGCGGCGGTGGCGTCCTGCACCGGCGCGATCACGTGCGAGTCCTCGGTGACGGAGCCGTGGCCCGGGAAGTGCTTGGGCGCCGGGAGCAGGCCGGCGTGCAGCAGGCCCCGCGTGGCCGCCGCGCCGAGCTCGCCGACGACGGCCGGGTCGGAGGAGAACGCCCGGGCGCCGATGGTCGGGTCCGCCTCGCCCACGGTGACGTCGATGCTCGGCGCGAAGTCCGTCGTGAAGCCCAGCTCGGCCAGCTGCGCGCCCATGAGCCGGTGCCCGCGCGCCGCCAGTCCCGTCGCGCCCGCCCCGTCCTCGGCCGGGCCCTCCGAGCCCGCCGCGGCCGCGCCGTAGCTCATCGGCGTCGGCCACTCGACGAGCGGCTCCTGCACGCGGGCCACGAGCCCGCCCTCCTGGTCCACGCCCACGATCCCGCTCCAGTCACGCCCGGCCTCCAGGGCGGTGCGCGTCTCGTCGAGCTCGGCGGCCAGCGCGTCCACGTCGTCGGTGCCGTCCGGGGCGACCGGGACGGCGTCGCCCATGACGATCACCCCGCCGAGGTTCAGCTCGCGGACGGACGCCGGGTCGGTCCCCTCCGCGCCGAGCTGGCCCACGAGGACCTGTCCCGCCTGCTCCTCGACGCTCATGCCGGCCACCGCCTCCCGCGCCGCGCGCTCCGTCTGCTGCGAGGGCGCCCCGAGGGCGGCCTGGAGCGGCGTGGGCTCGGGGGTGGCCTCGCCGGTCCCCGTGGCCCCGGCCGGTCCCGACGACGGCGCTCCCGTCCCCGTGCCGCTCCCGTCGGTGCCGGGCGGGGTGGCCGTGCACGCGGTCGCGGCCAACAGGACCGCGCCCGCGGCGGCGACGGCCCGGACGACCCGGCGGGCGCCGCGCGGCGTGCGGGCGGAACCGTCCCGGGCCGTCCCGGGGGCCGTCGTCGGGCCGGCGGCGGACGGGTCGTGCGGGGGGCGCGCGGTGGGCGGGCAGGAGCGGTGGGCGGAGTCGGTCACCATCCCATCGTAGGGAGGGCACGCGTCGGGCCGGCGCACCGTGCGCCCCTAGGATGGCAACTGCCGACCGTCCCCGCCGCGTATCCACCGGACCCGCACCGATCCCCGCCGAACCCCACCGACAGGACCCCCGCATGCACCTGCCCTTCGCCCGCTCCGCGCAGTCGACCCTCGGGGTGGAATGGGAGCTCGCCCTCGTGGACGCCGCCGACGGCACCCTGCGCCCGGTCGCGGACCGGGTGCTGGCCGGCGTCGCGGACCAGGCCGGGCTGCACCTGGGCCAGGAGCACCCGCACGTGAAGCCGGAGCTGCTGCTGAACACGGTGGAACTCGTCACGGACGTGTGCACCACGGTGGACGAGGCTATCGGCCAGCTGCGCGAGTCCGCCCGGAAGGTGCGGGAGGTGACCGGACCGATGGGCGTGGAGTTGTACTGCCAGGGCTCGCACCCCTTCGCCCAGCCCACGGAGGAGCCCGTCACGCCGGCGGACCGCTACGGCAAGCTCATCGACCGCACCCAGTGGTGGGGCCGGCAGATGCTCATCTACGGCGTGCACGTCCACGTCGGCCTGGACGACGTGCGCAAGGCGATGCCCGTGGTGGACGGCCTCGTCAACTACGTCCCGCACTTCCTGGCCCTGTCCGCCTCGAGCCCGTTCTGGGCCGGCGTGGACACCGGCTACCAGTCCCAGCGCACCCTGATGTTCCAGCAGCTGCCGACCGCGGGCCTGCCGTTCCAGTTCCCGGACTGGGATGGCTTCGAGCGCTGCGTCGCGGACCTGGTGCACACCGGCGTGATCGACGACGTCACCGAGTGCCGCTGGGACGTCCGGGCCGTGCCCCGGCTGGGGACGGTGGAGATGCGGGTGTGCGACGGCGTCGCGACCCTCGAGGAGATCGCCGCGATCGCCGCCCTGACGCAGTGCCTCGTGCAGGACTTCTCGGACACCCTGGACGCCGGCGGCACCATCCCCACCATGCCGCCGTGGCACGTGCAGGAGAACAAGTGGCGCGCGGCCCGCTACGGCCTGGAGGCGATCATCATCCTCGACGCCGCCGGGGACGAGATGCTCGTGACCGAGCACCTGCGCTCCGAGCTCGAGCGGCTGGCCCCCGTGGCCGAGCGGCTGGGCTGCGCGGCCGAGCTCGCCTCCGTCGAGGACCTCATGCACGACGGCGGCACGCCCGCCCGCCAGCGCCGCGTGGCCGCGCACGCCGCGCACGCCGCCTCCGTCGAGCAGGCGGAGTCGGCCGGGCTGCCCGCCTCGGCCCCGCTGGACGGGCACGACGTCGTCGCACCCCTGCGCGCCGTCGTCGCCGACGCGGTGGGCCGCACCCGCGCCTCGATCGGCAGCTGATGGCGGGCGACACGGCGTCGCCGTCGAGGTTACGTACACGATGCACGGCGGGTTCCACGGCGTGTCGCCCCCTCGGGCGTGTACGTGACCCCGGGCGGCGGCGGGGCGCCGGCCGGGGTCAGGCCACGAGGGAGATCTCGCCGACCGGCTGGCCCGGGTCCGCGGCGAAGCCCAGGCCGGAGGGGGCCACCCCGTCCATCACGAGCTGCGCGCCCAGGGCCGCCACCATGGCGCCGTTGTCCGTGCACAGCCGCGGCGGCGGCACGGTCAGCCCGATCCCGGCGGCCGCGCACCGCTCGGCGAGCAGCCCGCGCAGGCGGGAGTTCGCGGCCACCCCGCCGCCGAGCACCAGGTGCTCCAGGCCGTGCTCGGTGCACGCCCGCACGGCCTTGGCGGTGATCACGTCCGCGACGGCCTCCTGGAAGGACGCGGCGATGTCCGCCGTCGGGATCCGCTCGTCCGGCACCCCGGCCGCCTCGAACTGCTCCACGCAGCGGGCCACGGCGGTCTTGAGCCCGGAGAAGGACCAGTCGTGGCGGTGCCGCCCGGGCTCCTCCGCCGTCCCGACAAACTTCGGCGCGCTGAGCCCGCGCGGGAACCGGAACGCCGTGGGGTCGCCCTGCTGCGCGAGCCGGTCGATCACGGGCCCGCCGGGGTATCCGGCCCCGAGCAGCCGCGCCACCTTGTCGTAGGCCTCGCCCGCGGCGTCGTCGATCGTGGAGCCGAGCAGCTCCACGTCCGAGGTGAGCCGGTTGACCCGCAGGATCTCGGTGTGCCCGCCGGAGACGAGCAGCGCGCCCAGGTGCCCGGGCAGCGCTCCGCCGTCCCGCTCGCCCAGCACGGCGGCCGGCCCCCTCCCGGTACCCGCCGGGGTCCCGACGGCGCCCGCCCCGGTCGCCGGGTCGGCCGCGGCTCGCGCCCCGGTCACCTCGTCCAGGACGCCGACGCCCACGTGGGCCACCAGGTGGTTGATGCCGTAGAGCGGCGTGCCGGTGGCCAGGGCGAGGGCCTTGGCGCCGGCGACGCCGACCATGAGCGCCCCGGCGAGCCCGGGCCCGGAGGTCACGGCGATCGCGTCCAGGTCCGCCAGCGTGACCCCGGCGGTGTCGAGGGCCTGCTGCAGGGTGGGGATGAACTCCTCGAGGTGGGCGCGGGCGGCGATCTCGGGGATGACCCCGCCGAAGCGCACGTGCTCCTCCATCGAGGAGGCCACCGCGTTGGCCAGCAGCTCCGTGCCGCGGACGATGCCGAAGCCGGTCTCGTCGCACGAGGACTCGATCCCCAGCACGAGCGGGGCGCGGCGTTCGGTCGCGGGGGCGGACGGGGCGGCGGACGGGGAGGTCTCGGGCGCTGGCATGCCCTCCATTCTAGGAAGCGTCCGGGACGCCGGGCGCCGGTGGCCGCCCGCGGCTGCGTGGGGGGCGCACCACGTGCTCCGGCCCCGGCGGTCACCGCCTCCACTCGTCTTCCACGCGCCTGGCGCCGCACCCCTGTCCGCCCGGGGGCCGCTCACTAGACTGGGGCCCGCGGCGATCCCCCGGCCGCGTTCCCCCGACGACTGCAGAGGTGGGGTTACCGTGACCGTTCGTGAGGCCGTCTCCCGGTGGACCATCAGCCGGTGTGAACCCCTGGTGTCCGATGCCTACCGGAGTGCCGCGAGCGATGAGCTGCGGCGCCTGTCCGCCACGGAGCCCCAGTGGTTCGGGCTGTGGGCGGCCGGCGTGCTGACGGACCTCGTGGAGTCGCTGGATCCCGAGGACCCCTGGCGCAACACGTCCGAGGCCGACGGCGTGGTGGTGCTCCCCGACGGCTCGCCCTTCGGCACGTGGCGCAACGCCACGGACCTGCTCCCGGTGCCGGTCGAGGCCGACCCGGCCCTCGACGTCGGGCTGGCCGCCCTGGCCGAACCGCTGGGACTGGCCTCCACCCGGGCGTGGCTGGCCGCCCGGTCCGGCCGGGAGGCGGTGGTGGCCGAGCTCGCGGCGATCGACGTCGGCGGCGCCTACCCGGTGGCCGTGCCGGCGATCGAGTGGGCCATGTTCCGGCGTCGGCTGTTCATGGGGCAGGAGGACGCGTACATCCCGCAGGCGTGCATCGCGTGGGCGGCCCGGGCCGAGCACATCGCCCGGGCCGAGGCCTGGGACGAGTCCGGCGCGGCCCGGCTGCGCGCGGGGTCCCGCGTGGAGCCCGGCAGCTGGCGGCTGCTGGCCTGAGCCGGCGCTCCCGAGCGGGACCGGCGACCGAGCGGGACCGGCATCCGGGGCGAGCGACCGCCCCCGTCAGGCGCCGCGCCGGCCCTCGTCGGCGGGGCGGGGCCGCCCCTCGGCGCCGCCGTCCTCCCGGGCCCCGCCGCCCGGACCGGCCAGCGGGATCCACGCCGTGAACACGGAGCCGACGCCCGCCTCCGACCGGACGGTGATCTCGCCCTCGTGGCCGCGCACGAAGCTGCGGGTGAGCGCCAGCCCCAGCCCGGTCCCGGGGATGGCCGCGCGCCGGACGTACTCGCTGCGGTAGAAGTCCCGGAACACCTGCTCCAGCTCCTCCGGGGTCATCCCGATCCCGGTGTCCGCGACCTCGAGCTCGGCCCGGTCCCCCACCTCGCGCAGCGTGACCGTCACGGAGCCCCCGGCCTCGGTGTACTTCAGCGCGTTGGAGACGAGGTTGTCCGCCACCTGGCTCATCCGCGCCCGGTCGGCCCGTGCGTGCAGCGACTCGGGCAGCCGCGCCTCGAGGGCGACGCCGGCGTGTGCGGCGCGCACCTGCGCGGAGTCCACGCTGTGCGCCACGAGCGGCACGAGGTCGGTGTCCTCCGGCGTGATCGACGTGTCCCCCGAGGCGCTCTCCAGCAGGGTGTTCACGAGGTCCAGCAGCCGCTCGGCGTTGCGCAGGCAGGTGGCGAGGTAGCCGGCCAGCCGGGCGTCCTGCTCGTCCTCGATCGCCAGGTCCAGGAAGCCGATGATCGAGGTCAGCGGCGTGCGGAACTCGTGGGTCACGTTGGCCATGAACCGCTCGCGCGAGCGGACGGCGTCGAGCAGGTCGGTGACGTTGTGGAACACGACCACGGTGCCGTCGAACGCGCCGCGCTCGTCCCGCATGGCCTGCGCGGAGATGGACAGGAACTGCTGGTTGCCCACGGGGCCCAGGGCCACGAGCCGGCCGGAGAAGCTCTCCCCGTGCACCGCACGGTAGACCGGCCGCTCCGTGACGGGGATGGGCGTCCGCCCGTCCGCCTCGAAGGCCAGCAGGTCCCGCTCGGGGGCGTCGTGCCGTCCCGGCGGCTGGCCGATGAGGTGCTGGCGCCGCTGGGCGGCGTTCATCAGCAGCCCCCGGCCCCGCCGGTCCGTGACGAGGATCCCGACGTCGGTGGCGTCCAGGACCGCGGCGAGGCGCCGGTTCTGCTGCCGGATCTCCGCCAGCGACTCCTCGAGCTCGTCGCGCTGCCGGTCCATGCTGCGGGACAGGATGCTCGCGGCGACGCCGAGCGCGAGCATGAACAGGGGGACCAGGGTGGGGCGGAAGACCTCGCCCGTGGTGAGCTGGTCGAGATTCGTCAGGTAGGGCCACCACGTGACCGCGGCGCTGCCGAGCACGCCGAGGCCGATCCCGGCACAGGGGTAGACGCCGCTCCAGGCCAGCCAGAAGACCGGGAAGGCGCAGAGCATGGACATCCCGTCCAGGTCGTGCCGGGCCGAGGACCAGATCGGGGCGATCGCCACGAAGTCCAGCAGCGGGATCGACCAGTAGGCCACGGTGGGCAGCCGGTCCCAGGGCACGGCGGCTGCCAGCGCGGTCAGCCCCAGCACCCCGCCGAGGCCGAGGGACAGTGCATGGGAGTCGATCCGTCCCACCTCCGTGGGGAGGACGAGCAGGAAGAGTGCCACGACCATGACGGACAGCGTCAGCGGCAACTGGGAGAGCACGACGCGCAGCCGCAGGGACAGCGCCCCGAAGTAGACCTCGCCCCCGCCCGGCACCGAGTCGCCGGGGGCCGCCGTCGGGCCCTGCGGGGGGTCCGGGAGCCGGTCCAGGATGGACTCGGGGCCGGGGGCCACGGGCCCCGCGCCGTCCGGGAGGGGGACCTGCGAACGTCCGGGCATGTCACCGCTCCGTTCTGGCGCTGGGAGGCCTCTATGCTGTCGATCATCACGATAGCCTTGGATCACAGTCAGCACGGGGGGTTCCACAGTGGAGGATCGGCGCGTGGCCGTGGTCGTCGAGGACGACGAGGACATCCGCGAGCTGCTCGTGGCCCTGCTGGGCCAGTCGGGCTTCGAGGTCCATGCGGCCTCCAGCGGCGCCGAGGGCGTCGAGGCGGTCGAGCACTCCGACCCGGTGATCGTCACGATCGACCTGGGCCTGCCGGACATCGACGGCTACGAGGTCACCCGCCGGGTCCGCCGGCTCACCGACGCCTACGTGGTCATGCTGACCGCCCGCGGCGAGGAGATCGACACCCTGATGGGCCTCGACGCCGGCGCCGACGACTACCTGACCAAGCCGTTCCGGCCCCGTGAGCTGCGTGCCCGGATCGAGGCCATGCTGCGGCGCCCGCGCTCCGCGCCGGGCGGCGAGCCGGCCCCGCACGATCCGGTGCCCGGCGCCCCCTGCCCGGACGGCGACCCCGCGCCCACGGCGCCCGCGCCTCCCGCCGCACCGCGCGGGAGCACGAACGGATCGGCCGGTGGCGCGGGCGGCTTCGGCGCCCCCGCTGCAGGGTCGAACGGGTCCCCGGCCGGGGCCCACGGCGGGACGGTCCGGACCTCGGTCGAGGAGCGGCTGCACCTGGACGGGCTGGTGCTCTCCCCGCAGGTGCACCACGTCTCGGCCGCGGGCCGGGAGGTGGCCCTGACGCCCACCGAGTTCACGCTGCTGGAGACGCTGCTGCGCAGCGGCCGGGTGGTGCGGTCCAAGACCGAGCTCTCCCGCATCCTGCGCGGCGAGTCCGCGGACGCCGGCACCTTCGTCTCCGAGGCGGACGCCCGGACCGTGGAGGTGCATGTGGGCAACCTGCGGCGCAAGCTCAAGGACGATCCGCGGGAGCCGCGCTGGATCGAGACCGTCCGCGGCATCGGCTACAGGGCCACGGACTCGGCGCGCCCGGGCGCATAGGCGGCGGGCCGGCGGCGCGTCAGCGGTCTGCGGAGGCCTGGCCCAACCGGCGCTCCAGGAACAGCCGCAGCTGCTGCGCGGTCTCCACGGCGAGCCGCCGCAGCCGGGCGACGATCTCCTCGAGGCAGGAGGCCTCGGGCCACCGCGCCGGTGCGGCCGAGGCCGGGGCCACGCTGGACATCAGGGCCCCGGCCAGCTCGGACAGGCCCACGGCCCCCACCATGGCCGAGGAGCTCTTGAGGGACAGCACGGCGTCCAGCCAGTCGTCCCGGTCCCGGTGGCTCAGGGCGTGGCGGAGCCGCTCGACGCGGTGGTCGAGCATGGCCGCGTAGCGGCGGATGAAGGCACTCAGGACCGCCGGGTCATCCAGCTGAGCCCCCAATCGGTCCAGTGCATCGGTGTCGAGGACCGGCGCAGTGGTCATGTCTCCATGATCGCCCGGGCGCCCGTGGAAGGAGACGTGCATACGCCCAACTTTGACTCAAGATGTCCGCCCGCGACCTTCGGCCAACCTTGAGCAAACAATCGGCCGAAACCGGCGAACCTCTTGAGGGTCCGGGCGTTGACTGGATCACATCGGGGACGCAGGAGCCACGAGACCAAGCTTTCGCCCACCGCCTGCCCCGTGTGACCGTCTCGAGACGCGAGGACTGGCGGCCGGATTCCCCCTCCGGCCACCAGTCCTCGCTCCGTTGGGAGGGTGTCAGACGGTGATGCGCCGGCGCATGATGAGCGCGTCCACCGGTGGGTGGCCGTGGCCGCCCGGGTAGTAGCCGGCGCGCGTGTGGATGTGCTCGAAGCCGTGGCGCAGGTAGAGCTGCTGGGCCCGCTGGTTGTCGGCCCGCACCTCGAGCAGCACGTCGCGCGCCCCGCGCCGGGCGGCCTCGGCCACCATCCACTGGAGCATGGCCGTGCCCAGCCCGCGCCCCTCCGCCTCGGGCACCACGGCGATGGTCTGGACGTCGGCCAGCGGCGGGACGCACATCAGCCCGCAGTACCCGACCAGGCCGCCGTCGTCCCCGCCGGCGCCCGGCGCCCCGGCCGCCGCGACGACCCGGTAGTCCCGCGTCCGGCCGTGGTCCTGCGGCCCGGCCTGGGACAGCTCCTCCTCGAAGAACTGCAGCGGCCAGGCGTCGTGCGGGAACAACCGGGTCTCGAGGGCGTGCACGGCGGGCAGGTCCTCGTCCGTCATGGGGCGCAGGACGTAGCCGTCGGGCAGGACGGGATCGGGCGGCAGCAGCATGCGCGCCATTCTACGAACGGGCGCCCGCCGCGTGACCTGTCCACCGACCCCACCCCCCACCGTCACGTACACGACGCGCGGGGCGACACGCCGCACGGGCCACCGCCCGTCGTGTACGTGACCCTCGGGAGGGGTCGGGGCCCCGGCCCCTCCCCTCGGCCCTGGCGCCCTGGCCCGCCTACTTCCCGTTCGGCAGCGCCAGGCGGAAGATCTTGCCCCACGTGGAGCCGATCTGCCGGTGCAACGGGCCGGTGTTGTACGGCAGGCCGTAGCGTTCGCAGATCTCCCGGACCTGCACGGCCACCTCGGCGTACCGGTTGGAGGGAAGGTCCGGGAAGAGGTGGTGCTCCACCTGGTGGGAGAGGTTGCCGGTCATGAAGTGCATCAGCCTCGAGCCGGAGATGTTGGCCGAGCCGATCATCTGCCGCACGTACCAGTCACCGCGCGTCTCGCCCTCGACCATCTCCTCGGTGAAGGTCTCCGCCCCCTCGGGGAAGTGCCCGCAGAAGATCACCGCGTGCGCCCAGATGTTGCGCAGCCCGTTGGCCACGACGGTGCCGAGCAGCGCCTGCTTGCCGGAGCCGGAGACCAGCTGCGCGGCCAGCGGGGTGGCGGCGTAGTCCTTGGCGAACTGCCGCGCGGCCTTCAGGCCCACCACCTTGAGGTCGTGCATGAGCTCGGCCGTGGACTTCTCGCCGGCCTTCACGCGGTCGATCTCGAGGTCGTACAGGGCGATGCCCCACTCGAAGATCGGGGCCAGGCCCGCGTTGATGACGGGGTTGAGGATGTGCTTGGGCTCCCACGGCTGGTCGGCGTCCACGCGTAGCACGTTGTAGCCCACGTCCCGGTCCTTGCCGATCACGTTGGTCCAGCGGTGGTGCAGGTCGTTGTGGGTGTTCTGCCAGGCCTTGGACGGGGTGACGAAGTCCCACTCCCACGTGGTCGAGTGGATGTCCGGGTCCCGCATCCAGTCCCACTGGCCGTGGAGCACGTTGTGCCCGATCTCCATGTTCTCCACGATCTTGGCGACCGTGAGCATGGCGGTGCCGGCCACCCAGGAGGTCTTGCTGCGGCTGTTCAACAGGCACGCGCGGCCGGCGACCTCGAGCCCGCGCTGCAGCCGGATGACCCGGCGGATGTAGGCGGCGTCGGAGGCCCCGCGCTGCGCGAGGATGCCGTCGCGCACGGCGTCGAGCTCGCGGCCGAGCTCGGCCACCTGCTCATCGGACAGGTGCGCGGCCGCGGGCGGGCGGACGGCGGGCGCGCCGCTCGCGGCGAGCGCCCCGGGCCGCACGGTCGCGGACGTGGTGGTGGGCACCCAGCTGACGGTGTCCGGGCCGGCGACGGCGTTCGGCCGCTTCCCGGAGGTGAGGCGGCCGGCGGCCTGGGCCAGTCCGGCGGTCCGGCGGTCTGCGGTGAGGGTCATGGTTCTCCTAGGGGTCGGGAGAGGGAGGATCGGTGGGCGTCCGCGGACCGGTGGGCCCGACGGCGCGGGGTGGGTCAGGTGCCGGGGCCAGCGTCGGGAGGGCGCCCGGCGGGACGGGGTGCCCGGCTCACAGGCCCAGGCTCACGGGGCCGGCCGCCGCGCTGACGCACGTCTGGATGAGCTGGCCGGGGTCACCGTGGACCTCGCCGGTGCGCAGGTCCGTGACCTGCCCGGAGCGCAGCGGCACGAGGCAGGCGTGGCAGATGCCCATGCGGCACCCGCTCGGGGCGGGGATGCCGGCGTCCTCGGCCACCTCGAGCAGGGGCACGTCGCCGGGGGCGTCCGCCTCCACGTCCGAGGCCTCGAACACGGTGAGCCCGCCGGCGCCGGGCTCGCCGGTCACGAGGTCCGCCCGGAAGCGCTCGATCGTCAACTCGCCGGCACGGGACTCGCCCGCCCAGAGCGCCTCGGCGTCGTCGAGGAAGCCGGACGGGCCGCACGCGTAGGCCGCCCGCTCGCGCCAGTCCGGGCACAGCCGGTCCAGCACGTCCGGGCCGGTCAGGTCCAGCCGGCCCTCCTCGGCGCTCGCGTGGTGGTGGACCCGCAGTCCGGGGAACTGGTCGGCGAGCTCGGCCAGCTCCTCGCGGAACAGGGACGTCTCGGGGGTGCGCGCCGAGTGGACCAGCACCACGTCCGCGTCGGGCCGGCGCGGGACGAGCGTGCGGATCATGGACATCACGGGGGTCAGCCCGGAGCCGGCGGTGAGCATCAGCAGCGGCCGCGGGTGCTCGGGCAGGGTGAAGTCACCCTCGGGACGGGCCAGGAAGAGCACGTCCCCCGGCTCGGTGTGCCGCACCAGGGTGCCGGAGACGGTGCCGATGTCCGTCACGGTGATCTCCGGGTCGGCGCCGGCCGCGGCGGACAGGGAGTAGGAGCGCCACTGCCGGACCCCGTCCACGTCCACGCCGATGCGCGCCCACTGCCCCGCCCGGTGTCCCCTCCAGCCCGGGCCGGGACGGAAGGCGATGGTCGCCGAGCCGGGCACCGAGCGGTCCACCCGGGTCACGACGCCGCGCAGCTGCCGCGCCGAGTGGACGGGGTCCAGCAGCGCGAGGAAGTCCTGCGGCGCCCGCGGGGTGGTCAGTGCCGAGGCGAGCAGGGTGATCAGGGACTTTCCGGCCATGGGCTCCAGCCTATAGAACAGCACGATAGATTTCTGCATCCGCGGCGTACGATCGGTGGCATGGAACTATCACAGGGGAACAACTCAAGGGGACGGACCACCGGGCTGGACGGGCCGCCGTCGTCCCATCCCCTCGCCGGCGGACCGCCCGCGCCGGCCGCCGAGCACACCCCCGGCGCGCAGCGGCTGAACCCGCCGTGGCTGTCCCTGCCGGCGGACCTGGGCGAGCGGCTCGCCCCGGCCGTGGACCGCGTGACGGCGCAGATCATCGAGATCGTCCCGGACCAGATCCCCGCCTACGCCATCACCCGCTCGGAGCGCTTCAACGAGGTGCTCCACCTCGGCGTGCGCGGGGCGATCGAGCAGCTGCTGTCCCTGCCGGGCACGGACGCCCCCGCGCTCAACGAGGAGTCGCGCGAGCTCGTGGCCGCGCTCGGCGCCGGCGAGTACCGCCAGGGCCGGAGCATGGACGCCCTGCTCGCCGCCTACCGCACGGGCGCGCGCATCACGCTGCGCGGGCTGTCCGAGGCGTGCGCCGAGCAGGGCATGGGCCTGTCCGTGGTGGTGGACCTCGGCGAGTCGATCCTGGCCTACATCGACGAGCTCTCCGCCGTCAGCGTGCAGGCCTATGCCTTCGAGCAGACCCTGCGGGCCGGTGCCCTGGAACTGCGCCGCTCCGACCTGATGGCAGCCCTGCTGCGCGGCGACGCGCAGCCCGCCGAGCTGCGCCGGCTGGCGGCCGCGGCGGACTGGCGGCTGCCCGAGCGCCTGGCCGCGGCCGTGCTCCCGGTGGCCTCGGCGGCGAGGGTGCGCACCCGGCTGGGCGGGGCCGGGCTCGTGGTGGAGCGGGAGTCGGAGGCCACCGCCGTGGTCAGCGCGGACCGGGGCGCCGGGCTGCGGGAGCGCCTCGAGGCGGTGTTCGCCGGCACGGGCGCGGTGGTCGGCCCGGCGGCGGACCTGTCCGCGCTCCCGCACTCGCACCGGGTGGCTCGGCTGGTCGCCTCCCAGCACCCGTCCGCCGCGGGTCCCGACGGCGGCGGCGCGCCGGTGTTCGCCGTCGACCACCTGGGAGGGGTCATCCTCGGCGCCGACCCCGCCGTCATGGCGGAGCTGGCCTCCCGCCGGCTGGCGCCGCTGGCGGAGCTGACCGACGCCAAGCGGGAGGTCATGGAGACCACCCTGCTGTCCTGGCTGACCCACTGGGGCCAGCGCGGCCCCGTGGCCGAGGAGCTCGGGGTGCACCCGCAGACCGTGGGCTACCGGCTGAACCGGCTGCGGGAGCTGTTCGGCGGCGAGCTCGACGACCCCACGACCCGCTTCGAGCTGGAGATGGTCCTCCGCGCCCGCGGGGCGTAGCCCGGTCCTCCCCTGCCCCTGTCACGTACACGATGCACGCCGGGACACGCCGACGAATCGCCCATCGATCGTTCCCGTGACTGCAGGGAGTGGGGTCAGGCCGCCGCGGCCCGTCCCTCCTGGCGGGCGATCGCCCGGCGCAGGCGTTCGAGGAACCGCGCCCGGCCCGGGACCGTGTAGATGTCGCTGGCGGCCCGGACGGTGATCCAGTCGTGCACGGAGAAGTCGTCGTCCCGGTGGATGTCACTGGCGAGCTGGCCCGCGGCCTCGTGCACCCGCCCGTCGTACTGGATGGCGATCCTCCAGCGGGGGTAGTGCAGGTCCGGCCGCCGGCGCACCGTGGGCGAGAGCCACACGACGTCGTTGACCACCGGTTCCGGCAGCCCGGCGGCCACGATGATCATCCTGATCTTGCTCTCGGGCGCCGAGTCGACGCCGGCCCGCAGGCACTCCCGCGCCTCCCGGGCGGCGGTGATCCCCTTCGTGCGGCGACGGCGGCCGAGTGCGGCGTCGATCGCGGCGAGGGAGGACAGCGGGTTGGCCCCCACGACCCCGGGCGGACGAGGCGGGCCGTCCGCCCGCTGCAGGAGCGCGTCGCCCGCCGCCACGAGGGAGTCGTGGTCCATCCCGCGGATGGCGAGGTCCAGCCACGTCCGCTCGGGGGACGTCAGGCGCAGTCCGCCCGTCTCCACCACCTCGGCCGGATCGAGCTTCGCGCGGTGTCCCACGATGCCGGGCCTGCGTCGCGCACCGGCCGCACCCTGCCGCCCGGTCACGTGCACCGGCCAGTCCGCGTCGAGCCAGGGTGGCAGCCAGAGACCCCACAGGCGCGCCGCCGTCGTGTGGCTCAGGTGGTGGTCCCCCGGCAGCGCGGACACGGCGTGGACCGACTCCAGCCAGGGCCGGTCCGCGCCGTCCCAGGCCCTGATCCCCGGGGTGGGCGAGCTCAGGCGGGCATCGCGCAGCTGGTGCTCGGTCATCCCTGCGGCCCGCGCCTCGCGCACCGAGAAGACGCTCCTGCCGAGCGCGCCGGGAAGCGGCCCCGCTGCGTGCAGCGGCCCTGCGGCGTGGAGCGAAACCGTGCTGGCGGGGTGCACGTCCCGGTCCGGGAACTCCCTCGGCGTCATGGGCCTCAGCATCCCGCACTGCCCGACACCGGCGCGGCGGTTGTCCACAGCCCCGCCCCTCGCAGGGGTCGCCCTCCCTCGAGGGCCGCTCCTCCCGCCACCTCCCACAGTCGTCACGTACACGACCGGCGTCGCGACACGCCGCTGCACGCCCCCTCGAGCGTGTACGTAACCCCAGGGGCATACGCGCCCCTCCCCTCCCCACGGCGAGTGGTCACGTACACGACCGGCGTCGCGACACGCCGCTGCATGCCCCCTCGAGCGTGTACGTGACCCAAGCGGCGTAGGCCCCCCTCCGCACCCCACGCCGCGGCCCTGCCGGGCACCGCCCGCGCGGCCTACGCTGGCGTGCATGGGATCGCGCATGTTCGTCGCCGTGTACCCGCCCGAGTCGGTCCGCGAGGAGCTCGCCGAGTTCCTCGCCGCCCGGCCGGGGATGCGCTGGTCGGACCCGGAGCAGCTCCACGTGACCCTGGCGTTCCTGCCCTCGGTGCCGGAGCATGCCGTGGAGCCGCTGCAGGACCTGCTCGCCGAGGCCTGCGCCCCGGTGCGCGGCTTCGTGTGCGGGATCCACGGCGCGGGGGCGTTCCCCCACCCGGACCGGCCGGCGGTGCTGTGGCTCGACGTGGAGGACGGGGCCGAGGACCTCGCCCGGCTCTCCCGGCGCGTGCGCGGGGCGGCCAACCGGGCCGGCGTCGCCCCGGACGGCAAGGCGTTCGCCCCGCACCTGACCGTCGCCCGCCCGCCCCGCGGCGAGAACGCCACGCGGTGGATCCGCGTGCTGGAGAGGTTCTCGCCGCCCCTGTGGACCGTGGACGAGGTGCACCTCGTGGAGTCCCACCTGCAGGGCCACGGGCACCGGCCGCGGCACCGGTCGGTGGCCGTGTTCCCGCTCGCGGACTGAGCCCGACGGCGGCGCCCGCCTCCCCCGCGCCGGCCCGGCTACCCTGTGGTCCATGCCCACCGCGTCCTCCCCCATCGAGTCGGTGGACCGCGCCCTCGTGCTGCTGACCATGATGCGCAACCAGGGCTCGGTGTCCGTCTCCGAGGCCGCGGCCCACCTGGGCGTGGCCCCCTCCACGGCGCACCGGCTGCTCACCGCGCTGCTGCACCGCGACTTCGCCCGCCAGGACCACCTGCGCCGCTACCGGGTGGGTCCGGCGTTCTGGACCGCTCCCGTGCGCTCGCCCGCCCTCGCCGCCCTGCGCGACGCCGCCCGCCCCGCCCTCGAGCACGCCCACGCCGAGACCGGCGAGACCGTGCAGCTGATGGTGCTGCGCGGCGGCGCCATCCTGTTCGTGGACGGGATCGAGTCCGGGCACGGCCTGCGGATCGCCATGCGCCACGGGGACACCGTCCCGGCGTTCTCCTCGGCCGGCGGCAAGGCCCTGCTGTCCCGTCTGAACAACGAGCAGCTGGAGGAGCTGTACCGCGCGGGACTGCCCGCGTGGCCCACCTCCCCCATCCGCTCCCTCCCCGCGCTCAAGCGCCGGATGACGCGCGTGCGCCAGGACGGCTACGCCACCAGCCTGGAGGAGACCGAGCAGGGCGTGATCGGCGTGGGCGTGGCGGTCGTGGACGCGCTCGGCCGGCCGCTGGCCGGGCTCACGACGGCGACCCCCAGCGTCCGCTTCGCCCGCACCGACGTGCCCCGGCACGTCGAGGTCCTGCAGGCGGCCGCGGGCCTGCTCGAGCAGCGGTACGCCGAGCGGCTCGGCTGAGCGGCTCGGCAGAACGACTCGACCGAGCGCTTCGGCCGTGCGGGGACGGCGCCGCAGCGCGGCCCCGGCCCCACCGCCCCCGCACCCCGCCAGGCCGCGTCAGCCCTCGGCCAGCACCCGCTGCACCCGCGCGACGGTCGCGTCCACCTGCTCGGGCCGCGCCACGACCCCCGGGTCCATGACCTCCCCGCGCACGGCGCCCTGGATGATCCGCTTGAGCGGGATCTCCAGCCGTTTGCCGGTGGGGTTGCGCGGGATCGAGTCCACGAACACCACGTGGTCGGGCACGTGCCGCGGGGAGAGCTCGGTGCGCAGCGTGGTGCGGATCGTCCGCTCCAGCGCGGCCTCGTCCGCCCCCTCGGCGGCGTCCACGAGCAGCACGAGCTTGCCCATCCCGCCGGCGTCCTCGAAGTGCAGCACCATGGTGTCGGCCACCTGCGGCAGGGCGTCGAGCACGGCGTAGAACTCGGCGGTGCCCAGGCGCACGCCCCCGCGGTTCAGGGTCGCGTCCGAGCGGCCCGTGATGACCCAGCTGCCCCGCTCGGTGTGCACGAGCCAGTCGCCGTGGCGCCACACGCCCGGGTAGGCGCCGAAGTAGCTGTCCCGGTACCGCTCGCCCTCCGGGTCGCCCCAGAAGCACACCGGCATGGACGGCATCGGCTGCGTGCACACGAGCTCGCCGGCCTCGCCGTGCAGCGGCTTCCCCTCGGGGTCCCAGGACTCCACGGCCACGCCGAGCGGCCGGCAGGACATCTCCCCGGCCCACACGGGGGTCAGCGGGCTGGCGCCCACGAAGGCGGCGCAGATGTCGGTGCCGCCGGACGTGGGAGCCAGCAGCAGCTCCGGGTTGACCGCGTCCATGACCCAGCCGGCCACGTCCGCGGCCAGCGGCGAGCCCGAGCACTGGACCTCCCGCAGCCGGGACAGGTCCCACTGCTCCCGCGGGCGCATCCCGGCGTGCGCGCACGCGGCCAGGTACGCCGAGCCGGTGCCCATGTACGTGGACCGCGTCTCGGCCATTACCGCCCACTGCGACCACTCCCCGTCCGCCGAGGGCCAGTTGGGGTCCCCGTCCATGAGCACCACGGAGGCCCCCAGCAGCAGGGAGGACATGCCCATGGCCCACACCATCCAGCCGGTGGTGGAGAACCAGAAGGCGTTGTCCCGCTCGCTCATGTCGTAGTGCAGCCCGTGGGCCTTGAGGTGCTCGAGCAGGATCCCGCCGTGCCCGTGGACGATCGCCTTGGGCCGGCCGGTGGTCCCGGAGGAGAACAGCACGATCAGCGGGTGGTCGAACGGCACCGGCTCCACGTGCACCTCCGGCACGCTCCCGACGCCGGCCGGGCCCGTCCCGCGCCCGGCCGCCGGGCCGCCGTCGGGCCCCTCCCCTGCCGCCGCACCGGACGCGCCGTCCCGGCCGGTGAACGTGGCCCACGTCTCGGCGCCCTCGGGCGCCGGTGCCTCGGGGTCGAGGTAGGGCAGCAGGACCGTCCGCGTGCCGGGCAGGAACTGCCGGATGCGGGCGAGGTCGTCGGCGCGGGAGAGCTCGCGCTTCCCGTAGCGGTAGCCGTCGATCGCGATGAGCAGCGCCGGCTCGAGCTGGGTGATGCGGTCCAGCACGGACTGCGGGCCCATCTCCGGGGGCACGGCGCACCAGATCGCGCCGAGCGCCGTCGTCGCCAGGTAGGCGGCCAGCGTCTCGGGGATGTTGGGCAGGTAGCCGGCCACCCGGTCCCCCGCGCCGATGCCGCGGGCCACGAGCCCGGCCTGGATGCGCGCGATCTCCTCCTCCAGCCGCGCCCCGGTCCACTCGACCGCGCCGGTGGTCTGGCTGCGCGAGGTGACCATGACGTCGTCGGCGCGCTCGCGGAGCCGGCGCAGGACGTGCTCGGCGTAGTTCAGCCGCGCGCCCCGGAACCACTGGGCGCCGGGCATGGTGCGGTCGGCGAGCACGGCGGTGTGCGGGGCGTGGGAGATGACCTCGAAGTGCTCCCAGACGTGGCCCCAGAAGTCCTCGAGGTGCTCCACGGACCACGCCCAGGCGTCCTCGTAGGTCTCGAAGCGCACGCCGTGGCGGGCCTCGACCTCCTCGAGGAACCGGCCCATCCGGGTGGTCGTCCACGCGTCGCGGGGCAGGGCGGGCCGGAGCAGGGTGCCGGGGGCGGTGGTGAGGGTCATGGCGTGTCCTTCGGGTTACGGGGTCGGGGGTCAGGCGGAGGCGGTGGCAGGGGTGGCCGGGACGGTGTGGCGGGCCGCTGCCTCCCGGCGCAGGGACAGGGCCAGGACGGCCACGCACGCGGCGGCGAGCAGCAGCGGCAGGGCGAACAGGTGGAAGATCGTCTCGGGGGCCCAACCGCCGTCGACGAGGTAGCCCACCAGGATCGGGGCGGCGATGGACACGAGCCGGCCGATGCCGATCATCCAGCCGATGCCGGTGGCCCGGGCCGTGGCCGTGTAGACGCCGGGGGCCACGGCGTAGAAGCCGGCGATGCCCGCGGTGGTCAGCACGCCGAGCAGCACGGCGGTGCCCATGGCCACGGGGACCACGGAGAACACGGTGCCGAACAGGACGTAGGCGCCGGCCGCTCCGGCCAGGGCGCCGAAGAGCAGCCGCTGGGAGCGGAAGCGCAGGGCCAGGCCGCTGAAGAGGAAGCAGCCGATGATGCCGCCGAGGTTGGCGAGGGTGCCGGTCTGGATGCCGAGGGCCTTGTCCCCGGAGGCCTGGGCGATGATCTGCGGGGTCCATGTGTTGGCGAAGTAGTAGGCGGCCACGAGGCAGGCGTAGCCGATCCACAGCATGAAGGTGCGCGTCCGCACGGCGCCGCGGAAGATCTCACCGATGCCGGAGGAGGACCGCTCGGCGGCCGGGGCCTCGGGCAGCGCGGCCAGGGGCTCGCGGTGCATCCGGACGAGGATGCGGTTGGCCTTCTCGAGGGCCCCGGCCGGGCGACGGGCGATGAGGAAGTCGAGGGACTCGGGCAGGAGGGCCAGGGCGACGAGGAACATGAGGCCGCTGAGCAGGGCGCCGGCCCAGAACAGGGAGTGCCAGCCGAGGGCGTCGATGAGGGGCCCGGCGACCACGCCGCCGATCGTCGCGCCGATCGGGTAGCCGGCGGCGTAGATGCCGATGATCGAGCCGCGGCGGGCGTCCGAGGCGTACTCGGAGACGAGGACGTTGAGGTTGGCCATCATCCCGCCCACGCCGAGCCCGGTCAGCAGGCGGCACACGAGCAGCCAGGTCTCGTCCGGGGCGAGGGCGGAGAGGGCCATCCCGAGGGTGATGACGAACATGGCGCCGACGGCGAGCCAGCGGCGGCCGATGAGGTCGGCGAGCGGGGTGAGGAGGATCGAGCCGGCGGCCATGCCGAACAGGCTGGCGCTGAGCAGGTAGCCCAGCATGACGGGCTCGACGCCCCACTCGGCGCTCAGGGCGGGGGCGGCGTAGGCCATGGCGGCGACGTCGAACCCGTCCAGCAGGATCATGACGAGGGCGACGGTGACGGCCATCACCTGGAAGCGGGTCATTCGAGATCGGTGGATCTCGCGCAGGATGTCCATGGGAACTCCAAGGGTGGTGTGATGTGGGTCTCCCCGAACGCTAGGGCGCTCCCCCAAAGTGATCCACACCACGGGACCATGTTCCGCCCTGCGGAACGACGGGCGCCAGTGCGGGGTGGCGGCCGCGCTCATATCCCCTCCCTCCGAAAGGAGTCCCCACGGATATTTCCGTGCGTTCGCCAGGGCTGCTGGACTGGTCCGGTGACGTGCGTCACCCCCGACTCGCCAGCGCGGCGCCCCGGCGCCCCTGGCTCCCCCTCCATCTCGGACTCCCGCCGCGGAGTCCCCTGACGACAGGCACTTGCACATGGACTCGATGTTGCGCTTCATGGGCCGGCTCCCCGGCGCACTGATGGTGGTTCCCCTCTTCCTGGGCGCCGTCATCAACACCTTCGCCCCCGCGGTACTGGAGATCGGCAGCTTCACCACCGCCCTGTTCAGCGAGGGAGCACCGGTCCTGATCGGGCTGTTCTTCCTGTGCATCGGTGCCCAGATCAACGTCAAGAGTGCCCTGCCCTCGCTGGAGAAGGGCCTGGCGCTGCTCATCGGGAAGTACGCCGCCGCCGTGCTGGTCGGGCTGGCCGTCGCCTTCCTGACCCCGGAGGGCACGCTCTGGGGCCTCGTGCCGATCGCGATCATCGCCGCGATGTCCAACTCGAACGGGTCCCTCTACGTGGCCCTGATGGGCCAGTTCGGGAACAAGACGGACCGCGGTGCGATCTCGGTCCTGTCCATCAACGACGGCCCGTTCCTCACCCTCATCGCCCTGGGCGCCGCCGGGCTGGCCGACCTGCCCCTCCTGGCGCTACTGGCGGCCGTGCTGCCGATGATCCTCGGGTTCGTCCTGGGCAACGCGAGCGCCCTGATGCGCGAGTTCCTGGCGCCGGGCGAGAAGCTCATCATCCCGTTCGCGGCGTTCGCCCTCGGCTCCGGCATCGACTTCGGCGTGCTGTTCACCTCCGGTGCCATCGGCATCGTCCTGGGGCTGGCGACCGTCGTCCTCTCCGGCGGAGCGGCCATCGGCCTGCTGTACCTGTGGCACGTCCTCCGTCGTCATCCGAAGCCGGCCCGGAACGTGGTCTCCGGTGCAGCAGAGGCCTCGACGGCCGGCAACGCCATCGCCACCCCGGCCGCCGTCGCCGCCGTGGACCCCGGCTTCCTCGCCGTCCAGGACGTGGCCACGGCACAGGTCGCCGCGGCCGTGGTCACCACCGCGTTCATCGCACCCTTCCTCGTGGCCCTCGTCAGCAGGGCGCAGCGGAACCGGGGCGTCACCGTCGAGGCGGAGGAGGCCTTCTACGAGGCGCCCCGGGGTGGGCGCGTGGACGCCGCACAGGACCTCGGCGCGCCCCTGGCGGCGCAGCGGTAGTCCCGTCCCCCGGCGCAGGACCCCGGACACGACCACGGCCACCGTCCGATCGCTCGGACGGTGGCCGTGGTGCGTACCGCGGGCGTGCGGACCGTGGCGCCCTACTGCTCCTGGTGGCGCTTCAGCCGGTCGATGTGCACGGAGGCCTCGGCCTTCGTCAGGTTGGCGGGCAGTTCCTCCCCCGCGGCCCGGGCGAGGGTGTCCAGGTAGGAGCGCTGGGCCGGGGTCATCGGGTCGTCACCGCTGACCCACTCGTCCGGCTCCTTCTCCAGCGCCGGGTCCTCGGGCCCGGAGGCCCCGATGGTCTCCTGTCCGTCCTCGAGCGCGGCGGCGGTCTGCTGCTCGGCGAGGTCGGCCTCGTTGGCCTCGATCGGCCCGGGGACGTCCCCGCGGCCCTGCCCGGATCCGGTGGTGCTCATGATCGTGCTCCTTCCGTGACGCAACGGCGGTGGTGCGGCCATGGTAGCCCGCGGCCCGGGCCGCCCATCAGCCCGCGGCCGCGGCCTTGCCCGGGGCCCGGCCGGCGGCGATGGCGGCGCCGGCCTCCAGGCCGGCCTCGTCGCACCGCACGTCGTAGCTGGAGTCGGCCCGCGTGAAGCCCAGGGTCTGCAGCGCGCACTCGGCGTTCTGCTCGTAGACCGAGACGCGGCCCCACGAGCTCGTGTACTCCTCGGAGTACCAGTCCTCGAGCATCTCGCGCCCGGCGGCGAGGTCGTAGCCGGACACGGCGTGCTGCTGCACGTGCATGCACTCGTGGGCCATGGTGTGGCGCAGGGAGTCGCCCGGCAGCCCGGCGGCGACCTGGACGGTGGCCGGCCGGCCGGGGGCCATGGTGGTCATCCCGGTGGCGGCGGGGTCCTCGAAGGTCTCCACCACCTCGAGCGCGGCGTCCGAGCAGCCGTAGGCGGCCAGCAGTTCCCGGGCGCGCTCCTCGTAGGCGCCCGCGGCGGACTCCTGCCGCCCCGCGCCCGACGCCGGCTCGGTCCCGTCGCCGGTCGCCTCGCCGTCGGACTCCGCGCCCCCGGCGGACCCGCCGCCCGTGCCGCCGCCCGCGTCCGGGCCGGCCACGAGCGCGGCGCCGACGAGGAAGATGGCCAGCTCGTCGCGCGTGATGGAGCGCTCGGGCTTGAACTCGCCGTCCGCGTAGCCGTGGGCCACGCCGGAGGTCCCGAGCCAGTTGACGGCGTCGAAGCCGGAGGCGCCGGCGGGGACGTCGCCGAAGACGGCCGCGGAGCCGGAGTCCCCCGCGCCCACGGCGGCGTGGACGATCTCGGCCGCCTCGCCGCGCGTGATGCCCGGGTCGGCGTAGGCGCTGCCGTCGGTCAGGCCCATGCAGCCGAGCCACTCGTCCACGGCGGCGGGGGTGGTGCGGCCGGAGGTCCCGGGGAAGGAGGCGCCGAGGCACTCGGAGGCCGTCTCGGAGGACGCCGGGGCGGCGGTGGCGGCGCCTGCTCCGGAGAGCACCAGGGCGCTGGATGCGGCGGCCGCGGTGAGGGCTGCGGCGAGACGTCGGCGATTCGTGTGGGCGACCATGCGTTCATCCTCCAGGGGTTCGACGGCTACGGTCCGGCAGCACCCGGGCCGGGCGTCCACCGGTGGCCCACGATAGGACACGGCCCCGCCGGTCGCGATGCACCTCAGGGTATCGGCCTCCGCGGGCGGACCGTCCGGATCCCGGAGGCGACCACCGCCGCCGGCACCGCGTCAGCGCTCCATCCGCACCGGTCCCGGATGCGCCTCGGCCCGGGTGACGGGGTCACCCGGGCCGAGGCGCGTGGGGCGTCCTGACGTGGCAGGACGGGGACCGACGGGCGGTCCTGCGCGGAGGGTCACTCGCCGGCGTCGGCACCCCGGGTCACGTAGGCCTCGGCGATGAGCGCGGCGGCCTCGTCACGGTCGATTTCGCCCGCAGCGTACAGGGCGAGGATCTCGGAGTCGGCGGCCAGTTCCACGATGGCGAGCTTGTCCTCGCCCACGAAGCGCTGCAGCACCTCGGACTCGCTCACGCGGTCCAGCAGGCCCGGGATCTCGGAGCGGTCGAAGCCGGCGGTCTCCACCGCGGCCAGGCCGCCGGAGACCAGGTCGGTGGCCTTCTCCACGGTCAGGGCCTCGGGGCTGATGTCGCCGACGGCGGCGACGCAGCGGGCGCCCTTCATGATGACGGCCGGGGTCAGCTCGCCGTTGCCGGACGGGTTCACGGACTCCACGCACTCGGTGAAGGACTGCTCCTGGGCCTTGCCCTTGGCCTGGCCGGCGCCCTGGGCCTGCGCCGCGGCGTTGCCGTTGGCGTGGAACGGGGCGGCGATGGTGACGGCGGCGGTCGGCACCAGCAGGGCGCCGGAGATGGCGACGGCGGCCAGCGCCCGGCGGGTGCGGCGGCGGACGGCGGGGCGGTCAGTGGTCGTGGTCAGGTTCTCGGTCATGGTGATTCCCCTCCAAGGGATCGCGATCACGGATCGGCACCGCCCATCCCGGGGCGGCATCCGGTCGAAAGGATAGGTTCCCGCAGGTCGGAACGGTATTGGACGATTGGCCACTTGACGTGACGCCGATCACTTGCCCCGTCCCCCGCCCGCCCCTCAGAGCAGCCCGATGACCTCGTCCAGCATCGCCTCGGTGAGCCGCCCCGTGAAGGTGTTCTGCTGGGACACGTGGTAGCAGCCGACCACGCGGACCCGCCGGCCGCCGTCGGGCACGGTGAACACCGTCTGCGCGCCGTGGCCGAACCGCACGCGCGGCCGGGGCACGGACCAGCCGAGGCGGGCCGCGGCGGCGTGGAGGGACTGCCAGCCGATGGAGCCGAGCACCAGGACGGACTCCACCGTGGTGGCCAGCTGCAGCTCGCGGTCGAGCCAGTGGCCGCACGTCGCCCGCTCGGCGGGCGTCGGCTTGTTGTCCGGCGGGGCGCAGTGCACGGGCGCCACCATCCGCAGGCCCACCAGGCGCTGGCCGTCGCCGGCGGCGGTCGACGTCGGCCGGGCGGCGTAGCCGGCCCGGTGCAGCGCCGCGAAGAGCCAGTCCCCCGAGCGGTCGCCGGTGAACATGCGCCCGGTGCGGTTGCCGCCGTGGGCGGCGGGGGCCAGGCCGACGACGAGCACGCGCGGCGACGGGTCCCCGTAGGACGGGACCGGCCGCCCCCAGTAGGGTTCGTCCGCCCACGCCCGCCGCTTCTGCACGGCCACGGACTCGCGCCAGTCGACCAGCCGCGGGCACGCCCGGCACACGCTGACGCGCGCGTTCACCTCGGCGAGCGACCCGGCGGTGCCGGCCAGGGACCGGACGTCCTCGGCGGAGGCGGCGGCCGGCGTCGCGGAGGTGGCGGGGTCCTCGGGCCAGCCGGTGCCCGGCGGCACGGGCGAGGGGAACGGCGCGCCGGTCAGGGGGTGCGGGAGCGGGAGGCCAGTCATCCTCCCAGTGTGGCGCGCCGGCGCGGCCTGCGCGCGGCACCTCAGCGGTGGAAGTCGATGCGGCGGATGTCCTCCAGCTCCACCTGCACGCTGCCCAGCTCGTTCTGGCCCGTGACGGGGCAGTTCCACGTGTCGATCGGATCGGTGAGCTCCCGGCCGTCCAGCAGGGTGACCACGCCGTCCGCGCTCGCGCTGTCCAGGTAGACGGCGTCGAAGCGGATGCTGCGCACCGTCTCCAGGGCCACGCGCTGGCCGTTCTCGAACGTCAGCGTCTCGGTGTCGCAGGAGAGCCCGACGGTGGGGGCCTTCACCCTGGTCGTCGTCCCGTCCCGACGCACGAGGTCTGCGGTGGCCCGCTCCCACGGCACCGGGTCGGCCGCCAGCGGGGTGGGTCCCGGCGCGGCGGGCGCCGTGCCCCCGGGGCGCACGGACCGCTCGGCGTCGCCGGTCGCCGCGGCGCCGGACGGACCGGTCCCGGACCCGTCCTCGCCGCCGAACCGGAGCACCCCCGTCTGGACGAGGACGCCGAGGAACCCGCCCAGCGCCGTGAGCAGGGCGGCGACGGCGGTGATCAGTCCGGGAACCGTGTGCCAGAACCCGGAGGACCTCTTGTCCTGCTGCACCGTCTCGCCCATGAGGATCGCCCCGCCTAGATGAGTGCGGTCATCATAGGTCCGCCGGCAGGGCGGCACGCAGGCCCCGCCGACTCCCGACCCCGCTGCCCCACCTCACCGCCGTCACGATCACGCTCCGCGTGGGGACACGCCGCGGACAGCACCCTCCGTCGTGTACGTGACGCGGGTCCGCGGCGGTCCGCGCCGCGCCACGCACGGCGGCCGCGGGCCTCAGCGCCGGCCGGTCCCCGCCCGCTTGCGCGGGCCGGGCACCTTGGCGTCGGACTCGCGCAGGTACAGCGGCTGCACGGGCAGCAGGCCCCGGCCCCGGCGCAGGCCGAGCTCGCCCACGAGGCCGAGGGCGCCGGCGTCGGGCACCGTGGTGCGGAACTCCGGGACGGCGGAGAGCACGTCCGCGTACATCCCGGCGCCCGCGCCGTAGGCGGGCAGCGGGGTGACGTCCGCCGGGGCGGTGACGAAGGGGCCGTGCAGGCGCTGGAACTGGCCACCCACGTGGGAGTAGTGCGCCCAGTACACCTCGCGGCGGCGGGCGTCGGTGGCCACCACGAACTCGTCCACGCCGCGGCGCCACGCGTCCTCGGCGGCGGCGTGCGCGATCGCGTCCAGGCTCATCACGCCGTGCACCTCCAGCCCCCAGGCGAAGGCGAGCGAGCGGGCGGTGACCAGCCCGGCGCGCAGCCCGGTGAACGGGCCGGGCCCCACCCCGGCGACCACCCCGCCGAGGTCGCCCGCCGCCACGCCGGCCTCGGCCATCACCTGGCGCACGGCGGGGGCGAGCACCTCCGCGTGCGTGTTGGTCTCGGTGGAGGCGAAGCGCGCGAGGACCTCCCCGGAGAGCACGACGGCGGCGCCGGCGGCCGCGGAGGCATCGATCGCGAGCAGGGGGCGGGGGTCGGGAGTCACGCGCTCCAGTCTACGGACGTGATCCGGGGGCACCCGGGGCGGTGCCTGGGGAGTCCTCGGGCGCGCCCCACGGGCCCTCGGCGCGTCGGCTCCCGTGACCGCCTCCCGTCGGAGCCCCTTCACGCCTGCCGCCTCGCGGGGAGCCAGCAGCCGGACCAGGCGCCGGACCATGCCGCGGTAGCCACCGTGCCACGGCGGCGTCCGTGGCGGCCGAGGCGTCCGGGCCGCAGGCAGGACGGGACACCTTGACGCACGGCAGGTGGGATCCCACCATGGTGCTACCCCTGCGGCGGCCACGGGATGAGGGCGCCCCACGTGCGGCGAAACGGACGGTCATGGCACCGTGCATTGCCAGAGGCGCACTCGCGCATACCACCGTGTAGGCCACGGCCGAACCCACGGCAGGACGGTCCGGGACCGCTACCCGTCCCCACCCCTGCCCTCGTGCGGCCACCTCGCGGACGACCCTGACGGACCCCACCCTTTCCCTGGGAGAAGGCGCCATGAGCGACGTGGAATTCACGTACATGGGCAAGAAGATCACCATCCATGAGGAGCATCCCGACGCGGTCGTGACCGTGGACGGGCGAGAGTTCCGCTGCCACCATCACCACGCCGAGGATGGTGTGGGCCTGAGCATGTGGATGTGCGACGAGGCGTACTTCGCCTCGCCGGACCTGAAGGAACTGGCCCGCCACTTCGCGGACTACGGATACATGTTCGACGCCCCGGGCCGCGTGGTCGTGGACGAGGCGGGGCGGGTCGTCGAGCGGTCGCCAGGCCACGGAGGCCATGACGGCGACGGCGGCGCAGACGGCCACGAGGACGGGGAGCAGTAGCCATGGGATGCCGTAAGAACCTGTCACGGCTGACGATCGCGGAGCGCGTGGCGTTCACCAACGCCGTGAACCAGCTGCGGTCCAATGGCGGCTACGACGACTACGTGGAGCAACACCGGGGGGCGATGGGCCACGGTCATGGCGGCCCGGCGTTCTTCCCGTGGCACCGCGAGTTCCTCCGGCGGTTCGAGGACGACCTCCAGGCGATCGACCCCAGCGTGAGCATCCCCTATTGGGACTGGACGCAGGCCAACGTCAATCCAGCCGGCACGGAGAGCCTGGTCTGGCGGGACGACTTCATGGGCGGTCCCGGCGCGGCGGGCACGGGCGCGGTCACCACGGGGCCCTTCGCCTCCTGGGGCCTGGTCCGGAACCGGTTCGACGTCTTCGGCTTCCCGGGGACGGGCGGCACGATCGGCACCAGCATGTCGAGCCCGGACTACACCACGTTCCGATCCGTGGAGGGGCCTCACGGCGCCGCCCATGTGTGGGTGGGCGGCTTCATGGGCAATCCGTTGATCGCACCCCGGGACCCGGTCTTCTGGTTGCTCCACGCCAATGTGGACCGACTGTGGTCCGAGTGGATCACCCGGCATGCGGCCACGGCGGGGTTCCAGCCCTTCCTGCCCCTCAGTGGGGGACCGCTGGGGCACAACCTCACGGACTCGATGTGGCCGTGGAACGGCTCCACGACGCCGTTCGGTGTCCTTCCGTGGACCGTGGTCCCCGAGTCGATCCGCCCGGCCGACCTGGTCGACCACCGGGCGCTGGACTACTTCTACGACACGGTCGACCCGGAGTGCCGTCCCGTCGTGAAGGTCCGGTTCAAGGAGCTCAAGGACCGGCTCCCGAAGGAACTCAAGGAGCGGCTGCCCAAGGAGCTCAAGGAGCGCCTTCCGAAGGAGTCGAAGGAACGCCTCCCCAAGGAACTCGCGCCCAAGGAAGTGGGTCCCAAGGAGTCGAAGGAGATCCGCGAGATCCCCGGCGACCCCTTCATCCGGCCGGAGTTGCGCCCGGACCTGTCCGGCGCGGCGCTGCAGTTCGAGCCGGATCCGGGGGTGGCTCCGAACCCGGACGTGGCCGCCTTGGGGCAGGCCTTGTCGATGCGGCGCGAAGACCTGCACCGGCACGGTTGAGGCGCGGATACGGGAGGGGCAGGTGATCTGCGTGCTGGGCGAGCCGGAGGACACGGACGTCCTCTGGCTCGCCACCTCCCTGCGGCGCCGCGGACTGGTGGTCGAGGTGCTCCTCCCGGACGAACTGGTCCTCGGCTCGCGGTGGTCCTACAGGGTGGCCAGCTCGACCACCACGTGGAGCCTGGAACTGCGCGATGGCCGCGTCATGGACCCGGCGGCGTGGGACCTCGTGGTCAACCGGTGGCGGGACCTGCCACTGCCGGCCAGGCACCCCACGGAGGCAGATGCCGCCTTCGTCGGCGAGGAGTGGCGAGCGGCGGCCACGGGCTGGCTGCGCTCCCTGCGGTGTCCGGTCCTCAATCCGCCCCGTGCCGCCTCGATCACGGGCGCGGACCTGCCCACGGCGGCGTGGCGGGCCGTGGCCACCGCCCACGGGGTCCCCTCCCGACCGTGGCGGAGTGATGCACCGGGGACGGCTGCGGCCCCCGGTCTCGCCCCCGACGCCGTCTCCGTCCTCTGCATCGCGGGCCGGTGCCTCGGCCCGGAGGACGTGCTCACTGAATCGGTCCGCCACGGACTGGTGTCCCTGGCACGGCATGTCGGCATACCGCTGCTCGGTGCGACCTTCGTCCTGGAGGACGGCGAGCCAGTGCTGGTCGGGACGGATCCCCTCCCGGCGCTGGTCCCCGGGGGCACGCCCCTGCTGGACGCCCTCGCAGAGCTGGCCGGCACGGAGGCCGATCCCCGATGACCGGGTTCGCGCTCGTCCTCGGGCTGCCCCACGAGCCACCGGTCGCCGCCGTCCTGGGACAGCTGGCCCGGCTGGGAGTGCCCCACCGCTTCCTGGACCAGCGGGAACTGGCCGTGGCAGACGTCTCGACCTGGTGGGAAGGCGGCCACGCCGGGGGCCTCGTACGGGTCGATCCCCCGGTCCCGCTGGACCGGGTCACCGGTGTCTACACCCGGCTGACGTCGTGGACGGAACTGCCCGTCGTCCGGGAGTCCGCCGAGTCCCTCGCGAAGGCCATGTCCGTGCACCACGCGCTCGAGGCGTGGCTGGAGTCCACGGAGGCGCGCGTGGTCAACCGGACCAGTGCCAATGACTCCAACAACTCGAAGCCCTACCAGGCCCTCATCATCCGCGAGCACTTCGAGGTCCCCGCCACCCTGGTCACCAATGATCCCGAGCAGGTCCATGCGTTCCGGGAGGAGCACGGCCGCATCATCTTCAAGTCGATCAGCGGCGAGCGCTCGATCGTCACGGAGTTCACGGAGGTCGACACCGCACGGCTGCCCTTGCTGGAGAACTGCCCCGTCCAGTTCCAGGAACTGGTGCCGGGGGTCGACGTCCGGGTCCACGTGGTGGGTCCCCGCGTGTTCGCCACCGCGGTGGACAGCGAGGCCACGGACTACCGATACGGCCCCGGCGCGGACATGCACGCCGTCGTGTTGCCGGAGCAGGTCGAGGACGAGTGCAGGGCGCTGACCCGGCGGCTGGGACTGGAGATGTCCGGCATCGACCTGCGCTTCACGGAGGATGGCCGGGTCGTCTGCTTCGAGGTCAACCCGAGCCCCGCCTACAGCGCCTACGAGGAGGTCACGGGCCAACCCATGGCCGAGGCCCTGGCGCGTCACCTGGGCGGCCACCACTCCGTCGGGTGAGGCCCCGCGCATCCGCGTCCACGCGCGAGTCCCCCGCGCACCGTGCCGTCACAGTGTTCCCACCACCCTCACTACGCCCATAGTCACCGCGCGCCACACTCCCTGACACCAGCCACTGTCGACTAAGTTGGCGGGGTGACACCTACGACCCCGGTGGGGGCCCTGAGAACCGCCGTTGACCTGAACGAACTCGCCGTCATCCTGGACGAGTCCGCGCGCGCCAACACCTTCTCCGGCGCCATCTCCATCGACGAGGACGGCCAGGCCGTGATGTGCCGCGGCTACGGCTGGGCCGAGCGGGTCCTGCGGGTGCCCAACACGGCGCAGACGCGGTTCGCCGTGGGGAGCGTGTCCAAGGCGTTCACGGCCCTGGCGGTCATGTCCCTCATCGAGGACGGCACGCTGTCCCTGGCGTCCCGCGTGCGGCCCATGCTCGGGCGGGACCTGCCGGACGTGCACGCGGACGTCACCCTCGAGCACCTGCTCGCGCACACCTCGGGCATCGGGGACTACCGGGACGAGGTCCCCGGCGCGGACGCCACGGACTACGTGCTCACCGAGCCCACGCACACCCTCGCCGAGACCGCGGGCTTCCTGCCCCTGTTGGACGGCCGGGCGCAGGTGGACCCGCCGGGGACCCGCTTCGCGGTCAACCACGCCGCGTACCTCGTGCTCGCCCTCGCCGCCGAGCGGGCCAGCGGCACCCCCTTCCACGACCTCGTCGCCGACCGCGTCCTCGCCCCCGCCGGCCTGGCCGGCACCGGCTACCCGCGGCTGGACGAGCTGCCGGCCGGCACCGCCACCGGCTACCTGCGCAACGACTCGGTGCGCACCAACGTCCTGCACCTGCCCGTGCGCGGCAACGGCGACGGCGGCGCCCACACCACGGTGGGCGACCTCAGCCGGTTCTGGCGGGCCCTCGCCGACGGCCGGATCGTCTCGGCCGCGGCGGTCGAGCGGATGGTCCGCCCCCGCCACGCGGACGTGGAGCGCGGGCTGCACTCGGGGCTGGGCTTCTGGCTCGACGCCGACGGCCCCGGCTGGATCCTCGAGGGCGCCGGGCCGGGGGTGTCCGTGCGCACCCGCTTCGATCCGGTCACCCGCACCACCGTGACCGTGGTGGGCAACAGCTCGGACGCGGCCTGGCCGGTGATCCGGCGCTACGTGGACTGGCTGGACCGCGGATAGGCTGGGCCGCATGGAGGCACCCGGTCCCGGCTCGATGGAACTGCTCCACCGGGCCCGGCGGGACCTGGACCGCCTGTCCCCCGCGGCGGCGCACGCCGAGCAGCGGCGCGGCGCCGTGCTCGTGGACGTGCGGACCGAGGCCCAGCGCGCGGAGGCCCCGGGCATCCCGGGCGCGCTGGTGATCGACCTGACGGTACTGCCGTGGCGGCTGGACCCCGGCTTCGGCCACCGGATCCCCGAGGCCACGAGCTGGGACACCCGGTACGTGCTGTTCTGCCGGCACGGCTACTCGTCCTCGCTGGCCGCGTGGACGCTGCGCCAGATGGGGCTGCACCGGGCCACGGACATCGTGGGCGGCTTCGAGGCCTGGAGCGGGCAGGGCCTGCCGGTGGGCCCCGGCCCGCACGACGTCCGGCGCTGAGCGGCTCCGAACCGGCCCGCCCGGGCTCAGGACCCCGACGGCGGCGGGCCCGGCGGGTGCTCCCCGGCGCCGGCCGGCCGGGAGGCCGCCGGCGCCAGCCCCGGCACCCCGCGCACCCGGTGCGTGGCCTCCAGCGCCGCGGCCACCACGTCCCGGACCTCGCACCGCACCCCGTAGGCGAGCCGCTGCACGCGCGCGCCGGGGCCCTCGCGGAGGATCCCGGCGACCACCGTCTCCACGGGTCCCTCCTCCCCGTGCTCCGCCAGCACCGGGCGAAGGGTGTCCAGCAGCCGGCTGACCACGTCGCCGGAGGGCGCGGGCATGCCCGTGGCCGGGTCGATGAGCCGGTCCTCCACCCCGGAGCGGCTCGCCAGCCAGGACCACGCGCGCAGCAGCGAGGCGGGCACGTCCGGCGGCGGGGTCCGGGCCTGCCGCAGCGCCGTCTCCACGAGGGCCCGGACGAGCGCGGCGATCACGGCGGCCTCGGTGGGGTCCAGGGGCACGTCCGGCACGCGCACCTCGAGGGTGGGCTGGTGCTCGCTGGGACGGGCGTCGTAGTAGAACATGCCGGCGTCGAGCGGGATGCCGCTGTCCAGCAGCTGCCGGCGGTGCCGCGCGTAGGCGGCCGCGGAGCCGAACACCTCGGTGGGCCCGCTGACCGGCCAGCGGGACATCAGCCGGTGCCGGTAGGAGGCATAGGAGGTGTCCGCCCCCTGCCAGAACGGGGAGTTGGCGCTGAGGGCCAGCAGCGTGGGCAGCCACACGCGGATCCGGTCCAGGGCGGTGATGGCCTCCTCGGGGTCCGCCACGGCCACGTGGACGTGGAGCCCGTTGGTGAGGTGCTCGCGGGCGGTCACGCCGAACTCGTGCCCGATCCGCTGGTAGCGCGCCTTCGGGACCAGGTGGGGAATCATCCCGCCCGGCGGCGTGGCCAGCGCCACCACCCGTCCCCCGGCCCGCCGGGCGGCGCGGTCGGCGAGCGCCCGGCCGGCGAGGATCGCCTCGAGCTGGCCGGCCAGCGTGGCCTGCGGCGGGCCGACCACCTCGATCTGCTCCTGTTGGAGCTCCATGGTGATCTCGTGCCCGGTCGCCGACGCCTCGGCCGGCAGCCCGGCCGTCCACTCCCCCGCGGACAGCGGCTCGAGGGCAGAGGTCTCGACCAGCAGCAGCTCCTCCTCCACGCCGAACGTCCGCACGCGCACTCCTCCCGCCGGGTCCGAGGGGTCCCAGCATCGCAGAGGGACGGGTGCCGCGGACACGGTGGGGGCGCGGGGCCCGACGCCGGCGGCCTCCCCCGCGCGGGCGCCGCGGTCCCGGCGCGGCCGGGTCAGCGCGCGGCGTCAGCGGGCGGGCGCCGCGGTCCCAGCGCGGCCGGGTCAGCGCGCGGGGTCAGCGTGTGGGCGCGGGCTCCCCGGCGCGGCGGGCGGCCCACGCGGAGGCGACCATGTCCTCGAGGGAGTGGCGCATGCGCCAGTCGAGGTCGCGCGCGGCGAGCCGGCCGTCGGCGACGATCCGCGCGGGGTCGCCCGGGCGGCGCTCGTGGACCTCGGGGGTGAAGGCGATCCCGGTGACGGCGGCCATGGTGTCCATGATCTGCCGCACGGAGGTGCCCCGGCCGGAGCCGAGGTTGTAGACCGGCTCCACGGGCTCGCCGGCCTCGAGGCGGCGGGCGGCGGCCACGTGGGCCAGGGCCAGGTCGGCCACGTGCACGTAGTCGCGCACGCAGGTGCCGTCCGGCGTCGGGTAGTCGTCGCCGTACACTCGCGGGGTGCGTCCGGCCACGAGGGCGTCGAAGACCAGGGGGAAGAGGTTGTGCGGGGAGGTGTCCGGCAGGGCCGGGTCCCCGGAGCCCACCACGTTGAAGTAGCGCAGCGAGGTGTGGCGCAGGCCGGTGGCGCGGGCCTGGTCGGCGAGCAGCCACTCGCCGATGAGCTTGGACTCCCCGTAGGGGGACTCCGGCGCGGTGCGGGTGGCCTCCGTGACGAGGTCCACGTCCGGGGTGCCGTAGGTGGCCGCGGAGGAGGAGAACACCACGCGCTCCACCCCGGCGTCCTGCATCGCCTGGAGCAGGCTCGCGGTGCCGGTGACGTTGACCCGGTAGGCGTGCAGGGGCCGGTCCACCGAGACCCCGGCGTACTTGAACCCGGCCACGTGGATGACCCCGGTGACGCCGTGCTCCACCAGCGCCGCGCGGACCGCGTCCGTGTCCGCCAGGTCGGCCTGCACGAACGGCACCGATTCCGGCACGAACCGCCGGTGGCCGGTGGACAGGTCGTCCAGGACCACCGCCGCCGTCCCCGCCTCCCGCAGCGCCCGGACCACGTGGGCCCCGATGTACCCGGCCCCGCCGGTCACCATCCACGTCATGCCCTCAGGCTACCCACGGCCCCCGTGACGGACGCCACCGGGCCGACCACCCGAGGGGTGCGCGGCAGCCCGCGGCCCGGGAAAGACCCCCTGGGCGCCGCGCGCACCCCACGGACGGGCCCGACGGCCGTAGGGTGAGGGAGACCGTTGCGCCGCCGACACCCAGGAGAACGCACGTGAGCACCACGCCCCACCCTCCCCGGACCACCCCGCCGAACCCGTGGTCCGACCCCCTCGGCCGGGCCGGGGCCCGCGCGGGCCAGACCCTGCTGATCGCCGCCGTCGCCGTCGGGCTCATCTGGCTGCTGCTGCGGGTGAGCGTCGTGCTGGTCGCGGTGCTCGTCGCACTCATCCTGGCCGCCGCCGTCGCTCCCCTGGTCCGGAGGCTGGTGGACCGCGGCTGGTCGCACCTGCTGGCCACGCTGACGGCGTTCCTCGGCATCCTCGTGCTGCTCGGCGCGCTGCTCACCGGGGTGGTCTTCGCGGTGCGCAGCGAGTGGGACACCCTCGTGGACTCCGCCGTGGAGGGCTGGGGCCAGCTGCAGACGTGGCTGACCTCCGGCCCGCTGCCCATCGACGAGCAGGAGCTGTCCACGGCCACCCAGCAGGTCACGGACTTCGTCACGAGCGGGAACTTCGCCCGCGGCCTGGCCAGCAACACGCTCACGGGGCTCTCGGCGGCGACCACGTTCCTCACCGGGCTCGTGCTGATGATCGTGGTGCTGTTCTTCCTGCTCAAGGACGGCTGGAAGTTCACCAACTTCACGCTGCGCTGGTTCCGGGACGGCACCCGGGCCAAGCTCGCCGAGTCGATCGACCGCTCCTCCCAGGTGCTCGGCGGGTACGTGCGCGGCACCGCCACCGTGGCGGCCGTGGACGCCGTGCTGATCGGCCTGGGCCTGTTCATCGTGGGCGTGCCGCTGGCCCTGCCACTGGCGCTCGTCGTGTTCATCGGCGCCTTCATCCCCGTGGTGGGCGCCACCGCGGCGGGCATCCTCGCCGCACTGGTGGCGCTCGTGGCCAACGGCCCGGTGGCGGCGCTGGTCGTGGTGGGCATCGTGGTGCTCGTCAACCAGGTCGAGGGCAACTTCCTGCAGCCCGTGGTCATGGGCCGCACCCTGAGCCTGCACGCGCTGGTCGTGCTGCTGGCCTTGACCGTGGGCACGATCGCCGGCGGCATCTTCGGCGCCATCCTGGCGGTGCCGTACACGGCGGTGGCGTGGACGCTGATCCAGGTGTGGAGCGACCGCTACCAGGCCGGCACGGACCCCGTGCTGGGCGAGGACCCGCTGGACCCGAAGGACCGCGCCGCGGCGAAGGCCACCCCCGCGCAGCGGCTGCGCTACTGGCGCATGCGGCGCCAGTCGCAGGACCTGGGCGCCGAGCTCGGGACCGTCACCGCGCAGGAGGACCGGGAGGACCGCACGGACCGGGACGAGCCGGAGCGGGACGGCACCGGGGAGCCGGCGCGCGAGCCATAGGCCCCGGGACGGGCCCGAGGGCGGCGGCCCGACTCCCGTCCGGGCGTGACACGGATCGCAGTGTCCGCGCAGGTCACGGTAGGGTCAAGGCCATGGCTCCCCTGCGCTCGATGAACCTGTTGCGGTCCCTGCTCACGGCCACCCTCGACCAGGAGCTCGGCTGCTCGCGACGGCGCAGCCCCGGCGGCTTCCGCTGCCCCAACACCTTCATGCTCCGCGAGGCGCGCGCCGCCGGCCACGAGGGCTTCTGCTCCCCGGAGTGCGCGGACGCCCAGGGCGGGGACCCGCGCGGGGTCCAGCTCGCCTGATCAGCTCGCCTGGGGGAACGCGTAGTGCCCGTCCCAGGCACCGTGCCGCGGGCACTCCTCGTCGGGGACGGCCACGTGCCGGGGGTCATGGTCGTCCCGGATGCAGGTGCAGATCCATGCGACGCCTTCGCTGCCTCGTGCCACCGTGTGTCCTCGTCTCCTGGGCGGCAGGGCCGTCCTGCCTACGGCAGAACCTAGGCGCGGGGAGGGTGCCGGCGGATGCGAGGCGGGTACTCGTTCACCACGGGGCCGGTGCCCCGCGAGAGGACGGGCCATGGCCGAGGTGCCGGAGCCTCGCCATACTGGGCGCCATGACGGACGTGGTGCCCCGCACCATGTCGGGGCGAAGGGGGGCGGGCCATGGAGGGCGACTCGGCACCGGCAGCGGGCCTGGAGGACCGGCCGTACCGCAGGATCGCGACCGAGGAGGCGTGGGCACCACCCGAGCTCTTCGCCGAGTACCGGCGGATCCTCGACTCGGGTGAGGCCGACGTGGGCTTCGCCTCGCTCATGGGGTACTTCCTGACCTCGTCCCACCCCCAGCCCCGCACCGTGGTGGAGCGCCTGACCTCGCTCGGCCCGGACCGCCTGGCGGCCATGGACGCCACGGGCATCGCGCGCCAGGTGATCGCCATGACCGCCCCCGGCACCCAGGTGCTCGATCCGGACACGGCGACGGCGATGGCCCGGCTGGCGAACGACCGGCTGGCCGAGGCGGTCCGCGACCACCCGGACCGGTACACGGGCCTGGCCTCGGTGGGCCTGGAGGACGCCGGGACCGCGGTGGAGGAGCTGGACCGCGCGGTGAACCAGCTGGGGCTGCGGGGCCTGATGGTCAACTCGCACGTCAAGGGCCAGTACCTCGACCATCCCCGGTTCCGGCCGATCCTCGAGAAGGTCGCCGACCTCGGCGTCCCGCTCTACCTGCACCCGCAGACCCTCCCGGGACCGGTCGTCGGGCCGTGGCAGGAGGCCGGGCTGGACGGGGCGATCTGGGGCTTCGCCGCGGAGACGGGACTGCACCTGTTGCGGATCATCACCTCCGGCACCCTCGACCGCGTCCCGGGGCTGCGCGTCGTCGTCGGGCACCTCGGCGAGGGCCTGCCGTACTTCGCGCACCGCATCGACCACATGCACGCCAAGCAGGTGGCCTCCGGGCGGTACGAGGCGATCCGTCCGCTCGAGCAGCGGCCCTCCGAGTACCTGCGCACGCACGTCTGGCTGACCACCTCCGGGATGCCCGCGACCCTGCCCATCCTGTTCGCCCGCGAGGTGGTGGGCCGGGACCGCGTCATGTACGCCATGGACTACCCCTACCAGTACGAGGCGGCGGAGGTGGCGGAGCAGGACGCCCTGCCGATCCCGGACGAGGAGAAGGCCGCCTTCTTCCAGGGCATCGCCGAGGAGGTGTTCGGCATCGGATGACCGAGCCGGATCCCGGCCCCCGGCACATCGTGCAGTCGGTGGACCATGCCGCGCAGATCCTCCTGCTCTTCGAGGAGTCCCGCGAGGTGCGCGTCACCGAGGTCGCCCGGCGCCTGGGCATCGCGCCCTCCACGGCCCACCGGCTGCTGACGACCCTGGAGGCCAGGATGCTGGTGGTCCAGGACCGCGTCTCCCGGACCTACCGGGTGGGACCGAGCCTGGTCGAGATCGGCGTGCGCAGCACGAGTTCCTTCGACCTGCGGGCGGTCGCCGAGCCCCACATGCGCCGGCTGGTGCGCGAGGCCGGGGAGACCGTGAACCTCATGGTGCTGAACGGCCCGTCCATCCGCTTCGTGGCGGGCCTCGAGACCACCACGCAGGCGGTGCGGACCCACGTGCTGACCGGCACCCTGCTCCCGGCCTACGCCACCTCGGGCGGGAAGGTGCTCCTGGCGGAGCTGAGCCGCGAGGAGCTCAAGCGGCTCTACCCCCACGGCCTGCGCAAGCTCACGCCCCGGACGCGGACCTTCACCCAACTGGTGGACGAGCTCTCCCTGGTCATCATGCGCGGCTACGCCGTCAACCGCGGGGAGAGCAGTCCCGGCCTGACCGCCGTGGCGGTGCCCCTCAAGGACCAGACGGGCACCACCATCGCGGCGCTCGCCATGTCCGCGCCCACCGAGCGCATGGACCGCGCGCGGATCCGCGAGGCCGTCGTCCACCTGCGGGCCTACGTGGCCGCGATCCGCCAGGACCTCCACCGGTACCGCGGCTGATCCGCCGCCGAGCCGCCGGCCCCGCGGCGGGAAGGCAGATGCCAGACCCCGGATATTCCCTCCTGCGGAATCACCGCGCGCACCCCCTTGCCGCCCCTCCGTCCCCGGCGTTCACTGTGACCCACACCACATCACCGCACCGTGGAGGCCGTCCATGAAGATCGATGCGTTCAACCACGTGCTGCCCCCGGCCTACGCCCAGCGGCTGTTCGCCATCGACGACAGCCCGGTGGCCCGGAACGTCCAGAAGCGGGTGGCGGGCGTGCCTGCCCTGGTGGACATGGACGTCCGGTTGCGGATCATGGACGAGTTCGGGCCCGACTACCGGCAGATCATCAACACGGCCGCACCGCCCCTGGAGGACCTCGGTCCCCGGGACCGGACCACCGAACTGGCGCGGATCGCCAACGAGGGCATGGCGGAGATCGTCGCGGCCCACCCGGACCGCTTCGCCGGCTTCGTCGCGGCGGTCTCGCTGGCCGACGTCGACGCCGCGATCGAGGAGGCCCAGCGGGCCTTCGACGACCTGGGGGCCCACGGGGTCCAGATCTACACCCACTTCCAGGGCGGGCCGATGGACCAGGAGCGGTTCTTCCCCTTCTACCAGGCGGTGGCCGAGCGCGGGAACAAGATCATCCAGGTCCACCCGTGCCGCGATTCCAGCTGGGCGGACTACAAGACCGAGGACCGCTCGAGGTTCGAGATCTGGTGGACGCTGGGCTGGGAGTACGACCTCTCGGCCTTCATGTCCCGGCTCGTGTTCGCCGGCGTCTTCGAGCGACTGCCCGGGATCAAGATCCTCATCCACCACGGCGGGGCGATGATCCCGCACTTCGCCGGACGCGTGGGTCCCGGCTGGGACCAGCTGGGCGCGCGGACCCCGGAGGACCAGCAGGAGGACATCACCGGCTACCCCCTGACGCGCCGTCCCCTGGACTACTTCAAGGAGTTCTACGTGGACACCGCCTACTTCGGGGCCGGTGACCCGATGCGGACGGCGATCAGGTTCTTCGGGGTGGACCACACCCTGTTCGCCTCGGACTCCCCCTTCGACCCCGAGAAGGGTCCCGGGTACATCCGCTCGACCATCGCGAACCTCGAGGAGATGGACATCCTCGAGGACGCCGACCGCGAGGCCATCTACCACGGCAACGTCGCCCGGCTGCTCGGCCTGCCGGACTGAGGACCACCCGGGGACCGCCCTATCCCCGGGGCGTCCCCACCGCACGCATCACCCACCCCGGCACCGAATCGAGGCCCATCATGAACACCCGCAGACCCCGCTGGCTCGCCCTGCTGGTCACCGCCGTCCTGGCCCTGTTCGCCCTGGCCGCCTGCGGCGGCGGGGGCGGCAGCGGAGGGGGCGGAGGCGGCGACGCCAGCCCCGGTGGGGAGACCAGCCCGAGCGGGGAGACCGGCACGGCCGGCGGTGGCGAGGCCACCGGAGAGCCGGAGAAGACCGACCTCACCGTGGCCATCAACCCCTCGACCCAGTTCGCCCCGTTCTTCTACGGCATCCAGGAGGGCATCTTCGAGGAGCACGGACTGGAGCTGGAGGTCGTCCCCCAGACGGACATCGCCGCGATCATCTCCGGCATCGCCTCGGGGACCTACGACTTCGGCTTCGCCACCGTGGTCCACGTGGTGACGGCCAACGCCAATGGCGTGCCCATCCGCACCGTGTCCACCATCGAGGGGCAGATCCAGGAGGACGACGAGGGCACCACCACCATCGCCTCGGCGGAGTCCGGGATCACCGAGATCGCCGAGCTGGAGGGCAAGCGCGTGGCCACGGTGGGCCTGTCCTCGCACAACACCCTGACCCTGCGGGCCCTGGCCGACCAGGCCGGGATCGACCCCCGCTCGATCGAGCTCGTCCAGCTGCCGTTCCCGCAGATGCCGGCGGCACTGGAGGCCGGAGACGTGGACGCCGCCGTGCTGCAGTGGCCCTTCGCCGGCCAGGCCCTCGAGGCCGGCGGCAAGACCCTGGCCTACAACAACCGGGCGCTGTACGCGAACACGGCCACCACCTTCTTCAACACCTCCCAGCAGTTCATCGACCAGAACCCGAACACCGTGGCCGCCTTCAACGCCGCGATGGTCGAGTCCATCGAGGCCGCCAACGAGGATCCGGAGGCGGCCAACATGTCCCTGGTCGAGGGGCTGGACTTCAGCGAGCAGCAGGCCGAGAACGCCCGGTGGAACGTGGGCGGCAAGCCGCCCGTGAACATGGACGCCTTCGAGAAGACGGTCGAGAGCCTGGTCAAGTACAGCGACGACCCGACCGTCCAGGACAAGGTACAGGACCTCGACCTGGAGACGCTCGTCTGGCCGGGCGCCCTCGAGCAGTGACCGCCACCATGCGCCCCCGTCAGCCGTACGACGCGGCGGCGCCCGGCCGTGGGGGCGACGACGGCCCCGGCACCCCGCACGGGGTGCCGGGGCCCGCCCCCGCGCGCTCCGCCCGCTCCGCCGGACGGTCCGGACGGACGCGGCGACCGGGGCGCTCCTCCGGGACCAGCCGGTGGATGTCCTGGGGCCTACCGGTGCTGAGCGTCGCGGTGGTCCTGGGGCTGTGGCAACTGGTCACCGCCTCCGG
This sequence comes from Citricoccus sp. SGAir0253, assembly GCF_005877055.1. Lineage (NCBI taxonomy): Bacteria > Bacillati > Actinomycetota > Actinomycetes > Micrococcales > Micrococcaceae > Citricoccus > Citricoccus sp. SGAir0253. Next base: position 987,547 of record NZ_CP039424.1, on the reverse strand, counting down.
GATGGTCGGCCGCTCGGACTTCCCCACGATGACGGACTCGATGGCCGCCCTGGCCTCGGAACTCGGCGACGACCGGTTGTGGGACTCGGTCGGGGCCACCCTCGTGGCCTGGGCGCTGGGCATGGCCGTCACCGTCGCCCTGGGCCTGGTGGTGGGCACCCTGCTCGGGGTGAACGACTTCGCCCGGCTCAGCACCTCGCAGGTCATCGAGATCTTCAAGGCCATCCCGGCGATCGCCATCCTGCCGCTGGTGATCCTCGTCGTGGGCTCCACCCTGCCGATGAAGGTGTTCCTGATCTTCTTCGCGGCCTTCTGGCCCTTCACCATCCAGGTGATCTACGGCGTGCGCGCCATCGACCCGCTGGTCCGGGACACCGCCCGCACCCTGGGCGTCCGGGGCGTCCGCCGCTTCCTGGCCGTCAGCATCCCGAGCGCCTCGCCGTTCATCGTCACCGGCATGCGGATCGCCTCGGCGCAGGCCCTGATCCTGGCCATCGTGGCCGAGATCGTCGGGGGCGCGGACGGGATCGGCCGGCAGATCCTGCTGGCGCAGAACGTCGGCTTCGAGGCCTATCCCCGGATGTACGCGTACATCCTGGTGGCCGGCCTGCTCGGCCTGGTCCTCACCGGCGCGTTCTTCCTCATGGAGCGCAGGCTCATGCACTGGCACGAGTCCCAGCGCGGCATCCGGCAGTCCGGGGCGGGTGGGGCCTGATGAGTCGCGTCACCGGCGCCTACATCCCCTCCCCGGCACGGGGGCGGTCCCCGGGCCGGGCCCGGACCGGCTGGCGCAGCGCGGCCGCCATGGCCTGGCTGCCCGTGCTCCTCCTGGTGGCCTGGTGGTTCGCCAGCGAGAACAGCACCTCCCCGTTCTTCCCGCCGCTGTCCGCCATCGTCGAGGAGACGTGGAACCAGTGGATCAGGTACGGGGCCTGGGTCAACGCCGTCACCAGCCTGCGGAACCTCTTCCTGGGCTACCTGGCCGGCACCCTGGTCGGGATCGTGGCCGGGTCCCTGATGTGGCGGTGGCGGGCCGTCCGCACGGCCTCGAACCCGATCATCTACTTCCTCTACGTCCTCCCCTCCCCCGCGCTGCTGCCGGCCATGATCGCCCTGTTCGGCATCGGGGACGTCCGGCAGATCGCCCTGATCACCCTCGGCTCGATCTGGCCCACCCTGCTGAACACCCTCGACGGCATGCGCGGCGTGGACGCGGTGAAGTTCGACACGGCCCGGGCGCTGCGCCTGGGCGGCTGGCGCAGCTACTTCCAGCTGGTGCTGCCGGGCGCCTCGCCGCAGATCGTCGCCGGCCTGCGGGCCAGCCTGACGGTGGCCATCATCCTCATGGTCGTCAGCGAGATGGTGGCCGCACGCTCCGGGATCGGGTACTTCATCCTCCAGGCCCAGGCCGAGTTCGCCATCCTCAAGATGTGGACCGGGATCCTCGTCCTGGCGCTGATCGGGACGCTGCTCAACTACCTCTTCGTCGCGATCGAGCGCCGGGTCCTCCGGTGGCACTACCGCTCGCGCGCGCTGGCCTCGTGACCCCCGGCCCCGTGAAAGGACACGACATGTCGTCGACCACCAGTGACCACCCGGTCCCCGCCGCCGCAGGCGCCGCACCCCCGGGCCCCATCCTGGAGGTCCGGGGCATCCAGAAGACGTTCAACGCCGGCACCGACCACGAGGTCACGGCGATCCGGGACATCTCCTTCACCGTGGAGAAGGGCGAGTTCGTCTGCGTCGTGGGGCCCAGCGGCGCCGGCAAGACCACCCTGCTGCGGGCGATCGCCGGTCTCGCGGCGCCCTCGCGCGGGTCCACGGTGTTCGAGGGCCAGGTGCTCTCGGACGTCCCCCAGAAGCTCGGCCTGGTCTTCCAGGACTACGGCCGCTCGCTCTACCCGTGGTTCACCAACGGCCGGAACGTCGCCCTGCCGCTCGCCGCCCGCGGGGTGCCCAAGGCCGCGCGCGCGACGCGCGTGGCCGAGGTGCTGGCCGCCGTCGGACTCGGTCACGTGGAGCGCCAGTATCCCTGGGAGCTGTCCGGCGGCATGCAGCAGCGCGTGGCGATCGCGCGCGCCCTGTCCTACCGCCCCGAGCTGCTGCTCATGGACGAGCCGTTCGCCTCGGTGGACGCCCAGACGCGCTTCGACCTCGAGGACCTCATCCTGCGCGTCCGGCGGGACCTGGGCGTGACGGTGGTCCTCGTGACCCATGACATCGACGAGGCCATCTACCTCAGCGACCGGATCGTCGTGCTCTCGGCCAGCCCGAGCGTGGTCCGGGAGATCGTCGACGTCCCGCTCGGTCCCGAGCGGACCCAGTCCGAGACCCGGGCCAGCACGGCGTTCGTCGAGCTGCGGCAGCACCTGCTGGCCCTCGTGATGCCCAAGGGAGAGCGCCCATGACCACCGCCGACCAGACGACCCTCGACCACCGGCTCGGCCTGTTCATCGACGGCCGGGACGTCCCGCGCGCGGAGGTCATCACCGTGTCCAACCCCGCCCGGACCGCCGAGACCGTCGGCACCGTGGCCGTCGGGACGGCGGCGGACGTGGACGCGGCCGTCGCCGCCGCCGAGCGCGCCCAGCCGGGCTGGGAGGCCACGCCCGTGGAGGAGCGGCTGGCCCTCTTCGCCGAGATCGCGGACCGGATCGACGCGGTCGCCGAGGACCTGGCCGACCTCACCGCGCGGGAGAACGGCAGTGCCCGGGCGATCATCCGGCGCGAGCTCCAGGGGGCCGCCGGGGCCTGGCGCGCGGTCGGCACCTACCTCGCCGAACGGCTCGCCCCGGAGGAGCACCACGGCGACGCCGGCGAGCGGGTGCGCGTGGAGCGTCGCCCCTTCGGCGTGGTCGGGTGCATCGTCCCGTGGAACGCGCCCCTGCTGCTGACCGCCAACAAGATCGCCCCGGCGCTGGCCGCCGGCAACGCCATCGTGCTCAAGCCCTCCCCCCTGGCGCCGCTGGGCGCCAGCACCATCGGGCGCATCGCCGCCGGGGTGCTGCCGGCCGGCGTCGTCAACGTGCTCAACGGCGGCGGGGAGACCGGGGCCGCCCTGGTCGGGCACCCGCGGGTCCGCAAGGTCTCCTTCACCGGCGGCGGCGAGACCGCCCACCACATCCTGCGCCAGGCCGCCGCCAACCTCACGGGGGTGCACCTCGAGCTCGGCGGCAACGACCCGGCGCTCGTCCTCGACGACGCCGACCTCCCCGGCGCCGCGGACGGGATCGTGGCCTCGGCCTTCCGGCGGGCCGGCCAGGTGTGCTTCGCCGCCAAGCGGGTCTACGTCCCGCGCCGGCTCGCCGAGGAGTTCCGGGCCCGGCTGGTGGAGAGCGTGGACCGCATCGCCGTCGGGGATCCCCTGGACCCACGGGCCGGGATGGGGCCGCTGAACAACGCCGGCCAGCTGGAGAAGGTGGCCGCGCTCGTGGCGGGGGCCCGCGAGGCCGGCCGGGACGTGCGGGAACTCGGCACGGTGCTGGACCCGGAGGGCTGGTCCGGCGGCCACTTCCACCGCCCCACGCTCGTCCTGGACGCCGAGCACGGCGACGAGCTGGTGCGCCAGGAGCAGTTCGGCCCCGTCCTGCCCGTCGTCGCCTACGACGACCTGGACGAGGCGGTCCGGATGGCCAACGACACGGAGTACGGCCTGTGCTCCTCCGTGTGGACGGCCGACCCGGACCGCGCCCAGCAGGTCTCCTCGCGGATCGAGGCGGGCATGACGATCGTCAACAGCCACCTGTTCTCCCCCACCGGCACCGCCCGGATCCCGTTCGGCGGCTGGAAGCGCAGCGGCATCGGCTGGGAGGGCTCGCCCCACGGGATCGAGGAGTACCTGCAGTTCCACTCCACCGACTTCCAGGGGCACCGTGGCCCCGCCCGCTGAGGAGGATCCGCCCGCCGCGGGGGCTCCGCCCGCGGAGGAGGCCACGGCGGCCCGGCTCCTCGTGGAGGCGTTGCGCGAGGCGGGGGTGCGCTACGCCTTCGCCAACCTCGGCAGCGACCACCCGGCCCTCATCGAGGCGCTGGCCGAGGACCGCGAGCGCGGCGAGGACGCCCCGCGGGTGGTCCTGTGCCCCCACGAGGCCACGGCGCTGGGCGCCGCGCACGGCTACTCGGCCGCCACCGGGGAGCCCACGGCGGTGCTGGTGCACACGGACGTGGGGACGGCGAACCTGGGCGGCATGGTGCACAACGCCCACCGGTCCCGGGTCCCGGTGCTCGTGTTCGCCGGGCTGACGCCCTACACGCTGGAGGGGGAACTGCCCGGCAGCCGGACCACCCACGTCAACCACCTGCAGGACGTGCCCGACCAGCACGCCCTCGTGCGCCAGTACGTCAAGTGGAGCTATGACCTGCGGACCGCCCGCAATGTCCCCCAGGTGGTCCGCCGGGGCCTGCAGCTCGCCCTCAGCGCCCCGCGCGGGCCGGTGTACCTCACGGCGGCACGGGAGGTGCTCGCCGAGACCGCGCCGCGGCCGGACACCACGGCCCACGGGGACTGGCCGCCCCTCGCCCCGTGCCCGGCCCCGCCGGGCACGGTGGAGGCCCTGGCCGAGGCCGTGGACGCCGCCCGGTCGGCCGTCGTCGTGACCTCGTACGCGGGCCGGGACCGGGACGCCGTCGGGGCACTGGCGGAGGCCGCCGAGCGGCTGGGCCTGGCGGTGGTGGAGCCGTACGCCGAGCACGTGTCCCTGCCGGCCGACCATCCCCTGCACGCCGGGGACGATCCGCGGCCGCTCGTGGCGGAGGCGGACGTCATCATCGCGCTGCAGACGGATGCCCCGTGGCTGCACACCGCGGTCTCGCCGCGGCCCGGGGCCACGGTGGCCGTGGTCAACGAGGACCCGCTGCAGGAGTCCATCCCCCTCTGGTACTACCCGGCCACGCACGTGGTGCGCGCCGACGCCGCCACGTTCCTGCGCCAGCTCCTCGCCGCGGCCGCCGCGCTCCACTCGGGACGGGGGCCGGACCCGGACCGACGGGCGGAGCGCGTCGAGGCCGCCGAGCGCCTCCATGGGCAGACCCGGGAGGAGTGGCGGCGGCAGCTGCGCGAGGACCGCTCCGGGGAGCGCCTGACGGCGGCCACGGTGGCCGGCGCCCTGGCCGAGCTGTTGCCGCCGGAGGCCGTGGTCATCAACGAGGCCATCACGGAGGCGCCCGCGGTCTGGCGGCACCTGCCCCGGACGCGGGCGGGCACGCTGTTCGGCAACCGGGGCACCTCGCTGGGCTGGTTCGGCGGCGGCGCCCTCGGGGTGAGGCTGGCCGCCGGCGATCGCCCGGTGGTCGCGGTGGTGGGTGACGGCACGTACCTGCTGGGCGAGCCGGCATCCGCCGCGTGGGTGGCCGGTCGCTACGGGCTGCCCACGCTGACCGTGGTGCTGGACAACGGCGGGTGGCGCGCGACCCAGCGCAACCTCGTCCGCCAGCATCCCGGCGGGGTGGCCGACGCCACGGACCGGGCCTTCGTGAACCTGGGGCAGACCGCCGACCTGCCCGGGATCGCCTCGGCCGCGGGCGGCGCCTGGGGTGCCACCGTGGCTCGGCACGCCGACCTGGAGCCGGCCCTGCGCCGGGGGCTGGAGGCCGTGGCCGGCGGGCGGGCCGCCGTCGTGGCCGTCCGGCTGCCGCCCATCTCCCGGCAGGCGCCGGACGCGCTGCGCTGACCGGCATGGGCCGGCCCACGGGGGCCCGGTGCGCGGCGCGCGCGGGGTCAGGCGGGCAGTTCCACGCCCTCCCAGCGCGGCCCGTAGGCCACCACGTGGGCGGCGCGCAGCTCGTCCTGGCCCGCCCCGTCCTCGTCGGAGAAGTCGGTGAGGATCGTCCCGGCCTCGGCGTCCGCGCGGACCCCGGCGCCCCCGCTCGTCCCGGCACCCTGCGCCCGCACGAGCTCGAGGTCCAGCCACGAGGCGTCCGGGTCGTCCGGCCAGCCGGCGAGGGCCTCGGCCATCCCCCGGCCCCACTCCACCACGGTCACCGAGCGGTCGGCGGTGGCGTCCAGGTCCAGGTCCAGCAACTCCCCGGCGGAGCCCAGGCGGTAGGCGTCCACGTGCACCAGGTCCGGGCCCTCGGCGAGGGCGGGGTGGATGCGGGAGAGCACGAACGTCGGGGAGATGATGCCCTCGCGCACGCCCAGGCCCGCGCCGAGCCCCTGCGTGAACGTCGTCTTGCCGGCGCCGAGCTCCCCGGTCAGGATGAGCACGTCGCCGGCCCGCAGCACCCCCGCCAGCCGCCGGGCCCACCCCTGGGTGGCCGCGGCGCCGTCGAGGGTCACCTCGAGCCGGGCCACCGGCTCGGGCGCCGGCACGTGCACGGGCCTCACCGGCTCTCCCCCGTGGGCGCGCCGGCGGCGTTGCCCGGGTCCGTGTCCACGTGGATGCGCGGCACGCGCGCCCCGATCCGGGTGACCACCTCGTAGTTGATCGTCCCGGCGGCCGCGGCCCACTCGTCGGCGGCGATCCCGGAGGCCGGCCCGAACAGCTCCACGGAGGAGCCCACGGGGGCCACGGCCCCGTCCTCGGTGTGCAGGTCCACCACGAACTGGTCCATGGCGATCCGCCCGGCCACCTCGTAGCGGCGCCCGTCGATCGCCACGGGCGCGGCCACCGCGGTGCGCGGCACGCCGTCGCCGTAGCCCAGCGGCACGAGGGCCAGCCGGGTGGGGGCGCTCGTGTGGTACCGGTAGCCGTAGGAGACGCCCTGCCCGGCCTCGACCGCCTTGTTGTTGGCCACCGTGGTGGTGACGCTCATGGCCGGGCGCAGCCCGAAGTCCGCGGCGGCCCGGCCGGTGAACGGGGAGAGCCCGTAGATGCCCAGGCCGGCGCGCACCAGGTCCAGGTGGGCATCCGGGCGGCTGAGGATGCCGGGGGTGTTGGCGATGTGCCGGACCTCGGGGTTCAGCCCGGCGGCGCGCGCGGCCTCCACGGCGGCGTGGAAGTGCTCGAGCTGCTCGTCGGTCTCGCCGCCGCGCTCCTCCTCGTCCGCCACGGCCAGGTGGGAGAAGATGCCGATGACGTGGATCAGCCCGGCCTCCTGCAGCTCGTGGGCGCGCCGGACCACGTGGGGCCAGTCGGCGAGCGTGGCGCCGTTGCGGCCCAGTCCGGTGTCCACCTTGAGGTGCACCTGGGCGGGGCGCTCGAGGCGCTGGGCGGCCTCGGCGATCGGCTCGAGCTCCCAGCCGGAGACGCCGAGGTCCACGTTCTCCTCGATCGCCCGCCCGAACGGGGTGGCGCGGGTGTGCAGCCAGGCCAGGAGGGGAGCGCTGATCCCGGCCTCGCGCAGCTCGAGCGCCTCGGCCACGTGCGCGGTGCCCAGCCACGTGGCGCCGGCCTCCACGGCCGCGCGGGCCACGGGCACGGCCCCGTGCCCGTAGCCGTCGGCCTTGACCACGGCCATGAGGGCGGCGGGCTGGACCCAGGAGCGCAGCGTGGCCACGTTGTGCCGGATGGCCGCGAGGTCCACGACGGCGGCGCGCTCCGCCGGCAGGGACGGTCCCGCCGGGCGGTGGTCGGGACGGGAGTGGTGGCGGCCGCCGGGGACGGCGGCGCGGCGGCCGTCCGGGCCGCCGGCGGGGTGCCGGGCGGGGTCGTGGTGGGCGGCGGCGAGGGCGTCACTGACGGAAGACATGATGCGTTCCATTGTTCCACCCGCACCGCCGCGCCACGCGGCAGCGCGGCCTACGGGTTGCTGAGCAGCACCATGGCGAGGACGCCGAGCACGCAGACCACCAGGGCGATCGCGGCGACCTGGAGTCCGGTGGTGGCGGAGCCGTTCCGGGCGTAGCGCGAACGGTAACGGAGATGGGGGGTGTGCTGGGTCATGAGACGGCTCCAGGGGGACGGTGCGGGAGACGGCGCGCGGGGATGCGGCGCCGCCGGGAGGCGGTCGGGGCGTCGGGGATGACGCCGGACCGGTCATTAGTAAGTATACGAATAAAACCTTGTCAGACAAGGTATTTCATCACGATCAGGTAACCGTTACGTGCCCTGCGCGGACCCGGGGGCCGCGCCCCCGTGGCGGACGGGTGTGCCCCCCCGTTCCGGATCCGGCGCGGCCTCCGTAGCTTCGGGACCATGAAGGGCATCATCCTGGCCGGGGGCACCGGTTCGCGCCTGCATCCGATCACCCTGGGCGTGAGCAAGCAGCTGGTCCCCGTCTACGACAAGCCGATGATCTACTACCCGCTCTCCACGCTGATCCTCGCGGGCATCCGGGACATCCTCGTCATCACCACCCCGCACGACGCCGAGGCCTTCCACCGCCTGCTCGGGGACGGCTCCCGCTTCGGGGTGAACCTCGGCTACACGGTCCAGCCCTCCCCGGACGGGCTGGCCCAGGCCTTCCTCCTCGGCGAGGAGCACATCGGCCAGGACACCGTGGCCCTGGTCCTGGGGGACAACCTCTTCTACGGCGCCGGCATGGGCGACCAGCTCCAGCGCTTCCAGGACATCGAGGGCGGGGCCGTCTTCGGCTACTGAGTGAAGAACCCCCACGCCTACGGCGTGGGGGAGTTCGACGACGACGGCCGCGTCCTGTCCCTGGAGGAGAAGCCGGCCGAGCCCCGGAGCAACTACGCCGTGCCCGGGCTGTACTTCTACGACAACGACGTCATCGAGATCGCCCGGGGGCTGGAGCCCTCCGCCCGCGGCGAGCTGGAGATCACGGACGTCAACCGCACCTACCTGGAGCAGGGCCGGCTGCAGGTCTCCATCCTGCCCCGCGGCACCGCGTGGCTGGACACCGGGACCTTCGAGGACCTCATCGACGCCTCGGACTTCATCCGCACCCTCGAGAAGCGCCAGGGCCTGAAGGTCTCCGCCCCCGAGGAGGTCGCCTGGCGCCGAGGCTTCCTCTCCGACGACGACCTGCGCCGCGTGGCCGAGCCCCTGGTCAAGAGCGGCTACGGCGCCTACCTGCTCGACCTGCTGGAGCGGGAGTCGAAGGTGCCGGAGCTGCGGCTCCGCGCGGCGTCCTGAGTGATCTCCTGAGCGGCCGCCCGATGCCAGCGGCCGCCTTCCGCTGCCCTGGATGCGGAGGCCGGCTCACGTGATGACACCTGCTGCGACCACGTGGTCCGCCGGAGATTCCCACCACCTCTACTCATGAGGGACGTCCCACGTCAGGCGGCAAATGAGTGAGAGGTGGACGAGTATCGCTTTCGCGTTTCCGAAGCTGCCATTGCTCCTAGGTTCTTCGCCAAGAAGGCACTTCTGGACTACCGGAGCATGAGGAAGAACCATGGTCAACATCAACGGCATGGTGACGAACCGACGGGCGGCGCTCTTCGCCATGGCCGCCGCCGTCACGTCCCTGGGCGCGAATCTCCAGCCGAGCGCCGGCGACGTGGACGACGAGCAGATCGCCACGAAGATCCAAGACGAACGCACCAAGACGCGGTCTGCTTTGAACGAGGTCAGCGCGGAAGTCACGCCCGCCGTTTACAGGGCCACTGAAGGGGACCAAACAGTGGCTTTGCAGGCATTCCTCGATGATTTGCCAGTAGGCCGGGATGTCGAAATTCGTGGCATTGTGGACTTCACCACCGTCACCATCAATCGAGCTAACATCCGCCTGCGCCTTGCCCCCGGGGCAGTCCTAAATAAAATCGACGCCGGCAGCGACGGCATCACCATAAACGCGGCAAATGTCACCATTGAGGGCGGCAAAATCAAAGGCCCCGCTGCTTGGAACGGAAGAAACACTTCCTGGACCTACGCGATGGTCCATGTCAAGGAGACTACTGCCAATAACGCCACCATCCGGGGTGTCACCCTGGAGAACATCCATAAGGTAGGCATCGGAGTTCGAGCCGACGCGGTCAATATCACCGACTGCCGGATCGTCGGCAACTACCCCGCCGCCCAGTGGACTGGCGTGGAAACCGCGCACCTAGGTATCGCACTCGATCCCACCGCGCAAGGCATGGGCGGCGCGGGCATCGTCTCCAACAACCACATCAGCGGGTGCGTCCAGGGACTTTCAGTAGCAAACTATGGTTCCGGGAGGGGCACTGGATACACCATCACTGGGAACAGTTTCTATGGCTGCTACAACCACGGCATCTACTCCCAGAGTGGCGTTGGAAACGTCATCAGCGGCAATGCGTTCTCTAAATGCCAAGTGCCCGTGGTGATCACGGGCGCAGCCCACGTGATCTCCGGCAACACCCTCTATACGACAGGCACGGGGGGAAGCTTCGACATGACAGGTCTTAGCATTCGCGACGCCGTGGGATGCGTCGTGGAAGGCAACACCATCTTCGGAGACTCGACCGCAACGAACAGCGGTATTGGACTGGACGCGCTCTCTGGAACCGTCGTATCGCGGAACATTATCAAGGGAAATGTTCTCGTCCTCAAAGGCTCCGGCCGGCCGGCCATCAGGGTAGGAGTCGGCGCGAGAGAATGCACGGACAACGTGATTGAAGGCAACCTGTGCGTTGGGGGCGGACAGGCATCTGCCGGAGTTATCCTGCTGACCACCGCGTCTTCAACCTATCTGGGAAGTGACAACATGGTCGTCGGCAATCGAGTATCGGCGGTCCACAAAAACCACGGAATTTATGTGGCTAATCAGATCAACGCGAAAATCAGCGGAAATCTTGTCTCTAACGGGTATAACGCCTCATCCCTTACCACACTGGTTCAGATCTACCTCGACAGGGTAAGCAGTTCCGCCGTCACCGACAATGAACTCGTCAACCCGGCATCAGCCGGAATAAAGGTCGCGCTACGCGGCGTACAAGAAGACATCAAGAGCACGAATAACGTAATCAGCAACATCGTCAAGCACGACAAAACGAGACTCGCCTCGTCCACGGCGACCGTCAAAGCCAACACCTCGTCAACATCGGTATGCGAGGAGATTGTAGGCAACTATGCAACTGCTCATACCCTTGGACGACTCATCGGCAAGCTTGAAGTGCGTTCGCCCAGCGGGGCCGTACGCGGGTGGGTGCCCGTGTATAGGTCCATTACTTGATGCAGCAGGTCAAGACTCGCTCGACGTCGTCAACGCTACGCAACAGTCCCGAATGCGCACGTCTCGGATAGCTTGATGCTTGAACATCCCTATCGTCGACTCGGGCAACGCGTTGTCGCAGGCCTCGTGACCGATCCAATGAGGCGGCGATGCCCTCAACCACCCAGGAATTAGCGAAGGAGGCGCTACTCCAAAGCGGCCTGCCCTCGCCCTGATGTACCAGCCATCGTGCTCCGATTACGCAGCTATAGAGCCCTCTGGAGCGCGGTGGTGTGCACGCTCCATGGATCCGCTCAGGCCCGCAGTCCCAAGCTGACCCATCAACTGGTACACCCGAGTCCCCGGCCTCTGAAGACAAGGGCGCGGCAGTTGCGCGGTTATCTTCCATCGCCCGTGCATCGCGGTCCTGATGAGGCAAAGCGACTCTCCGACGGACTGGCGGTCCACGGTTCGCGTGGAGATACTCATCGAGTCCGCCCAATGCCAGCCAAGCCACCAGCGGGTCGGTTTGCTCCTGGATCTTCGTCGGCAAGCTGTCTCCTCCCTCCATAGTCACGGCATCCGACCAAGGGTCGGTGCAGGGTCGCCCCGGGCGGAGGGAGAAATTTCAGGAAGACAAGTTGGCAAGCGATTACGCGGCACCACGGAAAGGCTCGTGTCCCGGCATCGGTGTGAGCGCGCAGCACGTTCCGCGACCCCGTTAGTCGCGAAGCTCTCTCAGAATGCACGCCGAATTCAGACGCGTCAGAAAAATCATCCACGCGACTAAGGTCCTAGCGCTAAGGTCTTGCGAACGGCACCAATGAGGGAAGATGCACCGAAAGGTCCGGAAACGACTGCCCGCTTGCCTGCTTCACCGTGAAGCCACGAGGCTGCGGCAACGCGCCGCAATTCATGAGTGACCTCTGGCCGCCGAACTCGCGCAACCGCCGACCCCACGAGTCCCGCGAGACAGTCACCGGATCCGGCGGTGGCCAATTCGGGACCCCCCTCGTTCTGGACGAAGACGGCGCCGTCAGACGAGGCGCATACCGTCGTCGGCCCCTTCAAGAGTACGAGAGCGTCCAGTGAACGAGCGGCAAACCTGGCCGCTGCGACGGGGTCCTTCCGGGCGACCTCCTCGAAGGGCGCAGGCGCGACGGCACTTCCAGGTGCAGCAGACGGCTTCACCAGGCGCTCCGTGAGGCGGACAAGTTCCCCCTGATGGGGAGTCACCACGACAGGGCAGCCGGCCGACCTCAGTCGCTTGAGGTCTCCCAAGGTGACCAGGTCCAGGGCGGAGGCGTCCAGGACGAGCGGTAGGGAGCCTTCAACGCACGTGTCGACAACCTCGGACAGCCGCTTCCCAGCATCCTCGCCCGATCCCAGCCCGGGACCTGCGACCCACGCCCGGGCCTTGCCCTGGGTTCCCTCACCAACGACGACTTCGGGCAAGGAGGAGAGGACGTGGTCGCGCACGGCGGCAGGACCGGCGAACTGCACCATGCCCAGGCCGGAAGCCACGGCCGCCGCGCACACGAGCACTGCGGCACCCGGGTACTGCTCGGAACCGGCGCACACCCCCAGCACGCCGCGGCTGTACTTGTGGGCGTTCCAGACAGGCGGCCCGAAGACGGCGAGCGCCTCCTCGGCCTGCAGGGAGGAGACGTCCGGTTCGCCGAGGTACGGCCCCAGTCCGATGTCCACGAGCTCCACCCGGCCGGCGGCATGCGCCCCGGCGCCGACGAGCAAGCCGGTCTTGAGGGCGCCGAAGGTGACGGTCACGTCCGCGGGGATGACGCCCCGGGCCACGTGGCCCGTGTCCGCGTCCACGCCGGAGGGCAGGTCACACGCGACCACTGCCAGGCCCTCGGGGATGGCCGGGGGGTCCCATCCCCCGCGGGCGCCGGTGCCCAACACCCCGTCGATCAGCAGGGTCGTCCGCGGGGGAACCCGCTCGGCCACCCGGCCGCCGGCCCGCAGCAATGCGATGCGGCCGACCTCGTGCATTCTCTCCCCCATCGGCACGGCCACCGCATCCACGCCCCGGCGCCGCAGGAAGCTCAGCGCCCAGAGGGCGTCCCCGCCGTTGTTCCCGGTGCCCACGAGGGCGGCCACGGTGGATCCGGCGACGGGTCCGCGGGCGCGCAGCTCGCGCAGGACCACGGCCGCCAACCCCCACGCGGCACGACGCATCAACTCCTCGCCCTGTCCGGCCTCGAGCAGGGGCTTCTCCGCGGCCCGGACGGCGGAGCCCGTATAGGCATGGATCATGGCGCCTCTCCCGGTCTGCTGTGGATCAGCCCTCGGCCACGACCATGGCGGTGGCCACGTCACCATCATGGCTCAGGGACAGGTGCCACCTCTTCACGCCCTTGGCGTCCGCCACGTCCGCCACGGTGCCGGTGGCCACCACGTGCGGGGCGCCGGCGGCGTCCACGTCGATCTGGCAGTGCTGCCAGTTCATGCCAGCCGGCGCGCCGAGGGCCTTGGCGATGGCCTCCTTCGCGGCGAAGCGCGCGGCCAGGGAGCGCAGGTTCAGCTGGCGCTCGGCCGGGGTGAACAGTCGCTCGCGCAGCCCGGGGGCCTTGGCGAGCTGCTCCTGGAAGCGGCTGACCTGGACCACGTCCACTCCGATGCCGATGATCATCTGGCCATCCTAGCCACTGCCCCGTCGGGACCGGCCGGCCGTTAGACCCCTGCCGAGGCGCCCGCCTCGAGATAGGCATCGAGTGCCTTCCACTGGTCCCGGGGCGTGAATCCGGTCGCCTCGAGCTTGGAGAGATCGAGGACGGAGTAGAGAGGCCGGGGGGCCGCCGCCGTGCCGGCGAAGTACACGCCCGTGGTCGTGCCGGCAACGTCCGACGCCGGCCGTCCGGCGTGCTCGAAGACCCGCCGGGCGATGTCCGCCCACGATCCAGGCTGCCCGCCGTTGGTCACGTTGTAGGTGCCGTAGGGGGCGCCCGTGGTGCGCAGGTGGATGATGGCGTCCACCAGGTCCTCCGTGAACGTCAGCCGGCCGACCTGGTCGTCCACCACGGTGGGCCTCACCCCGCGCTCGGCCAGGGAGCGCATGGTGCGCACGAAATTCTTCCCCTCCCCGACCACCCAGGAGGTGCGGAGCACGTAGTGCTTGGGCACCACCCCGACGGCGACGTCACCGGCGGCCTTGGACGTGCCGTACGTGTTGACCGGGCACAGGGCATCCGCCTCCGTGTACGGCGCGTCCTTCGTGCCGTCGAAGACGTAGTCGGTGGAGACGTGGAAGAGGGTCACGTTGTGCTGGGCGCACGCCGAGGCGAGGCGGGCGATGCCCTCGGCGTTCGCCGCCCAGGCCGCCCGGGCGCCCTCGGGCGTCTCCGCCTCGTCCACGGCGGTGTAGGCGGCGGCGTTCACCACGGTGGTGACGCCGGTCCAGTCGATGGAGCCGACGGCGGCCGGGTCGGCCAGGTCGAAGCGGTCCCGTCCGAGCAGCTCGACCCCCGGCCGGTCGGCGAGCCGGCGGGCCAGTTCCCGGCCGAGCTGGCCGGTGGATCCCAGGATCAGGGTGGACGCCGGAGCCATGGGGGTCACCGCGGGCAGCCGGGGGTGGGTGCGGTCCTTGGCGGAGACCTCCGCCTCCTCCAGGGCGATGGGCCAGTCGATGGCCACGGTCTCGTCCGCGAGGTTGAGGAACGTGGACTTGGCCTGTGCCTCGGCCGACCAGTGGTCGTTGACGAGGTAGGTGTAGGCCGTGTCCTCCTCCAGGCTCTGGAAGGCGTTGCCCACGCCGCGGGGGACGAAGATCGCGACGGACGGGTCGATGACCGCCGTGAACACCCGGCCGAAGGTGCTGCCTGCCCGCAGGTCCACCCACGCGCCGAAGACGGAGCCGGTGGCCACGGAGATGTACTTGTCCCAGGGCTCGGCGTGGAAGCCGCGCGTGGTGCCCCGGGCGGCGTTGAAGGAGATGTTGTTCTGCACCGGGCCGAAGTCCGGCAGGCCCAGCTCGGTCATCTTCTGCCGCTGCCAGTTCTCCTTGAACCAGCCCCGGTTGTCCCCGTGGACGGGCAGGTCGAAGAGCGTGAGCCCCGGGATGGGCGTGGCGTGGGCGGCCAGCGGTTTCGCGTACTTCAGGGGTGACGTCTCCGCCGCTGCTTCTGCCATCAGTGTCCCGTCCTGGCGTACTTGGCCTCGGCGGCCGCCTTCTGCGGTCGCCACCACGGCTCATTATCGCGGTACCAGCGCACGGTGGCCTCCAGGCCTGCCCGGAAGTCGGGGTATTGCGGCGCCCAGCCGAGCTCGGTGCGCAGCTTGGTGGAGTCGATGGCATAGCGCAGGTCGTGGCCGGGGCGGTCGGCCACGTGCTCGTAGGCATCGGCCGGCTCGCCCATGATCTCCAGGATGGTCCGGACCACGTCCCGGTTGCTCCGCTCCCCGTCCGCGCCGATGAGGTAGGTCTCCCCCACCGCACCGCGCTCCAGGATGGTCAGCACGGCAGCGGAGTGGTCCTCGGTATGGATCCAGTCCCGGACGTTGAGCCCGCGGCCATAGAGCCGGGGGCGCACGCCGTCGATGACGTTGGTGATCTGGCGCGGGATGAACTTCTCCACGTGCTGGTACGGCCCATAGTTGTTGGAACAGTTGGAGATCGTGGCCCGCAGGCCGAAGGACCGCACCCACGCGCGCACGAGGAGGTCGGATCCCGCCTTCGTGGAGGAGTACGGGCTCGAGGGGTGGTACGGCGTCGTCTCGGTGAAGCGCTCCGGATCGTCTAGCTCGAGGTCCCCGTAGACCTCGTCCGTGGAGACGTGGTGGAATCGGGTGCCATGCTTCCGCGCCGCCTCCAGCAGGGTGTACGTCCCCACGATGTTGGTCTCGACGAACGGCCGCGGATTGGCCAGCGAGTTGTCATTGTGGGACTCCGCGGCGAAGTGCACGATGGCATCCGCCACGGCCACGAGGTCGTTGACGAGCGACGCGTCGCAGATGTCCCCCCGCACGAAGCAGACGCGATCCGGCGGCAGGTCCGCCAGGGACGCGTAGCTGCCGGCATAGGTCAGCTTGTCCAGGACGACCACGCGGTGCTCGGTGCGCTCCACGAGGAGGTGCACGAAGTTCGATCCGATGAAGCCGGCGCCGCCGGTGACCAAGAGGGTGCTCACGCCGCCACGGTAGCCACGGCCGCACCGCCCCGGATCCGTGTCCCCTACCCCATCGGTACGTACGCGAGCGCGGCCCTTATGGCGGCGTCAGCGCTTGACGCGCTCGATCGGCGACTGCAGCCACTGGGGCGGCGGGGTGTCGCAGCCCGGCGTGAGGAACACCTTCCCGTAGGCGGCCATGGCGTAGACGAAGTCGTACAGGTACCCCCGCTTGCCGCGGACCGGCTGGAACTCGTACATGTGCACGGGTCCGTCCCAGCACCGCTCCACGAGCAGCCTGGATCGCTCGACGTGGTGGTCGAAGGTCAGCGCGCCGAGGCTCCCAGCCCCATGCTCCCGGGCGATGGCGGTCCCGCCCATGGCCTCCCCCTGGGTGGTCGCCGGGTCCGGGGAGAAGCAGACCGCCTCGGTGCCCTGCGGGGCGTTGCTGCACAGCCAGTCGTAGGCCCCCACGGGCACCGAGACGATGAGCAAGTCCGTGACGCCCTGCTGCGCGAGGCGATGTGCCTCCTCCTGCGCCCCGGCCTGCGTCGAGAGCACCAGGAGGGCGTCGACGTGGTCTGCCGAGTCGACCCGCGGGTTGACGGTCAACCAGGCCAGCACTGCGCCGAGGGCCAGCAGGCCCACCACCACCAGCCCGACGCCGCGCAGGACCCAGCGGCGCCACCGGTGGCGCCGCGTGGACCGGTGCAGCCGGCCCCCGCGGCGGGTCGGGTCCTCCGCCGTCCGGTCCGGGCCGCCGTCGGGCATCCCCCGTTCCACGGTCATGCCGGGCCCCTCCGGCGTCAGCGGTCCGCGGACTGGAGGATGACGATGCCGCGGTTCGGCACGGTCACCTTGTCCCCCGCGCTGAAGGTGGCGACGTCGGTGGACGCCTGGGCGGTGTCCACCACGAGCTCCCAGGACCCGGGGAAGGGCTCCCCGGGCAGGGTGTACTCCACCGGCTCCCAGTAGGCGTTGAACAGGACGTAGAAGTCGTGGTCGGTGTCCTGTCCGTCGGGCCGGGTGGACGGCGGCAGGCGGTGGCCGTTGAGGAAGGCGGCGATGGACCGGGCGTGGTAGGACTCCCAGTCCGTCTCGTCCTTCGGCGTCGCGTCCGGCTCCAGCCACACGATGTCCGGCAACTCGTCCGGGTTCTCCCGGGACATCGGCCGGCCGTCGAAGAACTGGCGCCGCCGGAACACCGGGTGATCGCGGCGCATCCTGATGACCGAGGAGGTGAAGTCGATGAGGTCCTCGTCCGCCTCGTCCCAGTGGACCCAGGACAACTCGTTGTCCTGGCAGTAGACGTTGTTGTTGCCCCGCTGCGTGCGCCCGAGCTCGTCGCCGTGGCAGATCATGGGCACGCCCTGGCTCATCATCAGCGTGGTCAGGAAGTTGCGCTGCTGCTGGGACCGCAGCCTGTTGACCGCGGGGTCCTCGGTCGGCCCCTCCTCGCCGCAGTTCCACGAGCGGTTGTGCGACTCGCCGTCGTTGTTGTCCTCGCCGTTGGCCTCGTTGTGCTTCTCGTTGTAGGACACGAGGTCCCGCAAGGTGAAGCCGTCGTGGGCGGTGACGAAGTTGACCGAGGCGCGGGGGGTGCGGTTGTCGTCCTCGTAGAGGTCCGCGGAGCCCGTGATCCGGGTGGCGAACTCGGCCAGGGTGCCCGGCTCCCCGCGCCAGAAGTCCCGCACGGAGTCCCGGTACTTGCCGTTCCACTCGCTCCACAGGCCCGGGAAGTTGCCCACCTGGTAGCCGGCCCAGCCGACGTCCCAGGGCTCGGCGATGAGCTTGACCTGGCGGAGCACCGGGTCCTGCCGGACGACCTGGAAGAAACCGGACATCATGTCCGGCCCCTGCTCCCCCTCGGTCCGGGTCAGCGTGGTGGCCAGGTCGAAGCGGAACCCGTCCACGTGCATCTCCTCCACCCAGTAGCGGAGGGAGTCCATGACCATCTGCAGAACCATCGGGTTGGACAGGTTCAGGGAGTTGCCGGTCCCCGTGTAGTCCATGTAGTGGCGCTCGTCGCCCTCGACCAGGTGGTAGTAGCTCTTGTTGTCCAGGCCGCGGAAGGACAGGGTGGGCCCCATGTGGTTGCCCTCGGACGTGTGGTTGTAGACCACGTCCAGGATGACCTCCAGTCCGGCGGCGTGGAGGTCCTTGACCATCTGCTTGAACTCGGCGACCTGCTGACCGTGGTCCCCGCCGGAGGAGTAGGTGTTCTGCGGCGCGAAGTACCCCAGGGTGTTGTAGCCCCAGTAGTTGGACAGGCCCTTGTCCTGCAGGTACGAGTCGTTGGTGAACTGGTGCACCGGCATGAGTTCCACCGCGGTGACGCCGAGCCGGGTCAGGTGCTCGATGACCTTCGGGTGCGCGAGGCCGGCGTAGGTCCCGCGCTGTTCCTCCGGAACGTCCGGGTGGAGCTGGGTCATGCCCTTGACGTGGGTCTCGTAGATCACCGTCTCGTTGAACGGGATGCCCGGCCGCTCGTCCTCGCCCCAGTCGAAGGAGTCGTCGATGACGATGCCGAGCATGGTGTGGCCCAGCGAGTCGGTGGTGTCGATCTCGTCGTTGTTCTCGAAGTCGTAGGAGAACTGGTGCTGGCCCCAGTTGAAGTCCCCGGTGATGGCCTTGGCGTAGGGGTCGATGAGGATCTTGGCCGCATTGAACCGCAGGCCGGCGGCCGGGTCCCACGGGCCATGGACGCGGTAACCGTACATCTGGCCGTGGCCGACTCCGGCCACGTGGACGTGCCACGTGTTGCCGGAGTGCTCCGTCAGCTCGAGGCAGGTCTCCTCACCCTGGTCGTCGATGAGGCAGAGGACGACCTTCTCGGCGTCCTGCCCCACGGAGACCGCGAAGTTCGTCCCGTCCTCGTCGGGCGTGGCGCCCAAGGGGTACGGCTCGCCGGCGGCTGTCTCGAACATGTGTCTCCCTGGCTAGTCGATACTCCCGTGACATCCTAGTTCGACTCGAGCGCGAGCCATCGACGACCCGGGACGCAACAGGCCGCCACCCCCGGCTGGAGGTGGCGGCCTAGGCGCCGAGTCGGCGTCAGTCGCCGTTGAACGAGCCGGAGACCGAGGGGCCGTTGATCACGGCCTCGGCGGCACGCAAGGTGTGGAGCCCGTCCTCGAGCGTCACGATCCCCGGCGCGCCGCTGCGGATCGCATCCCGGAAGGCCTCGAGCTCGGTCTTGAGCGGTTCGGGCTTCGGGAAGGCGAAGCGCGTGATGTTCCCCTCCTTCACCCCCCGGAAGTTGGCGAGCGCCTCCCACTCGGTCTCGACGCTGCCGTTCTCATAGAAGGTCAGGTCCGCCGTCAGGGTGTCGGCGACGAAGGCCCCGGCCTCACCGGTGACCGTGGTGACCCGCTCCTTCATCGGGGACAGCCAGTTGACGAGGTGATTGGTGATGACATCGTTCCGGAGACGACCGGTGATCGCGATGAGGTCCTCCCGCCCGTCCCGGACCAGGATCGCGGACTGCGAGTCGATCTCCGCGAATCGATCGCCGCCGAGCCACATGGTCAGGTCGAGGTCATGGGTACCCAGGTCCCGGGCCACCCCCACGTCCGTGATGCGTCCCGGGAAGGGGCCCTGGCGACGCGTCGCGATCTGGTGGATCTTGCCCAGATCCCCCGCATCCAGTCGGCGCTTGAGTTCCTGGAGGGCGGGGTTGAAACGCTCGATGTGGCCCACGGCACCGACCAGGCCGCGGGACGCGAAGGCGTCGACGAGGCGCTGTCCCGAGGCCACGTCCGCGGCGATCGGCTTCTCGATGAAGGCGTGGATGCCCGCCTCCGCCAGCTGCATCCCCACCGGCTCGTGCAGGGCCGTCGGCACGGCGCAGACAGCGGCGTCCACGCCGTGCCCGATGAGTCCCGCGACGTCCGGGTACAAGGGGACCCCGGGAGCCGCGCCGTGGACGTCGCCTCCGGGATCGGAGACCGCCGCCAGTTCGACGCCGTCCAGGTGCTGGAGCACCCGGGCGTGGTGGCGCCCCATCATGCCCAGGCCGATCAATCCCACCCGCATCATGCGGTCACCCCCGCGGAGGCCACAACCGCGACGGCGGTGGCGATGCGCTCCAGGTCAACCGCCTCGAGCGAGGGGTGAACGGGAAGCGAGACGACCTCACGGGCCGCTCGTTCCGTGTGCGGCAGGTCCGCCTCCACCGCGAACGAGTCCAGGCGGTTCACGGGAACGGGGTAGTACACGCCGGCCCCCACCCCGTGCTCATCCCTCAGTGCCGCGACGAAGGAGTCACGGTCCTCGGTGGAGGCACCGTCCAGCCTGATCGTGTACTGGTGGTAGACGTGCCCCGCGCGCGAGTCGACCACCGGGGTCGCCACGCCGTGGACGGACGACAGCGCCTCGTCGAGAACCGCCGCGTTGGCCTGCCGACGAGCCGTCCAGTCGAGCACCTTGGTCAGCTGGACCCGACCGATGGCGGCATGGATGTCCGTCATGCGATTGTTCAGGCCCACGACCTCGTTGCGGTACTGCTTCTCCATGCCCTGGTTCCGCAGGACGCGGATGGACCGGGCAAGCTCCTCGTCGCCGGTGGTGACCATGCCGCCCTCACCCGAGGTCATGTTCTTCGTCGGGTAGAGGCTGAAGGCGGCGAAGGACCCGAACGTCCCGACCCGCCTCCCCTCCCACGTGGACGCATGCGCCTGGGCCGCATCCTCGAGGATCAGCAGGCCCTTCTCCGCGGCGAGCCGGGAGAAGGCGGTCATGTCCGCCGCCTGTCCGTAGAGGTGGACGGGCATGATGGCCCGGGTGTTCGCGGTGACCGCCGCCGCGGCCGCCGCGGGATCGAGGCAGAAGGTGGCGGGATCGATGTCGGCGAAGACCGGGGTCGCCCCGGTGAGGGCCACGGAGTTGGCCGTCGCCGCGAAGGTGAAGGCCGGGACGATCACCTCATCGCCGGCGCCGATACCGGCCGCCAGGAGCCCTAGGTGCAGGGCCGACGTGCCCGAGTTCACGGCGACGCTGTGCACCCCGGGAACCAGGACGTCGCTGAACTCCTGCTCGAAGGCCGCCACCTCGGGACCCTGCGCGACCATGCCCGACGACATGACCCGATCCACCGCCTGACGTTCCTCCGCACCGATCAGTGGCTTCGCCACCGGAATGGTCGCTCCCTCAAAGGCCATGCTCATCCCCCGATTCCAGGTCTCCGTTGTCGTTCTCCACATAGCGTCGCCCGCTCTCCGGACACACCCAGCCCACGCCGTCTGCCTCGAGTCGCCGGCCGGCCTCCCCGACCCACCCGATCCGGCGTGCCGGCACGCCGGCCATGAGGGCGTAGTCGGGCACGTCCTTGGTCACCACGGAGCCTGCCGCGATCATGGACCACCGCCCGATGGTGACCGGCGCGACGCAGACGGCGCGCGCGCCGACCGAGGCCCCACGCCGCAGGGTCACGCCGACGGCCTCCCAGTCCTCGGCGGACTTCTGAGCACCGTCCGGTGCGATCGCGCGAGGGTAGGTGTCATTCGTCAGGACGACTGCGGGGCCGATGAAGACCCCGTCCTCGATCTCGGCCGGCTCGTAGACCAGCGCGTAGTTCTGGATCTTGCTGTCCGCTCCCACGCGGACTCCGGTGCCGATGTAGGCGCCTCGTCCCACGATGGTCCGGGGCCCGACGTCGGCGCCCTCCCGGACCTGGGCGAGGTGCCAGATCTTCGCACCGTCCTGGATCCGGGCGTCATCTGCCACGTCCGCCGTGGCCGCCACGAAGGCGCTGCCCTCAACGCTCACTGCCACCGGTCCAATCCCCCGCCGCGGCCTTGTCCATCGGCCGGCCGATGGTCCGGACCATCACGCCGTCCCAGGCGCTGGCATCCACGATGCTGCGGCCGTCGATGAGCGTTCGGATGCCCGGCAGGTCGGCCGGCGTCCAGTCCTTGTATTCGGCGTGGTCCGCCTGCAGCACGGCCGCGTCCACGGGACCCGTGCCGCGCGCATAGGGAGCGAAGCCGTAACCGGCCAGCTCCTCGTCCGTGTACATCGGATCATGGACGGTCACGTTGGCACCTCGGGACTCCAAGGACGTCACCGCGGCGAAGACGCCGGAGAAGGCGGTCTCCTTCACGCCTCCTCGATACGCAGCCCCCATCACCACGACATGCTGACCTTCGAGGTCCCCATGGACTCCCTCCAGCAGGCCGACCGTGTAGTCCGGCATCCCCGCATTGGCCTCGCGCGCGGAGCGCACGATCGTCGCGGCAGGGTCATTCCACAGGTAGAGGCGGGGATACACCGGGATGCAGTGCCCACCCACGGCGATTCCCGGACGGTGGATGTGCGAGTAGGGCTGCGAGTTCGAGGCCTCGATGACCTTGTAGATGTCGATGTTCTGCTCGGCGGCGAACCGGGCGAACTGGTTCGCCAGGCCGATGTTCACGTCCCGGTAGGTGGTCTCCGCGAGCTTGGCCAGTTCGGAGGCCTCCGCGGAACCGAGATCCCAGACACCGTTGGGCCGCGCGAGGTCTTCGCGCTCGTCGAACTCGAGGACCGACTCGTAGAACGCCCGGGCAGCGTCGGCGCCCGCCTGGCTCAGCCCGCCGATCAGCTTCGGGTACTTGCGAAGGTCCTCGAAGACCCGTCCCGTCAGGACTCGTTCTGGCGAGAAGACGAGATGGAAGTCCTTGCCCTCCTTAAGTCCCGATCCTTCCTCCAGCATCGGTTTCCACCGGTTGCGCGTGGTGCCCACGGGAAGTGTGGTCTCGTAGGACACGAGCGTGCCGGACGTGAGATGCCTAGCCAGTTCCTTCGTGGCAACATCCATCCATTCAAAGTCTGGTCGAGCCTCCTCGTCGACGAAGAGCGGCACGACGAGAACCACAGCGTCGGCCTGCGGGATCGCCTCTGCATACTGTGTCGTCGCACACAGGTTGCCATTCTTCACAACGTGGGCGAGCTTTTCCTGCAGGCGTGCCTCTCCCGGGAAAGGCTCCCGTCCCGTGTTCACCACATCCACGAGACGCTCATTGACATCGACCCCAGTGACCTCATGACCAGCTGATGCGAACTGCACAGCCAGCGGCAGTCCAATCTTCCCCAAAGCAACGACAGCAACTTTCACAGAGTGCCCTCCCTCAACGTTTGACGCTCCACCCATTAGCGCTAGCGACGACCAAACCAATGCTAAGTCCTGGGGGATCTTGCGATTTCCTCAAGACCCCGAGGACCTTCCTTCATATTCCCTGCGAGGAAATTCCCCGCACTATTCACTTCCACGAACGGCTCTGTCATGTCTCCGTCGCCAGAAGTTCTCCAGACGTTGTCTTTCACCAAGACCCTGGAGGAATCGCGGACGATTACAGCTTTTTGTTCCGGCATAGGGCGCTGCGAATCAGCAATCACAGTGTTGTGCCGCACGGTCCCGCTGACCTGCCGCTCGAGGAGTATTCCCGCAGTCGACGTAACTGTACGAATGGTGTTAGAGGTAACTTCGTTGAAGCGCCCACCGGTCGACTCACTCGCCACCGTCACGACCACCACGGCCTGACCCGCCTGCCCCCCACCCGAGATAACGTTTCCCTCGACCTTGTTAAAGCTGCACTCCGTGGAATTCTGACCTACTCGAATTACAGGTCGCCCTTCACCCTGAACGGAGATTACATTTCCATGAATGATATTCCCAACTATCGCCGTTTCATTGATCGAATCCAAGGACACTGCGACGCTTGAGGAGGAAACTTGACCCTTTATAACATTGTTGGCAACAACGCAATTTCTCGCATCGCGCACATTTATTCCCGTGAGGTCCCGAGTGGTTCCATCCATTTTAGCCCGCAGGGAGTTATTCGATATCACGTGACCCTCTCCCGAAGCGACTATGGGAACCTGACAGCCTATGAACGAGTTATTGGCCACCACGTTTCCTAGACCGCTTTGCGCATACACTCCGTGGTTGTGGCAGTCTTCGAAACTGTTCTGGACCATCGAATATGATCCGCCCACGCCGGGGCCGTGATTTGCGATGCTGATGCCCTGGACACAACTGGCGATGCTAGTGCCGTGGACCGAGCCCGCGGTGCTGCGAGATGAACCGGTCGAGGGATCGAAAACGATACCGAAGTGACCGGTTTCCACACCCGTCCAAGACCGCTCCGGATATCCCCCAACTATGACGCAGTCGCGGATCCCCCCGCCATTGCCTCGGATGCCAAACCCTACCTTGGGCACTTTGAGCAGCGTCATCCCTTGGGCGGTGAAGCTTTCACCCTTCACATGAACCATGGCATGTGTCCATGGCGTATTGACGCCATTCCACGCCCCCGGCCCCTCAATACTGCCGCCGAACAGTGAAACGCGGTCCCCTTCGATCACCACGCCGTCCTCGAATGGTTCCTCTAGGACAAGCTTCGCCCCGGGGCCAAAGCCAATGCGGACAGAATTAGCCCGAATGGTGGCAGAACGGATGGAGAACGACCCGTCAACTACAGCCGAATCACCATCGGCGAGGGAATCCAGGAAATCCTGAAACCGCTCCGGTCTGTCCGTGCCGCTCGTCGAGAAGCGCTTGAGACCTTCCGGTGCAACGCGAGGATCTGCCTCCTCAGGGCGTCCCAATTCCGACATGCTGAAGCCCACTCCACCGCCGATGAGTCCCGCGCCGAGTGGGATGGCAGCAGACTTGAGCATCGACCGGCGACGCAGCAGGTGCTGCCGTTCAGAATCTGCGGGCACTGCGACCTTGATCCTTGACGATCTCATCCGCAGGGCGTCGAGCCGCCCCGAAGGATAGGGACGCGCCCGCGATGGAGTAGTGCTTCAGGCGCAGGGCGGGCTTCTCGACCAGCCACCATGACATTGCCGCCAAAACCATGGAGACAGCGAGCACCAAACACACAAGGACGGTGCCGTTGATCGGCCAGTCCCGCGCCCCCGCTTGCACCATCACGTTGACCACGAACATGTGCCAGATATAGGTCCCGAAGCTTAGATCGCCGACCTTTCTGGGCAGCCGCACGAAGAACCTCGGCGCGTTGTGGCCGAACCACAGCGCTGCATAGGACAAGGGGACTGCCGCCACGGCCGTGAGAACGGAGTCCATCCCTTCGCCTCCGCCATGGGGAACATTGATGATGGCAAAATACGCCATCAATGAAGCGAGTGCCAGCCAGGCGGATTTCACGACCTTGTGCCAAGCTCGAGACCACACTATTCCAATTGCAAAAAACCATAAAAAGGGAATGAAAGTTACGCCAAAGACTTTGAGAAGGAGGGATTCCGCGGCTGGCCCGTCCGTAATGCCATAGATGACGACACCGGCAACGGACAAGACTGTCACAGCGACCATGGCCACGCGCCACCCCCATCTCCGCGCCGCGATCACCACCAACGGAACCACGACGTAGAAGCTCACCTCGACGGGAATTGTCCACAGGCTCCCATTGATGACACCGATCCCGAAGGACCCGAGAGCCTCGGGATTGAAGACCGGAATGAGGAACATGTAGCTCAGGACGAAGGCCCAGGACTCCAGTGAGGCAAACCATCCGAGGTCGATGACGCCCAAGATCAGCAACAAGACAATGGATACGATGCCGTACGCATAAATGGCCGGGAGGATCCGTAGTGCCCGGTTCCGGTAGAACTCCCACCATGGGCGGTGATCTTCGAGACACCGCTCCGCCGATCGGACGACCAAGTATCCACTGAGAACGAAGAAGAGGGACACACCGCCGTGGAACCACGGTCCCGCAGTGGCGGAATGCCACAGGAACTGGGCATCTAAGTGGATGACGCTATGGTGGATCAGCACCATTAAGGACGCCAATAATCGGAGGAAATCAAAGGCGTTGTCCCGACTCATCGGCGCAAATGTCATCTTGGTCTCCGATCAGCCTTGGACACAAACAGGCGTCAGTGTATCAACTGCGAGGGCTCGCCTTGTGGTCCCCCGATTTGTCCTCCCGGCCCCGACAAGGGCGTCAGTGCATCGATCCATCGCAGGGTCCGGTACAGTCATCGCTCGGTGCGGGGGCCAGACAATCTATGCAATGTCTGGCACGGCGCACCTTGTCCCGGCAGCAGCGGCAGGGCCCTGCGGCTCATCCCACGACCTGGAGGAGCGGTGGCGTGAGGCAGCTCTGGAGGCGGGCCTTTGAGTCCCCCGCCGCTCGCATCGGTTTGGGCCTGGCCATCGGCCAGGGAGCCATCTTCATCTCCACACCATGGTTGACGCGCCTATACGGTCCGGAGGCGTTCGGCGTCATGACGGTAGGGCTGGCCATTGCCGGCATCTGCGCGACCTTCGGCACGCTCCGCGTGGAGCTTCTCATTCCCCGCTTGGACGAATCCGAACTCGCCAACGCAACCCGTTTCAGTTCGCTGACCCTGTTCGCTGCATCTCTCCTCGGCGCCCTTGCCATGTACCTCTCCACGCGAGCGGGACTCTTGGAGTCGGCGCTGGTAGGAGCGGTGACTTTCTTTCTGGGTGGAGCGGCGATTTATCAGCAATCCCGCATTCGCCGCAACGCGCTGGGGCGGATCGGAAGCGCCAAAGCCGCCCAAGGACTGGGACAGGTCGTAGCCCAAGGTGGTTTCGCCTTAGTCTCTCCTACCGGGGCAGGCCTGGTCGGCGGCCTCGTAGCGGGGTACGGATGCGCTTTCGCGCTTCTGCGGGCTCCTCGGCCGCGACCGAATGGAGATGGAAGCGTCGCGGCCTTCGGCCGCCAGAACCTGCGGCAGATGATCCGGCTCACGCTGTCAGCAACACTGAACTCGATCACGGTGGCCTTCCTGCCACTACTGCTGTCCTATCAGTTCGGCACCGAAGCGACAGGCCAATTCTCGGTCGTCCAGCGTCTGGCGCTCGTACCGGTCGGATTGGTTCTTGCCGCACTATCTCCCGTGATTATCGCAACGGTCAGTGCTCGACTGCGCACAGGCAAACCGACATCCGTAGTCGTGAAAACCTGGATCCGCCGGTTGTCGATTGTCGGCGCCGTTGCAGGTGCGGCGTTGGTCGTGGTCCCGCAGTCATGGGTCGCCGCCCTGTTGGGTGCGGGCTTCAGTGCCTCTCACGCCTACTTCGCGCCGCTCGCTCCGATGATCGCCAGCCAGCTGGTGTGCGGCCCATTGTCTACACTGCTCGCAATCTTCCGCCGCGATCGACTCCAACTTATTTGGGACGCCTGTCGCTTCGCGGCCGTGGCGTCCGTAGGCGTCGCGCTGGGCGCAATGTCACACGATCCAATTGTGACGGTCCTGGGCATTAGCGTGGTCATCACCGTCTTCTATGTCGTTTATCTAGTCTTGCTCCTCCGCGCAACCCGAAAAAGTGACACCTTAACCTGAAAGGTTCGTGGTCCTTCCATGGATTTGCAGTCAAGAACGGTCACGACCGACAAGTGGACCCTTCACGTCCCGCGGACAACGACCTCGACCTCGCCGCTAGTCTGTATCCCCACGATTCACCCGCGTGGTGACCAACGCATCCTCCGATGCACACAAGTGCTGCTGAATGCCGGTTTCCGCGTGGAGCTC
This sequence comes from Citricoccus sp. SGAir0253, assembly GCF_005877055.1. Lineage (NCBI taxonomy): Bacteria > Bacillati > Actinomycetota > Actinomycetes > Micrococcales > Micrococcaceae > Citricoccus > Citricoccus sp. SGAir0253. The sequence continues at coordinate 959,954 of NZ_CP039424.1, read as the reverse complement.
ATCTGGGAGGGCACAGGGCGACCGTCGACGGACGATGTCATATCGGAACAACTGGTCGTTCCAAGCACCTCCTTCGCCGAGCGGCTCATCAAGCTTGCCGGATTGACTTCAAGGGGATTGCGGACAGGCGCGCGGAACTGGCATATCCATGACTTCTACATGCTGCCGAGCGCACTGGCGGCCCGGTTGCGGGGTATCCGCACCATTTACGACGTCCACGAGTACTATCCGGAGTACTACTCGTCCAAACTGCCAGCTCCCCTTCGGCCCCTCGCGCATCGCGCCATCTCGGGCTTCCAGGTAATCTCCGCACGGGTAATCGGTGGGGCCAATCTCGTTGCAGAACCGATGACACCTGCCTTCCAGAAGGCCGGGGCGCCGACGGCAATCACGCCCAACTATCCGTACAACACGCGGGCCTCGACGGCGGGGGGCACCGAGCGCACTGGCGCGATCCACATAGGCACCCTCAGCCACACCTATGGGATGGACCAGCTCATCTCCATCGGCGAGCACTTGGTCGACATGGAAGCTTCCTTTTCTCTGGACTTGGTGAAGAAGTTCCCGAACGCCGATACGGAGAGGACGTTTCGGGAACGCCTTGCTCGCAGCCAGGCCTCGTCAGTCATCAACCTCATCGACCCCGTCAGGCCTTCTGAAATCCCCGGGCTCCTCGACACGTATGCCGTGGGCGTGTCCACGATTCTCGACGCCGGACAGAATGACATCGCCGTCCCCACGAAGCTCTACGAGTACGTTCTAGCCGGCGTAACCGTCGTTGGCACGCAGCGCATGGCTCAGCGTCAATTCCTGCAGACTTGGGGGCAGTCCTTCCTCTTTGCCGATGACGACACCTTAGGGATGGCCCAAGCCATCATGGACGCGCATGATGACGCCTTGAAGGCCCGGGCTCTCGCGGCCGCCCAGGCCGCAGACGGCCACCTGCAATGGGAGCAGAGGCCGGCCGCTTCGCTGACACGCTTGGCGGAGGCTGTCTTCAACACTGGAGGGAAGGCGAATGTCTAGAGACTTCCATGACGTGCTGGTTGCGGACGATGGCGGGCCTGTTACTCGGCAGCCGCGCGGGTGGCGCTTCCGCGCATCGGTCGTCGTGGGGGTCATCGTCTATGCCATGGTGCTCGAATATGCCTATGTGACCTTCATTGCACCGAAGTTCGGGTATCTGCGTTATTACTACGTGGAGCCCGACAGGGTCCTGATGTGGCTGGGCCTGTGCGCGCACATCGTCACGGCGTGGACGTTCAACGCACGATGGCAACGTCCCTCCGACGTCATGGCTTGGCTGACGCTGAGCTTTGTAGTCCTGCCCATCGGGGTTGTCCCCTTCTTCAGTGGAGCACTCAAGTCTTCCGAAGCCCTCGCGTGGTCGCTTGGCAGCGCTTTCGTCCTCCTCGTCATGAATTGGCTCTGGTCCATCCGGGCACCGGACGTGATCCCGGTGGTACGGAGGGGTTCCCTGATGCTGTGGGCCGTGGTCTTTGGATTCACTGCCGTCACTTATACCTCCATGGCATTTACCGTGGGCCTCACCATAGACATCCACTCACTGCTGTCGGTCTATGACGTGCGGGACGAGTATAAGTCCGCGCTAACGGCGGCCAGCCCGATCGTCGGCTATTTGGTCAGCAATCAGGGCTACGTAATCAACCCGCTGCTCATGAGCATCGGTGCCCTCAAAAAAAATATTCCACTCGTTCTGATAGGAATACTTGGCCAACTCTTGATCTATTCTGAGACGGGCTTCAAGACGATCTTCCTCTCCGTGCCCGTAGCTATTGCCCTTGGGCTAATGCTCAAGGGCAAGACGCAACCCAGGAGCACGCTCTTCTTCCATGCCGTGAACCTCGTGGCGATCGCATCGGTCGTCATTGACTCCATTCGCGATGTTTCCGTCGTGCAGATCTTTGTCAACAGACTCATGATCACCTCCGGATACCTGACGGCCATCTATGCGGATTTCTACTCTGAGGCCCCCAAGCACTTGTGGTCTTACTCCTTCCTCTCGGGGATCACGACTTCCCCCTATGACGCCCCGCCGTCTATATACCTCGGACAGAAGTACTTCGGATTCGAAGAACTCAATGTCAATGCGAATCTCTTTGCCGATGGATTCGCCAATCTGGGCGTGGCCGGGATCGCCATCGAGGCGCTCGTTCTGGTGGGTGCCGTCATACTCCTCAACATGACTGCACGTGGACTTCCCATATCCCTCATCTCAGGCACACTCCTGCTTCCTGTGATCGCCTTGGCCAACGGCAGTCCCATTACTGCCCTCTTCAGCTATGGCCTGCTGCTCTCCGCCCTGGTCTTTGCCTTGGTCCCTCGGGACGACTTCCAAGGATTCCGTCCCGACCACATCCGGGAGCCGGATGACCACGTACCGGCCGGGGCGCCCCGCCTGAGGTTCCGCCAATCACTCCAAGCCCACCCGACGTACCGGCGATAGGTGCTTCACCGGAAGCACGACGGGGTCCCATTCACGTACAACGAGATCCGCCGGGCGGGCCGCAGGTCGAGCTGCGCCCACAAAGCCGAGGCCATGCCAAGCACCCCGCGTGGCTCCATGGCTACCCCGATCTGCCGATTCGGCAATCAGCCCGTGGAGCCACACGGGTGCGCTGTCGTCAGACGCGAATGCCCCTGCGCAGGTGGTGGGTCGTAGCCATCGACCGGATGAAATTGACCACGCGTCGGGAAGAGTCCGCGATTCGGTAGTCCGCGGGAATGGTGGAAGGCCCATCGAGTTCGTGCTGCCTGATCGTCATGCAGACGGCATCCACCACGTCAGCCGGGTTCAACCCCGTGGTGATGATGGATCCGGTGTCGAGGGCTTCCGGCCGCTCGATCGCATCGCGGAGCGTCACCGCGGGGAACCCCAGCATGGATGACTCCTCCGAGATGGTGCCGGAGTCCGAGATCACGCAACGAGCCCCGAGCTGGAGGCGGTTGTAGTCGTGGAATCCCAACGGGTCGTGGAGGCGGATGTTGCTGTCCGTGGTCAGGTCGAATTGTTCGAGGCGCTTGCGGGTCCGCGGATGCGTGGAGACGAGGAAGGGTACGCCCTGGTCCGCGGCGACAGCCTGGAGCGAAGCTATGACCTTCTCCAGCCGGTCCTTGCTGTCCACGTTCTCCTCGCGGTGGACGCTGGCCAGAAGGTACTCGCCCTCGCGCAGTCCTAGGCGCTTCAACACGTCCGAGGCGTCGATCCGGTCGCGGTAGGTGGTGAGGACCTCCAGCATGGGCGAGCCCATGACCATGATGTCCCGCGGGTGCAGTCCCTCGGCCAGGAGGTTCCGGCGCGAATGCTCGGTGTAGACGAGGTTGTAGTCGCTGACATGGTCCACGAGGTGCCGATTGATCTCCTCCGGCACATTGGGGTCGAAGGACCGATTGCCCGCCTCCAAGTGGAACACCGGCACCTTCAAGCGCTTGCCCATGATCGCGGAGACGCAACTGTTGGTGTCCCCCAGTACGACCATGGCATCCGGACGCTCCTCGAGCAGGACTTTCTCCGTCCCCCGCAGGACGTCCCCGAGCACGGACCCAAGGGACGAGGTGTCGGCGTTGAGGAAGTAGTCCGGACGCCTCAATCCGAGGTCCTCGAAGAAGATCTCGTTCAGGGTGTAGTCATAGTTCTGCCCGGTGTGCACCAGCACGTGGTCCGTGCACTCCTCCAGCCGCTGGATCACGCTAGCTAGCCGGATGATCTCCGGCCGTGTACCGACGACCGTCATGACCTTCAAACGTCTGCTCACTTAAACTGTCTCCGGAATCGTGTCGGGGTTGCTCGGGTCGAAGATGTCATTGGTCCAGAACGCGGTGTACAGCGTGTCGTCCCCGACGTTGCTGATGTTGTGCGCGTACAGCGTGGGCATGTCCACACTCTTGGGTTCATCGCCGGTGATCGTGTAGGTGAACACCTGGTCGTCGAAGAGGCGTCGAAGCCTGATCTCGGCAGTCCCCGATAGGACGGTAAAGCGTTCCACCTTGCGCCGGTGGAAATGATCCCCGCGGGTGATCCCCGGAGCCGTCGTCGAGAAGGAGGTCTGCCCGGTGCCCCCGTGCGAACGCACGATCTCGAAGAACGATCCCCGCTTGTCGGCGTGACGGGTGATCGGAAGGGGCATGTTCTCCGGGAACGCATAGGCCCGATAGGTGTTGAACAGGTCCCGGCGGAAGGGCGAGGAGAGGTCCGGCAGTTCTCCGCTGGTGTAATGCGCAGCGAACTCCTGCAGGTGTCCCAGGATGCCTGCGACGGTCTCGCGATGGGAGGCTCGATCCATGTCAGAGGCTCCGACGACTCCCAGCATGATGTCGGCCGCGTCCTGGGCGTGTAGAAGTTGCAGTTCCTTGTCCTGGTGGACTTCCGGGGCTCCGCCTCGAGCTACCACGTGGGAGAACGTGGCGACCACCGAGTTGTAGTGCGGGCGTCCGTATTCGCCGAACAGGTTTGGAAGCAGGACGTCTTCATAGGTGGAATCCGCGCGCTCTACTGCAGTGCCCAACTCGGCCCCGGCCCTCTGCTTCGCCGTTCCGTACACCGTGCCGTTGCCGGCCTGGATGCTGTTGGCGAAGATGACCGACTCCGGAGCCCGCTCGCAGCGCTCCAGGGCCTGGCCCAACTGCTGGACGAACAGGGCGTTGCCCTCCTGGATCTCGGCGTCAGTCCCGCGATTCACGCCCGCCAAGTGGATCAGTCGAGTCGCCCCGTCGAGTGCGCCGACGGCATGATCAACGTCGAAGCCTGGACCCACCGGGATGGCCACAGTGTTCACCCCGAGTTCCCGTGCCGCGGCACGCACGTGCAGCCCGAGGAAACCGCCGGCGCCCGTGATGGCGATCTTGCTCATGGATTCATCCCCCTCAGGCACCGACGTCGGCCAGACTGAGTTCCGCGCGCACCTCGGGGAGCGTGAGCAGCAGGGCCTCGACCTCCTCGACGGTCATGCGCTCGACGGAATGTGAGTCGTAGTCGTCGTAGAGGATCTGGGCACGATCCCCCTCCTCGACATAGATCCTGTAGTTGAGGTCACGGTTGTCGGCCGGGATGCGGAAGTACTCCCCCATGTCCTCCGCCCGCGAGAGCTCCTCTCGGCTGGCCAGCGCCTCGGACAGCTTCTCCGCATGCCGGGTACCGATGACGTCGACGCTGGCGGGCGACCGGAACAGGTTGATGACGGCCTGCGCGAGGTCTCCGATCGTGCACGATGCCGCCTTGCGGATGAACAGGTCGCCTTGGCGTGCGTTCTCGAAGGCGAACTCGACTAGGGAGACGGAGTCCTCCAGGGACATCATGAAGCGCGTCATCTCCGGGTTGGTCACCGTGAGGTTCTTCCCGGACTTGAGCTGCTTGATGAACAACGGGATCACCGAGCCCCGGGAGTACATCACGTTGCCGTAGCGCACACACGAGACCGTGGTCGTTGTCCCACGGTTGTTGAGGCCGTAGGACATGGCGACCTTCTCCATGAGGGCCTTGCTCATGCCCATGGCGTTGACCGGGTAGACGGCCTTGTCGGTCGAGAGGCACACCACCGAGGAGACGCCCTCGTGGTCAGCGGCCCTGACCACGTTCTCCGATCCGGAGACGTTGGTCCGCACCGCCTCCATGGGGAAGAACTCACAGGACGGGACCTGCTTCAATGCGGCGGCATGGAAGACATAGTCCACGTTCTTCATGGCCCGCTCGACGCTGGTGTAGTCCCGGATGTCTCCAACGTAGAAACGCAGGCGGTCATCGCCCAGGTCGTGCCTCATCTGGTCTTGCTTGGCCTCGTCCCGGCTCAGGATGCGGATCTCCTGGATGTCATCGCGGTCGAGCAGACGACGGGTCACCGTGTGCCCGAAGGAGCCGGTACCCCCAGTGATCATGATTCTCTTAGCGTCCGACACGGTCGCTCCCTTTCTTCCTTGCGCATGCTGCTTCTGTCAGGATCCGTTCCAGTCGGTCCAGCCCGGAGTCGGCCGACATGGACCGGTTGTAGAACTCCAGGCTGCGACGGCTGAGTCCGGCGTACGTCTCGTCGTCGATGCGTGCCGCTCGATCGACGCACGCGGCCAGGCTTTGCGCGTCGTCAGGCGTCGCGACCAGACCTACCTGCTCGTCCCCTACCATCTGCGCCAGGTCGCCCGGGACGTTCGTGATCACGGGGATGGCCTCCCGCATGCTCCCCTGGAACTTCGACGGGATGGTCCCACGGAAGATGTCCAGGTTGCGGAGGGGGATCAACTGGAAGTCCGCCCAGTCAAGATGCGGGCCGAGCCTCTCACGCGGGACAGGATCGAAGAACTCCACCCGCCCCGGGGGCAACCGAACAGCGGCACGCCGCTTGACGTCCTCCAGGCTGCTGCCGGCGCCGACCACCCGCAGCCGCACGCCGGGGTCTGAGCTCTTGGACAGCGCATCTATCACCACGTCAAACCCCTGCAGGTCTCCCACGTTCCCCGCGTAGAGCAGGTGGAGTCCGCCCTCGCTGGCGGTACGGCGTTCCCGAGGTGTGACCTGGCGACCATCTTCCACGGACCAGTTGAGGATGGTCCGCACCTTGCGGGCATCACCGCCGCGCCGGCTCAGCACCTCCGCCATTGTCGGGGCGATGGCGACGATGGCCTCGGCACGCGCATAGGCACGGCGCAGCCACGGGTTCAGGACCGCCTCGACCGCCTGCTTGGCCTTCGGCGGGATCATCGAGGACTCGGATATGGACTCCGGCCACAGGTCTTGGACGTGCAGCACGAACGGGGTTCCACACAGGAGGCTCCATACGTGCACCGGGATGGAGGCCGTCATCTGCGTGGCGTACACGTACACGACGTCCGCGCCGCTGATCAGGGAGCGCGCCCTCGAAGCCGACCCCGCGAAGCCGAAGTAGCTGGCGAATCGTCCCACGGCGTTCTGCGAGTGGGAGATCGGCGTCCGGACCCGGTGTATCGGCACCCCGTCCGCAACGGTGGTGGTGTCGTGGTTGCGGAAGCCCTCGTAGACCCTTCCGGCCGGATAGCTCGGCGGTGCGGTCAGGACCTGCACCTCGTGCCCGCGGGCGCGGAGGCCACGGGCCACCTGCCCCGGGATCGGCACCGGCTCTGGATCATAGTACTGGCTGAGAACGACGATCTTCATCGTGCGGGCACCCCCTTGACCGTGGCGTCGGCGGGGACGTCCCGTACAACACAGGCGGCGGCTCCAACCAAGGCGCCGGGTCCGACCTCCAGTCCCTGCAGGACGACGCTGCCCGCGCCAAGGAGGGTCCCCGTCCGGACACGCACCTCACCTGACACGGTGACAGCGGGATTGACGGACACGAAGTCCTCCAAGACCGCGTCATGGCCGATGGTCGCATTCGGGTTGAGATGGACGTGCCGTCCGAGCTGCACATTGGTTGAGACCTGTACTCCCCCGCAGACGACGCTTCCTGCGCCGAGGAGAGACCGGGAACCGACGACGGCGGCCGGGTGGACAAGGACGGCCGGCTCCCAGCCCAGCCGTTCCAGTCGCGCTGCCAGGATCTCGCGCACGGCAGGGCTGCCGATGCCGATGACGAAACTGATGTCCGTCCCGTCCCATTCCTGCGGGATGGGACCCAGGTATGCCAGGCCTCGTTGCCGCAATCGAGTGAGGTTCTTCTCCGCAGGGGCGTCGTCATAGAACCCTGACAGTTCCCACAGCGGTGTACCCGCGGCGGAGTTGACGGCCTCAACCACATCGGCGGCCTCACGACCGAATCCGCCGGCCCCCACGATGACCATCGGACGCGGCGTCACGTCGAGGTTCCCCGCGATTCAAGGACTCCAGTCCTGCTGGAGGCCGGAAGCGGACTCCCCGTGAACTCGCTCATGGTCGCCTGGCCGTCCGCGGATATGCCATGGCGGCGGAACACGGCACTGACCGTCTGCAGCAGAATCCTCGCGTCGGTCCGCAGGGTCATGTTGTCCACGTACTCGACATCGAGCCGGAAGCGCTCCTCCCAATCCACGAGGTTCCTGCCGCTCACTTGGGCCAGACCGGTGATTCCGGGCCTGACCTCGTGCCGCCGTGCCTGCTCCGGCGTGTACCGGTCCAGATACGACACTAGGAGCGGTCTAGGTCCCACGAAGCTCATGTCCCCCTTGAGGACGTTGAGCAGGGATGGCAATTCATCCAGGCTTGTCGAGCGCAACCATCGGCCGAAGTCGGTCAGCCGCTCCTCATCGGTAACCAGACCCGCCTCGGGATCGACGTCCTTCATGCTGCGGAACTTGTACATCCGGAACGTCTTTCCCGCCCTCCCGGGACGTTCCTGCGTGAACAAGACCGGTCGGCCCAAGTTCCTCCGGACCATCAGCGCCGTGATCCCGAGCGCCGGTGAGGCGAGCACCAGCAACCCGGCGGCGCCGAGGGCGTCGAGGCTTCGCTTGACGAACCCGTAGTCGATCATGCGGGAACCATGGCGTCCTCGAGCGCGTCCAGCACCCGCGTGAACTGTGCCTCGCTCATCGATGAACCACTGGGGAGGGTGAGCCCGTTCTCGAACAGGGACTCGGAAGAGCCGTTGACGAGACGAGGGGCACCCCGGAAGACCGGCTGTAGGTGCATCGGCTTCCACAGCGGACGCGACTCGATGCCATCGCGGTCGAGCTTCGCCTGCAGGTCGCGTGCGGTGAGGGTGGTCTGTGTGGAGTCCACGACGATGGACGACAGCCAACAATTGTCCTCGGTGTCGTTCGTGCCACCGAAGACCTCGATGCCCGGAATGTGCTCGAAGAAGTCCTTGTACCTTGCACGCCACTGCTGGCGCCTGCTGATCATCTCGTCAAGGCGGCTCAGTTGCGCCCGTCCCAGCGCCGCCAGGATGTTGCTCATCCGGTAGTTGTAACCGACATCCGTGTGCTCGTAGTGCACCACCGGCTGGCGTGCCTGCGTGGAGAGGTAGCGCACGTTCTGGGCCAGCATCTCGTCGTCGGTCACGAACATGCCGCCACCAGAGGTCGTCATGATCTTGTTGCCGTTGAAGGAGAAGACCCCAGCGCGTCCGAACGAACCCGCGGCCTTCCCGCGGTGGAAGGCGCCCAGGGACTCGGCGGCGTCGCAGAACAGCGGCACCTCGTACACCGCGCAGATGGACTCGATCCGGGAGTAGTCCGCTGCCTTCCCTAGCAGGTCCACCGGGACCACCGCGGAGGCGGGCGTCCCTGCTCCCTGAAGTTCGGCCAGCGCCTGGTCCAGGAGCTCAGGATCGATGTTGCCAGTCATGGGATCCGAATCCACGAAGAACGGGGTCGCTCCGGTGTAGGCCACGGCATTCGCCGTCGCAGCGAAGGTCATCGTGGACGTCACGACGATGTCGCCGCGCCCCACGCCCAGTGACAGGAGCCCCAAGTGCAGGGCCGCCGTACCCGAGGACAGCGCCACGGCATGCCTCACCCCGGTGCGCTCCGAGATCTCCGCCTCGAAGGCGTCCACGTCCGGTCCCAGTGGTGCAATCCAGCCCGATCGCACCGCCGAGAGGACGTATTCCTCCTCCAGCTCTCCGACGTCCGGCTTCGACATCAAGATTCGTTCAGTTGCCACTGACTACTCCTGCCTCGTGTTCCGTCTTGCCGCACCGCTTCAGCCAGACGTCCCGGTCCATCTGGTCCGGTGACAAGGCGCTGACGAGTGCATGTGAGATCTTCGGATGGAACGGGCGCTCATCGCCCTCGCCCAGGCCCACGAGCTCCTCGTGGAGCTTCTCCCCCTCGCGGAGGCCCGTGAAGGTGATCTCGATGTCCTTGCCGGACATCTCGATCATGCGCTCGGCGATGTCGAGGATCCGCACGGGCTCGCCCATGTCCAGGATGAGCACCTCGCCCGGGGCGCCGATGGCGCCGGCCTGGACCACGAGCTGGCAGGCCTCCGGGATGGTCATGAAGTAGCGGGTGACGTCCGGGTGGGTGACCGTCAGGGGGCCGCCCTTCTCGATGAGCGAGCGGAACGTCGGGAGCATGGAGCCGCGGCTGCCGATGACGTTGCCGAAGCGCACGGAGAGGTACGGCCGGCCGGTCTCCTGGCCCATCCAGGCGGTCAGCTTCTCGGCGACGCGCTTGGAGTGACCCAGGACACTCGTCGGATTGGCGGCCTTGTCCGTGCTGATGTTGATGAACGTTGCCACGTCGGCGTTCCTCGCCGCCCGGAGGACGTTCAGCGTCCCCAGCACGTTGGTCTTCCACGCCTCCTCGGGGTACTGCTCCAGCATCGGCAGGTGCTTCAGGGCCGCCGCGTGGTAGACCACCTCCGGCCGGCGTTCCTGGAAGACGCGCTCGAGGGCCTCGGGCTCGCGGATGTCCGCCAGCACCACGTCCCGGGTGTGGAGCAGGCCGTGGCCCACGACCCCCAGCTGGGCCTGCTGCAGGCCGGTCTCGTCCCGGTCCAGCATGATCAGCTCGGTGGGCGCGTACTTGGCGATCTGGCGGCACAGCTCGGCGCCGATCGACCCGCCCGCGCCCGTCACGAGGACGCGCTTGCCGGCGATGTAGTCGGCGATCGACTCCACCTCGGTGTCCACCGGGTGCCGGCCGATGAGGTCCTCGATGGAGATGTCTCGCAGGTCGGACAGCTTCGTGTGCCCCGCGAGGATGTTCTCGAGCAGGGGCAGCACGCGCACCCGCAAACCGGCGTCCTGGGCGGCGTCGGTGATGCGCCGGACCAGCGAGGAGTCGGCGCGGCCGATCGCGATGACCAGCTCCTCCGCGGCCGTGCACTCGGCCACCGTGGCGATGTCGTCGAACCCACCCAGGACCCGCACGCCGCGGATCTCCAGGTTCGAGAGCTCCGGGTCGTCGTCGAGCAGGGCGACGGGCCGGAACGTCGAGTCGGCATCGGTCTGCATCCGGCGGATGACGGTCTCCCCCAGGTAACCGGCCCCGTAGACGATCGTGCGGGCGGCGTCCTGCCTCGGCCCGAGGCGGCGCTCACGGCTGAGGCGGAACACGTACCGGGCTGCCAGCATGCAGAACAGCGCCATAGGGGTCGCGATCAGAGCGACGCTGCGCGGAACGTTCCAGGCCGTGCCGACGGCGAAGACCAGCACGGAGGTCAGGGCTCCTACCAGCACGACCACGTAGGTGAGTGCCCGGACCTCGGCGAAGGTGCCGTAGGGATGACGGCCGCGGTAGACACCGGTGACGATGCCGAGGACCGACTGGAGTGCGATGGTCACGATGGCGATGAGGAGCAGCCCCAGGACGGGCATGCGCTGGACCTCGAACTCGTAGCGGAACCAGGCCGCCACGGGGATCATCACCACCCAGCTCAGCATGTCCACCGCCCAGAAGACGGCGCGCGCCAGTCGATTGCGATTGATGCGGTTCACCAAGACCCCCCATTGCGAATGATCCAGCCACGGGCCCCTCAGCCCGAACCGGCCTCCCCGTCCCCACCATCCCCGTGGTGACAAAGTGACTGATTCAGCCTAGGGCATACTCCTGTGACCGGATCATTCTCTACGCCGTGGGTCGTCGCCGGCCGTCAGCGCAGCGACCACCCGGCGTCCTGCCGGTAACCGTTGGGTGAACGCGTGCGCCGGCCGGCGGGAGATCACTCCACCGTGACGGACTTGGCCAGGTTGCGCGGCTGGTCCACGTCGTAGCCCTTGGCCGTGGCCAGCTCGCAGGCGAAAATCTGCAGCGGCACGGTGGTCAGCAGCGGCATGAGCATGGGCTGCGTCTCCGGCACGTAGAAGACCGTCTCGGCGTAGGCCTGGACCGTCTCGTCGCCGGCCTCGGCCACCACGATGGTCTTCGCGCCGCGGGCGCGGACCTCCTGGATGTTGGAGACCACCTTCGCGTGCAGGGAGTGCCGGTCCATGGGGGACGGGACCACCACGAAGACCGGCTGGCCCTCGTCGATCAGGGCGATCGGCCCGTGCTTGAGCTCGCCGGCGGCGAAGCCCTCCGCGTGGATGTAGGCCAGTTCCTTGAGCTTGAGCGCGCCCTCGAGGGCCACGGGGTAGCCCACGTTGCGGCCCAGGAACAGCACGGAGGACGCCTCGGCCATGTCGCGGGCCAGGGCCTTGATGCCCTCGGCGTTGTCCAGGATCTCCTGCACCTTTGCCGGGATCGCGGCCAGCGCGGCCAGGATGTCCTTGATCTGCTGGCTGTACAGCTTCTTGTTCAGCTGGGCCAGGTACAGGCCCAGCAGGTACGCGGCGGTGATCTGCGCCAGGAAGGCCTTGGTGGAGGCCACCGCGATCTCCGGGCCGGCGTGCGTGTACAGCACGGCATCGGACTCGCGCGGGATCGTGGAGCCGTTGGTGTTGCAGATGGACACCGTGCGGGCGCCCTGCTCCTTGGCGTAGCGGACCGCCATGAGGGTGTCCATGGTCTCCCCGGACTGGGAGATGGACACCACGAGCGTGTTGGGGTCGATGATCGGGTCCCGGTAGCGGAACTCGTGGGAGAGCTCCACCTCCACCGGGATCCGGCACCAGTGCTCGATCGCGTACTTGGCCACCATGCCGGCGTAGGAGGAGGTGCCGCAGGCTAGCACGATGATCTTGTTGATCGACTTGAGCTCCTGCTCGTCGATGCGCAGCTCGTCGAGGATCAGCCGGCCGGTCTCGTCGCTACGGCCCAGCAGGGTGTCGGCCACGGCGGCGGGCTGGTCGTGGATCTCCTTCTCCATGAAGGTGGCGAAGCCGCCCTTCTCGGCCGCGGAGGCGTCCCAGTCCACCGTGAACTCCTTGCCGGAGGCGGGGTTGCCGTAGAAGTCGGTGATCTCCACGCCGTCCGCGGTGATGGTGACCACCTGGTCCTGCTCGAGCTCCACGGCCTTGCGGGTGAAGTCGATGAAGCCGGAGACGTCCGAGCCGAGGAAGTTCTCGCCCTCGCCCAGCCCGACGACCAGCGGGGAGTTCTTGCGGGAGGCGACCACGCGGTCCGGGTGCTCGGCGTGCACCGCGAGCAGGGTGAAGGCGCCCTCGAGCCGCTGGGCGGCGAGCTGCATCGCCTTGGTCAGGTCCTGGCCGGCCTCGTGGCGGTAGATGTGGCCGAGGAGCGCCGCGGCCACCTCGGTGTCGGTCTCCGAGCGGAACGTGACGCCGGCGGCGAGCAGCTCCCGCTTCAGCTCGGCAAAGTTCTCGATGATGCCGTTGTGGATGACGGAGAGCTGGTCCCCGTCCGCCAGGTGCGGGTGGGCATTGAGGTCGGTCGGCCCGCCGTGGGTGGCCCAGCGCGTGTGGCCGATACCCACCGTGGAGACGCCCACCGGGCGGGACTCCAGTTCGTCGGCGAGATTGGAGAGCTTCCCGGCCTTCTTGCGGTACTCGATGCCGCCGTCGTTGATGACGGCCACGCCCGCGGAGTCATAGCCGCGGTACTCGAGGCGCTTGAGGCCTTCCATGAGCACGTCCAGGGCGGAGTGCTGGTCCAGCTGAGAGGGCAGGCCGATATAGCCGACGATTCCACACATGCCGCCTAGCGTATCCCGCCACGTGGACCGCACCTTGCACGCGGGCCCGATCGAGGCCGCGTCGGGAGGTGATCACCGTCACCCGATGTCAACCCCGCGTCGGTATACTCCGCCCGGTCCCATCGCTCTTCCTCCGGAGTCCGCCCATGTCATCTTCCCGCCCAGGTTCCGAGGGCCTCAGGCTCGACATCCAGGGCCTGCGCGCGGTGGCCGTGCTCCTCGTGGTGGTCTACCACGCGGGCGTCCCCCTCCTGCCGGGCGGGTACATCGGCGTGGACGTCTTCTTCGTGGTCTCCGGCTACCTCATCACCCGGGGGCTCATGAGACGAGCCGAGGCATCGGGCACGGTGGACCTCGTCGACTTCTACGCCCGGCGGGTGCGGCGCATCCTCCCGGCGGCGCTCACTGCCATCGCGGGGACCGTGGGCCTGACCGTGGCCTTCCTGCCCCACTCCCGCTGGGACGGCATCGCCACCGACGCGGCGTACAGCGGCCTGTTCGCCGTCAACTGGCACCTGTCCGACGCAGCCACGGACTACCTGGTGCAGGACGAGGCCGCCAGTCCGCTCCAGCACTTCTGGTCCCTGGCCGTCGAGGAGCAGTTCTACCTCCTGTGGCCAGTCCTGGTCGCGGGGGCCTTCCTGGGGTCACGGAGGTCAGGGGGCCTTCACCTTGGGGGGATGTCGTTGGTGCTCCCGCCGCGAGCCGTCGTCCTCGGCGCAGCGGTCCTCCTGACGGCCGCGTCGCTGGGACGGTCCGTGTACCTCTCCTTGGCCGATCCCGCGGCCGCATACTTCTCCACCTCCGCCCGGATGCACGAACTCGGCCTCGGTGTCCTCGTGGCCCTGCTCTCGGCGCGTCTCGCCCGGACCCCGCACTGGTTGGCCGCCATCCTCGGCTGGACCGGACTCGCCGCCGTCCTGGGGGCAGGCGCCTTCTTCGGATCCTCCACCCCGTTCCCCGGCATCGCAGCCCTGGTCCCCACCCTGGGGGCGGCGGCCATCATCGTCTCCGGGCTGTCTTCGTCCCGGGCCACCGGCGTGGGATCGCTCCTCTCGCTCCGCCCCCTGCGCTGGGTCGGTGACCTCTCCTTCTCCCTGTACCTCTGGCACTGGCCGCTGCTGGTCGTCGCGGAGTTCCTCCTCGACGGACTCACGCCGGCCAGCGGGCTCGCGGTCGCCGGTCTCTCCTTCCTCCCGGCATGGCTGAGCTATCGATACATCGAGCGGCCGGCGCAGCGGTGGCGGTTCGCCCAGGGGCCGGCCCGTGCCGTGCAGGTGGGCCTGGCCGCCACCCTGGCGGTCACGGCGTGCACGTTCACCTGGGCCGCGGCCAGTGCCCTCCGGGAGTCCCGGGAGGCCGCCCTCTCTGCCAGCGTCAAGCAGGAGTACGAGCAGGGCCTCGAGTTCGACAGGACCGGCTCCGGGAGCCGGCTGTTGCTCGGAGCCGAGCTCCTCCCCGCCGACGCGGACGCAGCCCTCGACCCTGCGGGCGGGCACGTCATCCCCTCGCCCGGGACGGCGACGGCGGACAACCCCGCGAGCTATCGCGACGGATGCCACCAGAGCGCCACGGGGACCGGTCCGACGGCCTGCGTCTACGGCTCGGACCGGCCGAAGCTGACGATCGCCGTCGTCGGGGACTCGCACGCCGCCCAGTGGCTGCCGGCGCTCGTGCCCCTAGCCGAGAGGAACAGCTGGCAGGTCCATGCGTACACCAAGTCCTCCTGTCCCATGACCGAGGGGTCAGTCTCGTACGACGGCATCAGCCATCCCTCCTGCGAGGCCTGGAACGACGGTGTGCGCCGGAGGCTCCTCGCCCTGGAGCCCGATCTGGTGCTCACGTCGAGCTTCCAGTACGACTCCGCGACGGACGAGCCGATGCACGCGGGCCTGGCCGCCTCCTGGAGGGCCTTGGACGCCGCGGGGATCCCGGTCCGGGTCCTCGTCGATCCGCCGTCGCCCGGCTTCCACATGGCCGAGTGCGTCGAACGGAACTCGTCCGTGGTGGCGCGCTGTGACTTCCCCGCCCGCGAGGGCGGAGAGAGCGGCCGGGCCGCCCAGGAGGCGGCCCTGCGCCTCGTCCCAGAGGCCCACCCCATCGACCTCGAGCCGTGGATCTGCCCCGAGGGAACCTGCCGGGCCGTGATCGGGGACGTCCTGGTCTACCGCGATACGAGCCACCTGACGGCCACCTACTCCACCACGCTGGCGCCGGCCCTCGGAGACGCCCTCCGTGCCACCGGCATTCCGGTGGCCTCGGCCGGTGCCTGAGCCCCTCTCCGTGGAGTGATCAACACCGCCGCCACTAGCCAATCCCCGGCGTCCGTGCCTACGGTGACGCAGAGGGCGCAGGCCCCGCACCGGGGCACGGGCGCCACCACCAGCGATCAGCAGGAGGTACGGCATGAGAGCACTCACCTGGCAGGGAAAGCGGCACGTCGCGGTCGAGGAGGTGGCCGATCCGGTCATCCAGGCCCCCACGGACGCCATCATCCGCATCACCTCCTCGGCCATCTGTGGCTCGGACCTGCACCTCTACGAGGTCCTCGGTCCGTTCATGGACAAGGACGACGTCCTCGGCCACGAGCCCATGGGCATCGTGGAAGAGGTCGGCTCCGAGGTGACGAACATCTCGGTGGGCGACCGCGTGGTCATCCCCTTCAACATCTCCTGCGGCCACTGCTGGATGTGCGAGCGCGGGCTGCAGTCCCAGTGTGAGACCAACCAGGTGCGCGAGCACGGCTCCGGCACCGCCCTGTTCGGCTTCTCCCGGCTCTACGGCTCCGTGCCCGGCGGCCAGGCGGAGTACCTGCGCGTGCCCAACGCGGACTACGGGCCCATCAAGGTCCCGCACACGGGCGAGGACGAGCAGTGGCTCTACCTCTCGGACATCCTGCCCACCGCGTGGCAGGGCGTGCGGTACGCCCAGGTTCCCGACGGCGGCTCGCTCGCCGTCCTGGGGCTCGGCCCGGTGGGCCAGTTCGCGGCCCGCATCGGCCGGCACCTCGGGTACCGGGTGCTCGCCGTGGACCCCGTCCCGGAGCGCCGGGCCCTGGCCGAGCGCCACGGCATCGAGGCCATCGACCAGGACGAGCACGTCGTCGACCGCCTGCGGCTGGCCACGGACGGGCGCGGCCCGGACGCGGTGCTGGACGCCGTCGGGATGGAGGCCCACGGCTCCCCCGCCGCCGGGACCGCCCACCAGCTCGTGGGCATGCTGCCGGACGCGATCGGCCGGCTGATGATGAAGAAGGGCGGCGTGGACCGGCTCAACGCCCTGTCCACGGCGATCGACGCGGTGCGCCGCGGCGGCACGCTCTCCCTCTCCGGCGTCTACGGCGGCATGGCGGACCCGCTGCCGATGCTCACCCTGTTCGACAAGCAGGTCACCATCCGCCAGGGCCAGTGCAACGTCAAGCACTGGATCGACGACCTCATGCCCCTCGTGGACGATCCGTCCGACCCGCTGGGCACCCTGGACCTGGCCACCCACCGGGTGCCGCTGGACCGCGCCCCGGAGATGTACGACATCTTCCAGAAGAAGCAGGACGGCTGCATCAAGGTGGTGCTCAAGCCCGGGCTCCACGCCGCCGGCCAGGCCTCGCAGTCCGGCATCGCCCGCGCGGGCTTCTCCCCGCAGGCGGGTGCCTCCGCGGCCTCCTCGTCGTCCTCCGCGTCCGCCCCGCGGGCCACGTCGCCCACCGACACCTCCTGGGACATCTGATGCGGATCGTCGTCCTCGGCGCCACCGGCAACGTCGGCACCGCCCTGCTGCACCGGCTGCAGCAGGCGCGGGCCGACGGCCAGGTGCAGTCGATCGTGGGGGTCTCCCGCGAGGGCCCGGACCGCGCGGGCGCCCCCTACGAGGGCGTCGAGTGGCACCGGATCGACGTCACGGACCCGGACGCCGGCCCGCGGCTGGAGATCGTGATGCGCGGTGCGGACGCGGTGATCGACCTCGTGTGGGTCATCCGCCCCAACCGCGACCGCGAGTTCCTGCGGAGGGTCAACGTGGAGGGCAACCGCACCGTCTTCCAGGCGGTGGCCCATGCGCAGGTCCCCCACCTCGTCTACGCCTCCTCGATCGGCGCCTACGGCAAGGGCTCCAAGACCGTGCCGGTGGACGAGTCCCACCCCACCACGGGCACGCCGACCTCCCACTACGGGGCGCAGAAGGCCGAGGTGGAGCACCTGCTGGACGAGCTGCAGGCCGAGCACCCGGACCTGCTGGTCACGCGCCTGCGGCCGGGGCTGATCTTCGGGGCCCGGCCGGCGCCGGAGATCAAGGACTACTTCCTGGGCGACCTACTCCCCGCGCGGCTGCTGACGTGGCTGCTCGCCCCGGGGCGGATCCCGGTGCTGCCCTTCCCGCGCGGCATCCGCTTCCAGGCGGTGGCGGACGTGGACATCGCCGAGGCGTATTGGCAGGTGACCCGCCAGCGCGCCGCCGGGGCGTTCAACGTGGCCGCCGAGCCGGTGCTGGACGCCCGGACCGTCGGACAGCTGCTCGGCTCGCGCCGGTACCTGGAGCTGCCGGTGGGCCTCTTCGCCCGGCTCGCCTCGGCCACCTACCGGCTGCGGCTGCAGCCGACCGACCCGGGCTGGGTGGACATGGCCGCCGTCGTGCCCATCATGGACACCTCGAGGATCCGGCGCGAGGTCGGCTGGAACGAGACCGTGTCCTCGCAGCGCGCGGTGCGGGAGTTGCTGGACCACTTCGCCGGGCTCGAGGCCCTGGGCAACGCGGACCACCGCTCCCACTCCCCCGCCGAGTAGCCCAAGAGGAGGTCACGTACACGCCCGACGTCGGCCCGCTCGGCGCGTCGCGACGTCGGGCGTGTACGTGACCCGGGGGGGGCGCGGCGGGTCAGCGCAGGAAGCGCGTGCCGAGGGTCTCGTCGCTGATGCGGCGGACGGCGTCCTGCAGCTCGCGCGTGCGCTCGTGGTTGGCCTCCATCTCGGCGCGGTCCAGGCCGCCCTCGGGAGCGAGCGTCGCGAGCTCGGCGAGGGCCTGCCACATGCCCATCTGGCCCTGCAGGGCGCCCTGCAGGATGTCCAGCTCCACCTGCGTCATGCCCTGGGTCTTGGAGCGGGTGAGGTTCACGGGGTTGAACCGGCCTGCCACGGCCGCGGCCAGGCCGGCCATGGCGTGCAGGGGCGACCGGTGCA
The DNA here is from genome assembly GCF_005877055.1 of Citricoccus sp. SGAir0253. Classification (NCBI taxonomy): domain Bacteria; kingdom Bacillati; phylum Actinomycetota; class Actinomycetes; order Micrococcales; family Micrococcaceae; genus Citricoccus; species Citricoccus sp. SGAir0253. The sequence continues at coordinate 941,339 of NZ_CP039424.1, read as the reverse complement.
GGCCCAGCCGGTCGATGAGCGCGATGAGCCGGTCCTGCATCTCGCTCACCTGCGCCGTGAGGTCCTTGAACCGCTGCTCGTACGGGGTGCCCCGCCACGTGTCCGCCGCCGTGCGGAACATGCGCACGCCGCTGCGGGAGCCGAGCAGGTGGTGGTTGAGGTAGTCCTGGAGCTCGTGGCGGTCCAGGAGCTGGGGGACGTGGTCCTTCGGGGTGCCGGTGGCGTCGCTGGTGCTCATGGTCCCTGACTACGCGGACCGGGGCCCGCTCCGCAAGGGCCGGTCAGTCCGTGAGGACCCCATGAACGGTCTCCGCCCAGAGCAGGCTGCCCTCCTCGGAGGGGTGGATGGCGTCCACCAGCAGGGGCCCGAGGTCCCCGGCGTCCTCGAAGGCCCCCTCGACGTCGATGACCGGCAGGTCCCGCTCGGCTGCCTCGGCCCGGACCGCCTCGCGGATCCGCGCGTCCTGCTCCTCCCAGTCCCCCGTGGCGGGGTTCTGCGCGATGAGCGCGACCGGGGCGGCGTCCTCCCCGGCGGTGAGCGCGTCCAGCAGGCCGGGCAGGCCCTCCTGCAGCTCGTCCAGGGTGCCGCGGTGGCCGTAGTTCACGAGGGTGAGGTCCACGGACTCCGGCCGCATGGCCTCCAGGTGCCGCAGCCCGTCCGCCGGGGTGGCGTCCCCGGGCGAGCCGTTGTAGAGGGTGATCCGGCGCTCGCCGGAGCCGTAGGTGCGCGGCTGGAGGTAGAACCGGTCCTCGTCCGCGTTCCAGGAGTGCATCTCCACGGACGCCTCCTCCCCGAGCAGCGCGGCCCAGCGGCCCACCCATTCGGTGGAGACGTCTCCCGTGGAGTCGCCGAGCACGCTGATGACGATGTCCTCGTCCCCGCCGACCACGTCGCGGGCGGCCGCGGTGGCCGCCGCGACGGGGTCCTCGGTGCCGTCCTCGTCCTCGGCCGCGGACCGGGAGGGGGCCTCGGACGCCGAGGGCGAGGCGGACGCACCGGCGGAGGACTCCCGGCCGCCCGGGGCGTTCCCGTCCGGGGCGGTGGACCCGGCGCTGGCCTGCGCGGCCTGGGCCGATTGGGCGGCCGTGCGGTACTCCCGCTGCTGGTTCACCAGCGTGACGAGCAGGGCGAGGATGCCCGCCACGAGGACCACCAGGCCCACCCACTGCAGCTTCCGGACACCCTCATGCGCGCTCACAGGGGGGATCCTACCCGGCTGACCGGGCACGACCCGGACATCGCCGTCCGCCGACTGGCTTCCCCGGAACGGGCATGCCTACAGTGGCGCACGTCGAGAGGAGACGGGGATGAGACACGGGAGAGACGGTGGACCACGGCGGGACCGGGCGGGGCTGCCGCTCGCGGGACTGGCACTCACCGCCGCCCTGGCACTGACCGGCTGCACGTCGTCGGGCTATCCGGCGGACCCGGACGGCACCTACGACCGGGCCACCGGGGGCACCCTGAGGGTGGGCGCGGTGCACCACCCGCCCTACGTGGACGCGAGCGGCGCGGAGCCGGAGGGCAGCGAGGCGGAGCTCGTGGAGGGCTTTGCCCGCAGCATCGACGCGGACATCGAGTGGACCGTCACGGGCGAGGCCGCGGCGATGACCGCCCTGAAGGAAGGCGACCTCGACCTGGTGGCCGGCGGGCTCACCACCAAGACGCCCTGGACCACGCACGCCGCCATCACGCGCTCCTACGCGGAGGACACCGGTCCGGACGGGAAGACCGCGAGGCTCGTCATGGCGGTGCCGCTGGGCGAGAACCAGATGCTCACCGAGCTCGAGCGGTACCTGGACACCGAGCACCCGGGGGCGCGGCCATGAGCGGCAACGGGAACCGGCACGCCGGGCGCCGCTTCGGACGCACGGAGCTGCCGCCGGAGCTGCAGCAGGCCGCGCACCGTGCGATTCGCCTGGAGTGGATCACCCTGGGCGTCCTAGCCGTGACGGTGCTCGTGGTGGGGCTCGTGACCGGCAGTTCCCAGGCCATGAAGGCCGCGTGGATCGAGGACATGCTGTCCTTCGTCCCGCCGACCGCCTTCCTCGTGGCCATGCGCGTCATCAACCGCCCGCCCTCGCGGAACCGGCCCTACGGCAACCACCGGGCCATCGGGATCGGCCACCTCGTGGCGGGCGTGGCGCTGCTGACCATGGGCGTCTTCCTCGTGGTGGACTCCGCGATCGGGCTGGTCACCGGCGAGCACCCGCCGATCGGCTCCTACCACCTGTTCGGGCAGACCATCTGGATGGGCTGGTTCATGATCGTGGTCATGCTCCTGTCCGTCCCGGGGCCGGTGATCCTGGGCCGGATGAAGCTCAAGATCGCCGACCAGCTGCACGACAAGGTCCTCTACGCGGACGCGGACATGAACAAGGCCGACTGGCAGACCGGCATCGCCACCGCGGTGGGCGTGGCCGGCGTGGGCCTGGGCTGGTGGTGGGCGGACGCCGCCGCCGCGATCTTCGTGGGCGCGAGCATCGTGTACGACGGCGTGCGCAACGTCGGCACGGCCGTCACGGACCTGGCCGACGCCCGCGCCCGCACGATCGAGGGCAAGGGCGAGCACCCGCTGGTCTACCGGGCCGAGGACCACGCGAGCTCGAGCGACTGGGTGCGGCAGGCCGGCGCCCGGGTCCGGGACGAGGGCCACGTGTTCCACGTGGAGATGTTCGTGGTCCCCGAGCCCGGGGCCACCGTGACCCTGGAGCGGCTGCAGTCCCTGCGCGACTCCCTCGCGGAGCTGGACTGGAAGCTCGAGGACATCGTGGTGGTGCCCGTGCCGGAGCTGCCCGCCGAGGTGCACGGCGGCCGGGCCGGGGACCGCCAGGCCGAGGGCGGGATGCAGTGGGCGGAGCGCTGACGGGCTGGGCGCCGACGGGCGGGCCGTCCTGCGTGCGGCCCGCCGGCTACCGCGCGACGTGGGCCGCGGTGACCAGGTTCAGGCCCTCGCCCCGCTCCGCCGCCGTCAGGTTCCCCAGCGTCGTGGCCGCGATGCTGGTCATGGCCTCGCGGGTGAAGAACCCCTGGTGGCCGGTGACCAGCACGTTGGGAAAGGTGAGCAGCCGCGAGAACACGTCGTCGCGCAGGACCTGGTCGGAGAGGTCCTCGAAGAACAGGTCCGCCTCCTCCTCGTACACGTCCAGGCCCAGGTAGCCGATCTTCCCCCGCTTGAGCGCCTCGATGACGGCGACCGTGTCGATCAGCATGCCCCGGCTCGTGTTGATGAGCATGACGCCGTCACGCATGCCGTCCAGTTCCGCGGCACCCAGGAAGTGGTGGGTCTGGGGCGTGAGGGGAAGGTGCAGGGACACGATGTCGGACTGGGCCAGCAGGGGCCCGAGCGGCAGGTACTCCACCCCCAGGGCCCGGCACTCCTCGCTGGGATGGGGGTCGCTCGCCACCACCCGGCACCCGAAGCCCGTCATGATGCGCGCGAAGCACGTCCCGATGCGGCCGGTCCCGACGATGCCCACGGTCTTGCCGTGCAGGTCGAAGCCCAGCAGGCCCGTCAGCGCGAAGTTCCCCTCGCGCACCCGGTTGTAGGCCCGGTGCGTCCTGCGGTCCAGCGCCAGCACCAGGGCCGCGCAGTGCTCGGCCACCGCGTGGGGTGAGTAGGCCGGGACGCGCGACACGGAGATCCCGAGGCGCTCCGCCGCCCGGAGGTCCACCTGGTTGAAGCCCGCGCACCGCAGGGCCACGTGACGGATCCCCAGGGCGGCCAGGCGCTCCAGCACGCCGCCGCCGAGGTCGTCGTTGACGAAGGCGCAGACCGCGTCCGCATCCGCCGCCAGCGGGACCGTATCCGGCGTCAGGCGCGGCTCCAGGAAGGACAGCCGGTGCCCCGGGGCGGGGTTCGCCTCGGTCAGGAACTGCCTGTCGTACGGCTTCGTGCTGTAGACCGCCACCCGCATGTGCTGCCTCCGCCCGCGTGAGGGATGCCCACCACCCTAGGGCCGCGGCCGCCTCCGGCACAGCACGGACCAGGCGCTCGAACCTCGCACCGCAGCCACACTCGGCACGGACCACGCCACACGTCCCGGCCCCTCACCTCGCCGGATGGATAATGGAGCCGTGACCCGACCCACCACCGCCGGTACCGGACTGCGCCCGGCCGTGCCCCTTGCGCCGCCGTCGCAGGCCTGGGCCGGCTCCCCGCCCGAGCCCGAGGGCGCCACCGAGAACTACTCCCCCTTCATCGAGCTGGACCGCCAGGCCTGGGCGCGGCTCGCCCGGGAGATGGAGCAGCCCTTCGACCAGGCGGACGTGGACCGGCTGCGCGGCATCGGCGAGCACCTGTCCCTGCGCGAGGTCGCGGAGGTCTACCTGCCGCTGTCCCGGCTGCTGAGCATCCACGTGGACGCCGCGGCCCACCTGCGCCGGGAGTCGAACTCCTTCCTCGGCGAGTCCACGCGGCGCACGCCCTTCGTGATCGGCGTGGCCGGCTCGGTGGCCGTGGGCAAGTCCACCACCGCGCGCGTGCTGCAGGAGATGCTGCGCCGCTGGCCCAACACCCCGCGCGTGGAGCTCGTCACCACGGACGGCTTCCTCTACCCCAATGCCGAGCTGAGGCGGCGCGGGCTGATGGACCGCAAGGGCTTCCCGGAGTCCTACGACCGGCGCCGGCTCCTGCGGTTCGTGGCCGACGTCAAGTCCGGTGCCCCGGAGGTCCGGGCCCCCATGTACTCGCACCTGACCTACGACATCCTCCCGCACGAGGAGGTCGTGGTGCACCGCCCGGACGTGCTGATCATGGAGGGGCTCAACGTGCTCGCCCCGCCGCGCGTGCGCGCCGACGGCACCACGGGCCTGAGCGTGTCCGACTTCTTCGACTACTCCATCTACGTGGACGCCCGCACCCCCGCGGTGAAGCAGTGGTACGTGGAGCGGTTCATGCGCCTGCGCTCGGGCGCCTTCGCCGACCCGCAGAGCTACTTCCACCGCTACTCCACCCTGTCCGACGAGGAGGCCGAGCTCACCGCCCAGGACATCTGGGACCGCATCAACGGCCCGAACCTCGTGCAGAACGTCCTGCCCACGCGCGGCCGCGCCAAGCTGGTGATGTCCAAGGACGTGGGGCACACCGTCAAGCGCGTCCTGATGCGGAAGGTCTGAGTCCCATGCCCCTCCCCCGCCGCCCGCGCCGGGCCGTGGTCCCGGCCCTCGGCCTCGCCGCCCTGCTGCTGGCCGGGTGCACGACGGCGCCCGGCGGCCCGGGCGGTCCGGCCACCCCGGGCGCGGGGTCGGGAACGGCGTCGCCGTCCGCGGGGGCCGTGACCTCTCCCGCCCGGGGTGGCTCGTCGCCCGCCCCGACCGGTGCGAGCACCGCCGGGGGCACCTCCGCGCCGGGCTCGCCGGCGTCGTCGTCCTCCACTGCCAGCCGGTCCACCGCACCGGCCACCGCCTCGAGCTCCCCGGCCCCGCCGCGCTCCTCGGCCCCCGCGCCGGGGGCCGCCGCGGGCCACCGCGACCCTGCCTCGCTGTCCGTGCTCGTGAACAAGCAGAACCCGCTGCGCCCGCTCGACTGGGCGCCGGCGGACCTCGTCACCCCGGACGTCCCGGCCACGCGGAGCGGACTCACCCTGCGCGCCCCGGCCGCGCGGGCCGCCGAGGAGCTGTTCGCCGCCGCCGCGGCCGACGGCGTGGACCTGTCCCTCGTCAGCGCCTACCGGTCCCACGCCTACCAGCAGGACACCTACGCCGGCTGGGTCCGCCAGCACGGCCGGGCCGGCGCCGACCGCGTCTCCGCCCGGCCCGGGCACTCGGAGCACCAGACCGGGCTCGCCCTGGACGTCGGCGCCCGGGACGGCTCCTGCACCCTCGAGACCTGCTTCGAGGACACCCGCGCCGGGCGCTGGGTGGCCGCGCACGCCGTCGAGCACGGCTTCGTCATCCGGTACCCCGCCGGGTCCGAGGCGGTCACCGGCTACTCGTACGAGCCCTGGCACCTGCGCTACCTGGGGACCGCCGAGGCAGCCCGCGTGGCCGCCGTCGGCGGCGTGCTCGAGACGGCGTGGGGCTTCCCAGCCGCGCCGGGGTACTGAGCGGGCCCCGCACCCCGCGTCATCCCGCGCCGACCCGCCCAGGACTGTCCCGGTGCCCGTCGCCGAACGGTCTCCCCCGGTCCCCGCCCTGCCCCGGTGACCGTTACTGGGCCGTGTCCTCGGTCCCCGCGCGCCCCCGGAATGGGTGGTGAACTGCAACATGGGGGGAGCCCTCGCACCCTGTCCGCCTCCTCGCCGCCCGGAGCACACTGTGTCCACCCGGCGCCGATCGGGCGGCGCCCTGTGGAAGGCTCAGTCATGAAGAAACTGTTCGCCGCCGCGGCCTCCGGGGCCCTGGCCCTGGGGATGCTCGGGGGCGCGGGCGCCGTCACGGTCGCCTCGGCGCCCTCGGCCGAAGCGCACTACTGCGGCATTTCCTGGGGCTCGCAGGCCAAGGCCCGCTGGCTCTACTCCGGCGCCCACGTCACCGGCGTCCGCACCGGTCAGCACGCCTGCTTCGACCGCTTCGTGGTGGACCTGCAGCACAAGGTCCGGGGCTACGAGGTGCACTACGGCAGCATCGCCACCGAGGGCGAGGGCCGGCACATCCCCATGCGGGGCCGCGACATCTCGATCACCGTGCTCGCCAACGCCTACACCGACTCCGGCCGGGCCACCTACGACCCCGTCGACTGGGACCACGTCGCCAACGTCAGCGGCTATCGCACGTTCCGGCAGGTGGCCTACGGCGGCAGCTTCGAGGGCCACACGACCTTCGGCATCGGCGTGCGCGAGCGCCTGCCGATGCGGGTGTTCATCCTCGACGGCCCGGGCACCGGCTCGCGGCTCGTGGTGGACGTCGCCCACCGGTGGTGATCGCCCGGCAGTGACCTCCCCGCGGTCACGCCCAGCGACGCCCGGCCCCGGGCGGACGCACCCGGTCCGTGGTGCGTCCATCGTCGGGGCTGGTCCGCCCTGGCGTGGGCGGCTACGCTCGGGGCATGCTCCAGGGATTCAGGGATTTCATCATGAAGGGCAACGTCCTCGACCTGGCCGTTGCCGTCATCATCGGTGCCGCCTTCGGCTCCGTCGTCACCGCGCTCGTCGACTCCGTGCTCATGCCGTTCATCTCCGGACTCGTCGGGTCCCCGAACTTCGACTCGTTCGCCGTGGTCACCCTCAACGGCAACGACATCAAGTTCGGCGTCCTGCTCACCGCCATCGTCAACTTCCTGCTGATCGCCGCGGCGGTCTACTTCGTCATCGTCATGCCCATGAACAGGATGATCGAGGCCCGCAACCGCCGCATGGGCATCGAGCCCGAGCTCGAGCCCGTCCCCGAGGACGTGCAGCTGCTCACCGAGATCCGCGACGCCCTCGTGGCCCAGCGCGGCACCACCGGCTCCGCCGGCCCCGGTGCCCCCGGCGCCATGCCCCCGGCCACCGGCCTCTGAGGCCGCCCTCCCCCGGTCCACCTCCGGCCCACCGACGACCCGCCGACGAGGGCACCGCAGTCACTGCGGTGCCCTCGTCGGCGGTGGCCCGGCCGTCGGTGCCCTCGTCGTCGGTGGTCGGCGCCGGGCCCTGCTTGTACGCTCGCCCCATGACCCAGCGCACGGACGTGATCGTCTTCGACGTCAACGGCACCCTGTCCGACATGAGCCCGCTCGCGGCCTCCTTCGAGGAGGCGGGTGTGGACCGCGGCCTGCTGCGGACCTGGTTCGCCGAGCTGCTCCGGGACGGCTTCGCGGCGGCCGCCACGGGGGACAACATCGACTTCGCCGTGATCGCCGAGGACAGCCTGCGGCGCCTGCTCGCCGGCCAGGGGATCGCGAGTCGCACCGCCGCAGACGCCACCGACCGGATCATGGAGCGCTTCACCGCCCTGGACGTCCACCCGGACGTCACCGCGGGCATTCCCCAGCTCGCCCGCATGGCCGAGCTGGTCACGCTGAGCAACGGCGCGGCCTCCGTGGCCGAGGCACTGCTGCGCTCGGCCGGGCTGCGCGATCACGTCAGCCACGTGCTCAGCGTGCAGGACGCCGTCGCGTGGAAGCCGGCGCTGGGCGCCTACGAGTACGCCGCGGGACAGTGCGGGGTGGAACCCGGGCGGATGCTGCTGGTGGCCGTGCACCCGTGGGACCTGCACGGCGCGCACGCGGCCGGGCTGCGCACCGCGTGGATCAACCGGAACGGCGGGGAGTACCCGGACTACTTCGCCGCCCCGGACCTCCAGGCGGCGGACCTCACGGACCTGGCCGGCCGGCTCTCCGCCGAGGACGGCTGAGGCCGGGGGACGCTGACGGGCCGTCGCGGCCGTCAGGGACCGATGCAGGGGGCCCAGTCGAGCACCGGGTCCTCGCACGCGGGCAGGCCCATCGCCAGGAACACGAGCGCGAACAGCACGCCGACGCCGAGCAGGACCGCGGCGAACACGGCGGCCGCGGTCAGGGGCGAGGCGCCCGTCTCCTCCTCGGTCTCGGGCTCCTCGGCGCAGGCGTCCGGTTCCCCGGCGTCCGGTTCACCGGCGTCCGGCTCCCCGGGCTCCAGCGCCTCCCGCTCGGTCATGGACGGCCCGGTCCCGTTCAGGACAGGGCGAGTTCGCGCTTGACCACGCTGGCCAGGCCCTCGGCCTCGCGGCGCGCGATGTCCTCGTGCTCGGCCTCGACCATCACCCGGACCACGGGCTCGGTCCCCGAGGGGCGCAGCAGGACCCGCCCGGAGGCACCCAGGCGCGCCTCGACGTCGGCCACCGCGGCCTGGACCTCGGCGTCGTCGCCGGTGCGGGACTTGTCCACGCCCTTGACGTTGACGAGCACCTGCGGCATGCGCTGCATCACGGCGGCCAGCTCGGCCAGCGGCCGGCCGGTGGCGGCGAGCCGGGCGGCGAGCTGCAGGCCGGTGAGCACGCCGTCGCCGGTGGTGGCGTACTCGGAGAAGATGACGTGACCGGACTGCTCCCCGCCGAGCGAGTAGCCGCCGTGCTTCATGCCGGCCAGGACGTAGCGGTCGCCCACCTTGGTCTCCACCAGGCGCACGCCCTCGCGCTGCATCGCCAGCTTCAGGCCCAGGTTGCTCATGACGGTGACCACGAGGGTGTCGTCCTTGAGCCGGCCGGACTCCTTGAGGGCGACCGCCATGATGCCCATGATCTGGTCCCCGTCCACCACGGTGCCGGTCGCGTCCACGGCCAGGCACCGGTCGGCGTCGCCGTCGTGGGCGATGCCGAGGTCCGCCCCGTGCTCCACGACGGCGCGCTGCAGGTTCTCCAGGTGGGTGGAGCCGTACCCGTCGTTGATGTTGACCCCGTCCGGGTCCGCGCCGATCACCACGACCTCCGCGCCCGCCGCCGCGAACACCTGCGGGGAGCAGCCGGCCGCCGCGCCGTGGGCGCAGTCCAGGACGACCTTGAGCCCGTCCAGGCGGTTGGGCAGGGACTTCAGCAGGTGCAGCACGTAGCGGTCCTCGGCGTCCGCGAAGCGCTGGATCCGGCCGACGTCCGCTCCCGTGGGACGACGGGGGGCCAGCCCCATCTCCAGCTGGATGGCGTCCTCCTGCTCGTCCGTGAGCTTCTCCCCACCGCGGGCCAGGAACTTGATGCCGTTGTCCGGGGCCGGGTTGTGGGAGGCGGAGATCATCACGCCGAAGTCGGCCTCCACGTCCCCCACGAGGAAGGCCGCGGCCGGGGTGGGCAGCACGCCCGCGTCGAAGACGTCAACGCCCGAGCTGGCCAGTCCGGCCTGCACGGCGGCGTTGAGGAACTCGCCGCTGATGCGGGGGTCACGGGCCACCACGGCCACCGGGCGGCGCCCGTCCGACTCCCGGTGTCCGAGGACCACGGCGGCGGCCTGTGCCAGTTGGGTTGCAAGTTCGACGGTCAGGTCCCCATTGGCCAGGCCACGGACTCCGTCGGTTCCGAATAGTCTGCTCATCACCTCGGATTGTATGCCCCGGGGCTGGGCCGTCCTCCCAGGGACGCGGCGCGACCTGTCGGATGGGGGCTGCGGGACGTCATGTGACGGCCCGGAGGACGGCGACCCGGCCGGCCGGGACCCTCGGGTCAGGACGCGCCGCAGGAGGGGCCGCCGTCGCAGCCGTCCGCGCCCGGTCCCGCCTCCCCGGTCAGCACGGACACCGGCGTGCAGCACGTCTCGCCCCGCCACGCCTCGAGCCCCTCGCGCACCGCGAAGCCCGCGATCACGAGGGCGGCGAGCGGATCCGCCCAGGTCCACCCGGCCAGGCTGTTGAGCAGCAGGCCGAGGAGCAGCACTGCCGAGAGGTAGGCGCACAGGAGCGTCTGTCTCGAGTCCGCCACCGCGGAGGCCGAGCCCAGCTCGCGTCCGGTGCGCCGCTCGAGCCAGGACAGTGCCGGCATGACCACGAGGCTGACCGCGGCCAGGGCGATCCCCACGGGCGAGTGCTCCGGCTCGGCGGCGCCGAGCAGCGTGCGCACGGCGTCCACCGCCACGAACGCCGCCAGGCCGAGGAACGAGACCGCGATGAGCCGCAGGGCCGTCCGTTCCCGGCGCTCCGGGTCCGCTCCGGCGAACTGCCAGGCCACTGCCGCGGCGGAGAGGACCTCCACGACCGAGTCCAGGCCGAAGCCGATGAGCGCCGAGGACGAGGCCACCGCCCCCGCCGCCAGGGCCACGACCGCCTCGACCACGTTGTAGGAGATGGTCGCTGCGACGATCCAGCGGATGCGCCGGCGCAGCACGGATCGGCGGACCTCGGCCCGGGGGACGGGCGAGAGGGAGTGGCTCGTCATCGGCACGTGCACCCCTCCGGCGCGCAGCAGTCCGGCCGCAGGGCGACGACGAGGTCCAGCAGCCCGTCCAGCGCGGTGCCGATCCGCTCGTCCGCGAGGCGGTACCACGTGCTGCGCCCCTCGGCGCGGCCCTCCACGAGCCCGCATCCGCGCAGGCAGGCCAGCTGGTTGGACATGACCTGCCGGGACACGCCCAGCAGCGCGGCGAGGTCCGAGGGCCGGGCCTCGCCGCCGCGCAGGGCGAGCAGGACGCGGGCGCGCGTGTCGTCCGCGATCGCGTACCCCCAGCGGGACAGCGCCGAGGCGTGGGCGGGACTGACGGGAGTCGCGGTCATGCCCACACAGTACAGGCTGTCGTGTACTGACGCCGGAGCCCGGGTGGCGCACCGGCCGGGCTCAGCCCGCCCAGCCCATCGTGTACAGCCGGGTGAGCGCGGACCCGGCCCCACCGGCGAGCGCGGCCCGCGCCACCGCGTCACGGGCCCGCCAGGCGGCCGCGGGCATCGGCCGCCCCAGCAGCATGTTGGCCTCGGCCTGGCGCGCGGCGCGCAGGGCGGCCCGACGCCGGCCCCGGTCGTACCGCGCGAAGCCCGGGTGCCGCTCGAGGGCACCCCCGGTCCGGTCCCCCGCGGCGAGACCGGATCCGCCGCCCGCCGGGCCCGGCCGCGCCCCGCCGCGGAGCAGCTCCAGCAGCAACGGCTCCAGGGCGATCGCGTCCATCCACCCCAGCGTCATCCCCTGCCCGCCGATGGGACTGATGCCGTGGGCCGCGTCCCCCGCCAGGACGGTGCGGCCCCGCACGAGGCCCGTGGCGAGCCGCCGCTGGACCCGGAAGGCGCTGAGCATCGTGGCCGTGGCCGGGTCCGGGGCGAGGCCGATCCGCTCCCGCGCCCGCTCGGCGATCCCCTCCGCGGTCTCCGGCACGAGCGTGCGGCCCGTGTGTACCACCCACCGCCAGCGGCCCCCGGGCAGCGGGAACCGCTCCACCACGCCGTCGCGGTGCAGGTGGAGGTGCGCCGCCGGTTCCGCCGCGCCGGCGTCCCCGGCGGCCCCTGCGTGCCCGGCGTCCCCGGTGTCCCCGGTGTCGTCGAAGTCGCCCATGAGGTAGCAGTCCCCCCAGTCCCGCTCACGTACCCCGAGCCCGGCCAGCTCGCGGACGCGGCTGCGCGTGCCGTCCGCGCCGACCACGACGGCGGCCTCCCAGACCCGGCCCTCCGGCCCCGTCACCACACCGGTCTGCTCGACCCCGATCACCTCCACCCCGCGGTGCACGGCCCCCGGGGCGAGCCACTCCACCCGTTCGGCGAGCAGCGCCTCCGTGCGCACCTGCGGCAGGGTCAGGACGAAGGGGTACGCCGGGTCCGCCGCGGCGAGGGACAGCTCCCCGAGCACGCCGCCCGGCCCGGGACCGCCGGCGTACCCGACCCCCCGGCCCACGCACACCCCCGCGGCCACGGCGGGCGCGGCCAGGCCCAGCCGGTCCAGGGCGTGCAGCGCCGGGGGGTGCAGGCCGATCGCCCGGGAGTGCTCCACCGGCCGGGGCCGCCGCTCGAGCACCGCCACGTCCACCCCGCGCAGGGCCAGCAGCCCGGCGAGGAACAGGCCCGTGGGGCCCGCGCCGACGATGAGGACCTCGGTCCGCGCGGCACGCCCGCTCACCACCCCCGCTCCGCGCCCTCGCGGCCGGCCAGGGGTCCGGCGTCCCACACCGCGAGCGTCCGCCACGGCACCTGGCCCCGGACCCGCCACCCGGGCCGCACCACCGCGGCGAGCTCCTCGGGGGTATAACTGCGCCGGATCGAGGCGAGCCCGTCGTGGCGGATGTACGAGCCGGGGAAGAAGGGCGCGGTCCCCACGGAGAACAGGGCGTACGCGAGCGTGCTGCGGTGGATGTCGGAGTGGACCGCCCGCCGGACCGCGAGCGCCTCCGAGTCCGCCAGCAGGTCCTCCAGCTGGGGCGGGTCCAGGTGGTGGAGCAGGTGGTTGGAGAGCACGACGTCGAACCGCCGGCCCTCGCGGACGAGGTCCCGGCTCGTGCCCCGGTGGAACTCCAGCCCCGCTCCGGACCGGTGCACCCGCGCCCAGGCGTTCGCCCGCGCGTCGGGGTCCACGGCGGTCACCCGCGCGTCCACCCCGTCCCGGCGGAGCCGGTGGAGCAGGGTCCGGGCCAGGTCCCCGCCGCCGGAGCCGATGTCCACGACGGTGAACGGCCCCGCGTGCTCGCGTGCGAGGGGCCGGATGAGGGAGCGGTAGGTCAGCTGCCAGCCGGCGACGACCGCGTTGACGGCCCCGAAGCCGCGGTAGGTGCGGTGCAGGGCGGCGAGGTCGCACTCCGGGCTGTCCATGTGCTCGACCGTCCCGGGCCGGCGCACGGACAGGTCCGGCACGCCCGGCAGTCCGGGCCGGGGCGTCCTCACGCGCGCGTCACGCCCGGGTCATGAGGGCCGACTCCACGGTGAGCCCGGGGCCGAAGGCCATGGCGCACACGCGCTCGCCGGCCTGCCCGGGGCCCTGCATGATCTGCTGGAGCACGAACATCACGGTGGCGCTGGACATGTTCCCGAAGTCCCGCAGGACCTCCCGTGCCGGCTGCAGCTGCTCCTCGCTGAGACCCAGCCGCGACTCGACCTTGTCCAGGATGCTCCGCCCGCCCGGGTGGATGGCCCAGTGCTCGATCTCGGCGTGGGGCCGCGCCGCCAGCCCCGGCTCGGCGGCCAGCAGCGGCTCGAGGGCGGTGGTGATGTGCTCGTCGATGATGTGCGGGACGTAGGTGCCGAGGATCATCTCGAAGCCGTGGTCCCCGATGTTCCACGCCATCGCCTCCTCCCCCACGGGGGTCAGCACGGTGGCGAAGCCGTCCAGGCACAGGGCGGTCGGTGTGCCGCCCCGGCCGTCTTCCGCCCCGGGGGCCGGCATCGCGGCCGTGACCACCGCGGCGGCCGCGCCGTCCGAGAACAGCGAGGCCCCCACGATCGTGTCCTGGTCGTTGCCGACCCGCACGTGCAGGGTGCACAGCTCCGCGCTGACCACGAGCACGACGGCGGCCGGGTCCGCCTCGCAGATCGAGGCGGCCTCGCGCAGGGCCGGCAAGGCGGCGTAGCAGCCCATGAACCCGATGTGGACGCGCTTCGTGGTGGCCGGCAGTCCGAGCTGGCGCACCAGCTGGTAGTCGGGGCCCGGGGAGAAGAAGCCGGTGCAGGACACCGTGATGACGTGCGTGACGTCCTCGGGGCCCACGCCGGGACAGGCCTCGAGCGCGCCCCGGCCCGCCTCCACGAACAGCCCGGCGGCGTGCTCGGTGTAGATGAGGTTGCGGGTGCCGGTGCTGGGGTTGAGGATGTGCCCGGTCTCCGGCTCGAAGAAGGTGCCGAGCCGGCCCCGCGTGCCGCTCTCGTCCACGCGCCAGTCCTCCACCACGGTGTGCCGGCGCTCGATCCCGGAGGCGTTGAACGCGGCCGGCACGAGCCGCTGGCCCAGCCGGCTCAGCCCGGGCTGGGCGGCCATCACGTCCCGCACCACGTCCTGGTGCAGCACGACGGGCGGGACGGCGGTGTGCAGGGAGCGGATCAGGGCCATGGGCACATCGTGTCAGCCGCCGTGGCCGGGCACAATGGCCCGGCCGGGGAGGCCTCAGAGGCCGTAGTTCCGCGCCGACTCCAGCGCCTCCTGCGCGCTGGAGGCGTTGAGCTTGCCGTACAGGGTGCGCAGCTGCCCCTTGATGGTGTTCTCGGAGCGGTAGGTGGAGGTGGCCATCTCCCGCCGGGTCAGGCCCTCGCGCAGCATGCGCAGCACCTCCTGCTCGCGCGGGGTCAGCGCCGGGGCCAGGTCCGGGCGCAGGTCGAAGCCGGTGAGCCGCTCCAGCCGGGCCACGGCCTCGTCCCCCACCATGCCGGCCCGGCGGAACAGCGGGGTCCACCCCAGCGGGTGGAAGTTCACCAGGTCCGCCAGCTCCCCGTCCTGGCGGTGGATCGCGGCGAGCTGGCGCAGCACGTGGTCGTCGGCGGTCTCCGGGGTGGCCTTGGCCCGGGCGATCACCCCGATCATGGCCGCCACGGTGCGGTGCCGCGGGCTGGTCCGCTCGGGCAGCCGCAGTGCCCGCAGGGCGCCGTCCGTGTCCTGCGTGGCCAGGCAGCGCAGCGCCTCGAAGTTGGCGAGCATCTGGCTCTGGTCCCAGCCGGGCACCACGCCCGTGTTCCCGCCAGCCAGCCGCGCGGCGTGGTAGGCCTCGCTGAGCAGCCGGGTGGCCAGGGGCGCGGTGGCCGCCGCGCGGTCCTGCCGCCAGTCCAGCACGCGCGCCGCGGCGGCCTCCCCGAGGCCGGCGATCGTCATCGACACCGCCACGAGGTAGGCGTGGACCGCCCAGAACTCGTCCCCGTCCGGCTCCGCCGGCAACTGGGCGAACAGTCCCTCCAGCGCGTCCTGGTCCAGCTCGGCCAGCGCGACGTGCAGCCGCGCCAGGATGACCGCCCGCTCCACCATGGGCCGGCCCCAGCCGAGCCGGCGCAGCGGCCCCTCGGCCTGGTCCAGCCAGTACCGCGCCCGGGCCGTCTGCCCCGTCTGGGCGCACACGAGCGCCAGCTTGCCGGCGGCATCGGCCAGGACGAAGTCCACCCGCCCGTTCAGCGCGGTGTAGTACGCCGCCTCGTAGGCCTGCCGGGCCTCGGGCAGCCGGTCGGCGCGGTGCAGGGAGATGCCCGCCTGCAGCTCGGCGAAGCCCGCGACCACGGGCCGGACCCCGCCCTGCCGGCGGACGGCCTCGACGGCCGCGCGCAGCCGCTCGGCCGCGAGGGCCGCCTCCTCGAAGTGCCCGCCGAGGCGCAGGTGGCCGTTCTCGGCGATGCCCACGGCGATCGCCCGCTGGTCGGGGGTCCGGTAGAGCCGGGTGGACAGCGCGTGCAGCCGCTGGGCGATGTCGTCCCGGGCGAACTCGGGCCTGGCCTCCGGGACGGGGATCTCCGTGGTCGTCGGCTCGGTGACGGCCACGAGGCGCGCGGCCAGCCCGGTGACGTCCAGGCCGCCGAGCGCGAACCGCGGCAGCCGGCCGACGAGCCGGGCCAGGGCCGGCGCGTTCTGGACGTAGAGGTCCACCCAGTGGTCCAGCAGCAGGTCCACCATGCGCTTCCAGGACCGCTCCCCGAGGGCCGTCTCGAGCGCCAGCTGCGCCCCGCCCTGGGCGGCGGTCGCGTCGATCGCCGCCTCGGCGGCCTCCCGCGCCCGCTGCGGGTCGTCGTCCGCGAGGGACTCCCGGAGCACCTCGCGGACCAGGACGGGCATGGTCCACCGGCCCTCCGGGGACCGGACCACCAGGCCCAGCTCCTGCAGCGTGCGCAGGGTGGGGGCCGGCGTCGTGCGCTCGGGCCGGAAGGCCTCGAGGATCTCGTCCGAGTAGAACGGCAGGAACGCCGTCTCCGCGATGTCCCCGTCCCGGTCGCGCGGGCCCAGCCAGCGCAGCAGGGGCGAGTAGATCGACTGCTTGGCCAGCCGCGCCCCCGCGGGGTCGTCGAGGAGGATGCACACCGCCTGCAGCCAGCCCCCGGTCTTCTCGTGGATCCGTTCCGGGGTCAGCGGACGCGCGGTGGCGCCCGCGGGCGGCGCCGTCCGGGGGCGCGCGCCGGGTCCGGGCGCGCCGTAGCCCGGCGGCCGGAACCCGGCGGCGTGGGAGGCCATCGCCCGCCGGACCTCCTCGGGCGTCAGCATGAGGTCGGCGGGCCCGGCCACGAGCGCGGGGAAGGCCGCCACGAGGTGACGGACCGGCAGGTCCGCGCCCCCGACGACGGCGACGCGGCCGGCGTCGTCCTCGTCCAGCAGGGTCCCCACCGCCTCGACCACCGCCTCCACGTCCATGACGCGGCGCGGGGAGGCGATCACGCGCCGGGCGACGTCCCGGCCGACCCAGCCGCTCGCGAACCAGCGGGCCCCCGTCCCGCCCGGAGCGCGGACGACGAGCAGCCGCTCGTCGCCGGCGTGCGCGCCACGGAACCGGCCCAGTGCCGGGTGGGGGTGCTCCGGGTCGTCGATCGCGATGGTCGGGGTCATGGGTGGCGCGGCTCCACGGTTCGTGCTGGCGCGGCGGGCGCGTCCTGGCGCTGGAAAGGTCAGTGTGTCACACGTCTCCTCCGGGTGTCCCGGGGCGGCGGCCGGGCGCTGACATGACCCGTCATGGACGGACGGCACGGCGCGGCGTCGGGGGCCCCGACTGTGGGTACTCTGGTGCGGCGCACCCACCGTGTGCCGCACCGCACCTCCCGCGCGCCCCGGCGGCCGGCCCCAGCAGGGCCCTCCCCGCGGCCCGACCCACCAGAGATGGGGACAACCCTCGTGAGAGCCATCCACTCCAGACCACTCCAGGCGGTGCTCACCGTCCTGGCAGCACTGCTGCTCGGCGTGACCGCCCTGCTGGGGGCCGTCACCCCCGCCCACGCCTCCGGTGCCGCCCAGGCCGGCGCCGAGGCCTCCGGTACCGGCGACGTCTCCGGGCAGACCTACGTCATCGCCACCGACACCACCTTCGCCCCCTTCGAGTTCCGTGACTCCGCCGGCGAGCTGACGGGCATCGACATCGACCTCATGGAGGCGATCGCCGAGGACCAGGGCTTCGAGGTCGAGTGGCGCTCCCTCGGCTTCAATGCAGCCCTGCAGGCGCTCAGCGCCGACCAGGCCGACGGCGTGATCGCCGGCATGTCCATCACGGACGAGCGCCAGGAGATCTACGACTTCTCCGATCCCTACTTCACCGGCACCGTGACCCTCGCCGTCAACGAGGGCGACGAGGGCGAGATCTCCGACTGGGAGGACCTCGAGGGCAAGCGACTGGTCGTCAAGACCGGCTCCCTGTCCGAGGAGGTCGCGAAGGAGCGCCAGGAGCAGTACGGCTACGAGGTCACCGCGCTGGACCAGACCACCACCCTCGTGGAATCGGTGAAGTCCGGCAACGCGGACGCCCTCATGGACGACTTCCCGGTGATCGCCTACGGCATCACCCAGGGCTCCGGGCTCGTCACGGTGGGCGAGCAGGTGGAGGCCGGCGACTACGGCTTCGCCGTCAACAAGGACCAGAACCCCGAGCTGCTGCAGGCCTTCAACGAGGGCCTCGCGGAGCTGCGCGCCTCCGGCGAGTACCAGCAGATCCTGGACGAGTACCTCGCCGCCGAGGACGAGGGCGTGGACCGCTCCACGTTCTGGGGCCTGGTCGTCACCGCCATCCCGGCCCTGATGACCGGCCTGGGCAACACCCTGCTGGTCACGCTCATCTCCTTCGCCCTGGCCATGGTGCTGGGCGTGGTGTTCGGGTTCTTCAAGATCTCCCGCAACCCCGTGCTGCGCGGCATCGCGGTGGCGTTCGTCAGCGTCTTCCGCGGCACCCCGATCCTCGTCTGGGCGTTCTTCTTCTACTTCGGCCTGCCCCAGCTCATCGGCACCCCGGTGAACATCTGGGTGGCCGGCGTGCTGACCCTGACGCTCAACGGCGCCGCCTACATCGCGGAGATCGTCCGCGGCGCCGTGCAGGCCGTGGACCCGGGCCAGATGGAGGCCGCCCGGTCCCTCGGCCTCGGCTACGGCAAGTCCATGCAGCGCGTGGTGCTGCCGCAGGCGTTCAAGATCATGACGCCCTCGCTGATCAACCAGCTGGTCATCATGCTCAAGGACTCCTCGCTGCTGCTGGCCATCGGCTTCGCCGAGCTGCTGTACCAGGCCCAGCAGATCTACGCCTCGAACTTCCGCGTCACCGAGGTGCTGCTGATCGTGGCGGTCATCTACTTCGTGGTCATCACCCTGCTGACCCAGCTCGCCAACTACGTGGACAGGAAGGTCAACGCATGAGCACCGCGGCCCCACACACCCCAGCGGGCCCCGGCGCGGCCGGCGACCGGAAGGTCGTCGTCGACGTCGCGGACCTCACCAAGTCCTTCGGCGACCACCAGGTCCTCAAGGGCATCACCGGACAGATCCACGAGGGCGAGGTGCTGTGCGTGATCGGGCCCTCCGGGTCCGGCAAGTCCACGTTCCTGCGCTGCCTGAACCGGCTCGAGGAGCCCACCTCCGGCACCGTCACGGTCGGCGGCTTCGACCTGACCGACCCGAAGGTGGACATCAACGCCGTGCGCCGCAGCATCGGCATGGTGTTCCAGCAGTTCAACCTGTTCCCGCACATGACCGTGGCGGAGAACGTCATGCTGGCCCCCGTCGAGCTGAAGAAGGCCTCCAGGGCCGAGGCCCGCGCCACCGCCGAGCGGCTGCTCGCCCGCGTGGGCCTGGCCGCCAAGGCCGATGCCCGGCCCGCGTCCCTGTCCGGCGGCCAGAAGCAGCGCGTGGCGATCGCCAGGGCCCTGGCCATGAACCCGCAGATCATGCTCTTCGACGAGGCCACCTCGGCCCTCGACCCGGAGATGGTCGGCGAGGTGCTGCAGGTCATCCGCGACCTCGCCGAGGAGGGCATGACCATGGTGCTGGTGACCCACGAGATGGGCTTCGCCCGCGAGGTCGCCGACCGGGTGCTGTTCATGGACGACGGCCGGATCGTGGAGATGGGCCCGCCGGCCGAGGTCTTCGGCAACCCCCAATCCCCCCGCCTGCAGGACTTCCTCTCCAAGGTCCTCTGACCGGTTCCGACCCCGACGACGACCCCAGCCCGGCACCGCGGCGTGCGCCAGGGCTGGGGTCGTCCGCGTCCGGCGTGGTGGACTGCCGCCATGACCGACCACGATCCCACCCCCGCCCTGTCCGCCCTCGCCCTCGTCTGCACCCTGACGCCCTCCCCCGCGCCCTCCAGCAGCGAGCTCATGGCCCGGCACCTGCTGGACCGCTTCGAGGCCCGGGGCGTGCGGACCTCCTCGGTGCGCATCGTGGACCACGTGGTGAGGCCCGGGGTGGAGGTGGACATGGGCGAGGGCGACGAGTGGCCCGCCCTCCGGGAGCGGGTCCTCGCCGCGGACATCCTCGTCCTGGCCACGCCCATCTGGATGGGACACCCCGCCAGCGTGGCCCAGCAGGTCCTCGAGCGCCTCGACGCCGACCTCTCCGAGACGGACGACGCCGGCCGCCCGGTCATGTACGACAAGGTCGCCACCGTCGCGGTGGTCGGCAACGAGGACGGCGCCCACCACACGATCGCCCAGCTGTTCCAGGGCCTGAACGACGTCGGCTTCTCCGTCCCGGCGCAGGGCGGCACCTACTGGGTCGGCGAGGCCATGCAGACCGTGGACTACCAGGACCTCGAGGAGGTGCCGGAACCGGTGGCCGCGACCCACGACGGGCTCGTCCGCAACGCCGTGCACCTGGCCCGGCTGCTGCGCGGGGAGCCCTATCCGGCCGGCTGAGGCCCGTCCTCGCACGTCACATGACGACCTCCCATTGCGCATTAGGCCATGGCTCCGTAGATTATTTAGGCAAGCCTTACCTCAAAGGGGGGTGCGGCACCCTGACCCGACGGAGCATCCGACCATGACCGTGACGGCCACCCGGACCTACCCGACCACCCGCGCGTACCGCACGCGCGTGGCCCGGATCAGCCCGCTCAGCGAGCACTTCGTGCGCTTCACCCTCACCGGCGAGGACCTGGTGCACTTCGGCACCGGCGGCCTGGACCAGCGGATCAAGCTGATGATCCCGCGGCCGGACGGGACCCTGCCGGAGATCGGCCTGTTCGCCGACCCCGCCCCCGCCGTCATGGAGTGGTACCAGCGCTGGCGCGCGCTGCCGGACGAGGAGCGCAACCCGATGCGCACCTACACGGTGCGCGCCGTGCGTCCCCATGCCCGGGAGATCGACGTCGACTTCGTGCTGCACGGCACGGAGGGGCCGGCCTCGGCGTGGGCGAGCACGGCCGCCGTGGGGGACGAGATCGTGGTGATCGGCCCGGACGAGCGCTCCGAGACCGGCGGCCGCGGCCGCAGCGGCGGCATCGAGTTCGACCCGGGCGAGGCCACCACGCTGCTGCTGGCCGGTGACGAGACCGCCGCCCCCGCCATCTGCTCCATCCTCGAGTCCCTCGGCGAGCGCCACTCCGGCCACGTCTACCTCGAGGTGCCCACGGCGGCGGACGTGCTGCCCGTGATGACCCTCGCCTCCGTGCAGGTGCACTGGCTGCCCCGGGACGGTCGCCCCCACGGCGAGGCGCTCACCGAGGCCCTGCACGCGTGGGGCCGGGAGCACGGGGCCGAGGTGGCCGACCGCGGCCGGCTGGCGGACCCCCAGGGACCCGACGGCGGCGCGCCGGGCCCCGCGGAGGCCGAGGACGGTCGGCTGTGGGAGGTGCCGGACGAGGGCCCGCGCGGGCGCTGGTACGCCTGGCTGGCCGGCGAGGCGGGGACGATCACCGGGATCCGACGGCACCTCGTGAAGGACCTGGGCATCGACCGCACGTGCGTGTCCTTCATGGGCTACTGGAAGCGCGGCCGCGCCGAGGGGTGCTGAACTCCTGCGGCACCGGTAGGCTCGGGCCCCATCACGGGCACCCAGGGGGCGACATGAACGACCAGCAGTCCGACCGGCCGGACGACCACCGCGGCTCCACGCCGGAGTGGTACCTGCAGCCCGGCCTCGGGGATCCCGCCACCGGCGCCGACGCCCAGGACGCGGCCGCCCCGCGGTACGGCGGCCAGCCCGGCCCCGGATACCCGCCGTCGCCCGAGCGCCCGGACTACCAGCAGGGCTATCCCCACCCGGGCCCGCCCGGGCCGTGGGGCGCCGGCTACCCGCCCGCGTACCCACCCGCCTATCCGACCGGCGGGCCCCTCCCCGGCCTGCCGGACCCCCAGCAGGCCGCCGCGGACCGGGCCGCCCGCAACGCCATGGTCCTGGGCATCCTGGGCATCGTGTTCGGCAGCCTCGGCATCATCTTCGGCCCCATCGCCCTGTCCAAGGCCGCGAAGGCCGAGCGGCTGGGCGGCAGGGCGCCGGTGGGGAAGGTCCTCGGCTGGGTCGCCCTCGCCGTCGGGGTGTTCTGGATCCTCGGCCTCGGCCTGCGGTAGGAGCGCCCCGCCCGTCGCCCGCGTCAGCCCCCGAGTGGCCCCGACCCGGCGCCCCCGCCCCAGGGCCACGCGGGAACGGGCACGGTCACGGCCTCCACCGTGGACGCGGTCCAGGGGAAGAACGGGCTCGCCCACGGGAAGACGACGGTCACCAGCGCCACGAGGACCAGGCCGAGGAGGACCAGCGACTCGAGGACGCGCAGCCACAGCGGTCCGGGCAGGTGGCGGAAGATCCAGGCGTACACGGCTCACGCTCCCTCGAGGCCGGCGGCCCGGCGGACCACGTCCCGGACCTCCGGCGGCGCCGTGGTCCCGGCCGGGACGAACGAGCCCTGTTCCAGGTGGACGACCATGCGCAGGTCCGTGGTGAAGGGCGGGTGGCACGTGGTGAGGGTCAGGAGCCTCCTCGTGGGGACCGCGCCGCTGTCCCCCGGCACCGGGTAGAGCACCTGGATCCCGGAAGGGGGCACGATCTCCGTGCTCCGGTAGACATAGGTGTAGACGCCCTCCCGGGTCTGGAGGTAGGCCCGGTCTCCGGGACCGAGCCTGTCCATGTGCCAGAAGACCCCGCCGTGGGTCTGCCGGTGCCCGGCCAGGCCGACGTTCCCGAGTTGTCCCGGACGTTGCGTGCCCGGGTAGTGCCCGATGCCGACGGAGTCCAGGACGTCCGGGTCCACTCCCTCGGCGATGGGCTTGGCGTAGTCGGGCCCGAAGCGGGGAACGTAGAGGATGCCCCACACCCCGCTGTCCAGGGCCGGCCCGGCGGCCTGCGGGACACCGCCGTCCCGGGCGGCCTGCTCGGCGCCGGGCCCCTGCACGGTGCCGCTCCCCGCGCCGTTCCCGGTCCCCGTCTCGGGGGCAGCCTCGGCGGTGGCCCCGGGGGCCTCCGCCCGGATGGCCTCCTCCGCCCCTGGTGCCCGCACCGCGGCGGCCCCCGTGCCGTCCTCCGCCCGGATCGGCTCGCCGGCCGCGGAGGTCTCGACCGCCCCGTCGTCCTGGCCGCTCCACTCCCGGACGGTCTCGGCGACGGCGGAGGCCTGCGCCTCGTCCGCCGCGAGGTTGGTCCACCACAGGTGCCAGGCCGTGAACAGGAGCATGAGGACGCCGGCGGTCAGGAGCAGCTCGGCGCCGCCCCGGAGGATCGTGGACGTCGCGCGCCGGGCGGCCGAGGCGGCGGCACCGCGGGGCTTCGCCATGACGACCTACCTTCCCGTCGGATCGACACCTTCGAGACTAGGAAGGAGCCCCGGCCCGGGCACGAGTGCCCCGTACCCCACTCCCACGGGAGAGGATGCGGTCGGACGCGTGTTGGACGCCTGCCCACCGCTCGTCCCGCGCCTCTGCGGGCCGTGGCTATGCACTTAAGTACCGTCCTGTCCTGACCTCGGCGTTTCTCGACCACTCCCCCGCCGGCCTGTGCCTACGGTGCGCGCGACCGCCGGTCACCCTGCACCCGCCCCCTCCCCGGGCCGGCGCACCCGACCGGCCAGCCACCGCCGATGGGAGCCTGACATGACCGAGAACCCCACCCCGGCCGAGGCCGCGTCGCCTCGCCCGACGTCACCCCGCCCCGGGCCGCGGGACGGCCGCGCCGGCCTCCCGGCGCCCGGGTCCACCACGGCGCCCTCCCCCGGACCGGAACTCTCCCGCCGCCGCCTACTGCTGGGCACCGCGGCCCTCGGGGCGCTCGCGGTGGGCAGCGCCGCCGTCGCCCCGGAGGCCGCCCACGCGCACGCCGTGGGCCGCCCGGCGATCATCACCACCGCCGCCTGGGGCGCCCGCCCGCCACGGCGGCACCTGCACACGATCGCGCGCCGCCCGGGGTACCTCGTCATCCACCACACCGCGCACGAGAACGGAGCGGGCACATCCGCCGGGGCAGCGCACGCGCTGGGACGCCTGCTCCAGCGCAACCACCTGCGCCGCGGCTGGGCGGACACGGGCCAGCACTTCACCATCGCGCGCGGCGGGCAGGTCCTCGAGGGCCGCCACGGCTCCGCGGCCGCCCTGGACGCCGGGACGCGGTTCGTGGAGGGCGCCCACGCCTACGGCTTCAACGACGAGTCGATCGGCATCGAGGTGGACGGGATGTACGTCAGCGCCCTCCCGACGGCGGCGCAGTGGAACGCGCTCGTGCGGCTGTGCGCCTACGCGTGCCGCCGGTACGGCATCCGGGTGCAGGACATCATCGCCCACCGTGACGTCCCGGGCGCCCGGACGGAGTGCTGCGGCGACGCCCTCTACGCGCGGCTGCCGGCGCTGCGCCGCGCCGTGGCGGCGGCGCTGGGCGGCAGCACCCTGGGCTTCGCCGGCGCGGCCGGCGGCGGGAGCGCCGGCAGCGCCGGAGCAGGCGGCAGCTACCCCAGCCTGCGCCGCGGGGCCCGGGGCGCGGCGGTCCGCCGCCTGCAGTCCGCCCTGCGCGACGCCGGCCACTCCCCGGGAGCGGTGGACGGCGTCTTCGGCGCGCGGACCGAACGGGCGGTGCGGTCCTACCAGCGGGCGCTCGGCATGTCGGTGGAGGGCGTGGCCGGGCCGCGGACGTGGGGCTCGATCGTCACCCGGCCGGCACGCGGCACCTCGCTGTCCCGCGGGGACTCGGGCACCCAGGTGCGGCACCTGCAGCGCGGCCTGTCCGCGACGCTGCGCAGGAGCGTCGTCGTCGACGGCCGGTTCGGCCCCGCCACGCAGGTCGCGGTGCGCTCCTACCAGTCCTCCCGCGGTCTGCCCCCGGTCGGCGTCGCCGGCCCGCAGACCTGGTTCTCGCTCAAGCGCGGGCGGTAGACGACGTGACGTGGGCGTCCCGGGCCGGGGCGCCGCGCATCGACGAGACCTGACTGCGGAGCGCCGCACTCCTGCCTCCTCGTCGAGCCTCGCACCGGTGACCGGAACGGCGGGGACGGCGACCCGGGGCGAGCACGCACCCTGTGGCGGGAACCAGCGTGTCGGACGGGCCCTGGCTTCCCTGCCAGCGGCCCTGGCCGCTTGGTGAGGACCATCGGGAACCATCCCCGCCTTCGCGCCGCGGTGTTTCACCTGTATCTCTCGATTCTCCTCAGAAGCCGTCCTCGCGGGCCCCACATGGGCCGAGATGACGGGGACGAGTGCCGTCCCTCCACCGAGCGCGTCATTCCGCGTGCCATTCGAGTACGGGAACTGAGGAGTCAGGTGCCGCATGAGTACCGGGCACCCATGTGGAGACGAGTGGACGCTCCTACCGTCGTATCCACGTGATCCACAGAGTGACGCCCAATGGGCGAGTCAGCGCCTCCCGTCCAATAGATTGACTGCTGGAGCGCATCCATGGCCAGACGGCAGGTTCCTTTCGTCGTGGCTCGAGGTACCCAGGTGAGGTCTTCCCAGGGGGAATGGTGTCTCTTCACGTCCCGGCACAGGTATGTGCGTCTAGTCCACAGGTAGGTCCGGCATGACTTCGGCCACGTCGCTGCCCGTGCATACGGAGGGCCGAACCAGGAGGGCCCCGATTCTGCCACGCGTCAGGCTTCGAGTCCTCCTGGCGACCTTGGCCACGCTGTGCCTCCTCCTGAGCTCTTGGGGCGTCCCGGTGCGCCCGGTCTCGGCTGCCGAGAGCGTTGGTCCCAACCTCGTCAGCAACCCCTCGCTCGAGACCGGTGCCGACTTCCCTGATTGCTTCACCGCCGCGGGATGGGGCACTGCAGGAGCCTGGAGTTTCGCGCCCGGCCGGACCGGTGAGCGCGCCCTGACCGTGTCCATCACCGGCTACACGTCCGGTGACCGGAAGGCTCTCCAGAAGGAGACCATGGACTGCGCACCTTCAGTGACCGAGGGCCAGACCTACAATCTCGGCGTCTGGTACAAGGCCACGACTGAGGTGTCCATCACGACCTTCAGGCACACTGCCGGCGGCTGGACCTACTGGGGGGATCTCGGACGCGTCCCCGCGTCGGCGGACTGGGCGGAAGCCGCGGTTCAAACACCACCGATTCCGGCCGGAACGGACCGCATCGTCTTCGGCTTGTCCATCGCAGCCGATGGAGAACTGACGACCGACGACTACTCGTTGTTCGCCACCAGCACCGTTCCCCCACCCCCGCCTGATGATGGGGAACTCGTCACCAACGGCACCCTTGCCACGGGAAGTCCGGTCCCGGAATGCTTCACGGCAACAGGGTGGGGCGCCCGCACGGTATCGCAAGGGCTGTCCACGGACATCCCGACGACTGCTCCAGCCGGCTCTCGGTCCTGGTCCATCACCATGAGCGATTACTCCAGCGGCGATGCCAAGCTGGTGCAGTCCGAAACCCCTGCGTGTGCCCCTGCCGTCAAGGCCGGAAGCACATACACCCTCAGAGTCGAGTACAAGTCCACGTCCCCGGGTAACTCGATCACGGTGTTCACGCATACGGCGGCAGGATGGGCGTACTGGACTGATCTGGCCCAACCGGCAGCCTCGGAAGCCTGGACTACCGCCTCAGCCACCACCCCCGTCATCCCCGAGGGCGTCGACGCCCTGTCCTTCGGGATCTCCCTCCACGCCAACGGAACGCTGAAGACGACCAACTACTCCCTGAAGGAAGTCGTTCCGCCTCCACCACCTCCAGGCACGCCGGCCCAGCTAGGGTCGTGGGAAGTGTTCAAGGCACCCATGCCACTGCGGTCGGTCCACTCCACGCTCCTGAGTGATGGCAGATTGCTGCTGATCGCGGGGTCTGGCAATGAGGGCGCGGCCTTCGCAGCGGGAACGTTCAAGGCCTCGGTGTGGAACCCAGCCACGGGCGTCTTCACCGACATCCCCGTTCCCTATGACATGTTCTGTGCCGGCCACGTGACGCTGCCCGACGGCAAGGTCCTGCTGGGCGGTGGGACGCTGGCCTACCCCACCGCAGGCGAAGGCCCCACCACGTTCAAGGGCTCGAAGAAGAGCTACTACTTCGACCCCACGAATGACAGGTTCCATCCGGTCAGTGACATGGCGGGGGGGCACTGGTACCCCACCCTCACCAAGCTGGGGAACGGAGATGTCTGGGCCGCCGGCGGCCTGGACGAGAAGGCGGAGGGGACCGTCCTCACCGAGATGTTCCAGACCTCGACCCGGAAATGGCTGCCCTCGGCCAGCGTGCCGCAGACGTGGAGCTACTGGGGAACCTACCCCCACATGTACCTGCTCAACGATGGGCGGTTGTTCTACTCCGGCAGCCACACCTTCGGCAACGGCCTGCCGGGCACGGGGGCCTCCCTCTATGACTGGAAGAGCGCCCGCATGTGGGACGTGCCCGGACTACGAGAGAAGGACCTGCGCGACCAGGCTGGGTCGGTTCTCCTCGGCCCGGCACAGGACCAGAAGGTCATGATCGTCGGTGGCGGGAACACCGACATGAATTCCCCGGCCATCAACTTGGTGGACATCATCGACTTGTCCCAGCCCAATCCCGCCTATGTGCCCGGACCCGATCTCCCAGGTCCCGGTAAGGGCTACGTCAACCTGCTGAACCTCCCGGACCGCACCGTCCTGGCGGCCAACGGGGCGCGCCACAACCGCTCGGACAACGTGATGACAGCGGCGGTGTATCGGCCGAGCACCAATGACTGGCTCAGCATCACCCCAGACCCGGTGGGCCGGAATTACCATTCGTCGGCCATCCTCCTGCCAGACGGAAGGGTGGCGGTCCTGGGATCCAATCCGCTGAACAACTCGTTCGAGCTGCGCATCTCCGTTTACTCACCCAAGTACATGTTCAACGGAACACGGCCCGCGATCACCTCAGCCCCTGCGAAGGCCACCTACGGCGAAAAGATCACGCTGCGAACCAAGGGCACCCTCAAGGCAGCACAGCTGATGTCCCCGATGTCCGCCACCCACCAGACGGACACCAACGCTCGACTGGTGGACCTGCCCATGACCACCAAGGGCGGGACTGTCAGCGCCACCATCCCCAACAACCCGAACCTGTTGCCGCCCGGTCCGTACATGCTGACGGTCCTCGACGCCAATGACATCCCGAGTATCGCGAAATGGGTGTGGATCTCATGACTGGATTCCGAGGCAGCAAGGCAGCCGGATGGGTGCGGAACATCGTCGTGGCCCTGGGCCTGACCGTTCTCCTAGCCCTGGCGCACGACCCGTCGGGTAACAACTCGCGGAGTCCGGAGCCGGGATATGCCGCCCGTGGAGGCGCGGCGGCGTTCGCCGATTCCAACCATGCCGAACACTCGGCGCTGGCCCAGTCGCCATTGAGCGGCCTGCCCGCAGCCCCCCGCCTGGGACCGGCCAATCCGGGACCGTCGGACGAGACCCATCCGGCCAACAGGAAGCAGACGTCGCTGGTTCAGGCCGCGGGTACAGAACATCCCCTCAAGGACCGTTCCCCCGCTCGACAGGGTCCCCCGCCCACGCTCCGAGGAAAGGTCCTTCCGTCCCAGGTCCACGCACCGGGCGGAAACGGCGTCGGCGGGTGCCTCCGCGAATACGGCGAGAACGGTCAGTGCGTCCCGGTGGTTCCTCCCAGCATGGCGGGGCATCTCAGGGACATGGCGGATGCCGGCATTTCCCCGTCGACCATGGAGCACCGCTGGTCCTGTTCGGAGCTCCGGAAGTACTTCCCGGATGGTGCAGCCGTGCGCCGGAAGGGCGTCGACCCGCAACGCCTGGACACCGATCGCGACGGGAGGGCCTGTGATGCAGGTGATGACTGACGGGCAGGGCGGCGGGCAGCAGTCCGCCAGGCCCTCGCTGGATGGGCCGACTATCACTCAGCCCCTGTGGACCTTCGCCCATAGCACCTGCGACTGAATCGGCTGACGATGCTGACCACGACACTCGCCGTTCTGTTGGGAACACTGCTTGTCGCGATCTCCGGGGTGTTGTTCCTCATCGCCCTGTCGACCTTGCATGTCACGACCCATGCGTGGTGGGACCCGAGGACCCAGGCGTCGACCTCGTACACGGAGTTGCTGCCCACCCTCGGTTCCTCCTTCTCACTGATCATGCCCTGCCGCCACGAGAGCGAACGGGTCATGCGGACGACTCTGGCCCACCTATGCAGCCAGGACCATCCGCGTGTCGAGGTGATCATCTCTGTCGGTGACGACGACCCGGAAACCGTGGCCATCGCCCGGAAGTTGGCCGCGGAACGGGGGGGGATGGTCCGGGTCAGTGTGGACACCGGTCCAGTGAAGAGCAAGCCGCGCCAACTCAACACTGCCCTGGCCCTGTGCCGCAATGACGTGATCGGTGTCTTCGACGCTGAGTCGATCGCGGCGCCCGACCTGCTTCGCCACGTTGACAGCTGTTTCCAGGTGAAGAACGCTGATGTCGTCCAAGGAGCCGTCCAGCTGATCAACTACCGCGACTCGTGGTACGCATTGCGGAACTGCCTGGAGTACTTCATGTGGTTCCGTTCCCGGCTGCACGCCTACGCGAAACGGGGGTTCATCCCGTTGGGCGGGAACACGGTCTTCGTCCGCCGCGACGTCCTGCGGTCCATCGACGGATGGGACGGTGACTGCCTGGCTGAGGACTGTGATCTCGGTGTCCGGCTGTCCGTCCTCCACCGGAAGATCGTCATCGCGTACTCTCCCCACTTGGTGACCAAGGAGGAAACCCCGGATTCGATCCGCGCACTGGTCAAACAGCGGACGCGGTGGTCCTTGGGATTCATGCAGGTCTATGCCAAGCGTGATTGGGCATCCCTGCCGACCTTCAGGCAGAGAGTCATCGCATGGTGGACGCTCCTTCAGCAGCACTTCATGGCCTTTACCGGACTCTGCATACCAATCTGCATCGCCACTGCGCTCTTCGGCAAGGTGCCGGTGCCCGTAGCACTGCTGACGTTCGTCCCCCTGGTCCCGGCCGTAGCAGCTCTCGCATTCGACATCTGCATGCTCCGGGAATTCGGGCGCGACCACGGATACCGGATCCGGCTCTTCGACTATGCCCGGCTCGTCCTGGGAACGCCCTTCTACCAGATGCTCCTCGCCTTCTCAGCGCTCCGGGCCTTCGTTAAGTTCAGGCAGAGCGACTTCAGATGGGAGAAGACCAAGCATGCCGGTTCGCACCTCGGATACATGGCGGTCCAGTCATGAAGCCCGCGGTGGTGGCCTGGCGATTCCTGCCGGCAGCCGTCTTGTGGTCGTCGCGTCTCCGCGGCATGGTGGCGTCTGTCCTGCAGTTCTCCAAGGCGCGTACGCCGAACCAGAAAGCAGCGATGATTGTGGCCTTGCTGGCGGCTGTAGTTGCCAGTTGGAACGTCCTTCACGCGTCGGCGTATCAGGATGATGAAGGCACCTATACTGCACAAGCCCTTTCGTCGCTCAACGGCAGCCTTGCTCCCTATACCTACTGGTACGACCACCCACCGCTGGGGTGGCTGCAGCTAGCAGTGCTGTCGTGGATCCCCACCCTGCTGGGCCACGGAGACGAGACGGCCGTGGGGCAGATGCGCTACGTCGTGGGACTGTTCTTCGTCGCCACCACGTTGCTCGTGTTCCTTCTGGCGCGCCGGTTGAGAGCGTCGCTCCCGTTCGCCATCATGGGCGCGCTGCTCTTCTGCCTCTCTCCCCTGTCCCTCGTCCTTGGCCGTCAGGTCTTCATCGACAACGTGGGCATACCCTGGCTCCTCTTGGCCTTCTACCTGGCGTTGTCGCTCGAGCTCAAGTTGTGGCACCACATTGGCGCCGGGGCGTGCTTCGCCGTGGCGGTCCTGTCCAAGGAGACGCTGGCCATCTTCGGCCCCGCCTTGCTGCTGGCCTTGCTGCATCGCCCGTACTGGCAGACCCGCTTCTTCTCCGTGATCGGGTTCCTGTCCGTCGGAGGGCTGGTCCTGGCGTTCTTCCCCTTGCTGGCTGTCCTGCGCGGGGAACTGATCGCCGGGGCCGGCCACGTCTCACTACAGGACGCGCTCAGGTTCCAGTTCCTCTCTCGTCCCGGGTCCGGAAGCCTCTTCGATCCCTCCTCCGGACGTACGGAGTTGGTCGGCGGCTGGTTGTACTACGACAGCTACTTGATACTCATCGGCATGGGGGCAGCACTGTTGTGCCTGCTGCGCCGCGAGGCCCGTTGGATACCCGCCGCATTGCTCCTGTTCTCCGCGCCAGTGGTGATCGGGCACGGCTACCTCCCGGCCATGTACATCGTTGCGGCCATTCCCCTCCTGGCGCTTGCCATCGCCATCGCCACCGACATCGCATGGGCGACGGTGTCCCGACTGTTCCCTCGAGTCCCTTACCGCGGTCGGCACGCCGCCAAGACGAAGTCATCTGCAGGTCTCAGGCTGGTTTCCGTGGGTGTGGCTGGAACGCTTACGGCACTCGTCCTCGGCATGCTCATCCCCGCGTGGTACTCGATGAATCGGGGGCTCCTCACCAACACGGCCAACGACGACTG
This sequence comes from Citricoccus sp. SGAir0253, assembly GCF_005877055.1. Lineage (NCBI taxonomy): Bacteria > Bacillati > Actinomycetota > Actinomycetes > Micrococcales > Micrococcaceae > Citricoccus > Citricoccus sp. SGAir0253. Next base: position 910,252 of record NZ_CP039424.1, on the reverse strand, counting down.
GCACAAGGCATTGCAGTGGTCACAGCAGAACCTGCCACGGGAAGACGTCGCCCTCGTGCCGTACTCCATGTGGCAGGACATCAACGCAGATGGTCGCCACGATCCCTGGAAGGTCATCGCGCTGGAGAAGATGGATTTGGACACGGAGTACGATGCCCATCACCCCGGCGGTTGGCGGAGCATCGACTGGATCGTCGAGGGGCCGCCGACGGTTCGCAACATCGAGAACCTCGCGCTCAAGGATGCCGATGTGGCGTTGCAGAACTCTCGCGTTGTCGTTTCCTTCGGTGAATGGAGGATTCGAGAAGTGCTGCCGGATGGCGCGTCACCAACCTTGACGGGAGAGAAGCGGTGAACAGGCTGGTCCGCCTGGCCAACGCCAAGATCTCGCGGTTCGCCCTCATCGGGGCCTTCGGAGCGGTGCTCAACGTCCTCATCATGGTGGCCCTGATCTCCCTGCAGACCGAGTACGTACTAGCGGCCATCGTCGCCGGGGAACTCACCATCATCACGAACTTCATCATGCAGGAGAAGCTTGTCTTCACTCACCTCTCCGGTACCCACCGGTCATTGCCACAGCGGTTCGTGAGGTCGTTCACCTTCAACACCCTGGAGACAGGCGCCCGCATACCATTCCTGTGGTTCCTGGTCGAGGTGGCCCATGTCCTCAGTCCGCTGGCACAGTCCGTGACACTCCTCGCTGCGTTCTTCCTCCGCTATGGCTATCACCTGAAGGTGGTCTATGCCGCCCAGGAGGCTTCCTCCCCGTCGGCGCGGCGACCGGTTCCACTGCCCTCCTCGCCTTACCCCGATGCTTGATCGAGCCCGGTCGGCTCCCGTCGCACGCGGCACCAGCCTCGTGTCCTCACGCCGCCGGCTGGTGTGAGCCAGCACTTCACCATGGCCCGCGACGGGCAGGTCCTCAAGGCCCGGCATGGCTCCATGGACCCCGTCGGGGCCCGGACACGGCGGAACCCCGCGGCCCGGTCCGTCGAGGACCGGACCACGGGGTTCCGTGGGCCGAGGGCGGCAGGCGGGCCGCCGCCGTCGGGACCTTCCGGCGCGGGATGCCAGGCACCCGCACCGGAAGGGTGGAGGATCAGCGCTTCGAGAACTGCGAGGCCTTGCGGGCCTTCTTGAGGCCGGCCTTCTTGCGCTCGATGACGCGCGGGTCGCGGGTCAGGAAGCCGGCCTTCTTGAGCGCCGGACGGTTGTTGTCCCGGTCGATCTCGTTCAGGGCACGGGCCACGCCCAGGCGCAGGGCGCCGGCCTGGCCGGAGGGGCCACCGCCGGAGATGCGGGCGATGACGTCGTAGGCACCCTCGAGCTCGAGGAGCTTGAACGGGTCGTTGACTTCCTGCTGGTGCAGCTTGTTCGGGAAGTAGGTCTCCAGCGCGCGGCCGTTGATGGTCCACTGGCCGGAGCCCGGGACCACGCGGACGCGGGCGATGGCCTGCTTGCGGCGGCCCACGGCGGCACCGGCGACGGTGAGGGCCGGGCGCTCGGTGACGGCGACGGCCTCGGCGGCCGGGGCGGACTCGGAGGTGTAGCTGGTCAGCTCCACTTCCTCGGTCGACTCATTCTCGTTGAGAGTCATGGTTCTCCTTGAAAGACTTGGGGTGGCTGACCCGTTACTGGGCGACCTGGGTGATGTCGAACGTCTTGGGCTGCTGGGCGGCGTGCGGGTGCTCGGCACCGCGGTACACCTTCAGCTTGTGCAGCTGCTCGGCGGCCAGGGAGTTCTTCGGGAGCATGCCGCGCACGGCCTTCTCCACGGCGCGGACCGGGTTCTTCTCCAGGAGCTCCGCGTAGGAGACCGAGGAGAGACCGCCCGGGTAGCCGGAGTGGCGGTAGGCGCGCTTCTTCTCGAGCTTGGCGCCGGTCAGGGCCACCTTCTCGGCGTTGATGATGATGACGAAATCGCCCATGTCCATGTGGGGGGCGAAGGTCGGCTTGTGCTTTCCGCGCAGCAGCGTTGCGGTCTGGCTGGCAAGACGACCCAGCACGACGTCGGTGGCGTCAATGACGTGCCACTGGCGGTCGGCGTCGCCGGGCTTGGGAGTGTACGTACGCACGGTGTTTGCCTTCGTTTTCGGTGTCGGTTACAGCGACCTGGCCGTGGGGCGTGAGTCCTCGGCGCGGGCACTGACGTTCTTCGGTGCGCAACCGGCACACCAGGTGAGGGCTGATGTGAGGCCGGGTCCGAAAGCTTCCCGGCGGCGCCCCGGGCGTGAGCGGCCATGCAACCAGGCCACCCGTGGGCGCAGCGGATCCGGGAAAGGACACGCACAACGAAGGTCCATACTACCGGTTCGGCCCGGAACCGGCAAAGCAACCGGCAAGGCGCCGGGCCCGACGGCGGCCGTCCCGGCCCGTGCGGGCGGCGGGGGTAGCGAGGGCGCGGAGGGGATACCGAGAGGCCGCGGAGGGCTTCGGAGCGGCTGTGGAGAGGCGACCCGGGCCGATCCCGGCCGGGCCCCGGCGGCCATCGCCCGGCAACGGGCGGGCGCCGGTCCGTGCGGATTCCCGACAACACCCCGCCAGCACCCTCCCCGGGTCCCGCAGGCCGCTCCTGCACAGGAACCTCTTCTGGGCGTGTCATCCACAGACTTCGCGAACCCCTGTCGGCGCCGCACGGGCAGTGCTGAGATGGTCATATTCGAACACATCTTCGATCAATGGTCCGGACAACAGCGCGGAGGGGGCAGCACGATGACGATCCAGCACACGCCGCCGTTCGACGTCCCCGAGGTTCCCCATCTGGACCGGCTCCCGCTGGAGGACCTCATGCGCCTGGCCCACGAGGCCACGCGATCGCTCACCCGGAGGCTTGCCTCGACAGCGTCGCTCCACGAGCTGTCGCCGGCGCCACGGCCGGAGGAGGCCGCAGCCGACTGGGGCGCCATGCTTCCCACGGACGGCGGGAAAACCACAGCCGGCGAGACCCACCCCACCCCCCTCGCTGCGACGGAGGGAGCGGCATCGTTCACGCTGCCCGTCCTGCACCATGCCCTCGAGTCCGTGGCCCGGTCGATCGCGGCGGCGCAGATGTCCCTGGCGCGGCACACGTCCGAGGTCTTCGAGGTCCCCGCCACACGGTCGCGGCTCCTCGGGCTGCCGGAGGGCAAGACCGCCTTCCGGGACACCGCGGACTACCTCCGGGGCATGCTCCGCATCGACACCTCCGAGGCGAAGCGGCGGCTCCGGCACGCCGACGTGCTGTGCGCCTCTCGGGTGCTCACCGGGGAGGCGCTCCCCCCGCAGTTGCCGGAGTTGTCGGCGGCGGTGCACGCCGGCACCCTGGACCGCGCCGCCATCGACCACGTCCGGGGAACCGTCGCCGAGGCCCGGCGGATCGCGACGCGGGCGGAGGCCGACCCGGAGGTCGTCGAGCGGCTGATCACCGAGGGCGAGGCCACGATGGTGGACCAGGGCCAGGCCATGGAGCCCGCGATGCTGCGCCGGGTGTGCCACCACTGGCTCCGGTGGTTCGAGGCCGCCGTGGACCCGGACGGCACGGAGCCCACGGACCTGGACGCGCCCCGCGAGCAGGGGCTGGTCTACAAGGGCCGCCGCAACGGCTTCCACCACTGGCTCCTGGCCGCCAACGACGCCCAGCACGAGACGCTTCGGACCGTCGCCGAGGCCGCGAACAACCCCCGCGCGCGGCAGGGCCATGAGGAGGCCCCCGAGGCGGAGGAGGTTCCCCCGGCGGGAGGCGCCGCGGGGCCCGTGGACGAGTCCGCGGGGAACGGACCATCAGCGAACGGGCCTGCAGACACCGCGCTGGACCCGCGCTCGCGGCATCAGAGGTCGCTGGACGGACTCATCGCCTGCCTGTCCGCCGGCCTGTCGGTGGCCGACAGCAAGGCCCTGCCGTGGACCGGTGGGACGCGTCCGCAGGTGGCCGTCACGATCGACTACCGGACCCTCCTCGGCGACCTCGTGACCGCCGGCGCCGCCTCGGCCGAGGACCTGGCCGGCTTCGAGTCCTCGGCCACGTTCACCGGTTCCGTGCACCCCCAGCTGATCCGCACGCTGGCCTGCGATGCCGACATCCTGCCGGTCGTGCTGGGGGCGGAGGGGCAGGTCCTCGACGTCGGCCGGGCCCAGCGGCTCTTCCCCGCACGGCTGCGGCAGGCGATCGCCGCCCGGGACGGCGGCTGCGCCGCCCCGGGATGCTCCATCCCCGCGCCGTGGTGCGACGTGCACCATGTGCAGTACTGGGAACGCGGCGGCCCCACCTCCGTGGACAACGGGGTACTCCTGTGCAACCACCACCATCACGCGGTGCACGCGGGGGCCTGGGAGATCGAGATGGACTCGGGGCGGCCATGGTTCATCCCCGCGCCCTACCTCGACCCACAGCAACGGCTTCGGCGCAATCGCTACTGGCGACGATGACGGCGCCGGCCGCCGGCCGCCGAGCTGCTGGAAGTCCCGGTCCTTGAGGTTGTGCCCTTGAGTCTTGAGGTGGGCCCGGGCCCTTGAGGATCGGCGCCCGTAGTTCAGCGTTTCCCCAAGGATGCGCACCGGTGACGGTCAGCGGTCCCGCAAGACACTCGACGTTTCGCAGGGGATCTTCAGGCTTCAAGCAAGAATGCCCATTTCCCGAGACACGAGAATGTGATTCGCCTTACGCTCGAAATGTCCCCAAGGACAGCACGGTAAGAGCCCACCGACTCACCTGAACAGACGATCGACCGGCGCTCTTCCCCGTCCATCACCGCAGTACCTGTCTCAAGGAGAATCCCATGCAGCACTTCCTGACCTCCCTGTTCGCCATGATCAAGCGTGACGAGGAGGGCGCCACCGCGGTCGAGTACGGCCTGCTGGTCGGCCTCATCGCAGTCGCCATCGTCGCCACCCTGCTCCTGCTCGGCCCCGAGCTGAACGACATGTTCGATCGGGTCCTCGACTCCCTGACGCCGATCGCGTGATCACGGATCCGCGGAGCTGACACAGCCCACCGCGTGAGGGGGCGGCCGGCAGCACATCGCCAGGCCGCCCCTTCTGCGTTGGTCCCGCCGACGATCCCCCGGCACCCAGCCTCCGCCGTTCATGAGTCCATCCCCAGACTTGGAGCGAGCATGACCCCGCAGCCCCGTCCCGTCTCACCGGGTTGCACCGCCGCCGAGGAGCGCGAGCGCGGTGCCGCCGCCGTCGAATTCGCGCTCGTCGTCCCGGTGCTCCTGGCCATCGTGCTCGGCATCATCGAGTTCGGCATGATCTTCAACGCCCAGATCCAGGTGACCGCCGCGGCCCGCGACGCGGCCCGCGTCGTCTCCATCACCGACGAACCGGCGACCGCCATGGGCGACGCGGTCAACGTCGCCCTGGCCTCCGCTCCGACGGTGCCCATCGCCCCCGCGAGCGTCAACATCGCCGTGGTGCCGGCCGGGACGGCGGCCAACCCCTGCCCGGCCGGCTCCGAGGTCACCGTCACCATCAACCACTCCGTGGACTCGCTGACCGGCCTCTTCGGTGCGGCCACGCCCCTCACCGGCACGGGGGTGATGAGATGCGGCGTGTGACCTCCCGCCTCGGCCGGCGCCTCCGCGACGAGGAGCGGGGAACCGTCTCCGTCCTCACGGCGTTCCTCATGGTCGCCCTGCTCGGGTTCACGGCCATCGTCGTGGACGTGGGCCTGCTCTACTTCGAACGGGCCCAGCTCCAGAACGGCGCCGACGCCGGCGCGCTGGCCATCGCCCAGGACTGCGCCTTGGGTACCTGCCCGGGCGACCCGCAGGGCCTCGCCATCGAGATGGCCAGCGACAATGCCAACGACGACGACGCCACCGCCGACCCCCCGCAGATCGACCTCGGCGCCGGCCGCGTCCGCGTGACGGCGGCCACCCCGGCGGACAATCCGCTGGCGCTGGCGTTCGCCCCCGTGGTGCAGATGCTCCTCGACCCGGCCCGGGCCGCGGATCCCGACTTTGGCGAGGCCATCCTGACGGCTGACGCGGAGGCCGGCTGGTTCGTTCCCACGGGCGGCCCGCGGGTGCTCCCCCTCGCCATCTCCTGGTGCCAGTTCGAGTACCAGCTCGATGCGGGCGTGCAGGTCATCCGGACCAGCACGAACCCCACGGAGACGGTCCCCGGATGCCCGTCGAGCGGCGCCCCCGGATACTCGGGCACGGGCGGTCCGGAACTCCCCGGCGGCTTCGGCTGGCTCGACCTCCCGGACAGCACCGTCTGCGGGACCTCGATCGACCTGTCTGGCCTCGACCTCTCCGATCCCTCGACAACGGCGGTCATGGACGGCAACCCCGGCAACGACGTGCCCAACGCCTGCCGGGACGACCTGTACGACATGCTCGACGAGCCCGTCCTCGTGCCCATCTTCACCGAGGTGATGGGGGCCGGCATGAGCGGCCAGTACCGCATCATCGGCTTCGCCTCGTTCCAGCTGCACGGCTGGAACCTCAGCGGCAGCCGGGAGAACAACACCACCCCTCCGAACAGTTGCGTCGGCACCTGCCGCGGCATCATCGGCGAATTCGTCTCCTTCGTCACCCTCGACGCCGCGGAGCAGGACTACGACTTCGGCCCCAATCCCCTCGACCTCGGCACCCGCCTGGTCACCCTCGTGGACTGATCCCCCGGTCCGCACCCTCCCCACCAGCCCCAGGAGCATCGTGAAAAAGCGCATCATCGGCGGTCTCATCGCCGTCCTGCTGGCCGTCGTCGGCACCGTCCTCATCCTCCAGTACGTCTCCGCGGCCGAGAGCCGCGCGATGGGCGATGCCAAGGCCACCTCCGTCTACGTCGTGACCACCGCCGTACCCGCCGGGACCACTGCCCAGCAGTTGCCCGAGTACGTCGAGGCCACCGAATATCCCGCCAAGGCCGTCCCGTCCGACGCCGTCCGCTCCCTCACGGAGCTCGAGGGCCGGGTGTCCACCGTCGAGCTCCAGCCCGGCGAGCAGGTCCTGGCCTCGCGGTTCGCCACCCCCGAGGAACTCGAGGAGAAGCGGAAGGTCCCGGTGCCCAAGGGCCTCCAGGAGATCTCCGTCGCCCTGGCGCCGCAGCGCGTCGTCGGCGGCCAGCTCGAGGCCGGCGACCTCGTGGGCGTCTTCGTCTCCCTGGAGGGAGCGAAGAAGTCGAAGGACATTCCCTTCTCCCAGCTGGCCCTCCACCAGGTCCTCGTCACCCAGGTGCAGGGCCTGCCCGCGGTCGAGGCGGAGACCGGCGCGAAGGCCGACGGCCAGGAGCCGTCCGCGAACGGCTCCACCGACCCGGACGCCCCGGCCGTCCCCGAGGACGCCGTGATCGTCACCCTGGCGCTCGACACCCCGGACGCCGAGCGCCTCGTCTACGCCCAGGAGTTCGGACTCACCTGGCTCTCCCACCAGACCAAGGACACCACCGACGACGGCTCCCGCCCCGTCACCAAGGAAGAGGTGCACGAATGAGCCGCTACGCCCTGCTGGGCCCGTCCCCCACCTTCCACGAGCGCTTCCTCGCGGCGATCACCGGCCCCCTCGAGGGGCAGGTCACCACGTGGACCGGCGACGACGTCCCCCACCAGCCCGAACAGGTCACGGCCGGCCTGGACCGGCCCGCCCTCCTCGACGTCGTCGTCCTCGGCGACGGACTGCCGGTGGAGGAGTCCCTGCGCATGGCCGCCTCGCTCGCCGTGGTCCGGCCGGACGTCAGCGTCCTGGTCGTCGGCGAGCCGACGACAGACCTCATGCTGTCCGCCATGCGCGCCGGGGTCCGGGACATCATCCCCCCGGAGGCCGAGGTCGCCGAGATCCGCGAGCTGGTCCAGCGCGCCACCCGCAGCGCCACCGCCCGCCGGCCCTTCGCCTCCGGCGATGACGGTGTCCCGGCCCGCGGCCGCGTGATCCCCGTGCTCTCGCCCAAGGGCGGGGCCGGCAAGACCACGGTGGCGACCAACCTCGCCACCGGACTGGCCGTCGACTTCCCGCAGGAGGTGGTCCTCGTGGACCTGGACCTCCAGTTCGGGGACGTCGCCTCGGCGCTGCACCTGTACCCGAAGCACACCATCGTGGATGCGGTGCAGCCGGACTCCCTGCGGGACAGCATGGTGCTCAAGAGCCACCTGACGCCCCACCCGGACGGGCTCTACGTACTGTGCGCCCCCGAGGCCGCCGCGGACGCCGACCAGATCGGCCCCCAGCAGGTCACCGACCTGCTCGAGCAGCTCGCCGAGCAGTACGCCTTCGTGGTCATCGACACCTCGCCCGGGTTGACCGAGCACACGCTCTCGGCCCTGGACGCCGCCACGGACTTCGTCATGGTCGGCGGGCTGGACGTGCCGAGCATCCGCGGCATGCACCGCGAGCTCGAGGTGCTGCAGATGCTGGAACTCGGCACGCTGTCCCGGCGCATCGTCCTCAACGCGACCCACCCCCGCAACGGGCTGAGCCGCCCGGACGCCGAGGCCACCCTCGGGATCAAGGCCGACGTGATGGTCCCCGAGCACCGGGCCATGCGCGTGGCCACGAACGAGGGGGTGCCGATCCTGCTCAAGGCCCCGCGCAATCCCGCCGCGAAGGAACTGCAGCGGCTCGTCCAGTACTACGGCTCGTCGCGGCCCGTCGGGGCCGGCGCACGGGCCCGCCACCGGAAGGAACGGGTGTGAAGCTCTCCGAACGCCTCCAGTCGGGCGGCGCCCCCACGGGCGCCGCAGCCTCGGCAGCCCAGATCCCTGCGCTGGTGACGCCGCCGGCCCCCGCCTCGGCGCCGACGTCGACCACCGCGGCCCCGCCCGCGGGCGACGCCGCCCCGCTCAGCGATGCGTTGACGGCGCTGAAGGACACGGCCTCCGCGCAGCTCTTCGAGCGGCTCGGTGCCCGCCTCTCCGACACGTCCCTCGACGACGCCCAGCTGCGCCAGCTGGTCCACCAAGAACTGTCCAGCGTGGTGGCGCAGGAGGAGATCCCGCTGTCCCGCGAGGAGCGTCAGCGCCTCGTCCGGGGCGTCACGGACGACGTGCTCGGCTACGGGCCCATCCAGCGCCTGCTCGACGACGACTCCATCACCGAGGTCATGGTCAACGGGCCGGACCTCGTCTACGTGGAGCAGCACGGGCGGATCACCCGCAGCGGCGTCCGGTTCGCCTCCGAGGAGCAACTGCGCCAGGTGATCGAGCGCATCGTCACCAAGATCGGCCGGCGCGTGGACGAGTCCTCCCCGCTCGTGGACGCGCGCCTCGAGGACGGGTCCCGCGTCAACGCGATCATCCCGCCGCTGGCCGTCAACGGCTCCGCCCTGACGATCCGCAAGTTCTCCCGCGACCCCCTCAAGGTGGACGACCTCGTCCGGTTCGGCACCATGACGACGTCCATGGCCCAGCTGCTCGACGCCTGCGTCCGCGCCCGGCTGAACGTCATCATCTCGGGGGGCACCGGCACCGGCAAGACGACGTTGCTCAACGTCCTCTCCTCGTTCATCCCGGACGGCGAGCGCATCATCACGATCGAGGACGCCGTGGAGCTGCAGCTGCAGCAGGAGCACGTGGTGCGCCTCGAGTCGCGGCCGGCGAACGTGGAGGGCCGGGGGCAGGTCACCATCCGCGACCTGGTCCGCAACTCCCTGCGCATGCGCCCCGACCGGATCGTCGTGGGCGAGGTCCGCGGCGGGGAGACGCTGGACATGCTCCAGGCCATGAACACCGGCCACGACGGCTCGCTGTCCACCGTGCACGCGAACAGCCCCCGAGACGCCCTCGCCCGTCTGGAGACGCTCGTCCTGATGGCCGGGATGGACCTGCCGCTGCGGGCCATCCGGGAGCAACTCGCCTCGGCCGTGGACGTCATCGTCCAGCTGACCCGCCTGCGGGACGGCACCCGCCGCGTGACGCACGTGACCGAGGTCCAGGGCATGGAGGGGGACGTCGTCACGCTCCAGGACGCCTTCGTCTTCGACTACGCCGCCGGGGTGGACGCGCAGGGCCGGTTCCTCGGCCAGGCGATCTCCACGGGGATCCGTCCCTCCTTCACGGAGCGGATGCACGACCTCGGGATCGAGGTCCCGGCGAGCATCTTCGAGGCACCCTCCGGGCCCCTCGGGGCCGCACCCGCGAGGGGGCGGCGATGAGCACCCTCGTCATCGTGGCCGGGCTGGTGCTCGTCTACGCCGCCCTGCTGCTGGCCGTCTGGCAGCTGGGCCCCTCCGCCGGTGCCGCCAACCTGGCCGGGCGCGTCCAGCGCCCGGAGGCGGCGAGCCTGCTGTCCCGGCTGGCCGACCGCACCTCCCAGGCCGCCGACTCGCTCCTGCGGCGCGGCGAGCGCAGCCACTCCCTCTCCCGGGCCCTCGACCTGGCCGGTCTGCGGGTCTCCGCGCCGGATTTCCTGGTCATCCTCGGGGTGGTGATGCTCGTCTGCCTCGCCCTCGGCGCGCTGGGCGGGGTGCTCGTGCTGGGCATCGTCCTCGCCGTGCTCGTGCCCGTCCTCGCGCGGGTGGTCCTGGGCGTATTGGCCTCCCGGCGACGGGCCGCCTTCGCGCGGCAGCTGGAGTCCTCCCTACAGTTGATCGCCGGCAGCCTGCGCGCCGGGTCCAGCCTGCTGCGCGCGCTGGACAGCCTCGTGCAGGAGTCGGACTCGCCCACCCGCGAGGAGTTCTCCCGCGTCGTCAACCAGGTCCGGCTCGGCCGGGACGTCTCGGAGGCACTCCACGAGACCGCCGAGCGGATGGACTGCAAGGACTTCCACTGGGTGACCCAGGCGATCGCCATCCACCGGGAGGTCGGCGGCAACCTCGCCGAGGTCCTGGACGAGGTGGGGCGCACCATCCGCGAGCGCCAGCAGATCATCGGGTTGATCCGCTCGCTCAGCGCCGACGGGCGGCTCTCCGGCATGGTCCTAATGGGCCTGCCCGTGGCCATCGGCCTCTTCCTGAGCGTCATCCAACCCTCCTACATCGGCGCGTTCTTCACGCACCCGCTGGGGATCGGCCTGCTGGTGGCGAGCGTCCTCATGTTCGTCATCGGCGGCGTCTGGATGCGCCGCGTCATCACCATCGAGTTCTGAGGAGACGACCATGCCCCCCGTGATCATCGCCGCGGCCCTGGCCGTGGGCCTGGCGCTCCCCCTCCTGGGCTGGGCCCTGTTCCGCGGCGCCACCCCGCTCGAGCAGGCCGTGCGGACCAACCTCTCCCGGGGCCTGTCGGCCCCCGGCCTGAACGTCGAGTCCCCCCAACCCTTCCGGAGCCTGGTCGTCAAGCTGACGCCGCCGTCCCTCCGGGCCCGGCTGGACCGGCAGCTGTCCCTCGTGGGCCGGCCGGCCTCGTGGCCGCTGGAACGCGTGCTCGCCGCGAAGGTGATCGCGGCCGGCGTCGGGCTCCTGCTCGGGGCGCTCCTGCTGCGGTCCCTGCACGGTCCCCTGCCGCTGCTGCTGGCCCTCGCCCTGACGGTCCTCGGGTACTTCGTCCCGGACCTCGTGCTCACCGGCCGAGGGCAGGAGCGGCAGCAGAAGATCACCAAGGCCCTGCCAGACGCCCTCGACCAGATGACCATCGCGGTCGAGGCCGGCCTCGGCTTCGACGCGGCGGTCGCCCACGTGGCCCACAACTCGCAGGGCCCCCTGTCCGTGGAGTTCGTCCGCACCCTGCAGGACGTGCAGGTCGGACGCAGCCGCCGGGACGCCTACGTGGCCATGGCCGAGCGCAACACGAGCGCGGACCTGCGCCAGTTCGTCCGGGCGATCGTCCAGGCGGAGGCGCTCGGCGTAACCATCGCCGCCGTGCTGAAGACCCAGGCCCAGGAGATGCGCATCCGGCGGCGCCTGCGTGCCGAGGAGGCGGCGCAGAAGATCCCCGTGAAGATCCTCATGCCGCTGATGCTGTTCATCATGCCCGTGCTGTTCATCGTGCTGCTCGGGCCGGCGGTGATCAATGCCCTCGGGGTCTTGGGGTGAGCCGGTAACCCACCCCGCGCACGGTCATCACCCAGCGCGGGGAGCCGCGCCGCTCCCCCAGCTTGCGCCGGAGGTTGCCCATGTGGACCTCGAGGGCGTGCTCGTCCGCCGTGCTGACGTAGTCGCTCGGGGCGCCCGCGGACTGCTCGTCCCCGCGCAGGGCCTGGACCAGGTCCTGCTTGGTCCTGACGGCCCCACCGGCCCGCATGAGCTCGTGCAGCAGGTCGAACTCCATCCGGGTCAGCGGCACGGGGACACCGTCCGCGGTCACCTCGCGCCCGGCGGGGTCCAGCACGAGGCCCAGGTGGGACAGCACGCCGCGGCGCACGGCTTCCGAGGGCCCCGGCGGCACCCGGCGGTACCCGGCCGTCGAGGCGGCGGGGCCCGGGACGCCGGTGGAGCCGGTCGACCCCGGCGCGGGGGCCGCTCCGGGAGGCGCGTCCCGCTGTACGGAGCCGGGGTGGCTGGAGGGGTGGTGATCCGCGGCGTGGCGGTTTCCAGGAGGAGCAGGACGCGAGGGGGCGGAACCGGGGCGAGCGGACTCCGGACGCTCGGCGCCGGCGAGCGCAGGACCCCCGCGCCCCAGGTCGCCGACCGGCCACACCGTCCCCGTCGCGTGCGGGCCCGCGTTGCCCCGGGCAGGTCCCCCCGCGCCCCTCGCGTCGCTGCCGGCACCGCCGTCCGTCCGTGGCCGCGTCACCGGTTCCCCGGCGCCCAGGACATCGCCCGGGTTCCCGGACACGGACCGCACGGGACCGCGCGGCTCCGGGGCACCGCCCCGGCCGGTGCGCAGGGCGGGGGGCAGCGCCGCCGTCCGGGGCCGGCGCAGCATGGCGTTCAGTCGGGCCCGCAGCTCCCGGGCGCGGAAGGGCTTCGTGATGAAGTCGTCGGCCCCGAGCTGCAGGCTGCTCAGCAGGTCCATCTCGTCGTCCCGGCCGGAGATCATCATGACGTAGCAGCTCGAGCGGCTGCGGATGCGGCGCAGCGTCTCGAAGCCGTCCATGTCCGGCAGGCCGATGTCGAGGGTCACCAGGAGCGGGCCGTGATTGTCCACGGCCTGGACGGCGTCCGCCCCGCGGGAGCACTCGAGCACGTTGAAGCCCGCTTCCTTCAGCATCTCGGACAGCAGGGACCGCATCTGCTCGTCGTCGTCGATCACGAGGGCGGTCTCACGCCTCGGCATCCAGCTCCCCTCCCGTCCCGGCGCCGGACCTCCGGCTCGGGCCAGCCTACCGATCCCCGGCGTTCACCGACATCCCTAGTCACGCCCGGTCGTCATGCTCGGTCATCCGGTCGGCACCGGACCGCGCGGTGCCCCGTGCGTGTCCGTGTCCCGCGTCATACTGATGCCATGAGCCGCTCACCGGAGACCTGGACCACCGCGCTGGCGCGGAGCCTGCTGCAGGTCCGTGAGGGCCGGACGGCCACGACGATCCTGCAGCTCCCGCTGACCGGGCTCCTCGCCCTCGTCTGGATCAGCACGGCGACCACGGGCGGCACGGCCACGGCGGCCGTCATCACGGCCACGGCCTTCCTGGGCGCCCTGGCCCTCCTCGTCCTCGGGCTCGCGGTGCCGTGGCCCCGGCTCCCGCCGGGCAGTCCCCTGGTGATCCCCGTCCTGGACGTCGCCGCCGTCGCGCTGGCCGTCCTGGCCGTGCCCGGCTACGGGCACGCCCTGGGCATGCTGGTCGTCTTCCCCGCCGTCTGGCTGGCCGCCTCAGGCCTCCACGGCCGGTGGATGCTCACCCTGCTGCTGATGGGCGCCGCCCTGGTCGCGCTCCCGGCCTGGCTGAGCCATCCGCCCACCACACCGGGCCAGACGGTGCTGGCCCTGCTCCTGCCGCTGGGCGTCATCGCCCTGGCGGTCTCCGTCCACGCCGCCACGGTCCACCAGCGCGAGCAGGACCGCCTGCTCGCCGAGCAGCGCGAGGCCGCCGAGCGGGCGGTGGAGGAGTCCCGTCACTCGGCCGAGTTGCTCAGCGCGGGACTGGCGGCCATCGACGTCGGCATCCTCGTCATCGACGAGGACGGCCACGCCGTGAGCCGCAACGCCGAGATGCAGCGGCTGCTGGCGGTGGCCGCCCCCGGGGACCCGCGCGCGGCGGAGGACCCGGCCGCGTCCGAGCCGGACTTCCTCGTGCTCGGCGCGGACGGCCGCCGCCCCGTGTCGGCCGCGCGCCGCCCGGTGGCCCGGGCGCTGTCCGGGGAGGACTTCTCCCGCCAGCTGCTGTGGATCGGGGACTGCGAGCACCCGCGGGCCGTGTCCGTCACCGCGAGGTCGGTGTGGGACGGCCCGGCCCGGCGCGGCTCCGTGCTCGCGTTCACGGACGTCACCGACCTGCTGCACGCCGTCACCGCCCGGGACCAGCTCCTGGCCACGGTGACCCACGACCTGCGCTCCCCCCTGTCCGCCATCCTGGGCCGGGCGGACCTGGCCCTCGAGCGCGGCGGGCTGCCGGAACGTGCGGAGCGGGACCTGGCGGCGATCGTCCACGGCGCCGAGCACATGCAGTCCATCGTCCAGGACCTGCTGCACTCCTCCGCCGGCGCCCCGCAGGCCGTGCCCCTGCCCGCGGACCTCGTGGAGCTGATCGAGGAAACCGTGGCGGCGGCGGAGCACGCGGCCACCGACGCGGAGGTGGACCTCGCCCTCGACCTCCCGCACCAGCTGCCGGCACTCGTGGACCCCATCCGGATGCGCCGCGTCCTGGACAACCTGCTCGTCAACGCCATCAAGTACTCACCCGTCGGCGGGGAGGTGCTCGTCCGGGCCCTCGCCTCGGAGGACGGCGAGGCGGTCGTGGAGGTCCAGGACCGGGGCCGCGGCATGACGGAGGCGGAGGCGGGCAACGCCTTCACCCGGTTCTACCGCGCGGACTCGGCGCGGCACAGCGCGGTGCCGGGCGTGGGCCTGGGCCTGTACATCTGCAAGTCGATCGTGGACGCCCACGGCGGCACCATCGAGTGCCGCAGCCGCCCCAACGAGGGGACCACCTTCACCGTCCGCCTGCCCCTGGCCGCGGACGAGGCGCCCGACGGCGGCCGCCCCGGCCCCCGGTCCGGCGCGCCCTCCCCCGCCGGTGACCGGCCTGGTGGCCGGTCCGGCGGGCCCGCCGACGATGCCGCCCACGACCCCGCCCACGACCCCGCGGACGCGAGGAGCCGATGACCGTCCCCGCCGTGCTTCCCGCCCCGCTCCCCGTCCTGTCCGGCCTCCCCGTCCCGTCCGGCGCCCTCGACCTGCCGGCCCTCCCCGTCCCGTCCGGCGCCCTCGACCTGCCGGCCCTCCCCGTCCTGTCCGCCTTCCCCGGCACTCCCGGCGCTCCCGACCTCCTGGTCACCCTCCTCCTCGCGGGACTCGCCGCGGTGGCGGGCGCCGGGGTCGGCTGGTGGGGCTGGTCGCTGGCCGCCGCCGAGGAGCGCACGACGCTGCCCCGCCGCTGGCGTCCCGTCCTGGCCCTCGCCACCGCGATCGCCTGGGCCGCCGCCGTGCTGGCCGTCACCTCCCCCTGGGCGTGGCCGGCCGCGCTGGTGCTCGGGGCCGGCGTCGTCGCCCTGGGCGCGATCGACCTGCGCAGCCGGCTGCTGCCGAACCGGCTCGTGGGGCCCTTCGGCGTGGCCGCGGCGGTCGCGCTGGCGGTGGCCGCCCTCGGGCTCGGCGAGCCGCTGCGCCTGGCGGGGGCCGCCGCCGGGGCCGCCGGGCTGTTCGCCGTGTACCTGCTGCTCGCGCTCGTCTCGCCGGGCAGCCTGGGCATGGGCGACGTGAAGATCGCCGCCGTGCTCGGCGCCTACGGCGGATGGCTGGGCTGGTCGGCGTGGGTGGCCACGGCCCTGTCCGGCTTCGTGCTCGGCGCCGTCATGGCGACGGTGCTGCTGCTGGCCCGGCTCGCCGGCCGGCGGGACCGCTTCGCCTACGGCCCCGCGATGCTGCTCGGCACGCTGTCCGTGGTGCTACTGGCCGGCTGACCGGGCTCCGTCCTCTCCCGCCGGCTCCCGTGCCGTCTCGTGCGCCGACCGGCGCGCCCGGGTCCCCTCGGCGCGCGCGGCGTGGGCACCCGGGTCCGCGCCGTCGTCGGGGTACTGGACGTGCTCGAGCACGAGGGCGTGCGGCGGGGCCAGCCGGGTCTGGGCGTCGCGGACCATGGCGCCGAGCCGCCGGGCGACCCACCCCGGCTCGTGGCGGCCCTCCCCCACCTGGACCACGGCCGCCACGAGCGCCCGGACCATGTTGTGGCAGAACGCGTCCGCCTGCAGCCGGGCCGTGATGAGTCCGGTGCGCTCGTCCCGGGTGACCCCGAAGTCCTGAAGCTCGCGGATGGTGGTGGCCCCCTCGCGCGGTCGGCAGAAGGTCAGGAAGTCGTGCAGGCCCAGGACCGACTCGGCCTCGGCCTGCATCGCGGCCACGTCCAGCGGAGCTTTGTGCCAGTAGGTGTACCGGCGATTGAGCGGGTCGCGCGTGGCCGGGACGTCGCTGATCGCGTAGCTGTACGAGCGCCACAGCGCCGAGAAGCGGGCGTCGAATCCCTCGGGCGCCACCGCCGCGCGGTGGATGGCCAGCGCCCCGTGCTCGCGGCCCAGCGCACCGGCCAGCCGGCGGACGAGGGTCGACGCCGGCTCCAGGCCCTCGCGGTTCCGCGTCACCCCCTGCCACTCGGCCTCGGTGAGGTCGAGGTGGACGACCTGACCGCGGGCGTGCACCCCCGCGTCCGTGCGGCCGGCGACGACGGTGCGCACGGGGCGGCGGATGATCGTCGCGAGGGCCTCCTCCAGCGCCCCCTGGACCGTGGGCAGCCCGGGCTGGGTGGCCCAGCCGCTGTAGTCGGTCCCGTCGTAGGCGAGGTCGAGGCGGACCCGCACGAGGGCGGGGGCGTCCGGGGTGCTCCGTGGCGCCAGGCCGAGGGCCTCGTCCGGCCCCGGGGCTGCCGGAGCCGCGTCCGGACGTGCCTCCGGGCTCGCGTCCGGGGCGGGCGGCGGGGACGGGAGCGACGGGAGCATGGGCTTCATCCTAGGACGACGACGGCACCGGGCTCCCAGCCGCCACGGCAGAATGGCTGGCATGGAGTCGTGGATCCCGTACCTGCTCACCGTCACGCCGGGCCTCGTGCTCATCGGCATCATCGCCGCCCTGCTCCCCCGGCAGGCCCACGGCGTGCGGATCCTCGTGCTGGTCCTCGGCTTCGTCTTCGCCCGCGACGCGATGACCACCCACGGGCTGTGGGAGATGGGCGTCGTGGGCCGGGAGGCCGGTGGCGGGCCGGACGCCGT
The DNA here is from genome assembly GCF_005877055.1 of Citricoccus sp. SGAir0253. Lineage (NCBI taxonomy): Bacteria > Bacillati > Actinomycetota > Actinomycetes > Micrococcales > Micrococcaceae > Citricoccus > Citricoccus sp. SGAir0253. The sequence goes on along the minus strand of NZ_CP039424.1, from coordinate 893,098 downwards.
CCCGGGTACCGCAGTCCCGCCCGTGCCGTGGCTGCGCTTCACCGACGACCCGGTCGCCCTCCTGGTCCTGGCCGTCGCCTCGCTCGCGCTGGCGGCCGGCATCGTGCTCGCGTGCCGGGACCTGCGCTGGACGGTGCTGTGGAGCGGACCGCGCTGGTGGCTCTCCGTCCTCGCCGGCCTGGCCGGCGCGGCGGTGATCGTCGCGCCCTTCCTCTGGCTCTACGGCACCCTCGGCACGTGGTTCCCGGCCCTCGCGGGCGGGGCCGGCGTCGTGCCCCTGGACGAGCGGGGCGGGGCGGTGGCCGGCGGGGTCCTCGTCGCGCTGGCCGTGTTCGCACTGTGCGGCAACCTCGTGGAGGAGGTGCTGTTCCGCGGCTTCCTGCAGGCCCACCTCGAGGACGCCACCCCGGGGCGCACCGGACGGTGGCGGGCGGCCCTGCTGTCCGGGCTGGTCTTCGCCGCCGCGCACCTGGCCCTGGCGTACCTGCTGACCGACCTCGGCTGGCCGGTCGTCGCCTTCACCCTCCTCGAGGGACTCGTGTGCGCCGTCGTGGCCATGCGCCAGGGCGTGCTCGGCGCGACGGTCGCCCACGGCGGAGCGATCTTCGTCCTCGCCTCGGGCCTCGTCTGACGCCCGCCTCGGGTCGCTCCGCGACCGCCGCGGTTCCGCCGCCGTCGTCAAACGGGTCCGGCCCGCCCCCTGCACCGTGGTGCTGGGGGCGGGCCGGTCCGTCGGCGGGTGCCGGGGATCAGGCGAGGATCACTTGTCCTCGGTCTTCTCCTCGGTCTCGGCCGGAGCCTCGGTGGCCGGGGCCTCGGCGGCGGGCGCCTCGGTGGACTCGGCAGCGGGAGCCCCGGCAGCGGGAGCCCCGGCAGCGGGGGCCTCGGCCGGCGCGGCGGTCTCGGCGGCCTTCTCGGCCTCCTTCACCACGGCCTGCTTGGCGGACACCGGCTCCATGACGAGCTCGATGACGGCCATCGGGGCGTTGTCGCCGTGGCGGTTGCCGATCTTCGTGATGCGGGTGTAGCCACCCTCGCGCTCGGCCATGGCCGGGGCGATCACGGTGAACAGCTCGTGCACGATCGTCTTGTTCGTGCGGTTCTTGGCCGAGATGATGCCCTGGACCTTGCGGCGGGACGCGAGGTCACCCTTCTTCGCGAAGGTGATCAGGCGCTCGGCGAAGGGACGCAGGCGCTTGGCCTTGGTCACCGTCGTGGTGATCTTCTTGTGCTCGAACAGGTTGGCCGAGAGGTTGGCCAGCATGATCCGCTCGTGGGCAGGGCCGCCGCCCAGGCGCGGTCCCTTGGTGGGGGTAGGCATTGGTGTTTCTCCTCAGATGGACCCTGGCGGCTGCCGGCCGCCAGGACGCTATGGGTGGTGGTACGGCGGCTCAGTACTCGGCGCCGTAGGACTCCTCGTCGGACTCCTGGGAGTGCATCGAGGGGTCGTAGCCAGCCGGGGAGTCCTTCAGGGACAGACCCAGTTCGGTCAGCTTCTCCTTGACCTCGTCGATGGACTTGGCACCGAAGTTCCGGATGTCCATCAGGTCGGCCTCGGACCGGGCGACCAGCTCGCCGACGGTGTGGATGCCCTCGCGCTTCAGGCAGTTGTAGGAGCGCACGGTCATCTCGAGGTCCTCGATCGGCAGGGCCAGGTCGGTCGTGATGTCCGACTCGGTCGGGTTCGGGCCGATCTCGATGCCCTCCGCGTCCACGTTCAGCTCGCGCGCCAGGCCGAAGAGCTCCACCAGGGTGGTGCCCGCCGAGGCCACGGCGTCACGCGGCAGCATGGACTCCTTGGTCTCCACGTCCAGGATCAGCCGGTCGAAGTCGGTGCGCTGCTCCACGCGGGTGGCCTCGACCTTGAAGGTGACCTTCAGGACCGGCGAGTAGATGGAGTCGACCGGGATCCGGCCGATCTCCGCGTCGGCGGCCTTGTTCTGGGCGGCGGTGACGTAGCCACGGCCACGCTCCACGATGAGCTCCATGTCGAACTTGCCCTTGCCGTTCAGGGTGGCGATGTGCAGGTCCGGGTTGTGGATCTCGACGCCGGCCGGGGACGTGATGTCCGCGGCGGTGACGACGCCGGGGCCCTGCTTGCGCAGGTAGGCCACGACGGGCTCGTCGTGCTCCGAGGAGACCGAGAGCTTCTTGATGTTCAGGATGACCTCGGTGACGTCTTCCTTCACACCGGCGACGGTGCTGAACTCGTGCAGCACCCCGTCCACGCGGATGCTGGTGACGGCAGCGCCGGGGATGGAGGACAGCAGGGTCCGGCGGAGGGAGTTTCCGAGGGTGTAGCCGAAGCCGGGCTCCAGGGGCTCGATGATGAACCGGGAGCGGTTGTCGGCGACGACGTCTTCAGTCAGCGTGGGGCGCTGTGCAATGAGCACTGACATTTCCTTTCGGCGAGCGTCCGCCATATGACGCACACGATGGGTGGAAACGAATGGGGTGGGCTGGAAGCACCGGCGCGCACGCCCCGGGGCGGGGTCCACTGGACGTGGACCACCGCCCGGGGCGTGCGCTCGGTACGGGGGTCAGACGCGGCGGCGCTTGGCCGGACGGCAACCGTTGTGGGCGGAGGGGGTCACGTCCGAGATGGAACCGACCTCGAGCCCGGCGGCCTGCAGCGAACGGATCGCGGTCTCGCGACCGGAGCCGGGACCCTTCACGAACACGTCGACCTTCTTCAGCCCGTGCTCCTGGGCAGCCTTGGCGGCCTTCTCGGCGGCCATCTGCGCGGCGTACGGGGTGGACTTGCGCGAGCCCTTGAAGCCCACCTCGCCAGCCGAGGCCCACGAGATGACGGCACCGGTGGTGTCCGTGATGGACACGATGGTGTTGTTGAAGGTGCTCTTGATGTGGGCCTGGCCCACGGTGATGTTCTTCTTGTCCTTGCGACGAGGCTTGCGGACGCCCGCAGCGCGTGTCTTGGGGGGCATGTGTGTCTCCTACGAAAGCTGGATCTTGGCGGGGCCGGAAGAGTCGTTACTTCTTCTTGCCGGCAACGGTCTTCTTCGGACCCTTGCGCGTGCGGGCGTTGGTCTTGGTGCGCTGGCCGCGGACGGGCAGGCCACGACGGTGGCGCAGGCCCTCGTAGGAGCCGATCTCCACCTTGCGGCGGATGTCCGCGGCGACCTCGCGCCGCAGGTCGCCCTCGACCTTGAAGTTGCCCTCGATGTAGTCGCGCAGGGCCACCAGCTGATCGTCGGTCAGATCCTTCACGCGGGTGTTCGGATCGATCCCGGTCGCCGCCAGGGTCTGCTCGGAGCGGGTCTGGCCCACGCCGAAGATGTACGTAAGAGCGATGACGACGCGCTTCTCGCGCGGGATGTCGACGCCTGCTAGACGTGCCATGTGGCCGTCCTCCTGGTTCTTCTGGAGCAGAGGTCTGCACCAGCACGTCCCCTCACCCGGGAATCTCTTCCCTGCGGTGCCCTGCGGCGGCCCCGGCGAAGTTCCGGAGGATCATCCCGCCGACCCGGGCGTGACCGCGGTTCGGGTCCCCGGCCTCTGCGTCCAGGGGTTGCCGCCACGAGGACGGCTGTGCTGCTGTTCGGTCCGGACTGGACCTTGGCCCCTCAGGGGGCCGGGGGGTGCTGCGCGCGGACGATCCCGTCGGGGGACGAGGTCAGCCCTGGCGCTGCTTGTGGCGTGGGTTCTCGCAGATGACGAGGACGCGGCCCTTGCGGCGCACGACCTGGCACTTGTCGCAGATCCTCTTCACGCTCGGCTGAACCTTCATGGTTCCTCCTCCAGCGCTAGCTGTTCAGTGAATGGGCGGGTTTACTTGTAGCGGTACACGATGCGACCCCGGTTGAGGTCGTACGGGCTAAGTTCCACCACGACCCGGTCCTCGGGGAGGATCCGGATGTAGTGCTGACGCATCTTTCCCGAGATCGTCGCCAGAACGACGTGATCGTTCTGCAGGCGGACGCGGAACATCGCATTCGGCAATGCCTCGCTGACCGTGCCCTCGACCTCGATGACACCTTCCTTCTTAGCCATGTCCTCCACTTACGTAGTGCCCGGTCCACTCCCCCGACGGCACGCGGCCGCGGTGGGACGGGACAGGACGGGGATGGTACCGGTTGCCGGATCCGGGCGCTGACGCACCGCAGAGACAACCAGCAATCCATGGTAGCGGCTGGCGCCAAGGAAGGGAAATCGGCTCGCCGGACCGGGGAGACCCGACCGCGGTGGCCGGACCGGTGGGGTTCAGGCGCCCGGGGGCACCGGGACGACGCCGTGGGCCGCCAGGCCGGCGGCGCCGCCGTCGGGCTCGGTGAGGACCCAGATCCCGCCGCGGTGCCGGGCCACGGAGTGCTCCCACTGGCTGGCGCGGGCGCCGTCACGGGTGACGACCGTCCACTCGTCCTCGAGCACGTCCGTGTCCAGTCCCCCGCGCACGAGCATCGGCTCGATCGCCAGGCACAGCCCCGGCTTGACCTTCGGCCCGCGGTGCCGCGAGCGGTAGTTGAGCACGTCCGGGGCCTGGTGCATGGCGGTGCCGATGCCGTGGCCCACGTAGTCCTCGAGGATCCCCAGCGGGGCGCCCGGCTGGGAGGAGACGAAGTCGTCGATCGCGTCCCCGATGTCCCCCACGTACTTGGCGGTCGCGAAGGCGGCGATGCCCACCCACAGTGCCTGCCGGGTGATCTCGGACAGGCGCTCGTCCTCGGGGTCGGCCGTGCCGGCGGCGGAGCTGCCGAGCACCACCGTGCGCGCCGAGTCGGAGTGCCAGCCGTCGATGATGCAGCCGCCGTCGATCTTCAGCACGTCACCGGCCTGCAGCACGCGCTCCCCCGGGATCCCGTGCACCACCTCCTCGTTGACCGAGGCGCAGATGGTGGCCGGGTAGCCGTAGTAGCCCAGGAAGTTGGGCGTGGCCCCGGCCTCGGCCAGGACGCCCGCGAAGACGGCGTCGACGGCGGCCGTGGTGGTCCCCGGGACGGCCGCGGCGACGGCGGCGTCCAGGGCGCGGTGGAGGACCAGTCCCGCGCGGTGCATGGTCTGCATCTGCGGGACGGTCTTGAGCTCGACCTGGCGGCTGGTCACGGGCAAGCGCTCAGGACTCCGCGTCGCCGGCGTCGACCTTGGAGACGACGGGCAGCGTGCCGGTCCTCTCCCGCACCGAGTACACGGCCTGCAGCAGGCGCTCGGTGATGTCGTCGATCTGCCCGGTGCCGTCCACGCGGGCCACGATGCCGCGCTCCACGTAGGAGCCGACCACGGCCTCCGTCTGCTCGTGGTACAGGTCCAGGCGGTGCTGGATGACCTCGGCGGTGTCGTCCGCGCGGCCCTCGGTCTCGGCGCGGTGCAGCAGGCGGGCGACGAGCTCCTCGTCCGGCACGGTCAGCTCGACCACGACGGCCAGCTTCTCGTCGCGCTCGGCGAGCATCGCGTCCAGGGCCTCGACCTGGCCCGCGGTGCGCGGGTAGCCGTCCAGCAGGAACCCGTGCTGGGCGTCGGGCTGGCGCAGCCGGTCCGCGACCATCCGGTTGGTGACGTCGTCCGGCACGAAGTCGCCGTTGTCGATGTACTGCTTGGCCTCGCGGCCCAGCTCCGTCATCTCCTTGACGTTGTAGCGGAAGATGTCGCCCGTGGAGATGGCCACGATGCCGAGCTTGTCCGCGATGCGGGCAGCCTGGGTTCCCTTGCCGGACCCGGGAGGGCCCATGATCAGCATGCGGGTCATGGTGGTTCCTTACTGTCGTCGGTCAGGGGGAATGCTACCTGCTACCGGAGCAGCCCCTCGTAGTTGTGCTGCTCCATCTGGGCGTTGATCTGCTTGATGGTCTGCAGGGCCACGCCCACCATGATGAGGATGGAAATGCCGCCGAAGGGGAAGTTCTGGTTGGCGTTGATCAGGACGAACGCGATCATCGGGATCATCGCCAGGATGCCCAGGTACAGGGCGCCCGGGAACGTGATCCGGCTGATGACGTACTCGAGGTAGCGCTCGGTCGGGCGCCCGGCGCGCACGCCGGGGATGAAGCCGCCGTACTTCTTCATGTTGTCGCTGATCTCGACCGGGTTGAACGTGATGGTCACGTAGAAGTACGTGAAGAACACGGTCAGCAGGAAGAACAGGGTCATGTACACGGGGTGCGAGCCCGTGCCGAAGTACTGGGAGAGGAACAGGACCCACGGCGGCGGCGTGCTGCCGTCCTGCGGGGTGTTGAACTGCACCAGGATGCCCGGGAGCATCATGATCGAGGACGCGAAGATGACCGGGATGACGCCGGCCATGTTGACCTTGATCGGGATGTAGGTGGTCGTGCCGCCCACGGTGCGCCGGCCGATCTGGCGCTTGGCGTACTGCACCGGCACCCGGCGCTGGGACTCCTCCACGAACACCACGGCCATGATGGTCAGCAGGCCCACCACCGTCACGATGCCGAACACGCGCCAGCCCTGGGTGGTCCAGATCTGGCCGAGGCCGGCCGGGAAGCCCGCGGCGATGGACAGGAAGATCAGCAGGGACATGCCGTTGCCGACGCCGCGCTCGGTGATGAGCTCGCCGAGCCACATCACGAGGATGGCGCCCGCGGTCAGCGCGACGATCATCAGCAGGATCGTCCACAGGGAGTCGTCCGGCACGATCGGCAGGTTGCAGCCCAGCAGCGCCCCGGTCCGGGCCAGGGAGACGATCGTGGTGGCGTTGAGCAGCGCGAGGGCGATGGTGAGGTAGCGCGTGTACTGGGTCAGCTTCGACTGTCCCTGCGCGCCCTCCTTCTGCAGTTCCTCGAAGCGCGGGATGACCACGCGCAGCAGCTGGATGATGATCGCGGCCGTGATGTACGGCATGATGCCCAGCGCGAAGACGGAGACCTGCAGCATGGCGCCGCCGGAGAACATGTTCACGAACGAGTACAGCCCGCCGGAGGTGTTGCCCTGGTCCAGGCACACCTGGACGGTGCCGTAGTCCACCCCCGGGGCGGGGACGAAGGCGCCCAGCCGGTAGATGACGATGATCCCGAGGGTGAACCAGATCTTTCGCCGCAGGTCGGGCGTCCGGAAGACCCGGGCAATCGCGCTGAACAAGCGTCCTCCTGGAGGTGGGGTGGGGCTGCGGCCGCGGGCACACGGGCCGGGCCACTGGGCGAGTCTATCGGAAACGGCACGGCCCCCGCGCCGCGTCCCCCGCCCGGCGGACGGGGGGAACGCGGCACGGGGGCCGTGCGCAGGGGGGATCGGATCCGATCGCGGCGGGGATCAGGCCGTCGCGGTGGAGCCGCCGGCGGCGGAGATCTTCTCGACCGCGGACGCGGAGAAGGCGTGGGCCTTCACGTTCACGGCCACGGTGATCTCGCCGGTCCCGAGGACCTTCACCGGCTGGTTCTTGCGGACCAGGCCCTTGGCGACCAGGTCGTCCACGGTCACGTCGCCGCCGGCCGGGAAGTGCGCCGACAGCTTGTCCAGGTTCACGACCTGGTACTCGACCTTGAACGGGTTCTTGAACCCGCGCAGCTTCGGCAGGCGCATCTGCAGCGGCAGCTGCCCGCCCTCGAAGCCGGCCTTCACCTGGTAGCGGGCCGAGGTGCCCTTGGTACCGCGACCGGCGGTCTTGCCCTTGGAGCCCTCACCACGACCCACGCGGGTCTTGGCCTTCTTGGACCCCGGCGCGGGGCGCAGGTCGTGGACCTTGATGGCGTTCTGGATCTCGTCAGCCATTGTTGACCTCCTCAACTGCCACCAGGTGCGGCACGGCGTTGACCATGCCCACGGTGACCTCGTCGGCCGTGCGGGTGACCGTGTGGCCGATCCGCTTCAGGCCCAGGGAGCGCAGGGTGTCGCGCTGCTTCTGCTTCCCGCCGATGGCGGACTTGACCTGGGTGATCGCCAGCGTGGCACCGCTCGCGGCCAGGTTCTTCCGGGTGCTGCCGTTGTTGGTGTTAGCCATTCGCCGCCACACCTGCCTTCTTCTTCGCACGGTCCTGCTCCAGGGTGCGGAGCATGGCGTGGGGAGCGACCTCGTCCAGCGACTTGCCACGGCGGGCAGCCACGGCCTGCGGCTCCTCCAGCTTCTTCAGGGCGTCCACGGTGCCGCGCACGATGTTGATCACGTTGGCGGACCCCATGGACTTGGAGAGCACGTCGTGGACACCGGCGCACTCCAGCACGGCGCGCACCGGACCACCGGCGATCACGCCGGTACCCGGGGAGGCCGGGCGCAGGAGGACGACGCCGGCGGCGTCCTCGCCCTGCACGAGGTGCGGGATGGTGGAGCCGACGCGGGGCACGCGGAAGAAGGACTTCTTGGCCTCCTCCACGCCCTTGGAGATCGCCGCGGGGACCTCCTTGGCCTTGCCGTAGCCGACGCCCACCAGGCCCTCGCCGTCGCCGACGACGACCAGCGCGGTGAAGGAGAACCGACGGCCGCCCTTGACGACCTTGGAGACGCGGTTGATCGCGACGACGCGCTCGAGGAACTTGTCCTTCTCCTCGTCGCGGCCACCGCGGCCACCGCGGTCGTCGCGGCGACCGCCGCGGCCACCGCGGTCGTTGCCGCCACGGCCGCGGTCGTTGCCCCGGCCGCCGCGGTCGTTGCCGCCGCGGCCGGCCTCGGTGGACTGGCCGGCCGAGCCGGCCGCGGTCTCCGAGACGGTGCCGGCGGCAGTGTTCTCAGTGCTTTCGGTCACCTGAGTGCCCTTCTCGTTGTTGGTCTCGCTCACAGCTGCAGCCCACCCTCCCGGGCACCGTCCGCGACGGCGGCCACGCGGCCGTGGTACTTGTTGCCGCCGCGGTCGAACACGACGGCCTCGATGCCGGCGGCCTTGGCGCGCTCGGCGACCAGCTCACCCACGCGGCGTGCCTTGGCGGACTTGTCGCCCTCGAGGGCGCGCAGGTCCGCCTCCATGGTGGAGGCCGAGGCCAGGGTCACGCCGCGGGTGTCGTCCACGACCTGCACGAACATGTGCCGGGCAGAGCGGTTGACGACCAGGCGCGGGCGCACGGCGGTGCCGGAGATCCGCTTGCGGACACGGAGGTGGCGGCGGGTGCGGGAGACGAACTTGCCCTTGCCCTTCACTTTCAGCGTGGACATCACTTACCTGCCTTTCCGGCCTTGCGGCGAATGACCTCGCCTGCGTAGCGCACGCCCTTGCCCTTGTACGGGTCGGGCTTGCGCAGCTTGCGGATGTTCGCAGCGGTCTCGCCGACCTGCTGCTTGTCGATGCCGGCCACGGTCACCTTGTTGCCGGCGACCGTGAAGGTGATCCCCTCGGGGGCCTTCACCGGGACGGGGTGGGAGTAGCCGAGGGCGAACTCGAGGTCCTGGCCCTTGGCCTGCACGCGGTAACCGGTGCCGATGACCTCGAGCTGCTTCTCGTAGCCGTTGGTCACCCCCACGATCATGTTGTCGATGAGGGTACGGGTCAGCCCGTGCAGGGACCGGGACTCGCGCTCGTCGTTCGGGCGGGTCACCGTCAGGGTGCCCTCCTCGAGCGAGACCTCGATGGGGTTGGCCACCACGTGGCTCAGTTCACCCTTGGGGCCCTTGACGGACACGGTCGAGCCGTCGATGGTGACATCGACGCCGGACGGCACGGTGATCGGAAGACGTCCAATACGTGACATGCTGTTCTACCTTTCTTCCGTTGCGCCGATTACCAGACGTAGGCGAGGACTTCCCCACCCACGCCCTTCTTGGCTGCCTGGCGGTCGGTGAGCAGACCGGAGGAGGTGGACAGGATGGCGATGCCCAGGCCGCCCAGCACGTGCGGGAGGTTCGTGGACTTCGCGTACACGCGCAGGCCCGGCTTGGAGATGCGGCGCAGGCCGGCGATGGCCCGCTCGCGCTGGGGACCGAACTTCAGCTCGATGACGAGCTTCTTGCCCACCTGGGCGTCCTCTTCGGTGTAGTCGGCGATGTAGCCCTCGGCCTTGAGGATCTCGGCGACCCGGATCTTCAGCTTGGAGGACGGCATCTCGACCGAGTCGTGGTAGGCCGAGTTGGCGTTGCGCAGACGCGTGAGCATGTCTGCGACAGGATCTGTCATGGTCATGTGGGCTTCGTGCCCTTCCTCGTCGTGGTTTCCCTTCCCGGTTCACCGGTGGGGACCTGCGACGTAGATGCTTACTTCTTGTCGGTCGTCTGGAACGGGAAGCCGAGCGCCTTGAGCAGCGCACGACCCTCGTCGTCGTTCTTGGCGGTGGTCACCACGGTGATGTCCATGCCGCGCACGCGGTCGATCTTGTCCTGGTCGATCTCGTGGAAGACCGACTGCTCGGACAGGCCGAAGGTGTAGTTGCCGTTGCCGTCGAACTGCTTCGGGCTCAGGCCGCGGAAGTCACGGATGCGCGGCAGCGCGAACGTGACGAGGCGGTCCAGGAACTCCCACATGCGGTCCCCGCGCAGGGTGGCGTGGGTGCCGATCGGCATGCCCTCGCGCAGCTTGAACTGGGCGATGGACTTGCGGGCCTTGGTGACCTGCGGCTTCTGGCCGGTGATCAGGGTCAGGTCGCGGATCGCGCCGTCGATGATCTTCGAGTCCTTGGCGGCCTCGCCGACGCCCATGTTCACCACGACCTTGACCAGGCCGGGGACCTGCATGACGTTGCCGTAGGTGAACTCGTCCTGCAGGGCAGCACGGATCTCCTCGCGGTACTTCGTCTTCAGGCGCGGGGTCACCTTCGGGGCAGCGGTGGTGTCTGCAGTCTGCACCTCAGTCATCACAGCTCCTTTCCGGAGGCCTTGGCGAAGCGGACCTTGACGGTCTTGGTCTCGCCGTTCTTCTCCACGGTCTCGAAGCGGTAGCCCACGCGGGTCGGCTTCTTGGTCTCCGGGTCCACGACGGCCACGTTGGAGATGTGGACCGGGGCCTCGACGACCTGCAGGCCGCCTTCGGTGGAACCGTTGTTGTTCTGGCCGGCGCGCAGGTGCTTGGTGACGCGGTTCACGCCCTCCACGAGCACGCGGTCACGGGACGGGAACACGCGCAGGACCTTGCCCTGCTTGCCCTTGTCCTTGCCGGCGATGACCTGGACGAGATCGTCCTTCTTGATCTTTGCCATGGTGGTCAGATCACCTCCGGTGCCAGCGACACGATCTTCATGAACTTCTTGTCACGCAGCTCGCGGCCCACGGGGCCGAAGATGCGGGTGCCCCGCGGCTCGCCGTCGGCCTTGAGGATGACGGCGGCGTTCTCGTCGAAGCGGATGTAGGAACCGTCGGCACGACGGCGCTCCTTCTTGGTCCGCACGATGACGGCCTTGACGACGTCGCCCTTCTTGACGTTGCCGCCGGGGATGGCGTCCTTGACGGTGGCGACGATCGTGTCGCCGATGCCTGCGTAGCGGCGTCCGGACCCGCCGAGAACACGGATGGTCAAGATCTCCTTGGCCCCGGTGTTGTCGGCGACCTTGAGCCGCGACTCCTGCTGAATCACTCGTTACTCCTGTCGTCGCGCTGGTTCTCCCCCAGACCTGGGCGAGCCTTGCGGAACGGATATTGTTGTCTTCCCGGGCTGCTTACCCCTGCCCCTGGAGGCGGATCCGCCGGTCCGGTCCTGCCGTGGCCCCGGTTCAGACGGGCGACGACGGTGCTCCGCACCCGCAGTCCGCAGGGCAAGGCCGAGGCGGCTGGTCGGGAGGTTGTTCGCGAAACCCCTGGCGCGCGGGGTGGATAGTCCCGCCAACAAGGGCGCACAGCCACACCATCCTAGCGCACAGGGGCCCCGGTCTGCCAATCGCAGTCCGGGGCCCCTGTGTCCGGGGGGTTCGCCTTACTTGGCGCGCTCGACGATCTCCACCAGGCGCCACCGCTTGGTGGCGGACAGCGGGCGGGTCTCGGAGAGGAGCACGCGGTCGCCGATGCCGGCCGAGTTCTCCTCGTCGTGCGCCTTGACCTTCTTGGTCGAGCGCATGACCTTGCCGTACAGGGCGTGCTTCTTCAGGTCCTCGACCTCGACGACGATGGTCTTGTCCATCTTGTCGGAGACCACGATCCCGCGGACGGACTTGCGGTAGCCGCGTGCGGCCTCGGTGCTCACGTTCTCGGTCACTTCGCCTCCTCCTCGGTCTTCTCGGTCTTGTCGGCGGCCGGGGCCACGACGTCCTCGCGGATGCCCAGCTCACGCTCGCGCAGGATCGTGTAGATCCGGGCGATGTCCCGCTTCACGGTCTTCAGGCGGCCGTGGTTGTCCAGCTGGCCGGTGGCCGACTGGAACCGCAGGTTGAACAGCTCCTCCTTGGAGCGCTTGAGCTCCTCGGCCAGACGGGCGTTGTCCAGGCCGTCCAGGGCCTCGACGTTCAGTTCCTTGGAACCGATAGCCATGATCACTCACCACCCTCTCGGCGGACGATACGTGCCTTCAGCGGCAGCTTGTGCATTGCCAGGCGCAGCGCCTCGCGGGCCACGTCCTCGCTCACGCCGGAGAGCTCGAAGAGCACGCGTCCCGGCTTGACGTTGGCGACCCACCACTCGGGGGAACCCTTGCCGGAACCCATGCGGGTCTCGGCCGGCTTCTTGGTGAGCGGACGGTCCGGGTAGATGTTGATCCACACGTTGCCGCCACGCTTGATGTAGCGGGTCATGGCGATACGGGCGGACTCGATCTGCCGGTTCGTCACGTACGCCGGGGACAGGGCCTGGATGCCCCACTCGCCGAAGGTGACGGCGGTGCCGCCCTTGGCGTTGCCCGAGCGCTTCGGGTGGTGCTGCTTGCGGTACTTGACTCGACGGGGAATCAGCATCAGGCGTTGCCTCCTTCAGCGGCGCCCTGCGGCGCGCCCTGCTGGCCGGCCTCGCGCGGCGCCCGGTCCTGGCGCCGGCGACGCTCGCCGCCGCCGCCCGGACCACGACGGTCGCCACCGCGGCCACGGCCGGACGGTGCTGCGGCTTCCTTGGCGGCCAGTTCCTTGGCCGTCAGGTCGCCCTTGTAGATCCAGACCTTCACGCCGATGCGGCCGAAGGTCGTCTTGGCCTCGAACTTGCCGAAGTCGATGTTCGCCCGCAGGGTGTGCAGCGGCACCCGACCCTCGCGGTAGAACTCCGAGCGGGACATCTCGGCCCCGCCCAGGCGGCCGGCGCACTGGATCCGGATGCCCTGGGCACCGGCGCGCGTGGCCGACTGGATGGCCTTCTTCATGGCGCGGCGGAAGGCCACGCGGGAGGCCAGCTGCTCGGCGACGCCCTGGGCGACCAGCTGCGCGTCGACCTCGGGGTTCTTGACCTCGAGGATGTTCAGCTGGATCTGCTTGCCGGTGAGCTTCTCGAGCTCGCCGCGGATGCGGTCGGCCTCGGCGCCGCGGCGGCCGATGACGATGCCCGGGCGGGCGGTGTGGATGTCCACCCGCACGCGGTCACGGGTGCGCTCGATCTCCACCTTGGAGATGCCGGCGCGCTCCATGCCGTCGGTCATCAGCTCGCGGATCTTGATGTCTTCCTTGAGGAAGTCCTTGTACCGCTGGCCCTCCTTCGTGGAGTCAGCGAACCAGTGCGAGACGTGGTCGGTGGTGATGCCGAGGCGGAATCCGTTCGGGTTGATCTTCTGACCCATGGGTTACTTCCCCTCCTCTTCCTCGGTGGCAACGACCACGGTGACGTGGCTGGTGCGCTTGTTGATGCGTCCGGCGCGGCCCTGGGCCCGCGGCTGGAACCGCTTCATGGTCGGTCCTTCGTCGACGAAGGCCTCGGTGATGAACAGGGCGTCCTCGTTGAACGCCAGGCCCTCACGGTCGGCCTTCACCCGGGCGTTGGCCACCGCGGAGGCGACCAGCTTGTACACCGGCTCCGAAGCGCCCTGCTGGGCGAACTTCAGGATGGCCAGTGCTTCGTTCGCCTGCTTGCCACGGACAAGGTCGACGACGCGCCGGGCCTTCATCGGCGTTACACGCAGGTGGCGCGCAATTGCCTTGGCTTCCATTGCTTTCCTTCTTTCGAATTCTCTGTCGGCGGGGCAGTCACCGCGATCAGCGGCGCTTGCCCTTCCGGTCGTCCTTCACGTGGCCGCGGAACGTGCGCGTGGGGGCAAACTCGCCGAGCTTGTGCCCGACCATCGACTCGGTGATGAACACCGGGACGTGCTTGCGACCGTCGTGCACCGCGATCGTGTGCCCGAGCATGTCGGGGATGATCATGGACCGGCGGGACCAGGTCTTGATGACGTTCTTGGTGCCCTTTTCGTTCTCAGCGTCCACCTTGAGGTAGAGGTGCTGATCAACGAAGGGGCCCTTCTTCAGGCTGCGTGGCATGTCTCCAGGCTCCTATCGCTTGTTCTTGCCGGTACGGCGACGGCGCACGATGAGCTTGTCGCTTTCCTTGTTCGGGCGGCGGGTGCGGCCCTCGGGCTTGCCGTTGGGGTTGACCGGGTGGCGACCACCGGAGGTCTTGCCCTCGCCACCGCCGTGCGGGTGGTCGACGGGGTTCATGACCACGCCGCGGACGGTCGGGCGGACGCCCTTCCAGCGCATGCGCCCGGCCTTGCCCCAGTTGATGTTCGACTGCTCGGCGTTGCCGACCTCGCCGATCGTGGCGCGGCAGCGCACGTCCACGTTCCGGATCTCGCCGGAGGGCAGGCGCAGCTGCGCGTACCGGCCCTCGCGGGCCACGAGCTGGATGGAGGACCCGGCGGAGCGGGCCAGCTTGGCGCCGCCACCCGGGCGCAGCTCCACGGCGTGGATCACGGTGCCGAGCGGGATGTTGCGCAGCGGCAGGTTGTTGCCGGGCTTGATGTCCGCGGTGGCGCCGGCCTCGACCGTGTCACCCTGGTTCAGCTTGGCCGGGGCCAGGATGTAGCGCTTGGTGCCGTCCACGTAGTGGAGCAGGGCGATGCGGGCGGTGCGGTTCGGGTCGTACTCGATGTGCGCGACCTTCGCCGGCACGCCGTCCTTGTCGTGGCGACGGAAGTCGACGACGCGGTACTGGCGCTTGTGGCCGCCGCCCTTGTGGCGGGTGGTGATCTTGCCGGAGTTGTTGCGGCCGCCGCTCTTGGAGAGCGGGCGGAGCAGCGACTTCTCCGGGGTGGTCCGGGTGATTTCTGCGAAGTCGGCCACGGACGAGCCACGCAGGCCCGGGGTGGTCGGCTTGTACTTACGGATAGCCATGTGTCAGTTCCTCGATTAAGTGGTCTCCGCCGCGCCGTCAGGCGAGCGGACCTCCGAAGATGTCGATCGTGCCTTCCTTGAGCGTCACGACCGCGCGCTTGGTGCTCTTGCGGGAGCCCCAACCGAACTTGGTGCGCTTGCGCTTGCCGGCACGGTTAAGGGTGTTGATCGAGTCAACCTTGACGGAGAAGATGGCCTCCACCGCCTGCTTGATCTCGGTCTTGTTCGAGCGCGGGTCGACCAGGAAGGTGTACTTACCCTCGTCGATCAGGCCGTAGCTCTTCTCCGACACGACCGGGGCGATGACCACGTCGCGGGGGTTCTTGTTGATGGAGCCGCTCACTGGGCATCCTCCTTCTGTGCGCCGGCCTTCGCCGCGGACGCCGCCTGGACGAAGCCCTCGAAGGCAGCCTTGGTGAAGACCACGTCGTCGCTGACCAGGACGTCGTAGGTGTTCAGCTGGTCGAAGTACAGGGTGTGCACCGACTCCAGGTTGCGGGCGGACAGGGCCGCGGCGTCGTCCGCGCGGTCGATGACCACGAGGGCGTTCTTGCGGCCGGCCGTCAGCGAGGCCAGGGCGGACTTGGCGGCCTTCGTGGACGGGGTGCCGGCCGAGACCAGCTCCTCGATCACGTGGACGCGGCCGTTGCGGGCACGGTCGGACAGGGCACCGCGCAGGGCGGCGGCCTTCATCTTCTTGGGGGTGCGCTGGGAGTAGTCACGCGGCTCGGGGCCGTGGACCACGCCACCACCGGTCATGTGCGGGGCGCGGATGGAGCCCTGGCGGGCGCGGCCGGTGCCCTTCTGCTTGAACGGCTTGCGGCCGGCACCGGACACCTCGCCCCGGCGCTTGACCTTGTGGGTGCCCTGGCGGGCGGCGGCCAGCTGGGCCACCACGACCTGGTGCATCAGCGGCACGTTGGACTGGACGTCGAAGATCTCGGCGGGGAGATCGACGGAGACGACCTTGGCTTCAGAGTTCGTGGCCATGAAGCTCATGCTCCCTTCACTGCGGTGCGAACCAGGACGACCTGTCCGCGGGGGCCGGGGACGGCGCCCTTGATGAGCAGCAGGTTCTTCTCCACGTCGACGCCGTGGAGGGTGAGGTTCTGGGTGGTCTGGCGGACGTTGCCCATCCGGCCCGGCAGGCGCTGGCCCTTGAAGACGCGGCCCGGGGTGGAGGCACCGCCGACCGAGCCCGGCTTGCGGTGGTTCTTGTGGGCACCGTGGGAGGCGCCGACGCCGGAGAAGCCGTGGCGCTTCATGGCACCGGCGAAGCCCTTGCCCTTGGTGTTGCCGACGACGTCGACCTTCTGGCCGGCCTCGAAGACCTCGACGGTGACGTCCTGGCCCAGGGTGTAGTCGGCGGAGTCGGCGGTGCGCAGCTCGACCACGTGGCGGCGCGGGGTGACCCCGGCCTTCTCGAAGTGGCCGGCGAGCGGCTTGGTGACCTTGCGCGGGTCGATCTGGCCGTAGGCGATCTGGACGGCGGTGTAGCCGTCGGCCTCGGCGGAGCGCAGCTGGGTGACGACGTTGGGTTCGGCTTGCACGACGGTGACGGGGATGAGCTTGTTGTCGGCATCCCACACCTGGGTCATGCCGAGCTTCGTGCCCAGCAGGCCCTTGACATTACGGGTGATGGTCATAGTTTCTCAGCACCTCCCTCTCAGAGCTTGATCTCGATGTTGACGTCCGCCGGCAGGTCGAGGCGCATGAGCGAGTCCACGGCCTTCGGCGTCGGGTCGATGATGTCGATGAGCCGCTTGTGCGTGCGCATCTCGAAGTGCTCGCGGCTGTCCTTGTACTTGTGGGGAGAGCGGATCACGACGTACACGTTCTTCTCGGTGGGCAGCGGCACCGGGCCCACCACCGTTGCGCCTGCGCGCGTGACCGTGTCGACGATCTTCCGAGCCGAAGTGTCGATGACCTCGTGGTCATACGACTTCAGCCGGATGCGGATTTTCTGTCCCGCCATGGCGTCATGCCTCTTTCGTACTTGTTGTCCGTACCTGTCCCTGTGTGCGACGGGGCCGGCGTGCCGGTCCCGCGCTTCTTCTCTTCACCCGCGCAGGCCGAATCCGGAGTCCTCCGGGTTCCTCGCCCTGCCGGGGCATCGACCCACGCGGTCGGGCGTGTCGTGACTTGCTCCGCAATCGCGGGCAGGCGCACCGGACCGCCGATCCAGTGTGGGGATTGGTGTTGTGTTTGGTCACGGGCGGCGGTGCCGGAAACGGCCCCACGCGCACCCATGCGCTTGAGCAACTGATCCAGTATGACAGATCAGCCGCGAACGCGCGAATTCAGCCCAGCCACTCCCCCGGCGGGCCGGCGGCGAGCAGCGCGAGGAAGACGAGGACGACGGCGGCGACCGCGAGGACGGCGGCCAGCAGCACGTGCCGCAGCACCCAGGCCAGGACCCGCTCGGCCGGCCCCCGCGGGGTGCCGGCCGGCCGGCCGGCGGTGGCGGCCAGCCGCCACTGCGGACCCAGGGCCCCGCGGCGGTCGAGTCGGCGCTCGAGGGGCACCGTGGCGAAGGGCACCACGGCCAGCGCGACGGCGGCGGCGCGCCGGGCCGTGCCCCAGCGCTGGTCGGTGCCCACCGCGGCCGCGACGAGCGCGTAGCACAGGAAGACGAAGCCGTGCAGGCCGCCGGCGAGCGGCATCAGGGCCTCGGTGGTGCCGGAGTACTTCAGGACCATCGCGGTCAGCAGCAGCGCCCACGTGCCCATCTCGGCCGTCGCCGCGGCACGGAACAGGGCGCGCGGTCCGGGCAGCGGGGTGCCGGCGGGGCGGCGGGTGGAGGCGGTGGCGGGTCCGGGGCGGGTGTCGGCCTGCGTCACGGGTCAGCGGTCCCGGCCGTTGGCGCGGCGGATGCGCCGGGCGCGCTCGAGCTCGGGGGCGAAGGTGCGGCGCGCCTTGAGCACGCCGGCCACGACGGCGCCGAGCACCGCCAGGCCGATCACGAGGGCGATGAGGAACTCCATGGCCCCCAGTCTACCGGGAACGGGACGACCCCCCTCCGGCCGGGGCCGGAGGGGGGTCGTCTCGTTGTCAGCGCCCTAGATCACTTGATGATCTTGGTGACGCGGCCGGAGCCCACGGTGCGGCCACCCTCGCGGATGGCGAAGCCGAGGCCCTCCTCCATGGCGATCGGCTGGATCAGCTCGACCGTCATCTCGGTGGTGTCGCCCGGCATGACCATCTCGGTGCCCTCGGGCAGCGTGATGACGCCGGTGACGTCGGTGGTGCGGAAGTAGAACTGCGGACGGTAGTTCGAGTAGAACGGGTTGTGGCGGCCGCCCTCGTCCTTGGACAGGATGTAGACGTTGCCCTCGAAGTTCGTGTGCGGGGTGATGGAGCCCGGGGCCACGACGACCTGGCCGCGCTCCACGTCCTCGCGCTTCAGGCCGCGCAGCAGCAGGCCACAGTTCTCGCCGGCCCAGGCCTCGTCGAGCTGCTTGTGGAACATCTCGATGCCGGTGACCGTGGTCTTCTGGATCGGGCGGATGCCGACGATCTCGACCTCGGAGTTGATCTTCAGGGTGCCGCGCTCGGCGCGACCGGTCACCACGGTGCCACGACCGGTGATGGTGAAGACGTCCTCGATCGGCATCAGGAACGGCTTGTCCTTGTCGCGGACCGGGTCCGGGATGTAGGAGTCCACGGCGTCCATCAGTTCCTCGACGGACTTGACCCACTTCTCGTCGCCCTCGAGGGCCTTCAGGCCGGAGGTGCGGATGACCGGGGCGTCGTCGCCGTCGAAGCCCTGGGAGGACAGCAGCTCGCGGACCTCCATCTCGACGAGCTCCAGGAGCTCCTCGTCCTCGACCATGTCCGACTTGTTGAGGGCGACCAGCAGCGCCGGCACGCCGACCTGGCGGGCCAGGAGCACGTGCTCGCGGGTCTGGGCCATCGGGCCGTCGGTGGCGGCGACCACGAGGATCGCGCCGTCCATCTGGGCGGCACCGGTGATCATGTTCTTGATGTAGTCGGCGTGGCCGGGGGCGTCGACGTGGGCGTAGTGACGCTTCTCGGTCTGGTACTCCACGTGGGAGATGTTGATGGTGATGCCGCGCTGGCGCTCTTCCGGCGCGGAGTCAATGGTCGCGAAGTCGCGCTGCTCGTTCAGGTCCGGGTACTTGTCGTACAGGACCTTCGAGATCGCGGCGGTCAGCGTGGTCTTGCCGTGGTCGACGTGGCCGATGGTACCGACGTTGACGTGCGGCTTGGACCGCTCGAACTTTGCCTTCGACACAGGTTCCTCCTAGAACTGTTCATCTGAAGAGACTTCTCAGCCGCGGTGGCGTGCTGACAACTTGGGAAAGTCTACTTCGATCTGGCTGCTGGTGATAAATCCTCCGGCTTGCGTCAGGACCGGTCCTGGAACAGGCCACCCGGACCGCCTGTTCCGCGGACCGGACCTTCCGTCCTGTGGTGGTTCCGGCCTCCGGAGTGCGGCCGGCCCACCTGTCCGGTCCGGCGGCGGGACCCTCGCGGGCCCCGCCGTCCGGTCCGGACAAGAATTGCTAGAGAACGGGGCTCACTCGCCGCTGTTCTTCTGGATGATCTCGTCGGCCACGGCCTTCGGGACCTCGGCGTAGGAGTCGAACGTCATGGAGTACACGGCGCGGCCCTGGGTCTTGGACCGCAGGTCGCCGATGTAGCCGAACATCTCGGACAGCGGCACGCCGGCCTTGATGACCTTGACGCCCTGGGCGTCCTCCATGGACTGGATCTGGCCACGGCGGGAGTTCAGGTCGCCGATGACGTCGCCCATGTACTCCTCCGGGGTGCGGACCTCGACGGCCATGAGGGGCTCGAGCAGGACCGGGTTGGCCTTGCGGATGCCCTCCTTGAAGACCATCGAGCCGGCGATCTTGAACGCCATCTCGGAGGAGTCGACGTCGTGGTAGGCACCGTCGAGCAGGGTCGCCTTGACGCCCACCATCGGGTACCCGGCCAGGACGCCGAACTGCATGGCGTCCTGGATCCCGGCGTCCACCGACGGGATGTACTCGCGCGGGATGCGGCCGCCGGTGACGGCGTTCTCGAACTCGTACATCTCGCCCTCGGCGGTGTCGAGGGGCTCGAAGGACACCTGCACCTTGGCGAACTGGCCGGAACCACCGGTCTGCTTCTTGTGCGTGTAGTCGACCTTCTCGACCTTCTTCTTGATGGTCTCGCGGTAGGCCACCTGCGGCTTGCCCACGTTGGCCTCGACCTTGAACTCGCGCTTCATGCGGTCCACCAGGATGTCCAGGTGCAGCTCGCCCATGCCGCCGATGACGGTCTGGCCGGTCTCCTCGTCGAGGTTCACGGTGAACGTGGGGTCCTCGGCGGAGAGCTTCTGGATGGCGGTGGAGAGCTTCTCCTGGTCGCCCTTGGTCTTCGGCTCGACGGCCACGGAGATCACGGGCTCCGGGAAGGTCATCGACTCGAGGATGATCGGGGCGGACGGGTCGCACAGGGTGTCACCGGTAGTGGTGTCCTTCAGGCCCACGACGGCGTAGATGTGCCCGGCGGTCATCTCGTCGACCGGGTTCTCCTTGTTGGCGTGCATCTGGAACAGCTTGCCGATGCGCTCCTTCTTGCCCTTGGTGGTGTTCTGCACCGGGGAGCCCGCGGCCATCTTGCCGGAGTACACGCGCACGTAGGTGAGCTGGCCGAAGAACGGGTGGGCCGCGATCTTGAAGGCCAGGGCGGAGAACGGCGCGTCCTTGGACGGCTCGCGCGTCATCTCCTGCTCCTCGTCGCCCACGGCGTGGCCCTTGATGGCGCCGGCGTCGGACGGGGAGGGCAGGTAGGCCACGACGGCATCCAGCATCGGCTGCACGCCGCGGTTCTTGAACGCGGAGCCGCAGAAGACCGGGTAGGCCTCGGCGTTGATCGTCAGCTGGCGCACGCCGGCCTGGATCTCCTCGGTCGTGAGCTCCTCGCCCTCGAGGTACTTCTCCATGAGCTCCTCGGAGGTCTCGGCCACGGCCTCGATGAGGGCGGTCCGGTACTCCTCGGCCTTGTCCTGCAGGTCGGCCGGGATCTCCTGGGTCTGGTAGGCGGCGCCCATGGTGACGTCGCCCTTGGCGTCGCCCTCCCACACGAAGGCCTTCATGGTCAGCAGGTCCACGACGCCGACGAAGTCGTTCTCGGAGCCGATCGGCAGCTGCATCACCAGCGGCTTGGCGCCCAGGCGGTTGATGATGGTGTCCACGGTGAAGTAGAAGTCCGCGCCCAGCTTGTCCATCTTGTTGACGAAGCAGATGCGGGGGACGTTGTACTTGTCGGCCTGCCGCCACACGGTCTCGGACTGCGGCTCCACGCCCTCCTTGCCGTCGAAGACGGCGACGGCGCCATCGAGCACGCGCAGGGAGCGCTCCACCTCGACGGTGAAGTCGACGTGGCCCGGGGTGTCGATGATGTTGATCTGGTTGTTGTTCCAGAAGCAGGTCACCGCGGCGGAGGTGATGGTGATGCCGCGTTCCTTCTCCTGCTCCATCCAGTCGGTGGTGGAGGCGCCGTCATGGGTCTCGCCCAGCTTGTGGTTGACGCCCGTGTAGAAGAGGATGCGCTCGGTGGTGGTGGTCTTGCCGGCATCGATGTGCGCCATGATGCCGATGTTGCGGACCTTGGTGAGGTCGGTCAGCACGTCCTGTGCCACGGTGTCTCCCTTGGGGTTTGGTGTGTGGGTCCGGTACTGCTGGGCGGCACGGCGCCCGGGAACCGGTCATCCGGCTCCCGGGCGCTCGTGGCTCACCAGCGGTAGTGGGCGAAGGCCTTGTTCGACTCGGCCATCTTGTGGGTGTCCTCGCGGCGCTTGACCGCGGCACCCAGGCCGTTCGAGGCGTCGAGGATCTCGTTCATGAGACGCTCGGTCATCGTCTTCTCGCGACGGGCCTTGGAGTAGCCCACGAGCCAGCGCAGCGCCAGGGCGGTCGCGCGGCCCGGCTTGACCTCGACCGGGACCTGGTAGGTGGCGCCGCCGACGCGGCGGGACTTCACCTCGAGGGCCGGGCGGACGTTGTCCATGGCCTTCTTGAGGGTGGCCACCGGATCGGCACCGCTCTTGTCACGGGTGCCCTCGAGGGCGCCGTAGACGATGTGCTCGGCGGTGGACTTCTTGCCGTCCACCAGCACCTTGTTGATCAGCTGGGTGACCAGCGGGGACCCGTAGACGGGGTCGACGACGAGGGGGCGCTTCGGCGCGGGGCCCTTACGAGGCATTACTTCTTCTCCTTCTTCGCGCCGTAGCGGCTGCGGGCCTGGCCACGGCCCTTGACACCCTGGGTGTCGAGGGCGCCGCGGACGATCTTGTAGCGGACACCCGGGAGGTCCTTCACGCGGCCGCCGCGCACGAGCACGATCGAGTGCTCCTGCAGGTTGTGGCCCTCGCCCGGGATGTACGCGGTGACCTCGACGCCGCCGTTGAGGCGGACGCGGGCGACCTTGCGCAGGGCGGAGTTCGGCTTCTTCGGGGTCGTGGTGTACACGCGGGTGCACACGCCACGACGCATGGGGTTCCCCTGCAGGGCAGGGGCCTTGGTCTTGACGACCTTCGGTGAGCGGCCCTTACGGACCAGCTGCTGAATCGTAGGCACTCTGGGTCTCTCCGTCGTTTGGCTTCCAGTCCGGCGGGCGCACAGGACGGGCCCGCGTCAACCAGGACTGCTTGGTGGTCGTTTCCTTACGCACCCGGGGGTTCGAGCTGAACGACCGCAGGCGTGCAAAAGTGTGGCATTCGCTGCGCAAGAACCCCGCAGCCCGGACCGTGTCCCTCGTGCCACACAAAAACAATTGGCTCCAGACTACCACCCGGGGCGAGCGCCCGGGAAATCGGGAGCGGCGCGCTCAGGCCGGCGGGTACCGGCGGAAGGCACGCACGCTCGCGAGCTCCGCGGCGCGCAGGGCGGCGCGGCGCCGCAGGTCCCGGTCCGCCGCGTACTCGAAGGGCCGCACGATCCGCCCGGCCCGCGCGGCGGCGCGGATCCGCTCGCGCTGGGCGGCCGAGGCATGCCGGCGCACGAGGGCCAGGGGGATGGTCGTGGTGAGCACGGGACCCGTGGTCGTCACGGTGCCCTCGGGCACGCCCGGGGCGCCGCCGGCGCACTCCGGCAGGTACTCCCCCAGCAGGTAGCGCGCCGGGTTGGCCCCCGCGGCGGTGAGGTAGTAGTGGTTGCGCCCCAGCCGGGGGTTCATCTCCAGGAACTGGGCGACGCCGTCGCGCGGGTCGACCTTGAGGTCGAACATGGCGAAGCCCCGCCAGTCGAGGGCGTCCAGCAGCGCCGCGCCCTGCCGGGCGACCGTGGGGTGCTCGCCGGCGAGCACCGCCCGGGCGTTGCCCTCGGTGCCCGGGGCGTGGTCCTCGACGATGACCTCGCCGTAGGAGACCAGCCGGGTGTCCCCCGCGCCGTCGCGGAAGAAGGTGGCGATGCCCAGCTGGGAGTCCGGGCCCGGGACGAGCCGCTGGACGATGAGCGAGCCCCGGTAGCCCGCGGCGCACGCGCGCCCGATGAGCGTGGCGAGCTCCCCGGCCTCGTGGACCACGTGCACCTTGCGCCGGCCCTCGAAGCGGACGTCGGCCCAGGCGCCGCCGTCGCCGGCCTTGAGGATGACGGGGAAGGCGACCGCCCCGCTCCCCTCCCCCAGCCCCGCGACGAAGGCCTCGAGCGCCGCCGGGGTGTGCGCGCCGGCGTCGTAGGCCCGCGTGCCGGGGTAGGGCACGCCGAGCCGGTCGCACAGCGCGTAGAAGTTCTCCTTCAGCGCCGCCGCGTCCAGGGCCCGCTCGTCCGGGTACGGCACCGTGTAGCCGTGCGCCTCGAGCGTGGCCCGGTGGCGGGCGGCGAAGCGGACGAGGTGGTCGTAGCCGGCCAGCAGCAGCAGCGGCCGGCGAGGGCCGGCGGCGAGCAGCTCCCCGGCCACGCGCACGAGCGCCTCGACCACCGGACCCTCCTCGGTCATGGGCCCGGCGGGGAACGCCTGCAGGATGGAGGAGTGCCGCAGGTTGCGGTTCTCGGCGGTGGGGACCACGGCGGAGACGACCCGGTAGGCCTCGTGGAACTCGCGGGCCAGGGAGTACGCCCCCACGTCCCCTCCGGTGATCACGGGGACGAAGGGTTGCTCGGCGGGGACCATCATGGCCCTCATGCTACCGGCGGGGCGGGGCGCACCCGGCCCGTGCCGGGCCGGACGCTATGGTGAGGGGCGTGCCCGAGATCGACCAGACCCCCCGTGTCCAGACCCCCCGCGCCCTGACCGTCCGCAGCATCACCACCGAGGAGCACGGCCGGTTCCTGGCCGAGCACCCGCTGGCGTCCTTCCTGCAGAACCCCGAGTGGCCGCGCGTCAAGGTCGACTGGCGCGGCGAGTCGGTGGGCCTGTTCGACGGCGGGACCCTGCGCGCCGCCGCGCTCGTGCTGTTCCGCCGCCTGCCCGTGCCCGTGCCGGGGCTGCGGAACCGCTCCCTGGCCTACGTGGCCGAGGGTCCGGTGTTCGACCGCTCGGCGGTCCCCGTGGAGGCCGTGCTGCCCCCGCTCGTGGAGTACCTGCGCTCCCGCGGCGCGTTCCTCGTCCGCGTGGGCCTGCCCGGCGTGGAGCGCCGCTGGGACGGTGCCGTGGTGCGCAAGGCACTCGCGGCGGGCGGCCACCGCAGCGTGACGGACCTGGAGCCGGTCGAGACGGACCCGGAGGCCGAGGACCTGCGCCGGCGGCTGCTGGCGATGGGGTGGAGGGCGCCCGCCGAGTCCGCCGCCTTCGAGGCCGGCCAGCCCCAGTTCCAGGCCCGGATCCCCCTGCAGCCGGAGCTGTACGGCACCGAGCGCACCGGCAAGGACGCCCTCGACCCGGCCGTGGAGGCCGCCCTGTCCCGCATGGACTCCACCTCCCGCCGGCAGACCCGCAAGTCCACCCGCTCGGAGCTGACCGTCACCGAGGGCACGGCGGCGGACCTGCCGGCGTGGCAGGCGCTCTACGAGGAGACCGCCCGCCGGGACGGGTTCACCGGCCGCCCGCAGGCCTACTTCGAGCGCATGTTCGCCGCGCTGAACGCCTCCCCCGGCACCCGGTGCACCCTCTACCTGGCGCACCTGGGCGAGCAGCTGCTCGCCGCGGCGATCTACGTCCGGCAGGGCTCCATGGGCTGGTACGTCTACGGCGCGTCCTCCTCCGAGGAACGCAAGCGCTACGCCCCGCGGGCATTGCAGCTGCGCCAGATCGAGGACTCGCTGGCCGCCGGCTGCACGTGGTACGACCTCGGCGGCATGAGCCCGTCCCTGGACCCCGAGTACGAGTTGGCCGGGCTGACGCGGTTCAAGACGACCATGGGCGCGGACGTGGTCCGGACCCACGGCGAGTGGGACTACCGGGTCAACCGCGTGCTGGCCACGGCCTTCGACCTCTACATGTCCCGCCGGGGCTAGTGCCCGAACCGCTCCGGGTCCGCCCGGTGCGATGAGGCGCCGCCGGCCACGCTGACGTCGAGGGCGTCGATCGCCGCCATGTCCTCGGGCGTGAGCGCGAAGGAGAACACGTCGAGGTTCTCCCGCTGGCGCCGCGGGTCGGCCGACTTGGGGATCGCGATCCGCCCCTGCTGCACGTGCCAGCGCAGCACCACCTGGGCCGGCGTGTGCCCCGTCCGGTCGGCGATCCCGGCGATGGCCGGCTCGGCGAGCAGCCCGCTGCCGCGGCCGAGCGGGGTGTAGGCGGCCGTGAGCACCCCGGCCAGCAGGTTCGCGTCCTGCACGGGGCGCTGGGCGTCCCGCGGCTCGCAGTAGACCTGGTTGACGGCCGGGACCAGCCCGGCGTCGAGCACCGCCTGCAGGTGCTCCGGGGTGAAGTTGGACACGCCCCAGGAGCGGATGAGCCCGGTGCCCACGAGCTCCGCGAGCGAGGCGCAGGCCTGCACGTAGCGCCCCTGGTCCGGGTTGGGCCAGTGCACGAGGTACAGGTCGAAGTGCTCCAGGCCCGCGCGCTCGAGGCCGGCCTCGAGGGCCGCGCGCACCAGGTCCGTGCCCCCGTGCCAGCGCCGGTTGAACTTCGAGGTCACGAAGACCTCCTCGCGCGGGATCCCGGAGGCCGCCACGGCCCGGCCCACCGCGTCCTCGTTGGCGTAGTTCTCGGCGGTGTCCAGGTGCCGGTACCCCGCCTCCAGGGCCGAGGCGACGGCGTCCTCGCACTCCGCGCCCCACAGCGGCCAGGTGCCCAGGCCGATCAGGGGGACGGGGACGTCATGCACCCCGGTGCCCTCGAGCAGGGCGTGGCGCTGGGCGGTGGGCTCGTCGGTCATGCCTCCCACCCTAGACCCCGCGCCCGGCCCGGCCCGCGGCGCCGTCTTCCGCCCTGCCCTCTGCCCTGCCCCGCCGGCCGTCCCTCCCCCGGACGACGACGAGGGGCGCCTCCCCGGGGTGGGAAGGCGCCCCTCGCGCGGTGCCGACGGGCTCAGCCGTCAGCCGTCAGCGGTCAGCCGCGGTAGTCGGTGCCGTAGTCGTCCAGGCTGATCGCGTGGAACTCCGGGGTGGACGAGGAGTCCAGGCCCGGGTAGTCGAAGTCCGCGAAGCCGGCCGGGCCGGTGAACAGGTTGGCCTTGGCCTCCTCCGTGGGCTCGACGTTGACCTTGGTGTACCGGTCCAGGCCGGTGCCGGCCGGGATCAGCTTGCCGATGATCACGTTCTCCTTCAGGCCCAGCAGCGGGTCCGACTTGCCCTCCATGGCCGCCTGGGTCAGCACCCGGGTGGTCTCCTGGAAGGACGCGGCGGACAGCCACGAGTCGGTGGCGAGCGAGGCCTTGGTGATGCCCATGAGCTCGTCACGGCCCGAGGCCGGCTGGCGGCCCTCCGCCACGGCCTTGCGGTTCGCGGCGGTGAAGCGGGCCCGGTCGGTCAGCTCGCCCGGCAGCAGGTCCGTGTCGCCGGACTCGATGACGGTGATCCGGCGCAGCATCTGCCGGACGATGACCTCCACGTGCTTGTCGTGGATGCCCACGCCCTGGGACTGGTACACGTCCTGGACCTCCTGGACCAGGAACTTCTGCGCCGCCCGGGGCCCGAGCACGCGCAGCACCTGCTTCGGGTCCACGGCACCGGCCACGAGCTGGGTGCCCACGGCCACGTGCTCGCCGTCGGCCACCAGCAGGCGCGCACGGCGCAGCACCGGGTAGGCGATCTCCTCGGAGCCGTCGTCCGGGGTCAGCACGAGGCGCAGCTGCTTCTCCGCGTCCTCGATCGTGACCCGGCCGGCGACCTCGGAGATCGGGGCCACGCCCTTCGGGGTGCGGGCCTCGAAGAGCTCCTGGATACGGGGCAGGCCCTGGGTGATGTCGTCGGCCGAGGCCACGCCACCGGTGTGGAACGTCCGCATGGTGAGCTGGGTGCCCGGCTCGCCGATGGACTGGGCGGCGATGATGCCCACGGCCTCGCCGATGTCCACCAGCTGGCCGGTGGCCATGGAGCGGCCGTAGCACTTCGCGCAGGTCCCGACGGCGGACTCGCAGGTGAGCACGGAGCGCACCTTGACCTCGGTGACGCCGGCGGCGATGTACGCGTCGATCGCCACGTCCCCGATGTCCTCGCCGGCGCGGCCCAGGACGGTGCCGTCCTCGGCCTCGACGTCCACGGCCAGGGTCCGGGCGTACGCGGAGTTCTCCACGGTCTCGTGGCGCACCAGCTCGCCGTCGGCGTTCGGCACGGCGATGACCTCGGTCAGGCCGCGCTCGGTGCCGCAGTCCTCCTCGCGGACGATGACGTCCTGGGACACGTCCACGAGTCGACGGGTGAGGTAACCCGAGTTCGCGGTCTTCAGCGCGGTGTCCGCGAGGCCCTTGCGGGCACCGTGGGTGGCGATGAAGTACTCGAGCACGGACAGGCCCTCGCGGTAGGAGGACTTGATCGGGCGCGGGATGATCTCACCCTTCGGGTTGGCCACCAGGCCGCGGATGCCGGCGATCTGCCGGACCTGCAGCCAGTTGCCTCGGGCGCCGGAGGAGACCATGCGGTTGATGGTGTTCAGCCGCGGCAGTCCGTCCTTCATGGCGGCCGCGACCTCGTCGGTGGCCTTGTTCCAGATGTCGATCAGCTCGGAACGACGCTCGTCGTCCGCGATCAGGCCCTTGTCGTACTGGGCCTGGACCTTGAGCGCCTGGTTCTCGTAGCCCTCCATGATGGAGGCCTTGTCGAACTCCGAGGTGATGTCGGAGATCGCCACGGTCACGCCGGACCACGTGCCCCAGTAGAAGCCGGCGTCCTTGAGGTTGTCCAGGGTCGCGGCGGTCTGCACCATCGGGTAGCGCTCGGCCAGGTCGTTGACCAGGGCGCCGAGGGTGCCCTTGGTGGCCTGGGTGTCCAGCCACGGGTAGTCGGCCGGGAGCAGCTCGTTGAACAGCACCTTGCCCAGCGTGGTGTCCAGGACGGCGCGCTGGCCCTCCTCCCAGCCCTCGGGGGCGGGGGTCTGGGCGGACGGCACGAAGCCGTCCACGGCGATCTTCACCGGGGCGTTCAGGTGCAGGGCGCCGGCGTCGTGCGCCATGATGGCCTCCGCCACCGAGGAGTAGGCCTCCCCGGCACCGGCCGCGTCCTCCCGCACCGTGGTGAGGTGGTTCAGGCCGATGATCATGTCCTGGGCCGGGACGGCCACGGCACGGCCGTCCGAGGGCTTCAGGATGTTGTGGCTGGAGAGCATCAGCAGCCGCGCCTCGGCCTGGGCCTCGGGGCTCAGCGGCAGGTGCACGGCCATCTGGTCGCCGTCGAAGTCCGCGTTGAACGCGCCGCAGACCAGCGGGTGCAGCTGCAGGGCCTTGCCCTCCACGAGCTGCGGCTCGAAGGCCTGGATGCCGAGGCGGTGCAGGGTGGGTGCACGGTTCAGCAGCACCGGGTGCTCGGTGATGACCTCCTCGAGCACGTCCCACACCTGCGGGCGGAAGCGCTCCACCATCCGCTTGGCGGACTTGATGTTCTGCGCGTGGTTCAGGTCCACGAGCCGCTTCATCACGAAGGGCTTGAACAGCTCCAGCGCCATCTGCTTCGGCAGGCCGCACTGGTGCAGCTTCAGCTGCGGGCCCACCACGATGACCGAACGGCCCGAGTAGTCCACGCGCTTGCCGAGCAGGTTCTGGCGGAACCGGCCCTGCTTGCCCTTGAGCATGTCGGACAGCGACTTCAGCGGGCGGTTGCCCGGACCGGTGACCGGGCGGCCGCGGCGGCCGTTGTCGAACAGAGAGTCCACGGCCTCCTGGAGCATACGCTTCTCGTTGTTGACGATGATCTCCGGCGCGCCCAGGTCCAGCAGTCGCTTCAGGCGGTTGTTGCGGTTGATCACGCGGCGGTACAGGTCGTTGAGGTCGGAGGTCGCGAAGCGGCCACCGTCCAGCTGCACCATCGGGCGCAGCTCCGGCGGGATCACCGGGACGGCGTCCAGGACCATGCCCAGCGGCGAGTTGTCCGTGGTCAGGAAGGCGTTGACGACCTTGAGCCGCTTCAGGGCGCGGGTCTTGCGCTGGCCCTTGCCGGTCTTGATCGTCTCGCGCAGCATCTCGGCCTCGGCCTCGAGGTCGAAGGACTCCAGGCGCCGCTTGATGGACTCGGCGCCCATGGAGCCCTCGAAGTACTGGCCGTACTTGTCCCGCATGGCGCGGAACAGGCCCTCGTCGCCCTCGAGGTCGGCGACCTTGAGGTTCTTGAACCGGTCCCAGATCTTCTCCATCCGGTCCAGCTCGGCGTCCGCGCGCTTGCGGATCTGCGCCATGGTCTTGTCCGCGGCGTCCCGGGCCTTCTTCTTCTCGGCGGCCTTGGCACCCTCGGCCTCGAGCTTGGCCAGGTCCTTCTCCAGGTCCGCGGCCACGGCGGCGATGTCGGCGTCGCGCTGGTCGGCCAGGTGACGGGTCTCCTGGTCGTGCTCGGCCTGCAGGTTCGGCAGGTCCGCGTGGCGGCCCTCCTCGTCCACCGAGGTGATCATGTAGGCGGCGAAGTAGATGATCTTCTCGAGGTCCTTGGGGGCCAGGTCCAGCAGGTAGCCGAGCCGGGACGGGACGCCCTTGAAGTACCAGATGTGGGTGACCGGGGCGGCGAGCTCGATGTGGCCCATCCGCTCGCGGCGCACCTTGGAGCGGGTCACCTCGACGCCGCAGCGCTCACAGATGATGCCCTTGAAGCGCACGCGCTTGTACTTGCCGCAGTAGCACTCCCAGTCCCGGGTGGGGCCGAAGATCTTCTCGCAGAAGAGCCCGTCCTTCTCCGGCTTCAGGGTGCGGTAGTTGATGGTCTCCGGCTTCTTGACCTCGCCGAAGGACCAGTTGCGGATCTCGTCGGCGGTGGCCAGGCCGATCCGCATGAGGCCGAAGGATGAGTTGTCGTTGGACATGGTCCGTTGAACTCCTGATGTTCGCTGTGGAATGACGTCTGGGGGGCGGGGAGGGGTCAGACTTCCTCGACCGAGCTCGGCTCGGCGTGGGACAGGTCGATGCCCAGCTCCTCGGCGGCCCGGAAGACGTCATCGTCCGAGTCACGCATTTCGATGGCCGTGCCGTCCGCGGAGAGGACCTCCACGTTCAGGCACAGCGACTGCATCTCCTTGATCAGGACCTTGAACGACTCCGGGACACCGGGCTCCGGGATGTTCTCGCCCTTGACGATGGCCTCGTAGACCTTCACGCGGCCGTGGATGTCGTCCGACTTGATCGTCAGCAGCTCCTGCAGGGTGTACGCGGCGCCGTACGCCTCCAGGGCCCAGACCTCCATCTCGCCGAAGCGCTGGCCGCCGAACTGCGCCTTACCGCCCAGCGGCTGCTGGGTGATCATGGAGTAGGGGCCGGTGGACCGGGCGTGGATCTTGTCGTCCACGAGGTGGTGCAGCTTCAGCATGTACATGTAGCCCACGGACACCGGGTCCGGGAAGGGCTCGCCGGAGCGGCCGTCGAACAGGGTGGCCTTGCCGTTGGTGCCCATCAGCCGGTCGCCGTCGCGCGTGACGTTGACGTGGCCGAGCAGGCCCTCGATCTCGTGGGCCTCGGCGCCGTCGAACACCGGGGTGGCGACGTTGACCGGACCGGAGGACCGCGGGAAGTTCGGCAGGTCCTTGATCCACTCGGGCTCGCCCTGGATGTCCCAGCCGCGCGAGGCGGCCCAGCCCAGGTGCAGCTCCATGACCTGGCCCAGGTTCATGCGGCCCGGCACGCCCAGCGGGTTCAGGATGATGTCCACCGGGGTGCCGTCGGCGAGGAACGGCATGTCCTCCATGGGCAGGATCTTGGAGATGACGCCCTTGTTGCCATGGCGGCCGGCCATCTTGTCGCCGTCGGTGATCTTGCGCTTCTGCGCCACGTAGACGCGCACCAGCTGGTTCACGCCCGGGGGCAGGTCGTCGTCCTCGTCGCGGTCGAAGATGCGCACGCCGATGACCGTGCCGGACTCGCCGTGGGGCACCTTCAGGGACGTGTCGCGCACCTCGCGGGACTTCTCGCCGAAGATCGCGCGCAGCAGCCGCTCCTCCGGGGTCAGCTCGGTCTCGCCCTTCGGGGTGACGCGGCCGACCAGGATGTCCCCGGCCTCCACCTCGGCACCGATGTGGATGATGCCGCGCTCGTCGAGCTGGGCCAGCACCTCGTCGGAGACGTTCGGGATGTCCCGGGTGATCTCCTCGGCGCCCAGCTTGGTGTCACGGGCGTCGACCTCGTGCTCCTCGATGTGGATCGAGGTGAGCACGTCGTCGGAGACCATGCGCTGGGACAGGATGATGGCGTCCTCGTAGTTCAGGCCCTCCCAGGGCATGAACGCGACGAGCAGGTTCTTGCCGAGCGCCAGCTCGCCGTTGTCCGTGGCCGGGCCGTCGGCGATGATGCCGAGGCGCTCCACGCGGTCGCCCTCGTTGACGCGCACGCGCTGGTTGTAGGCGTTGCCCTGGTTCGAGCGCGCGAACTTCATGATCGGGTAGTGGCGCATCGTGCCGTCGTCCTGCATGACGGTCACCATGTCCGCGGCCACCTCGGTCACCACGCCGGGGGCCTCGGCGGTGATGGAGTCACCGGCGTCCACGGCGATGTACTTCTCCATGCCGGTGCCCACGTAGGGGGCCTCGGCCTGGAGCAGCGGCACGGCCTGGCGCTGCATGTTGGCGCCCATGAGCGCGCGGTTGGCGTCGTCGTGCTCGAGGAACGGGATCAGGGCCGTGGCGGCCGAGACCATCTGGCGCGGGGAGACGTCCATGTAGTCGATCTCGTCCACGGAGGACAGCACCGGCTCGCCGCCGCCGCCGCGCTGGCGGCAGAGCACGAGCTCCTCGGCGAAGGAGCCGTCCTCGTTCAGCGGGGCGTTCGCCTGGGCGATCTGCGCCTCGAGCTCGTCGTCCGCCGTCAGGTAGTCCACCCGGTCGGTGACGATGCCGTCCACGACCTTGCGGTACGGGGTCTCGATGAAGCCGAAGGGGTTGATCCGGGCGAAGGTCGCGAGCGAGCCGATGAGGCCGATGTTCGGGCCTTCCGGGGTCTCGATGGGGCACATGCGCCCGTAGTGCGACGGGTGGACGTCACGGACCTCCATGCCGGCGCGGTCACGGGACAGGCCGCCCGGGCCCAGCGCGGACAGGCGGCGCTTGTGCGTCAGCCCGGCCAGCGGGTTGTTCTGGTCCATGAACTGGGACAGCTGGGAGGTGCCGAAGAACTCCTTGATCGACGCCACCACGGGGCGGATGTTGATCAGGGTCTGCGGGGTGATGGCCTCGACGTCCTGGGTCGTCATGCGCTCGCGCACGACGCGCTCCATGCGGGACAGGCCGGTGCGGATCTGGTTCTCGATCAGCTCGCCCACGGCGCGGATGCGGCGGTTGCCGAAGTGGTCGATGTCGTCGACCTCGACGCGCACGTCGACGTCGGCGCCGTCGCGCTTGCCCGTGATGGTCCGCTCGCCGGCGTGCAGGGCCACGATGAAGTGGACCATCTGCACGATGTCGGCCTCGGTCAGCACGGAGGCGTTCGGGTCGCCCAGCGGCAGGTCCACGCCGAGCTTGCGGTTGAGCTTGTACCGGCCCACCTTCGCCAGGTCGTAGCGCTTGGGGGTGAAGTACAGGTTGTTCAGCAGGTTCTGCGCGGCGTCCACGGCCGCGGGCTCGCCCGGGCGCAGCTTGCGGTAGATGTCCAGCAGCGCCTCCTCCTGGCCCTCGGTCGGGTCCTTCTCGAGGGTCGCGCGGATGGAGTCGTACTGGCCGAACTCCTCCAGGATGCGGGACTCGGTCCAGCCCATGGCCTTGAGCAGCACGGTGACCGGCTGCTTGCGCTTGCGGTCCAGGCGCACGCCGACCTGGTCTCGCTTGTCCACCTCGAGCTCGAACCAGGCACCGCGGGAGGGGATGACCTTGGCGGTGAAGATGTCCTTGTCCGAGGTCTTGTCCGGGGTGCGCTCGAAGTAGGCGCCCGGGGAGCGGACCAGCTGGGACACGACGACACGCTCGGTGCCGTTGATGACGAAGGTGCCCTTGTCCGTCATGAGCGGGAAGTCGCCCATGAACACCGTCTGCTGCTTGATCTCGCCGGTGTTGTTGTTCATGAACTCGGCCTTGACGTACAGCGGCGCGGCGTAGGTGGTGTCGCGCTCCTTGCACTCGTCGACCGGCATCTTGGGGTCGGCGAACTCCGGCTCCGTGAAGGACAGGGACATGGTGCCCTGGAAGTCCTCGATCGGGGAGATCTCCTCGAAGATGTCGGAGAGGCCGGAGGTGGTGGCCACGGAGTCGTCGCCGATCTCCTGGGCGTGGGCGACGCGGGCGGCCCAGCGCTCGTTGCCGACGAGCCGGTCGAAGGACTCGGTCTGGAGGGCCAGCAGGTCCGGCACGTCCAGCGGCTCGTGGATCTTCGCGAAGGTGATCCGGCCGGCGCTGGCGCCGGAGCGGGGCGAGACGCCCCCGGGGGTGTTAGCGGTTTCGGTATTTGAGGTGCTCGAGGCGACCAAGAGGGTTCCTTCCACAGACCGTCTTCATTTCCGTGCGCTCCCCCGCCGGTCCACGACGCACCGGGCCCACCGCTATTTGAAGGCCGGACTGCACGCCACGCCGCTGTCCGGTGGTCCGGGCGCGCCGGCACACACCACAGGGGTGGATGGAAGGGAGACGTAAGGACTTAGCATAACCGCCCGGCACGCCCGGAGTCCACTCGATCCTCCGGCGCAGGCTGTGAATATGCTATGAACCCGCGCGGGCCACCGGTGCCGGGCCGTGCACCCGGCCCAGGACCGGCCAGCGCCCGAGGCCGGCCGTCACCGCGCGCTGCAGCCGCGGCCCCAGCGGGGACTCCACCCAGCGGTGCACGGTCCAGGCCGCCCCGAGCACGGCGGCCAGGGACAGGGCCAGCACCACGGCGGCGGGCAGGTGCGGGGACAGCAGGCGGATGAGGTACCAGCCCCACAGCTGGTGCAGCAGGTACAGGGGGTAGGTGAGGGCCCCGGCGAGCGTGGCCCCGGGCAGGCGCACGCGGGCCAGGGGGGTGAGCACGATGAGCGCGACGGCCGCGAAGAGGGCCAGCACGAGGCCGAGGAACAGCGCGAGCGGGTAGTCGTACCCGGTGAGCTCGAGCGTCTCGCGCCGCTGGATGCCGGCCGACCACGCGCACGCGAGGGCCACGTTGACGGACAGCGCGGCCCAGCGGCCCGGGGTGTGGCCGAACCGGAAGAGCAGGAACAGGACCATCCCGCCGGCGAACAGCGCCGAGTACTCGGGGAACAGGAGGTGCTGGACCCAGCCGACGTCCAGCCCGGCCACGCGCAGCCCGAGGTACAGCGCGTTGCCCAGCAGCGGCCACGCGACCGCGAACACCATGACCCGGCGCACCGTCATCCCCACGAGGGTGAAGGCCAGGATCCACAGGTAGAACTTCATCTCCACCCACAGCGTCCAATAGACGCCGTCCAGGTGGCCCACGCCGAACCCGCCCTGGAACATCGTCAGGTTGGCCCAGAGGTCGGCGGGCCGCCGCTGGGCCCCCAGCTCGGGCCAGACGAGGAAGATCAGCACGGCCGCCAGCAGCACGGCCAGCCAGTAGGCGGGGTAGAGCCGGCCCACGCGCGAGCCGATGAACCGCGCCGGGCTCTTGCCGAAGGAGGACAGCAGGATCACGAAGCCGGAGATGATGAAGAAGAGCTGGACGCCCAGGGCGCCGACGGAGGTGAACTGGCTCAGCCAGGGCCACGCCTCGGCCGCGGGCTCGCCGTGCCGGCCCCAGTTCCCGTGGTGCCACGCCGTCCAATGGAACAGCAGCACGGACAGGGCCGCGAGCAGCCGCAGCGCGTCCAGCAGGGCCAGCCGCGGACGGGAGGCGGCGGGGGCCGCCGGTGCGGGGGTCGGCGCCGGGGCCGGCGCGGGGGCGCGCCGCACCGTCGTCGGGTCCGCCTGCCGGACCCCCACCTGCTCGAACTGAGCCGTCGCGACCATCGGCCGGCACCCTCCCCGTCTCGCGCGCGACCCCGGACGGACCGCGCTTTACCATTTCGTGACCTTACGGGGTGCGGCTGGACGGTTGCTGGGAGCCGCGTCGCCGCTCCCCCGGGACTCCCGGGACGGGGCGCGGGACGGGACCCGGGAACGACGACGGCCCCCTCCGTCCCGCGGGGCGGGACGGAGGGGGCCGTCGGTCAGCAGCGGCTAGGCCGCACGCATCACTTGAGGGTGATGGTGGCGCCGGCGCCCTCGAGCTGCTCCTTGGCCTTCTCGGCGGTCTCCTTGTTGACGCCCTCCAGGACGGCCTTCGGAGCGGAGTCGACGAGGTCCTTGGCCTCCTTCAGGCCGAGGGAGGTCAGGGCGCGCACCTCCTTGATGACGCCGATCTTCTTGTCGCCGGCGGCCTCGAGGACGACGTCGAACTCGTCCTTCTCCTCGGCGGCGGCGGCCTCGCCGGCACCGCCGGCAGCGGCGGGGGCGGCGGCGGCGACCGGAGCGGCGGCGGTGACCTCGAACTTCTCCTCGAACGCCTTGACGAACTCGGACAGCTCGATGAGGGACAGCTCGGCGAACTGCTCGAGCAGCTCTTCGGTGGACAGCTTGGCCATGGTTGGCTCCTTCACGTACGGATTACTTCACGAATCTGGGGTTGGCCGCTGGACGCGACCGGGGCGCGGCCGGGCGGGCGCCCGGCCACGGGTCACTCAGCGGCGGGCGCAGCAGCGCCGCCCTGCTCCTCGACCTTCGCGCGCAGGGCGTCCACGGTGCGGACGGCCTGGGACAGCGGGGCCTGGAACATGTAGGCGGCCTTGAACAGGTTGCCCTTCATGGCGCCGGCCAGCTTGGCCAGCAGCACCTCGCGGGACTCGAGGTCCGCGAGCTTCTTGATGCCCGTCTCGTCAAGGTACTGGCCATCCATGTAGCCACCCTTGACCACCAGGGCCTGGTGATCCTTGGCAAAGTCACGCATCGCCTTGGCCGCGTCCACCGGGTCACCGGAGACGAAGGCGATCGCGGACGGGCCGGACATCTTGCCGTCGAAGGCATCGATGCCGGCCTGCTTGGCCGCGATCTCGGAGAGCGTGTTCTTCACCACGGCGTAGGTCGCGTTCTCACCGAGGGAACGGCGCAGCTCCTTGAGCTCCGCCACGGTGAGACCACGGTATTCCGTCAGCACGGCCGCGGTGGAGTTGCGGAACAGGTCCGCGAGCTCCTCCACGACGGCGTTCTTCGCAGACGTCGCCATGGCACTCCTTCCATTGCTTGGGTCCGGTCCGGCCCCATGACGCGAAAACGCCCCGTGCAGGTGCACGGGGCGTGGCGGATCCCCGCCGCCGGAGGGGCGGAGGGAGGCGTTGCTCTGTCTCACCTGCGCAGGCCGCCTCCGTCAGGAGGGCTTTACGGTCAGGACCCCGAGGGGACCCGACGACCGGCGGTCTTTGGTGCCTCCAACTCTACGCCCCGCGGCCGTCCGGCGCCAAATCGGCGGCCGGGCGGGCCCCTGGTCCAGCCGCGGGCCCGGAGCCCCGCGCGGTGCCGGGCACCGCCTTGCGCCAGCACGCCCGGGTGGCCACGGGGACCAGGCCGAGAGCCTCGTCGTCCCGGCGGGCCGCCTCGTCCTCCGCCGCCCGCCACGCGTAGAGCCGCTCGGCGCCGGGACGGGAGCGCAGCAGCCGGGAGACGACGACGGCGCGCAGCAGCAGCTCCAGCCCGCGGCCCCGGTGGCCCGCGGCCACGACCGGTCCGCGGGCGTATGCCACGTGCGGCAGGTCCGGCGTGGTCTCGATGACCGCGTGGCCCACCGCCCGGCCGGTGCGCCGGTCGACGGCCACCACGGCCAGTCCCCGCCGTCCGGGCCCCAGGTCCGGCAGCGTGGCCGCGTGCTCCCGCGGCAGGTCCCCCTCCCCGCCGAGGACCTCGTACTCCCCCTCCAGCCCCGCGGCGGACTCCGCCTGCAGGGCCGGGCCGGCGGCCCCGCGCAGGTCGAGCACGGAGCACCACTCGAGCCGGTCCGGCGCGTAGCCGTGGGCCGCGGCGAAGGCGGCGTCCGGGGCGCCGGACCGGACGGGGCCGGCGTCGGGCCCCGTCTCCCGCCCCGCCGGCGGCAGGACCGGGGTCAGGCCCGTCTCGAGCGAGGTGCCGCGGACGAACACCGGCCCCGAGCCGACGGCGGCCGGGTCCACGAGGGCGTTGTCCGTCCACGACTCGTACCCCGTGGCCCCGCGGCGCGCGGCCTCGGCCTCCGCGGCGGCCAGCAGCGCCGAGCCGACGCCCCGGCGGCGGAAGTCCGGGTGCACGCCGACCCACAGCCGGGCGGGCCCGGGCGCCGCGCCCAGGGCGGCGAAGCCCACGATCCGGCCGTGGGCGTCCGCGCCGTCGGCCCGCCGGGCCACGAGGTGGTCCGTCGCCCCGTGCGCAGCGGCCAGCCGGTGCTCCGGGGAGACGTAGAAGTCGTTGGTGCCCCAGAACAGGGACGTCAGCAGGTTGGCCAGCTGGGCGACCTGGAGGAAGTCCGCGGTGGCGTCCGGCATCGGCAGCCGGGACTGCTCGAGGCGCTCCGGCAGCGCCAGCCAGTCGAGGCCGGGCCCGTCCTGGGTGTGGGTCATGGCTCCATGATGCCGCACTCAGGCCGTGGTCATGATGGCCGAGCCCGCCACGGAACCGGTCGCGTTCTGGCTGAACGACTGCAGGATGTACCAGTAGCGCTGGCCCCGCACCGCGGTGGCGTCGGTCCAGGTCCCGGCGCCCGGGGCGCCGGCCCGCACCAGCGCCAGGTGCTCGGCCGTCGAGGGCAGCCGCGGCACGTCGGTGCTCACCGCCGGGCGGCGCCAGAGGGCGAGCCACGCCGCAGGCACGCCGGCGGCCGGCACCGTCCACTCCAGCCGCACGCCCGCCGTGCCGGCCGTCACCCGGGTGAACGCCGGCGCCTCGGGGCCGGTGCTGCCCAGCCACGGCATCCGCAGCGGCAGGGCCCGGCGCGTGTAGTGGGTCGAGCTCACCCGCGAGCTGCCGCCCAGCACGTTCGCCTTCATGGCGCTCGCGTTGTAGAAGCCGTTGCCGTCCATCCGGGACAGGCTGCGCGTCAGCGTGACGTGGTTGCGCAACTCGTTCGGGTCGGTCCAGCCGGCGCTGCCCATCTTGTAGACCGCCTCGCCGAACGCCAGTTGGGTGCGCGTGTCCCGCGCCGCCTCGTTCCACCAGCGGGCCAGCACGGAGTAGTCGGCGGTCGGGTGCCCCAGCTGCCAGTAGAGCTGGGGGACGAAGAGGTCGGCGTACTGGCTCTTGAGCCACCGCCGCGTGTCGACGTAGAGGTCGTCGTAGGCCTGCAGCCCGCTCGTGGCGGAGCCCAGTGGCGAGGACGTGAGGTGGCGCCAGATGCCGAACGGGCTGATGCTGAAGGCCGCCCGCGGGTTGAGCGCGTGGATGTCCGGCCCTGCGTCGCGCACGAACCGGCGGATGTTCTCCCGCCGCCAGTCCCCCAGCGTGAGCCCGCCACCGTACGCGGCGTAGGCCGCGCCGTCGGGGATCGGGGTGCCGGGCACCGGGTAGGGGTAGAAGTAGTCGTCCAGGTGGATGCCGGCCACCCGGTAGCGCCCGGCGATCTCGGCCAGCACGGAACGGACGTAGCGGCGCACCGCGAGCAGTCCGGGGTCTAGGTAGCGCCGGCCGCCGTAGGCGTAGGTGTGGCCCGGGTTGCGGGCCGCGTAGCTGCCCGGGTACAGGGAGGACAGGCTCGTGTCCATCGCGACCCGGAACGGGTTCACCCAGGCGTGCAGCTGCAGTCCCCAGCGGCCGGCCTCCCGGATGGCCCACTCCAGCGGGTCCCAGCCGGGATCCCGCCCGAGGGTCCCGGTGAGGTAGCGCGACCAGGGCTCCCCCAGGGATGAGCGGTACAGCCGGTCCCCCGCCGCGCGCACCTGCAGCAGCACGGCGTTGTAGCCGCGGTAGCCGGCCAGCTTGCACAGGTACGTCAACTCCGCCTGCTGCTCGGCGATCGTCAGGCCGGGGCGAGAGGGCCAGTCGATGTTGAGCACCGTGGCCACCCACACGCCGCGGAACTCGTGCAGGGGGTAGGGACGGGACAGCGTGGTCTCGCGGCCGGTCGTCGGATAGGGCCGGCCCGGCAGCGCCGCGAGAGCGGGCGCGGCCGCTCCCACCGCGGTCCCGGCGGCGGCGAGGACGCTGGCGGCAGCCCCCTGCAGCATGGCCCGGCGGGATGGGTTCGTGTCCATGGCGACCTGCTTCTCTCGCCCCTCCGCGCCCATTGTCCTCCCGCGGGCACGCAGACGGCGAGGGCCGGACCCCGGGACGTCCCGGGATCCGGCCCTCGCCGTCGTGCCGCCGCTGGATGCGGCGTGGAGGATCAGGCCTCCGTGGTCACCTTGACCACGTTCGGGTCCACCTTGATGCCGGGGCCGAAGGTGGTGGCGATCGTCGCCTTGGAGATGTACCGGCCCTTGGACGCGGACGGCTTCAGGCGGAGCACCTCCTCGAGGGCGGCGGCGTAGTTCTCGGCCAGGGCCTTCACGTCGAAGCTGGTCTTGCCGATGATGAAGTGCAGGTTGGCGTGCTTGTCGACGCGGAAGTCGATCTTGCCACCCTTGATGTCGGTGACGGCCTTGGCCACGTCCGGGGTCACGGTGCCGGTCTTCGGGTTCGGCATGAGGTTGCGCGGGCCGAGGATCTTGCCGAGGCGGCCGACCTTGCCCATCATGTCCGGGGACGCCACGGCGGCGTCGAAGTCGGTCCAGCCGCCGGCGATGCGGGCGATCAGGTCGTCCGAGCCCACGACGTCGGCGCCGGCGGCCTCGGCGGCCGCGGCCTTGTCACCGGTGGCGAAGACGACCACGCGGGCGGTCTTGCCGGTGCCGTGCGGCAGGTTGACCGTGCCGCGGACCATCTGGTCGGCCTTGCGGGGGTCCACGCTCAGGCGGAAGGCGACCTCCACCGTGGCGTCGGACTTCGACGGGTTGGTCTCCTTGGCCAGGGCGATCGCCTCGGCCGGGGCGTAGACGCCCTCGCCGATCTTCTCCTGGGCCGCCTTGTATGCTTTGCTGCGCTGTGCCATCTGCTTGTTCTCCTTGCAGTCGTGGTCTGCGGGTCGCGCGCGACCCTGCCACTGGGGGGTGGTGTGGTGGGGGTGTCAGCCGTCGATGGTGATGCCCATGGACCGGGCGGTGCCGGCGATGATCTTCGCGGCGGCGGCCAGGTCGTTGGCGTTGAGGTCTTCCATCTTGGTCTGGGCGATCTCCTCGCACTGGGCCTGGGTCAGCGTGCCGACCTTGGCGGTGTGCGGGGTGGCGGAGCCCTTGGAGACCTTGGCGGCCTTCTTGATGAGCTCGGCGGCGGGCGGGGTCTTGGTGACGAAGGTGAACGAGCGGTCCTCGTACACGGTGATCTCGACCGGCACGACGTTGCCGCGCTGGGATTCCGTCGCGGCGTTGTACGCCTTGCAGAACTCCATGATGTTCACGCCGTGCTGACCGAGGGCGGGGCCGATCGGAGGGGCCGGGTTGGCGGCACCTGCCTGGATCTGCAGCTTGATCAGGCCTGCGACCTTCTTCTTGGGAGCCATAGTCGGGTCCTTCTCTGTGCGGTGTCCCCCGGGACACAGGAGCGTGTCGCGGGGCTGGTGGCCACCGTGGCGCGGTGGCCGGTCCGCCCCCGCCCGGCCAAAGCAACCGGGCGGCGGCGAAGTCTGGGGGCCGGGAGGCCTAGCGGATCTTGGTGACCTGGTTGAAGGACAGGGTCACCGGGGTCTCGCGCTCGAAGATGGTCACGAGGACCACGAGCT
The DNA here is from genome assembly GCF_005877055.1 of Citricoccus sp. SGAir0253. NCBI lineage: Bacteria > Bacillati > Actinomycetota > Actinomycetes > Micrococcales > Micrococcaceae > Citricoccus > Citricoccus sp. SGAir0253. The sequence goes on along the minus strand of NZ_CP039424.1, from coordinate 851,853 downwards.
GCTGGGACTCGGGCTTGACCTCCGAGATCGTGGCCGGGAGGGTCTCGAACGGGCCGTCGTTGACGGTGACGGACTCGCCCACCTCGAAGTCGACCTCGATGGCCGGGGCGGCCTCCTGGGCGCCGGCCGGGGCCGGGCGGCCGCCGGCCTGGGCGGCCTTCGTGGCCTCCTGCAGCACGGACGGGGCCATCATGTCGAAGACCTCGTCGAGCGAGAGCGGCATCGGGTCGTGGGCGTTGCCCACGAAGCCGGTGACGCCGGGCGTGTGGCGCACGACGCCCCACGAGGCATCGGTCAGGTCCATGCGGACGAGCACGTAGCCCGGGATGCGCACGCGGTTGACCAGCTTGCGCGTGGTGTTGCGGATCTCCACGACCTCTTCCATGGGGACTTCGATCTCATAGATGTAGTCCTCCATCTCCTGGGTCTGGATGCGCGTCTCGAGGTTGGTCTTCACGCGCTTCTCGTAGCCGGCGTAGGTGTGGACGACGTACCAGTCACCGGGCTGGCGGCGCAGGCGGGAGCGCAGCTCCTCGGCGGGATCGGCCTGCTCGGCGACCTCCGCGGCGACGGCGGGCTGCTCGGGGGCGGCCTCGGCCAGCTCGGCCTCGACGGGCTCGTCGACCAGCTCGGCGGCCACCCGGTCCTCGTCCTCGGCGGACTCGGTCAGCGCACCCTCCACGGGCTCCCCGGCCACGGCGGCGTCCTCGGCAGTCTGGGGAGCCTGGGACGACTGGGCCTGCTCCTCGAGGACGGCGTCCTCGACGGCCTGCGGTTCGAGTTCCTGCTCGGACACGGGTTCCTGCTTTCTTCACGGTCGACGTTCTTCCGGCAGGGCGCCCCTCCGGGAGGACCAGCCGAGCCGGAGGGGCTAGGCGCCGCCGTCGCCGAAGACGAACGAGGCGCCCCAGCCGAACACGAGGTCCAGCAGGCTGACCAGCGCGATCATGAAGATCACGAAGGCGAGCACGATGCCCGTGAGCTTCACCAGCTCCTCGCGGGTCGGGGTGACGACCTTCCGGAGCTCGTCCACGACCTGGCGCAGGAACAGGGCGATCCGGCCGAAGAACCCTCGCTTCCGCGGAGCACCGGGGGCCTGCTGCCCCGTGCTGTTCGCAGCTGCCTCGGTCACGTGGCCTCACTCGCTCGGTCGACACTCAACTGTCCTGCCGGGGGGTTCCGGATGACCGGGACCACCCTGCGCAGGGTAGACAGGACTCGAACCTGCAACCTGCGGTTTTGGAGACCGCTGCGCTACCAATTGCGCCACTACCCTTCGGGCCGCCGAGGGATGACCACGGCACGGCCCATCATGGTGCGTTTCAACACCGGGGATCCACTGTACGCCATCCGGGGCGGGGAGTCGAACCGGACCGGGGGCGACCCGCTAGGCTGGGGCCCATGACGTCTCCCTCCCCGCGCAGTCGTGTCTCCCGCAGGATCGGATCGATCGCCGAGTCGGCCACGCTCGCCGTGGACGCCCGCGCCAAGGCCCTCAAGGCCGCGGGCCGCCCCGTCATCGGCTTCGGCGCCGGCGAGCCCGACTTCCCCACCCCGGACTACATCGTCGAGGCCGCCGTGGAGGCCGCCCGGGACCCGCGCAACCACCGGTACTCCCCCGCCGCGGGGCTGCCGGAGCTGCGCCAGGCGATCGCGGACAAGACCCTGCGGGACTCCGGCGTGCGCCTCGAGGCCTCGCAGGTGCTGGTGACCAACGGCGGCAAGCAGGCCGTCTACAACACCTTCGCCACCCTGCTGGACCCGGGCGACGAGGTCATCGTCCCCACCCCGTTCTGGACCACCTACCCGGAGTCCATCCGGCTGGCCGGGGGCGTGCCGGTCGAGGTCTTCGCGGGCCCGGAGACCGGCTACAAGGTCTCCGTGGACCAGCTCGAGGCGGCCCTGACCGAGCGCACCAAGGTGCTGCTGTTCGTCTCCCCGTCCAACCCGACCGGGGCCGTGTACTCCCCGGAGGCCACCGCGGAGATCGGCCGCTGGGCCGCGGAGCGGGGCCTGTGGGTGGTCACCGACGAGATCTACGAGCACCTCACCTACGACGGCGTGCCGTTCACCTCGGTCGCCGCCGCCGTTCCGGAGCTGGCCGACCAGCTCGTCATCCTCAACGGCGTGGCCAAGACCTACGCCATGACGGGCTGGCGCGTGGGCTGGATGGCCGGCCCCGCCGACGTCATCAAGGCCGCCGCGAACCTGCAGTCCCACGCCACCTCCAACGTCGCCAACGTCTCCCAGCGCGCCGCGCTGGCCGCCGTCTCCGGCCCCCTGGACGCGGTCGAGGAGATGAAGGCCGCCTTCGACCGGCGCCGGCGGGCCATGGTCGAGGGCCTCAATGCGGTCCCCGGGTTCTCCTGCCCGACGCCGGAGGGCGCCTTCTACGCGTACGTGGACGTGCGCGAGGCGCTGGGCCGGACCTACCGCGGCGTCACGCCGCAGACCTCGGCCGAGCTCGCGGGGCTCATCCTCGACGAGGCCGAGGTGGCCGTGGTGCCGGGCGAGGCCTTCGGCCCCTCGGGCTTCCTGCGCCTGTCCTACGCCCTGGGCGACGAGGACCTCGCCGAGGGGGTCGGGCGCATCCAGCGCCTGCTCTCGGAGTAGCCGCTCCGCACCTGCGGACCGGAGGCCCGGTTCCGCTCCGCAGGTGCGTCCCCTAGGGTGGGTCCCGTGACCCTCCTGCGCATCGCCGAGGCCGCCCGCCACCTGGGCGTGAGCGACGACTCCGTCCGCCGCTGGGTGGCCTCCGGCCGCCTCACCGCGCACACCGATGCCTCCGGCCGCGCCGCCGTCGACGGCGTGGAGGTCGCCGAGCTCATCCGCTCCGGCGCCGAGCTGCCGGCCCTGCGCAGCTCGGCGCGCAACCGCCTGTCCGGGCTCGTCACGGACGTGCTCGTGGACACCGTCATGGCGCAGGTGACGCTGCAGTGCGGGCCCTTCCGCGTCGTGTCCCTGATGAGCGCCGAGGCCGCGCGGGAACTCGGGCTGGCCCCCGGGATGCCGGCCACCGCGGTCGTCAAGGCCACCACGGTCGTCGTCGAGCGGGACGCGCCGTGAGCGGCCCCGCGCGCGCCGCGCTCCTCGCGGTCCTCCTCGCGGCCGCCCTGGCCGGCTGCACCGCCGGCAGCGGCACCACGGCCGCACCGCGCACCACGCTCACCGTCTTCGCCGCCGCCTCGCTCGGCGACGCCCTCGAGGAGATCGGCGCCGACTTCGAGCGCGCCCACCCGGGCGTGGACGTGCGCCTCACCGTGGCCGGCTCCACCACCCTCGCCGGACAGGTCGAGGCCGGCGCCCCCGCGGACGTGGTGGCCCTGGCGGACGAGGCCACGATGGACCGGCTCGGGCGGGCCGGGCTGCTCGTCGGCGCGCCGCGGGACGTCGCCACGAACGAGCTCGCCCTGGTGACGCCGCCGGACGACCCGGCCGGGATCGACTCGCTGCGGGACGCCGCGGCCGCGGGCGTCGCGCTCGTGGCGTGCGCCCCGCGGGTGCCGTGCGGGCACGCGGCGCGCACGCTCGCCGCGCACGAGGGACTGGCGCTGTCCCCCGTGAGCGAGGAGTCCTCGGTGACCGACGTGCTCGGCAAGGTCCTCTCGGGCCAGGCCGACGCCGGCCTCGTCTATGCCACGGACGCCGCCCGCACGGGCGGGGCCGTGCGCGAGGTCCGGCTCCCGGACGTCCCGGGGGCCGCCACCACGGCCCCGGTCGCGGCGGTCGCCCCCGGCTCCGCCACCGCGCAGGCCTTCGTGGACCACGTGGCCGGCGAGCCGGGCCAGCGGGTGCTGCGCCGGCACGGCTTCGGCGCGCCGTGAGGGCCAGCCGCGAGGTCCGGGTCCGCCCGCCGGCGGCCCTGGTCGCCCTCGGGGTCCTCGGCGGGGTGCTGCTCGTGCTGCCGTTCGCGGCCCTCGTGGCCGGCGTGGACGTGCGCCGGCTGCCCGCGCTGCTCACCTCGGCCTCCGCGCTCGACGCCCTGGGGCTGTCCCTGCGCACCTCGCTGGCGGCCACGGCGGCGTGCCTGGTGCTGGGGATCCCGCTCGCCCTCGTCCTGGCGCGGCTGGACCTGCCCGGCCGCTCCCTGGCCCGCTCGCTCGTGCTGCTGCCGCTCGTGGTCCCCCCGGTCGTGGGGGGCATCGCGCTGACGGAGGCGTTCGGCCGGCGCGGGCTGCTGGGCACGCACCTGCACGCGGCCGGGATCGAGATCGCGTTCACCACCGCCGCCGTGGTGATCGCCCAGGCCTTCGTGTCCCTGCCGTTCCTCGTGGTGGCGCTCGAGGGCGCCCTGCGCACCCGCGGCGAGGCCCACGAGCGCACGGCCCTGTCCCTCGGCGCCGGGCCCGTGCGCACGTTCTGCACCGTGACGCTCCCGCTGATGGGCCCCGGGCTGCTGGCCGGCACCGTCCTGGCCTTCGCCCGCGCCCTCGGCGAGTTCGGTGCCACGCTCACCTTCGCCGGCTCCATGCAGGGCACCACGCGGACCCTGCCGCTGCAGGTCTACCTCGAGCGGGAGACGGACCCGGACGCCGCCGTGGCCCTCTCGCTCGTGCTCGTGGCGGTGGCCCTCGTCGTCATCACGGTCGCCTACGGCCGCTCCCCCGGGCGCGCGGCCCGCGGCCTGTCGGGCCGCTCCCCCCGGTTCCCCTCCGGTCGGACAGGGCGGACACGCCGGACACCGCGGACACGGCGCCCCGGGGGGCGGCCGTGACCGGGCTGGACTGCCGGGTGGTGGTGCCCGAGCGGGGCGTGGACGTGGCCCTGGCCGTCCCTCCGGGCCGCACCCTCGCGCTGACGGGGCCCAACGGGGCGGGCAAGTCCACCGTGCTCTCCGCCCTCGCCGGCTGGCTGCGCCCCGCCGCCGGGCACGCCGTCCTCGACGGCCGGACGCTGTTCGCCGACGGGCCGGGAAGCGGGGTGTGGGTCCCGGCGCGGCACCGCCGCGTCGGCCACCTCACCCAGGACCCGCTGCTCTTCCCCCACCTCACGGCCGAGGCGAACGTGGCCTTCGGGATGGTCCGGGCCGGCGTCGGGGGCCGCCGGGAGCGCCGCCGGGCGGCCGGGGAGTGGCTCGAGCGGGTCGGCGTGGGGCACCTGGCCCGCCGCCGGCCGCACGAGATGTCCGGGGGCCAGGCCCAGCGCACCGCGATCGCCCGCGTGCTGGCCTCGGACCCCGCACTCGTGCTGCTGGACGAGCCGCTGTCCGCCCTCGACGCCCAGTCGGTCCCGCGGGTGCGCGCCCTGCTCGCCGAGGTGCTCGCCGGACGCACCACGGTGCTCGTCACCCACCACGCCGCGGACGTGGCGGCGCTCGCCCACGCCGAGCACCGGATCGGGGACCGGGCCCCGGGACCGGACCGCGGAGGGGCCCGGGGCGACGAGGCCTAGAGCAGCCCCCGCTCCCCCGCCCAGCGCGTGAGCTCGTGGCGGTTGGACAGCTGGAGCTTGCGCAGCACGTTGGACACGTGGGTCTCCACCGTGCGCACCGAGATGAACAGGTCCCGCGCCGCCTCCTTGTAGGTGTATCCGCGGGCGATCAGCCGCATCACCTCGAGCTCGCGGGCCGAGAGCAGGTCGAGCTCCTCGTCCCGCACCGCCACCGCCGCGGTGCCGAAGGCGTCCAGCACGAACCCGGCCAGGCGGGGCGAGAACACGGCGTCCCCGCCGGCCACCCGGCGCACGGCGTCGGAGACCTCCGCCCCGGAGATCGTCTTGGTGACGTAGCCGCGGGCCCCGGCGCGGATGACCGCGACGACGTCCTCGGCCGCGTCCGAGACGGAGATGGCGAGGAAGCGCACCCCCGGGGCGAGGTCCTGGCAGGAGGCGGCCACCTCCGCGCCGCCGCCCCCGCGCCCGCCGGGCAGGTGCACGTCCAGCAGCACGACGTCCGGCCGCTGCTCGTGGATGGTCCGCACCGCCGCGTCCACGTCCCCGGCCTCGCCGACCACCTCGACGGCCGCCGGGTCCAGGTCCGCCCGCAGGCCGGTCCGGAAGATCGCGTGGTCGTCCACGATGACCACCCTCACGCGTGTCCCGCTCATCCCCGCATCCCCTTCTCGTCGTCCACCGTCCGGTCCACCGTCCGGTCCCCCGGCTGCTCCATCGGCCGGGCCGGCGCCTGCCCCGCCGGCCCGGCCGGCCCCTCCCCGGCCGGGACCGGCAGGTGCAGCCGGACCTCGGTGCCGCCGTCGCCGGTCAGGATCCGCGCGGTGCCGCCGGCCCGCTCCATGCGGCCGACCACCGACTCGCGGACCCCGAGGCGGTCCGGCGGGACCGCGGCCGGGTCGAAGCCCGGGCCGCGGTCCTTCACGAACACCTCGACGGCGTCCGGCCGCGCCTCGGCGTACACCTGCACCGGCCCGGCGTGGCGGACCCCGTTGAGCATCGCCTCGCGCGCCGCCTGCAGCACCGGGTCCAGCCACGGGCCGGTCGCGGACCCGGCGGTGACCACCTCGATGGGGCCGCCGTGGTCGTCCTCGATCGCCGCGGCCAGGTCCTGCAGGCGGTCCGCGAGGGTGCCCGTGGGCCGCGACGGGTCCTGGTAGAGGTACTGGCGCAGGTCCCGTTCCTGGGCCCGCGCGAGCCGGGCGACGGCGGAGGCGTCGGCGGCGTTGCGCTGGATCAGCGCGAGCGTCTGCAGCACGGAGTCGTGCAGGTGGGCGGCGATCTCCGCGCGCTCGGTCTGGACGGCGAGCGCGGAGGACTTCGCCGCGGCGTCCCGCCAGGCCGTGAGCACCCAGGGGGCGGCCACGAGCGTCACCCCGGCCAGGATCACGAGCGCCACCACGAGCCCGAACCAGAGCTCGTCCGTGCCGACGAAGCCGGCGGCGAAGGCCAGCACCCCGGCCAGCACGAGCAGCAGCCCGAGCACGAGGGACGTGATCCGCCCCCCGCGGCCGGCGCGGCCGGCCCCGCGCAGCGCGTCGAGCTGCAGCCAGGCCAGCGCGATGCCGAGCAGCACCACGGCCGCCGGGCCCACCACCCCCCAGTCCAGGCGCACGCCCGCCGCCTGCAGCCCGAGCACGGCGGCCACGCCCAGCAGCACGATGCCGAAGGCCACCTGCCAGCCCCGGTCCAGCGCGCGGCCGCGCGCCGCGGCGGCGTCCGGCGCAGGAGCCGCGGAGACCGGGACGGGGTGGGCGGCCCCCCGCACCGGCCCACCGGCCCGGACCACGTCCTCGTGCTCGTCCGGGACGAAGATCCACAGCCACCCGTAGAACACCACGCCCACCCCGCTGAGCAGGGCCAGGGCCACCACGCCGGCCCGCACCCAGGCCACGGGCAGGCCGAGGTACCGCGCCAGCCCAGCGCAGACGCCGGCGATGACGCGGCCCGGGAGCGGTCGGGTGAGCACGGGGCGCATGAGTCCATCCTGCCCGAGTCCGGGGCGGTGCGGGGCCCGCCCCGGGCCGGGTCCGGGGTCCCTCCGGGTCGGATCCGGGCTCTCCCGGATACCGGCGCACCCCCGGCGCGGACCACGATGGAGGCATGAACGAGAACCCCGCCTCCGGCTTCTACGCCTGGATCCACTCCCTGCGCACCGTGCGCCCGCCCCAGCGCTGGCTGGGCGGCGTGGTCGCGGGGACGTCCGACCGCCTCGGCCTGGACCGCACGCTGGGCCGGGCCCTGTTCGTGGTCCTGGCCCTGCTGACGGACGGCGTCGCCGTGCTGGCCTACGGGCTGGCGTGGATGGTGCTGCCCGAGCCGGACGGCCGCATCCACGCCCGCGAGGCGGCCCGGGGCCGGTGGACCTCCGGGATGACCGGTGCCCTGGTCCTCGCGGTCCTCGGCCTCGGCTCCCTGCTCACCCCGCCGTACGGCCGCGAGGCCGGGTGGTGGGGCTGGGGCAGCGTCCTCGGCCTGGCGGTGGTCGGGCTGTTCGTGTGGCTCGTCGCCTCCCGCCCGGGCCCCCGCGCGCTGCCCCCCGGGCAGCAGCCCGCCACCGGCCCGGGGACCGACGGCGGCCCGGTCGGCGACCAGCCGGTCTACCTCGCCCCCTCCGACACGGGCTGGTACGCCACGCCCACCCCGGCCGGTCCCCCCGCCGCGCCGGTGCCCCCCGGCTCCCCCCTCCCCCCTGCCCCCGCCGTCCCTCCCGTCCCCGAAGGTCGTGACCCCATGAGCGCCCCCCACGCCCCGTACCCCTCCCCCCATCCCTCCCCACACGCCGGTCCCCACGCCGGGCCGTACCCCACCGCGCCCGCTGCCGCGGCCCCGCCCGTGGACCGCACGCCGCCGTCGCTGACCGGCCCCACCCAGCTGCTGGTGGTCGGGATCGCGGTGCTGGCCGGCGCCGCCGTCGCCGCCCTGCGCTACCTCGGCGTGTTCACCGCCGGCTGGAGCGTCATCTGGGCCGCGAGCCTCGCCACGGCGCTGGGCGTCATGGCGGTCGGCCTCGTGGTCGGTGCCGTCCTCGGGCGCGGCGGCGGCGGGCTGACCGTCGTCACCGCCATCCTGGTGCTGCCCGTCCTGGCCGCCACGGGCGCCGCGTCCCTGCGGGTCGGCGACTGGGACGGCGACTGGGACGGGACCCTGCGCGGCGACGCCCGGACCGGCTACCACCTGAGCTTCGGGACCGGCACGATCGACCTGACGGACGAGCCGGCCCGCACGGCCGCGGACCCGGTGGGCGTGGACCTGTCCTTCTCCACGGCCGAGCTGCGCGTCCCGGACGACGTGGACGTCTACCTCACCGTGGACAATGCCTTCAGCACCGTGGACTACCCGGACCTGCCCGCCGGCGCGTCCACCGCGGACGGCCGCGTCCAGGTCGTCGACGCCCCCGGGACCGAGCGCCTCGACGTCGAGGCCGACCTCGCCTTCTCCACCCTCACCGTCCGCGTGGACGGCGCCCCCGCCCGCACCGACAGCACCACCGGCTCCACCGGAAACCAGGAGTGAACGCCATGAGCACGCACGACCCGCACCGTCCCCACGACGCCGAGGCCGCCGCCCTCGAGGAGGAGATCACCCGCGGCACCCTGCACGACGCCCCGACCGGCACCGGCAGCACGGCCGCCGGCAGCCCGGGCGGGGACGGCACCTCCATCGGCCCCTCCACCGGCACCGCCGCGCCGGCCGGCATCCGCACCGGCACCCTCGCCTGGGGCGTCATCGCCCTGCTGGTGGCGCTGTGGTCCCTGGCCACGACCGTGCTGGACTGGGACATCGACCCCGCGCTCGTCGCGATCACCCTGGCCGCGCTCGGCGGCCTCGCCCTCGTCGCCGGCGGCATCGCCGGCGCCACCCGGAAGGGACACTGACCATGGACACCCTCTACCGCTCCCTGCGCGCCCTGCCCTACCGTCGCGGACCGCGCCGCCTCGTCGGCGGCGTGTGCGGCGGACTGTCCGCGAAGTACGGCTGGGACCTCGCGCTCGTGCGGCTCGCCGTCCTCGTGGCGTTCCTGCTGCCGTTCATCGGCGTCGGCGCCTACCTCGTGGCGTGGGTGCTGCTGCCCTGGCAGGACGGCTCGATCCCGCTGGAGCGTGCCTTCCCGGGTCCCGGCAGCCGATAGCCTTCCGTCAGGACCTGCACCAGCCCAGAAAGGACCACCCTCCATGCGCGTCGGCCTCCTGACCAGCGGCGGGGACTGCCCCGGACTCAACGCCGTCATCCGCTCCGCGGTCCTGCACGGCATCAAGACGTACGACTACGAGCTGGTGGGGATCCGGGACGGCTGGCGCGGCCTCATCGAGGGCGACGTGGAGGACCTGCCCCGCCGGCGCGTCCGCGGCCTGGCCCGCACCGGCGGCACGATCCTCGGCACGTCCCGCACCCATCCCTACCACCACCCGCAGGGCGGCCCGGAGAACATCCTGGCCCAGATGCGCCGGCTCGGGATCGACGCCGTGGTGGCGATCGGCGGCGAGGGCACCCTGGCCGGGGCCAAGCGGCTGTGCGACGACGGCGTCCCGCTCGTGGGGGTGCCCAAGACGATCGACAACGACCTGCGGGCCACCGACTACACCTTCGGCTTCGACACCGCCGTCTCGATCGCCACCGACGCCATGGACCGGCTGCGCACCACGGGCGAGTCCCACCACCGGTGCATGGTCGCCGAGGTGATGGGCCGCCACGTGGGCTGGATCGCCCTGCACTCGGGGATGTCGGCCGGCGCGCACGCCATCCTCATCCCGGAGCAGCGCACCTCCATGGAGCAGGTCGGCGAGTGGGTGCGCCAGGTGCACGAGCGCGGCCGGTCCCCGCTCGTCGTCGTGGCCGAGGGGTTCATCCCCGAGGGCCACGACGACCCGCTGGCCGAGTCCACGGACGAGCACGGCCGGCCGCGGCTGGGCGGGATCGGCGAGTGGGTGACGCAGCAGATCGAGGAGATCACCGGCATCGAGACCCGCAACACCGTGCTCGGGCACATCCAGCGCGGCGGCGCGCCCACCGGCTACGACCGGGTCCTGGCCACGCGCTTCGGCATGGGGGCGATCGACCTCGTGGCCGAGGGCCGGTTCGGCCAGATGGTGGCCCTGGACGGCACGGAGATCGTCCGGGTGGACCTCGCCCACGCCCTCGACGGGCTCAAGGAGGTCCCCCAGCACCGCTACGACGAGGCGAAGGTGCTCTTCGGGCGCTAGCCTTCTGCGCATGCCCGTCAACAGCCACACCCGCCAGATCATCGAGCTGGCGTGGGCCCGCATCCTCGGCCTGCCGGACGGGGCGATCACGGAGGCCACGGCGGCCGGGGGCCGCCGGATCGAGGTGCCCACCGACGACGGCGGCACCGGCGGCGAGGACGAGCACATCGCCACGTTCGTGCGCCTGTACGGGGCCTCGGTGCTCTACGGACCGCGCTGGCTGATCGAGGCCGCGCGGGACGTGGACGACGAGGTGCTGTCCCTGGAGTCCACGCTCATCCGCCTCGGCGCCGGCCAGTCCGCCCGCTCGCTCGGCGAGGCGGTGCTCTACTACGCGGACGACGTCCCCGAGATCGAGCGGTCCGGCTCGGTGGCGGTCTCCTTCGAGGCGGAGGACGCGCGGGCCCTGGAGGCCGCGTGCCCCGCGGACGACGTGGCCGAGGTGGGGCTCTCCGGCCTGGACGCCACCTTCACGCTCGTGCCCGACGACGGCTCCGGCACCAGGACCGGGGAGCCCGTGGCCGGCGCCGGCTACGAGGAGTGGCAGGGCCTGATCGGCCACCTCGGCGTCCTGGTCCGGCCCGACGTGCGCCGGCACGGACTGGGCGCCTATGCCGGGGCCATCGCCATGGAGGAGGCCTTCACGGAGGGGCTCGTGCCCCAGTGGCGGGCGGGCATGGGCCACCGGGCCTCGCAGCACCTGGCCGACGCCCTCGGCTTCGAGCTCGCCGGTTCGCAGACGACGGTCCTGTTCAACCAGTGACGGCGGGCCGGCGGGTGCCGGTGCGGGTCGTCACCGGGCCGCTGGCCGCGTCCGCCTAGCGCGGACCCCCGCGCAGCAGGCCGGTGGGCCGGCCCACGGCCTTGCCGGCCCGGGGCGAGACCACCGTCTCCTGGGCGGCGGCGGTGAGGGTCCAGCCGTCCTCGGCGGTGCCCTCGCGCACCAGCAGTGGCGCCTGCGGGTCGGTGGCGCGCTTGAGCACGGCCAGGGCGATCGGCCCCATCTCGTGGTGCAGGGCCGCCGAGGTCAGGGTGCCCACGGGCCGGGCCGTGCCGGCCTCCGCCTCGGTCTCCGGGCGCACGACGACGTCGGAGCCCGGGGCCGGCAGCACGTGGCCGGAGCCGTCGAGCTGCAGGAAGGCCAGCCGCCGCGGCGGGTGTCCGAGGTTGTGCACGCGGGCGATCGTCTCCTGGCCCTTGTAGCAGCCCTTGGCCAGGTGCACGGCGGTGCGCACGAGGTCCACCTCGTGCGGGATCGTGCGGTCGTCGGTGTCCACGCCGTGGCGGGGCCGCAGGGCCGCGATGCGCAGCGCCTCGGCCGCGAGGACGCCGGCCAGGCCCCAGCCGGCGGGCAGGGCGCCGGGCAGGCCGGGCAGCTCCGCGGCCGGGACGAGGTACTCGGACCAGGACCAGTCCGCGGCGGGGTGGTGCGCCGGGTCCGGGTCCTCGGTGTAGGGGAACCCGCCCTCGCCGATCGCCGGCCAGGGGTCGCGCCAGCGGACCACGTCGCCGCGCCCGTCCCAGCCCGGGACGTCGGCGGTGGCGCCGAGGACGGCGACCTCTCCGGTGCGGTCGGCGACCTCCACGCGGGAGGCGAACCGCATCCGCTCCAGCCAGTCCGCCAGCGCGGCGCCCTCCCCCGGCTCCACGGTCAGCCACGTGGTGGCGCCGTCGTCCACGAGGTGGCAGTCGAACTCGATGCGGCCCTGCACGTCCAGGAACAGGGTCTCGGTCGAGGTGCCGGGGGCGAGCCGGTCCAGCCGCTGGCTCGTCAGCACGTGCAGCCACGTCAGGCGGTCGGGCCCGGTCACGGTGACGACGCCCCGGTGGGACAGGTCCACCACGGCGGTGCCGGCGGCCAGGGCGCGCTGCTCGGCCACCGGCTGCCCGTAGTGGGCGGCCACGGCGGCGTCCGGGCCGCTGCCGGCGACCGCCCCGTGGACGGCGTGCGGACCGGACAGCAGGGGGGAGGTCATGGGTTCCTTCGCGGGACGCCCGGGGCCAGCCGCCCCTGGCTCGGATCGGGCATGCGGTCGAGGATCGCCGAGGCGTGCGGCTGCTCCTCGCCACCGGCCGTCGCGTCCCAGCGCCAGAACAGCTGGCCGTTGACGAGGCCGAGGATGCGCGTGCCGCCCTCGTAGGGCCCGGCGGCGGAGCCGCGCAGCACCGAGTCGGTGCGCAGCTGCACCTGGGGGCCCTTGATGACCCCGTAGTACAGCTCGGTCAGCGAGCCGGGATGGGTGATCTGGGCCGTGATGGGGAAGCTGTCGTCCTGCCGCCGGTACTGCTCCACGTCCGCCGCGGAGCGCAGGGCCGGGACCACGTCCGCCGGGGACATGCCCGGCCCGGGGTCGCCGTCGCGCCGCTCGCGGTCCAGCGCCCAGAAGCCGGTCTCCACCGTGAGCGGGCGCAGGAGCGTGCCGTCCTCCTCGCACAGCCAGGACTCGGCGCGGTACTCCAGGAACGGCAGCTCGTGGTCGGTGAAGTCGACGCGCTGGTAGAAGACCTCGCTGCCCTCCTCGCCGGCCCCGAGGCGGCCCTGGCCCTCCCAGGCGCCGATGAGCCAGGACAGCGGAGCGAGCTCCGGGGTCAGGTCGAAGGGCAGCTCAGTGGGCACGGCGGCAGGTCAGCGCTGGCCCTTGTACAGGCCGGAGACGACGAGGACGGCGAAGGCCGCCATGGCCAGGCCCGCGAGGACGAGCAGGACGGTGAAGAAGACCTCAAGTGCAAGAATCGACATACGGGCATCCTACTCCAGCCGGGTGCCCTCGGCGTCGTGGCCGGCAACGTGACGACCATGACGGACCCGCTCCAGCCAGTCGGCCACGAACTCGTCGGCCGGGTAGGTGTCGAGGTCCTGCTGCATGGCCTGCAGCACCTGGTCCCCCGAGACGGCGTCCGGGACGTCGATGCGCAGCACCTCCTCGTGGTCGGCGCGCCGGCGCACCACCACGGAGGCCCCCACCACGCCGGCGCCGTAGCCGCCGAGCACCTGGGTGAGCACGCCGCCCACGAAGCGGAAGGCGCGCTCGACCGGGTCGTCACCGCCCTCCTCGAGGTCCACGGTGTACAGCTCCCGGGCCATGGGCGTCTCGGTCATGACTCCTCCTCCCGCCGGTCAGGCCGGCACGATCCTGAACACAAAGTACGCGAGGACCCCGGCCACGGCCACCGGGGCCACCCCGAGCGCGACGGCGGCTCGGTTGCCGACGGGCCGGCCCCGGCCCCGGTCCGGGGCGGTGCGGCCGGTGAGCACCACGAGCAGCCCCGCGAGCAGCCCCGAGACCACGGCGTGGGACGGCGCCAGCCCGGGCAGCACCGCGGCCAGGCCCAGGGGCGCGAGCCCGGCCAGTCCCAGCGCGACCGGTGCGGCGGCCGGCCGCGGCAGCCGGACCAGGCCGGCCAGGGCCGCGAGCGCGAGGGACAGGGCCACGGAGAGGATGAGCGGTCCGGCGTCCAGGCGGGCCAGCACGGTCCAGCCGGCGGCGGCGCCGACCGTGGCGACGCCGGTGACGGTCCCCGCGGTGGACTCCAGCCGGTGCGGCCGCCCGGAGCCGCGGACGAGCTGGACCATGAAGGCGGCCACGGTGCCCAGCGCCAGGCAGATGGCCACGGGCTCGAGCAGGGAGCCGCCGAAGGCGCGGGCGGCGCCGCCGGTCTCCGGGTCCGGCCACGTGGCCACGCCCGCCGTGGCGAGGAGCCCGGTGGCCAGCAGCACGGTGGTGAGCGACCGGCGCGCAGGGGCGCCGAGCATCTGCGGCCAGCCGAGGGCCACGGCGGTCACCAGCGCGGCCCCGGCCGCCGCGGCGGCCACGGCGCCGAGGGCCCCGGCGGCCGCGGCCAGGGCGGCGAGCACGGCCGTGGCGGCCAGCAGGGGATGCTTCACGTCCCCCATCTTGCCATCGCCTCCGGTCGGCGCCGCGCCTCCCTATACTGGCTCCCGACCCCTTACGAGACGTCGAGGAGGCCCGATGGCCCGGTTGCTGCTGTTGACGGGCACCCCGGCGCCGGTCCTGGAGGCGCTGGCCTTCCTGGACCACCGGGTCTCCACCGCCCCGCCGCGGGCCGAGTCGCTGCTGCGCCATCCCGAGGCCGAGATCGTGCTGGTGGACGCCCGGCGGGAGCTCTCCGCCGCGCGCGGGCTGTGCCAGGTGATCCGCGCGGCCAGCCCCGCCCTGCCCGTGCTGCCGGTCCTGACCGAGGGCGGCCTCGTCGCCCTGTCGCCCGAGTGGGGGGCCACGGACTTCCTGCTGGAGGCGGCCGGCCCCGCCGAGGTCTCGGCCCGCCTGCGCCTGGCCGTGGCCCATGCCGCCGCCGCGGCGGGAGGGCCGGCCGAGCCCGAGGGCGAGGCCCCCATCCGCGCCTCGGGGGTGAGCGTGGACGCCGCGAGCTACACCGCGAAGGTGCACGGCGTGCCGCTGAACCTGACCTTCAAGGAGTTCGAGCTGCTCAAGCACCTCGTGCAGCACCCCGGACGGGTCTTCACGCGCGAGCAGCTGCTGCACGAGGTGTGGGGCTACGACTACTTCGGCGGCACCCGGACCGTGGACGTGCACGTGCGCCGCCTGCGCGCCAAGCTGGGCCCGGACCAGGAGCAGCTGATCGGGACCGTGCGCAACGTCGGTTACCGGTTCGTGCCCCGCGAGACCGAGTCCGGGGAGGTCCCCGCGGGCTAGGGTGGTGCCATGGAGAGCCCGCACCCTTCCGCCCCCGCCCCCGACACCCCCGAGGCCCCGGAGCTGACCGTCACCACGGGCCGGCTGGAGCCCGGCCTGCTGCGCGACCTGCGGGCCCTGGCCGAGGCCGCGGAGGCGGCCGACGGCAACCCCCCGTTCTCCGACCAGACGTGGGTGGAGCTGCGCGCCGCCGAGGATCCCGAGCGGGTCCGCACCGTCACCGCATGGCTGGACCACGCCCCCGGCCGGGAGGGGGAACTGGCCGGGGCCGCCGTCGCGGTCCTGCCGGAGCCCGGGGCCGGCCCCGGGGCCCCCGGGGTGCTGGAGCTCGTGGTGCACCCGAACTGCCGCTGCCAGGGCGTGGCGACCGCGATGGCCCGCGAGCTGTCCGCCCAGCCCGCCCCCGCGCCGCTGCAGGCGTGGGCCCACGGCAGCCACGCCGCCGCCGCCCGGCTCGCCGAGCAGTTCGGCTACGCCCCCGTCCGCGAGCTGCTGCGCCTGCGGCTCACCCACCACTCCCCCGAGGACCCCGTGTGGCGCGAGGACGTGCCGGCGGGCGTGACGATCCGGGCGTTCGTCCCCGGCCGGGACGACGCCGCGTGGCTCGCCGCCAACGCCGCGGCCTTCGCGCACCACCCCGAGCAGGGCTCCCTGGACCAGGCCGACCTGGACGCGCGCAAGGCCGAGCCGTGGTTCGACCCCGCGGGCTTCCTGCTCGCGGTGGACGGGGCCGGGGAGCTGCTGGGGTTCCACTGGACGAAGGTCCACCCCGGGGTGGACGGCCACGCGCCGCTGGGCGAGGTCTACGTCATCGGCATCGTGCCCTCCGCGCAGGGCCGCGGCCTCGGCCGCGTGCTGACCGTGGCCGGCATCCGGCACCTGCAGCGCCGCGGCGTGGACGCCGTGATGCTGTACGTGGACGCGGACAACACCGCCGCCGTCGAGCTGTACCGGAAGCTCGGCTTCACCCGCTGGGACACCGACGTGATGTACGCCCCCTCGCGATGAGGCCACTCCCCGGCCACCTGCCGTTCACCTGCCGGTAGGATGGGGTGAATGCCGAGCACCGCCGCACGCTCCACCTCCGCCTTCCACGACTCCGGGCCCACCGCCGAGGTGCTGGCCGCCGGGGTGGTCCCCTGGCGGCTGAACGGCAAGGGCCTCGAGGTCCTGCTCATCCACCGCCCGGACTACGACGACTGGTCGTGGCCCAAGGGCAAGCTCGACGACGGCGAGACCCTCCCCGAGTGCGCCGTGCGCGAGGTGCGCGAGGAGATCGGCCTGGACGTGGAGCTGGGGCTGCCGCTGCCCTCCACCCGCTACACGGTCGGGACCCGCTCGAAGGAGGTCTGGTACTGGGCCGCCGAGGCCTCGCGCCAGTCCCCCGCCGCGGACGGCACGGAGGTGGACCGCTGCGCGTGGCTGCCGGCCGGCGAGGCGCTCACCACCCTGACCAACGCCTCGGACACGGTGCCCCTCGAGGCGCTCATCGCCGCCCACCGGGACCGCCTGCTGCGCACCGTCCCGTTCATCGTGCTGCGCCACGCCAAGGCCCGGCCCCGCTCCTCGTGGTCCCGCGCCGAGGGCGAGCGCCCGCTCGCGGCCACGGGGCAGCGCCAGGCCCTCGCCGTGCGCCGGCTGCTGGGCGCGTGGGACCCGCGCAGGGTGGTCACCTCGCCGTGGCGGCGCTGCGTGGAGACCGTCACCCCGTTCGTCAAGGACACCGGGCGCGGCCTGCGGGAGAACGGCGCCTTCACCGAGAAGGCGGTGCGGAACAGGCCCAAGCGCTCCCGCAAGGAGGCCGCGGCCCTGCTGGCCAAGGTCCGCTCCACCGTGCTGTGCACGCACCGGCCCGTGCTGCCGGAGGTGCTCACCGCGCTCGCCGACCGGGTCCGCGAGGGGGACCGGGACGCGGTGCTCGCGGCCCTGCCGCGCAAGGACCCCTACCTGAAGGCGGGGGCGGTGGTGGTGGCCCAGCAGGCGGTGGACGACGGCGGGCGGATCGTCTCGATCGAGGTCTACGACGTCTGGGACGACTGACGTAGGGTCGTCCCATGACCACGGGCACCTCGCGAGACCTCCCCAAGATCGTCCACGACGACCTGCGCGTCGTGCGGGACCCGGACCGCGGCCGGATCGAGCTGTGGCAGCGCGACCGGTTCATCGGCTTCCTCGGCTACGCCGAGGCGGAGACCGCGGACGGCGAGCAGTCCGTGGTGGTGCTCCAGCACACCATCATCGACGAGGCGTACGGCCGCCGCGGCTACGCCCGGGCCCTCGTGACGATGGTCCTGGAGCGGCTGCGGGCGGAGGGCTTCCTCATCGTCCCGGAGTGCACCTACGTGCAGGACTACCTCACGCGCTACCCGGAGTACGCCCCCCTCGTCTACGAGGGCCCGCTGCGCGAGGAGCCGTAGGGCGGTAGGACCGGCAGGGGGCGCCGAAGACGGGACCCCGGGACCGGACCCGTAGACTGGACGGGTGAACATCCCCACCCCCTACGAGGACCTGCTGGCCGACGTGCTGGCGCACGGTGCCGTCAAGGAGGACCGCACCGGGACGGGCACGCTGAGCGTGTTCGGCCGCCAGCTGCGCTACGACCTGTCCGGGTCCTTCCCGCTCATCACCACCAAGCGGGTGCACTTCCGGTCCGTGGCCCTGGAGCTGCTGTGGTTCCTGCGCGGCGACTCGAACGTGCGCTGGCTCCAGGAGCGCGGCGTGGGCATCTGGGACGAGTGGGCGGACGCCGACGGCGAGCTCGGCCCCGTCTACGGCGTGCAGTGGCGCTCCTGGCCGGCCCCGGACGGCGGGCACATCGACCAGGTGGCCCGGGTGGTGGAGTCGCTGCGGACGCAGCCGGACTCCCGCCGGCACGTCGTGACCGCCTGGAACCCGGCCGAGGTGGAGAAGATGGCGCTGCCCCCGTGCCACGCGCTGTTCCAGTTCTACGTGGCGGACGGCCGGCTGTCCTGCCAGCTCTACCAGCGCTCGGCCGACCTGTTCCTCGGCGTGCCCTTCAACATCGCCTCCTACGCCCTGCTCACGGTCATGATGGCCCAGCAGGTGGACCTGGAGCCGGGCGAGTTCGTCTGGACCGGCGGGGACTGCCACGTCTACGCCAACCACGTGGACCAGGTGCGCGAGCAGCTCTCCCGCGCGCCCTACCCGTACCCGCGGCTGCGCCTGCGGCGCCGGCCGCAGGACCTCTTCGGCTACGAGTACGAGGACTTCGAGCTGGTCGACTACCAGCACCACCCGACGATCAAGGCCCCCATTGCCGTCTGACGAACGCCCCGCACAGCACCCCGACCAGCACTCCGGCCCCACCCCGTCCCGCATCGGCATGGTCTGGGCCCAGACCCCCGACCGGGTCATCGGCGCCGACGGCGCCCTGCCCTGGCACGTGCCCGAGGACCTGGCCCACTTCCGCGAACTCACCCACGGCCACCCCGTGATCATGGGCCGGCGCACGTGGGAGTCCTTCCCGGAGAAGTACCGCCCGCTGCCCGGCCGGACCAACATCGTCGTCTCCCGGCGCGCCTCCACCGCCGAGGCGCTGCGCGGGACCGGGGCCGTCGTCGTCCCCGGGTTCCAGGAGGCCCTCGAGGCCGCGCACGAGGCCGACGGGCTCGACCTGGTCTGGGTCATCGGCGGGGCCACGCTCTTCGAGCAGGCCCTGGACGTGGCCACCCTGGCGGAGCTGACGGTGATCGAGACGGACGTGGAGGGCGACACCGTGGCCCCCGCCCTGGACGGCCGGTGGACCCGGACCGCCGTGGATCCCGGCACCGGCACCCACCTCTCCCGCACCGGGCTGCGCTACCGCTACGAACGATGGGAACGACCGTGACCCTGGACAAGACCACCCTGGCGTTCATCGCCTTCGTCGCCTGCCCCGTGCTGGGGCTCGTGAGCGCCGTCATGGGCCTCGTGATGATCCTCACGGGGGACGTGGCCATGGGCGTGGTCTTCCTCGTCGTGGTGGCCCAGGTGTTCGTCCTGGGCGGCCTGTGGGCCACGAGGAAGCGCAGATCACTGCTGCAGGACCGGACGGGCCAGTAGACTGGCGGGCATGGTTTCCCTCGATTCGACCGCGACCACGCCCGCCCCCCTCGCCGCGGACGCCTCCGCCACGCCCACCGTGGGCCTGGTCGGCTGGCGCGGCATGGTCGGCTCCGTGCTCATGCAGCGCATGGGCGAGGAGGGCGACTTCGGCCGCATCAATCCCGTGTTCTTCTCCACGTCCTCCGCCGGGCGCCCCGCGCCGGTGTTCGAGGGCATGGCCGGCGAGGCCGGCACCCTGCAGGACGCCTACGACATCGACCTGCTGGCCACGCTGCCGATCATCCTGACCACCCAGGGCGGGGACTACACCTCCGCCGTGTACCCCCGGCTGCGCGCGGCCGGCTGGGACGGTCTCTGGATCGACGCCGCCTCCACGCTGCGCATGGAGGACTCCTCCATCATCGTGCTCGACCCCGTGAACCGGAACGTCATCGACGCCGGGCTGTCCGCCGGCGTGAAGGAGTTCGTGGGCGGCAACTGCACCGTGTCCTGCATGCTCATGGGCCTGGGCGGGCTGTTCAAGGCCGGCCTCGTGGAGTGGGGCACCGCCATGACCTACCAGGCGGCCTCCGGCGGCGGCGCGCGCCACATGCGCGAGCTGCTCACCCAGTTCGGCGCCCTGCACTCCGTGGTCGCGGACGAGCTGGCCGACCCCGCCTCCGCGATCCTCGAGATCGACCGCGCGGTGCTGGCCGCCCAGCGCGACGGCACCCTGGACGCCTCCCAGTTCGGCGTGCCGCTGGCCGGCTCCCTCATCCCCTGGATCGACAAGGACCTCGGCAACGGCATGTCCAAGGAGGAGTGGAAGGCCGGGGCGGAGACGAACAAGATCCTGCGCACCGAGCAGCGGATCCCCTTCGACTCCCTGTGCGTGCGCATCGGCACGCTGCGCTCGCACTCCCAGGCCCTCACCCTCAAGCTCACGCGGGACGTGCCGCTGGACGAGATCGAGCAGATCGTCGCCGGGGACAACGAGTGGGTGCGCCTGGTGCCGAACACCAAGGAGGCCTCCGTGGAGCGCCTGACCCCCGTGGCCGCCTCCGGCTCCATGGACATCCCGGTGGGCCGGCTGCGCAAGCTCGAGATGGGCCCCGAGTACCTCTCCGCGTTCACCGTGGGCGACCAGCTGCTGTGGGGTGCCGCCGAGCCCGTGCGCCGCATGCTGATGATCGCCACCGGCAACCTCTAGGGCACGGCCCCCCACCGACCTCCTCCGCACGACGGCGGCGGGCCCCCACGGGTGCCCGCCGCCGTCGTCGTCCCGGGCCGGACCGGGAACCGGGCCGGGCCCGGACCGGGGGCTAGATCGAGGAGGACACGTCCCACAGGTCGATGGAGGACTCCCGGCCGGCGATCGCGTCGATCCGGGCCAGCTCCTCGTCGGTGAAGGCCGTGTTCGCCAGTGCGCCGAGGTTCTCGTCCAGCTGGGCCGTGGAGGAGGCGCCCAGCAGCACGGAGGTGACCCCGCCCTCGCGCAGCAGCCACGCGATGGCCAGCTGGGCCAGGCTCTGGCCGCGCTCGGCGGCCACCCCGGCCAGGGCCCGGGCCCGCGCCAGGTTCTCCTCGGTGACGTGGCCGGCCAGCGAGCCGCGCCCGCCGCCGGGCACGGCGGCCGGATCGGCGAGGTACTTGTCCGTGAGCAGGCCCTGGGCCAGCGGGGTGAAGGCGATCGAGCCCATCCCCTCCCGCGCCAGGGTGTCCAGCAGCCCGTCCTCCACCCAGCGGTTCAGCAGCGAGTACGCCGGCTGGTGGATGACCAGCGGCGTCCCCAGCTCCCGGGCGACGGCGGCCGCGGCCCGGGTGCGCTCGGCCGAGTAGGAGGAGATCCCCACGTACAGGGCCTTGCCCTGGCGCACGAGCGTGTCGAGCGCGCCGACGGTCTCCTCCACGGGCGTGTCCGGGTCCGCGCGGTGGGAGTAGAAGATGTCCACGTAGTCCAGCCCCAGCCGCTGCAGGGACTCCTCGGCGGAGGCGATGAGGTACTTCCGCGACCCCAGGTTCCCGTACGGGCCCGGCCACATGTCCCAGCCGGCCTTGGAGGAGATGACGAGCTCGTTGCGGTAGGGCCGGAAGTCGGTGCGCAGCAGGCGCCCGAGGTTCTCCTCCGCGGCGCCGTACGGCGGTCCGTAGTTGTTGGCCAGGTCGAAGTGCGTGATGCCGTGGTCCACGGCGTGCCGCAGGACCTCGCGCTGGACGTCGAAGGGCCGGTTGTCCCCGAAGTTCCACCACAGCCCGAGGCTGATGGGCGGCAGCAGCAGGCCGCTGGCGCCCACCCGGCGGTACTCGGTGCCCGCGTAGCGGTCCGCGGCGGCGGTGTAGGGGCGGTGCGTCTCCGGGATCACAGCGTGCACCCCACGAGGACCGGCTCGGGGTGCAGCCGCACGCCCCAGGCCTCCTCGACGCCGTCGCGCACCGTGCGCGCGATCGCCAGCAGGTCCTCGGCCGTGGCCGACCCCCGGTTCGTCACCGCGAGCGTGTGCTTGGTGGACAGCGACGCCCGGCCCCCGGCCAGGTGCGCCTCGCCCGCCCCGAGCCCGAAGCCCCGGCCGAAGCCGGCGTGCTCGATCAGCCACGCGGCCGAGAGCTTGACGTGCCCCTCCCCCGCGCCGAAGGCCGGGGCACCCTCGGGCAGCCGCGACCGGACCGCCTCCGGGACGATCGGGTTCGTGAAGAACGAGCCCGTGGACCACGTGTCCGGGTCCGCGGCGTCGAGCACCATGCCCTTGCCCGCGCGCAGCGCGAGCACCTGCTCGCGCACGGCCCGCAGCGGGGCGTGCTCGCCCTCCGCCACGCCCAGGGCCCGCGCCAGCTGGGCGTAGCGCACGGGGGCCACCTCGCCGGCCTCCCGCAGCCGGAAGTCCACGGAGAGCACCACCCAGCGCGGCGTGGCGGCGCCCTCGGCAGGGGCCAGGGTGCGCTTGATGACCGAGTCCCGGTAGCCGAACCCCAGCTCGGCGGCGGAGAGCTCCACGACGGCCCCGGCCCGCCGGTCCCAGGCCCGGACCGCGACGAGGCACTGGGAGACGTCCGCCCCGTACGCGCCCACGTTCTGCACGGGGGTGGCCCCGGCGGAGCCGGGGATGCCGGAGAGCGCCTCGAGGCCGGACAACCCGTGCTCCACGGTCCACGCCACGGCCTCGTCCCAGTCCTGGCCGGCGGCCAGGCGCAGGATCCCGCCGGACCGCTGCTCGATGCCGGCGAAGGCGAGGTGGACCACGGTGCCGGGGAAGCCGGCGTCGGCCACCAGGGCGTTGGACCCGCCGCCGAGCACGAGCAGGGGCGTGCCGGCGTCGTCGGCCCGCCGGACGGCCTCGACGGCGGCCTCCTCGGAGGCCGCGGTGACCCAGTGCCCGGCCGGGCCGCCCACGCGGCTCGTGGTGTGCTCGGCGAGCCTCACCGCTCGCCCAGCCGGACCAGCGCCTGCGCCTTCGTGAGCACCTTCGTCCCGCCGGTGGTGACCGCCAGGTCGATCCGGACCGTGCCGTCGTCGTTCACGGCCCCGACCTTCCCGGAGACCTCGAGGTCGGCGCCGCCGTCCTCGGGGACCGGCACCATCTGGGTGAAGCGGGTCTGGTAGTCCACCACGGCGCCGGGGTCCCCGCACCAGTCGGTGACGAGCTGCACGGCGGTGCCCATCGTCAGCATGCCGTGGGCGATCACCCCGGGCAGCCCCACGGCGCGCGCCATGGACTCGGACCAGTGGATGGGGTTGAAGTCCCCCGAGGCGCCGGCGTAGCGGACCAGGTCGGCGCGCTCGAGGTGGACGGTGGCGGTCCCGATGGACTCGCCCTTGGCGGGGGTGGCGGGCATCAGGCGTCCTCTCCGCGGACCAGGAGGGTGGACCGCACGGTGCTGACCGGTTCCCCGGCCACGGTGGCGATGTCGGCGCGCGTGGTGACCATCGAGTGCCCGCCGAGGGACTTCACGGCCTCCACGGTGGCGGTGGCGACCAGCTCGTCGCCGGCCACGATGGGCCGGTGGTGGGTGAAGCGCTCGTCCGCGTGGACCACGCGGGAGAAGTCGATGCCCGAGTCCGGGTCCTGCACCACCGCCTGCTCGGCGCGCTGGGCGAGGACGACGGCGAAGGTGGGCGGGGCGACCAGGTCGGCGTGGCCCAGGGCCCGGGCCGCCTCCACGTCCGCGTGCGCGGGGTGCGCGGCCTGCACGGCGGCGGCGAACTCCCGGATCTTCTCCCGCCCGACGGCGTAGGGCGCGGTGGGCGGGTAGCTCCGCCCCTGCAGGTCCGGGTTGACGCTCACGCGGCGGTCCTCCTGGTCTCGGGTTGCTGGGCCGTCCCCAGACTACCGGTCCGCGGGCCGGTGCCGGCGGCGGGCGTCCCGGATCCGGAGCACCTGGGCCGCGAGGTGCGTGACGAGGCCGGCGCCGATCAGCACGAGCGCCGTCCACTGCAGCGGCAGGGCGGAGGCCAGGGCGCCGAGCACGGAGAGGATGATGCCGAGCAGGATGAGGCCGGTGCCGGTCAGCAGCGTGGTGCGGTAGGCGGTCGAGCCGTGGTCCCAGGGAGTGAACACCCCTCCACGGTAACGCGGTAGCGCCCCACCACGGGCTCGGCGATCCGTGCCCGGCCCGCGGGGTCCGCCGTGCCGTGGGAGACGGCGATGAGCGCCGGCATGTCCCTCACGCGGCGCGGACCTCGACGATCCGGTCCCGGACCCGCACGCCGAACGTGGCGAGCCGCAGGCCGGGGTCGGTGAGGCACTGCCCCGTGCCGAGGTCGTAGACCTGCTTGTGCAGGGGTGAGGCCAGGGTGGGCCGCCCGCCGCGGGAGCCGACGATCCCGCGGGCCATGACGGGGGCGTGCGCGTAGGGATCCCAGTGGGACACGGCGAGCACCTCGTCGGAGGGCAGCCGCACCAGGGCGACCTGCTGACCGGCCACGAGGGCGGCCTCGGCCCACAGGGGCTCGAGCCGGTCCAGGGGACAGACCGGGTGCCAGGACCGGACTGACGGACTCGCGGTGGCGAGGACGGGCCGGGCGGCAGTGCTGGACGCTGGGTGGATCGCGGTGAGGGTCATGGACCCACCGTAGGAAGCCGGTGTTTCCCCTCGTCGTCCGGGATGTTTCGTCCGTGCAACGGTGTCCTCCGGGGGTGCCCGCGGACCGGTGAGGGGCGCGACATCGAGCCGTTACACCGGGGACACGGCCGGGAAACGGCCCGCCCATAGCGTGGTGGCCCATCGACGCGCGACGGCGCGAGACGACGCGAGGGGATGGACCCATGACTGTGCGACCGATCGGACGAACGAACCGGACCGTGGCCGTGGTGGGCGGCGGGCCCGCCGCCCACCGGCTGGTGGAGGCCCTGCTGGCCCGCGAGGAGGACCTGCGGGTGTCCGTCTTCACGGAGGAGCGGTGGGCGCCCTACGACCGCGTGGCGCTCTCCCGTCGCTTCCTGGACGCGGGCGACGACCTCCCCCTGGGCCCCGGCCCCTGGGACGATCCTCGCGTGGGCCTGCGGACGGGCTGCCGGGTCACCGGCATCGACCCCGCGGCCCGCACCCTGGCCACCGCGGACGGCGACACCGTCGGCTGGGACGAACTGGTCCTGGCCACCGGCAGCGACGCCGCCCGGCCGCCGATCCCCGGGGCCGGGGACATGGTGGTCTACCGGACCATCGACGACGTCGACCGCCTGCGCGGGCAGGTGGCCGAGCTGGGCGGCCGGCTGGGACGCGCGCCCCGGGCCGCCGTGATCGGCGGCGGCCTGCTGGGCCTGGAGGCCGCCGGCGGGCTCAGGGCGCTGGGCGCGGACGTGACCGTGGTCCACTCCCGCCCCTGGGTCATGAACGCCCAGCTGGACGAGTCCGGCGGGCGCACCCTCAACCGGCTGCTGCGGGGGCAGGGGTACGTGCTGAGGCTCGGCGAGCGTCCCCTTGCCCTGGAGGGACCGCTGCTGCGCTTCGGCTCCGGGGACGACATCGCCGTGGACCTCGTGGTGGCGGCCACCGGCATCACCCCGCGCGACGAGCTCGGCGCCGGGGTGCTGGAGCTCGGCCCCCGGGGCGGGTTCGCGATCGACGAGACCTGTGCGACCTCGGCCCCGCACGTCTGGGCGATCGGGGAGGCGGCCAGCTTCGGCGGGCAGTGCGTGGGCCTGGTGGCCCCGGCCACCGCGATGGCCGAGGTGGTCGCCGACCGGCTCTGTGGCGGCACCGGGACCTTCCCCGGCTTCGACACGGCCGCCAAGCTCAAGCTCTCCGGGCTGGACGTGGCCACCTTCGGGGACGGCTTCGCCGCGGCCGAGGGCGCGCTGGAGGTCGTCTACGCGGACCCGGTCGGCGGGACCTACCAGAAGCTCGTGGTCTCCGAGGACGCCCGCACGCTGCTCGGCGGGATCTTCGTGGGGGACGCCACCCCCTACGCGGCGCTGCGCCCCATGCTCGGACGCGAGCTGCCGGGCGAGGCGGGGGCCTTCCTCTCCGCCGCCGGCCACGGGGCGCCGGCGGACCTGGCGCTGCCGGACGAGGCCCAGGTCTGCTCCTGCCGCGACGTCAGCGCCGGGGACCTGCGCCGGGCCGTGTGCGGCGGGTGCCCGGACCTGGCGGGCCTCAAGGCCTGCACCGGGGTGGGGACCCAGTGCGGTTCCTGCCTGCCCGCGGCGCAGAAGGTCATGGAGGGCCAACTGGCCGTGCTGGGGATGGAGGTCTCCACCGCGTTGTGCGAGCACTTCGCCCTGTCCCGGTCCGGACTGTTCGAGGCCGTGCAGGCCACCCGGCTGAGGAGCTTCGGCGAGATCGTGGCCCGCTTCGGCACCCCTGCGGACCCGGCCGCGAACCTCGGCTGTGACATCTGCAAGCCGGTGGCGGCCTCCGTGCTGGCCACCCTGCACGGCGAGTACATCCTCGACGGCGACCGGGCGGGGCTGCAGGACACCAACGACCGGGCGCTGGCGAACCTCCAGAAGGACGGCACCTATTCGGTGGTCCCCCGCATCCCCGCCGGCGAGATCACGCCGGAGAAGCTCGCGGTGATCGCCGAGGTGGCCCGGGAGTACGGGCTCTACACCAAGATCACCGGCGCCCAGCGGATCGACCTGTTCGGGGCCACCCTGGACCAGCTGCCCCGGATCTGGCGGCGCCTCGTGGACGCCGGCTTCGAGTCCGGCCAGGCCTACGGCAAGGCCCTGCGCAACGTGAAGTCCTGCGTGGGCTCGACGTGGTGCCGCTACGGGGTGCAGGACTCGGTGGCCATGGCCGTCCGGCTGGAGGAGCGCTACCGCGGCCTGCGGAGCCCGCACAAGATGAAGTTCGGCGTCTCCGGCTGCGCCCGGGAGTGCGCCGAGGCGCGCGGCAAGGACGTCGGCGTGATCGCCACGTCCGAGGGGTGGAACCTCTACGTGGGCGGCAACGGCGGGGCCACCCCGGCCCACGCGAGGCTGCTGGCCAAGGACCTCGACGACACGACGCTGCTGCGGTACATCGACCGCTACGTCGTCTACTACATCCGCACCGCCGAGCGCCTCCAGCGCACGGCCCGCTGGATGGAGGAGCTGCCCGGCGGGCTCGACCACGTGCGCGACGTGGTGGTGCGGGACTCCCTCGGCATCGCCGCGCACCTGGAACGGGTGGTCGCCGACCACCTGGAGGCCTACCGGGACGAGTGGGCCGCCACCCTCGAGGACCCCGAGCGGCTGCGGCGGTTCCGCGGCTTCGTCAACGCCCCGGCGGAGCCCGGGGAACCGGACGGGACGGGACCCGTGGCCCTCTCCGGACCGCGCATCCCCGTGCGGGGTGCACGGTGAGCGGCCCGGGGCCCGGGACGGTCACCCTCATCGGCGCCGGTCCCGGGGCGGCGGACCTGCTGACGGTGCGCGCGCTGCGCGTGCTGGCCCACGCCGACGTGGTGTACTACGACCGGCTCGCCCCCACGGACGACCTGGCCGCGTGGGCGCCGCGGGCCCGCCTGGTCGACGTCGGCAAGCACCCCGGGCACCACCGGGTCCCGCAGGCGCAGATCAACCGGCTGATCGTGGCCTCGGCACTGGCCGGACTGCGCGTGGCCCGGCTCAAGGGCGGGGACCCGTTCGTCCTCGGCCGCGGCAGCGAGGAGGTGGCGGCCTGCCAGGAGGCCGGGGTCCCGGTGACCGTGGTCCCGGGCATCACCTCCGCCGTGGCCGCCCCGGGCGCGGCGGGGATCCCGGTGACCGCGCGCGGACTGAGCAGGGCGTTCACGGTGGTGTCCGGCCACGACCCGCTCGGCGAGGGGGAACTGGCCGGGCTGGCGCAGCTGGGCGGGACCGTCGTCGTGCTCATGGGCATGGCCGCCCTCGGCCACACGGCCGCCGGGCTGGTGCGGCACGGGATGGACCCCCGGACGCCCGTGGGGATCGTGGAGCGCGGGTGCACCGAGCGGCAGCGGGTCTGCATCGCCCCGCTCGCGGAGATCCTCACCGCCTCCGCCGTACAGGGCATGCGCTCCCCCGCCGTCCTGGTGATCGGCGAGGTCGTGCGGCTGGCGCCCGGGGCCGAGGAGCGGCTGCGGGAGCTGGCCGGGGTGGCAGGGGCCGCATGAGCGACCCCGCCGCGGCGCTGCCGCAGACCCTGGCCGGGTTCCGCATCGGTGTCACCTCCGACCGGCGCAGCGACGAGCTCATCTGCGCCTTCCGGCGGCGCGGCGCCGAGGTGATGCACGCCCCGGCCCTGCGGATCGCCCCCCTGACGGAGTCCGTCACCCTGCACCGGGACACGCGCCGGGTCATCGAGGCCCGGCCGGACTACGCGGTGGTCACCACGGCCTACGGGATGCGACGCTGGACCGAGGCCGCCGACGCCTACGGGCTCGGCACCGAGCTCCACCGCGCCCTCGCGGCCGCCGCGATCCTCGTCCGAGGGCCCAAGGCCCGCGGTGCCGTCCGCGCCGCCG
Source organism: Citricoccus sp. SGAir0253 (assembly GCF_005877055.1). Taxonomy (NCBI): domain Bacteria; kingdom Bacillati; phylum Actinomycetota; class Actinomycetes; order Micrococcales; family Micrococcaceae; genus Citricoccus; species Citricoccus sp. SGAir0253. Next base: position 823,636 of record NZ_CP039424.1, on the reverse strand, counting down.
GCCTGGACGACGTCGGCGCCCCGGACGACGAACGGACCGCCTCCCTCGTGGACCTGCTGCTGGAGCGGGACATTGCGGGACGCACGGTGGCCTTCCAACTGCACGGCATGCTCGACCACCAGCAGGTCTCCCGCCTCGAGGAGGCCGGGGCCCGGGTGCTGACCGTGATGCCCTACACGTGGGCGCGCCCGGCGGAGGACTCGGACCTGCTGCGGATGATCGACGCCGCCGCCGACCGCCGGCTCGACGTGCTCACCTTCACGGCCGCCCCCGCCGTCGAGGCCTTCCTCGCCGTCGCCCAGCAGTACGGGCGCCTGGGGTGCCTCCTCGAGGCGCTCCGGGCGGACGTGGCGACGGCCGTCGTCGGGACCGTGACCGCCGGGCCGCTGCACGAGGCCGGGCTGCGCCCGCTGGTCCCCTCCCGCTGGCGCCTGGGTGCCATGATCCGGCTGGTGTGCGAGCACCTGGAGCAGCAGGGGGTCCTGCGCGTGGACACCCGCCTGGGCCCCCTGGAGATCCGCGGCGACCAGGTGCACGTGCCCGGGCACGCGGCCGAACCGGTCCGGCTCCCGCCCGGTCCCCTCGCGCTGCTGCGTGAACTGGCGGCCGCGCGGGGCGCCGTGCTGACCCGCGCCCAGCTCGTGGCGGTCCTGCGGCAGTGCGAGTCCGAGCACGCCCTTGAGATGCTGGTCTGGCGGCTGAGACGACAGCTGCCGGTGCCCGGGCTCGTGACCACCGTGGTCAAGCGGGGCTACCGGCTTGCCGTCTAGCGGTTCCCCTCCGCCTCACCGGGCCCGCACGGGGGTGAGAAAGGGGTTTTACGGCCCCGTCACGGTCCCGGAAACGCCCGGGAAACGCCGACTCCGTAGATTTCCGAGCACGCCGGGACCACCGGCGCCCCTTGGTACCCCTGACAGCTGGAGTGATGACCGATGTCCTATGTGAGCCCCCCAGACTTCGTCAAGACGATGATCGACGCCGGCGAGGCCAAGGTCTTCATGAGCACCCGGGACACCCTGATCCGCTCGTTCATGGCCGGCGCGATCCTGGCGCTCGCCGCCGCCTTCGCCATCACCGTCACGGTGCAGACGGGCATCGCGCTCCTCGGTGCACTGCTGTTCCCGGTCGGCTTCATCCTGCTCTACCTGCTCGGCTTCGACCTGCTCACCGGGGTGTTCACGCTGGTGCCGCTGGCCTGGATCGACCGGAGGCCGGGAGTGACACTCCCCGGGCTGCTGCGGAACTGGGGGCTGGTGTTCACCGGGAACCTCGCCGGCGCCGTCCTCGTCGCCGTCATGATGACGGTGGTCATGACCTACGGCTTCAGCTCGCCGCCGAACGAGGTCGCCCAGCAGATCGGCTCCATCGGCGAGGGGCGCACCGTCGGCTACGCCGAGCACGGCGCCGGGGGGATGCTCACCCTCTTCATCCGTGGCGTGCTGTGCAACTGGATGGTGTCCACCGGCGTGGTCGCCGCCTTCATGTCCCGGTCCACCACCGGGAAGGCCCTGATCATGTGGATGCCCGTCATGCTGTTCTTCTCCATGGGCTTCGAGCACTCGATCGTCAACATGTTCCTCTTCCCCGCCGGGCTGTTGCTCGGCGCGGAGTTCTCCCTCATGGACTACCTCGTCTGGAACGAGATCCCCACCGTCCTGGGCAACCTCGTCGGCGGGCTGGCCTTCGTGGGCCTCACCCTCTACGGCACCCACCACCGCACCGGCGCCGTCCGCCAGCCGAAGGCACCGGCGATGTCCACCGCCCCCCTGGGCCGCTGACCCACAGGCGCGAAGTACGGCGAGACGAGAAAGGACCCGGACCCCTCGAAGGGGATCCGGGTCCTTGTCCGTAGCGGCGGGGGGACTCGATCCCCCGACCTCACGATTATGAGTCGTGCGCTCTAACCAGCTGAGCTACGCCGCCATGAAATGAGAGCGCCCGTGCCGCGGATACTGACTGCGCACGGGCCCTCATCCCAGAGCCCCGACCGGGAATCGATCCCGGGACCTCCATCTTACCAAGATGGCGCTCTACCACTGAGCTATCGGGGCAACGACGTGAAACTCTACCAGCGATTCCCGCGGATGCGAAATCGAGGCAAAGCCCCACGTCAGGAGCCGGTCAGTACCGGTCGCGGGAGGGGCGGTCGAAGGACTTCCTGCCCTTGAAACCGCCCTTGAAGCCGCCGCCCTTGTGGCCGCCCTTGAAACCGCCCTTGGAGCCGCCGCCGGAGCGGAACGGCTTGCCCTCGCGCTCGGCGCGCGTGGGCCGGCCGGTGTCCAGCTGCAGCTCGATCGGACGGCCGTTGATGGTGGTGTTGCCCAGGGCGTCCCACTGCTGGCCGGTCAGGTCCGCCGGCAGCTCCACGAGGGAGTGGTTGGAGCGGATGTCGATGTGCCCGATCTGGTTCGAGCGCAGCCCGGCCTCGTTGGCCAGCGCGCCGACGATGTTGCCCGGCTGGACGCGGTCCTGGCGGCCCAGCGCGATCCGGTAGGTGGCGTTGCCCTCGGCCGGGCCGCGCTGGGGGCCGCGCGAGCCGCGCCCGTCCCGCTCGCCGCGGTCGTCGCGGTCGCCACGGGCCATGCGCACCGGCGGCAGGTCCGGCTCCTCGGTGAGCAGTGGGCGCCCGCCCTGGGCCATCTTGGCCAGCGCCGCGGCGACGTCCTCGGGGGCCACCTCGTGCTCGGCCACGTAGGAGTCCACGAGCTCGCGGAACACGTCCAGGTCGCCCTCGGAGAGGGTCTCGGTGATCTGGGTGCTGAACTTGCCCAGGCGGGAGGAGTTCACGTCCGCCACGGAGGGCATGTGCATCTGCTCGACGGTCTGGCGCGTGGCCTTCTCGATGGAGCGCAGCAGGTACTTCTCCCGCGGGGTCATGAACAGCACGGCGTCCCCGGAGCGGCCCGCGCGGCCGGTGCGGCCGATGCGGTGCACGTAGGATTCCGTGTCGTGCGGGATGTCGTAGTTGATGACGTGGCTGATGCGCTCCACGTCCAGGCCGCGGGCGGCCACGTCCGTGGCCACGAGGATGTCCACGCGGCCGGCGCGCAGGTTCTCCACGGTCTTCTCGCGCTGGTTCTGCGCGACGTCGCCGGAGATCGCCGCGGCGCGGAAGCCGCGGGCGTTGAGCTTGGTGGTGAGCTCCTCGGTGGCGTTGCGGGTGCGCACGAAGGCGATGACGCCGTCGTGCTCCTCGGTCTCGAGGATGCGGGTCATGGCCTCGAGCTTCCACTGGTGGGTCACCTGCAGGAAGCGCTGGCGGATGTTGCCGGCGGTGGTGTTCTTGGCGGCCACGGTCACCTCGACCGGGTCGTTGAGGTACTTGCCGGAGATCCGCTGGATGGCGCGCGGCATGGTGGCCGAGAACAGCGCCGTCTGCTTGCCGGAGGGCGTGGCGGCCAGGATGCGGTCGACCTCCTCGGCGAAGCCCATGCGCAGCATCTCGTCGGCCTCGTCCAGGACCATGTACTGCAGGTCGGACAGGTCCAGGGAGCCCTTCTCGAGGTGGTCGATCACGCGGCCGGGGGTGCCGACCACGACCTGGGCGCCGCGGCGCAGGCCGGACAGCTGCGGGCCGTAGGGCGCGCCGCCGTACACGGGCAGCACGGTGACGCCCTTGAGGTGCTTGGCGTAGCTGGTGAAGGCCTCGGCGACCTGCAGGGCCAGCTCGCGCGTGGGGGCCAGCACGAGGACCTGGGGGCTGTCCGCGGGGCCGTTGACGTCCGCGAGCTCGGCGAGCCGGGACAGGGCGGGCACGGCGAAGGCCGCGGTCTTGCCGGTGCCGGTCTGGGCCAGGCCGACGACGTCGCGCCCGGCGAGCAGCAGCGGGATGGTCTCGGCCTGGATCGGCGAGGGGGTCTCGTAGCCGAGGTCCTCGACGGCGGCGAGCACGCGGGCGTCGATGCCGAGGTCGGCGAAGGCAGGGGTGGGCACGGTGGTGTTCTCGGACACGGTGATTCCTTCTGGGGATCGGGTCGGCGGCCGGTTGGATGCCGCGGCGCAGCGGACTGCATTCTCTCCGGCGCTCCCCGAGGCGTGGTCCAACGTCACGCCCGTCCCATATCACCTGGCGGTCCCCGCCCGGCCGGTTCCGCGATCGTGGGCACCGCACGGGCGGGCCACGTCCTCGACGGAGGAACGGCTGGGGGTGTGAAGGACCGGCCGCCCGCTGCCCCGACACTCTGTCGGGTGGGGCCACACAACTCGATGCCCTCTCGGGCATGCACAGGGGTTCTGACCGGAATGGTGCTCACCAGTCTAGCGCATGGGCCGGACCGCCCCGACGGCTAGGCTCGACCCGTGCCCGAACAGAACCCCCACGAGGCCCCCCAGCACCGCTACGCCCGCGCCGCCGGCCGGGCCACGCGCGCCTTCCTCGACGCGAGCCGGCAGGACGCGCGGGACGCCGCGGCAGCCACCCCGCCGTCCACGGCGCCGTCCGGGTCGCGGTCCACGGCGTCGTCCACGGCGCGCCGCGACCGCGACGCCCGGGCCGCCGGTCCCGGCACCGGTCCCCAGGGCGGCGCCGAGGCCGGTGCCGGCGCCGACCGGGGGTCCCGCGCGGCCGCCGTCGGCCCCTCCGCGCTGCTGCGCACCGCGCGCTGGTGGTGGGCGCTGGTCACGGTGCTGTTCGCGCTGCTCACCGCCTCCTTCGTCCTCGCGGGGACGTCCCAGCCGGTCGCCGAGGGCCCCGTGCTCGGCCCGGACGGCTACCTGCTGCGCGACCCGCTCGCGGGCCGCACCGGGCAGTACGTGCTCGCCGGGCTGACGGGGGTCCTCGCGCTCGCCACCGGCGCGGGCACCGTGCAGCTGCTGCGCTCCCGGCGCGGGGCGGCCGGGCTCCTGACGGGCATCGCCGTGCTCGTCGGGGTGCCGCTCATCCTGCGCGGGCACCCGCTGCTGGTCGCGATCGCCGTGGTGCTGCTCACCGGCGCGGCGCTGCTGTGGCTGCCGCCGGTGCGCCGGCGGCTGCGCTGAATCCCGGGCGGCAGATGCCGCCCGGGACCCGGCGCACGGGGCCGGGACGGGGCCCGGGCCGGGACGCTCAGAGCGCGCTGATCGCCCGGTCGAGGTCGTCGATCAGGTCGGCCACGTCCTCGATGCCCACGGACAGGCGCACGAGGTTGTCCGGCACGGCGAGCTCGGTGCCGGCCACGGAGGCGTGCGTCATCTCGGCCGGGTAGTTCATGAGCGACTCGACGCCGCCGAGCGACTCGGCCAGCTGGAACAGCCGGGTGGTCTCGGCCACCTGCTTGGCGGCCGCCGCGCCGCCGGTGAACTGCACCGAGACCATGCCGCCGTAGCCGCGCATCTGCCGCGTGGCCAGCTCGTGGCCCGGGTGGTCCGCCAGGCCCGGGTAGAGCACGCGCTCCACGCCCGGACGGTCCTGCAGCCACGTGGCGATCGTGCCGGCGTTGGCGGTGTGCCGGTCCATGCGCACGCCGAGGGTCTTCAGGCCCCGCGTGGTGAGGTAGGCGTCCAGCGGGCCGTTGACGGCACCCGCGGCGAACTGCTGGAACTGCACCTTCTCGGCCAGCTCCGGGTCCTCGACCACCACGGCCCCGCCGATCACGTCCGAGTGTCCGCCGATGTACTTGGTCGTGGAGTGCACCACGACGTCGGCGCCCAGTTCCAGGGGCAGCTGCAGGTAGGGCGTGGCGAAGGTGTTGTCCACCACCAGCAGGGCGCCGGCGGCGTGCGCGGCGTCCGCCAGGGCGGCGATGTCCGAGATCTTCATCATCGGGTTCGAGGGGGTCTCCAGCCACAGGATCCCGGCCCCGGAGGCGGCCAGGGCCTGCTCCACGGCGGACACGTCCCCCATGTCGACCACCGTGTGGCCCACGCCCCACGGGCCGAGGACCCGGTTGATGAGGCGGTAGGTGCCGCCGTAGACGTCGTTGCCCATCACGATGTGCGCGCCGGGGGCGGCCACCGCGTGGATCAGGGCGTTCTCCGCCGCGAGGCCGGAGCCGAAGGTGAAGGCGCGCGCGGTGCCCTCCACGCCGCCCTCGAGCGCGGCGAGCTGCTCCTGCAGGGAGTCGCGCGTGGGGTTGGTGCCGCGGCCGTAGTCGTAGCCGTGGCGGAGGCTGCCGACCCGCTCCGGGGCGTACGTGGTGGACAGGTGCACGGGCGGCACCACGGCGCCGGTGACCGGCTCGAAGGCCTGGCCGGCGTGGATGGCGCGGGTGTTGAACCCGGCGGTGGGGTGGAGGGTGTGGTCGTAGTCGCCCTCCCCGGCGGGACGGTCGGTCTGGACGGTCTCGGCGGGCTCAGCGGCGCGTTCGGTCATGACGGGTCCTTTCGGGTCACCGGGCCACGCGGGCCAGGAGGTCGTGCAGGGTGATGATGCCGGCCACCACGCCGTTGCGGGTGGCCATCACGGCGGGGGCGGAGCGCAGGGCCTCGCGGGCCCGGGCCAGGGTGGAGTGCACGTTGAGGCGCGGCAGGGCCGGGCCGGCGTGCTCCAGGACGGTGTCCGCGGGGCGGGCCGCGCCGGAGGCGAGCAGGTCGCTGAGCCCGGCCACGGTCACCGAGCCGAGCACCTCCCCCACCCGCAGGTCGTCGCGCGGGGCGCCGACCACGGGCAGCGCGTCCACGCCGTAGCGGTTCATGGTGGAGATCGCCTCGGCGATCGTGGCGTCCTTGGGCGCGGTCACCACGGCCGGCAGGGAGGCGGGCAGCAGCGAGGACTTCGCCGCGAGCAGGTCGCCCACGGTGCCCTCCCAGCCGGCCGCGGCCGAGCCGGCCGGCGCGCCCGGTGCCGCCCCCGCGGTGGCCGGGGCGCCGCCGTCGGGCACTCCCCCGGGCACGCCGCCGGCGGGCAGCACGGACTCGGCCGCCGTGGTCTCGAAGCCCATCTCGTCCATCCAGGACGCGTTGAAGATCTTGCCGAGGTACCCGCGGCCGGAGTCCGGCAGCAGGATGACCATGACGTCGTCCTCGCCGAGGTCCCGTGCCGCGCGCAGCCCGGCGACGACGGCCATCCCGGAGGACCCGCCCACGAGCAGCCCCTCCTCGGCGGCCAGCCGGCGCGTCATCTCGAAGGAGGCGGCGTCGTCCACGGCGATGACCTCGTCCGGGACGGAGGGGTCGTAGTTGCCGGGCATCATGTCCTCACCCACGCCCTCGACGAAGTACGGCCGGCCGGTGCCGCCGGAGTAGATGGAGCCGTCCGGGTCCGCGACCACGACCCGCACGGGGCCCGACGCGCGGTCGGCCGAGACCTCCTTGAGGTACCGGCCGGTGCCCGTGACGGTGCCGCCGGTGCCGGCGCCGACGACGAAGTGGGTGATGCGCCCGGCGGTGTCCCGCCAGATCTCGGGGCCGGTCGTCTCGTAGTGCGACTGCGGGGCCGAGGGGTTGAAGAACTGGTTGGGCTGGTAGGCGCCCGGGATGTCCCGCTCGAGGCGGTTGGCCACGCCGTAGTAGGACTCCTCCGACTCCGGGGCCACGGAGGTCTTCGTCACGACCACCTCGGCGCCGTAGGCGCGCAGCACGTCCCGCTTCTCCTGGCCGACCTTGTCCGGGGTGACGAACACGGAGTGGTAGCCCTTGAGCTGGGCCACGAGGGCCAGGCCCACGCCGGTGTTGCCGGAGGTGGGCTCCACCACGGTGCCGCCCGGGGCCAGCCGGCCCTCGGCCTCGGCGTTCTCGATCATCTTCAGGGCGATGCGGTCCTTCACCGACCCGCCGGGATTGAGGTACTCGGGCTTGACCAGGACGGTGGCCCTGATGCCCTCCGTGACCTTGTTGAGCCTCACCAGCGGGGTGTTGCCGATCAGCCCGAGGACGTTCTCGGCGTAGTGCATCTCCTCTGTCATGCGCCCCACGCTACCGCCGGGTCCGCGCGCGGGGACAATAGCGTGAATCCGCGTGACCGGCGGGGACTGGCGGCGGCGCGCCGGCGGCGAGGCGCGGCGGCGAGGGGCGGTGCGGCGGCGCGGTGCACCAGCCGGTGCGGGAGAATGGTGACATGCCCTCCCTGCCCCCGATCGGCCCGCTGCCGGCCCCGGATGCCGCGGCGGTCCTGGAGCCCGGGGCGCCCGTGGACGTGCGCCTGACCCTGGGGGTGCTCCAGCGCGGGCACGCGGACCCGACCGTGCAGTCCCGGCCGGAGGGGGTGTGGCTCGTCTTCCGCCAGCCGGGCACCGGGGACCCCGTGACGCTGCTCGTGCGGCCCGCCGCCTCCCCCCACGAACCGGGGCGCGTCCCCGTGCTGGCCTGGGGGCCGGGGGCGCGGGCCGCGGTGGCCGCGGCGCCGGCCCTGCTGGGGCTCGACGACGACTGGTCCGGCCTCGATGCCCTGCTCGCCGCGGGCGTTCCGGGACTGCCCGCCGCCGTGGTGCGGGCCCGCCGGGCCCATCCGGGGCTGCGCCTGCCGGCGACGGGCCGCGTGGTCGACCAGCTGCTCATGGTGGTGCTCGAGCAGAAGGTCACGCACGACCAGGCCCGGTCCGGCTGGCGATGGCTCGTGCGCCGGTACGGCGACCTCCCGCCCGCCCCCGCCCCCGAGGGGATGCGCCTGGCCCCGACCGCGGAGGCGGTACGCCGGGTGCCGAGCTGGGAGTGGCACGCCGGCTGGGTGCAGCCGGCGCAGTCGCGGGCCATGCTGCGGGTGGCCGAGCGGGCCCGCGCCCTGGACCGGCTGGGCGCGCAGCCCCTGGGCGCCGAGGACGACCCGGGCTCCGTGGTCGCCCGGTTGTGCTCGGTGCCGGGCCTGGGCCCGTGGACGGCGGCGGAGACGGTCCAGCGCACCCACGGGGCACCGGACACGGTGGCCGTGGGTGACTTCCACCTGGCCCACCACGTGGGCGAGGCGCTCACGGGCCGCCGCACGGACGACGCCGGCATGCTGCGCCTGCTGGCCCCGTACGCGGGCCACCGGCAACGGGTGGTGCGGCTGATCGGCCTGGCCGGCTACCGGTTCAGCCGCTTCGGCCCTCGGCTGGCCCCGGCGGACCACCGCGGCCGCTGAGCCGGCCGGCGGGGTGGCGGAGGCCGGGGCGGCCACCGGCGGGGCGGTTCAGCCCTCGTTCCGGGCCTTGGCCACCTGCTCGCGGACATCGTCCATGTCCAGGCCCTTGACCGCGGTGACGAGCTCCTCGAGCTGCGTGGCGTTGACCGCCCCGGGCTGGGCGTAGACGAGGACCTTGTCCCGGAAGGCCATCAGCGTGGGGATGGAGGTGATGTTGGCGGCCGCGGCCAGTCCCCGCTCGGCCTCGGTGTCCACCTTGGCGAACACGACGTCCTCGTGGCGGCCGGAGACCTCCTCGTAGACGGGGGCGAAGCGCTTGCAGGGGCCGCACCAGTCGGCCCAGAAGTCCACGAGGACGATCTCGTGGTCGGTGAGGGTCTTCTCGAAGTCGGCCTCGGTGATGTCGGTGGTTGCCATGCCCCCACCCTAGCGGCGCGGTGCACGGCCGCCGCCCGGCGTCCACAGCCCCTCGGGGCGGCCACTCCACAGTGTCCCGGCCCGGGCCTGCCGCGCCCCGGGCCGCGGCGGGCCCGGCCGCACCGGCGCCGGCGCTTCCTAGCCTCGGTGGCACCGGACCCGGCGAGCGGGTCGCGGAACCCGAGGAGGACCCGATGACCACGACACCGAGCGACGCGAAGCGCGGACCGGCCGGCCCGGGGCGCATGGCCCCCGGACGGCGCACCACCGTGATGGTGGTGGTGGACCGCCCCGACCCCGAGGAGGCGCTGCGCGAGTCCATGGACTGGGTGGAGGCCTTCGAGCGGGACTGCGGGCTCGTGCTGGACCCTGAGGCCACCGAGCTGTACGGGGTGGCCACGGCCGAGGACCTCCGGGAGTCGCTGCAGCCGCCGCGCGACGGGTCCGTGGCCGAGTACCTGGACTTCATCTGCGTGGACGGCGCGTGGCTGCACCCGGGCGACTGCCCCGTGGCGCCGCCGGACTCCAACGGGGCGCCCGCCTGGTCCTGGGCCTACTACCGGACGGTGATGGGCGCCCCGGACGGGGCGTTCTGCATCCTCTGGGACCTCATGCCGCTGCCGGCGGCGGCATGAGCGCCGCGGGCGGGGGGGCAGGGGCGGACCGGTGCGGCGGGACGGACGGACGGCCGGTGCGGCGCGCCGGCCCGGCCGTCGGCCCCGCGCCCTCAGTCGCCCTTGACGTTGACGAGCTGGCGCAGCGTGTGGCGGACGGAGACGAGGTCGGCGGCGTCCGCCATCACCCGGTCGATGGGCTTGTAGGCGGCCGGGATCTCGTCGAGGAAGGCCTCGGTGTCCCGGTACTCGATGCCGGCCATCGCCTCGCGCAGCTGCCGGCGGGTGAACCGGCGGCGGGCGGCCGAGCGGGAGTAGGCCCGGCCCGCCCCGTGCGGTGCGGAGTCCAGGGACATCGCGTTGCCCCGGCCGGCCACCACGTAGGAGGCGGTGCCCATGGATCCCGGGATGAGCCCGGGCTCGCCCGCCGTGGCCCGGATGGCCCCCTTGCGCGAGACCCAGACGCGGCGGCCGAAGTGCTCCTCCGCGGCGGTGAAGTTGTGGTGGCAGTTGATCCGTTCCCGTTCCCGGACCTCCGTGCCCACCCACTCCGAGACGGCCCGCAGCACGCGGTCCATCATCTCCTCGCGGTTGAGCAGGGCGAAGTGCTGGGCCCACTCCAGCTCGCGCAGGTACCGGTCGAACGCCTCGGTTCCCTCCTCGAGATAGGCCAGGTCGGGGTGCGGCAGGGAGACCCCGGCACGCCGCGCCAGGCCGGCGGCCACGCCGATGTGGTGCTGCGCGATCCGGTTGCCCACGCCGCGGGAGCCGGAGTGCAGGAAGGCCCAGACCCGGTCCTGCTCGTCCCGGGAGATCTCGATGAAGTGGTTGCCCGAGCCCAGCGACCCCAGCTGGAGGTCCCAGTGGGGGGCGTACCCGGCCGGGTCGAGGCCCGCGGCCACCGCCCGCTCGACGAGCTCGTCCAGCCGCGGGGCCGCCGTCGGGGTGACCGTCCTGTTGTCATGGCCGGCACCCAGCGGCACGGCCCGCTCGATCGCCCGGCGGACCCTCGCGCGGTCCTCCGGCAGGTCGGCGACCGTGAACTGGGTGCGCACGGCGATCATCCCGCAGCCGATGTCCACGCCCACGGCGGCCGGGATGACCGTCCCGAGGGTGGGGATCACCGAGCCCACGGTGGCCCCCTTCCCGAGGTGGGCGTCCGGCATCAGGGCGACGTGCGGGTGGATGAACGGCAGTCGGGCGGTGGCGAGGGCCTGCTCGCGCGTCTGCTCGTCCAGCAGGGAGGCCCAGCTGACGAGCCGGTCGGTGAGGTGCTCCATGCCCACCATGGTCCCGCGTGCGCCCCGCGAACGCCGAGGGCCCCGGGACCGTGGTGGTCCCGGGGCCCTCGCTCCGTTCACTGGTGGCAGATGAGGGATTCGAACCCCCGTAGGCAATGCCAGCTGATTTACAGTCAGCCCCCTTTGGCCGCTCGGGTAATCTGCCGTGCGGTCTACCCGGATCACTCCGCGTAGCAGCGGAGACCACTGTACCGGAGGATCGGCCGGAACCCGAAATCGCCGGACCGGTAGGCTGGCCTCGACACCGCCCCCGTCCCCTACCCCGAGGAGGAGCCATGGCCAGTGATTCGACGTTCGACGTGGTCAGCAAGGTCGACAAGCAGGAGGTCAGCAACGCGCTGCACCAGGCCCAGAAGGAGATCGCGCAGCGCTACGACTTCAAGGGCGTGGGCGCCGAGATCGACTTCAGCGGCGAGAGGATCCTGATGAAGGCCGCCTCCGAGGAGCGCGTGAAGGCGGTGCTGGACGTGTTCCAGTCCAAGCTCGTCAAGCGCAACATCTCGCTGAAGTCCCTGGACGCCGGCGAGCCGTACGCCTCGGGCAAGGAGTACCGGCTCGAGGCCGGGATCAAGGAGGGCATCGACCAGCCCACGGCCAAGAAGATCACCAAGCTCATCCGCGACGAGGCGCCGAAGTCGGTCAAGGCCACCATCCAGGGCGACGAGCTGCGCGTGTCCTCGAAGTCGCGCGACGACCTCCAGGACACCATCGCCCTGCTCAAGGGCTTCGAGGACGCCGACCTGCAGTTCATCAACTTCCGCTGAGGAGGCGCCATGCTCTACCTGATCACCCCGGACGGCACCGTCCACTGGACCGACACGGAGCTCGGGTACGCCCTCGCGGACGCCAAGGCCGGCCGGCGGCAGCTGGCCGACCTGGACTGGCGTGAGGACCCGGGCACCGTGCCGGCCGAGACGGTGCTCGCGCTGGCCCTGCGCCACGGCATCGACGCCCGCACGGGCCTGGTGCTGCACGGCGGGTTCGTGGAGCAGGCACGGGAGCCGGATCGGCTGCGCGCCGCGGCGCAGGAGCAGCGGCTGGTCACCCGGCAGCTGGAGTCCATCGCCGAGGAGCCGCGGTTCGAGGACCGGAACTGGTTCCGTCGGCAGCGGGCCGTGGCCGAGGAGGCCCGCCAGGACGCCGGCACCGCGCTGCGGACCGCGGACAAGGCGGCCCGGGAGCTGTTCGAGGACCCGGTGCAGGACCACCTGGTGCGGGCCTGGCAGCGCGCGGGCGGACTGGTCCCGGCGACCGCCTAGCGTCCAGCCGGCCACCGGCCGCCGGCGCGGACCCCCGGGGACCGCGCCGGCGGACCGGTTCAGCCGGCGCGGCTGATGCGCACCATGTCCTCGCGGGGGACGACCTTGACGCGTTCGCGCTCGACGGGGCCGGTGGCGGTGGCGGCGGCGCCCAGGGCGAGCTCGTGGGCGTCCAGGGCCAGCCACCCCTCCCAGGTGGTGTACTCCACCCCCCGTGCGGTGAGCAGGTCCAGGACGGCCTGCTCGTCCGGGTCCTGCGCGGTCCACAGCCCCGGCTGGTCCTCGAGCAGGCACCCGATGGTCTCCAGGGCGTCCCCCTTGGTGTGCCCGATCAGCCCCACCGGGCCGCGCTTGATCCACCCCGAGGCATACACCCCCGGCACCACCGCCCCGGCCTCGTCCAGCACCCGGCCGGCCTCGTTCGGCACCACCCCCCGGCCGGCGTCGTAGGCCAGCCCCGGCACCGGGGACCCGTGGTAGCCGATCGCCCGGTACACCGCCTGCACCGGGTAGTCGGTGTACTCCCCGGTCCCGGTCACGTTGCCGGTGCCGTCCAGTTCCATCCGCTCCATCCGCAGCCCGGCCACCGCCCCGTCGGCCCCGAGGATCTCCACGGGCTGCTGCAGGAAGTGCAGGTGCAGCCGCCGCGAGGCCGTGCCCGGGCGGTCCTCCTGCTCCATCAGCCAGTTCGTCAGCGTCCCGACCATGGTCTTGACCTGGTTGTTCGTGGTGGCCGCCTCCTCCGAGGCCGCGTCGAACTCGAAGTCCTCCGGGTACAACACGATGTCCACGTCCCTCGAGTGCGCCAGCTCGCGCAGCTCCAGCGGGGTGAACTTCACCTGGGCCGGGCCCCGGCGGCCGAACACGTGCACGTCCGTCACCGGGGACGAGGCCAGCCCGGCGTAGACGTTCTCGGGGATCTCGGTGACCAGCAGGTCCTCGGCGTGCTTGGACAGCATCCGGGCCACGTCCAGGGCCACGTTCCCGTTGCCGATCACCGCCACCTCCCGGGCGGTCAGCGGCCAGTGGCGGGGCACGTCGGGGTGCCCGTCGTACCAGGACACGAACTCCGCCGCCCCGAACGAGCCTTCCAGGTCCACGCCCGGCACGTCCAGGTCGGCGTCCCGGATGGCCCCGGTGGAGACCACGACCGCGTCGTAGTGGCGGCGCAGGTCCTCCAGGGTCAGGTCGGTGCCGAAGTCCACCCCGCCCAGGAACCGGATGTCCCCGCGGTCCAACACCTTGTGCAGGGCCTTGACGATGCCCTTGATCCGCGGGTGGTCCGGGGCCACCCCGTACCGGATCAACCCGTACGGGGCCGGATACCGGTCGAACAGGTCGATGCTCAGCTCGAAGTCCCGCTCGGCCTTGGTCAGCAGGTCCGCGGTGTACACGCCGGCCGGTCCAGCGCCGATGATCGCGAGGCGAAGGGGGCGGTCGGGGACAGAGGTCACGGAGGATCCTTCCAGGGGAGGCGACGGCGGTCAGCGCTCCAGTCTATCGCCCGGCACGCGGCCGGGGCGGTGACCTGCACCTCACCGGTGCCGGTCACCGCCCCGGGGGGCGTGCGGCCCGTCAGGCGTTCATGCCCGCGATCGCGGCGCCGGCGCGGGCGTGCGCGGCCGCGGCGGTCTCGTCGTTGCGCTCCATCAGCTCGCGTGCCTGCACCACGAGCGCCCGGACGGCATCGGCGGCCTCGAGCCACTTGCGCTCGACCGTGTCGTAGTCGGTGTCGTTGTCCGTGGACCGGTAGTTGGAGGCCACGTAGTTCTTCTGGGCCTCGCGGTCACCGATGATGCCCTCGATGCGCGCGGTGATGGCGGCGACCTCTGCCTCGTAGGCGGCGGCGGCGCCGGAGTCGTAGGAGATGGTGCTCATGGTCTGGGATCCTCTCGTGCGGTGGGTGGACGGAGCCGGGCCGGCTCAGCGGGACATCGGGAAGTCGACCGGCTGGGCCTGGGCGTCCGCGGTCATCACGTCCTCCTGCTCCACGTACGAGCGGTACATCTCCCCCTGTCCGACGTTGATCAGGCCCAGGGCCTCGTAGAGCTTCTTCTCGCAGGCGTCGACCTCCACCATGAAGTCGTTGTACGCCACCGCCCCGGACCCCTTAAAGGTGTGCTTGAGGTTCTCCACCGCGTTCTCGAGGTTCACCACCTCGGCCAGCAGCTGCTCCCCGGAGTCCCCCGAGTCCTGCATGGACTTGTGGAAGACGTCGATGTCCGTCATCTCGAGCTTCATGAACTGTTTCCCTCCCCGTGTGTCGTCACGACCTGTGATGGATCCATCCTCCGAGCCCGCCGAGCAGCCCGTCAACCGGGCCGGATGGGGAGAACTCCCCATCCGCTTGGCCGTTCGCACGCTCGGGGGCTGGAATGATGGACCGAGGTGGTGACCGGACCGGGAAGGGGACCTGCGGGCAGATGGCCATGGATTTCGACGCACAGCTCATCGAGTCGGTGGAGGTGCGCCGGCACCGGCTGGCCTCCGCCCTGCTCTTCGGCGCCAACCCGACCGAGCGGCGCTTCCGGGACCGGACGCGGACCCTCGTCCTCGGCGTGGTGGCCGCCGCCCTGGCCGCCGCCCTGTGCGTGGCGATCTCCTTCGTGGCCATGGTCGTCACCGACTGGCGCGCCGAGCGCGAGCAGCCGCAGGGCGTGTCCCTGTCCGGGAGGTCCTGAGGTGGCCGGGCCGTACACGCGCGTCCTGCTGGCCGGGGAGCGCCGCAACGCGGACCTGCTGCTGCCCTCGGACACCCCGGTCGGCGCGCTGATGCCCCAGGTCCTGGACCTGCTGGACGACCACCCGCGGGAGGCCCTCGGGACCAAGGCGCTCGTGCGGGCCGACGGCGCCGAGGTGCCGCCGGAGCGGACGGTCGCCGAGGCCGGGGTGCTCGACGGCGAGCGCCTGCGCCTGGTCTCCCGCACCGAGGCCCCGCCGGCTCCCATCGTCTACGACCTCCACGACACCGTCTCGGACTCCACGGACGCCGTGCGCGGCCGCTGGTCGGCCGCCCACCGCCTCCTCGTGTGCGGGACGCTGGCCGCGGCCGGGTCCTGGCTGGCCGTCGTCGGGCTGCTGGACCGGCTCGCCCCCGCCGCCCTGGCGGGGGCCTGCGCGCTGCTGGCCGCCGTGCTGCTCGTGGCCGGGGCGGCACTGTCCGCCCCCGGCCGGCGCCGGGCCGTGGCCGGCACGCTCGTGGGCGCCGGGGCCCTGTTCGCCGGCACCGCCCTCGTGCGCCTGGGCCTGGACGCCCCGTGGACGGCGGTCGGCCTGGGCGCCCTGGCGGCGCTCGTGCTGGGCGTGGCCGGGTTCGTGGTGACCCGCCCCCTGGCCCTGTTCATCGCCGCCGCGGTCACGGGCGCCCTGGCGGCCACGTGGGCGGCTGCCCCGGCCGTGGCGGCGTGGGCCGTCGGCGACCGGGACGCCGCCGTGGGCGTGGGCGCGGCGGGGATCGCGGGGGTGGTGACCCTGCTCGTGCTGGGGCTGCTGCCCGCCATCGCCCTCGGCGCCTCGGGCCTGGCCCGTCTCGACGACCGCCAGGCCGCCGGCGGGTCCGTGCTGCGCGCGGACGCCCGGCGGGCGCTGGACGCCGCGCACGGCGGCCTGGTGGGCGGCACGATCGCCTGCGCGGTGTCCCTGGCCGTGGCCGCGTGGTCCATCGGCTCGGACACCCGGGCGCCCGCCTTCTCCCTGCCGCTGCTGGCGTGCCTCGTGGTGGCCACGGCGCTGCGGGCCCGGTCCTTCCCCCTGGCCGCCGAGCGGATCCCCCTGTACCTGGCCGCGGCGACCGGCGTGCTCGCCCTGGCCCGGCTGGCCGTCGCCACCGTCCCGGGCGCGGGGACCGCGGTCCTCGCCGGGCTGCTCGTGCTGGCCCTGGCCGTCGGCGCCGGCCTGTCCGCGGAGCTGCCCGAGCACACCCGGGCCCGGCTGCGCCGCGCCGGGGACGCCCTGGAGGCCCTCGCCCTGTTCGCCGCCATCCCGGTGCTGATCGGCTACGCCGGGATCTACGCCTCGCTCCTGGAGACCTTCCGATGACCACCACGCCCGATCCCTGGGCCGACGCCGGCCCCGCCCCCGAGCGGCCGCGGCCCGGTGCCGGCCAGGACTGGTCCACGCGCCGCCAGGCGCGCGAGCGCACGGCGCGGGACCAGGACGACCCTCTGGCGGGCTTCGAGCCCGTCGCACCCCGCACCGCCCGCCGCCACGCCCGGCGGCACGCGCTGTCCCTGCCGGAGCGCGCCGCCCGCGGGCTCGGCTCCCTCCTGCGCCACGACCCGACGCCCGAGCGGCTGGCGGCCCACGCCGCGGCCGTCCAGGCCCCCGTCACCACGGGCCGGCGGATCGCGGTGGTGTCCCTGCGCGGCGGGGCGGGCAAGACGACGGTGAGCGCGCTGCTCGCCCGGACCGTGGCCGCCCTGCGCCCCGAGCCGGTGGCGGCCGTGGACCTGGATCCCGCGGCCGGCTCGCTCGGGCTGCGCCTGGGCGACGCCGCTGCCCCGGGGGCGGACCGGCTGGCCGCCGAGCTGGCGGCGCTGCCCGTCCCGGCCCTGGCGGACCTGTCCGCGCGGATGGCCGTCTCCGGCGCGGGACTGCACCACACCGGCCCGCGCGTGGCCGCCCGCCCGCTCGGCGTGGAGGCGGCCACCACGCTGCTCGCCGCGCTGTCCCGCCACGTGCCGGTCACCGTCCTGGACTGCCCCACGGGCACCGGCCACCCGGACACCGCCGCGGTGCTGGCCCACAGCCACGCCGCCGTGTTCGTCCTCCCGGCCTCCCCGGCCGGCGTGGACGAGGCCGCCGGCTACCTGCGCCACTGGCGGCAGGACCCGGTGCTGTCCGCCGTGCCGGTGACCGCCGCCGTCGTGGGCACCGACGCGCGGGGCGTGCTGGACCCGCGGGCCCAGGCCGCCGCGCTGGCCCGGGTGGGGGTGGCGGCCGTGGCGGTGCGCCACGACCGGCACCTGGCCGCCGGGGTGGACGTGTCCCTGCCGCTGGCCCGGCCGGAGAACCGGCTGGCGGCGGCGGAACTGTCCGCCCGCGCGCTGGCGGGGTCCCGGCCGTGACCCAGCGCGTGGTGCACCGGCCGGCCCGCACCTCGGCCCCGGCCCGCCGGTTCCGGCCGTTCACGATCCAGGGCCCCCAGCCCGTGGACCCCGCGGCCGCCGAGGCCGGCGGGGGGAACCTGCTGGCGCTGCTGCCGATGCTGGCCGCGGGCGGGTCCATGCTGGTGATGATGACGTTCCGGCAGAGCCCCTTCGCGGCGGTGGGGGCGATCGCCATGATGGTCTCCGTGGTGGTGGGCGTGGCGATGGTCCTCTCCCACCGCGGCCGGGCCACGCGGCAGCGCACGCTGCTGCGGGACACCTACGCCCGCTACCTCGAGCGGACCCGGGCGCGCCTGCGCGCGGAGGAGCTCGAGGCCCGGCGGGCCGCGCGCGCCGCCTGCCCGCCCCCGGCGGCCCTGTTCGACGTGGTGCGCGACCCGGCCCGGCTGTGGGAGCGCCGCCGGCACCACGAGGACTTCCTCGAGACGCGCCTGGGCTCGGGGCGGCGGCCCACCCGGGACATCACCGTGGACCTGCTGGAGGGCCCCGCCGCTGTGCAGGACGGGTTCATGGTGCGCGAGGCCGAGGTGCTCCGGCAGCGGTTCGCGACCGCACCCGACATGCCCGTCACGGTCCCGCTGGACTCCGCCGGGACCGTCTCCGTGGTGGGACCGCGCGCGTTCGGGCTGCAGGTCGCCCGCTCCCTCCTCACGGGGGCCGCGGCCCTGCAGTCCCCCGAGGACCTGCGGATCGCCCTCGTCACGCCGCCCGACCGCCGCCGCGACTGGGACTGGGCGGCCCCGCTCCCCCACCTGGCGGAGTCCGGCACCCCGCTCATCGCCCCGGACGTGGCGGCCCTGGCCGGGCTGCTGGAGGCGGACCTGCGGCACCGCTCCACCGTGGCGGGCCAGGGCACGCGGTTCGCCGCCGGCCCGGACGCCGGTCCGGCCGCGCTGTCCCGGCTCCTCGTGGTGGTGGACGGCCACGGCGCCGACGCCCCGGACCTGTCCCTCGGGGACGGGCACCTCGGCCCGGCGGCGCGCGCCATCACCGTGCTGCACCTGGGCGGGGACCGGCTCCAGGAGCCGGCCGAGGTCTCGCTGCGGATCTCCGCGGCGCCCGGGCGCGAGGACGGCCGGGACGGGTTCGTGCTGGAGGACCTCCGCCGGGACCCGGCCGAGCCGGTGCGCACCGAGGGCGGGCTGGACCCGCTGGACGAGCACACCGCGGCCGGGATCGCCCGGACCCTCGCGCCCCTGCGGCTGTCCCCGGACTCCCTCGAGCACTCCGTGGACGAGTCCGCGGGCTCGCGGTCCTTCCTGCAGATGCTGGACCTGTCCCCGCGGCTGGACCGGGCCGACGTCGAGCGCCTGTGGCGCGCGCCCCGCGGGGCGGGGTTCCTGCGCGTGCCGCTGGGCCCGGACGACCAGGGCCGGCCCGTGCTGCTGGACCTCAAGGAGGCCGCCCAGCGGGGCATGGGCCCGCACGGGCTGTGCGTGGGCGCCACCGGCTCCGGCAAGTCCGAGATGCTGCGCTCGCTCGTGTTCGGGCTGCTGGCCACCCACTCCCCGGACACGCTGGCCATGGTCCTGGTGGACTTCAAGGGCGGGGCCACCTTCGCCCCCTTCGCCGGCGCCCCCCAGGTGACCGGCATCATCACCAACCTCTCCGACGACCTGACGCTCATCGAGCGCGTGTACGCCTCCCTCAACGGGGAGATCCTGCGCCGGCAGGAGGTGCTGCGGGCCGCCGGGAACATCGCCAACATCACCGACTACCAGCTCCACCGCGAGGAGGAGCGGGCGCGGGGGCGGGAACTGCCGCCACTGCCGCACCTGGTGGTCATCATCGACGAGTTCGGCGAGCTGCTCACGGCGCGGCCGGACTTCATCGACCTGTTCCTGTCCATCGGCCGGATCGGCCGCTCCATCGGCGTGCACCTGCTGCTGAGCTCCCAGCGCATCGAGGCCGGCCGGCTGCGCGGGCTGGAGACCTACCTGTCCTACCGGATCGGGCTGCGCACGCTGTCAGAGTCCGAGTCCCGCACGGTGCTGGACACGCCGGACGCGTTCCACCTGCCGCCGCTGCCCGGCTACGGGTACCTGAAGGTGGACACCACCGTCTACACCCGGTTCCAGGCCGGCTACGTCTCCGGGCCGCTCGAGGACGAGGCGGCGGCCGCCGAGTCCGCGCCCCGGCCCGGGGACGCGGTGCCGCCCGTGCTCGAGGCCCCCGACTACGCCCCCGCCCCCGGGG
Organism: Citricoccus sp. SGAir0253; assembly: GCF_005877055.1. Taxonomy (NCBI): domain Bacteria; kingdom Bacillati; phylum Actinomycetota; class Actinomycetes; order Micrococcales; family Micrococcaceae; genus Citricoccus; species Citricoccus sp. SGAir0253. The sequence continues at coordinate 803,767 of NZ_CP039424.1, read as the reverse complement.
ACGCCGCCGGGAACGCCGCCGTGCCGGCGCCGGCTCCCGCCGGCCCGGCCCGCCGCACCACCGGTCCCACCGTGATGTCCACGCTGATGGACACCCTGCGCACCCTGCCGCGCTCGGTCACCCCGATCTGGCTGCCGCCGCTGCCGGCGGCCACGACCCTGGACGGCGCCGTGGGCGAGCCCCGCGCCACCGCGGAGGGGCTGCGGCTGCCCGCCGGCGGGGACCTCACCGTGCCGATCGGGATCCTCGACGACCCGGCGCGCCAGTGGCAGGGGCTGTGGGAGGTCGACTTCACCGCCGGCTCGGGCAACCTGCTCATCCACGGCGGTCCCCAGTCGGGCAAGTCCACCCTGCTGCGCACCGTCGTCGCCTCCCTGGCGCTGACGCACTCCCCCCGGCAGGCCGGCATCTACTGCATCGACCTGCTGGGGGCCGGGCTGCTGCCGCTGGCCGGGCTGCCCCACGTGGGCGGCGTGGCGATCCGCACCAACCGGGAGGTCATCACCCGCACGGTGGACGAGGTCGCCGGGATGCTCGCCCACCGCGAGCGCCTCTTCGAGCAGCACACGATCGACTCGCTGCCCACCCTGCGGCGGCTGCACGCCGAGGGCCGGCTGCCGGAGCTGCCCAGCGCGGACATCTTCCTGGTCATCGACGGCCACGGCCAGTTCGCCGAGGAGTTCGAGGAGCTCGTCCCGCGGGTCACCGCGATCATGACCCGCGGCGGCGGCTACGGCATCCACGTGGTCACCACGGTCAGCCGCAACGCGGAGGTCCGCTCCACCCACCAGTCCTTCTTCACGCACCGCGTCGAGCTGCGGCTGACGGACCCCGGCGAGTCCACGATCGACCGCCGGCTGGCCGAGAACGTCAGCCCGGGTGCCCCCGGGCGCGCCCTCACCGCGGCCGGGCTGCAGGCCCACGTGGCGCTGCCGCGGATCGACGGCCGGGAGGACCCCGCGAGCGCCACCGAGGGCCTGGCGGACCTGGTCGAGCGGGTGGGGCGGTCCACCACGGGGGCCGCGATGCGGGTCCGGGTGCTGCCGGCCGTCGTGGAGGCCGCGACCGTCCCCACCCCCGCCCGGCAGGGGCTGTTGCCGCTGGGGCTGCGCGAGCTGGACCTGGGCACCGAGGTCCTGGACCTCGAGCACCGGGACCGGAACCTCATCGTCCTGGGCGACGAGGAGACCGGCAAGACGAACGTGCTGCGCGGCGTGGTCCGCCGGTTCACCCGGACCCACACGGACGAGGAGCTGTTCTTCGTGGTGTGGGACCCGCGCCGCGTGCTCGGCGACGCCGTGCCGGAGGACTACCTGGGCGGCTATGCCGCCAACGCCGCCGTGGGCGCCCAGCTGACCAACGCCGTGCTGCAGGAGATCGCCAAGCGCCAGGACCCGGCCCAGGACCAGTCCGTGCCGCAGCGGCGCGCGCGCATGGTCCTGCTGGTCGACGACTACGACGTCCTCACCGTGGGCGGCGGCCAGTCCCCGCTGGCCCCGCTCGTGCCCTACCTGCCGATGGCCGCGGAGCTGCGGATGAACGTGGTGCTGACCCGGCGGGTGCGCGGGGCCTCCCGCGGCATGTACGAGTCGTTCTTCGCCACGCTCCGGGACAACGGCACCGCCGCGCTGGTCCTGTCCGGGGACCGGGCCGAGGGCGCCCTGGTGCACGGGGTCAAGGCCCGCCGGCTGCCGCCGGGACGCGGCCAGCTGGTGGTCACCGGCCGGCCGGTCATGACGGTCCAGACGTTCCTCGAGGCCCCGTGAGCCGCGCCCTCGACCACCGCGGGGCCCGCCCCGCGAACCGCCCCGCCCCGCCGGCCCGCCCCGTCACGCCCGGCGGGCTCGCCGCCGGGGCCGGTGCCTACCTGCTGTGGGGCGGGCTGCCGCTGTACGTGGCGGCCACGGCCCCGGCCTCCGCCGTGGAGGTCGTGGTGGTGCGCATCGGCTTCACCCTGGTCACCTGCGCCGTGCTGCTGGCGGCGACGCGCCGCTGGCGCGACGTCGGCGCCCTGGTGGGCCGTCCCCGCCGGCTGGGTGCCACGGCCCTGGCCGCGGTGCTGATCGGCGCGAACTGGGCGATCTACACCTACGCCGTGGTCTCCGGGCAGACGATCGAGGCGGCGCTGGGGTACTTCATCAACCCGCTCGTGGCCGTGCTGGCCGGGGTCTTCCTGCTCGGGGAGCGGCTGCGGCCGGCCCAGTGGGCGGCCGTGGGGATCTCGGTGGTCGCGGTCCTGGTCCTGGCCGTGGGCCACGGCGCCGTGCCGTGGATCGGGCTGGGGCTGGCCCTGAGCTTCGGCAGCTACGGGATCGCCAAGAACCGGCTGGGGCCCGTCAACCCGGTGGCCTCGCTCACCGCGGAGACGATCGTCCTGCTGCCGGCCCTGGTGGCCGGCACGTGGTGGCTCGCGGCCACGGCGCAGCTGACCCTCGTGACCGGGGGGCCCGGGCACTTCTGGGTGCTCGCGCTGTCCGGTCCCGTGACCGCCGCTCCGCTGATCCTGTTCGGCGCCGCGGCCGGCCGCCTGCCGCTCACCGTGGTGGGCATGCTGCAGTACCTGACCCCGGTGATCCAGTTCCTCGTGGGGCTGCTCGTGTTCGGCGAGCACATGACCCCCGGGCGCTGGGCCGGGTTCGTCCTCATCTGGTGCGCGCTGGCCGTGCTCAGCGTGGACTCGCTGCGGGTGGCCCGCCGGCAGCCGCGCTGACCACCGCCTCCAGCACGTCCAGCGCGTCGGACAGCAGCTCCTCGCCGATCACGAGCGGCGGCACCAGGCGCAGCACGTTGCCGTGCGTGCCGCAGGACAGCAGCGCCACGCCCTCGTCCCGGCACCCGGCCAGCACCTGCCGGACGATCCGCGCGTCCGGGGCGCGGCCGCCGTCGGGCACCACGAACTCCATCCCCAGCATGGCCCCGCGCCCGCGCACCTCCCCGACCGCCCCGGTGCGTGCGGCCAGCGCCCGCAGCCGCGGCAGCGCGAGCTCCTCGATCCGCCGGGCCCGGGCGCACAGGCCGTGGCGGTCCATCGCGGCCAGGGTGGCCAGCGCCGCCGCGCACGCCACGGGATTGCCCCCGAAGGTCCCGCCAAGCCCACCCGGGTCGATCGCGTCCATCAGCTCCGCCCGGCCCACCACGGCGGACAGCGGCAGGCCGCCGGCCAGCCCCTTGCCCACGGCCACGAGGTCCGGCTCGATCCCCTCGTGCTCGGCGGCGAACCAGTCCCCCGTGCGGCACAGCCCGGTCTGGACCTCGTCCGCGACCAGCACGATGCCGGCCGCGCGCGCCCAGCGGGCGAGCGCCGGCAGGAACCCGGGCGCGGGCACGATCACCCCGCCCTCGCCGAGGACCGGCTCCACCACCACCGCGGCCACCGCCTGCGCGCCGACCTGCTCCTCCACCAGCCGGATGGCCCGCTCGGCGGCCTGCTCCCCCGTCAGCCCCGGCGCCTGCTCGCGGTAGGGGTAGCTGCCGGGCACGCGGTACACCTCGGAGGCGAACGGGCCGAAGGACCGCCCGCCGGAGGCCTTGTACGGGGCGGCCCGGCCGGTCAGGGCCAGCGTGAGGTTGGTCCGGCCGTGGAAGGCGTGCTCCAGGGCCACGACGGCGGACCGGCCGGTGGCCACCCGGGCCACCTTCACGGCGTTCTCCACGGCCTCCGCCCCGGAGGTGAACAGCGCCGCCCGCTTGGCGAACCGCCCGGGGGTGCGCACCGCGAGCTCCTCGCACACCCGCACGTAGCCCTCGTAGGGACTGACCATGGCGCACGTGTGGGTGAAGCGCCCCGCCTGCCCGGCCACGGCGGCCACCACGTCCGGGTGGGAGGCGCCCACCGCCGTCACCGCGATCCCGCTGCCGAGGTCCACGAACGCGTTGCCGTCCACGTCCAGCAGGATCCCGCCGTCGGCGTCCGCGGCGAAGAAGGGGTGCACCGAGGACACCCCGTCCGCCACGGCGGCCGAGCGGCGCGCGGCCAGCGCCGCGGACCGCGGGCCCGGGACCGCCGTGCGCATCGCCCGGCGCTGCTCGAGGCGGAAGACGGGGGCCGAGGGCTGCTCCGGCTGCTCCGCCCGCTCCGGCGGGTCCGGCGGGTCCGGCGGGTCCGTGCGCTGGTCCATGGCCGGGAGCGTAGTGGCGGACCCTAGACTGGGACCATGCCTGCCGAGCCCGTGTTCCTGTCCCTGTTCCAGAACCTGGTCCCCACCCACCTGGACACCCCGTGGGTGCCCGAGGACGGCCTCGAGCCCGGCGAGCTCGACGCCCTGCTGGCGGCGTCCCCGGCCGCGCAGGCGAACGGCGGCACCGCGCCGGTGCCGTTGGCCCTGTACGAGTTCCACCGCGCGCTGGGCAACTGCCCGGACCTGCTGGAGACGGAGCATTTCTTCTGGGACGCGGACGAGCTGGACGTGCGCGACGGCTACCTGATGTTCCTCGAGGACGCCGAGGAGCAGGCCGTGTGGGGGCTGCCCGTGGCCGACGCCGCCCTGCCGGACCCGCTCGTGTGGCGCCGCAGCACGGGCGCGGACGAGGAGCACGGGGAGTGGACGTGCGAGGGCGGCACGTTCAGCGAGTTCACGCAGGACCTGCTCGAGTGGACCTTCGAGGAGGAGGGCGGGGACGAGTGATCCGCAGCCACGCCCCCGCCGGGTACGTGTGCCCGTTCTGCGGGCTGGTGGCCGGTGACGTCTCCGACCCGGGCAACCGCTGTGAGCTGACGGACCTCGTCTACCGGGACGAGGACCTCGTGGTGTTCATCGCCGTGGACGGCTTCGGCCCCTACGAGGGCCACGCCATGATCTCCCCGGCCCGGCACTACGAGACGCTCTACGAGCTGCCGGACCGCGTGCTGCAGCGCATCGGGCTGATGGCCCGCCAGGTGGCGCTGGCCATGAAGCGGGCGTGGGCGCCCGAGGGGATCTCCACCCGCCAGCACAACGAGCCGGCCGGGAACCAGCACGTGTGGCACTACCACCTGCACGTGTTCCCGCGGTGGAACGACGACATGCTCTACCGGCAGATGCGCCACGCGGTGGAGCCGGCGGTGCGGGCCGTGAAGGCCCGCGAGCTGGCCGCCGTGCTCGACGCCGGCCCCACCCGGATCGACTGAGCGCGCCTCAGGCGTCGCGCGAGACCACGTACCCGGCGAACGCCACGAGGGCGTCCTTCACGGGCGAGGGCGGCAGCGGGGCCAGGGCGGCCACCGCGTCGTCCGACCAGCCCCGGGTGATGGCCCACGCCTCGTCGATCGCGGGGTGCGCGGCCACGGCGGCGACGGCGGCCGCCAGCTGCGCCTCGGTGTCCAGGGGGCCGTCCACGAGCTCCACGGCCCGGCGGGCGGCCTCGTCCCCGGCGGCGGCGGCCTGGCGCAGCAGCAGCACCGGCAGGGTGGGCACGCGCTCCTTGAGGTCGGTGCCCGGCACCTTGCCGGAGGTGGCGGAGGCGCTCGTGAGGTCGATGACGTCGTCGGCGAGCTGGAAGGCCAGGCCGACCTTCTCGCCGTAGTCCGCCAGGACCTCCACGGTGGTCTCGTCCGCCCCGCCGAACAGGGCGCCGAGCCGGCCGGCGGCGGCGATGAGCGAGCCGGTCTTGCCGGAGACGACCCGCAGGTAGTGCTCGAGGGCGTCCTCCCCCTCCTGCGGACCCACGGTCTCCCACAGCTGGCCCATCACGAGGCGCTCGAAGGTGCGGGCCTGGATGGCCACGGCCTCCGGGCCGAGCGAGGACATCAGCAACGAGGCGCGGGCGAAGATCAGGTCCCCGGCGAGGATCGCCACGGAGTTGCCCCACACCTCGTGCGCGGCGGGGGCGCCGCGGCGCACGGGCGCCTCGTCCATGACGTCGTCGTGGTACAGGGTGGCCAGGTGCGTCAGTTCCATCACGACGGCGGCCGAGCGCACCGCGGCCGGCACCTCGCCGACCTGCCCCGTGCCCACGCCGGGCTGGCCGAGCAGGGAGGACAGGACGGTCAGCAGCGGGCGGATCCGCTTGCCGCCGGCCTCGAGCAGGTGGCGGCTCGTGTCGTCGGCCAGCCGGTCCGTGTTGGCCACGGTCTCGGCGAGCTCCTGCTCCACCTGCTCCAGGGCGGCCGTGACGGCGTCCAGCAGCGCGCCGTGCTCGGCGAGCCGCTCGAAGCCGGCCGGCAGCTCGGTCAGGCCCCGGGACACGTCGGATTCAGGTGAGGTCACCGGTCCAGACTAACCAATGGCGCGCCGGGCACCGGCATCGGGTCCATCGTGGTGGCGGCGGGCACGGCGGACTCCAGCAGGCGCACCGCGCGGTCCACCGCCGTGCCCCCGTCCCGGTCCACGAGGTTGCCCATGACCTGCACCACCCGGCGCAGCAGCGGGCCGGTGCGCATCCCCGTGGCGAGTGCGGCGCGCAGCACCGCGGGGTGGCCGATCAGCCGCGCGAAGTGGGTGCCGAGCGCGAAGTGCCCGCCCCAGGCCTGCTGGGTGAGCCGCGGGTACCGGGCCAGCTCGGCCTCGCGGCCGGCCGCCGTCGGGCGCGCCAGGGCCGTCGCGGTGACGTCCGCGGCCAGCCGGGCCGCCTCCATGGCGAAGGAGATGCCCTCGCCGTTGAACGGGGACACCATGCCGGCGGCGTCCCCCACGAGCAGCATCCCGGGCACGTGCTGCGGGGTGCGGTTGAAGCCCATCGGCAGCGCGGCGCCGAGGATGCGGGAGGTGCGGGTGTCCTCGGACAGGCCCCAGCTGTCCGTGAGCGCCCCGGACCAGTCCCTCAGGATCGAGCGGTAGTCCAGCCGGCCGAACTGCGGGGACGTGTCCAGGATGCCCAGGCCCACGTTGACGGTGCCGTCCCCGAGCGGGAACAGCCAGCCGTAGCCGGGCAGCGGCCGGCCCTGGGCGTCCGGCAGCTGCAGCCAGGACTCCATCCAGTCGTCGTGGCGCCGGGGCGAGTCCTCGGGCAGGCCGTAGTAGGCCCGCACGGCCACGCCCATCGGCCGGTCCTCGCGCCGGGACAGGCCCGCCGAGAGCGCGGTGCGGGTGGAGTTGCCGTCCGCGGCGATCACCACGTCCGCGGCGAACTCCCGGGACCGGCCGGTCCGGCGCCCGCGCTCGTCCAGCAGGTCGGCGCGCAGCCCGGTCACGGTGCCGGCCTCGTCCCGCAGCACCGAGGTCACGGCGTGCCGCTCGAGGATGAGGGCCCCGGCGGCGCGGGCGTGCGCGGCCAGCAGCTCGTCGAAGTCCTGCCGGGTGCGCACGAGCGCGTAGTCCGGCCAGGTGTCCGTCGTCGGCCAGGGGACCTCCACGGCGCGTCCCTCGGCCACCAGCCGCAGCCCGCGCACGTGCTGCCAGCCGTCCTCGGGCCGGTGGGCCAGGCCCATCAGGTCCATCTCGCGCACCGCCTGCGGGGTCAGTCCGTCCCCGCACACCTTCTCGCGCGGGTAGGCGGTCTTCTCCAGCACGGTGACCTCGACCCCGGCGGTGGCCAGGTGCCACGCGGCCGTGGCCCCCGCGGGCCCGCCGCCGGCGATCAGCACGCGGGTGCGCGTTCTCGTTGCTTCCACCCCCTCATTCTCCCAGACTCCCCCGGGCCCGGCCGGGCCCGGCCGGGCGAGGCCGGCACACCGCCCGGCGACGAGCCGCCCGGACGGGCGCCCGGTCCCCGGCCGGTAGGCTGGACGGGTCATGAGCAACCCCGGCCCCGGGGCGCCCGCACCGCGGCTGGCGTCCATCACCTTCGCCCGCCCCGTGCCCGGCGGCGGGCCCTTGGCGGACCTGCTGGCCACCGGCGACGAGTGCGCCTGGATCCGGTTCGGCGACGGCCTCGTGGGCCTGGGCACGGCGGCCCGGTTCACCACCACCGGCCCGGACCGCTTCGCCGCAGCCCGGCGCTGGTGGAAGGCCGCCACCGCGGCCGAGGCGGCGGACACCCCCCGCTCGAGCGTCCCGGACGACGGCCCGCCCCGGCGCTCGCCCCTGGCCTTCGCCGCCTTCGCCTTCGCGGACGACAGCCCCGTGGACTCGGTGCTCGTGGTCCCCGAGGTGGTCGTCGGCTCCTCGCGGGGCCGGTCCTGGCTGTCCTGGCAGGTGGACCTAGACGCCCCCGCGTACGCCGCGCGCGCGGCCGCCGGCTGGCGGCCGACCGTCGCGGAGGCCGAGGACCGGCTCTCCACGCTGCTCGCGGCGGCGCGGCGACGCCGCGCCGCCGCCGGTCCCGGCGCCCCCGGGACCCCCGTGCTCGCCGACGGCGCGATCACGCCGGAGGGGTACCGCGAGGCCGTGGTGCGCGGGGTGGGCCACATCGAGGCCGGGACGCTGAGCAAGCTCGTCCTGGCCCGGGACGCCGTGGTCCGCACCCCCGGCCCGCTGGACGTGCCCGGCGTGCTGCGCACGCTCTCCCGGCGGTACCGGGACTGCTGGACGTACGCGGTGGGCGGGCTGGTCGGCTCGACCCCGGAGATGCTGGTGAAGGTGGACGGGGACACGGCGCGGGCCCGCGTGCTGGCCGGCACCCTCGACCGGGACGGGGCCCCCGCCGGGGCCGACGGCGCCGACCACGCCCGACGGCACCTGTCCGAGGACCCCAAGCAGCGCCTCGAGCACCGCCTGGCCGTCGAGTCCCTGACCGAGCGGCTGCAGCCCTTCACCACCGCGCTCGAGGCCCCGGACGAGCCGTTCGTGCTCGAGCTGCCCAACGTGTGGCACCTCGCCACGGACGTCACGGCCCGGCTCGTCGGCGCGGACGGCGCCCGCCGCACCGGCCCCGGCGCCCTGGCCCTGACCGAGGTGCTGCACCCCACCGCCGCCGTGTGCGGCACCCCGCGCGAGACCGCCGCAGCGCTCATCCACCGGCTCGAGGCCGAGGACCACGGCATGGACCGCGGGCTGTTCGCCGGCCCGGTGGGCTGGCTGGACGGCAACGGCAACGGGGAGTTCGGGATCGCCCTGCGCGGGGCCGTCGTCGAGGACGCGCACACCGCCCGGCTGTACGCCGGCTGCGGGATCGTCGCCGCCTCGGACCCGGCGGCCGAGCTGGCCGAGACGACCGCCAAGATGCGGCCCATGCTCCAGGCCCTCGGCCTGTGCGACTGAGCCGGCGGGCGAAGCTCCTGCGGCCCGCCCGCAGGAGCTTCGGCCCAGGTGGGAGCCTGCCGCAGGTCCTGCGGCCCGCCCCCCGGACGGACGTGAGACCTGTCACGCTGGCCCGTATGGAACGCATGGAGAGCGCCCTCGTCATCGGCGCGGGCATCGTGGGACTGAGCACCGCCTGGCACCTGCAGGAGCGGGGGGTGGACGTGACCGTCCTGGACCGGGAGGGCGTGGCCGCCGGGTCCTCGTGGGGCAACGCCGGCTGGCTCGCCCCCGGCAAGACCATCCCGCTGGCCGAGCCCGGGCTGTGGACCTATGGCCCCACCGCCCTGCTGGACCCGGACGCGGCCCTGCACGTGCCCGCCCGCTGGGCGCCGGCCACGTGGTCCTTCTTCGCCCGGTTCATGGCCCACGCCACGCCCCGGGCCTGGGAGCGGACCATGGCGGCCCTGACGCCGATCGACCGGATCGCGCTGGAGGCCTTCGACGAGCTGACCGGCTCCGGCGTGGACTCGTGGACGCGGGAGGGGCCGTTCGTGGTCGGCTTCACCGAGCAGCGTCACGCCACCGGCTTCCTGCGGGAGGTGGCCGGCGTGGTCCGCCACGGCCAGGAGGCGCCGCTGGAGCGGGTCGAGGACCCCCGCGCGCTGGCCCCGCAGCTCTCCGAGGCGGTGGAGGTGGTCTACCGCCTGGACGGCCAGCGGTTCCTCGAGCCCGGGCCCTTCGTCCAGGCCCTCGCCGACGCCGTGGTGGCCCGCGGCGGGACCCTGCGCACCGGCGCCGAGGTCACCTCGCTGACCACCGGCGGCGTCCGGCCCGGCGTGGTGCTCTCCACCGGGGAGTCGCTCGGCGGGGACGCCGTGGTCGTGGCCACCGGCGCCTGGCTGCCCCGGCTGGTGCGGGACGCGGGCGTGCGGGTGCGCGTCCAGGCCGGCCGCGGCTACTCCTTCACGGTGGCCACGGAACAGCCGGCGCTGCACCCCGTGTACCTGCCGCACCAGCGCATCGCCTGCACCCCGTACGCCGGGCGGTTCCGGATCGCCGGCACCATGGAGTTCCGCGGCCCGGACGAGCCGCTGCAGCCGCGGCGGATCGAGGCGATCGTGCGCCAGGCGCGGGACCTGCTGGCCGGCGTGGACCTGGAGGACCGCCGGGACGAGTGGGTCGGCTCCCGGCCGGTGACCCCGGACGGGCTGCCGCTCGTGGGGGCCACCCGCGCCCCCGGCGTGTTCGTGGCCGGCGGCCACGGCATGTGGGGCTTCGTGCTGGGCCCGGCCACCGGCAAGCTGCTGGCCGAGCGGATCGTCACGGGCCGCACGGACCCGGTGCTGGCCCCGTTCGACCCGCTGCGCTGACCGGGCCGGCGGACGCGCTCACTCCGCCGCGAAGGTGGCCCGGACGGCCTCCTCCACCAGCCGGCGCACCTCGGGGCGCGCGGCGCGGTCCGAACGCAGCTCCAGCACGCGCCGGCCACGCACGGGCGAGCCGAGGCCCAGGGCCGCGATGAGGGCGTCCTCGCTGTCCACGGGCGCCCACTCGACGCCGTAGGCGGCGCACAGGGAGCGGACGTCCGCGTGCTGCGGGGTGCCGAAGAACCGCTCCACGACCGGCGCCATGCCCGGGCGGCGGGCCACCGCGCCGTGCTCGAGCCCGGCGAAGATCGCCCCGCCGCCGTCGTTGACCACCACGATGTCCAGGTCCGGCTCCCGCTCGCCGGGGCCGATGAGCAGCCCGCTCGCGTCGTGCAGCAGGGTCAGGTCCCCGCACAGCAGCACGGTGCGCCGGTCGGTGGCCAGGGCGATGCCGGTGGCGGTGGAGACCGTGCCGTCGATCCCGGACAGCCCCCGGTTGGCGTACACCACCGAGGCGGGGGCCGTGGGCGGCCGCCAGGACAGGTCCACGTCCCGGATCACGGAGGACGAGCCGAGCACGAGCGGCCCGCGGACGGTGCTGGCCACGAGCTGGCCGGTGCGCAGGGCGCCGGGGTGGCCGACGTCGTCGTGCCGGGTGGCCAGCGCCGCGTCCAGCGCGGACTGGGCCCGGTTGCCGGCCCGCTGCCAGGCCGCGAGCCAGCCGGCCGGCCCCCGGCCGGCCACCACCGCGAGCTCCTCGAGGTCCTCGACGGGGCGCTCGCGCCGGGTCCCGGGGACGAACCAGGCCACGGGCTCGGGCTGGTGGAAGGCGGTGTGCAGGTCCTCCCGCCCCAGCAGGGCGGTGACCTGGCGCGTCAGCGTGGGGCGGCCGAAGAGGATGACCTGCTCGACCTGCGCCGCCAGCGGGTGCGAGTCCTCCCCCAGGCCGCCGGCGGAGCCGAGCAGCAGCGGGTAGGCGCCGATCGCGTTGGGCCCGAACCGGGCGTTGGAGCTCGGCTCGGCCAGCAGGGGCAGGCCGAGCGCGGAGGCGAACGCCGCGGCCAGCGGACCCGCGCCGTGGCCGGCCACCACGACCGTGCGCGCCTCGTGCAGCCCGGTGGCCTCCAGGTCCAGCTGCTCGGAGAGCTCCGCAGGGCGCACCTCGGCCGGCGCCGGCGGCGCGACCGGCTCGGCCGCCGGGGCCACGTCCCCCTGCGGGACCGCGGACTCCTCCGGCACCAGCGGCGCGCGGAAGCGCAGGTTCAGGTGCACAGGACCGGGGGCGGACTCGCGGATGGCCACGCCGGGCACCCCGCCGAAGCCCTCCACGTCCTCCGTGGCGAAGCCGTTGGCGGCCAGCAGCGCCCGGGAGACGGTGTTCGCCAGGCTCCGCCGGTGCCGCTCGAGCGCCGCCGCCCGGGGGTCGGCCCCCGGCCCGGAGACCTGGGCTGCCTCCTCCGCGAGCCAGGCGGGGACCTCCTCGGCGTTGAGGTCCACGGGCACGTCCCCGGAGAGGGTCTGGCCGAAGCGCAGGTGCAGCGGGAAGATGCCGTCCTGGGCGGTGGTCTGGTTGGCGCCGGTGCCCTGCAGCTCGGCCGGGCGGTCGGCGGTCAGCGCGATGAGCTGCACGCCGGCGTGGTCGGCCTCCATGATCGCGGGCAGCAGGTTGCCCACCGCCGTGCCGGACGTCGTCACGACGCCGACCGGCCGGCCCGAGGCCAGGGACAGGCCCAGCGCGGTGAACGCGGCCGCGCGCTCGTCCACGCGCACGTGCAGCCGGAGGCGGCCGGCCCGCTCGGCCTCGGCGAGGGCGTACACGAGGGGGGCCGAGCGCGATCCGGGGGCGATCACGGCCTCGCGCAGGCCGCCCTCGACGAGGGCGTCGGTCACCGTGAGGGCGACCTGCCGGGAGTCCAGGGCCAGGGACGGGGGTTGCGGGAGTTCGCGCCGGGTGTGCTCCATGGGGTCACCCTACCGAGCACGGCTGGGCGGGAGGTTAACGACGAGCGGTGCACGGACCACTCCGTGCACCGCTCGCGGGTGTCCCGGTCAGGGACGGGGCCCGGCCGCACCGGGCCCGGCGGGGATCACTTCCGGGCGTTGTTGCCGGTGGTCGAGAAGACCTGGACCACGGACGGACGCGGCACGGCGACCCTGTCCCCGACCTGCACCGGGCCGGAGGCCGGGAGGAAGTCCGGGAAGAAGGACTCCTGCGCGCCCCACTCGCCGTCCTCGCCCGGGTGCTGCACGTTGACGAACACCGAGTTGTCCCGGTCGTGGATGACCGGGCCGCAGGTCTCGGCGCCCACCGGCACGGAGAGGAACTGCTGCACGCGGCCGCGCTCGGCGCCCTCGAGGGTCACCTTGTGCAGGGCGTCGCCGTAGCCGATCTTGCCCGGGGCGCCGTCCGTGGAGATCCACAGGTTGCCCTCGGAGTCGAACGCCAGGTTGTCCGGGCAGGAGATCGGGGAGACCTTGTCCAGGGGGTAGCCGGAGAAGTACGCCGACTCGGACTTCGCGGGGTCACCGGCGAGCAGCAGGATGTTCCAGCCGAAGCGCTCGGCGGTGTGGTCGCCGCGGCGCTCGGTCATCTCGATGACGTGGCCGTCGCGGTTGCCCAGCTTGCCGTCCGTGTAGGCGACCGGGTTGGCCTCGTCCACGGTGGCGACCGTGCGCTTGTCGTTGTTCGTCAGGGCCATGTAGACCTTGCCGGTGACCGGGTTGGTCTCCACGTCCTCCGGGCGGTCCATCTTCGTGGCGCCGACCTTGTCCGCGGCCAGGCGCGTGTACACCAGGACCTGCTCCACGGTCATGCCCGGCACGAGCGAGCGGTTGCCCTTGACCAGCGGGATCCAGCGGCCGGTGCCGTCGAAGGCACCGTCCGAGGGCAGGTCGCCCGAGCCGTCGATCTCGGCGGCCGGGGAGTCGCCCGTGAACTGCGCGACGTACAGCGTGCCCTCGGACAGCAGGGTCATGTTGTGGGCCTTGTCGCCCTCGCGGTAGGCCTTGGCGGAGACGAACTTGTAGAGGTAGTCGTTCTTCTGGTCGTCGCCGGAGTAGACCACGGCGTGGCCGTCGCGCGAGAGCACGGCGGTGCCGGCCTCGTGCTTGAACCGGCCCAGGGCGGTGTGCTTGACCGGGGTGGAGGTGGGGTCCTCCGGGTCCATCTCGATGATCCAGCCGAAGCGGTTGGCCTCGTTGCGGTAGCCGGCGTTGTTGAGGTCGAACCGCGGGTGCACGGTCTCCCACTTGCGCTCGGTGGCCCCGGGGCCCAGGCCGTAGCGGGCCTCCTCGGCCGAGCCGGTGCCCACGAAGTACTGGTCGAAGTTCTCCTCGCCGGAGAGCACGGTGCCCCACGGGGTGGTGCCGCCGGCGCAGTTGTTCAGGGTGCCCAGCACGCGCTTGCCGGTCGGGTCCTCCACGGTCTTCAGCAGCTCGGCGCCGGCCGCGGGGCCGTCCACGGAGAAGGGCGTGAAGCCGGTGATGCGCCGGTTGCGGCGACCGCCGCGGACGTACTCCCACGGCTGGCCGCGGCCCGCGCGCTTGAGCTCCACCACGGACATGCCGTGCGCGGCGATGGCGGCGTTGACCACGTCCTCCGGGTGGGAGGCGCGGTACTCCGGGGAGAACATGATGTTCTCGTTGGTGTACTCGTGGTTGGAGACCAGGTAGCCGCGGCGGTCGTTGCGCCCGTCGGTGATGACGTCCAGGTAGTCGCAGTTGTAGCCGAACTGCTGCGCCTGGGTCTCGCCGGTCTGCTGCGTGATGTCGAACTCCGGGGAGTCGGCGAAGAGCGGGTCGCCCCAGCGGATGATGGCCTGCCAGTCGTAGCCGGCCGGCACCGTGACGTCGTCCACGGTCTTCGGCACGCCGTCCAGCGGCGTGAAGGCCAGCTTGCCGCCGCCGGTGGGGTGGCCGCCGGGGGCCGCGACGGCGGCCGGGGCGGTGGAGACGGCGTTGGCGCCCACCACGACGGCGGCGGCCAGTCCGCCGCCGAGGCCCAGGGCGGCGCGGCGGGAGATGGCGGTGGAGGCGATGTCCCGGAAGTGGGCGTTGCCCGAGGTGTTCGGGTCCGGGTGGGCGCACGCGTTGCCGCACTTGAGCGCGCACGTGACGGCGGAGCGGTTGCCACGGGTGTGGCCGAGCATGGGCAGGTGACGCTTGAGCATGGGATGGACCTCCAGGGCGGTGCAAGACGGTGTGAATGCCAACAGCCGACTCTGGCCCGCCCGTGGGACCGGAGGGGTTCGCCCGGGTGACCGGCGGGTTAACACTCCGTGAGCGTCAATTCGGTCACGCCCGCCGGACGCATTGCGTCACACGCGCGCGGCGGCGAGCACCGCGTGGGCGGCCCGCAGCCGCGACCGCCACCACCGCTGCCGTTCCTCGTCCGCCCGCAGCGCCCCGAGCGCCGCGGCGTCCGGGGCCGGGCGGTCCCCGGGCCCGGCCGCGGGACGCAGCCGGCCGGCGTCGGGAACCCACGGCGGGTCCACGGCGTCCCGGGTGAACAGCGCCACGGTGCCCAGGCCGCACGCGTGCGGCAGCCGCGGCAGGGCCGCGGCGAGCGCCACCCCGGCGGCGATCCCCACGGAGGTGTCCAGCGCGGAGGAGACGACGGCGTCCAGGCCGGCGGCCTCGACGATCCCCAGGGCGCGGCGCACCCCGCCGAGGGGCTGGACCTTGACGACCACGAGGTCGGCGGCCCCGGCGCGGGCGACGGCCACGGGGTCGGTCTCGCGGCGCACCGACTCGTCCGCGGCCAGCGGCACGGCCGGGCCCGCCCGGTGCAGGGCCTCGCGCAGCCGCGCCATCCCCTCGATGCCGGCCACGGGCTGCTCGGCGTACTCGAGCCCGTAGGCGGACAGCCGGCCGAGCGCGGCCAGCGCCGTCCCGTGGTCCCAGGCCGCGTTGGCGTCCACCCGCAGCGCCACGTCCGGGGCGAGCCGGCGTACCTCCGCCACCCGGGCGACGTCCTCCTCCAGCCCCTGGCCGGGCTCGGCGACCTTGACCTTGACGGCGGCCACGGGGCCGAAGGCCTCCAGGACGCGGCCCACCCCGGCCGCCGGGACGGCGGGGACGGTCGCGTTGACGGGCACCTCGCCGCGCACGGGCGCGGGCCAGCCGTGCCAGCCGGCCTCGACGGCGGCGGCGAGCCAGCGGGCGGCCTCGTCCGCTCCGTACTCGGGGAACGGGGAGAACTCGGCCCACCCGGCCGGTCCCCGCAGCAGCATGGCCTCGCGCACGGTGGTGCCCCGGAACCGGGTGCGCATCGGCAGGGCCACCACCACGGCGTGCTCGAGGAGCTCCTCGGGCCCGGGCAGGGACAGTCCGTCGAGCAGGGGCGGGATCATGTCCCCCAGCGTAGTCAGCGCGCCTGGTGGTACCCGAACTTCCGGGCCACGGCCACGGCGCGGGCGTGGTCCCCCAGCACCGCCTCGAGGGCACCGACCACGGAGGCGGTGGTCTCGGGGCGCAGGGACCAGTCCTCGTCGAACGGGTCGTCCCAGCGCGCCCACGCGCTGCCGGTGGCGGCCAGGGCCAGGGCCATCTGCTCGAGGGAGTCGAAGGTCGGCTCCGGGTCGGCGAGCCGGTCCTCCCAGCCGTCGTCCCCGGGGGCGGTGAGGACGCGGCCCGTGGTGGCGTCCAGGATGAACGGGTCCGCACCCTGCTTGGCCACCACCGTCCACTCCTCGTCCCAGTCCACCAGCTGGGCCGCGGTGCGCCGGTTCCAGCGGTAGCCGGCCTGTTCGTCCCACAACCGCTCGAGCGGGAAGAACAGGAAGGGCAGTCCCGCGGTATCGATCTCGATCCACTCGGGCCCCACCTCGCGGTAGAAGCGGGCCAGCTGGGGGGCCAGGGGCGTGTCCCCGGCCCACTCGATCGGCTCCTGCCGGCTGACGGGGCCGAAGACGGCGAGTGCCTGGCGTGCTGCGGCGTGCTCGGGAGTGGTCCCCGCGGTGTTGGCCATGAGGCCACCGTAGGCCCTGCCGGCCGACGACGGCATGACGATCCGGCGAAGGCTCGGTGACCGGCAGGTGACGTGGCGGGACCTCCCAGCCGGGCGCGGGACAATGGCCTCCATGTCCTCCGCCGTCCGCCCCGGCCCCCGGTCACCCGCCCGCTCCCCCGCCCGGCACCCGGCGGCCTGGCTGCTGGCGATGGCCGGCAGCGCGGCCCTGCTGCTGGGGCTCTTCCGCGTCTTCGTCACCACCTCCACCGGGCAGCTGACCGAGTACCTGGCCCTGGAGTCGGCCACGCACCGGCTGGAGGGGATGCGCGGACCCGTGCTGGCCGTGCTGGACCGGCTGCCGGAGATCGTGGGCGTGCTGGGAGCGGTCGCGTTCCTCGCCCTCGCCGTGTGGCGGCGGCGGTGGCTCGCCTCGGCGGTGGCGGCGGCCGGGTTCGCGGCCGCCAACCTCACCACGCAGCTGCTGAAGTCCGTGGTGCTCGTGCGCCCGGACCTGGACAACGGGGTGCCGTACTACACGGGCAACTCCATGCCGTCCGGGCACACCACGTTCGCGGCCGCGGCCGCCGTGGCCGTGTTCCTCCTGGTGGCCCCGCGCTGGCGCCCGCTCACCGCGGCGCTCGGGGCGGTGTTCGCCACCGCGGTGGGCGCCGGCACGTTCGTGGAGGCGTGGCACCGGCCGGCGGACATGGCCGCGGCCTACCTCGTAGCGGCCTTCTGGGGGTTCGCGGCCGGGTTCGTGGTGCTGCGCACCGGGGCGGACTGGAACACGCGTGGCCGGGCCACCGCGCGGCACCCGCACCCGGGGGGCCACCCCGGCTGGGAGGTGGCCCTGTGGACCGGCGGGACGGCGGCGCTGCTCGGCGCCGGCGCGGCGTTCGCCGCCGCCGGCGGGGCGGCCGGGCCCTCCGCCGACCCGGCCGCGGCCTCCGGGGGGCACTTCGTGGCGGGGCTGCTGTTCACGGTCGGCCCGGGGCTGCTCGTCTTCGCCGTCCTGGCCGGGTTCTTCCGCTGGCAGTCCGGCCGGCGCTCGTGACTCCCACCGTTGGGTGGCGGTGGCCTCTCGGTGCCTGACGGCGGTCGGGGTTCAGGTGTCGTCCAGGACGAGGGTGCTGCGGGCGGCGGCGCGGACCACGTCGTCGGTGAGCGGTTTCGGGTATGCCCCGGACAGGTCGATGCCGCGCTCGGCCAGGTGCTGGGCGGCGCGCTGCAGGACGTGGGTGTCCAGGGTGGTCGGCTCGGACATGACGGCTCCTGGAGGCCGACGGGCGGGCCAGCGGGCGGATCAGCAGCAGGTGGACGTCCGGACCGGCAACAGCACCGGCAGCCCGGACACGGGGGTGGACGGGACCTCGACGGCGTCGGCGGCGGGGGCGCAGCAGCCCTGGTCGGCGGTGTTGGCGGCGGGGGCGCAGCAGCCCTGGTCGGCGGTGTTGGCGGCGGGGGTCGGGGCGTCACAGGACCCGCCGAGGTCGGTGGAGCACACCCCGGTCTCGGGCAGGTGCAGCTCGACGTGGTCGGCGGCGGCCCGGTCCCCGGCCAGGGCGGCGGCGATGGAGCGGACCTGTTCGTACCCGGTGGCCATCAGGAAGGTCGGGGCCCGCCCGTAGCTCTTCATCCCGGTGATGTAGAAGCCCGGTTCGGGGTGGGCCAGCATCCGCTCCCCGTGCGGGGCCACGGAGCCGCAGGAGTGGAACTCCGGGTCGATCAGCGGGCCCAGCTGCCGGGGGGCGTCCACGGCCGGGTCCAGGTCCAGGCGCAGCTCGGCGAGCATGCCCAGCTCGGGGCGGAAGCCGGTGGCCGGCACCAGCACGTCCACGGCCAGCTCCCGGTCCCCGGCGGGAGTGGACGCGTGCACCGTGAGGCCCTGGCCCGTCTCGGTGAAGGCGGTGATGGTGAAGGAGGGGTGGACCTGAATGGCACCGGACTCGACCAGCCGGCGCAGCCGGGTGCCCAGGGCGCCGCGGGCGGCCAGCTCGTCGCGGTCCTCCCCGCCATAGACGCGGGTGACGTCGGCCGACCGGACCGCCCAGGAGATCCGGGTGTCCGGGGCGTCCTCGGCCAGGGTGCCGAGCTCGAGCAGGGTGTTGGCCGCGGAGTGGCCCGATCCGACGACCAGCACGTGTCGGCCGGCGAACCGGGCCCGGTCGGCGCCGAGGACGTCCGGAAGCGCGGTGGTGATCCGCCCTGCCGCGCGGGCAGCGGTTTCCCCGGGGGCCTCCAGCCCGGCCCGGCCGAGCGGATTCGGGGTGGTCCAGGTGCCGGAGGCATCGATCACTGCGCGGGCGTGGAGGTCTTCCACGGTGCCGTCAGCATGCTGGACCCGGACCAGGAACGCGGTGTGCTCCCGGCCGGCGGTGCGGGTCTTGTCCATCCCGGCCCGTGACACGGCGATCACCCGGGTGTTGGTGCGGATCCGGGACGCCAGGGGCTCGGTGGCGGCCAGCGGCTGAAGGTACTGCTCCACGAGCTCGGTGCCGGTGGGCAGGGCCTCCGGGTCCGGGGCGACCCAACCGGTGGGCTCCAGCAGCCGGGCCGCGGCGGCGTCGACGTCGTACCGCCAGGGCGAGAACAGCCGGGTGTGGCCCCAGGCCCGGATCGCCGCCCCGACCGCGGGGCCGGCCTCCAGCACCAGGGGGTCCAGGCCGCGCTCGGCCAGGTGGGCGGCCGCGGCCAGGCCCACCGGCCCGGCCCCGATGACCACGACCGGCAGGCCGGTGGTCTCCGTGTTGCGGTCCGTGGTGGTCAGGGTGGGGGTGGTGTCAGCCATGGGTGGGCTCCTCGAGGAGGGCGGTGGCGATGGACTCGGCGTCGTCCAGGGCGGCCACGTAGCGTTCGGCGTCCAGCGCGGCGGCACAGCCGCTGCCGGCGGCGGTGATGGCCTGGCGGTAGCGGTGGTCCACGACGTCCCCGCAGGCGAAGACCCCTGGCAGGTTGGTGTGGGTGGTGCGGGCCTCCACCATGATGTATCCCTCGGCGTCCAGCTCCAGCTGGTCGGCGACCAGCTCGGTGCGGGGCAGGTGGCCGATGGCCACGAACACCCCCGTGGCGGGCAGTTCGCGGGTGTCCCCGGTGATGGTGTCGGCCAGGGTGACCCCGGTGACCTTGTCCTCACCGTGGATGGCGGTCACCTCGCTGTTGTAGGCGAAGGTGATCTTCCCGTTGTCCTTCGCCCGGGCGGCCATGATCCTCGAGGCCCGCAGGGCATCGCGGCGCACCACCACGGTGACGGTGCGGGCGAAGCGGGTCAGGAACAGGGCCTCCTCCATGGCCGAGTCCCCGCCGCCGACCACGATGATGTCCTGGTCACGGAAGAAGAACCCGTCGCAGGTGGCGCACCAGGACACCCCGTGCCCACTGAGGCGCTTCTCCTCGGGCAGGCCGAGCTCCTTGTAGGCGGAGCCGGTGGCCACGATGACCGCCGGGGCCCGGTAGCTCTTCCCGGCCAGGGTGGTGACCTCCTTGAGGCGCCCGGCGAGCTGCACGGTGGCGGCGTCGTCGTACTCGACGGCCGCCCCGAACCGGGTGGCCTGCTCGGCCAGCCCGGCCATCAGCTCCGGGCCCTGGATGCCACCCGGGAAACCGGGGAAGTTCTCCACCTCGGTGGTGTTCATCAGCGCCCCGCCGTGGGTGACGGAGCCGGCGATCACCCGGGGGGTGAGCCCGGCACGGGCGGCGTAGATCGCGGCGGTGTAGCCGGCCGGGCCCGAGCCGATGATGATGACCTGGTCCGTGGCCCCAGTGCTGGTGGTGTTCTCGGTCGTGGTGTCCATGGGGCGCCCCGCCGTCAGTTCGCGGGAGTGACGGTCGGGAGCAGCTCGGTGATGAGCTGCTCGATGCGGGTCTTGATCTCGTCCCGGATGGGCCGGACGCCCTCGATGCCCTGGCCGGCGGGGTCCTCGAGCTTCCAGTCCTCGTAGCGCTTGCCCGGGAAGAACGGGCAGGCGTCCCCGCAGCCCATGGTGATGACCACGTCGGAGTCCTGCACGGCCTCGTCGGTGAGGACCTTGGGCTGGTTGGCGCTGATGTCGATGCCCTCCTCGGCCATCGCCTGCACCGCGGCCGGGTTGACGGTGTCGGCCGGGGCGGACCCGGCGGAGCGGACCTCGATGCGGTCCCCGGCCAGGTGCGCCAGGTAGGCGGCGGCCATCTGGGAGCGGCCGGCGTTGTGCACGCACACGAACAGCACCGAGGGCTTGGCGGTCTGGGTGGCGGTGGTGTCCGGGGTGGTTTCTGCGGTCATCGGTTCATCTCTTCTCGGTCGGGCGTGTCTGCGGAGTTCGGGAATCGGTGGGGGTGTCGGTGCTCATGGGGATCCGTTCTCTGGCAGCAGGGAGGGAGCTCAGTGGATCAGCGGGTGAGGGTAGCGGTCTCGGGCTGGGCGGGGACGGTGGGGTCGTTCGGGAAGAGCCTGCGTCCGGCCCACAGCGAGACGTAGACGAGTACCACCAGGACCGGCACCTCGATCAACGGGCCCACGACGCCGGCCAGCGCCTGGCCGGAGGTGACCCCGAAGGTGCCGATGGCCACGGCGATGGCCAGCTCGAAGTTGTTGCCGGCCGCGGTGAAGGCCACGGTGGTGGACTTGGCGTAGTCCAGCCCCACCGCCTTGGAGGCGACCAGGGCGATGCCGAACATCAGCACGAAGTAGGCCAGCAGCGGCAGCGCGATCCGGGCCACGTCCCAGGGGTTGGTGGTGATGGCCTCGCCCTGCAGGGCGAACAGCAGCACGATGGTGAACAGCAGCCCGTACAGGGCCCAGGGCCCGACCCGGGGTAGGAACCTCTCCTCGTACCACTGGCGTCCCTTGGTCTTCTCGCCCAGGGTGCGGGTGAGGAACCCGGCCAGCAGCGGGATGCCGAGGAACACCAGGACGCTGAGCACGATCGCCCACACCGAGAAGTCTGCGGACGTGGTGGGCAGGCCCAGCCAGGACGGCAGCACCTGGAGGTAGAACCAGCCCAGCGCGCCGAAGGCGATGACCTGGAAGACGGAGTTGACGGCCACCAGCACGGCGGCCGCCTCGCGGTCGCCGCAGGCCAGGTCGTTCCAGATGAGGACCATGGCGATGCACCGGGCCAGCCCCACGATGACCAGGCCGGTGCGGTACTCCGGCAGGTCGGGCAGGAACATCCAGGCCAGCGCGAACATGAGCGCGGGGCCCACGAGCCAGTTCAGCACGAGCGAGGTGGCCATCAGCCGCCTGTCCCCGGCCACGCGGTGGGTTTCGTCGTAGCGGACCTTGGCCAGCACCGGATACATCATCACCAGCAGGCCGATCGCGATCGGCAGGGAGACCTCCCCGATCTTCACCGCCTCCAGGGCGGTGTCGAGTCCGGGGATGAGCCGGCCCAGGGCCAGGCCGGCGACCATGGCCAGCCCGATCCAGGCCGGCAGCCAGCGGTCCAGGAAGGACATCTCCTTCATCACGCCATGCTGGGCGGCCGGGGGTGCGGTGGTGGGTGCGCTCATGAAAGCCCATCTCTCGTATTGACCGGTATCGATACGGACGATACCGGGACATATCGGCGTTCGTCAATGTAAGATGGGGTGATGGTCGCGACTACCGCTCTTCCCGCCCCCGAGGCCGCCGACGCGCCGGGTCCAGTGGCGTGCTGCTCCCTCTCGGAGGGGCCGATCGATGCCGAGCAGGCCCAGCACGCGGCCGGGATGCTCAAGGCCCTGGCCGACCCGATGCGGCTGCGCCTGCTCTCGCACGTGGCGGCGCAGGGGTGCGAGGCCGTGTGCTCCTGTGATCTCACGGAGGAGTTGGGCATCAGCCAGCCCACCGTGAGCCACCACATGAAGAGGCTCGTCGAAGCCGGGCTGCTCACCCGGGAGCAACGCGGGAAGTGGGCCCACTACACCGTGGTCCCCGAGGCGTTCGCGGAGCTGCGCCGAATGCTGGAGTTGGGCTGAACCCGCCCGCCCCGCCGGCCGGCCTGCCGGCAGCGTCCGTGACGGCCGGTGCGGTCGACGTCCTGGTGATCGGCGGCGGGCAGGCCGGACTGGCCGCCGGCTTCTACCTGCACCGGATAGCCCGGGACGCCGCCCGGGGCCGCGGCGGACCAGCGCCCAGCTACGCGATCCTGGACGCCCACGAGAGCCCCGGTGGGGCCTGGCAGTACTACTGGGACACCCTGGAGTTGTTCTCCCCGGCCGCCTACAGCTCGCTGCCCGGCTACCAGATGCCACCCTGGACCGGGGCGGGCAACCCCTCGGCCGCCCATGTGGTGGCCTACCTGCGCACCTACGAGCAACGGTACGGCCTGCCGGTGCACCGGCCCGTCACCGTCCACGCCGTCCAGGACCACCCCGACGGCGGCTACCTCACCCACACCGACCGGGGCACCTGGGAAAGCACGGTCGTCATCAACGCCACCGGGTCCTGGCGCCGGCCCTTCGTCCCGAGGATGACCGGAGCGCAGGAGTTCACCGGATCCCAGCTGCACACCACCGGCTACCGCGGCCGGGCGGCGTTCACCGGGCAGCGGATCGTGGTGGTCGGGGGCGGCAACTCCGGGGCGCAGGTCGCCGCCGACCTGCTCCCGGCCGCCGCCCAGCTGACCTGGGTGACCCGCCGACCCCCGCGCTACCTGCCCGACGACGTCGACGGCCGGGCCCTGTTCGCCCTGGCCACCAGCCATGTCCGGGCCGTGCGCCGGGGCGAGCCCAGTCCCGGCGGGGTCGGTTCCCTCGGGGACATCGTCGCCGTGCCGCCGGTGCGCGAGGCCAGGGACGCCGGCCACCTGCAGGCCCAGCCGATGTTCTCGACGTTCACCCCCACCGGCATCCGCTGGGACGACGGCCGCACCGTGGAGGTCGACGTGGTGCTCTGGTGCACCGGCTTCCGCCCTGCCCTGGGCCACCTGCGGCCCCTGGGCCTGGCCATGGACGACACCACCCCGGCCACGGACCGCGAGCTGCCCACCCGGGCGCGGGGCCGGGGCGGGCTGTTCTTCCTCGGCCACGGGGACTGGGCCAGCCCGGCCTCGGCCACCCTGGTCGGGGTCGGCGCCCCGGCCCGGACCACCGTCGCCGCCGCGATCGAACACCTCACCAGGACATCCCAGGTCCGAGCACCGTCCGGGCGCCCCGGCTAACCGCCCGGGAACACCGCCCAGGAGGACGCCGGGAAAAGTGGCGCGGCCTCCTTGACCTTGACGTGGGCTCCAAGGTTCACCGTCTGTGCATGACACCACAGACGGCGGTTCGGGACGGGATGCGGATCGGCGAACTCGGGGCGGCCACCGGACTGGGCACCGAGACGATCCGGTACTACGAGCGGGCCGACCTCCTGCCCCCGCCCTCATGCACCCCGGGCGGCTACCGCGCCTACGGCCCCGAGGCGGTGGACCGGCTGCGCTTCATCCGCGGCTGCCAGCGCCTGGGCCTGCGCCTGGAGGACATCGGGGCCACCGGTATTCGGCCCGGTCACCCGGAGCGGGCCGCGCTGCCCGGCCCCCCGGGCAGCGCGCGGGCGAAGACGACGGCCCCGAGGCCCGCGACCCCGGCGACCACCCAGATCGCCGTGGCCAGTCCCGCCAGCGCCGTGACGGCCGAGAGCAGGGCCGGACCGGCCAGGATGCCGGCATCCGACTGCAGGCGCCACAGGGCCAGGAACTGGGGCCGGGCGCGCGGCGGGGAGTAGTCGGCGCCGAGCGTCATGACGATCCCCGAGCCGAAGCCGTTGCCCAGCCCCACCGCGAGCGCCGCCGCGGTGAACCACCCCAGCTCACCGGACAGCGGGACCAGGGCCAGCCCGAGCCCGAGCCCGGCCAGGCAGGACACCGCCACGACGCGGCGGCCCCGGCGGTCCATGAGCAGCCCGGAGGGATAGGACATCAGCAGGTCCGCCAGCCCGGTGAGCCCGTAGACGGCGGAGGCCGCGGCGGGCGAGAGTCCGAGCTGCGTGGCCCACAGCGGGATCACGGCCGAGCGGGTGGCGCGGGCGGCGGACAGGCACACCACCGCGACGCCCACGGTGGCCAGCACGCGGCGGTGCTCCCGGGCCAGGGAGCGCAGGGTGGGCAGGGCCGGCGTCGCGTCCGGTGCGGGGCCCGGCGGGGTGCCGGCCGCAGGGCCCGGCACCGGCAGCTCCCGGATGGCGAGGCTGCCCCCGGCGGCCAGGGCCATCGCGAGGGTACCGGCCGCGAAGGCGCCCGGCAGCCCGGAGAGGGACTGCAGTCCCGCCCCCAGGAAGGGCCCGGCGAACAGGCCCAGGCGGATGGTGCCGCCCAGGGTGGACATGGCGCGGGCCCGGTGGCTGGCCGGGACCGCGACCGCCAGGTACGACTGCCGGGCCAGGTTGAACCCGGCCCCGGCCATCCCCACGACGAACAGGCCCAGGAAGAACACCGCGAGCCCCGCCGCCGGCGGCACGGACAGCCAGCCGGCGACGGCGGCCCACGCCAGCAGCGCGCCCAGCGCGCCCGTCCACGCGGAGGCGATGATGGTGCGCCGCTCCCCCGCCCGGGCGGCCAGGTGCGCGGCGGGGGCGTTGGCGACGAGCGAGCCGACGCCCACGAGGGTCACCGACGCCGCCGCCACGGCCACCGAGGCGCCGAAGGCGGTCGCGGCGGGGGCCATGGCCGGGGTGATCGCCCCGACGCCCACCGAGTAGACGGCCGAGGGGGCGTAGACCTGCAGGGCCGCGGCCAGCGGGCGGCCGGCCGTCATGACAGCCGGCTGGCCAGGTGGCGGGACTGCTCCGGACCGTAGGGGGCGGCCCGCCCGTCCACCGCGAGCGCCATGGCCTCGCGCTGGGACCGCACGTGGTCCGCGCCCACCACGGCGCCGTGGCCGGGGACGACGACCGGATACCGCCGCGTCAGCGCGAGGATCTCCTCGAGGGCCGCCACCCAGTCCCGGGGGAAGGCGTCCTCGAACGCCGGGTCCGCCCCCTCCTCGACGAGGTCGCCGGCGAACAGCACGCCCTCGGCGCCGACCATGAGGTCCCCGTCCGTGTGGCCCCGGCCCACGGGCAGCAGGGTCGCGGTGACGCCGCCGAGGTCCAGGGCGTGGGGCGCCTGCGCCACCGTGCGGGTGGGCGGGAGGATCGCCGCGTGGGCACCCCGCCGCGCGGCGAAGTCCGGCTCGGGCCCGGCCACCGCGCCGCGCTGGTCCTCCCCGTGCTCGCGCAGCGCGGCCGCGGCGCGCTCGTGCCCCCAGATCTCGACGACGCCGGCGGTACCCGGGTCCGCCAGGTAAGCGTTGCCGAACACGTGGTCGAAATGCGCGTGCGTGTTGACGGCCACGAGGGGCAGCGCGGTCAGCTCCCGCACGCCGGCCAGGAGCCTGGCCGCCTGCCGCGGGCCGGCGCCGGTGTCCACGAGCAGGGCGGCCCGGCGGCCGACGACGAGCCCCATGTTGGCCTGCCAGCCCGGAAGCGCCAGGGTGTGGACGTGCTCCGTGAGCCGGGTCCACCCCTCCTGTGCCATCCGGCCAGACTACCGCCGGGGCCCTCCCGGCGGGCGGGGGCCATGGCCTCGGCAGACCCCGGCCGGTGGGCCACCGGCCGGGGTCGCGGTCCTACTCGAACGACTCGGCGTTGGCGTAGCCCTTGCCGTTGTACCGCTGCACCACCACGGTGGAGACGGCCGGCTGGCCGTCGGTCGTGGTGTCCACCGCGGTGCCCTCGAGCATGAGCGGGGCCTGGAAGTCCTGGATGCCGCGCAGCGCCTGCATGAAGTTCTCCCGGGTCGGCTCCGTCGTCTCCTTGAAGGCCTCCTCGAGGGTCGCGCCGATCATGTAGCTCCACATGCAGTGCGGGAAGTCCGGGGTGGTCGTGTAGTCGGTCGCGTACTGCTCGAGGTCGGAGAGGAACGTCGTGACGTCCTCGTCCTCGGCGAAGGCCGGGGACTGGGGCGCCTTGGCGAAGGACACCGAGTAGAACCCGTCCTCCTCGTCGGCCCCGGCCGGGTCCAGGATGGCCACGGGGCTGGAGGTGTTGGAGGGCAGGAACCAGCTCGGGTGCCAGTCCAGCTCCCGCGTCTTCTCGATCGCGGAGATCACGAGGGGGGTGATCGACATGGCGTTGAAGAACACGTCCGCGTCCGTCCCGGCCAGCTCGGTCAGCTGGGCGTCCACGGAGGTGTCCGTGGCCTCGTAGGTGAGCTCCTTGACGATCTCGATGTTGCCGGCGCCCTCGACCGCCTGCTTGAAGCCGTCCACGTAGCCCTCGCCGTAGTCGTCGTTCTGGGACAGGATCGCCACGGTCAGGTCCTCGCCGGACTCGGCCAGCAGCTTGCCGAAGGCCTCGCCCTCGTTGAGGTAGGTCGGCACGAACCCGAGCTGCCACGGGCTCTCCTGCTGGTCGCTGAAGATCGGGTCGCCGGTCTGGATGAGCACCTGCGGCACCTCGTTGTCGATGGCCGCCTCTCGGTAGGCGCGGTTGGTGGGCGTGCCCAGGCCGGAGGTGAAGGCGAAGACCTTGCCCTGGTTCTGCTGGAAGTTGGACAGTGCCTTCTGCGGGTCGTAGGTGTCGTCGAACGCCTGGATCCGCACCTCGCGGGTCTTCCCGTCCCCGAACTCCACGCCGCCGTCGGCGTTCGCGGCCCCGAAGTACGCCGCGAGCCCGGCCACCGTGCACGTGCCGGGGCCGGCGGTGGCGCCGCTGAGCGGGGTGGTGACGCCGAGGGTGACGGCCTCGTCCGTGATGCCGGGGCTGGCCGCGGTGCCGCCGTCCTCGCCGCCACCGCCGCCCCCGCCGTCGGAACGTCCGCAGCCGGACAGGACGAGGGCGGCGGCCGCGCCCACGGCGGCGACACGCAGGACCGTGCTCTGGATGGTCATGGGGTCTCTTCCTTCTCTGTCGTCCCGGGCCTCTCGGGCTGGTCGGGCTGGTGGGGGCTGTCCGGACCGTCGGGGCGGTGGGAACCGTCGGGGCGGTCGGAGGTGTCGGGGCCGGAGGAACCGGCCTCCCGTGCGGGGGCGCCCGGGGAGCGGCGACGGGTGAGGCGGCGCGCCACGCGCGGCAGGCTGGCGAGCCCGCCGGGCAGGACGAAGAGCACGGCCAGCAGGACGATGCCCTGGATGAGCGCGGTCAGGGTGGGCGCCACGTCGTTGATGACGTTCGGCACGAGGACGTAGTAGACCCCGCCGAGCAGGGAGCCGATGATGCTGCCGGCGCCGCCGACGACCATCGAGGCGAGCAGGCTGATGGAGTGGTGGAAGGCCAGGGTCTCCGGGGAGGTGTACTGCACGACCACCATGTAGAGGAACCCGCTGACCCCGCCGACCATGGCGGCGATGGTGAACGCCAGGACCTTGTACCGGTAGGGCGAGATGCCCATCGCCCCGGCCACGGCCTCGTTCTCCTTGACGATCCGGAACGCCCGCCCGTACTTGCCGCGCACCAGGTTGTGCACCATGAGGAAGACGGCCCCGCCGATGAGCAGCACGAGGTAGTACTGCCACTGGTCGTCGGCCAGCCCGGACCAGTCCGGGGCGGCGGAGAAGCGGGCCGAGGTGCCCTGGGAGCCGCCGGTGAACTCGCCCAGGCGCTTGGCCAGCGGCACGCCCAGGATGGGCAGGGCGATGGTCACCATGGCGATCGCCAGCCCGCCGAGCCGCGCGGCGGCCAGGGCCACGAGCACGCCCGCCACGGCGCACGCCAGCACGGCCGCGGCGAACACCAGCACGATGTTCCAGTCCTGGTTGACCCCGTACGCCGTGACGTACGCCCCGAGGCCGAGGAAGAAGATCTGGCCGAGGGAGACCTGCCCGGTGTACCCCATGATGACGTTGAGCCCGAGCACGGCGACGGCGTAGACGCCGATGCGGGCGAGGGTCTGGTTCACCGGGATGGGCAGCAGCAGCGGGGCGACGACGAGCGCCAGGACGGCGAGGATCCCCAGCGCGAGCCGGACCCGGCGGTCCTGCAGCGGTCCCGCCCTCCGGGCAGGGCGGCGCGGGGCGGCGGCGGGGGTGGTGGCCTGGTCCACGGGCGCTCCCGGTCCTCTCGTCGTGGCCATCACACGCGCACCACGCTCTTGCGCCCGAACAGGCCCTGGGGCCGCAGCAGCAGCACCACGAACAGCAGGATGAACGGCACGGCGATCTTCAGGTCGTGGCCGATGAACGGCAGGTACACGGCGGCGAGGTTCTCCAGCACGCCGATCAGCCAGGCGGCCACGACCACGCCCACGGGGCTCGTGGCCCCGCCCAGGATGACGGCGGCCAGGGCGTACACCAGCACGGTGTCCAGCATCCCGGGGGTCAGGGACAGCCGCGGGGCCACGAGCGAGCCGGCCACCGCGCCGAGGGCGGCGGCCAGGCCCCAGCCCACCATGAGCAGCCTCCCGACCGGCAGCCCGGAGAACGCCGCCGACTGCCGGTTGTCCGCGACCGCCCGCAGGGCCAGGCCCAGCCGGGTGCCCTGGAACAGCAGCTGGAGCAGGACCATGATGCCGGCGATGACCACGAAGGTGCCCAGCGATCGCCAGCTGATCGCGGCGCCGAGCAGCGAGAACCCCGCGGACGGGAACAGGGACGGGAACTGGAGGTTGTTGTAGGACCACAGCCAGCCGCAGATCCCGGTGACCAGGGTGAGCAGGCCGACCGTGACCACCACCTGGGTGTCGGCCTCGCCGCGCATGAACCGGCGCATCAGGAACCGCTCGACCAGCGCCCCGAGGACGAAGGAGGCGGCCACGGAGAGCACGATCGCCAGCAGCAGCGGCACGCCCAGCCCGAGGAACGTGAAGGACAGGTAGGCCGAGAGCACCGCCATGCCGCCCTGCGCGAAGTTGATCATGCCGGTGGACTGGTGGACCAGCACGATCGCCAGGGCGATGGCGCCGTAGACCGAGCCGAGGGCGAGCCCGTCGACGACGAGCTGGATGAAGGTCCCCATCATCAGCCTCCCAGGTAGGCCTTGCGGATCTCGTCCCGGCCGCGCAGCTCCTGGGACGTGCCCGTCAGGATGCTGCGGCCGGTCTCGAGGACGGTGGCGGTGTCCACGATCGTGAAGGCGAGGTTGGCGTTCTGCTCCACGAGGAGCATGGCCACCCCGGTCTGCTCGCGCAGCACCCGGATGGCGTCGTACACCGTGCGCGCCGTGCTCGGGGCCAGGCCGAGCGAGGCCTCGTCCAGCAGCAGCAGCTTCGGGCGGGCCATGTAGGCCCGGCCCACGGCGAGCATCTGCTGCTCGCCGCCGGACAGCGCCGAGGCGTTGGACCCGTAGCGTTCCCTCAGGTTCGGGAACAGCTCCAGGAGGTGCTCCATGTCCTCCCGGATCCCCTTGCGGTCCTTGCGGAGGTAGGCGCCCACCTGCAGGTTCTCCCGCACGGTGAGGTTGCCCAGGGTGCCCCGGCCCTCCGGCACGTGGGCGATCCCCAGGGCCGCCACCTCGTCCGGGCGCCGGCCGCGGATGTCCCGGCCCTCGAAGCGGATGCTGCCACCGGTGCGGACCATGCCGCTGATGGCGCGCAGCGTGGTGGTCTTGCCCGCCCCGTTGGCCCCGAGGATGCCCACGGCGCCCTGCTCGGGCACGCTGAGGGACACCCCGCCGAGCACCTGCACGGGCCCGTAGGAGGCGGTCAGGTCGGTGATCTCAAGCAGCGTCATCCGCGGCGTCCTTCCCGAGGTAGGCCTCGATCACCCGCGGGTCGGACTGCGCCTCGGCGGCGGTGCCCTCCATGAGCTTGCGCCCGTGGTCCAGCACCACCACGTGGTCGGTCAGCGCGGAGATGACGCCCATGTGGTGCTCCACGATCACCACGGTCACCTCGCCCGCGGCGCGCAGGGACCGCACGGTCGCGATGAACGCGTCGACCTCCCCGGCGGACAGGCCCGCGGCGGGCTCGTCGAGCAGCAGGACCTGCGGCCGCGAGAGCAGGGCCCGGCACAGCTCGATCCCCTTGTGCAGCCCGTGGGAGAGCTCGTCCGCCGGCAGCCACGCGGCCCAGCCGAGCCCGAGCTCCTCCAGTAGCCGCAGGGCCTCCACGCGCAGGGAGCGCTCGCTGCGGACCATCGGCGGCAGGCGCAGGGCCCACGGCCCCGGTCCGCCGGGCAGGCGCGCGTGCCCGCCCAGGAGCACGTTGTCCAGCACGCTCGCCTCGAGCTGCAGGGCCGGGTGCTGGAACGTCCGGGCCAGGCCGTGCCGGGACATCCCGGCCGGCGGCGTCCGGCTGATCTCCGCCCCGTCGATCCGGATCGAGCCGGAACTGGGGACGTAGTGCCCGGAGATGCAGTTGAACAGGGAGGTCTTGCCCGCGCCGTTCGGCCCGACGAGGCCCAGCACCGTGCCGGGGTCCACGTCGAAGCCCACGTCCTGCAGCACCTGCACGCCCCCGAAGTGGAGGCTGACGCCCTCGAGCGTGAGTCGAGCAGCCAAGGGACCTCCTCCCGCCGGTGCCGTGTGACGCGCATCACCTGGGGTCGAGCCTAGGACCCCTCCCCCGGATTGGCAACAATCCCGCGAACAATCCCGGGACGGGTCTGCCGGCGGTCCCTCAGGCGGGATCGTGCAGGTCCAGCTCGAGCCGGGAGGGTGCCGCCGGACCGGTGTGCAGCACGTGCCGGCCGGCGTTGACCGAGTCCTCGTGCCGGGCGACCAGCAGGGGCTTGGGGTACTTCTTGACGTCGGTGCCCTGCACCACGAGCACGAGCGTCTCCCCGGCCGCGAAGTGCGTGGCCGAGGGCCAGATCTCCACGTCGAGCCGGACGGGGCGCACGGTCCCCAGCGGCTCCGGGCCGTCGTGGGCGTGGACCGGGAAGGGCGCGTCGCCCGCCTCCGCGAGCCGGCGGTGCGAGGCGCGCAGCCAGCCCAGGGCCACCGGGCCGTCGTCGAGGATGCCGTAGAAGGGGAAGCCGACCGTCCGCCCCCGGCGGTCCTCCTTGGCCAGCGCGACGAACACGTCCAGGTCCTCGTGGCCGGGGCTGTCCATGTACAGCACGGCCGTCGCGGAGCCGATCACGTCGGCGTCCTCCTCGAAGCGGTGCCGGAACTCCACCCGTGACGGCCCCGGGTAGCTGCCCAGGGCGTCGTAGTCCACGGTCGCGGCGGCGGCAGGGGCCGCGGTGGACATCAGCCCCCGCGCCGCGTCCAGGTGCAGGGCCGTGCGGCGCCCGCCCTCCACGGGCCAGCTCGCGGCGGACCGGGTCCGGTGGGCCGGCCCGGCCTCGCGGACCTGGAGCTGCACGCGCGGCCGGTCCTCGAAGCCGTTGTCCACCCCCTTCAGGAAGCGGTCGAAGAACCGCAGCTGCAGCTCCACGTTCTCCGGCCGGTAGTACTCGGCCCACTTCTTGAGCCCGTGGACCACCAGCCACTTGTCCTCCGAGCCGAGCCTGCGGAAGCCCTCCAGGGTGCCCCGCGCGTGCAGCCCCTGGTCCGCCCAGCCGGCGACGACGAGGGCCGGCACGGCCACGCGCTCCGGCGTGGCCGCCTTGGAGGCCCAGAACGCGTCCCACCAGGGGTGCTCCCGGTCCTCCGCCTCGAGGTCCTCCATCTCCCCGGCGCCGAAGCCCCACCGGTCCCAGATGTACGGCCAGAACCACGTCTCCGGGATCCCGCCGTGCCGGGCGACCTCCCGGTACGTGTCCGTCCACCCCTCCCACGGGTTGATCGCCCGCAGGTGCGGCGGGGCCAGCTCCGCGACGCGCCACTGGGACACCGTCAGGTACGAGACACCGCTGAGCCCCACGGCGCCGTCGCACCAGGGCTGGGCCGCGGCCCACTCGATCACGTCGTGGAAGTCCCACGCCTCCTCCGGCGAGCAGTAGGTGGCCCGCCGCCCGGAGTACCAGGTGCCCGGGGCGTCGACGACCAGCAGGGCGTAGCCGGCCGGGACCCAGCGGGCCGGGTCCGGGGCCTCGAAGGTGGTCCACGCGCTCGTGGAGCCGGGCGGGATGCCGGACGTGGGCCGGACGACGCCGAGGTCCTCGCGCACGTGCTTGCCGTAGGGCGACCAGCTGACGATCACCGGGCAGGGCACCCCGTCCGGCCGCGCGTAGAGGTCCGCGCGGGCCACGCCGCCGGAGCGGACGGGGATGGCGAGGTCCACGTGGACCCGCATCCCGCCGGCGACCTCCGGGACCTCCACCGTCCGCGGCCGCGGCGGCTCCCCGCCGCGCTCGCGGGGGTGGGCCCGCGGCGCGCGGAAGCGCAGGTGGAACGGCGGTCCGTCCGGCATGGCGTGCCCCCTGTGGCCCGGGTGGCGACCCGGATCGCGGCCCGGGCCGTGACCCGGATCACGCGCGAGTGTAGCAGCACCGCCCTCGCGCGGAACCGGCCGGGCCGCCGTCGCTACCATGGCACCCATGTCCTCGTCCGAGCCCTTCCCCCCGACCGCCCCGAGACGACCCCGGCGACGGCCACCGCCGCCCCCGCGGGCGCCTCGCCGCTGACCACCCTCAACGCGGTCGAGTCCGCCCGCCCGCGCAACGGCCTCGACCGCTTCTTCCTCGTCTCCCACCGCGGCTCCACCGTGGGCCAGGAGGTCCGGGGCGGGCTGGCCACGTTCCTGGCGATGAGCTACATCATCGTGCTCAACCCGCTCGTGCTCTCGGGCGTGGACGCGAACGGCGACACGCTGGGGATCGGCCGCGTGGCCGCCGTCACCGCCCTGGTGGCCGGCGTGGCCACGATCGCGATGGGCGTGTGGGCCCGCCACCCGTTCGCGCTGGCGGCCGGCCTGGGGGTCAACGCCCTCGTGGCCATCACCGTCGCCACCACCCAGGGCCTGACGTGGCCGGCCATGATGGGCCTGGTGGTGATCGCCGGCCTCGTCATGGTCCTGCTCGTGGCCACGGGGTTCCGGCAGGCGGTGTTCAACGCGGTCCCGGACGCCCTGAAGACGGGCATCGTGGTCGGCATCGGCCTGTTCATCGCGCTCATCGGCCTCGTCAACGCGGGGTTCATCCGCCGCGTGCCGGATGCGGCGGGCACCACGGTGCCGGTCGGCCTGGGCACCGGCGGCGAGCTCGAGGGCTGGCCGGTGCTCGTGTTCATCGTGGGCCTGCTGGTCACCGCCGTGCTGGTCGTCCGGCGCACCCGGGGGGCCATCCTCATCGGCATCGTGGTGGCCACCGTGCTGGCCAACGTCCTCGAGGCGGTGTTCCGGATCGGCCCGTCCGTGGCCGCCGACGGCACCGTCAACCCCACCGGCTGGTCCCTCGTCGCCCCCTCCGTGCCCGAGTGGAGCGCCCCGGACCTCTCGCTCGTCGGCAGCGTGGACCTCCTGGGCGCCTTCTCCCAGGTGGGCCCGCTGATGGCCCTGCTGCTCGTGTTCGCCATCCTGCTGTCCGTGTTCTTCGACGCGATGGGCACCTCCGTGGGTCTGGCCCGCGAGGCCGGCAACGTGACGGCGGACGGGCAGATCCCGGACCTGAACCGCGTGCTGATGGTGGACGCGCTCGCCGTCTCCGCCGGCGGCGGCGCCTCCGGCTCGGCCAACCAGATCTTCGTGGAGTCCGGCACGGGCATCGGCGAGGGGGCGCGCACCGGCCTCGCCTCCGTGGTCACCGGCGTGCTGTTCCTGCTGGCCATGTTCCTCACCCCGCTGATCCACCTCGTGCCCTTCGAGGCGGTGGCCCCGGCCCTCGTGGTCGTCGGCTTCATGATGGCCACCCAGGTGGTGCAGATCGACTGGACCGACTGGGGCGCCGCGCTGCCGGCCTTCCTGACGATCGTCCTGATGCCGTTCACCTACTCGATCGCCAACGGCATCGGCGCCGGCATGATCGCCTACGCGGTGGTCCGCACCGCCCAGGGCCGGGCCCGCGAGGTGCACCCGCTGCTGTGGGTCGTCGCGGCCGCCTTCGTCCTGTACTTCGGGATGGGCGTGTTCCGGGGGCTGCTCGGCCTCTGAGGTCCGCCCGGGGGCCGGCCCTGGGGTTCAATGGAGTCCATGACCTCCCCCCAGACGAACACGGACACCACCACGCCGGTCGCCCTCCGGCCCCCGGTCGCCGAGCGGCGCCCCGTGGTCCGCGAGCACCACGGCGAGGTGTTCACGGACGACTACGAGTGGCTGCGGGACAAGGAGTCCCCCGAGGTGATCGCCCACCTCGAGGCGGAGAACGCGTACACCGCGGCCGTGACGGCGGACCAGGAGCCGCTGCGCCGCGCCATCTTCGCCGAGATCAAGGCGCACACCGTGGAGACGGACCTGTCCGTGCCGTCCCGCAAGGACGACTGGTGGTACTTCGTGCGCACCGAGGAGGGCCGGCAGTACGCCGTCCACTGCCGGGTGCCGGCGCGGGACACCGGTGACCCGCACGCGGACTGGACGCCGCCGGTCGTCACCCCGGGCGTGCCCGTGGCCGGCGAGCAGGTCATCCTGGACGGCAACGCCGAGGCGGAGGGGCAGCCGTTCTTCTCCCTCGGCGGCATGGCCGTCTCCCCGGACGGGAACCTGATGGCCTACGCCGTGGACCACTCCGGGGACGAGCGCTTCACCCTGCGCGTGCGGGACCTGCGCACGGGCGAGGACCTCGCGGACGAGGTCCCGGAC
Source organism: Citricoccus sp. SGAir0253 (assembly GCF_005877055.1). NCBI lineage: Bacteria > Bacillati > Actinomycetota > Actinomycetes > Micrococcales > Micrococcaceae > Citricoccus > Citricoccus sp. SGAir0253. The sequence goes on along the minus strand of NZ_CP039424.1, from coordinate 768,936 downwards.
GTGGCCTACGGCGTCCTGTTCGACCGCACCGGCACGCGCGTGCTCTACACCGTGCCGGACGAGTCCTGGCGCCCGTACCGGGTCCTCGCCCACGCCCTGGGCACCCCGGTGGACCAGGACCGGCTGCTGTTCCAGGAGGACGACCCGGGGATGTGGTCCGGCATCGGCCTCTCGGCGGACCGCACCGAGCTCGTCATCTCGATCGGCAACTCGGAGGTGGCCGAGACGCGCGCCCTGGACCTGCCGGAGTCCGCCGCGGAGCCGCTCGGCGAGCCCCGCGTGCTCGTGGACCGCGCCCTGGGCCTGCTGCACGGCGTGGACCCCGTGACCCTGCACGGCGAGCGCCACTACGTGATCGTCCACGACCGGGACGCCCCGAACAACATGGTCTCCCTGGCCCCCCGCGCCACGGTGACGGACCCGGACTCCTGGCGCACCGTCGTCGGGCACTCCGAGACCACCAAGGTGGACGGCGCCGCCGTCACGGCCACCCACCTGGCCCTGGCCGTGCGCCGGGAGACGACCCCGCGCACCGTGGTGCTGCCGCTCGAGGGCCTCGGCACCGCGGAGCAGGCCGCCCCCGTGGAGCCGGCCTTCGGCGAGGAGCTGTACTCGTGCGAACTCGCCGGCGCCCCGTACGAGTCGCCGTTCCTGCGGCTGTCCTACACCTCGTGGGTGACGCCCGCGCAGGTGCTGGACTGGGAGGCCGGGGCGGGCGCGGACGCCGGCGCGCTGCACGTGCGCCGCCAGGTGGAGGTCCCCGGCCACGACCCGGGGCAGTACCTCGTGGAGCGGTGGTGGGCCCCCGCGGAGAGCACGGACCGCCGCGTGGGCATCCCGCTGACCGTGATCCGCCGCCGGGACACGCCCTGGGACGGGTCCAACCCGTGCGTGGTCTACGGCTACGGCAGCTACGAGGCCTCGATGGACCCGGGGCTGTCCGTGGCGCGGCTGTCCCTGCTGGACCGCGGGGTGGTCTACGTGGTGGCGCACGTGCGCGGCGGCGGCGAGCTGGGCCGCGGCTGGTACGAGCACGGCAAGAAGCTGCACAAGGCGAACACGTTCACGGACTTCGTGGACGCCACCCGGTTCGTGGCGCAGTCCGGCTGGGTGGACCCGGACCGGATCGCGTGCATGGGCGGCTCGGCGGGCGGGCTGCTCATGGGCGCGGTGCTGAACCTGGCCCCGGAGCTGTACCGCGCGTGCCTGGCGCAGGTGCCGTTCGTGGACGCGCTCACCTCCATCCTGGACCCGGACCTGCCGCTGTCCGCGCTGGAGTGGGAGGAGTGGGGCAACCCGATCACCGACCCGGAGGTCTACCGGTACATGGCCGGCTACTCCCCCTACGAGAACGTGCGCGCCGCGGACTACCCGGCGATCGCCGCGGTCACCTCCCTCAACGACACGCGGGTGCTCTACGTGGAGCCGGCCAAGTGGGTGCAGCAGCTGCGCCGCACGGTCACCTCGGACCAGTCCACGCCGCTGGCCGCGGGCGGGGCGCCGATCGTGCTGAAGACGGAGATGGACGGCGGCCACGGCGGGGCCTCCGGGCGCTACCGGGCGTGGGAGGACCGCGCGTGGGACTACGCCTTCCTGCTCACCGCCTTCGGCGCCACCGTGCCCGTGCCCGGGGCGCAGCCCGCCGCACCGTCAGCGTGACCCCGGCGCTGGCGGCGATCACCAGCGCGATCGCCGCCGAGCGCAGCGGCCCGGACTCCTGGCCCAGCAGCAGCCAGCCGAACAGCGCGGCGAACGCCGGCTCGAGGCTGAGCAGGATGCTGAACACCGGGGCCGGCAGCCGGCGCAGGGCGTTGAGCTCGAAGGTGTACGGCACGAGCGAGGACAGCACGGCCACCGCCACCGCCATCCCCAGCAGCGCCGGGTCCGCGAGGACGCCGGCCGCACCGGGGGCGCCGAGGGGGAGCACGACGGCGGTGCCCACCACGAGCGCGACGGCCAGTCCCCCGGTGCCGGGCACGAGCGCGCCCACCCGCTTGCTCGCGAGGATGTAGCCCATCCAGAACGCGCCGGCCACGAGCGCGAGCACCACGCCCACCGGGTCCAGCGCCCGCGCCCCGGTGGCGCTGTCCACCGCGAGCAGGGCCATGCCGGCCAGGGCCACCGCCACCCACAGCCCGTCCAGCAGCCGGCGGGCCATGGCGGCGGCGAGCACGAGCGGGCCGAGGAACTCGATGGACACCGCCACCCCGAGCGGGATGCGGTCGATCGCGGCGTAGAAGACCCCGTTCATCGCGCCCATGGAGGTGCCGAAGAGCGCCACCGCGGTCCACTGCCGCCGGCTCCAGCCCCGCACGCGCGGCCGGGCGACGGCGAGCAGGACCACCGCGGCCAGCCCGAGGCGCAGCGTGGTGACGCCCCAGCTGCCCAGGGCCGGGAAGAGCGCGATGGCCACCGCGGCCCCGAACTGCAGGGACACGCACGCCCCGACGACGAGCCCCACCCCCGCCGCCAGGTCCCGCGGCGCCGGGCCGCCCGGGTGGGCGGGCGCCCCGGGGACGACGACGGGCAGCGGGTTGGTCGAGGGGCTCACCGGGCCGTGGTGCCGCGCAGCTTGGCGCGCACCGCCTCCAGCTCGGCGGCGGAGAGCCCGTGCCCGAGCAGCAGGGCCGCCACGGCGTCCGCGTCCGGCAGGGAGTCGGCGAACTCCCGCAGGGCCTGCAGCCGGCCGGCCAGGAACTCCTCGAGCTCCGCGCCCGCCAGGTGCCGCTCGTAGGGGTGCGGCACGGGGCTGGTGCGGTGCCAGTCGTTGATGCCGCGCGCCCCGGCGTCGTACTGCGGCAGCACGAGGTCCCGCCGGTCCGCCAGCAGCAGGGCGAGGGTGACCACCAGGCCGGTGCGGTCGCGGCCGGCCGAGCAGTGCAGCACCACGCCGCCGGACGCGGCGGCGACCGCCGCGAAGACCCGGGCCAGCCGGTCCGGGAAGTGGCGCAGGGCCGCCGGGTAGTACCGCGGGTGGTTGGGGTAGGGCGCGCCGGCGGCGAGCGCGGGGGCCATGTACTCCGCCACGTCCTGGTCCTCGACCGGGCGGTGGAGCACCTCGATCCCCGCCCGGGCGGCCTCGCCGACCACGGGGTCGGTGGGCCGGCGGGTGCGCTCGGAGGCGTCCCGCAGGTCGATGACGGTGGTGATACCGTCCTCGCGCAGGTGCCGCCAGCCGGCCTCCGTCAGCCACTCCTGCCGGCCCATCCGGTAGAGCCCGCCGAGCACGTGGTGCGCGTTCACCGCGCCGTCCCAGTCCATGTCACCACTGTGCCACCGGATTTGGCCGGACGGGGCGAGGTTCGCTACCGTCAGGGCCTTGTCGACCCGGGACCGGGTCCCCCGCCCCCGGTGCCCCTGCGCCGGGCCCACCGTGGGAACCGCCCCGGAACACCCCTGACGGGGTGAACCGCACAGGAAGAGACCTCCGTGTCTGCCACTCCTCACCGCACCGACCATCCCTCCCGCCGCAACCGCTTCTCCCGGCCGAGCCGGCCGCCCCGGACGCGGACCCCCGACGCGGCCGTCCGCAAGGCCACCGCCGCCTCCGCCCTCGGCAACGCGACCGAGTGGTACGACTACGGCGTGTACGCCGTGGCCACCGCGTACATCACCCAGCACTTCTTCCCCGGCGAGGGCGGCATGCTGCTGACCCTGGCCACGTTCGCCGTCTCCTTCCTCGTCCGGCCCCTCGGCGGGCTCGTGTGGGGCCCGCTCGGCGACCGGATGGGCCGCAAGGGCGTCCTGGCGCTGACCATCCTGCTGATGTCCGGGGCCACGTTCCTCATCGGCGTGCTGCCCACCGTCGAGCAGGTCGGCGTGCTGGCCCCCGTGCTGCTGATCGTGCTGCGCATGGTGCAGGGCTTCTCCACGGGCGGCGAGTACGGCGGCGCGGCCACCTACATGTCCGAGTACGCCCCGGACCGCCGCCGCGGGTTCTTCGGCTCCTTCCTGGAGTTCGGCACGCTCGGCGGCTTCGCCCTCGGCACCGCGGCCATGCTGCTGCTGGAGGTCCTGCTCTCCCCCGAGCAGATGTCCTCGTGGGGCTGGCGGCTGCCGTTCCTGCTCGCCGCGCCCATGGGCCTGATCGGGTTCTACCTGCGCTCGAGGCTGGACGACACCCCGGTCTACGAGGAGATGAACGGCGAGGACGCCGGGGCGGAGGCGGCGCAGGCCCCCTCCCTGCCGGCCCTGTTCCGCGAGCACTGGAAGCCCATGCTCGTCATGACCGGCCTGGTCATCTCGCTCAACGTGGTGAACTACACGCTGCTGTCCTACATGCCCACCTACCTGGAGCAGCAGATCGGGCTGCCGTCCTCCGCGGGGCTCGCGGTCATCCTCATCGGCGAGGTGGCCATGATGACGCTCATGCCGTGGTCCGGCGCGCTGTCCGACCGCTTCGGCCGCAAGCCGTCCTGGTACCTCTCCCTCGGCGGCATCATCCTGCTGGCCATCCCCATGTTCATGCTCATGGGCATGTCCTTCGGCCTGGCCATCCTGGGCTTCGCGGTCCTGGGGCTGCTGTACATCCCGCAGCTGTCCACCATCACCGCCACCTTCCCGGCGATGTTCCCCACCCAGGCCCGGTTCTCCGGCTTCGCGATCACCTACAACATCGCCACCTCGCTGTTCGGCGGCACCGCCGCGCTCGTCAACGAGTGGGCCATCGGCGCCACCGGGGACGTGCGGTTCCCGGCCTACTACATGATGGCCGCCTGCGCCCTGGGCCTGGTCAGCGTGTGGTTCATGCGCGAGACCGCGGGGGCGTCCCTGCGCGGCTCCGAGGTGCCCGGTGCCGTGGGCTCCGCCGTGGTCCCCGGGTCCCCGGCCGAGACCGCGCTCGAGCAGGGGCGCCAGCCCGAGCAGCGCGCCATGGCCGAGGAGGAGATGCTCGCCGTGGCCGCGGACGCCCGCGAGGCCGCCCGCACCGGCCGCGACGGCGTGGCCGGGCACGAGGACGGGGACCGCGCCCCGGTGGGCTGAGCCGCCCGCCGCCTCCCCGGCACACCCACGCACACACGCCGGCCCGGCGGGTCCCGTCACGGGATCCGCCGGGCCGGTCCCGTCCGGGGCCGGCTGGCTAGACTCGACCGGGTGAGCACCGCACAGCACCCCGACCTGCCCGCCCGCGTCTCCGACGTCTTCGACCCCACGCGCTGGCGCGTGGTCGAGGGCTTCGACTTCGAGGACATCACCTACCACCGGCAGGTCGAGCGCGACGCGTCCGGCGCGGTGGTGCGGGACCTGGGCACCGTGCGGATCGCCTTCGACCGGCCCGAGGTGCGCAACGCCTTCCGCCCGGGCACCGTGGACGAGCTCTACCGCGCCCTCGACCACGCCCGGATGACCCCGGACGTGGGCTGCATCCTGCTCACCGGCAACGGCCCCTCCCCCAAGGACGGCGGGCACTCCTTCTGCTCCGGCGGCGACCAGCGCATCCGCGGCCGCGACGGCTACCGCTACGCCGAGGGCACCTCGGCGGAGACGATCGACCCCGCGCGCGCCGGCCGCCTGCACATCCTCGAAGTCCAGCGGCTGATCCGCACCACCCCCAAGCCGGTCATCGCCGTGGTCAACGGCTGGGCGGCCGGCGGCGGGCACTCGCTGCACGTGGTCGCGGACCTGACGATCGCCTCCCGCGAGCACGGGCGGTTCAAGCAGACGGACGCCACCGTGGGCTCCTTCGACGCCGGCTACGGCTCGGCCCTGCTGGCCCGCCAGGTCGGCCAGAAGAACGCCCGGGCCATCTTCTTCCTGGCCCGCGAGTACTCCGCCGAGGACATGGTGGCGATGGGCGCCGTCAACGAGGCCGTGGAGCACGCCCGGCTCGAGGAGGTCGCCCTGGAGTACGCCGCGGACATCAACCGGCAGTCCCCGCAGGCCATCCGGATGCTGAAGTTCGCCTTCAACCTGGCCGACGACGGCCTGGCCGGGCAGCAGGTCTTCGCCGGCGAGGCGACCCGGCTGGCCTACATGACGGACGAGGCCGTGGAGGGCCGGGACGCGTTCCTGCAGAAGCGGGACCCGGACTGGTCGGCCTTCCCGTACCACTTCTGATGCCCCTGGCCCCGGAGTCCCTGGACCGTGCGCGCGGGGCCCTGGCCGCCGCCCTGGACGGCTCCGGCCCGCCCGTCGAGCTCACCGCCGACGGCCGCGTCCTGCCCCGCCCCGAGGCCCTCGACCCCGCGCGCGGCGGGTCGGCCGGCGTCGTCGCGGTCGTGCGCACCTCCGGGTCCACCGGCACCCCCAAGCAGACCCTGCTCACCCGCGAGGCCCTGGCCGCCTCCGCGCGGGCGACGGCCGCGCGGATCGGCGGCGAGGGGCAGTGGCTGCTCGCGGTCGGCCCGCAGTTCGTGGCCGGCCTGGCGGTGCTGTCCCGCTCGATCGCGGCGAGCACGGCGCCCGTGGCGGTGGAACCCGGCCCGTTCACCGCGCGCGCCTTCGCCGAGGCCACCGACCGGCTGGAGCGCGGCACCGGCTTCCGCGCCGTCTCCCTCGTCCCCACCCAGCTGGCCCGCCTGCTGGCGCCCGACGCCGGCCCGGGGCTCGACGCGCTGCGCACCTTCGACGCGGTGCTGGTCGGCGGGGCCCGCGTGCCCGACGCGGTGCGGGCGGCGGCCGCCGACGCGGGCATCGCCCTGCACCTGACCTACGGCATGAGCGAGACCTGCGGCGGCTGCGTCTACGACGGCGTCCCGCTCGAGGGCGTGGTCGCGGCCCTGACGCCCGGCGACGTCCCCCGGCTGCGGCTGTCCGGCCCGGTGGTGGCCGCCGGCTACCTCGACGACCCGTGGCGCACGGCCGCCCACTTCGGCGCCGGCCCCGGTGCGCGCTGGTACCTCACCGAGGACACCGGCACCGTCGCGGGCCCCCCCGGGGACCAGCGGGTCACCGTCACCGGCCGCGTGGACGACGTGCTCATCACCGGCGGCGTGAAGGTCTCCGCGGCGCGCGTGCAGTCCGTCCTCGAGGCGTTGCCCGGCGTGCGGGCGGCCTTCGTCGGCGGGATCCCCGACGACGAGTGGGGCCAGCGCGTGGGCGCCGCCGTGGCGCTCGGCCCGGGTGCGGCGCCGGACTGGGACGAGGCCGCCGCGCGCCGGGCCGTCCGCGAGGCCCTCGGCCCCGCCGCGGTGCCCAAGGCGTGGCTGACGCTCGAGGCGCTGCCGCTGCTGCCTAACGGCAAGGCGGACCGCCGGGCCCTGCTCGGGCGCCTGGCCGCGCGCCGCCCCTGACCCGCCGCCCCTGGCCCGCCGCCCCTGACCCGCCACCCCTGACCCGCCCCCCCCCCGCGGTTCCGACCCGGTTCCCGGGTCGCGGACCACGGGTGCGCGGCCGCCGCATCCACGGTTCGTGACCCGGGAGCGGGGCGGGGCCGGGACGGGCGCCCGCCGGTGGAAGAATGGGAGGCTGACCCGCACGCTCGCCCGTGCCCGATGGATTCCCGATGGAGGACCCCGCCATGGCCACAGCCGCCCAGTGGATCGCCGGTGCCCGGCTGCGCACCCTGCCGATGGCGGTGGCGCCGGTCCTGGTGGGCTCCGCCGCCGCGTGGGAGCTCGGGGGCTTCCACGCCGGCCGGGCGGTGCTGGCGCTCGTGGTGGCCCTGGCCCTGCAGGTCGGGGTGAACTACGCCAACGACTACTCGGACGGCATCCGCGGCACCGACGACGTGAGGGTCGGGCCCCTGCGGCTCACCGGCTCGGGGGCCGCCCCCGCGGGGCAGGTGAAGGCGGCCGCCTTCGCGTGCTTCGGGCTGGCGTGCCTGGCCGGCCTGGCCCTCGTGGCGTGGGCGGGCACGTGGTGGCTCATCGCCGTCGGGGTCCTCGCCGTGGCCGCCGCGTGGTACTACACGGGCGGGCGGCGCCCCTACGGCTACCTCGGGCTCGGCGAGGTGTTCGTGTTCGTGTTCTTCGGCCTGGTCGCCGTGCTCGGCACCACGTACACGCAGGCCCTCGCCGTCTCCGGACCGGCCTGGGCCGGCGCCGTGGGCTGCGGGCTGCTCTCCACGGCGCTGCTGATGGCCAACAACGTCCGGGACATCCCCACGGACCGCGAGGCCGGCAAGCGCACCCTGGCCGTGCGGCTGGGCGACACGGCCGCGCGCTGGTCCTACGTGGCGATGGTCGCCGTGGCCCTCGTGCTGCCGCTCGCGTTCACCGGGGAGCACCCGTGGCTGTGGCTCGTGCTGCTCGCCGGGGCCGTGGCCGTGCGGCCGGCCCGCACCATGCTCGCCTCGACCGAGCGCCGGGACCTGATCCCGGTGCTCAGGCTCACCGGCGTCCTCGGGCTGGCCTACGCGGTGCTGTTCACCGTGGGGCTCGTGGCCTAGCGGTCCTGCCCGGGCTCCGGGTAGCGGCCCTCGGTGTAGGCGTCCTCGGCGTCCATGTCCGCCTGCTCGGTCCGGCCGCGCTGGGCGGCGCGCTGGCGGCCCTCCCACTTGTCCGCGACGTCCCGGGCGGCGCCGGTGCGCAGGTCGTTGAAGAACAGGTAGCCGGCGGCGAGGGCGATGACGGCCGCGGCGATCGTGGAGAAGACCCAGCCGAGGCCCAGCAGCATGCAGGCACCCCAGACCACGAAGAAGACGGCCAGGCGGACCAACGCATACTTCACTAGACGCACCTGCACAGTCTACCGGGGGTCCGTAGAATGGTTCACATGCCCCGCTACCTGATCCCCCTCGGCATCGTCGCCGTCGGCGTCGTCATCTACGCGTTCATCGAGTGCCTGATGACCCCCCGGCACCAGGTGCGGGCGTTCCCCAAGGCCGCCTGGATCCTGCTCATCGTCCTGCTGCCGCTCGTCGGGGCGCTGCTGTGGCTCTTCCTCGGCCGGGCCCGGTCCCGCGGGGGCGGCCCGGGCGGCCGTCCGGCCGCCGGGCCCCGGCCGTCCTCGCCCGACGACGACGCGGCCTTCCTACGCCAGCTCAACGTCCAGCGCCAGCAGCAGGCCCGCCAGGCCGAGCTGGACCGCCGGGAGGCAGAGCTGAGGGACCGCGAGCGGCATGCCGGAGAGACGTCGGACACGCCCGAGGAGGGCCCCGCCTCCTAGGCAGCATGGGGAGTCCTCCCCATGGCGTCCGCTCCGGAGCCCGTGGCACGCTGGCCACGTGACGCACCAGATCAGTCCGGAGACGGTCCATTCGACGCTGGTCCGGGTCGCCGGGGACGGCCAGGCCCTGGACACGGCGGCCCGCGCCGCCCGGTCGGCCGGGGACGCCCTGGTGGGGGCCTTCGGCACCGCGGCGGAGGCGGCGGCGGCCTTCGCCGGCTTCTGGTCCACCCGTTCCGGCACGGGCGAGCGGATCTCCGCGCTCGTGCTGCACCAGGCCTCCTGCGTGGCCGAGGCCGCGGACGCGTTCATCGACTCCGACGGCGTGATGACCGCGGATGCCCGCTCGGCGCTGGGATCCCTGCGGTGAGCCTGCCCGCCCTCGGCCCCGTCCCCGACGTCCGGGCCGACTGGGACACGCTCGCGGACTCCGCCGCAGACCTGAGGACCGGGTCCGGGAAGGCCTGGGACGCGCTGCAGGACGCGAAGGGGTCCTGGGCCGGACTGCGCACCGGGTACCGGCACGACGGGACCTCCGAGCGTGTCTGGGCCGGCCTGGACCTCCTCGAGCGACCCGCCGAGGACTGGGCCGGCGCGCTGTCCTCCGCCCAGGACGCGATCGATGACTTCGTGACCACCGGCGAGCCCCTGCAACGACGGCGCGAGACGCTGGAGGACGCCCGGCCCCGCCTCGCCGCGGACTGCTCCAGCGCCCTCGCCTCGGGCGACGAGAGCGAGATCGCCCGGGTCCGTGGGGACATCATCGCGTTCAACGACCGGATCGCGGACCTGGCGAGGGCCTGGGGCTCCGCCCAGGACACCTTCGTCGCGGCCGTCCGGTCCATCAGCGGCGGCACCACCGAGGGCCTGGCGGTCGTCGGTGCGCCCCGGGTGGAGACCGGGGCACTGGACTGGGCCGCGATGACGAGTGGACTGGACACGACGTTCGGGGCGCTCGATCCGCGGACCCTCTGGAGGGACCTGCGGGGCCTGTCCGGGGAGGAGCTGCGGGACTGGCTCGAGGCCAACCCGGAGGCCGCCCGGGCACTGGCGGAGAACGCCTTCCCCCGGCACCCGGTCCCCGGCTCCGCCGAGGACGTCATGGCCCGGGCGATGGCCGGTGATGCCCCCCTGACGAGGGACGGCATCACCGGGATCCGCGAGGCCTGGCTGGGCCTGCAGGAGCATGAGCGCGAGCGGCTGATGCTGCTCTTCCCCGGAGTGATCGGCACCCTCGACGGAGTGCCCCTGGCCACCCGGGGCGCCGCCAACCAGGTCACGGTGGCGGGGCTACGGGAGCAGACCGCCGAGCGGCTGGCGGAGCACCGGGCGCACAGGCCGCCGCATGCTCCGGGGAATGCCTACGAGCGGAGCCAGTGGGAGGACGAGGAAGCACGGCTCGAGACGGTCCTGGACGGCCTGACCCAGGCGTGGGACGCCTACGGACGCCCGCCGTTCCCCGAGGACCAGAGGACACCGGGATACACCACGCTGTTCGTCTCCGCCGAGGGGCTCGGGCAGATCGTCACCATGCGCGGCGAGCCCTCCGCGGCCACCGAGCGGGCGGTCACCTTCGTGCCGGGCACCACCTCGACCATCGCCAGTGTGGACCGGCACAACGACGCCCTCGACGCCATGGACGGGCACGACCCCGGGGGCACCGTCTCGATCTACTGGCAGGGCACCGACCTGCCCCAGGAACTCATCCGGGACAACGCCACCCCCCACTTCAACGAACAGGGCGCGCCCAGCCTGGCCGCCTTCGACCACGCGGCCGACTTGGAGATGTCCTCCACCAGGGTCCGGGACGTGGCCACGACCTATGTGGCCCACAGTGCGGGCGGGTCGCTGCTGGGCACCGCCGAACGCGAGGGACTGGACTCCACGAACATCGTCTACGTCGCCCCCGCCGGCACCGGCCACGAGTTGTCGTCCCCGGACGACACCCAGAACCCCTCTGCCCACCGGTACCTCATCCAGACCAACGACGATCCGATCTCGGCCGCCCAGTTGCTCGGTGGTGGCGCGCACGGCGGCTCCTTCTGGGAGGGGTCCGACCCCGTGCGCCAGATGGGGGCGGTCCGGCTGGAGTCCGGGTTCATGGGCAACGGCGAGACCGTGATGGGCGGGCACTCCGACTACTTCGATCCCCGATCCACGTCGGCGCGGAACATCGAGGGTGTGGTCTACGGCACGGAGGTCCGGCCCTATCTGCAACCGGAGATCCACACGATCATCGGTTCCCCCTACCCGTACATCGAGTACCCCTTGGAAGCCGACGCCGACCACTACCGCGAGGAGGGCATTCCCTCCGTGCCCGTCGAGGAGACCCGATGACGTCGTCACCCCGCAGGGCCGTGCCACACTGGTCCGCGAGGATGGAACGCACAGCACGAGGAACGGGATAGGCACACAGTGAGACGACGAACCATCCGCCGAACCGCCGCCGTGGCCCTGGCCGCGGTGGCCACCCTGGGAGGGTGCATGAACCCGCAGACCACCAGCCAACCCGACGCCGAGACCCAATCGCGCACCTCTGGCCAGCTCATGGAGGCCGAGATGCCGGCGCTCGTGCGGGCCGCCGGCTGGGACTCGATCGGCACCCTGACGGAGACCAGTTGCCTGGGGATCGCCGACCCCGAGGAAGCCTCGCGCGAGACCCGGTGGACGGCGAGTTCCGGGGCCACCGGGGTCTCCGAGGACGAGGCCGGCCACGTGGCCGAGCAGGTGCGCCGCGCCGCCGAGGAATCCGGCTGGACCTCGAAGGACGGGGCCGGCGCCCACGGGGACCGACTGTATGGGGCGTCCAAAGGCGATCTCACCCTGGCCCTGACCTATCGGACGGGGGCCGGTGCCTCCGAACTGACCCTGGCCCTGGACTCCCCCTGCCTGCAGATGCCGGCGGGCCACACCATGACCCGTTCCGAACTGGACCCCATGTACGGTTCCTCGGATCCGAGGTACCCCCATGACGACCGCTCGAGGTTCACCAACGGGACGCCCAGGCCCCTGCCGTCGCCGTCGCCGTCGGAGTGATGCCTACTCGGGGATGCCGGCGTAGGAGTGCAGGCCCGGGAAGTACGTGTTGACGATCGTGAAGTTGAACACGACGCACGCGAAGCCGATGATCGACAGCCACGCGGCGCGCTCCCCGGTCCAGCCGCGCGTGGCGCGGGCGTGCAGGTAGCCGGCGTAGACGACCCAGATGACGAAGCTCCAGACCTCCTTGGTGTCCCAGCCCCAGTACCGGCCCCAGGCCTGCTCGGCCCAGATGGCGCCGGCGATCACCGTGAAGGTCCACATCACGAAGGCCACGGCGTTGATCCGGTAGGACCAGTTCTCCAGGCTGCGCGCGGACGGCACGAGGCGCAGGAAGTCCGGCCGGCCCGGGCCGCCGGCGCGCAGGCGCGCCTCGCGGCGGGACTGCAGCAGCTGCAGCACGCTCATGGAGAAGGTCAGGGTGAACAGTGCGGAGGCGAGCACGGCGATGGACACGTGGATGACGATCCACGGCGACTGCAGGGCCGGCTGCAGGTGCGCCAGCGGCGTGGGGAAGCCGATCGTGGCGGCGCACATCATGATGACCACGAGCCCGGCCACGAAGGTGCCCAGGAACCGGATGTCCTTGCGGATGAGGAACAGCAGGTACACGGCCGCCACGAGCAGGGCGCCCGTGGTGCAGAACTCGTACATGTTGCCCCACGGCACGCGGTGGGCGGCGAGGCCGCGGGCGACCACCGCGAAGGCGTGCAGCAGCACGCCGATCACCATGAGCGCCACGGCCACGTTGGCCACCGGCCGCCGCGCGGCGCCGAGGTACTCCATGTCCTCGTCCACCAGTTCGGGGCCGGCCGCCGCGGGGGTCGCGGGCGCCGCCGTCGGGCCCGTGCCGGCACCGGCGACGCCGGCCCCCACCAGCCGGTCCTCGCGGGCCTCCTCCCGGGCCAGCTCGGCCTCGAGGGCGCGGATGGTGCGCGAGGAGTTGGCCATGTCCAGCGCGAAGAGGATGAAGGCGGCGGCATAGACCAGGGCGGCGATCAGCATGAACAGGTCGCTGTAGCTGGCCAGCTGCAGGTTGATGGGCTGCATGGATTACTCCGGTCGGTTCGGGATGGATGAGGCGGGCGCCGGGACGGCGGCGGGCTCCTCGGGGGCGACGACGGGCCACATCCGCTCGAACTGCCGGCGCAGCGCGAGGTTCTCCTCGCGCAGGCCGAAGTCCTCGCCGCGGGCCAGCAGTCCGTACTCCACCATGGTCGCCCCGTCCGGCCCGGTGGCGCCACGGACCCACACGCGGCGGCGGCGCACGAACAGGCTCACGCCGAGGGCCACGAGGGCCGTGACGGCGAAGACGCCCACGCCCCACTTGCCGGGGTCGTAGTGGATGTCCAGGCCCACGTAGCGCTTGACGCCGTCGAAGCTGATCGAGCCCTTGCCCTCGGGCAGCTCGTAGGACTGCCCGGGGGTCAGGGTGATGCCGCCGGCGTCCTGGCTGCGGGAGTTCAGCTCGGTGAGTCCCTCGGTCTCCAGCACGTAGACGTTCTGCGGCTCGCCGTCGTCGAGGCCCAGGTCGCCGTAGTAGGAGTTCAGGTTCAGCTCGGGCCGGAACAGCTCGGGGTCGACCGAGACGGCCACGCCGTCCTCGCCCGTGTAGGCGGTGGGCAGGAAGAACCCGACGAAGCCGAGCTGGTCCGGCTGGGCGTCCGGGGCCTTGATCACCAGCAGCGAGGTGTAGACGTTGTCCTGCACCTGCGCCACCACGGGCCCCTGGAAGGCGATGTCCCCGTTGCCGTCCCGCACCGTGACCTCCGGGGCGTAGCCGTTGCCCACCAGGTAGACGCGGTTGCCCTGCAGGTCCAGCGGGTGGTTGACCTTGAGGACCTCCTCGCGGGGCTGTCCCCCGGTGCCCTCCTGGACCTCCAGGACGGCGGTGAAGTCCAGCGGCTGGCCGTAGTGCGTCTGGGACTCCCGGTCGAAGACCGCCTCGAAGCTCTCCAGGGACATGGAGAACGGCGCGAGCCGCTCCTCCGAGAAGGCGCTGCCGGGGGTGAAGGAGTCGTAGGCCACGAGGGTGTTGGCGAAGCCCTCCCCCTCCACGAGGATCTTCTGCCCGCGGTAGCTCAGCAGGGAGCCGACGGCCATGAAGACGAGCACGCCGATCAGGGACAGGTGGAAGACGATGTTGCCGATCTCCCGCACGTAGCCGCGCTCGGCGCCCACGGAGGCGCCGCCGTCGCCCTCGGGGCGGACCTCCGTGCGGTACCCGCGCCGCTTGAGGTACCGGGCCGCCTGCTCCACGGCCTCGGCCGGGGCGGGGCCGGAGGGCTCGAGCAGCACGGAGCCGTACTCCGGCAGCCGGGACAGCCGGCGCGGGGTACGCGGCGGTGCCGAGCGCAGGGCCTTGGCGTGCTTGACCGCGCGCGGCAGCACGCAGCCGATGAGGGAGATGAACAGCAGCAGGTAGATGGCCGAGAACCAGACGGAGGAGTACACGTCGAACAGCTGCAGCCGGTCGAGCCACGGACCCAGCCGGGGGTTGTCCTCGAGGTACTGGTTGACGATCTCTGGGCCGGCCGGGCGCTGCGGGAACAGGGAGCCGGGCACGGCGGCCACGGCGAGCAGCAGCAGCAGCATCAGCGCCGTGCGCATGGAGGTCAGCTGGGTCCAGGCGAACCGCAGCGTGCCCACGAGACCGAGGGCGGGGAGGTGTACGTCCTGGCTCAAATCGGCAGCCTCACGTCGTTGGCGAACCAGGTCTGCAGCTGCACGACCCAGTGGTTCCACAGCCCGCTCACCATCAGGGCGCCGAGCACGAGCAGCAGCCCGCCCCCGAAGCGCATGACGGCCAGGCGGTGCGTGCGGAAGAACGCGAGCGCGCCCATCCCGCGGCGCATCCCGAGCGCGATGAGCAGGAACGGCACGCCCAGGCCGAGGCAGTACACGAACGCGAGGAACGCGCCCTTGCCCGGGGTGGTGGACCCGGCGGTGGACATGGCCAGCACGGCGCCCATGGTCGGCCCGATGCACGGGGCCCAGCCCAGGCCGAACGTCATCCCCAGCACGGGGGCGCCCCACAGGCCGGCGCGCGGCTGGGCGTGGATGCGGCGGTCCCGCTGGAAGAAGGAGAGCCCGCCCATGAACACGACGCCGAGGACCATCACGACGACGCCGAGCACGCGCGTCAGCCACTCGCCGTCGCCCTGGAGCCAGATGGTCACCTGCGAGAACACGATGCCGACGAGGACGAAGACGACCGAGAAGCCCAGCACGAACAGCCCGATGCCCGCGAGCATCCGGCCGCGCCGCTCGCGCTGCAGGTCGGCCCCGGTCAGCCCGGTGACGTAGCCGAGGTACCCGGGCACGAGGGGCAGCACGCAGGGCGAGAGGAAGGAGACGAGCCCGGCGAGCAGCGCGATGGGCACGGCCAGCAGCAGCGAGCCGTCCATGACGATCTCGGCGAAGGCGTTGTTGGCGGGGGCGGCCTGCAGCATGGAGGGGATCAGGCCTGCTCGTCGACCACGGTGGTGATGAGGCTCTTGAGCGTGGAGCGCTCGGCGACGCCCAGCACGCGGGCGGACACCCGGCCCCGGCGGTCCAGCACGATCGTGGTCGGCACGGCCTGCGGCGGCACGTAGTCCGTCATCGCCAGCAGCACCTGGCCGCCGCGGTCCTCCAGGGAGGGGTAGGTGATGCCGAAGTTGCGCTCGAACGCCTCGGCGGTGCCGGCGGTGTCCCGGACGTTCACGCCCACGAACCGCACGCCCTCGGGCTCGAACTCCTCGTGCAGGGACTGCAGGTCCGGGGCCTCGATGCGGCAGGGCGCGCACGCGGCGTACCAGAAGTTCAGCACGGCCGGCGCCCCGGCGAGGTCCGCGGCCTCCAGCTCCTGGCCGGAGAACAGGGTGGAGGTGAACTGCACGGGCTCCCCGCGCTCGCTCTCGGCGACCTCCAGGACCGAGCCGTCCCCGGCGATGTAGTTCTTGCCGTCGGCGTTCCCGGCCTGGGCGGCCAGCGGGTCGTCGCCGGAGCAGGCCGCCAGGAGCGGCAGCGCCGCGATCCCGGCCAGTCCCGCCAGCACGCGCCGGCGGTGGAGGCCGTGGTCGGATCGGGACGAGAGGGGGGCTGTCATGTCGGCTCGGGGCACTTCCATCGGGGGCGGGGGCGTCCCATGGATTCTACCGCTCGTAGTAGAAGCTGGTGGAATCCTGTGGTCCGGCCGTGCGCTCAGGCGCCGGGCAGGCTGCTCGCCTGCCCCAGCAGCGCCGCGTTCGGCTCCCGGTACTCGACGCGCGGCACGGCCCGTCCGGCCTCGAAGTGCAGCGAGGTGACCGAGGTGAGCGTGCACTCGCGGCGGCGCGGGTCGTGCCACAGCGGACGGCCCTCGACGGAGAGCCGGGTGACCCAGATCGGCAGCTGGTGGGACACCACGATCGCCTCGGCGCCCTCCCCGTCCAGGGCGATGGCCCGGTCCCGCAGGTCCTGCACGGCCTCGGCCATGCGGGCGACCTGCGCCCGGTAGGGCTCGCCCCACGAGGGGCGGAAGGGGTTGACCAGCAGGGGCCACAGCCGCGGGTCGCGCAGCCGGCGGGACACCTGCGCCAGCCCCTCGAAGCGGTTGGTGGCCTCCAGGACGCGGTCGTCCGTGCCGACGTCCAGCTCCAGCGCGCGGCCGATCGGGGCGGCCGTCTCCTGGGCCCGCTGCAGCGACGAGGCGACCAGCAGCACGGGACGGCGCCCGGTGGCCTCCGCCTCGGCGGCGAACCAGTCGGCCACGTCCTCGGCCATGCGCCGCCCCAGCTCGGAGAGGCCGTAGCCGGGGATGCGGCCGTAGAGCACGCGGTCCGGGTTGTGGACTTCTCCGTGGCGGACGAGGTGGACGGTGGCGACTGGCATGGTCCCAGTCTCGCAGACCCCGGGAGTCCGCCCGCCATCGCGCGGCCGGTGGGGATACCGTGGTGTCCGGGCGCCGCGCACCCCCGGCCCGCGTCCCCGCCCACGTCACCGCCCACCAGGAAGGCCCCTGCCATGACGGACCAGAACCACCCCGACCAGCCGAGCGCCGAGCAGCCGGGCGAGCCCACGGGCCAGCCAGGCCAGCAGCCCGGACATCCGGGCGAGCAGCCGGGCCGGCCCGGCAGGCCGGGCGCGGGCCGGCCGCTCGAGGACGCCGAGGGACAGCCGCGCTACGGCGTGCGCCTGACCCCCGAGCAGATGGCCGAGCACCAGGCGCAGCAGCAGGCCCAGCCGCAGGCCCCCCAGCAGTCCCAGCAGCCGGGCGCCTATCCGCCGCCGGCCTACGGCCGCGCGCCCCAGGCGGGCGGTCCCGCGGTCCCCGGCCAGCCGGCGTCGTCCCCCTACGGCCAGGCGCCGTACGCACAGCAGCCGTACGGCCAGGCCCCCTACGGCCAGGCGCCGTACGCACAGCAGCCCTACGGACAGCCGGGCGCCGGGTACCCCGCCGCGGGGCCTGCGTCGATGGGCCCCGTGGTGCGGCCGAAGGAGGTCGACCGCTCGTACTGGCTCATCCTCGCGGCCGGCGTGGCGTTCCTGGTCATCGAGCTGCTCAACGTGCTCTCGCCGTCCATGGGGCTCACCCCGGACATGCGCCAGCAGCTCCAGGCCCAGCTCGACGACGCCGGCGTGGCCGTGGACCTGCCGTCGCTGCTCGAGTCGGTGCGCGTCACGGCGGTGGTCTTCACGGTCGTCGTCGCCGGCCTGTACGTGCTGGTCGCGACGGGCATCCGCCGGGGCTCGAACGTCGCGCGGATCTTCGGCACCATCTTCGCCGCCCTGTCCCTGCCGGCCGTGCTCGGCCTGGGCTTCGTCTACGTGGCCCTGGGGGTGGCGGGCATCGTGTTCGCCTACCTGCCCCGGGCGAACGAGTACTTCCGCGGCCGGGCCTGGGAGAAGGCGCTGCGCCGCTGAGCCCGACGGCGGCCGGTCCGGGCCGCCCGCGCCTGCGGCCCGGCTACGGACGTGCCGCCGGGGCCGGCCCCCGGCCCGGCCGGTCGGAGGACAGCTCGGCCTGGTGGAAGGCGAGGATCTGCAGCTCGGTGGACAGGTCCACGGCGCGCACGGCCACCCGGGCGGGCACGGCGAGCTCCACGGGCGCGAAGTTCAGCAGCCCCTGGATGCCGGCGGCCACGAGCCGGTCCGCCATGGCCTGGGCCGTCGCGGCCGGGACGGCGAGGATGGCCAGGCGCGCCCCGGTCTCGGCCACCACGTCCTCGAGGTCGTCGACCGCGCGGACCGCGATCGGGCCACGGCGCTCCCCGATGACCCGCCGGTCGGCGTCGAGCACGGCGCAGATGCGCAGCCCCCGGCCGGCGAAGCCGTCGTAGCCGGCCAGCGCGGAGCCCAGGTGGCCGGCGCCGACGAGCACGACGGGCTGGTCCTCGGCCAGCCCCAGCGCCCGGCTGATCGCCTGCTGGAGCGCGGCCACGGGGTAGCCGACGCCGCGGCGGCCCAGCTGTCCCAGGCCCGCCAGGTCGCGCCGCACCAGCGGGGGGCCGACGCCGGTGCGCTCGGCCAGCCCGGTGGAGGACACGCGCGTGATCCCGTCCGCGGCCAGCGCCGCCAGGGCGCGCAGGTACACGGGCAGTCGGGCCACCGTGCGGCGGGACAACCCGGATCCGGGCGGCGGACCGGCGCTCACGGCCGTCCCGCGGCGAGCAGCCGCTCCAGCCGGAGAGGGTCGATGCGCCAGAAGTCGCGCTGCACGCCGTCGACCATCAGCACCGGGATCTCCTCGGCGTGGCGCTCGGCCAGCACCGGGTCCCGGGCCACGTCCACCGCCCGCCAGGGCACGCCGAGCCGGGTGCAGACCTCGTCCACCACCGCGATCGCGTCGGCGCACAGGTGGCAGCCGTCCTTGACGAGCAGGGCCACGTCGGGCACCGCGGCCGCGGGATCGGGAGTCGTCGTCATGTGGTCCTCCGGGGCAGAGCGCACGGGGCCGTCCCGCCTGGCGGCGGGACGGCCCCGTGTCGGCGCGAGCGGTCGGCTGCGCTTACTTCTTGTTGCGGCGCTGGTGGCGGGTCTTGCGAAGCAGCTTGCGGTGCTTCTTCTTCGACATACGCTTACGGCGCTTCTTGATCACAGAACCCATAGGGAAACCTCTTGCTTGGTTGGTGAACTGACGACGGACGCCTGCTGGCGGTCCGTCGTCCTAGGTCAAAACGTTCCCTAACACCTTACCCTGCGCGCGGGCGGGCGACGAACCGGGAACGCCGTCGTCAGTGCCGGTCGTCGGTCCCGGTGGCCCGCGGCTCCGTGCCGCCGGCCCTCAGGATCTGCTGCACCGCGCTCTCGGGGACGCGGTAGGACCGCCCGAACCGCACGGCCGGGACCTCCCCGGCGTGGATCATCCGGTACACCGTCATGCGCGAGACGCGCATCATCTCGGCGACCTCGGTGACGGTCATGAAACGCGTGTCGGCAAGGCTACCGTCGTCTCCCACGTTGACATCCTCATTCCCATTGGCCTGGCACCGGGCGGAGTCCGCCGCGCCAGACCGGAGGCCTGGGGGATAACGTAGCGAACACCCGGCGCACGCGCGTCACGGTGCGCATGTGTCCCCAGCATATAACCCGGCGTGTCAGTCGAACCACGGGTCGAGACCGTGGTAGGGGAAGACCGACTTCCGGGTGGCCATGATGGTCTGGTCGATCGCGTCGGACGGGTCGTACCCGACCTCCCAGGACCGCCACCAGACATCGACCCCGTCGGACATCAGCGCAGGGATCCGCTCGTGGGCGCCCTCCCCCGCGCACTGCTCGGCGTACCGGCGCCACTCGGCCGGCACCGGTGTCTCCGGGGCCAGGGGCCGGCCCGTGGCCACGGCCACCAGGTGGCTCCACGTCCGCGGCACCACGGAGTAGGGGCTGTAGCCCCCGCCGCCCGTGGCCAGCCACCGGTCGTGCGCGTGGTCCCGCGCCCAGTCGGCGGCGTCCAGGGCGAGCTGGCGCTGGCCCTCCACGGACATGGTGAGGTTGGTCAGCGGGTCGTCCCGGTGGCCGTCGCAGCCGTGCTGGGTGACCAGGGCGTCCGGCGCGAAGGCGCCCAGCAGCTGCGGCACCACCGCGTGCACCGCGCGCAGGAACCCGGAGTCCCCCGTGCCCGGCGGCAGCGCCACGTTGACGGCGGAACCCAGGGCCTCCGGGCCGCCGACGTCGTTGGCGAAGCCGCTGCCCGGGAACAGCGAGATGCCCGTCTCGTGGACCGAGATCGTCAGCACGCGCGGGTCGTCCCAGAAGATGGACTCGACGCCGTCCCCGTGGTGGGCGTCCAGGTCCACGTAGGCCACGCGCTCGGCGCCGAGGTCCAGCAGCCGGCGGATGGCCGCGGCGCAGTCGTTGTAGATGCAGAACCCGCTCGCGTGGCCCCGCGCGGCGTGGTGCAGCCCGCCGGCGACGTTCACCGCGTGCCGCACCCGGCCGGACCAGACCTCCTCGGCCGCCGCCACGGAGCCGCCGACGATGCGGGCGGCGGCCTCGTGCAGGTGGGGGAACACGGGGTTGTCCTCGCTGCCGAGGCCCAGGTCCCGCCGGTCCGCCACCTCCCCGCCGCTCACCGAGCGCACGGCCCGGACGTACTCGGGGTCGTGCACGGTGGCCAGCAGGGCGTCGTCGGCCACCTCGGGGGCGAGGATCCGCACCCCGGGCCGGTCGAGCAGGCCGAGGTCCCGGCACAGGCGGTGGGTCAGGTCGAGCCGGACGGGCGCCATCGGGTGCGCCCGGCTGAACTCGTACTGCAGCAGCGCCTCGTCCCAGACGATGGCGGTCGGCACGGCGGCGCGGGATGTGGTGGTCATCACCGACCAGCCTAGGCTCCCCGGGGTCGTTCCGGGGCGGGATGACACATTGCGGTCCCGATGGAGGATGATGGTGGCGTCCCGACGTCGGAAGGTGCGCATGACCCGGCCGAAGCCCGAGACCTTCCCGCGGCCCCGCGCCGCGGCGCGGGCCTCGACGCCGTCCCCCGGCCCCCTGGTCCGTCCGGGCCCCGGGGGTCCCACCGGCCTGCGCGGCGCCGCCGCCCGCCTGCGGCAGTTCGTGGCCGCCGTCGCCGGGGCCTCGCCCGCGCGCGCGGCCCTGCTCGCCTTCGCCCTGGTGACCCTGCTCTTCACCGCCCTGCTCTCGCTGCCGGCGGCCTCCCAGTCCGGCCGGGTGACGCCCCTGCACGACGCGCTGTTCGTGGCCACCTCGGCGGTGTCGGTGACCGGGCTGACCACCGTCAACACGGCCGAGCACTGGAGCTTCCTGGGCCAGCTGATCATCCTGGTGGCCATCCAGGTCGGCGGCCTGGGCATCCTGTCCATGGCCGCGCTGCTGTCCCTGGTGGTGTCCAAGCGGCTGGGCGTGCGCTCCAAGCTCATCACGCAGGAGGGCATGACGACCGGCCGGATCGGGGAGGTCGGCTCGCTGCTGCGCGTGGTGGTCCTCACCTCGGTGACCCTCGAGGGCATCCTCGCCCTCGTGCTCGTGCCGCGGTTCATCGCGCACACCGGCTCGCTGTGGGAGGGACTGTGGAACGGCGTGTTCTACGCCGTGTCCTCCTTCAACAACGCCGGCTTCGTGATCCACGTGGACGGGCTCGAGTCCTTCGTGGGCGACCCGTGGATCATCTGGACGATCACGGTCGGCGTCTTCGCCGGCGCCCTGGGCTTCCCCGTGGTCATGGTGCTGATGCAGCACCGCTGGCACTGGTCGCGCTGGAACCTGCACGCCAAGCTCACCGTCACCACCACGGTGGTCCTGCTCGTGGCCGGGGCCGTGCTGATCGGGCTGTTCGAATGGAACAACCCCGAGACGCTGGGCCGGTTCGGGCCGGCCGGGCGCGTGCAGTACGCCGTCTTCACCTCCGTGATGCCGCGCTCGGGCGGCTTCTCCGTGTTCGACATGAACGACCAGACGCCCGAGACCATCCTGCTCACGGACGCCCTGATGTTCGCCGGCGGCGGCTCGGCCTCCACGGCCGGCGGCATCAAGGTCAGCACGATCGCCGTGATGTTCCTGGCCATCGTGGCCGAGGCCCGCGGCGACCGGGAGGTCACCGCGCACGGCCGCACGATCGCCCCCGAGTCGCTGCGCGTGGCCATCGCCGTCCTCGCGCTCGGCGCCACCCTCGTGCTGGTGGGCACCATGGCGCTCGTGGCGATCGCCGACGAGTCCCTGCAGCGGCCGCTGTTCGAGGTGCTGTCCGCCTTCGGCACCTGCGGGCTGACCTCGGGGCTGAGCGAGGACCTGCCGCCGTCCGGGAAGTACGTGCTCTCGGCCCTGATGTTCTCCGGCCGTGTTGGTACGATCACCTTCGCGTCCGCCCTGGCGCTGCGCCAGCGGCGGATCCTGTTCCGCTACCCCGAGGAGAGGCCCGTCATTGGCTGAGAACCGTCCGGACCCGCACGCCCCCGTGCTCGTGGTCGGCCTCGGCCGCTTCGGCGCCGCCGTGGCCGAGCAGCTGGTGGCCCAGGGCCGGGAGGTCATGGCCATCGAGCGCGACCCCGGGCTCGTCCAGCGCTTCTCCGGGGTGCTCACCCACGTGGTGGAGGCGGACGCCACGGACATGGAGGCCCTGCGCCAGCTCGGCGCCCAGGAGTTCGCCACCGCCGTGGTCGGCGTGGGCACCTCGATCGAGTCCTCGGTGCTGATCACCGTGAACCTCGTGGACCTCGGCGTGGACAACATCTGGGTCAAGGCGATCACCCCGGCCCACGGCAAGATCCTGCGGCGCATCGGCGCCCACCACGTGATCTTCCCCGAGCACGACGCCGGCGTGCGCGCCGCGCACCTCGTGGGCGGGCGCATGCTGGACTTCATCGAGTTCGACGACGACTTCGCGATCGTCAAGATGTACCCGCCCATGGAGGCGGTCGGCTTCACCCTCGCGGAGTCCAACATCCGCGCCAAGTACGGGGTGACGATCGTGGGCGTGAAGACCCCGGGCGAGGACTTCACCTACGCCCAGCCGGACACGAAGGTCGGGCCGCGGGACACGCTCATCGTCTCGGGCCACACCGACCTGCTGGAGCGGTTCGCGGCCCGGCCCTGAGCCGGCCGGGCCGGCCCCGGTGCCGGCCCACGGGGGCAGGACCGCGCCGGCTCCCCCGCCGGGTCAGCCGGCGAACTCGCGGCTGATCTCGGCGCTGCGCGCGGCGGAGGCGCGCATGCCGTCCGCGAGCAGCCGCGCCAGCCCCGCGTCCAGGAACGAGGTCACCGCGGCCTCGGTGGTCCCGTTCGGGCTCGTCACCGCGCGCCGCAGGGCCGCCGGGTCCACCCCGGGCTCGGCCAGCATCCGGCCGGCGCCGGCCACCGTGGAGCGGGCCAGCTCCCGCGCCAGCCCCGCGTCCAGGCCGAGTTCCTCTCCCCCGGCGGCCATCAGCTCGGCCAGCAGGAACGCGTAGGCCGGGCCCGAGCCGGAGACGGCGGCCACGGCGTCGAGCTGGTCCTCGGGCACGCGGTGCACGGTCCCCGAGCCCTCGAACAGGGCGGCGGCCCGGTCCGCCTGCGCCTCGGTCACGGACGGCCCGGCGGCCAGGCCCACGGTGCCCAGGCCCACGGTGAGCGGGGTGTTCGGCATGGTGCGCACCACCGGCTGGCCCTCGGGCAGCTGCGCGGCCATCGCGCCGAGGGGGATGCCCGCCGCCACGGAGACCACCACGGCGTCCGGGGACAGCGAGCCGGCGATCTCCCGGCACAGGGTGAGGATGTACCGGGGCTTCACGCCCAGCACCACCACGTCCGCCCCCGAGGCCGAGTTCCGGTTGGCCTCCGGGTTGCGCTCCGTGGAGTGCACGGCGATCCCGTGGCGCTCCTCGGCGGCGCGGGCGCTGTCCTCGGAGTGCACGGTCGCGCACACGGAGGACGGCTCCGTGCCCGCGGCGAGCATCCCGGCCAGGATGGCGCCGTTCATGTTCCCCAGTCCCAGCAGGGCGATCTTCACGCGGTGGTCCTCTCGGTCGGTTCGGTGCCGCCGGCCGCGGTCGCGGCCCCGGCGGCGAGGCTGGTGCGGGCGAAGTCGAGGCAGTAGGCGAGCATCTCCTCGCGCTCCCCGGCGTACTTGGCCCGGCGGGTGCCCACCTCGACGCACACGGCGCCGTCCCAGCCGGACTCGCCCAGGAACCGCAGCGCCTCGGCCACGGGCTGGTCGCCCTCGCCCGGGAGCATGTGCTCGTCCTTGCCGTTGGCGGTGCCGTCCGTCAGGTGGACGTGCCGCAGCCGGGACCCGAGCGCGCGGAACGCGTCCAGGGAGTCCTCCTGGGCGATCGCCGCGTGGGAGAAGTCCCACGTCACGTGCTCGTAGCCCTGGGACACGGGGTCCCAGTGCGGCAGGTACATCTTGGCCTCGCGTCCACCGGCGCGCCACGGGTACATGTTCTCCACGCAGATCAGCACGCCCGTGGCCTCCATGAGCTCCTGGATGCCCTCGGCGAAGCCCGAGGCGTAGTTGCCCTGCCAGCGGAACGGCGGGTGGGCCACGACCACCTCGGCGCCCACCTCGCGGGCCAGGTCCGCGCTCTTGGCGAGCTTGTTCCACGCCGAGCCCCACACCTGCTGGGTGAACAGCAGCGTGGGGGCGTGGATGGAGTGGATCGGCATGGAGTGCCGCTGCGCCAGCCGGTTCAGCTGGGCGCCGTCCTGGGACCACGAGTTGTGGGTCACCATGACCTCCACGCCGTCGTAGCCGAGGTCCTCGGCCATGGCGAAGACGTCCTGGGTGCCCAGCGGGAACACCGAGGAGGAGGACAGCGTCACCGGGACCTCCCGGGGCGCCGCGGGCCCGACGGCGGCCCCGGCGGCCTCCCTCGCGGGCGGCGGGAGCAGCGTGGCCGGGGCGAGGGCGGACGTCAGCCGGCCCGGGCCGAGGGCGGGCCGGGCGGAGCCGCCGAGGGTCGCCGTCGCGCCCTCCCGGACGCGGGCGGGGCGGGACTCGCGCTCGGCGAGCGCGCCGCCCCAGGGACCGGACCGCCGCGCCGCCTCCTCCGCGGCGTCCTCGGCCCGGTGGGCGAGGGCCTCGCCGTCGTCCTGGTCAGTCACTGGTCACCCCCACCGAGAAGCCCGGCAGCATCGGGTCCGGGTTGAGCCGGACGTTCCCGACGCCCCGGACGTTCTCCTGGCCCAGGATGCCCTCCTGCACCAGGGCATCCAGCCTACGCATGATCAGTCCCTCCCGCAGCGCCCACGGGCAGATCTCCAGCTGGGCGATCCCGAACCGCTCCATCGCGGCCTCGGCGGCGATCCCGCCCGCGAGCATCTGGGCCGCGCGGACCTCGGAGACCCCGGGCAGCCCCGCCCGCTCGGCCGCCGTCATGGCCGCCATCCGGTTGACCCACAGCTTGAGGTCCTCGATCCGCAGGTGCCTCTTGACGAACGGGCCGGCGGCCAGCGGCGCGGCCCCCGTGATCCGGGCGAGCGAGCGGAAGGTCTTGGACGTGCCGGTCACCAGCACCGGGGCCGTCAGTGCGGGGAAGCCGTCCGCGGCCTCGGCCATGGTGGCACGGACGTACTTGCGCAGCTTCTTGACGGACTTGGGCGTCGGCGGGTCGTCCGGCAGCCAGTCACGGGTCAGGCGGCCCGCCCCGAGCGGGATCGAGGCCGCGTAGCTGGGCAGCTCGTCGGTGCCGTAGGCGATCTCGAACGAGCCGCCGCCGATGTCGAAGTTGAGGATGGAGCCGACGTCCCAGCCCTGCCAGCGGCGGACGGCGAAGTAGGTCATCGCCGCCTCCTGGTCCCCGGAGAGCTCGGTGAGGTGCACCGAGGTCTCGCGCGTGACCCGGTCCAGCACCTCGGCGCCGTTGGCGGACTCCCGGATGGCCGAGGTGCAGAACGCGATCAGGTCCTCGGCCCCGTTGGCCACCGCGAAGCGCACCGCCTCCTGGATGAAGGAGACCAGCGCGTCCTGCCCCGAGGCCAGGATGCGCCCGGCCTCGTCCTGGTGCTGCAGCAGGGACAGCGAGCGCTTGTGGTCGGCGTACGCGGACGGGCGCGCGCCCGGGTGCGCGTCCACCAGCAGCAGGTGGACGGTGTTCGAGCCGATGTCCAGCACGCCGAGGCGCATGGTTACCTCTTCGCCGCCGTCTTCGACCGGGCCGGCTTCTTGGCCGGACCCTTCGCCCGCTTCTCGGCGAGCAGCTGGTACGCCTGCTCCGCGGTCAGCCCCTCGGGGTCCATGGACCGGGGCACCGTGATGTTGGTCTGGCCGTCCGTGACGTAGGGGCCGAAGCGCCCCTCCTTGACCACGACCCTCTTGCCGGACACGGGGTCCTCGGCGAACTCGGCCAGCGGCGGCTTGGCCGCGCCGCGGCCGCGCTGCTTGGGCTGGGCGTAGATGGCCAGGGCCTCCTCCAGGGTGATCGTGAAGATCTGCTCCTCGGACTCGAGCGACCGGGAGTCGGTGCCCTTCTTCAGGTAGGGCCCGAACCGGCCGTTCTGCACGGTGATCTCGGTGCCCTCGGCGTCCTGGCCCAGCACGCGCGGCAGGCTCATCAGCCGCAGGGCGTCCTCGAGGGTGACCGTGTCCACGGACATGGACTTGAACAGCGAGCCGGTCCGCGGCTTCTCCTTGGCGGGCTTCTTCTTCGGCTTGGGCTTGCCGTTCTTGTAGTACTCGGTGGGCTGGGCCTCCAGCCACGCCTGCAGCTCCTCCTCGGTCATCTCGTGGATCACCTCGGTGACGTAGGGGCCGTAGCGCCCGTCCTTGGCCACGATGGTCCGGCCCGTCTCCGGGTCCACGCCGAGGACGCGCTCGGACGGGCCGGCCGTGGCGAACAGCTCCTCGGCCTTCTCCGGGGTCAGCTCGTCCGGGGCCAGGTCCTCGGGCACGTTGGCCCGCTCGGGATCGGTGCCCTCCGGCGAGCCGGCCGGGACGTCCTTCTCCAGGTAGGGGCCGAACTTGCCGACGCGCAGCGTGATGCCGTCCGCCACCGGGATGGAGTTGACCGCCCGGGCGTCGATGTCCCCCAGGTTGTCCACGACGGCCTTGAGCCCCTCCTCCCCGGAGGGGGCGCCGAAGTAGAACGCCTGCAGCCAGGCCTCCCGCTGCAGCTCGCCGGCGGCGATGCGGTCCAGGTCGTCCTCCATGCGGGCGGTGAAGTCGTAGTCGACGTACCGGCCGAAGTGCTCCTCCAGCAGGCGGATGACGCTGAAGGCCGTCCAGGACGGGACGAGGGCGTTGCCGCGCTTGGTGACGTAGCCGCGGTCCATGATCGTGGAGATCGTGGGCGCGTAGGTGGAGGGGCGGCCGATCTCGCGCTTCTCCAGCTCGGCCACGATCGAGGCCTCGGTGTAGCGCGGGGGCGGGCTGGTCTCGTGGCCGGAGGCCACGATGTCCCGGCCGGACAGGGACTGGCCCGCGGCCAGGTCCGGCAGGCGCTTGTCCTTGGCCTCGCGGCCCTCCTTGGCCTCCTGCTTCTCGGCGTCCGCGTCCCGGCCCTCCTCGTAGGCGGCGAGGAAGCCGGGGAAGGTGATGACGGTGCCGGAGGCCGCGAAGCCGGCCCGCTGGCCGGTGCTCGCCGCGCCGGAGAGGCGCACGGTGGCCGTGTACCCCTTGGCGTCCGCCATCTGGGAGGCGATCGTGCGCTTCCAGATCAGCTCGTAGAGGCGGAACTCGTCCCCGCGCAGGGACCCGGCGACCTGCCCGGGGGTGCGGAAGGAGTCACCGGCGGGGCGGATGGCCTCGTGGGCCTCCTGCGCCGAGTCGTTCTTGGCCTTGTACACGCGCTTGGCCTGCGGGATCGACTCGGGGCCGTAGAGCTCGGTGGCCTGCCGGCGGGCCGCCGTGATGGCCTCGTCCGAGAGCATGACCGAGTCGGTACGCATGTAGGTGATGTAGCCGTTCTCGTACAGCCGCTGGGCCACCTGCATGGTCACGCGCGAGGAGAACCGCAGCTTGCGGGAGGCCTCCTGCTGCAGCGTGGAGGTGGTGAACGGGGCGGCGGGCCGGCGCGTGTACGGCTTGTCCTCGACCGAGTCCACGGTGAAGGCGGCGCCCTGCAGGCCCTCGGCGAGCGCGGTCGCGGTGGCCTCGGTGAGCGTGGCCACCTTGCCGCGCGCGGAGTCCTTGAGCTCGCCGCGGTCCGTGAAGTCCCGGCCGGTCGCGACCCGGGCGCCGTCCACGGTCGCCAGGCGGGCGGCGAAGGACTCCCCCGCCCCGGGGCCCTCCTGGGCCGTGAACGTCCCGTCCAGGTCCCAGTACGACGCCGGCACGAACGCCATGCGCTCGCGCTCGCGCTCGACGACGAGGCGGGTGGCGACCGACTGGACGCGGCCCGCGGACAGCCCGCTGGCCACCTTGCGCCAGAGCACCGGGGAGATCTCGTAGCCGAACAGCCGGTCGAGGATGCGCCGGGTCTCCTGGGCGTCCACGAGGTCGGCGTCGATCTCGCGGACGGACTCCAGCCCGCGCTGGATGCCCTCGCGGGTGATCTCGGTGAAGGTCATCCGGTAGACGGGGACCTTGGGCTTGAGTTCCTGGTACAGGTGCCACGCGATGGCCTCGCCCTCGCGGTCGGCGTCGGTGGCCAGGTAGAGCGCGGAGGCGTCCTTGAGGGCTCGCTTGAGCTCCGCGACGCGCTTCTTCTTGTCCGGGTAGACGACGTAGTAGGGCTGGAAGCCGTTGGCCACGTCCACGGCGAACTTGCCGTACGGGCCCTTCTTCATCTCCGTGGGCAGGTCCCGGGGCTGGGGCAGGTCCCTGATGTGGCCGGCCGAGGCGTCCACCACCCATCCCTCGCCGAGGTACTTGGCGATGGACTTGCTCTTGGCGGGGGACTCCACGATGACCAGCTTGGTCCCGTCACCGGGGGGCGTGGTCTTCTCGGACGTCTTCTCGGACACTCAGGCTCCTTCGGGTCGCCGGGCGGGTCGCGTCCGCCGATGACTGCCAGGCGGACCGCCCGGTGCCCTACTAATGTAACGGCACCCGCCGGGGGGCCCGGCCAGGGCGGGTCAGTCCCCGGCGCCCGGGGCGTCCGCCAGCACCGACACGAGGTAGTAGACGCGCTCGGCGTCCACCGAGCGCTCGGCGGCCGGGTTGAGCTGCTCGAACTCGTCGATCAGCGCCGCCAGGCGGGACTGGAACTCGGCGCGCTGGCCGGCGTCGAGGAAGATCATCCCGGTGGACAGCACGGGCGGCCGGCGCCGGCCGGGCGGGGCCGGGTCCCCCTCGGGGACCGGGTGGGCCTGGTCCTCCGCCTCGCGCCGGGCGACCTCCTTCATGATGCGGTCGCGGAAGGTGGTGAGCTGGACGTCGATGAACGCCAGCTTGGAGGCGGGGGTGTGGTCCAGCGAGTCCACCAGCAGCGAGTGGCCCGCGGCCTTCCAGCGCCGCTCGCGCCCGTCGCCCTCGGACGGGGATCGCTCCACGAACCCGTACTTCTCCAGCGCGCGCAGGTGGTAGCTCATGGCCGAGGGCGAGAGCCCGCAGCGGGAGGCCAGCTCCGTGGCCGTGCGGGTCGACTGGGAGGCGTAGAGCTCCTCGAGCGCCTCCAGCCGGGCCTCGTGGGCCAGGGCCCGGATCGCCTGGGGGTCGGAGATGACCACCGGCAGGCGCGGGCTCTCACTCTCTGTCATGGACAGACATTCTAGGCAGTCGCTTCACGTTCCGGGTGGCCTGGTTCACACCGCTCACCGCGGGACGAGGAAGCCGTCCTCGAGCAGCCGGCCCACCGCCTCCAGCAGGGCCCGCTGGCCGTCCTCGTCCAGCCCCAGCAGCCCGGCCACGGCGCCGGCGAGCTGCCCGGCGGTGAACTCCCCGTCCGCGGCGGACAGGAACCCGGCCGTGGCGGTGTCCAGGGTCGCGGTGCGCCGGAACCCGCCCCCCTGCCGGGCGAGGATGACCTCGGGGTGGTCGGCGCCGAAGCGCTGGTGCCGCTCCTCGGTGACGTCCCCCGGGACCCGCACGTGCAGCCCGCGCACGGCCTCGAGGCCCCCGGCCACGAGGTCCCAGCGCTCGACCGCCTCGCCCCAGGCCGGGCCGAGCGGCTGCTGCAGGTCTCCGGCGAGCTCCTCGGTGCGGACGCGCCCGGGGCGGTCCGTCGCGGGCCGGCGCAGCCAGAGGTAGCCGAACCCGACGGCGGCCACCCCCCGGGCCGCGAAGTCCTCCAGGTAGCGCCGGTACCCGGCCGCGTAGGCGCGCGGGTCGTGCTGCTCGGAGGAGTCCCGCAGCCACGTCTCGGCGTAGCCGGCCGCGTCCAGCAGGTCCCGCTGGACGATCCACGCGTCCGTGCCCGCCGGGACCCACGCGCGCAGCCGGTCGTCCCAGGCGTCGTCGCCGTGGACCTCCCAGTTGCCCAGCAGCTGGGCGGTGCCGCCCGCGGTGAGGTGCCCGGGCAGGGCGGCGACGAGCCCGGCCAGCAGCTCGTCGCCGGGCCGCCCGCCGTCGCGGTAGGTCAGCACCGCGGGGTCCGCCGTCCCCGGCCCGTCCCCGGCGCGCGGGGTGATGACGAAGGGCGGGTTGGACACGACCAGGTCGAAGCGGCGCCCGGCCACGGGCTCGAGCAGGTCGCCCTCCCGGAGGGTGACCCGGCCGCCCTCGGCCCAGGGGTCCTCGTCTGCGGCCAGGCCGAGCGCCCCGGCGTTGAGCACGAGGTTGAAGG
This sequence comes from Citricoccus sp. SGAir0253, assembly GCF_005877055.1. Classification (NCBI taxonomy): domain Bacteria; kingdom Bacillati; phylum Actinomycetota; class Actinomycetes; order Micrococcales; family Micrococcaceae; genus Citricoccus; species Citricoccus sp. SGAir0253. The sequence continues at coordinate 738,295 of NZ_CP039424.1, read as the reverse complement.
CGGTGAAGGCGAGCGCCCGACCGGACAGGTCGGTGGCCGTGACGTGCCCGGCGTGGGCCAGCAGGTGCAGCGCCTGGATCCCGCAGCCGGTGCCGAGGTCCAGGGCGGTGTCCACGGGACGGCGCACCACGGTGCCGGCGAGGGTCAGCGAGGCCCGGCCGATGCCCAGCACGTGCCAGTCCGGCAGGGCCGCCCGGCGCTGCAGGGCGGTCTGGTCGCTCGCGACCCACAGGTCCCCGAGCACGTCGGTGGCATAGGGCGAGAGGTCGACCGCCGGGTGGAACGCCCCGTCCCGCACCCACCCGAGCCCGGCCGCCGCGGCGCCCGCGGCGCCGGTGCGCGGCAGGGCCGCGTCCAGCAGCGCCGCCGGCACGGGGTCGCCCAGCATCCAGGCGGACACGACGGCGGCGAGCGCGCGCCGCGGGCCGGGGGCGCCGTCGTCGTCCAGCACCATCCCCACCCGCCACCGGGCCGGCTCGGCCTGCTCCCGGTCCAGCGCCGCGGCGGCCTGGTCCCCGAGCAGGCCGGCCACGGCCTCGGTCGTGTACGGCAGGGCGGCCAGGTCCTCGGCGAGCGCGGCCACGGCCGCCCGGTCGGCGGAGACGGGCACGAGCGGGGCGCTCACGAGGCCACCGCCGCGCACGCCGGGCACACGCGCTCGGGCCGGTCGGCGGCACAGCCGGCGCACACGGTGTCCAGGGTGCGGCAGGACGGGTCGGCGCAGTTGCGCAGGTCCGCGGTGGGCGCCGCGCACAGGCTGCAGCGGCCCACGACCGCCGCCCGGTCGGAGAACTCCACCCGCATCCGCCGGTCGAACACGGCGAGCGAGCCCTCCCACAGCCCGCCGTCGCCGTAGGCCTCGCCGTAGCGGGCGATCCCGCCCTCGAGCTGGTAGACCTCCGCGAAGCCGCGCCGGCGCATCAGGGCGCTGAGCACCTCGCAGCGGACGCCGCCGGTGCAGTACGTCACCACGGGACGGTCCTTGAGGTGGTCGTAGCGGCCGGAGTCCAGCTCGGCCACGAAGTCGCGCGTGGTGGTGGTGTCCGGCACCACGGCGCCGCGGAACCGGCCGATGCGGGCCTCCACGGCGTTGCGGCCGTCGAAGAAGACCACCGGGTCGCCCGCGGCGGAGCGCTCCTCGACCAGCCGGTGGAGCTCGGCGGGGCCCACGTGGGTCCCGGCGCCCTCGACCCCGTCCGCCGTGACCGTCACCTCGTCCGCGGCGTCGAAGGCGACCAGCTCGGGCCGCACCTTGACCGACAGCCGGGGGAAGTCCTCCGCCGAGCCGTCCGACCACTTCACGTCCAGGCCGGCGAAGGCCGGGTAGGCGCGCGTGGCCTTGAGGTACTGCTTGACCGCGTCCAGCGGCCCGCCCACGGTGCCGTTCAGGCCCTGTGGGGAGACGATGATCCGGCCCCGCAGCCCCCAGCGCTCGGCGAGGGCCGACTGCCACAGCCGGACCGCCTCCGGGTCGGCCACGGGGGCGAAGCGGTAGTACAGGGCGATCTTCGACTGGCTCACCGCATCAAGGGTAGTGGGCGATCCGCGGCGGGGCCCGGGGGCGCGGGTCATTGCCAGGACGGGACGTGGACCGCAGACTACGGACGGATGACGTTTTGGGCGCCATCACCGGTGCCACCGTGCGGGTGATCCCCCGCACCGGCTACTCTCGTGCCATGACTTCCGCCCTGAACGACGCTCTGGTCAGCACGTGGGTCACCGGATGGTCCCGGTGCCGTGACTTCGAGGTGCGCCACGACGGTCCCGTGCACGCCTCCCTGCGCACGGGCCACCAGTCCACCGACGGCCAGGACTGGGAGTACATCCTCGCCAACCCGGACGAGCGGGCCCTGGAGGCCGTCTCCCGCGAGGTCCAGGAGCACCCGGGGCGGCTGCTGACCGTGGTGGGCACCGCCCCCGCCGTGCCCGCGGGCGTGCCCCTCAAGCGCGTGTCCTGGGGCGAGAAGCTCATGGTGGTGGACATGAACGGCCAGGACGTCGAGGCCCCGCGCGTGCCCGAGGAGTTCGAGGCCACCGTGGAGCGCAACGAGCCCGACTGGTTCCTGCTGACCATCACCACCTCGGACGAGCACCCGGCCGGGGCCGGTGCCGTGGCCGCCCGCGGCCGCGTGGCCGCCGTGGAGGGCTACGCCGTGTTCGACCGGATCTGGACCTCCCCCGACTTCCGCCGCCAGGGACTGGGCTCCCTCGTCATGCGCTACCTGGCCTCGCTCGCCCTCGAGCACGACGTGGAGCAGGGCCTGCTCGTGGCCAGCGCCGACGGCCAGGCCCTGTACGGGCACCTGGGCTGGACCGAGCTGGCCGACGTCACCGTCTTCGGCGCCCCCGAGGACCACACCGAGAACCCCTCCCACTCGGACAACAGCTGAACCCCCACGCCCGGACCGACGATCCCCGGGACGCGGAGGCCCTGGCCCGCTCCCTCGGGCGGCCCTCGGTGCCGAGGCAGCTGGTGCACGTCCGGCACCTGCCGGAGCGGCCCGCCGTCACCGAGGCCTGGCCGGAGGGGACGCCGGAGGGCCTGGTCCGGGCCTTCGGCGGCTCCGGGGTGCTCGAGCCCTGGCGCCACCAGGTGCGGGCCGCGCAGCTCGCCGCGGCCGGCCGGCACGTGGTGCTGGCCACCGGCACCGCCTCCGGGAAGTCGCTGGGCTACCAGCTCGCCGCGGGCACCGCGCTGGCGCAGGACCCCGTGGCCACCGTGCTGTACCTCTCCCCCACGAAGGCGCTGGCCGCGGACCAGCTCGTCGCGTGGCGGGCCCTGGCCCGTGACGGCGCCGACTGGCTGCGCCCGGCGCCCTACGACGGCGACACCGCCCCCGCCGACCGCGCATGGGCGCGCGAGCACGCCAACGTCCTGCTGACCAACCCGGACATGCTGCACGTGGGGATCCTGCCCCACCACGAGCGCTGGGCCCGGTTCCTGCGCCGGCTGCGCTACGTGATCGTGGACGAGGCCCACGTGTACCGCGGGGTCTTCGGCTCGCACGTGGCCGTGCTGCTGCGCCGGCTCGCCCGCGTGTGCGCCCACTACCGGGGCGGGCCCGTGTTCATCGGCGCCTCCGCCACGAGCGCGGACCCGGCCGCCTCCTTCTCCCGGCTGGTCGGGGCGCCGGCCGAGGCCGTGACCGAGGACGCCTCCCCGCACGGGGCCGTCACGGTGGGGTTCTGGGAGCCGGAGCTGACGGACCGGCGCGGGGAGAACGGTGCCCCGCTGCGCCGGTCCGCCACCGCCGAGGCCGCGGGCATGATGGCCGACCTCGCGGTGCGCGGCACGCGGACGATCGCGTTCATCCGCTCCCGCCGCGGCGCCGAGGCGATGGCCTCGGCCGCCAAGCGCGAGCTCGCCGAGGTGGACCCGTCCCTGCCGCCCCGGGTCGCGGCCTACCGGGCCGGGTACCTGCCCGAGGAACGCCGCGAGGTGGAGACCGCCCTGCGCACCGGCCGGCTGTTGGGCGTGGCGTCCACGCCGGCCCTCGAGCTGGGCATCGACATCGCCGGGCTCGACGCCGTGGTCGTGGCCGGCTGGCCGGGCACCCGGGCCTCGTTCTTCCAGCAGGTGGGCCGCGCGGGGCGGGCCGGCCAGGAGTCCGTGGCCCTGTACGTGGCCGGCGACGACCCCCTGGACACGTTCGTGGTGCACCACCCGGAGGCCGTCTTCGAGCTGGCCGTGGAGGACTCCGTCACGGACCCGGCCAACCCGCACATCCTGGCCCCCCACCTGTGCGCCGCGGCCGCCGAGCTGCCGCTCGTGCCGGACGGGCTCGCCGCGTTCGGGGACCCCGCGCGGGTCCGGGAGCTCGTGGAGCAGCTGACCGGGCAGGGCTACCTGCGCCGCCGGCCGGCGGGGTGGTTCTGGACCCATCCCGAGCACGCGGCGGCCCTGGTGTCCCTGCGGGACGACGGCGGCGGGCCGGTGGAGATCATCGACGCCGGCACGGGCGCCGTGCTCGGCACCATGGGCTCGCCGCAGACGCACTACCAGGCCCATCCCGGGGCGGTGTACGTGCACCAGGACCGCACCTACCTGGTGGAGGAGCTCGACGAGGACGCCCACGCGGTGCTCGTCACCCGGGCCTGGCCGGACTACTACACGCAGGCCCGGGACATCACGGAGATCGAGGTCCTGGAGACGGTGCACCGCCGGTCGGCCCGGGACCTGCAGTGGTGCACCGGGCCGGTGAAGGTGACCACCCAGGTGGTGTCCTTCCAGCGCAAGGCGCTCGTCTCCGGCGAGGTCCTCGGCGAGGAGCCGCTCGACCTGGACGCCCGCGAGCTGTTCACCACGGCCGTCTGGTTCCACTGCCCCTCGGAGGTGCTCGTGGCGGCGGGGCTGACCATGGACCGGCTGCCCGGGGCCCTGCACGCGGCCGAGCACGCCATGATCGGGCTGCTGCCGCTCGTGGCCTCGAACGACCGCTGGGACATCGGCGGGGTGTCCATGGCGCTGCACCCGGACACCGGGGAACCGGCCGTGTTCGTCTACGACGGCCACCCGGGGGGCGCCGGCTTCGCCGAGCGCGGCTTCGCCCAGGCCGAGACGTGGCTGCAGGCCACCCTGGACACCGTCCGGTCCTGCGCGTGCCCGGACGGGTGCCCGTCCTGCGTGCAGTCCCCCAAGTGCGGCAACCGCAACAACCCGCTGGACAAGGCCGGGGCCGCGACGCTGCTGGACTTCGTCCTGGGCCGGTTGCGCGCTCATCCGGACACCGGGGGCGGCCCGGCCCGGGAGACCCCCTCGGCGGGCCAGGGCAGCGACGAGGCGTAGCGCGTCCGGACCAGGACCGTCCCGCGGCCGCCCGGCGTGCACTCGGTGAGCACGGCCCCGTGGCGGTCCGCGACGGCGCCGGCGAGGACGCACGGGTCCGCCGCGACGAGGCCGCGCGCCGCGTCCGCGGCGGCGAGGGAGGCCAGGTCCGCTGCCGCCCCGGCCCGCGCCGCGGCGACGGCCGCCGAGCCGAGGGCCAGCGCGGCGCCGAGCAGCGTGAGGGTGACGAGGATGGTGAGCAGCACCGTGACGCTGCCCGCGCCGCGCTCGCCGCTCACGGCGTGGCCGCCGGCGGGACGGCCCACTGGTCCGGGGCGTGGGCGGTGGCCTCCTGGCGCCAGCCGCCCCACCAGTCCGCCGGCCCCGGCGGGGCGTGGCTGACCGTCACCGACACCCAGCCGCCGCCGCGGTCGCTGTCCAGCCGTGAGCCCTCCCCCGCCATGCGCCGCGCCGTGGCGGAGGCCCGGGCGGTGTCCTCCCCGCGGGCCAGCTGGCGCACCGTGGCGGCGGCGGCCTCCTCGAGCCGGACCTGCTGGAGGGTGGCCGCGCCCCCCAGCAGGGCCCCCGCGAGCACGACGACGGCGGCGGGCAGCAGGACGGCGTACTCGGCCGTCACCGATCCACGATCGGCGGTGGGATGCTCGGGCATCGGTGCTCCTCGGGGTCTGCGGCGGGAGTTCTCGGGGCTCTCGGGGTTCTCGGGGGCAGGGTGGTGGGCGGCGCGGGAGCCCGGGGCCCGTCCGGTGCGGGACCGGGCGGGCCCCGGGACCGGACGGGCCTGCCGGGGATCCGCCGACCGTCGGGTCGGCGGGGTCGCCCGCATCACCCGGGGCGGCCCGGTGCCGGCCGGTCAGCCGAGGCTCAGGGCGCCCTTGACGAGGTCCAGCAGCAGTCCCTGCACGTCGGCTCCGGCCAGGATGACGGCCAGCACCCCGGCGAAGCCGACGGCGGCGAGGGTCACGATGCCGTACTCGGCGGTCTGGGCGCCGGTCTCGTCCGACCAGTCCGGTCCGGTCGCGACCGGACCGGTGGGCGCGGAGCCCGCCGGGCCGAGGCCGCTCGGCCCGGACCCGGTCGGCCGCCGTCCGGCGCCGGGCGCGGTGGCGGGGACGGGCGCCGTCGCGAGGTCGGGTGTGAGGTCGGCTGCGGGGGCGGTGGATGCGCGGTTCATGGTGTCTCCTCCGGTCGGGGTGATGGGGGTCGGTGCTGCGTGCCGGTCGGTCCGGCGCCCCGGTTCCAGACTGCTGGCCGGCGCGTGGCGGTGGGGGCCCCGGGCGGGCCGTTCTGGACGGTCCGGGAGCAGTGGCCCGGTGTGGAGGACCGGACGGACCAGCCGGTGGGCGAGCGGGTGGAGGACCGGGTGGACGAGCGCGGACGAGGCCGGGTCGGGCGACCGGCCCGGGGCGCCCCGGCTCACGGCAGCAGCGCCAGGACGAGCGGCACGACCCCCAAGCACAGGAAGGAGGGCAGCTGGCACAGCCCCAGCGGCAGCACGAGCCGGGTGGCGAGCTCGGCCGCCCGGACCTCGGCCTCGCGCCGGCGCCGTCGTCGCAGGGCGGTCGCCGCGGAGCGCAGCAGCGCCGCGGTGGGGGCGCCCGTGTGGAACGCGAAGCGCAGCTCGGCGGCGAGCACCAGCAGTTCGGGATCGGGGGGCTCCGCCTCCGGCGGGCTCCACGCCTCGTCCCAGTCCACGCCGAGGCGCAGCAGGGCGGCGACGCCGCGCACGGGTCCGGTCCCGGGCAGGTGCGCGCCCAGCAGCTCCAGGGCGGGGAGGAACCCCTGGCCCGCGTCGAGCAGGCCCGCCAGCAGGTCGAGGGCCAGCGCCGCGTCCGGCGTGGCCGGTCCCGGGCCCGTCACGAGGGGGCCTCGGCCCGGCGGACGAGCGCCCGGGTCCACAGATGCCCGACGACGGCCAGCCCGCCCCCGGTGGCGAGCACCAGCCAGCCGGGCGGTCCGGTGAGCAGTTCGGCCGGCGGGGACCCGGCCGCCGCGGACAGCCCGAGGCCGGCCAGGGGCAGCAGCCCGAGCAACCGCCCGGTCGAGCGCGGGCCGGCGGACGCGGCACGGCGGGCCTGGTGGGCGTCCTGGCCGTCCTCCAGGGCGTCCGCCAGCCGCTCCAGCAACCCGGCGAGGGGGACGCCCGCCACGCGGCTGACGGCCAGGCACCCGGCCAGTTGCTGCCAGTGCTGCGGGTCCCCCGGTCCCGGCTGGCCCTCCCAGGCCGGCTCGCCGAGCAGGACCGTGGCGTGCGCCCCGAGGAGCGCGTGGTGCAGGCAGCAGCCGGCCTCCGCGGCCGGCCGGGGACACGGCTCGTGCAGCCCGGCGAGCTCGGCCCACACGGCGTCGGGGCGCCGCCCGGCCTGGAGCAGGGCGGCCGACCGGCGCAGCAGCACGATGAACTCCTCCGCCCGGCGTTCGCGCTGCCGTCGGGCGCCGCCGGGGAGCCACACGGCCCCGGCCTCACGTCCCCAGCGCATGGCGTCCTCCGCCGGCGGCCGGCGCCAGGGACTCGAGGACGTCCAGGCCCGGGCCCACGCGCAGGCCGTCCCGGCCGGTAGTCACGGCCGGCACGACGCGCAGCCCGGTCGGCCCGGGGCCCTCCGACCGGTCCAGGACGGCCAGTTCCACGGGCGCGCGCCCGGCTGTGGTGCGCTCGACGTGCAGGACCGCGTCCACGGCGCTGGCCGCCTGCAGGGCGGTGGCCCCGGGGCCGAGTCCCGCGAGCGCGCCCATGGCCTGCAGGCGGGCGGGCACGTCGCGGGCGGCGTTGGCGTGCAGCGTCCCGGCCGCCCCGCGGTGCCCGGTGTTCATGGCCGCGAGGAAGTCGGCCACCTCGGCCCCGCGGCACTCGCCCACCACCAGCCGGTCCGGCCGCATCCTCAGGGCTTGGCGGACGAGGTCGGCGAGCGTGACCGCCCCGGCTCCCTCGGCGTTGCCGCCGCGTGCCTGGAGCGAGACCACGTGCCCGTGGCGCGGGCACAGCTCGCGGGTGTCCTCCACCGTGATGATGCGCTCGCCCGCCGGCACCTCGGACAGCAGCGCGGTGAGCAGCGTGGTCTTGCCCGAGCCCGTGGCCCCCGAGATGAGCAGGTTGGCGCGGACGGCCAGCACGTGCCGCAGCACCGCCAGCCAGCGCTCGCCGTGCGGCCACCGCTCGGCGAGCTCGGCCAGGGTCGGCGGCTCGGCGGCGGGCAGCCGCACGCTGATCTGCGTGCCGCCAGCGGCGATGGGGGGCAGGACGGCGTGCACGCGGGCGCCCGTGACCTGGGCGTCCCCGAAGGGCTGGCCCTCGTCCAGCCGCCGCCCGCCCTGCGCCAGCAGCCGCACGGCCAGGTGCCGCGCCTCGTCCGCGGAGAGCCGCCGCCCGGTGCGGCGCAGCCCGCCGTCCCCGTCCGTCCACACGGTCCCGGTGCCGTCGACGAGCACGTCCGTGACCCCGGCGTGCCGGGCCGGCTCCGCGAGGGGGCCCAGCCCGGCGAGCCCGTCGGCCAGCGCGGTCATCTGCCGCGCGGCGTCCTCCGGGGTGTGGACCGGCAGGTGACGCCGGACCGCCTCGGCGAGGAGCTCGGCGGGCGGGACGGCACTCCCCTCCCCGCCGGGGCGGGATCCGCGCCCGGCGGCGTCGGCGGCGGCCAGGCGGCCGGCCAGCCACCGGCGGGCGCGGTCGTGCCCGTCCCGCGGGGCCGGCGGCGGCGCGGGGGCCCAGCCGCGGCCCATCAGGCGCCCGCCGCCACGCGCCGGGGACCGGCGGGGCCGGCAGGGTCGGCGGGATCGGTCGCGGCGGCAGGGTCGGCCAGGACCGGGGAGGGGGCGGGGCCCGGGGGCCGGCCGGCCCCCGGGGTGCCCGTGGGCCCGGCGAGGACGGCCGCCAGCCGCGCCCCGAGGCCGAGTCCCGGCCGCCGCCGGGCGGCCCGCGACCACGAGGCCCACGAGCGCCCCGACCAGTCCCGCACCCCGAGGTCCACGGCGGTGTCCGCCGGGGCGCCCCGCCGCCGCACCCGCGGTCCCGGGCGGGCGCACTCCAGCACCGGCAATCCCTCGGCTCCCAGGGCGCCGGCCAGGGCGGCGTCCCGGCCGGCGTCCAGCACGGCCCAGTCGAAGGTGTCGAGCACCGCCCCGAGGCCGCCGAGCAGCTCCGGTGCCCGGGGGTCCGGACGCTCGCCACCGGTCCCCCACCAGCGCACGGGCCCGGCCGCCGGCAGTCGCGCGGCGAACGCCGGCCCCGGGACGGGGACCACGGCGGAGCCCAGCACCGGCGGTCCCTGCGCCCCGGGAGCCGGGTCGCCGGTCGGGCCCAGCCGCCCGCGCAGGGTTCCCTCCGGGCCCTGCAGGTCCAGCAGCGCGCCGCGGCCGGGACCGGCCAGCAGCAGCGCCAGTCCCCACGCCAGTCCCGGCCAGTCGTCGTCCCCGCCGCCTCCCGGTCCGTGGTGGAGCAGGACGACGGCCCGGCCGGGCAGCCCGCCCTCCCCCGGCCCCCGGGCACCGTGGGCCAGCAGCCGGCACAGGGACCGGGACCGGCGCGGCAGCGTGAGGTCGGCGGCCCCCGTGCCGTCCAGCGCCACCCCCACCACGGGCACGGCGCGCCCGGAGGGGGTCCTCACGCGGTCCGGGCCGCCGGCCGGGCCCGTCCGCCCGGCCAGCACCACGACGGGCTCCCGCCCGGCCTCGGCGGTCCAGCGTGCCACGGCCTCGTGCGCCGACCCGGGCGGGGCCACGTGCAGCCGGTGCCCGACGGCGGCCACGCAGGCCGCCACCTCCCCGAGCAGCAGGTCGTCCACCAGCCCCGGCGGGCCGGCCGGGGACAGGTACAGCACGGGCAACGGGGCGGCGGTCGAGGCGGTCATGGCCCGATCCTGCCGCCGCCGTCCCCGCCCGCGCCGCGGCCGCGGGGCCGCCGGGGACGGCGCCCGGGGACCACCGGGCTGTGCAGGAGCGGCTCAGCCGCCGAGCGGGGGCACCGGCAGGGAGGCGTCCCAGCCGGTGATGTCCACGACGCGCCCGCGGTCCCAGTCCTGGGCCCAGCCGAGCAGCTCCAGGATCCGGTCGATGACGATCGCGGTGAAGCCCCACACCAGCGTGTCCGAGACGAGGAAGCCGGGGCCGCGGAACCGCCCCGCGCGCACGGGCGGGACGGCCTCCCGGCTCGTGACGACGCGGTTGGCGGGGTCCACCAGGTCCGCCACGGGGACGCGGAACACGCGCGAGGCCTCGCCCTCGTCCACCACGAATACGTCCGAGGGGCGGTCCCACCAGCCCACCACGGGGGTCACGCGGAAGTTCGTCACGGTCAGCGGCGCCGGCGGGAGCGAGCCGAGGACCTTCACGCCCTGCGGGTCCAACCCGGTCTCCTCCTGCGCCTCGCGCAGGGCGGTGGCCACGTGGTCGCGGTCCTCGGGGTCCTTGCGCCCGCCCGGGAAGGCGACCTGCCCGGGGTGCTTGCGCAGGTGCAGGGCGCGCTGGGTGAGCAACAGGTCGAGGTCCTCGGGCACGGCCTCGGCGTGGAAGTGGGAGGGCCGCCGGTCCAGGGCGCCGAACAGCACCAGCACGGCCGACTCGGCCGGGGTCTCCCCGCCGGGTCCCGGGTCCACGCCGAAGTCCCAGCCCCGGCCGTCGTCGGGCAGCCGGTCCGGCACCTCCCCGCCCGGCCGGGGCGGCAGGGCCGGGTCCGGGGTCCCGTACCGGGCCACGAGGGCCCGCAGGTCGGCCAGTGCTCCCTCCGCGTGCATCATGCCCCCAGGCCGTGGCCCTCGGCGCGCAGCTCCGCGCGCGTGGCCCCGGCCCGCATCCGCGCCAGCAGCTCCTCGCGTCCCGGCGCGAGCTCGTACTTCAGCAGCCGGGCGGCGGCCTCGGGGTCGGTCTCCCCCGTGCCGTAGGACGGGCACCACCGCGTGATGGGGCAGGCCCCGCAGGCCGGGCGCTTGGCGTGGCACACCCTCCGTCCGTGGAAGACGAGGCGGTGCGAGAGCATGGTCCAGTCGCGCGGCTCGAAGAGCTCGGCGACGTCCCGCTCCACCTTCACCGGGTCCTGCTCGGTGGTGAACCCGAGGCGGCGGGCCAGCCGGCCGAAGTGCGTGTCCACCGTGAGCCCCGGGACGCCGAAGGCGTTGCCGAGCACGACGAACGCCGTCTTGCGGCCCACCCCGGGCAGCGCCACGAGGTCCTCGAGCCGCCCGGGCACCTCGCCGCCGTGGCGCTCCACGAGGGAACGGGACAGGCCCTGGACGGCCGCGGCCTTGGCCCGGAAGAAGCCGAGCGGCCGCACGATCTCCTGCAGCTCGCGCTCGTCCGCGTGGGCCATCGCCTCCGCGTCCGGGAACCGGGCGAAGAGCGCGGGCGTGGTCGCGTTGACGCGCACGTCCGTGGTCTGGGCGGACAGGACCGTGGCGACGAGCAGCTCGAAGGGGTTGCGGAAGTCGAGCTCCGCCACGGCGTAGGGATACGCCTCCGCCAGGACCCGGTTGATCCGGCGGGCCCGGCGCACGAGCGCCAGCCGCGTCTCCGTCATGCGCGCTCGATGTCGGACAGGTCCCGCAGCACCGCGGTGCGCCCGTCCGTGTCCTGCACCAGGAACTCGTCCCCCCGGTCCTCGAGGGCAAGGATCCAGGCGCCGGGCTCGAGGGGGAAGGCCGGGCTGCCGTCCTCGGGGTCCACGGTCGTGCGCCGGGTGCCGACCGCGAACCAGAAGGCCTCGTGGACCTGCTCCGGGACGGGTCCCCCGGCGGTCGTCTCGGGAGCCGCTGCCGTCGCGGCGACCGATCCGTGGGCCGCGGGGGCCGGCCCGGACGGCTCGGCGGCGGCGCGCGCGTCGGCCGGCTCCGCGTCCGTCCACCCGGCATCCCCCGGCTCCGTACCCGTCGGCTCCGCGTGCGCCGTGTCCCCGTACTCCCGCCCGGCCACGGCCGGGTGCGGCCGGGTGGCCCGGACCGGCTCGTCCGCGGTGGCCCGCTCCCGGTCCGCCGGCTCCGCCTCGGCCGGCTCCGCCCGGAGCGTCCCGGGCACGTGCGGGCCGCCGGCGGCCGTCGTGGACGCCTCCGGCTCCGTCCGGGCCGTCCCGGCGGGGGCCGGCGTCGGGCTCCCGACGGCGGTCGGCCGCGACCGGCGCGTGGCCGCGGAGTGCAGGGCGCGGGCCACGAGCGCCCGCAGCGGCGAGGTGGCGACCATGCCGAGCGCCCCGAGCAGGCCGACCAGGAAGACGGGGTTGAGGGAGGTCGCGACGGACAGGAAGAAGAACGCGAGCGCGAGCCACGAGGCCACGTGGGCGAACTGCTCCGTGCCCAGGGACCCCACGCGCGGACCCGCCCCGCGGGCCGCGATCCGGGCCAGCACCAGGCCCGCGGCCACGAGCGGGGCGAGCACGCCCACGCCGAGGAAGAACAGGCCCGGGGTGTTCCACAGGTTCTGCCGCAGGGCGGACAGGGGCAGGACCGATCCCAGCAGGATGACCAGGACCGAGACCAGGAAGCCGAGGTCCCAGCGGGTGGACGGCCCGGGGTGCGGTGCGGTGCTCATGCGTTTCCTCCTGGGCACGCGGCCGGGGGCCGGGGTGCGGGGTCGTGGACGGTTCCGGATCCTATTCAATCAGTCCTCCGGGCCCCCGCGCCGGGAGGGTCCCGTTGTGGCCCGTCACACTCGCGACCACGGCCCGGGCGATGGCGCTAGGCTGTCACTGCGGACCTGTGACGGGCAGCACACCGCACCTCCCGACCGGGACCGTTCCCTGCACCCACGCCCTGAAGGAGCACGCATGACGACGTCCGCCTCCGGCCAGCCGAGCGACACCATGGACCACCTCCTCGAGGAGCGGCGGACCTTCCCGCCCTCCGAGGACTTCGCCGCCGCCGCCGTGGCCACCGCCGAGCGCTACGAGCAGGCCTCCGCCGACCGCCTGGGCTACTGGGCGGACCAGGCACGCCAGGTCCTGCACTGGGAGCAGGACTTCTCGGAGGTCCTGGACTGGTCGGACGCCCCGTTCGCGAAGTGGTTCGTGGGCGGCACCACCAACGCCGCCTACAACGCCCTGGACCGGCACGTGGAGGCCGGCCGCGGCGACCGGGTGGCCCTGTACTTCGAGGGCGAGCCCGGCGACACCCGGACCTGGACCTACGCCGAGCTGGCCATCGAGGTCCGCCGGGCCGCCAACGCCTTCGAGTCCCTCGGCGTGGCCAAGGGCGACCGCGTGGCCGTGTACCTGCCGATGATCCCCGAGGCCGTCATCACCATGCTGGCGTGCGCCCGCATCGGCGCCGTGCACTCCGTGGTGTTCGGCGGCTTCTCCGCCGACGCCCTGCGCTCGCGCATCGACGACGCCGAGGCGAAGCTCGTGGTCACCGCGGACGGCTCCTGGCGCCGCGGCAAGCCCTCCATGCTCAAGCCCGCCGTGGACGCGGCCCTGTCCGCCCCCGGCCACTCCGTGGGCAACGTGGTGGTCGTGCGCCGCAACGAGCAGGACGTCGAGTGGACCGAGGGCCGGGACCTGTGGTGGCACGACGTGGTCGGCGCCGCCTCGGACGAGCACGCCCTCGCCTGGCACGACGCCGAGCACCCGCTGTTCATCCTCTACACCTCCGGCACCACCGGGAAGCCCAAGGGCATCCTGCACACCACCGGCGGCTACCTGGTCCAGACCGCGGTCACCCACCGGGACACCTTCGACCTGCACCCCGAGTCGGACGTGTACTGGTGCACCGCCGACGTCGGCTGGGTCACCGGGCACTCCTACGTCACCTACGCCCCGCTGGTCAACGGCGCCACCCAGGTGCTCTACGAGGGCACCCCGGACTTCCCGCACAACGGGCGCTGGTGGGAGATCGTGGAGAAGTACCGGGTCTCGATCGTCTACACCGCCCCCACCGCGATCCGCACCATGATGAAGTGGGGCCGGGCCGTCCCGGACTCCTACGACCTGTCCTCGGTGCGCGTGCTGGGCTCGGTGGGCGAGCCCATCAACCCCGAGGCCTGGATGTGGTACCGCGAGGTCATCGGCGCCAATGCGGGGGCCGGGACCAGGAACGACGACGGCTCCGTCACCCCGGGTGCCCGCAAGGAGCACCCGGCCCCGATCGTCGACACGTGGTGGCAGACCGAGACGGGCGCGCACATGATCGCCCCGTTGCCGGGCGTCACCGCCACCAAGCCGGGTTCCGCCCAGGTCCCCGTGCCGGGCATCACCGTGGACGTGGTGGACGAGACGGGCGCCTCGCTCGGCAACGACTCGGCCGGCTTCCTGGTGATCCGCGACCCGTGGCCGGCCATGCTGCGCGGCATCTGGGGCGACCCGCAGCGCTACAGGGACACGTACTGGTCGCGCTTCGAGGACATGTACTTCGCCGGGGACGGCGCCCGGAAGGACGAGGACGGGGACATCTGGGTCACCGGCCGCGTGGACGACGTCATGAACGTCTCCGGGCACCGGCTGTCCACCTCGGAGATCGAGTCCGCGCTCGTCTCGCACCGGATCGTCGCGGAGTCCGCCGTGGTCGGGGCCGCCGACGCCACGACCGGCCAGGCCGTCGTCGCCTTCGTCATCCTCACCGAGGAGGCCGGCGAGGTGGACCCGGCCGAGGCCGAGCAGCAGCTCCGGGCGCACGTGGCCTCGGAGATCGGCGCGATCGCCAAGCCCAAGCACATCCTCGTGGTGCCCGAGCTGCCCAAGACCCGCTCGGGCAAGATCATGCGGCGGCTGCTCAAGGACGTGGCCGAGGGCCGTGACCCGGGCGATGCCTCGACCTTGTCCGACCCGACGATCATGCAGCAGATCGCCGAGTCCCTGCGCAAGTAGCCGGACCGCACGCGAGAGGCCCGGGCCCCTGGATCGCTCCAGGGGCCCGGGCCTCTCGCGTGCGGTCCCCGCCGCTCCCGGCGGCCGGCAGCGGCGGGGACCGGGGATCAGGTGGTCGGGCCGGGGGCGATGCCCTCGTCACCCGAGAGGTGGTCGGGGTTGCGCATCAGGTGGACCAGGGAGGCCACCATGCCGCCCCACACCACCACGATGGCGATGACCAGGAACAGGATCGCGATGCCGCTCATCTCAGGCTCCTCTCTGGGGGTCGTCGGTGCGGGGACGGGCGGTGTGGGCGCCGTGGGGGTGTCGCTCCCCCACGCCCTCCCACGCGACGCCGAGGCCCTCGTGCGCGTCCACGGGGGCGGGCTCGAGGTTCTCGTTGTACTCCCGGTGCAGCGCCGAGTTCGGCGCCCACGGCAGCAGCGCCAGGACGATGGCGAGCACGATCAGCGCGATCGACATGCCCCAGCCGAAGGTGCCCACGAACCAGGCCGGCAGCCCGCCGTAGCCCTCGGTGGCCTTCTTCACCACGTCCGCGATGAACATGTACGCCAGGACGATCGGCATGACCACGGCGACGAGCACCTTGTAGACGGTGCCCACCCGGAACGAGGAGACCGCGTTGAGGTGGTCCACCATCCCGCCGAGCCGGCGCAGCAGCCACGAGACCACGATGACGGCCACGAGCGCGGCGCCCACGATGCCGAAGTTGTTGGCGAAGGCGTCCGTCACGTCCAGCAGGTTGATGCCCGAGGTGGTGCTGAACAGCAGCAGGGACAGGGCTCCGGAGATCCCGACGACGACGATCACCGTGGTCCACCGGCTCCAGCCGAGCTTGTCCTTCACGGCCGAGACGACGACCTCGAGGATGGAGATCAGGGACGTGAAGCCGGCGAAGACCAGGGAGGCGAAGAACAGCACGCCGATCAGCGCGCCGAGCGGGGCCTGGGAGATGATCGTCGGGAAGGCCACGAACGCCAGCCCGATGCCGTTGCTCACGACGTCCGCCACGGCCACCCCGTTGGCCTGGGCCATGAAGCCGAGGGCCGCGAAGACGCCGATGCCGGCGAGGATCTCGAAGCTGGAGTTCGAGAAGCCGACCATGAGGCCGGACCCCGTGAGGTTCGTGCGGCGCTTGAGGTACGAGGAGTAGGTGATCATGATGCCGAAGCCCACGGACAGCGAGAAGAAGATCTGCCCGTAGGCGGCGATCCACACCGAGGGGTCGGTCAGCACCGACCAGTTCGGGGTGAACAGGGCGTCCAGGCCCTGCAGGGCGCCCGGCAGGGTCAGGGCCACGATGACCAGGACGACGAACATGACCACGAGTACCGGGATGCCGACGAGCGAGGCCCGCGCGATGCCCTTCTGCACGCCGGCGCCGAGGATGACCAGCAGGATCACCCACGTGGCCAGCATCGGCCAGAACACCCCGGGCACGAACTCGAGGTTGGGCGTGACGTCCTCGGCCACCTGGAGGTAGTCGCCGAAGAAGAAGGCCTCCGGGTCGTCCCCCCAGGCCTTGGTCACGGAGAAGAAGGTGTACATGGCCGCCCAGGCGATGATCGCCGCGTAGTAGACGCCGATGACGAAGCAGATCAGGACCTGCCACCAGCCGATGGACTCGGTCCACCGGGTCAGCCGGCGGAACGCCAGGGGCGGCGAGCCCTTGAAGCGGTGGCCGATCGCGTAGTCGAAGAACAGCAGCGGGATGCCCGCGGTGAGCAGCGCGACGAGGTAGGGGACGATGAAGGCGCCGCCGCCGTTCTCGTAGGCCACGTACGGGAAGCGCCAGATGTTCCCGAGCCCGACGGCGGAGCCGATCGCGGCGAAGATGAAGGCCCAGCGGCCGCCCCATTGCTCGCGGCTCGTCCTCTGGGGTGATGCGGTATTGGTTGACACGGTCCCTCCCGGTCAGTGCCGTGGTCGCGCGGACCGGTGCCGGCCAGGAGGATCGGAGCCGGCGGGGACCCGCGCTACGGTGCGTGAAGTGGTGGCGACCACAGTAGTGCAGTCGGCGGTCCAGCGTACACGGCCGGTCCACCGGTTCCGCGCACGTCAGCGCGGGACGCGGCCGCTCAGCCGCCCTGCACGCACTGGCCGGTGGAGACGGTGTCCTCCATCTCCCCCGCCCCCGTGAGGACCTCCCCGGCCTCGTCCCCCGTGACGGCGAAGCCGACCTTGACGTCCCCCGGGGCGCGGGCGAAGACGACGCCGGCCACCGTGCCGGTCTCGTCCAGCAGCGGGCCGCCGGAGTTGCCCAGCTGGACGTCCGCGTTGAGCTGGTAGATGTCCAGCAGGCCCGGCTCGCCCCCGTAGATGTTCTCCACCGTCACGGCGCCGCGGGCCTGGACCTCCGCCGGGTCCATCGAGAACGGTCCCCCGGAGGGATAGCCCATGATGTAGCCGGCCTCCCCGTCGGCCAGGTCCGCCCCGCTCGGCACCGTGGGCAGCTCCGCCCCGTCCACCGCGATCACCGCCAGGTCGCGCGCGACGTCGAAGTGCACCACCCGGCCGGCGTAGACGGTGCCCCGGGAGTCCTCCACGGCGGGCTCCGCCAGGCCCGAGACCACGTGCGCGTTCGTCACCACCCGGTCGGGAGCCACGGCGAACCCGGAGCCGGTCTGGTTCTGCCCGCACGCGTAGGCGGTGCCGCTGATGCGCACCACCGCCGCCCGAGCCTCCTCGATCCGGTCCCCCGGCTCGGGCGCCGAGGGCTCGGCGGTGGGCACCTCGCGCACCACCGGCTCCTCGAGCACGGGCACCACGTCCGAGCCGGCCACCTCGGAGCGCACGCGCGCCACGAGCGACTTCGCGGCGTCCGGGGCGAGGCGGTTGATCGCCGTGATGACCCGGGACTCGGAGATCGCCGAGGTCACCGGCGGGATGCCCATCGAAGAGGCGGAGAAGGCCACGAGCGAGACGAGGGCCGCGGCCACCGCGGTGTTGACCACGGCACCGGCGGCCCGGTCCACGGTGCGCAGGACCGGCAGGGCCATCCGCAGCCGGATGGCGCGGCCGATGCCGGCGCCGATGGCCTGGCCGGCCAACACCAGCACGAGGGCCGCGGCGATGATCGCCAGGATGCGCCAGGCGGGGTCCGGGACCCACTCCGAGACGAGGGGGATGGAGAAGAACGCGGCGGCGGCCCCGGCCACGAGCCCGGACACCGTGCCGAGGGTGACCCAGAAGCCGCGGCGGTAGCCGCCCAGCAGGGCCAGCAGCAGGACGACGACGAGCGCCCAGTCCAGCCAGGCCAGTCCCAGTACCACTGCATCTCCATCCTGCGCCCCGGCGCCGGCGCACGCGTGGTCACCGAGTTTACCGTTACGATGGCGACGGATGGGGCAGAATGGACTGCGAGTCATCGCAGGCACGGCTCCCGCCGGCCTGCGGCACACCGGTACATCCCCGACACGGAGGACGAAGGACACATGGATCTCGAGGTACTGCGCAAGGCCCCGCTGTTCACCAACCTGGATGACGAGGTCTTCACGGCCCTCACCTCGGAGCTGACCGAGGTCGAGCTGTCCCGCGGCGCCTCGGCCTTCCACGAGGGCGACCAGGGCGACCAGCTCTACGTCATCATGTCCGGCAAGATCAAGCTGGGCCGCACCGCCCCGGACGGCCGCGAGAACCTGCTGGCCATCCTCGGCCCGGGAGAGGTCTTCGGCGAGATGGCCCTGTTCAACCCGGCGCCCCGCACCGCCTCGGCGACCGCCGTGTCCGCGACCCGCCTGGCCGGCCTGCGCCACGACAACCTGCGCAAGGTCATCCAGTCCACCCCCGAGGTCTCCATGCAGCTGCTCCGGGCCCTCGCCCAGCGGCTGTCCAAGACCAACGAGTCCCTCGCCGACCTCGTCTTCTCCGACGTCCCGGGCCGCGTCGCCAAGGCCCTGCTGGACCTCGCGGACCGCTTCGGCCGGCCGGCCACCGACGGCCTGCTCGTGGCCCACGACCTGACCCAGGAGGAGCTGGCCCAGCTCGTCGGCGCCTCCCGCGAGACGGTGAACAAGGCCCTGGCCGAGTTCGTGCAGCGCGGCTGGATCCGCCTGGAGAACCGCGCCGTCGTGGTGCTGGACCTGCAGCGGCTGCGCCAGCGCTCCCGCTGAGCCGGTCCGCCTAGCGGCCCCAGCGGCCGCCCGGCAGGCTCACCCCGAGCCGGAAGTCCCCCTCCCCGTCCGGGGCGCCCTGCAGCTCCGGGGTGTACTCGGGGACCCGGCCGCGGATGGTCAGGTCCATGAGGAACTCCACCGTGGACCCGGCCGCGGCCATCCGCTCCAGCAGCAGTTCCACGGGCGGCACGGTGAGCTGGCCCAGGCGGCGCCCGACCGTCTCCGGCCGGCCGATCGCGTCCCCCAGCCGCGTGCCGTTCCGCCCGGCGAGCACCCAGGCGGCCGGGACCCAGTCGGCCCACAGCCCCTTGCCGGCCAGCAGCGTGGTGTCCTGTGCGTGCGGGACGGCGACTGCGAAGTACTGGGTGTCGAAGCGGCGGTGGGCGAAGTGCGGGCTGTGCCAGCGGCCGACCGCGCGCAGCAGGTCGGTGCGCAGCCCGTGGCCGCGCCGGTTCAGCAGGGCCGCGAGCGTGGTCTGCTGCTCGTCGAGGGCCTGCCGGGCCTCCATCCACTCCCCGCCGCCGGGGTTCTCCACCACCGAGTGCTCGTCCGTGCCGGCCAGCAGGATCCCCGTCTCCTCGAAGAGCTCGCGGATCGCGCCGGCCACGTGGCGGCGGGCCAGCCGGTGGTCGTCAAGCCCGAGCACCCGGGCCCACTGGGCCGGCGTCGGGCCGAACCAGGCGCACTCGTCCTCGTCGAAGGTCTCGAGCGAACCGCCGGGGAAGGCCACCGCCCCCAGGGGCGTGGACCCGGCGCGGTAGCGCAGCAGGGTCTCCACGCCCCGCAAGCCGTCGCGCACGACCGCCACGGAGGAGGCCCGGCGCGCCGCCCGCGGCCGGCGCTCCCCGTGGACCAGCCAGCTGCGCGCGGCGGCGTGCTGGTCCTCGGGCAACTCGAACAGCCGGCGCTCCGGCGCCCCCTCGGGCCGGTGCACCGGCCCGTGGCCGACGGCCACGCCCGTGCGCGCCGGGTACTCCTGCTCGGGCATGGCCGCGGCTCCCTCCGGCTCAGCGGAAGCGGACGGTGATCTCGACCTCGACCGGCGCGTCGAGCGGGAGCACGGCCACCCCGACGGCGGAGCGCGCGTGGGCGCCGGCCTCGCCGAAGACCTTGCCCAGCAGCTCCGAGGCGCCGTTGACGACCTGGGGCTGCCCGGTGAACGCCGGATCGGAGGCGACGAAGCCGACGACCTTGACGACCTGCTCCACGCGGTCCAGGTCCCCGATCACGGACTTCACGGCGGCCAGCGCATTGACGGCGCACACGGCGGCCAGCTCGGCGGCCCGGTCCGGGTCCACGCCGGCGCCCACCTTGCCCGTGGCCGGCAGCTGGCCGCCCTGGAACGGCAGCTGGCCGGAGGTGTGGACGAGCTCGCCCTGGACCACGGCCGGCACGTAGGCGGCCACGGGGGCGGCCACCGGGGGCAGCTCCAGGCCCAGCTCCGCCAGGCGGGCCTCGACGACGCCGGTCACTGCTTCGGCCGCTTCAGGTAGGCCACGGCCCCGCCCTCGGGACCGGTCAGCACGGTGACCAGCTCCCAGCCCTCGGATCCGTGCAGGTCGAGGACCTGCTTGGGGGTGTGCAGGGGCAACGGGGTGATGAGGTATTCCCAGGTTGTCATGGCTCCCACCCTAGCCGGACCGGCCTCCCGCGCGGTGGATACCCCGGCCGGTAGAATCCTCCCCATGGCCAAGCGCACGTCCCCCTTCTTCGACACTGCCACGACACTGGGCAAGATCGTCGCCTTCCTGGGCGTCAGCGCCCTGTGCGGCGTGCTCGCGGCGGGGCTGCTGCTGCCCGCCGCCGCGATGGGCGGGGCCACGGCCACCGCCGGCGGGGACATGCTCGAGCAGCTGCCCGCCGAGCTCAAGGAGGAGCCGCTCTCGGTGCCCTCCCGGATCCTGGACAAGGACGGCACCGTCCTGGCCACGTTCTACGCCGAGAACCGCGTGCCGGTCACGCTGGACAAGATCTCGAAGAACATGCAGGACGCGATCATCGCGATCGAGGACGAGCGGTTCTACCAGCACGGCGGCGTGGACGCGCGCGGCCTGACCCGCGCTCTCGTCAACAACGCCACCTCCTCCTCCACGCAGGGCGCCTCCACGATCACCCAGCAGTACGTCAACAACGTGCTGGTCAACGCGCAGTACCTCAACAACGAGCGCACCACGATCTCCGGCACCAAGAACGTGGCGGACAAGCTGCGCGAGATGAAGCTGGCCGTGGCCGTGGAGAAGGAGATGTCCAAGGACGAGATCCTCGAGGGCTACCTCAACATCGTCCTGTTCTCCGGTCGCGTGTACGGCGTCGAGGCCGCCTCGCGCTACTTCTTCGACAAGGCCGCGGCGGACCTGACCATCCCCGAGTCGGCCATGCTCGCCGGCATGGTGCAGTCCCCCAACGGCTACAACCCGGTGAACAACCCCGAGGGGGCCACCCAGCGGCGCAACACGGTGCTGGCGGCCATGCTGCGCACCGGCAAGATCACCCAGGCCCAGCACGACGAGGCCGTGGCCACGGACCTGGGCCTGGACGTCACCCCGCTGGCCTCGGGCTGCATGTCCGCGGCCTACGGCAACTACTTCTGCGACTACGTCCAGCGCGCGGTCCTGGACAACGAGGCCTTCGGCCCGGACGTGGAGTCCCGCCAGCGCCTGCTGGACCGCGGCGGCCTGCAGATCCGCACCACGCTGGACTCCACCCTGCAGAAGCAGGCCGAGAAGACCGTCCTGGAGCACGTGCCGAACGACGAGTCCGACGGCGTGGGGGCCTCCCTGGTGACGGTCGAGCCGGGCACCGGCAATGTCCGCGCCATGGCCCAGAACACCCGCTACGACACCGCCGAGGGCCAGGGCCAGACGACCCTGAACTTCAACGTGGACAAGCCGATGGGCGGCGGCAACGGCTTCCAGGCCGGCTCGACCCTCAAGCCGTTCGTCTTCCTCACCTGGATCGAGTCCGGCCACTCGATGGTGGACACCCTGGACGCGAAGAACAACAAGTACCCCCAGTGGACCGAGTTCAAGGCCTCCTGCGAGGAGGACGGCGACGTGCACATCCCGGACGAGAACGGCTGGACCGTGCGCAACGCCATCCGGGACATGACCAAGCCGATGCGGGCGGACTACGGCCTGTACTGGTCGATCAACACCGCCACCGTGGCCGCCACCTACCTGATGGACCTGTGCGCCATCACGGACATGACCAACCGCGTGGGGATCCACCGGGCGGACAACGGCAACGGGATCGACCCCGGCCAGCCCTCCTTCGTGCTGGGCTCCGAGGAGGTCTCCCCGATGACCATGGCCTCGGCCTACGCCACGCTCGCGGACGACGGCAACTACTGCGAGCCGCGCGTGCTCGCCGAGGTCACGGACACCCGCGGCAACTCCTACCAGGTGCCCCCGGTGGCCTGCGAGAAGGTGGCGGACACCCAACAGGTCGCGGAGCTGAACAACACCCTGAAGGCGATCGCCTCCGAGCGCATCGCCAAGGACATCCCCTTCCCCATCGCGGGCAAGACCGGAACGAACAACACCTCCTCGTCCACGTGGTTCATCGGCTCCACCACGGGCCTGACCACGGCCTCGTGGGTCGGCAACTACAAGGGCCTGGGCAGCCTCGAGGGCCGCACCATCGGCGGCGTGGAGTTCGAGGACGTGTGGGGTTCGATCATCGCCGGGCCGATGTGGGCGGACTACATGGGCACCGTGGCCGGCCGCTACGAGACCGCCGAGTTCACGCCGTTCGACGGCCCGGAGTCCGACCCGCGCACCGAGGGCGAGCGCGAGGGCGGCACGACCGTGAAGCTCGACGAGCCGCGGCCGGGGCCGCAGCCGTACCACGACGACTCGACCGTGGTGTCCACGGAGTGAGGGGCACGGGCATGCTGCGCACGACCGCCGCCGCGGTGGGGACCCTGGCCGCCGCCGGCGCCGGGGCCCTGGCCTGGGGCTCCCTCGTGGAGGCCCGCAACTTCACCGTCCGCACCGAGCGACTGCCCGTCCTGCCGGCCGGCGGGCTGCCGTTCCGGATCCTGCACCTGTCCGACATCCACCTGGACCCCCGCCAGGAGGACAAGCTCGAGTGGCTCTCCACGCTCTCCCGGTACCAGCCGGACCTCGTGGTGGACACCGGGGACAACATCGCCTCCGCCGCCGCGATCGAGCCGCTGCTGGAGGCCCTCGGTCCCCTGCTCGACGTGCCCGGGCTGTTCGTCCCGGGCTCCAACGACTACTACGGGCCGACCTTCGCCAACCCCCTGCGCTACCTCGCCGGGCCCTCCCGGCAGGACCCCGACCGGCAGCGCCTGCCCTCGGCGAGGCTGTTCGACGCCTTCGCCACGCGCGGCTGGACGGACCTGACGAACCGCGGGGCGAGCACCGTGGTGCACCGGATCCGCCTCGACGCGGCCGGCACGGACGACCCGCACCTGGGCCGGGACGACTGGCCCGGCTTCCCCGGCGGCAGCGCGACGACGGGCCGGGCCCTGCGCCTCGGCGTGACCCACGCGCCCTACCGGCGGGTCCTGGACGCCATGGTGGACGACGGCGCGGACGTCATCTTCGCCGGCCACACCCACGGCGGCCAGGTGTGCGTGCCCGGGGTGGGCGCACTCGTGACCAACTGCGACCTGCCGACGCGCCAGGCCTCGGGGCTGAGTGAGTGGACCCACCGGGGCCGCACCGTCCCGCTCGAGGTGTCCGCCGGCATCGGCACGTCCCCCACGGCGCCCGTGCGCTTCGCGTGCCGCCCGGAGGCCGTGGTGCTGGACGTCGTCGCCCCCTGACGCCGGCCCCCGCGCGAGCCGCCGGGACCTCCGGCACCGCCGGCGCCGCCGGCGCCGGCGGGCAGCGGTCCCCCCGGGCCGAGAAGGTTCAAGGAGTCTTTCAGGTCGCCCCGGGCGACCGTAGGATGGAGGCTCCGTCCCCGCCCCACCCCGGAGGTCCGCCCGTGCGCACGCCCGCCCGTCCCGTGCCGCGCCGCGCCCGGGACGGGGAGCGCGGCCTCGCCGCGTCGGTCCGCCGCCTCTCCCCCTACCTCGAGGGCGTCCGCTGGCGCTGGGTGGCCGGGCTGGCGTCCGCGATGCTCGCCGGCCTCGTGGCCCTGGCCATCCCGCAGGTGATCCAGCAGCTCGTGAACTCGGTGCTGCGCCCCGGCGGCGACGCGCGGGACGTGTGGACGGCGGTGGCGGTCATGGCGGTCCTCGGCGTGGCCGAGGGTGCCTTGGTCTACCTGCGCCGGTTCTTCATCCTGCCGCCCGCGGCGAACGTGGAGCAGCGCGCCCGCGTGGCCCTGTTCCGCCGGCTGCAGCGGCTCCCCGTCTCCTTCCACGACACCTGGCCGTCCGGCCAGCTGCTCTCCCGGGCGGTGGGCGACCTGTCCCTGCTGCGGCGGTGGATCGCGTTCGGCACGGTGATGTTCGTGGTCTCGATCGTGACGATCGCCGTGGGGCTGGTCCTGCTGTTCAGCACGTCCTGGGTGCTCGCGCTCATCTACCTGGCCGGCGCGGCGCCGATCATGTGGCACTCCTACGCCTTCCGCACCGACTTCCGGGCCGCCTCCCGGCTCTCCCAGGACCAGGCCGGGGACCTGGCCACCACCGTGGAGGAGTCCGTGCACGGCATCCGCGTGCTCAAGGCGTTCGGCCGCGGCGGCGAGGCGCTCGAGGGCTTCCGCGGGCAGGCGGACACGCTGCGCGGCACGGAGGTCCACAAGGCCGCCGTGCTGTCCCGGTTCATCGCGCTCATCGTGGCCCTGCCGGAGACGGTGATCGGCCTCTCCCTGGCCACCGGGGTGTACCTCGTGGCCACGGGCGAGCTCACGGTGGGCGCGATCGCCGGGTTCTTCGCCACCACGGCCGTGCTCGCGGGCCCGGTCGAGTCGGTGGGCCAGCTCATGGGCATGTCCCTGTCCGCCAAGACCGCGATCGACCGCCACCTCGAGGTCATGGACACCCCGGTGACGATCGCGGACCCGCTGGACGGCGCGGGCCCGGCGGGCGGCGCGGGCCCGGCCCCGGCCACCGGTCCGGGGGCGGGTCCCGGCGGTCCCGACGACGGCGCCCCGGCACCCCGCGGGTCCCTCGCCTTCGAGGGCGTGGCCTTCCGCTACCCCGACGCCCCCGCCGGCGCCCCGCCCCTGCTGCGGGACGTCACCCTGGCGCTGGAGCCCGGCGAGACGATGGCGCTCGTGGGGCTGACCGGCTCGGGCAAGTCCACGCTCGTGCAGCTCGTGCCCCGGCTCTACGACGTCAGCGCGGGCCGCGTCCTGGTGGACGGGCGCGACGTGCGCGAGGTCCCGCTGACGGAGCTGCGCCGACGGGTGTCGATCGCCTTCGAGGACGCCACCCTGTTCTCGGACACGGTCCGGGACAACGTGCTGCTCGGCGCGCCCGAGGAGGTCCGTGCCGACCCCGCGGCGGCCGATGCCCTGCTGGCGGCGGCCCTGGACACGGCACGGGCCGGCTTCGTGCACGGGCTGCCGGAGGGAGTGGACACGGAGATCGGCGAGGAGGGGCTGAGCCTGTCCGGCGGCCAGCGCCAGCGCATCGCCCTGGCCCGGGCGATCGCCGCCCGGCCCGAGGTCCTCGTGCTCGACGACCCGCTCTCGGCCCTGGACGTGCGCACCGAGGAGGAGGTCACCCGGCGGCTGCGCCACGTGCTGGCCGGGACCACCACGCTCATCGTCGCCCACCGGCCCTCCACCGTGGCCCTCGCGGACCGGGTGGCCGTCCTGCAGGACGGCCGGATCGCCGACGTCGGCACGCACGCCGAGCTGCTGGGCCGGTCCGCGCCGTACCGGGCGATCATCTCGAGCCTCGGCCGGGACCGCTCCATCGAGTCCGTCCTGGACTCCGGGGCCATCACGGGGACGACGCCCGTGGTCGAGGGGGACGCGGCGGGCGCCGCCGTGGACGGCGTGGTGGACGGGGGCCGGCGATGAGGGGCCCCGGACCGGTCGGCACGCGGGGCGAGGAGCGGCTCGACCTCAGCGCCGAGGAGCGCCGGTACGTCCGGGCCCGGTCGTGGCGGCTGCTCAAGGACCTCGCCCGGCCGGTGCGGTGGCAACTGCTGCTGACGGCGGTGCTCGTCGTGGTCTCGAACGCCGCGCGCGCGTCGTTCCCGCTGATCATCGCGTGGGGCATCGACTGGGGGCTGCCGCAGGTCGTCTCCACGCTGGAGGCCGGGGGCTCCCCCACCCCGGTGGTGGCCGCCGTCGGGGGCACCTACGTGGCGGCCGGGCTGGCCGCCGGGCTGCTGCTGGGCACCTACACGTGGCTGACCGCCCGGGTGAGCCAGGCGATGCTGCTGGACCTGCGCGTCTGGGTCTTCCGGCACACCCAGCGGCTCTCGCTGGAGTTCCACGAGCGGTACACCTCCGGCCGGGTGATCTCCCGGCAGACCTCGGACCTGGACTCGCTGCGCGAGCTGCTGGACCAGGGCGTGTCCGCGCTCGTGTCCGGCCTGATGTTCATGGTGTTCACCACGATCTCCGTGTTCGTGCTCGACTGGCGCTCCGGGCTCGTGCTGCTGGGCGCCTTCGTGCCCGTGGCGGTCGCCGTGCGCTGGTACCAGGTGCGCTCCGAGGCGGTGTACCGCCGCTCGCGGGTGTCCTCGGCGCGGATGATCGTGCACTTCGTGGAGACCATGACCGGGATCCGCGCGGTGCAGGCGTTCCGCCGGCAGCGCGCCAACGACGAGGCCTACGAGGGCCTGGCCACGCGGTACCGCGACGACATGGTGGACTCGCTCAACCTGTTCGGCGTGCTCCAGCCGACCCTGCTGGTCACGGGCAACCTCACCGTGGTGGCCCTGCTGGTCCTCGGCGGCTTCAGGGTGCTGGACGGCACGCTCGCCGTCGGCGTGCTGGTGGCGCTGCTGCTGGCGGGCAAGCGCGTGTTCCAGCCGATGGAGCAGGTGGCCATGTTCTACTCCTCCTTCCAGTCCGCCACCGCGGCCCTGGAGAAGGTCTCCGGCCTGCTCGAGGAGTCCCCCTCCGTGCGCGAGCCCGAGCGGCCGGTGCCGCTGCCGCGGGCCGTGGGGCGGCTGGAGTTCCGGGATGCCGAGTTCGGCTACGGCGCCGGCAGCGTGGTGCTGCCACGCTTCGACCTGGTCATCCCCGCCGGGCAGACCGTGGCCGTGGTGGGGCAGACCGGGGCCGGCAAGTCCACGCTCGTCAAGCTCATCGCCCGGTTCTACGACCTCAGCGCCGGTTCGCTCACCCTGGACGGGGTGGAGCTGCGGCGGCTGTCCGCGGCCGACCTGCGCCGGCACGTGGTGATGGTGACCCAGGAGGCGTTCCTGTTCTCCGGCTCCGTGGCCGAGAACATCGCGCTGGGCCGGCCGGACGCCACGGAGGCGGAGATCCGGGCCGCGGCGCGGGCCGTGGGCGCCGACGGGTTCATCGAGGCGCTGCCCGAGGGCTACGCCACGGACGTCACCAAGCGCGGCGGGCGGCTGTCCGCGGGGCAGCGGCAGCTGGTGTCCTTCGCCCGCGCCTTCCTGGCCGACCCCGCCGTGCTCATCCTCGACGAGGCCACCAGTTCCCTGGACCTGCCGAGCGAGCGGCTCGTGCAGTCCGGCCTGGAGCGGCTGCTGGGCGACCGGACCGCGCTGATCATCGCGCACCGGCTGTCCACCGTGGAGATCGCGGACCGCGTGCTCGTGGTCCACGACGGGCGGATCGTGGAGGACGGGGCCCCCGCCGACCTGGTCGCCGCGGGCGGGCGCTTCGCCGAGCTCCATGCGGCGTGGAAGGCCTCCCTCGTCTCCTGACCGCCCCCGGTCCCGGCCCCGCCCGTGCGTCGTGGTCCCGGGTCACCCGTGGCCGCCCCGCCCGTGCGTCGTGCTCCCGGGTCACAAACCATGGGTTCGAGCGGCCAACACCCTCGGTCCGTGACCCGGGAGCAGCGGGCGGGGCCGGGCGGTGCTCGGCGGACCCGCTCCACAGCGGCCCTCCCCGGGCGGGCCGGCCACGTGCACCACCGCTGACCGCGCCGCCCGGCCATGATCCGTGGACGCTGGGGGGATGATCGCCCGTCGGCCCCTGCCCCCGCACCTCGAAGGCCAGTCCTTCTCCACCGCCGAGCTCCGCGCCGCGGGCCTCGGCCTCGCCCGCACCAACGCCCGCGACGTGCAGCGGTTCTCCCACGGGCTCTATCGGGGGGCCGGCCCCTCCGGCCCGTCCTGGCAGGCCTGCGGGCTGGAGGATCCCGGTCACGGCCTCTCACCGCAGGACGTTCGGGCCCTCCTGCGCCTCCGCCCCGATGCGGTGGTGTCGCACCTGTCGGCGGCCCACCTCTACCGGGTGCCGCTTCCGCGAGGCCTCACCGCGTCGCCGGCCGGCCGGTCGCCCGCCGGCCCGGGGTCGCTCCATCTCTCGGTCCCCCACGATGGATCCCGCATCCGCCGGGAGGGCGTCGTCGCCCACCGCCGAGCCGTGCCGGACGCCGACGTCACCTCGCGGCTGGGCCTGCGCGTGACGAGCGCCGCCCGCACGTGGCTGGACCTCGCCGCCCTGTGGCCCCGTCTCGACCGGGACGACCTGGTCGTCGCCGGGGACCACCTCGTCCGGCACCCCTGGGTGAGGGGAGAGGGGCGGACGGATCCCCTCACCACCGTCACGGAGGTCCGGGCGGCGCTGCACCGCGCCGGCCGATTCCGCGGGATCGTCGCCGCCCGGGAGGCCCTGGACCTGGTGCGCGTGGGCGCGGACTCGCCGCCGGAGACCCGGCTGCGGCTGGCCCTGGTCGACGCGGGGCTCCCCGAACCCGGACTGCAGGTACCGGCCGACCCGGACGACCCCTCCTCGCCGCGGGCCGACCTGGGGCTGGTGCCGTGGCGGATCGCCCTCCAGTACGAGGGGCATCACCACCGGGATGCGCGCCAACAGGAGCTGGACGCCTACCGCGACGCCTGGTTCCAGGTGCACGGGTGGCTCGTCATCAAGGTCACGGGCGCCGACCTGCGGAACGGTTTCCGCCGGGTCGTCCGCCTGGTCCGCGAGCGCATGGCGTCCCACGGCCGTTGACGTCCTCCCCTGCGCTCCCCCCTCGTCCGGATGCTCCCGGGTCGTGAACCGCGGATGAACGTGATCCACACCCGTGGTTCGCGACCCGGGAGCGGGAGGCCAGGACGGGGGTGCGGCGCGGAGGGGTGGACGGGGGTGCGGCGCGGAGGGGTGGACGGGGCTGCGGCACGGCGAGATGAGACTCGGAGGGTGGAGGTGAGGGACGGGGCCGCCGGGTCAGGGGGTGAAGGTGCGGCCCGTCAGGCGCTCGTAGGCCTCGACGTAGCGGGCGCGGGTGCGCGCCACCACGTCCTCGGGCAGGGCCGGCGGGGCCTCGCCCGAGCGGCGGTCCCAGCCGGAGGCCGGCGAGGTCAGCCAGTCGCGGACGAACTGCTTGTCGAAGGAGGGCTGGGCGCGGCCGGGCTCGTAGTCGTCCACGTCCCAGAAGCGGGAGGAGTCCGGGGTGAGGACCTCGTCGCCGAGCACGATCCGCCCGTCGGCGTCCAGTCCGTACTCGACCTTGGTGTCCGCCAGGATGATCCCGCGCTCCCGCGCGATCGCCTCGGCCCGCGTGTACACGTCCAGCGTGAGCTCCCGCAGCCGCCGCGCGGGGGTCTCCCCGATGAGCCGGGCCATCTGCTCGAAGGTGATGTTCTCGTCGTGCTCGCCCACCTCCGCCTTGGCCGAGGGGGTGAAGATCGCCTCCTCCAGCCGGGAGCCGTCCACGAGCCCGGGCGGCAGCGCGATCCCGGTCACGGTCCCGGACTCGCGGTACTCCGCCAGGCCGGAGCCGGTGAGGTAGCCGCGCGCGATGCACTCGACCTCGAACATGTCCAGGCGCTTGACCACCATCGCCCGGCCGGCCACCGCGGCGGGCACGTCCACGGACACCACGTGGTGCGGGACGCCCAGCTGCTCGAACCACCACAGGGACAGCTGGGTCAGCACCGCGCCCTTGTCCGGGATCTCGGTGTCCAGCACGAAGTCGTAGGCGCTGATCCGGTCCGAGGCCACCACGAGCAGCGTCGCGGAGGTGCCCGGCGCGGCGTCGGCCGGCTCGTACAGGTCCCGGACCTTGCCGGAGTACACGTGCCGCCAGCCGGGCAGCTCCGGGGCGGTCGTGTCCAGGCCCTTGCCCACCCCGGCCATCAGCGGGCCTCCCCGGCCGGGACGGTGACCTGCCCGCGCTCGGCCCGCAGGCCGATGTCGGTGCGGTGCTGCGACCCCTCCAGGCGGATGCGCTCCACGCCCGCGTAGGCGCGCTCGCGCGCCGCGGCGAGGGACTCCCCCAGCCCGACGACGGCCAGCACCCGCCCGCCGGCGGCGACCAGCCCGCCGTCGGGACCGGTGGCGGTGCCCGCGTGCAGCACGGACACGCCCTCGAGCGCCTCCGCCTCCTCGACGCCGGTCACGGCCCCGCCCTTCCGGGGCGAGTCGGGGTACCCCTCGGCGGCCACCACCACGTCCACGGCGTACTCGGGGCGCCAGTCCAGCGAGCGCACCCCGGCGAGGCAGCCGGTCGCCGCGTCCATGAGCAGCCGGCCCAGGGGCGTGCGCAGCCGGGCCAGCACGGCCTGGGTCTCGGGGTCGCCGAAGCGCACGTTGAACTCGATGACGCGCACGCCGCGCGAGGTCAGCGCGAGCCCGCAGTACAGCACGCCGGAGAACGGGGTGCCGCGGTCGGCCATGGTGGCGATGACCGGGCGGGCGACCTCGGCCATGACCTCCTCGGTGAAGCCCTCGGGCAGCCAGTCCAGCGGGGTGTAGGCGCCCATGCCGCCCGTGTTGGGGCCGGCGTCCCCGTCGGCGATCCGCTTGAAGTCCTGGGCGGGCACGAGCGGGACGCAGTTGGTGCCGTCGGAGATGACGAAGAGGGAGACCTCGGGGCCGTCCAGGAACTCCTCGATGACCACGGTGCCGTTGGCCGCGAAGCAGGACTCGGCGTGGGCCAGGGCCTCGGCGCGGTCGGAGGTGACCACCACGCCCTTGCCGGCGGCCAGGCCGTCGTCCTTGACCACGTAGGGGGCCCCGAACTCGTCGAGCGCGGCCTCGGCCTCGGCGCGGGTGGCGCACGCGTGGGCGGCGGCGGTCGGCACGCCGGCCTGGTCCATGACGTCCTTGGCGAAGGACTTGGAGGCCTCGAGGGTGGCGGCGGCCCGGGAGGGGCCGAAGACGGTGAACCCGGCCTCGCGCAGGGCATCGGAGACGCCGGCGGCCAGGGGGGCCTCGGGACCGACGACGACGAGGTCGGCTCCCAGCTCCCCGGCCAGTTCGGTGACGCCCGTGGCATCCGTGGCGTCCACCGCGTGCACGGGGACGTCACCGGCGATGCCGGCGTTGCCCGGGGCCGCGTGGACCTCGCGGACGGAGGGGTCGCGCAGCAGGGCGCGGACGATGGCGTGTTCACGGCCGCCGGAGCCGAGGACGAGGATCTTCACGGTGCCCCAGCCTAGACGCTCCGCGGGCGCGCCGGGTCACCGCGACGGCGCCGGTCCCGGGCCCGGCCCCGGGGCCCTCCCGTACGCTGGGCCCATGAGCACCCCGTCCCCGGGGCCGGCCGGCGACGACCCCCGCCGCCCGCCGCACCTCGACTACGCCCCCGGCCGGCTGTACGGCCGCGCCCCGCGCCCGGGCGGCCGCCCGACGCGGCTGTCCGCCGTCTACACGTTCGTGCTCGTCTGGTTCACCACGGCGCTCATCATGGGGTTCGGCACGCGGCTGCTGGGCTTCGAGCGGGGCCACCTCGGCGCGGCGGTGACCTCGCTGGCCGTCTCGCTCGTGGCGGCGGTCGCCCTCACCGCCTGGGCCCGCCGCCGGCGCTGAGCCGGCCCCGGCCCGCGGCCTAGAGTGGTCCCCATGTCCTCGCACACCGCGTCCCCCCAGGCCGCCCCCCCGGCGCCGACCGCCACCTTCTCCGTCCCCGAGGCCGTGGAGCTCGTCCATGTGGTGCGCAACGGCTTCATCGAGTCCCGGTCCACCGGCTCGGCCGTGGTGACCGCCCCGGACGGGTCCGTGCTGGCCGCCCTGGGTAGCCCCGGGGCCCCCGTCTACCCCCGCTCCACGCTCAAGCCCCTGCAGGCCATCGCCTCGCTGCGCCGGGGCGCCCGGCTCACGGACGAGCAGGTGGCCCTGGCCTGCGGATCGCACCGCGGCACGGCCCGGCACCGGGCCACGGCGGCCGCCGCCCTCTCCGCGGCGGGACTGGATGCCTCCTTCCTGCAGTGCCCGCCGGCCTGGCCCGCGGACCCCGCCGGGATCGTCCAGCTGGCGCGCGACGCCGGCCCCGCCGGCCCCGGGCAGACGCCGCTGGCGTACAACTGCTCCGGCAAGCACGCCGGCTTCCTCTCCGCGGCGCGCCACGGCGGGCACGACGTGCACGCCTACCTCGACCCCGACCACCCGGTGCAGCGCGAGGTCGCCGCCGTCCTGGAGCAGTACTGCGGCGAGCCCGTGGCCCACTGGGGCGTGGACGGCTGCGGCGCCCCCGCCCCCGTGCTGTCCCTGGCCGGGCTGGCCCGGGGCATCGGCCGGGTGGCCGCCGCCCCGCAGCGCCGGGACGCCGAGGTGCACGCCGCCACGGTGGCCACCGCCATGCTCGAGCACCCCTGGGCGGTGCACGGGGAGACCAACAGCAACACCGTGGTCATCCGCGAGCTGGGCGTGCTGGCCAAGCTCGGCGCGGACGGCGTGATGGCCATGGCCGCCCCGGACGGCACGGCCGTGGCGGTCAAGGCGCTCGACGGCGGCACGCGCGCCGGCAACCTCGTGGCCCTGGCCCTGCTGGCCCAGTTCGCCCCGGGCCAGGTGGACCTCGAGGCCCTGCCGGGCGTGCTGGAGACCGTGGTCCCCCGGATCCTGGGCCGCGGCGAGCCGGTGGGCCGGGTGCACCTGGCCCGGCCCGTGCTGGACCTGCTGGACTGACCACCGCCGCACCGACCACCGCCGCACGGACCCCTGCCGGACCGGCCGCCTCCCACCGCGGCCGGACGGGATGGGCAGAGGACCAGGGCACGGGACCGAGGGAGGACCATGGCCACCAAGCGCCGCATCGCCGAGGACGCCGGCACCGCCGCCGTCGGGCAGTGGTCGCGCGCCCGCGCCGCGGGCGCCGAGGACGCCGCCGCCCTGCCCCGGGCCACGCGGGCCACGGCCGTGCGCTACCTGCTCGAGGAACTGGCCGAGCGCGCCCCCGGCACCTCGGTGGAGGTCCGGGTGCCCCCGTTCGGGGTGTGCCAGTGCATCGCCGGGCCGCGCCACACGCGCGGCACGCCCCCGAACGTCGTGGAGACGGACCCCGCGACGTGGCTGGACCTGGCCACGGGCCGGCTGGGCTGGGCGGACGCCGTGGGCTCCGGACGGGTGCTCGCCTCCGGCTCACGGGCCGACCTGTCCGCGTGGCTGCCGCTGGCCCGGTAGGGCCCCGCAGGGCGCCGACGCACTGCGGGAGGGACGCCCCGCTCCCAGTACCATGGACGGCATGACTTCTGCCCCCGACGGGCCCGCGGACGACCCCGCGCGGCCGGCACCGGACGCCCTGGAACACCGCGACCTGCTGGTCCGCCGAGCCCCCCGGGTGCAGGTGTTCCTGCTGGGCGGGGCCCTGCTGGGGGCGATCGCGGCCCTCGCCGTGGCGGCCACCGGTTCGGACAACCCCGAGTTCACGTTCGGCTCGACCTTCGGGTACTTCCTCGTGGTGTTCGGCATCGTGGGGGTGGCCGTGGGCGCGCTCGTCTGGCTGGTGCTGGACCGGCGGTCGCGGAAGCGCGCCTACACGGTGCACGCCCGGGCCGTCACGGACGCGGCCGAGGCCGACTGGGCCGTCGGCTCCGGCGACCTGCAGCAGTGGAGCCAGAAGTGGGAGGATGAAGGACGTGAGAACGATGCGCGGTGACGGTCTGCTCAACCACGATCTCGACCCCGGGGAGAAGGGCCCGCAGGACGAGTGCGGCGTCTTCGGCGTCTGGGCCCCCGGCGAGGACGTCGCCAAGCTGGCCTACTACGGGCTGTACGCGCTGCAGCACCGCGGCCAGGAGTCCGCGGGCATCGCCGCCTCGGACGGCCAGCGCATCGCCGTCTACAAGGACCTCGGCCTGGTCTCCCAGGTCTTCGACGAGGCGACCCTGAACACCCTGGTGGGGCACATCGCCGTCGGGCACTGCCGGTACTCCACCACGGGCGGGAACAACTGGGCCAACGCCCAGCCCACCCTGGGGGCCACCTCGGCCGGCACCGTCGCGCTCGGGCACAACGGGAACCTGGTGAACTCCGCCGAGCTCTACCGCATGGTCCAGGAGCGCTACGGCGAGCAGAGCCGCGGCGAGCTGGCCCAGGGCAACACCACGGACACGGCGCTCGTGACCGCCCTGCTGCAGGGCGAGGAGGGCGCCACCCTCGAGGAGACCGCCCAGGCCCTGCTGCCGCAGATCCGCGGCGCCTTCAGCTTCGTCTTCATGGACGAGCACACCCTCTACGCCGCGCGCGACCCGCACGGCGTGCGCCCGCTCGTGCTGGGCCGGCTGGACCGCGGCTGGGTGGTCGCCTCCGAGCAGTCCGCGCTGGCGACCGTGGGCGCCAGCTTCATCCGCGAGGTCGCCCCGGGCGAGCTCATCGCGATCGACGAGGAGGGCGTGCGCTCCACCCGCTTCGCCGAGTCCACGCCCGCGCACTGCGTGTTCGAGTACGTCTACCTCGCCCGCCCGGACGCGGCCATCAACGGCCGCTCGGTCTACGAGTCCCGCGGGGAGATGGGCCGGGCGCTGGCCCGGGAGAACCCGGTGGAGGCCGACGTCGTCATCCCCGTCCCGGAGTCCGGCACCCCCGCGGCGGTCGGCTACGCCGAGGAGTCCGGCATCCCGTTCGGCCAGGGCTTCGTGAAGAACGCCTACGTGGGCCGCACCTTCATCCAGCCCTCGCAGACGCTGCGCCAGCTCGGCATCCGGCTCAAGCTCAACGTGCAGCCGGCCGTGGTGGCCGGCAAGCGCGTGGTGGTGGTGGACGACTCGATCGTGCGCGGCAACACCCAGCGCGCGATCGTGCGGATGCTGCGGGAGGCCGGGGCCCGCGAGGTGCACGTGCGCATCTCCTCCCCGCCCGTGAAGTGGCCCTGCTTCTACGGCATCGACTTCGCCTCGCGCGCGGAGCTGATCGCCAACGGCGCCGGCGTGGCGGAGATCGCCGCCTCGATCGGCGCGGACTCCCTCGAGTACATCTCCGAGGACGGGATGATCCAGGCCACCCAGCAGCCGCGCTCCGGGCTGTGCACGGCCTGCTTCACCGGCGAGTACCCCATCCCGCTGCCGCGCGAGGACGAGCGGGGCAAGCACCTGCTGGAGAAGCCGGTGCCCACCGCCCCGGCGGAGCCGCAGGAGATCCCCGTGGCCGAGGACTCCGGGGCCAACGCCGGGTCCAACGGCTGCGACCCGGGCCCCGACGCCGCCCTCGAAGACCTGCTGACCGAGACCGACAGGACCCCGCTGTGACCGATCCCGTGACCCCCTCCCCCGCCGGGGCCCCCGGCATCACCTACGCCGCCGCCGGGGTGGACGTGGAGGCCGGCGACCGCGCCGTGGAGCTGATGAAGGAGGCCGTCAAGGCCACCCACGGCGCCGACGTGGTCGGCGGCTTCGGCGGCTTCGCCGGGCTCTACGACGTCTCGGCGCTGCTGCGGTACTCCCGGCCGCTGCTGGCCACCTCCACGGACGGGGTCGGCACGAAGGTCGCCATCGCCCAGGCCATGGACACCCACGACACGATCGGCTTCGACCTGGTCGGCATGGTGGTGGACGACATCGTCGTGGTCGGCGCCGAGCCGCTGTTCATGACCGACTACATCGCGTGCGGCAAGGTCGTCCCGGAGCGGATCGCGGACATCGTCCGCGGCATCGCCGCCGGCTGCGCCGCCGCCGGCACCGCCCTGGTGGGCGGGGAGACCGCCGAGCACCCGGGCCTGCTGGGCGTGGACGAGTACGACGTGGCCGGGGCGGCCACGGGCGTGGTCGAGGCCTCGGCCCTGCTCGGCCCCGAGCGGGTGCGCGAGGGCGACGTGGTGATCGCCATGGCCTCCTCCGGCATCCACTCCAACGGGTACTCGCTCGTGCGCCGGGTCATCAACGCGGCCGGCTGGTCCCTGGACCGCGAGGTCACGGACTTCGGCCGCACCCTCGGCGAGGAGCTGCTCGAGCCCACCCGCATCTACGCCGCGGACTGCCTGGACCTGGTCCGGCACCTCAACGGCGACCCGCTGGCCGGCACCGCCGCCGCGGTGTCCACCGCCTCGGGCGAGCCGGCACTGCACGGCTTCTCCCACGTCACCGGCGGCGGGCTGGCCGCGAACCTGGCCCGCGTCCTGCCGCAGGGCCTCATGGCCACCGTGGACCGCGGCACGTGGTCGCTGCCGGCGGTGTTCGAGCTCATCGCGCAGCTCGGCCGGGTGCCGCGGTCCGACCTCGAGCGCACCCTCAACCTCGGCGTGGGCATGGTCGCCGTGGTGGATCCCGCCGCGGCGGACGAGGCCGTGGCCCGGCTGACCTCGCGCGGGGTGGCCTCGTGGGTCGCCGGCACCGTCGGCCGCGTCACCGACGAGGCGGCGGCCGCCGGGCTGGACTTCATGCAGGGCGCCAAGGGCGTCGACGGCGGCGCGGTCCTGCTCACGGGCGACTACGCCCGCGCCTGACACACCCCTCCCCTCCCTTCCCCATCGGGCGGTCGATTCCGCCCCGGATCCGTCCCCCCGGGGCGCCGTTCCGGGGCGGAATCGACCGCCCGTTGCCATGGGGGGCCGGCTCAGCGCCCGGCGGCGTAGCCCTGGCCACCGCGGGGGTGGCGGCGGCCCCGAGGGCGCCGGTGCGCGGATCCCGCGTCACCACGCACAGCCGGCCCAGCGACCACGGCCCGGTCCGGGTCAGCCGGTGCCCGCGCCGCTCCAACTCGTCGAGGACCTCGTCCCCGAGCCGCGACTCGGCCACGGCCCCGCCGGGCGTCCACGTGCGTGGCCAGAACGACTCCGGGACCGAGGTCGTGTGGAAGGTGGGCGCGTCGACCGCCTGCTGCGGCTCGTACCCGCCGACGATCGTGCGCAGCAGGTAGGGCAGCTGCCACTGGTCCTGCTGGTCACCGCCGGGCGAGCCCAGGGCCGCGACCGGATGGCCCCGCGCAGGACGAGGGTCGGCGAGAGCGTGGTGCGCGGGCGCGCCCCGGGGACCAGCGTCGAGGGCGAGCCCGGCTCGAGCCAGGTCATCTGCAGGCGCGTGCCGAGGCAGAACCCGAGCCCGGGGATCGCCGGGGAGGACTGCAGCCATCCCCCGGAGGGCGTCACCGCGATCATGTTCCCCCAGCGGTCCACGACGTCGAGGTGGCACGTGTCCCCGCGCGTGCGGCCCCCGGGCGAGACCGTGGGCTCGCCGGTCCCGCCGGGGCCCGCCGGGACGTCCCCCGCGCGGCGCAGGGGCGGGACGAAGGCCGGGACGCCGTCGATCCGGCCGGGGCGGAACTCGCGCGAGGCCACCTCGCCGAGCAGGGCGCGGCGGCGCTCGGCGTACGGCGCGGACAGCAGCGTGGCCAGCGGGACGTCGCCGTCGCCGTAGTAGGCCTCGCGGTCGGCCAGCGCGAGCTTCTCGGCCTCGAGGACGGCGTGGGCGCCCCGGCCGGTCGAGGGGTCGAGCCGGTCGTCGTCGAGCCCGTCCAGGAGGCGCAGTGCCTGCAGCAGGACCGGCCCCTGGCCCCACGGTCCGGACTTGGCGATCGTGTGGCCGCGGAACTCCACCGTCACCGCCGGCTCGTAGCCCGCCTCGAAGCCGGCGAGGTCCTCCCGGGAGATCACCCCGGCGTGGACGCTGCCCGGGAGGTGACCGGCGGAGCGGCCCGCGGCGTCACCGGTGGAGTGCCCGGTGGCGTGGTGGTGCGGCCGGGCGGCGAACGCCACGACGGCCTCCGCCACGAAGCCGGTGCGCCACGCGGCGCGGGCCGCCTCGATGCGCGCCGACCGGCCCGGGCGGCCCCGGCCCTGCGCGACGAGCCGGTCCAGCACCGCGGCGTAGGCGGTGTTGACGATCCGCTCCCCCGGCCGCGGCGGCCGCCCGTGCGGCATCCACAGGGCGGCCGAGGTGGGCCAGTGCACGGCGAAGAGGTCCCGCACGGTGGCGATGGTCGCGGCGACCCGCTCCCCCGCCTCGTGGCCGTGGCGCGCGTAGTGGACCGCGTACGCGAGGACCGCCTCCAGCTCCCACGTGCCGTGGTCCCGCAGCAGGACCAGCCAGGCGTCCACCGCCCCCGGGACCGCGGCCGCCAGCGCCCCGGAGCCCGGCACCAGCTCGAGGCCCTCGGCGCGGAAGCGCGCCGGCGAGGCGCCGGCGGGGGCCGGGCCCTGGCCCATCAGCACCACCGGGCGTCCGGGCTCCCCGGCCGTGGCGAAGAGGCCCACGAGGTCGCCCCCGGGGCCGTTGAGGTGCGGCTCGACCACGTGCAGCACGAAGGCGGCGGCCGTGGCGGCGTCGAAGGCGTTGCCCCCGCGCTCGAGGACCGACTGCGCGGTGGCGGTGGCCAGCCAGTGCGTGGAGGCCGCCATCCCGAAGGAGCCCCGCAGGGTGGGGCGCGTCGTGAAGCCGGGGGCGGGGGTGAGGGCCATGACGGCCACTCTCCCGCAGCCGGGGCCCCGGCGCCAGCGCCCCCGGGGCCGGCCCGCCCGTACCCGGCACCTCCCACCCTCATCTGGCGGTCGATTCCGCCCCGGATCGGGCCCCTCGGCACGCCGTTCCGGGGCGGAATCGACCGCCAGTTGCCGAGGGGTGGGGGCGGCGCGCTCAGCGCCGGGCGTCGAGCCAGTCCAGGGCCGGGGCCACGCGGGTGCGCCACCGGTAGTCGGCCCGGGAGTCCGCCCGCGTGGGGCCGCCGTTGAGCACGGCCACGGGCTTGCCGGCGCGCACGGCGTCGAGCACGAAGCGGAAACCGCTCATCACGGCCAGTGAGGTCCCGATCGCGAGCACCGCGCCGGCCCGCTCGAAGGCCTCGCGCGCGGCGGCCTTGCGCGCGGCGGGCACGTTCTCGCCGAAGTAGACCACGTCCGGCTTGAGCTCGAGGGACCCGCACGCCCGGCACGGGGCCATCCGGAACCGGTCCACCCACTCCTGGTCCAGGGTCACGTCCCCGTCCGGGTTCACGAGCGAGGGGTCCACGCGGACGGCCTCGAGGTAGCCGGGGTTGGCCGCGACCAGCCGGGCGTCGAAGGAGCGCCGGTCCTCCACGGCACCGCAGTGCAGGCAGATGACCCGGTCCAGGTCCCCGTGCAGGGCGATGACCCGCGGGGTCCCGGCGGCGGCGTGGAGCCCGTCCACGTTCTGGGTGACGAGGCCGGCGAGGAGGCCCGCGCGCTGCCACCCGGCCAGGACGTGGTGGGCGGCGTTGGGCACGGCGGCGTCCATCTGCCGCCAGCCCACGAAGGAGCGGGCCCAGTAGCGGTGCCGGGCGCCGGGGTCGTGCCGGAACTCCTGGTAGGTCATCGGCCGGTGCCGCCGCAGCGACCCGCCGGGCCCGCGGTAGTCCGGGATGCCGGAGTCCGTGGAGACACCGGCGCCGGTGATGACGAGGGGCCGGTGGTCCCGGAGCAGGGAGAGGATGCCCGCCCGCGCCACCCCGGGGTCCTGGGGCGGGGCCGAGTCCTCCACCAGGCGCGCGATCGAGCGCAGCGCGGCACGGTGGCCGTCCGCCGCGGGATGACCGGTGCGCAGGGGGGAACCCGGGAGCCCGGCGCCCACGCCGGGGACCCCGTCAGGATCCTGGGGAGACGCGGGGGACATGGCGACGCTCAACCCGCGTAGCGGGGACCGTCGTCCTCATCGCCGTCGGCTTCGCCTCCGAAGTCCGCGTACTTGTCCGCATAGTCGATGTACTGGTCATCGTCATGGCGGGAACCGCTGTTGCCGGCGAGCTCGCGTTCGAGCGCCGACAGGTCAGTGGCCGGGGAGAAGTACTTCATGTCCCGGGCCTGCTTGGTTGCTTTCGCCTTTTGACGGCCGCGCCCCATGAGCGTGACCCCCTTTGTTCTCCGTCTCCGGGTGGTCAGCTTCTAGGCAGGGCTGGACCGGAGTATGCACTGATCATGATGGTTCGTGCTCACTAGGTTAACATGTTTCAGCACGCCGTGGCGCCGGTCCCGGCCGCACGCGGCCGCCACCGACGACCGCCACCCGGAAGGACCCCCATGGACCCGCAGCACGACCGCCCGGAGGGCCCCGGGGGCGACGCCGGCCCCGTCCCCTACCTCCCTCCGCGCCCGGTCGGCGAGGACCCCGCCCCCCGACGCCGCCCCGCCTGGTGGCTACCCCTCGGCGCCCTCGCGGTGCTCGCGGTCCTCGTGGTGCTGCTGTGGCCCCTGCTGGCCCCGCCGGCCCCGCCCGCCGGGGACCCCGGCACGCCCCAGCCGACCGTGTCCCGCGACCCGGACCCGGGCCTGGACGGCATCGTGGCCCGCGCGGTGCCGCCGGCGCAGGTGCGCCCCGGGGACTGCCTGACGGACCTCGAGGGCGTCCAGGCGCCGGCCACGGTGGTGGAGTGCAGCCGCGAGCACGAGGCGCAGCTGGTGGGACGCAAGCTCTGGCCCACGGACCGCGCGTT
Source organism: Citricoccus sp. SGAir0253 (assembly GCF_005877055.1). Classification (NCBI taxonomy): domain Bacteria; kingdom Bacillati; phylum Actinomycetota; class Actinomycetes; order Micrococcales; family Micrococcaceae; genus Citricoccus; species Citricoccus sp. SGAir0253. Next base: position 697,992 of record NZ_CP039424.1, on the reverse strand, counting down.
CCCGGGCGAGGGGATGCGGGCGGCCGCCGAGGAGTTCTGCGGGGCGATCGCGCTGGCGGGGATCCCGGACGCCCAGGTGACCGTGGAGGTCTCCCACCCCACCGAGGGAACCTGGGCCGCCGGGGACCGCCGCGTGGACTGCGTCGCCGTGGCCCACGACGGCGTCCTCACCGGGTCCCTCGTGGAGGAGCCCGCGTTCCAGGACTGGTCGGACCACGACGACGCCTGAGGGCGCCGGGGCGCTCAGCCCGCCCTGCGGGTGACCACCAGCCGGTCCCGCTCGCCGTCCGCGGCGCCCGGCGCCCGGTCCACGAGGACCGTGTCCCCGTCCGCGATCTCCCCGCCCAGCAGGGCGCGGGCCAGCTGGTCGCCGATCTCGCGCTGCACGAGCCGGCGCAGCGGCCGGGCGCCGTAGGCCGGGTCGTAGCCGGTCAGGGCCAGCCACTCGCGGGCCGCGTCGGTCACCTCGAGCTCCAGCCGGCGCGAGGTCAGCCGCCGCGCGAGCGAGGCGACCTGCAGGTCCACGATCCGGGTCAGGTCCTCGATCGAGAGCGGGTCGAACATGATGATGTCGTCCAGCCGGTTGAGGAACTCGGGCTTGAAGGAGGCGTGCACCACCTTCATCACCGCATCGCGCTTCGCCGCGTCGTCCAGCGCCGGGTCCACGAGGAACTGCGAGCCCAGGTTGGACGTGAGGATGAGGATGACGTTGCGGAAATCCACGGTGCGGCCCTGGCCGTCGGTGAGGCGGCCGTCGTCGAGCACCTGCAGCAGGATGTCGAAGACCTCGGGGTGGGCCTTCTCCACCTCGTCCAGCAGGATGACCGAGTAGGGGCGCCGGCGCACGGCCTCGGTGAGCTGGCCGCCCTCCTCGTGGCCGATGTAGCCCGGAGGGGCACCGACGAGCCGGGCGACCGTGTGCTTCTCCGAGTACTCGGACATGTCCAGGCGGACCATGGCGTGGTCGTCGTCGAAGAGGAACTCCGCGAGCGCCTTGGCCAGCTCGGTCTTGCCCACGCCCGTGGGGCCCAGGAACAGGAACGAGCCGGTGGGCCGGTCGGGGTCGGAGATCCCGGCGCGGGAGCGGCGCACGGCGTCCGAGACGGAGGCGACGGCGGCGCGCTGGCCGATCAGCCGCTCCCCCAGGTGCTCCTCCATGGACAGCAGCTTGTCCTGCTCGGACTGGAGCATGCGCCCGGCGGGGATGCCGGTCCAGGCGGAGATGACCTCGGCGATGTCGTCCGCGGTGACCTCCTCGGACACCATGGTCGCCTCCCCGTGGCCCGGGGCGCCGTTCTCGGCCTCGACGGCGGCCTGCAGCTCCTTCTCCAGGGCGGGGATCTCCCCGTACAGGATGCGGGAGGCCTCGGCGAGGTCCCCGTCGCGCTGGGCCTTCTCGGCGGCCGAGCGCAGCTCGTCCAGCCGCACGCGCAGGTCACCGGCCTGGTTGAGGGACGCCTTCTCGGCCTCCCACTGCGCGGTGAGCCCGGCGAGCTTCTCCTTCTGGTTGGCCATCTCCTCGCGCAGGCTCGCGAGCCGCTCCACCGAGGCGGGGTCGGTCTCGTCGGCCAGGGCGAGCTCCTCCATGGTCAGCCGGTCCACGGAGCGGCGCAGCTGGTCGATCTCCTCCGGGGCGGAGTCGATCTCCATGCGCAGCCGCGAGGCGGACTCGTCCACCAGGTCGATCGCCTTGTCCGGCAGCTGCCGGCCGGAGATGTACCGGTGCGAGAGGTTGGCCGCGGCCACGAGCGCCGAGTCGGCGATCGCCACCTTGTGGTGGGCCTCGTAGCGCTCCTTGAGCCCGCGCAGGATGGCGATCGTGTCGTCCACGGACGGCTCGCCCACGTAGACCTGCTGGAAGCGGCGCTCCAGGGCCGGGTCCTTCTCGATGTTCTCGCGGTACTCGTCCAGCGTGGTGGCCCCGATCAGGCGCAGCTCGCCGCGGGCCAGCATGGGCTTGAGCATGTTGCCGGCGTCCATCGCGCCCTCGGAGGCGCCCGCGCCGACCACGGTGTGGATCTCGTCGATGAACGTGACGACCTGCCCGTCCGACTGGCGGATCTCCTCGAGCACGGCCTTGAGCCGCTCCTCGAACTCGCCGCGGTACTTGGCCCCGGCGATCATGGAGCCCAGGTCCAGGGAGATCAGGGACTTGCCGCGCAGCGACTCGGGCACGTCCCCGGCCACCATGCGCTGGGCGAGGCCCTCGACGACGGCGGTCTTGCCGACGCCGGGCTCGCCGATGAGCACGGGGTTGTTCTTGGTCCGGCGGGAGAGCACCTGGACCACGCGGCGGATCTCGGCGTCCCGGCCGATGACCGGGTCCAGCTTGCCGGAGCGGGCCATCTCGGTCAGGTCGGTGCCGTACTTCTCGAGCGCCTGGAAGGTGCCCTCCGGGTCCGGGGTGGTCACCCGGCTGTCCCCGCGGACCTCCTTCACCGCGGCGGAGAGGGCCTCGACGGAGCCCCCGGCGTCCCGCAGGGCGGCGCCCGCCTTGCCGGCGTCCGCGGCGAGCCCCAGCAGCAGGTGCTCGGTGGAGACGTACTCGTCCCCGAGGGCCTCGGCCTGCTGGCGGGCGGCCTGCACCACGAGCAGCCCCGGGCGGGAGAGCTGGGCCTGGGCGACGGAGGCGCCCGAGGTGGCGGGCAGCTCCTTGATGGCGGTGGAGGCGGCGGTGGACACCACGTCCGGGTCCACGCCGGCGGCCTTGAGCACGGCCACGGCCACCGAGCCGCGCTGGTCCATCAGCGCCTTGAGCAGGTGGGCCGGTTCGATCTGGGGGTTGCCGAGCGTCGAGGCGTTCATCGCCGCGGCGGACAGCACCTCCTGGCTCTTCGTGGTGAACTTCGCGTCCATGGCGTACTCCTCCCGTCCCGCGGTGTCGGGGACATCGGCATTGGGTCCGTGCTCAAAGTTGAGCCTACTCCACTCAACCTGCGATCGGCACCCCGTATTCCCCCCGGCGTTCCCCCGGCGTTCCCCGCGGCCCGCGCCCCCACCCGGCCAGTGTGCCCGCCGCCGCGCGCCCCTGTCAGGAGGCGCAGGACGCGCCCGGGCCGGTGTGTCCCGGCCCCGTCGTCGACGTCCTCCCACGCCGGGCACTATCATGACTGCCTTGGAGCGCCCCACAGGGACCACGCCCGCGGGCCGGCCCGACCGGCCAGTCCACCATGCCCGTCCCACCGGAAGGCAGACCATGTCATCCTCACGCGTCCGGCCGCGCCTCGCCGCGACCGTCCTCTGCGCCGGCACCCTGGTCCTGTCCGGGTGCGCGGTGCTCGGCCCCGGCGGCGGGGGTGGAGCGGGCGCCGGCGGCACGACCGACCCCGACCGGTCAGTGCCGCTGCTGGCCGAGGGCCAGCTCTCCGTGTGCTCGGACATCCCCTACCCGCCCTTCGAGTTCCAGCAGGACGGGAAGGTCGTCGGCTACGACATCGACATCGTCCAGCGGATCGCCGACGACCTCGGCGCGGACCTGAACGTCGTGGACTCCTCGTTCGAGGGCATCCAGTCCGGGGCGTCCCTGACCGGCTGCGACCTGAACGTCTCCTCGATCACCATCACGGACGAGCGGCGCCAGACCATGGCGTTCTCCGTCCCCTACCTGGACGACGACCTCGTGCTGGTGGCCCCGAAGGACTCGGGCATCACGGACCTGGAGTCGGCGAAGGGCAAGCGCGTCGGCGTCCAGCAGGACACCACGGGCCAGTTCTTCGCCGAGGAGAAGGGCCTGGACATCGTCCAGTACGAGGACGGCGGCATGCAGGTCGAGGGCCTGCGCTCGGGCGGCGCGGACGCGGTGCTCGGCAACGGCTCCGTGCTGCTGTACCAGCTCAAGGACGACCCCGAGTACACCGTGGTGGAGACCTTCGCCACGGGGGAGCAGCTGGGCATCGGCGTCTCGCCGGACAACGCCCTGCTGCTGAGCGCCGTCAACCAGACGCTGCTCGACATGGAGAAGGACGGCTCCCTGGACGAGTCCCGGGTCCGCTGGTTCGGCGAGGAGGCCGTGCGGTGAGCGAGAAGACCCTGGACGTGACCCCCCGCCGTGGCGGCGCCCGGCGCCGGCGCCGGATCTCCCTGGGCATCCAGGCCGCCGTGTTCGTGGCGGTCATCGTCGCCGTGCTGGTCGCCGTCGACTGGAAGACCATGGGCGAGTCGGTGTTCAACTTCGGCGCCGTGGCCCCGATGTTCCCGGACATCATCCTCGTGGGCTTCGGCAACACCCTGCTCTACACGGTGACCTCGTTCGCGGTCGGCCTGGTGGGCGGCATGCTGCTGGCCCTCATGCGGATGTCCGCCTTCCCGCCGTACCGCTGGCTCGCCACCGTGTACACCGAGTTCTTCCGCGGCGTGCCCGCCCTGCTGGTGTTCCTGGCCTTCGGCTACGGCGTGCCGTTCGCCTTCGGGGTGCAGTGGCCGATCCCCGTGGTCGTCATGGCCTCCCTCGGACTGGTCTCCGCCGCGTACATCTCCGAGACGCTGCGCGCCGGGCTGCAGGCGGTGCCCAAGGGCCAGTACGAGGCGGCCCGCTCGCTGGGCATGCCCGGCTGGCGCGCGATGGTCACGATCGTCATCCCCCAGGCCTTCCGGCTCGTGCTGCCGCCGCTGACCAACGAGGTCATCCTGCTGACGAAGGACTCCTCCCTCGTCTACGTCCTGGGGCTGGCCGCGCACGAGTACGAGCTGACCAAGTTCGGCCGGGACGGGATCACCGCCCTCGGCGCCGGGCTGACGCCCGTGCTGGTGGCGGGGCTGATGTACCTCATCATCACCGTGCCGCTGTCCCTGCTGGCCCGCCGCTTCGAGTCGCGCAGCGCCCGCGGTGCCAAGGCCTGACGAGAACCCCAGAAAGCCGACGTGATCCCATGACGAACGCCCCCGCCACCGACCCCGCGGCGCACGCCGTGCAGCCCTCCGGGGTGTCCATCGCCGGGCTGAACAAGTCCTACGGCGCCAACCACGTGCTCAAGGGCATCGACCTGGAGGTCGCCCCCGGCGAGGTGGTGTGCCTGATCGGCCCCTCGGGCTCGGGCAAGTCCACCCTGCTGCGCTGCGTCAACCTGCTCGAGACGCCCGACGCCGGCTCCGTCACCGTGGGCGGCTTCGAGGCCACCGACCCGGACGTCGACCTGGACGCGATGCGCCGGCACGTGGGCATGGTCTTCCAGCAGTTCAACCTGTTCCCGCACCTGACGGTGCTGCAGAACTGCACGGTCGCCCAGGCCAAGGTGCTGCGCCGCTCGAGGGCCGAGGCGGCCGCCGTCGCGCGCGCCAACCTCGAGCGCGTGGGCCTGTCCGGCATGGAGGACCGCTTCCCGGACCAGCTCTCGGGCGGGCAGCAGCAGCGCGTGGCGATCGCGCGGGCCCTGTCCATGGACCCGCAGCTGATGCTCTTCGACGAGCCGACCTCCGCCCTGGACCCGGAGACGGTGGGCGAGGTGCTCTCCGTGATGCGCCGGCTGGCCGGGTCCGGGATGACCATGCTCGTGGTCACCCACGAGATGGGCTTCGCCCGCGAGGTCGCGGACCGCGTGGTCTTCATGGACGGCGGCGTGGTCGTCGAGGAGGGCCCCGCCGCCCAGGTGATCGGCGATCCCCGGCAGCCGCGCACCCAGGACTTCCTGGCCCGCGTGCTGAACCCCACCGACGTCGACTTCTGAGCGGGACCGGCGGCTACGCTCGTCCCATGCCCCGCCTGCCGTCCCGCCGACCGGCCGCGGTCCGGACCCTGGACCGGCCGCGCGTCACGCTGTTCCACGTCATCCGCCGCACCGTGATGAAGCTCGTGGACCTGCAGGTGTGGGACGTGGCCGCGTCCATGACGTTCTTCTCGCTGCTGTCCCTCGTGCCGGCGGCCATCTCCGTGGTCTCCATCGTGTCCCTGCTGGGCCTGGAGGAGGAGACGGTGCGCACCGGCGCCGAGCTGGTCCACGAGCTGCTGCCCGGGGTGGACCCCGAGGTGGCCAGCGCGACCCTGCTCGCGCTGTCCGAGACCTCCGGCGGCGTGCTCGGCGTGGTCCTGGGCCTGGTCGGCTCGATCGTGGCCGCCTCGAACGTGATGGCCTCCGTCCACCGCGCGATGCACCGCATCCACGACACCCGGGAGGGGCGGCGGTTCCTGTGGTTCCGCACGGTGGTCTTCCTGGAGACCCTCGTGCTGATGATCGCGATGATCGCGCTCCTGCTGCTCGTGCTGGTGGGCGGCGGCCTCTCGGAGCGGCTGGGCGACGTGCTGGGGCTGCCCACCACCACCGTGGCCGCGTGGAACCTGCTGAAGTGGCCCGTGATCCTCGCGGTGATCGTCGTGGCCGTCACGGCGGCCTACCACCGGGGCCCCAACGTGGTGCAGCCGCCGTTCCGCTGGCTGTCCTGGGGCGGGCTGGCGGCCGTGCTCGTGCTGTTCGGGATGACGGTGCTGCTGGGCTGGCTCGCGGACCGGTTCGGGACGTTCGACCAGGTCCTGGGCACCCTGAACGGCCTCGTGGTGGTCATGGTGCTGCTGTGGATCGGCTACATCGTGCTCGTGGCCGGGGCGGCCTTCGACGCCGAGCTGCTGCGCGGCCGCCAGCTGGCCGCCGGGCTGCCCGCGTGGGACGTCCTGCAGCTGCGCACGCGCTACACGGGGGTGCTCGAGTTCCTCGACGAGGACGCCGCGCGCGCCCGCTCGACCGCCCGGGCCGTGGCCGAGTCCGCGCGCACGGGCGAGCCGGTGACCGTGCCGCGCAGCCCGTGGATCGCCGAGGCCGGCACGCTGTGGGCGATCGACGCCGTGGACCGGCCGGTCTCCACCGGCGCCCCGCACGCCCCGCGCGATCCCGGCGCGGCGCAGGGCCCCTGACCCCGCCGGGGGCCGCGGGCTACGGTGGTCCCATGAGCACCGTGACGGGACCCCACGACCTGACCGCCCTGGCCGACGGCGCGCTGGAGGGCGCCCGCGCCGACGCCCACGGCCGGCACGCCGAGCTGCTGCTGCGGGACGGGCACCTGCGGCAGACGCTGATCGCCCTGGCGGCGGGCTCCCGCCTCGCCGACCACAACGCGCCCCCGGCCGCCACCGTGCAGGTCCTGCGGGGCGCCCTCGAGGTCACCGCGGCGTCCGGGGACGCCCAGCGCCTGGCCGCCGGCCAGCTCGCGGCGCTGACCAAGGAGCGCCACGGGGTGCTCGCCCACGAGGACAGCGTCTTCCTGCTGACCACCGTCACCGGCGTCGAGGAGGACAGCCACGGCTGAGCGCATCCTGCACGCCGGTCACGGCGTGTAGTGCTCCCGCAGGGCCGGGTGGTAGTCGGCGAAGTCCACGGCCTCCACGTCCCCGCCGTCCAGGGCCGCCTCCAGGCGGTCGAGGTAGTACTCCCAGCCCGGTCCCACGTCCGCGGCCTGGTCCTCGACGCCGGCGATCGGCTGGGTGAACACGAGCAGGGTGTCCGCCCCGACGCCGGAGGAGTCCAGGCTCACGCGCAGGCGCCAGCCCGCCCCCGGGGCGTCCCGCAGCACCACCGCGAGCCGGTGCGGTCGCTCGCACGCCTCGATGGTGCACTCCCCCGGCCGGTCCGGCGCCTCGGCCATGGCCAGCCGCACGCTGCCCGAGGCCGGGTCACCGGTGTACGTGCCGTACCAGCGGGCCAGCAGGGCCGGATCGGAAAGGTGCGCCCACACGTCCTCGACGGGGTGGTCCAGCCTCCGCTCGATCCGGATGGCGGGGCCCTCCGGGCCCTGCAGGATGTGGCCGGTCGGGTCGCGGGGCTCGTCCAGGAGGTCCATCCCCCCATGCTGGCCGTCGCGGCCGTGTCCCTCAAGGGCGGGTGACCGGCCGCCGTCGGCCCGGGGGTCTGGCACGCTGGGACCATGGCCTCCCCGTACTTCCCCGACGACCGGTCCATGCACGAGCGGATGCTGGCCGGCGCGCCCTACCTCGCCGACGACCCGCGGCTGGAGGAGATGAACACCCGCGCCGAGCTGCTCACCGAGCGGTACAACGCGACCTCGGTCACTGAGCGGGAGCGCCGCCGCGAGCTGCTGGCCGAGCTGCTCGGCACCGTCGGGGCCGGCGTCGTCATCCGCCCGCCGCTGCGCGTGGACTACGGCGTCAACCTGCACGTCGGCGAGCGCACCTTCGCCAACGTCAACCTCGTGGCCCTGGACTGCGCACCCATCCGCATCGGCGCGGACGTGCAGATCGGCCCGGACGTGCAACTGCTCACCGCCACCCACCCGCTGGAGCCGGGCCCGCGCCGGGACAAGTGGGAGGGCGCGCGGCCGATCTCGATCGGGGACAACGTGTGGCTCGGCGGCGGGGTCATCGTGGGGCCGGGGGTGAGCATCGGCGAGAACACCGTGGTGGGCGCCGGGGCCGTCGTCGTCTCCGACCTGCCGGCGGACGTGGTGGCCGTCGGCGTGCCGGCCCGCGTGGTCCGGGACCTGCCCGCGGACCCCGACGGCGGCTGGTCCCGCATCGCGGTCGAGGGCGCCTGACGGCACAGGGCCCGCCACCGGTGGGAACCGGGGCGGGCCCTGGGGGGTGCGTCGGCCGACGCGCGCCTCAGATGCTCTTGCGGGTCTGCTGCATCTTCACGCGGGCGTCGTGCAGGGCCTTGGTCTGCTCCTCGCGGGCCTTGTGGATCGCGGCGGCCTTGGCCTCGGCGGCGGCGCGGATGGCCTCGGCCTTGGACTCGGCGGCGGCCCCGAGCTTCTTCGCCCGGCGGTCCGCGGCCGCGTTCTTGCGGCCCACGCGGTTCACGGCGCCGTCCACCATCAGCGCGGAGCCGATGCCGAACAGGAACACGTCCTTGGCCACGCCGGTGCCCTCCTGGCTCGGCCGGATGCCGTCGGCCTCGGTCATCCCGGGGGTGTTCTTGTACATGGACAGCAGGCCCGAGGAGAAGGCGGTCAGCGCGGCGCCGGCGAGCCAGCCCGGCACGAACGGCAGCAGCAGGGCGGCGCCCACGCCGATCTCCGAGGCGGTGATGAACTGCTTGAACTGCTTCGGGGACATGTCCTTCAGGAACGGCATGCCGTTGGCGCCCATGTCCCGCAACTGCTCGGCCTGCTCCTCGGTGAGCTTGGACTTGTTGATCCCCGAGTTGAGGATGAAGGCGCCGGCGGTCAGCCGAAGCGGGATCTGCGCGATGCTCATGACAAGGTCCTTCCGGTGTACGGGCTGGTTCCCTCCACACCCTATAACCACTCGGCCGCAGATGTGCAGGCGGGGATACTGGTCCCATGAGCGAGAACCCGAGCGAGAACCTGTGGGCCCGCATGGTGGCCGACGACCCCGAGCACTCCCGCCGCTACGCCGAGCGCTGGCGCACCCTGGCCGCGCAGGGCATGGACCTGGACGGCGAGGCCCGGCTGATCGACGCGATGTGCGCGCGCGGCTCCCGCGTGCTCGACGCCGGCTGCGGCACCGGGCGCGTGGGCGGCCACCTCGCCCGGGCCGGTCACCGCGTGACGGGGGTGGACCTGGACGAGCACCTCATCGAGGTCGCCCGGGAGGACCACCCGGAGGGCGACTGGTTCGTGGCGGACCTCGAGACCCTCGACGCCGGGGCGCTCGCCGCCCTCGGCGAGGACGAGCCCTTCGACCTCGTCTTCTCCGCCGGCAACGTCTTCGGCTTCCTCTCCCCCGGCTCGCGGCTGGACGTGCTGCGCCACCTGCGGGACGCGCTGCGGGACGGCGGCCGGGCGGTCATCGGCTTCGGCGCGGGCCGCGGCTACGACTTCGCGGACTTCCTGGACGACGCCGGCCGGGCCGGGTTCCGGGTGCAGGGCCGGTACTCCACGTGGCAGCTGGACCCGTTCCCGGAGGACCCGGCGGCCGCGGACTTCCTGGTCGCCGTGCTCGAGCGCTAGGCCCCGCTACTGCTCCTCGTCGGCCCCGGAGGCGTCCCGCGCGGCGTCCAGGAGCCGCTCGATGCTCGGGCGGACCATGTCCTGCAGCACGCGCTGGACGCGCGCGGCGGCGTCCCGGTCCTCGCCGGCGAGCAGCTCGGGCAGCACGGCGGGGACCACCTGCCAGCGCACGCCGTAGCGGTCCTGGAGCCACCCGCAGGCGACCTCCCGTCCGCCCAGGGAGAGGGTGTCCCAGAAGTGGTCCACCTCCTCCTGGGTGGAGCACAGCACCTGGAAGGACACCGCGTCCGTGTGCTCCACGGGCCGGGCCGGGTCGTCGAGCGCCACGAACGGCTGCCCGTCGAGGGTGAAGGACACGGCCTGCACCTCCCCCGCCCGTCCGTGCACCGTGCCGTCCGGGGTGACGACGTCGGCCGCGTTGCGCTGGACCTGGTCCACGGCCGAGCCCGGCCGGTAGGCCGCGAACGCCCCCACGTAGAACCGCGCGGCCTCCTCCGCCTGTCCCGTGAACCACAGGCAGGTCACCAGCTGGGAACGGCGTGCCGGGTCGTCCATGACGACTCCTCTCCGGAGGGGCCCGCGCCACGGGGTGCCACTGGGGGTGTCACCGGGGTGCCGCGCCGCGGCGGGTCCATTGTCCCGCCGGGTGCGCCCGCAGCACCACCTTGCGCAGCTCCTCGGCGCCCAGGACCACGGAGGCCAGCGCCAGGCACGCCAGCCACTGCCCCGGCCCGAGGGGGACGGTGCCGAACGCGGCCTGCAGCGGCGGCAGGTGCACCACGAGGACCTGGCTGGCGAGCCCGGCGCCGATCGCCGCCCACAGCCAGCGGTTGGTGAACAGGCCGTGGCGGGCCGAGGCGGTGCCCGAGCGGGCGTTCAGCGCATTGAACAGCTGCGCGAGCACGAGCGTGGTGAACGCCGCGGTGCGGGCCTGCTCCACGGTCCCGGTCCCGGCCACCAGACCGCCCGGCAGGTGCAGGTCGACCGCCAGCAGGGTGACCACGGCCATCACGAGGCCCGTGGAGAGGATGCCGGCCCACAGCGCGCGGTCCACCACGCGCTCGCCGGGCCGGCGCGGCGGGCGGGCCATGACGTCCTCCGTCTCCGGGTCCACCCCCATCGCGAGCGCCGGGCCCGCGTCCGTCACGAGGTTGACCCACAGGATCTGGGTGGCCAGCAGCGGCGCGACCATCCCGTCCCCGTGGCCGGCCAGGCCCAGGAACCCGGCCAGCAGCACGCCCAGGACCATGGTCAGGACCTCCCCCATGTTGGACGAGAGCAGGTAGCGCAGGACCTTGCGGATGTTGCCGAAGATCACCCGTCCCTGGCGGACCGCGGCCACGATCGTGGCGAAGTCGTCGTCGGCCAGGACCATGGCGGCGGCCTCCTTGGAGACCTCCGTCCCGGTGATCCCCATGGCCACGCCGATGTCCGCGCGCTTCAGGGCCGGGGCGTCGTTCACCCCGTCGCCCGTCATGGCCACCACGTGCCCGTCCGCCTGCAGGGCCGTGACGATCCGCAGCTTGTGCTCCGGGGCCACGCGCGCGAACACGGACGCCTCCCGCGCGGCCGCGCGCAGCCGCTCCCCGTCCATCCGCTCCAGCTCGGGACCGGCGACGGCACGGTCCCCGGCGGCCGCGATCCCGAGTTCCTGGGCGATCCGCAGCGCCGTGGCCGGGTGGTCCCCCGTGATCATCACCACCCGGATGCCGGCCCGGTGCGCCCGGGCCACGGCCTCGGCCGCCTCCGCACGCGGCGGGTCCACGATCCCCACCGTGCCCACGTAGACGAGGTCCCGCTCGAGCGCGCGGCCGGCCTCGGCGTCGAAGGCCCCGTCCGGGCCCAGCGCGCCGGCGTACTCCGCCGGGGCCAGCGGCCGGTAGGCCACGCCCAGGGTCCGCAGTGCCTCGGCGGACATCGACTCCACGTCCCGGGCGACGGCGGCCCGGTCGGCCTCGGTGAGCGGGGCCACGCGCTCCCCGGTGCGCCGGCGCGTGCAGTGCCGCAGGAGCACGTCCGGGGCCCCCTTGGCCACCAGGACGGGCCGGCCGGTCCCGGGCCAGCCGGCGGCGTCCTCGCCCGCCGGGTGCTCCCGGTCGTCCACGACGACGGACATCATCTTGCGCTCGGACGTGAAGGGCACCTGCGCCACCCGGGCGAAGCGCGCCTCGCGGCGCGCGGTCAGCCCCGCCTTGCGCTCGGCCACCACGAACGCCGCCTCGGTGGGGTCCCCCACCACCCGCCAGTGCCCGTCCGCGTCCCGGCGGACCTCCGCGTCCGAGGCGAGCGTGCCGCCGGAGAGCACCACGATGTCCTCCTCGCGCAGGTCCAGGGCGGGGTCGTGCTCCAGCAGCGGGGTGCCGTGGAGCAGCACCTGCCCCTCGGGGGCGTAGCCGACCCCCGTGACGTGGGACTCCCCCGAGCTGGAGCGCACCCGGACCATGGTCATCTCGTTGCGGGTCAGGGTGCCGGTCTTGTCCGTGCAGATGACCGAGGCGGAGCCGAGGGTCTCCACCGAGGCCAGCTCCTTGACGATCGCCCGGCGCCGGCTGAGCGCCTGCACGCCGAGGGACAGCACCACGGACAGGACCGCGGGCAGTCCCTCCGGCACCGCGGCCACGGCCAGGGAGACCCCGAGCAGCAGCACGTCCACGGCCTCGCCCAGGGACGAGATGCCGGTCGAGAGGCCGACGGCGGCCATGACCAGCACCGCGATGACGGCCACGGCCAGGCCCAGGGCCCGGCCGATCGCGGCGATCTCCCGCTCCAGCGGGGTGGGCTCCCGCCCGGTGCCGGCCAGCAGGGCGGCGATGCGCCCCATCTCGGTGTCCATGCCCGTGGCCGTCACCACGGCGCGGCCGACCCCCTGCACCACGGCGGTGCCCCGGTACACCATGTTCGCGCGGTCCCCCAGGGGCACGGGGGCGGGCAGGACGGCCGGGGACTTCGCCACGGGCATCGACTCGCCGGTGAGGGAGGCCTCCGCGACCTGCAGGGCCGAGGCGCCGAGCAGCCGGGCGTCCGCGCCCACGGAGTCCCCCTCGGCCAGGGCCAGCACGTCCCCGGGGACCAGCGCGGCGGCGGGCACCCGCTCGGCGCGCCCCTCGCGCACCACCGTGGCGGTCACGGCGGCCAGGTCCCGCAGGGCGGCCACCGCGTCCGCGGCCCGGGCCTCCTGCGCGTAGCCCAGGGCGGCGTTGAACACCACGATCGCCAGGATCACCACGGCGTCCACGGGCACGCCGGCGGCCCCCTCCGCGGCCCACGCGAGCACCGAGACCGCGACGGCGGCCAGCAGCAGGCGCACCAGGGGGTCCGCGAACTGGCGCGCGAAGCGCCGCCAGGCCGGCTCGGGCGGGGCGGACAGCAGCTCGTTGGGCCCGTGGCGCCGCGCGCGCTCGGCCGCCTCGGCCACGGTCAGCCCCCGCTCCGGGTCGGTGCCGAGCGCCCGCGCCGCGGCGCCGGCCTCCGTCACCGTCCAGTCGGCGGACGGGACCGGGTCGTCGACGGGACCGGCGGCGGGCCCCGTTCCGGGACCCGCGGCGGGGCGGCGGGCGGGGCGGGCACGCCGGCGGGCGGGACCGGGAGGACGGGAAGGACGGGAAGGACCGGGAGGAGAGGCGCTGCGGGCGGGGTCCGGGACGGCGTCCGGCATGGGGCACTCCTGCGCTGGGGGGCTCTGGGGCGCAGGATACCCCGCGCACCCGGCGCGCGGGTGACGGGCCCCGGGCGTGGTGCCCGGGCGTGGTGCTCAGGCGTAGTTCGGCACGATCGTGCGGCGGATGGCCTGGGCGATGCGCGAGTAGTCGTCCAGGGGGTCCTGCCCCAGGACGGCGGCCCAGTGGTGCAGCATGTCCTCCACGTACCGGTGGCCGTGGCCGCCGGGCACCGCGACCGACTGCGGCATGTCCGAGGCCACCTGCCAGAAGGTCACCCACGGCAGCCAGCGCAGGTTCCGGGACACGTCCAGGCCGGCCTTCTCCTTGGCCCAGTCGGGCTTGCGCCACATCAGTTCCGGGCTCCACCACACCACGGGGTCGGAGGCGTGCTGGGCCACCACGATGCGCGGACGGTGCCACTCGCCGAACGGCACGCCGTTGACGTCGGTGACCAGGTCCTGGGGGCGCGTGGCGAAGCGGACGTGCCGGCCGTCGTCGACCACCGGGGCGATCTCCGGGGTGCCGCGACGCCGGAACGGGACCAGCGAGCGCCAGAACTCGGTGAACCGGGGCAACCCGGACCAGACGGCCCCGTCCACCCGCTCGATCATGTCCTCCAGCCCCTCGAAGGCCTGGGTGCCGCCGAGCGCGCCGAGGGACTCCCCGCCCACGAGCAGCTTCGGCCGGCGGTCCGGCGGCAGGCGGTCGAATTCCGCCTCGATCGCCCCCAGCAGGGCGGTCGCGGCGAGCACGGGCGTGGTGCGGTCGGCGAAGAACGCGACCCCCGAGGGCAGGTAGGTGTACTGCATGGCGGCCAGGGCGCAGTTCCCACCGGTCAGGAACTCGACCGAGGACGCCGACCACTCCTGAAGCCAGCCCGTGCCCGTGGTGGTCAGCACGAGCAGCACCTCGCGCTCGAAGGCGCCGGTGCGGTGCAGCTCGGCCACGACGGCCGCCGCGGTGGCCTCCAGGTCGCGGCCCTCGCGCCAGCCGGCGTAGGCCCGGATCGGCGTCATGGCCGGCCGGCCCGTGGCCTCCTCGATGTCCACGGCGCGCGGGCCGTCCGAGACGACCGCCTGGCCCTTGGCCCCGAGGGTGCTCCACGGCTCGTACGAGGCGTCCGAGCCGGAGCGCTCCGGCTCGACCGGCGGCACCCGTCCGGGCAGCAGCCGGGCGTTGGTCTCCTGGGCGGCCTTGGACAGCCGCTCGAGCAGTTGCCGGTAGACCACCTTGTCCAGGACGAAGGCGGTGCCGGCGGCGGTGGCCCCGGCCCCGACGGCGGCGGCCACCGGGGCGGGCAGGACCGGCTTGAGGACGCGGCCGGCGGTGGCGGCGACCCCGTTGATGCCCCGCCCGACGCCGACGAGCCCGGCCGTGAGGGCGACGCCGCCCGCCACCCCCAGGACGTGCTCACGGGTGCGGATGGGCCGGGTCTCCATCAGCCCGGCGATCTCCGCCTGGGCCTTGAGGCTGCGCAGCCACGAGATGCCGCTCATGCCGAACATCACCCACGGGGCGGCGCGCTCGAGGGGCCGGATCCGCTCCGGGTCCACGGTCACCGTGACCCCCAGCGCCCGGCCGGCGCGGCGCACGAGGGCCCGGCCGGTGGCGCCCACGACGTAGCCGAAGGTCTGGGAGACGGCGGTGGACGCGGCGGTCATCCACCACGTGCGGGGGATGAAGCTCGGGGAGAGGGACACCCAGCTCATGACGTGGGCACCGGCCAGTCCCGCCCCGTCAGGTCTCAGCCGCATGCCGTCCATTATGCCCATGCCACGCCCCGGTCCGGTGCCCGGCCGTGCCCCGCGCGTGGCGGCGTTCCCGGGATGCTCCCAGCGCGTCCGGCGCCTGTCGGTTCGGCGATGGCACGCCGCGTCCGGGACAATGGCGGTCATGAGCCTGCTGATCTCCTCCGGACCACCCGCCCTGTCCTCACCCCTCCTGGCGGCGAGCGCCGCGTCCGGGGGCGGCCAGGAGTCCTACGGCTGGCTCGGGGACATCGTGGTCGCCGTCATGGAGGCCATCGGCCCGGTCGGCGTCGCCCTGGCCGTGTTCGCGGAGAACCTCTTCCCGCCCATCCCCTCCGAGCTGATCCTCCCCCTGGCGGGCTTCACCGCCGCGGGCGGGGCCTTCGGCCCGTGGGAGGCGACCGTCTGGGCCACCGTGGGCTCCGTGCTGGGCGCCCTGCTGCTGTACGGCATCGGGGCGTGGCTGGGCCGGCGGCGGATGTACCGCATCGTCGACTGGCTGCCGCTCGTGGACATCGACGACGTGGAGAAGACGGAGCGCTGGTTCAACCGGCACGGCTACCTCACCGTGTTCGTCGGACGGATGGTGCCGATCTTCCGCTCGCTCATCTCCATCCCGGCCGGCATCGAGCGGATGAACCTGTGGCTGTTCTCGCTGTACACCCTGCTCGGCTCGGCCCTGTGGAACACGATCTTCGTGTGGGGCGGCTACCTGCTCGGGGACAACTGGCACCTCGTCTCGGACTACGCGGACGTGTTCTCCAACCTCGTGATGGCCGCGGTCGTGCTGTTCCTCGTCGGCTGGGTGGTGGCCCGGATCGTGCGCAACCGCCGCCGGGCCCGGGACCCGCACTACGTGCCGCCCTCGGCCGAGGAGGCCGCCGCGCGCATGGACGCCCTGCTGGGCGAGCCCTCCCAGCCGCGCCGCTGACCCACCACCCACCACTCGCCCCCACGCCTCCGCCTCCGTCCCCGTCCCCGTCCACCTCAACCCCAACCCCAACCCCAACACTTTGCGGGCAGAAGCGACCGGTCGCTTCTGCCCGCAAAGTGTTGGGGAGGCTTCACGGGTCGGGGCGGGCCGGCCGATACGCTGGCCGGGACAGACGCCGTCCCGACCGGAGGCCCCCATGACGCAGCGCCGTGCGCACGGTCCGCAGTCCCCCGCCCCCGCGCGCCCGGGGCGCGCCCCGCTCCCCCGCGCCGCGGCCGCCGGGCTGGCCGCCACGCTCGTGCTGTCCACCACCGGCTGCCTCGGCCCCTCCCGCCCCTCCCCCGAGGACACCGCCGGCGCCCTCGCCACCGCGATCTCCGCCGGGGACCTCTCCGCGGTGCCGCTGACGGAACCGGGCGCGCGGGCCGCCGCGGCGCTGCCCGAGGCCCTGCCGGAGGGGCTGCGGAAGGACGTCACCGTCACCACGGACGCCGTCGAGGTCCACGGGGACGACCCCGCCCGGGCGACCGCGCGGTACACCGTGCGGCGCGGCCTGGCCGCGCTGGGCCGGGACGGCGAGGCGTGGACGTACCGCACGGACGCCGAGCTGGTGTGGGAGGAGGACTCCGGGGACGGCGGCCGGTGGGCCGTGGACCTGCGCCCCGACGACGTCGTGGCCGGGCTGGCCCCCGGCGGCACCGTCACCGTCCGGCGCACCGCGGCCGACCGGGGGGACATCCTCGACGCGGCCGGGGACCCGCTGGTGACCGAGCGCGAGGTGGCCGTGCTGGGGCTGGACAAGGCCCGCGTGGAGCCGGACCGCCTCGCCGCCTCGGCCCGCAGGGTCGCGGAGGTCGCCGGGGTGGACGAGGACGCCTTCGTGGCCCGTGCCGAGGCGGCCGGCGACCGGGCCTTCGTGGAGGCGATCACCCTGCGCGCCGACGGCAGCGTCGAGGTCCCGCGCGCGGACCTCGAACGGGTGCCCGGCGGGCGGGTCGTGGAGGACACCGCCGTGCTGGCGCCCACCCGCACCTTCGCCCGGGACGTGCTGGGCACCTACGGCGAGCCCTCGGCCGAGCAGGTGGAGGACTCGGACGGGGCGCTGGAGGCAGGGGTCGCCGTCGGGCTCTCGGGCCTGCAGGCCACCTGGCAGGACCGCCTGGCCGGGTCGGCCGGGCTGGTGATCACCGTGGACAACCCGGACGACGCCGGCGCCTCGCCCGCGGTGTCCGCCCCGGCGGGCACCGGCGCGTCGGCGGACGTGGCGGCCCTCGAGGAGGAGCCCGTGCCCGGGAAGGACCTCGCCTCCACCCTGGACCGCCGGGTGCAGGCCGCGGCGGAGGAGGTGGTGGGGGCCTCGGACGTGCCCGCCGGGCTCGTGGCCATCCGGCCCTCGGACGGTCACGTGCTGGCCGCCGCCTCTGGCCCGGAGGGGTGGCCGGTGGCCGTGTCCGGTGCCTACGCCCCGGGCTCGACCTTCAAGGTCGTCACCTCCCTGGCGCTGCTGCGCGAGGGGCTCCGGCCGGACGACACGGTGCAGTGCCCGGCCACGATCGACGTGGACGGCATGGTCGTGGGCAACTACGACGGCTACCCGGACTCCTCGCTCGGCGCGGTCCCGTTCTCCGAGGCCTTCGCCGAGTCCTGCAACACCGTGTTCGTGGGGGCGCACGACGAGGTCTCCGCCGCCCGGGAGGCCGAGGCCGCCCGGGCCCTGGGGCTGGACCCCGAGCCGGCGACCGGGCTCGACGGGGCCTTCCTGGGCTCCGTGCCCGAGGACTCCAGCGGGACGGAGCACGCCGCGAACCTGTTCGGCCAGGGCGTGGTGGAGGCCTCGCCCCTGGGCATGGCCACCGTGGCCGCCTCGGTGGCCGCCGGGCACACCGTGCGCCCGGTCTTCGTCGCCGACCCGGCCGTGGACACCCCGCCGGCGCCGGCGACGGGCGTCACCGACCAGGAGGCCGCGACGCTGCGCACCCTGATGGCCGGGGTCGTGGAGCACGGCACCGCCGAGATGCTCCGGGACGTACCCGGCGCCCCCGTGCTGGCCAAGACGGGCACCGCCCAGTTCGTGGCCGACGGCGAGGACCTCGCGCACACGTGGCTCATCGCGATCCACGGGGACCTGGCCGTGGCGCTGTTCCTCAACGAGGGGCTGGGCGGCGGCCACGACAACGGGCCGCTGGTGCGCGACTTCCTCACGGCCGTGGAGGGGGTCCTCCCCTCGGAGTGAGCGCCGGTAGCCTTGGAGGCCTGATGAACAGCGACCGCCCCTCCCCGGAGAATCCCGCCCCCGCCGCGGACCACCCCGCCCCCGCCCGGCACGCCCACGGCCACAACGACCGGCCCGACCCGGAGCTCTACCGCACCGAGCCGGTGTCCTTCGTGCGCCGCGGCGACCGGCTCAACCCCCGGCGGCAGCGCACGTGGGACCGCGCCCGCGGCACGTACCTCGTGGACGTGCCGCGCGACCGCGCCACCACCTCCGTGGCGGCCGGCGCCGAGGTGGACTGGGCGCAGGTCTTCGGCCGCACCGCCCCGCTCGTGGTGGACGTGGGCTGCGGCCTCGGCGAGTCCACCGTGCAGGGCGCGCTCGACCGCCCGGAGGCCGACTTCCTCGCCGTGGAGGTCTACACCCCCGGGCTGGCCGCCCTGCTGACCGAGATCGAGGACCGCGGCCTCGCCAACGTCCGGGGCGTCCAGGCCAACGCCCCCGAGGTGCTGGACCACCTGCTGGCCCCGGGGTCCGTGCAGCAGGTGTGGGTCTTCTTCCCGGACCCGTGGCACAAGACCCGCCACCACAAGCGCCGTCTCGTCTCCCCCGCCTTCGCCGACCGGGTGGCGCGCGTGCTGGTCCCCGGCGGCGTGCTGCGCCTGGCCACCGACTGGTCCAGCTACGCCGTGCACATGCGCTCGGTCATGGAGGCCCACCCGGAGTTCGCCAACCTGCACCCCGGCCGCGCGGCCGGTGCGGAGTCCCCGCTGACGCGGGTGCGCGTGGAGGGCCGGGAGCTGCAGGTCGGCGCCCAGCCCATCACCCCGGACGCGGCCGGCTCGCGCGCCGGGCTGAGCGAGGCGTCCGCCGCGGCGGGCGTGGAGGACCCGGTGGACCACGACGGCGGCTGGGCGCCGCGGTTCGACGGGCGCCCCCTGACGAGCTTCGAGGCCAAGGCCCTGCGGGCCGGCCGGCTGGTCTTCGACCTCGCCTACCGCCGCCTCTGAGGGGTGTGAGCCCGGCCACCGCCTTTGCGGCCGGGCGTTCCGCGGGCGATACTTGGACGCCGAAACACCGACCAGCGACCGTGGACCCTGGGCGGGCCAGCGCCCGCCGGGCGTCGGCTGCCGCCCCCGGGACCCGGTCATGACGAAGGGACCCCGGGTGCCCGACACCTCGTCCTCCCCCGCAACCCCCGACGGCCGACCATCGGACGGCCATCCGCCGGCCCCGGAAGCCGACGGCACCGACGCCGTGAGCGTCTACCCCCACGACATCCACCCCGGGCTGGTTCCCGGCATCGGTGTCGACGAGCAGCGTCACCGCTTCGGCGTGGACCGGATCGTCCTCGGCGTGACCGGCGTGCTGGTCGTGGCCTTCGTGGCCTGGGGCGTCGCCTCGCCCGAGTCCGTCTCCGTGGCGGCCGCCGCCGCCTTCGGATGGGCGATGACGCATGCGGCGTGGCTGCTCAACCTCAGCGCGATCGCAGCGCTGGGAGCCATGCTGTACATCGGCTTCAGCCGGTTCGGCCGGATCAAGCTGGGGCGCGACGACGAGGAGCCGGAGTTCTCGCGTTTCTCCTGGGTCGCCATGATGTTCGCCGCGGGCATCGGCGTCGGGCTCTTCTTCTTCGGTCCCTCCGAACCGCTGGCGCACTACCTCTCGCCGCCGCCGGAGACGGTCGAGGCGCGGACTCCGGCGGCACTGCACCAGGCGCTGGCGCAGTCGCACTTCCACTGGGGACTGCATGCCTGGGCCATGTACGCCCTCGTCGGCGGCGCCATCGCCTACGCCTCCTACCGGCGCGGACGGGTGCCCCTGGTCAGCTCGGTGTTCCGCACGCTCTTCGGCGCCCGGCAGACCGAGGGCTTCGCGGGCCGGCTGGTGGACATCTTCGCCATCATCGCCACCCTGTTCGGCACCGCCGCGGCCCTCGGCCTGGCCGCCCTGCAGATCGGCCAGGGCGTGGAGATCGTCTCGGGCGCGGGCCGGCTGGGCAACAGCGGGCTGATCGTCATCGTGTCGGTCCTGACCGCGGCCTTCATCGTCAGCGCTGTCTCCGGCGTGGCCCGCGGCATCCGGTACCTGTCCAACATCAACATCGTCCTGACGCTGGGGCTGGTCCTCTTCGTCTTCGTCACCGGGCCGACCCTGTTCATGCTGAACCTGCTCCCCTCCGGGGTGATGCAGTATCTCGACCAGTTCTTCGCCATGATGGGCAAGTCCCTCTCCTGGGGCGCGGAGACCGTGGAGTTCCAGTCCCTGTGGACCGCCTTCTACTGGGCCTGGTGGATCGCGTGGACCCCGTTCGTCGGCGTCTTCATCGCCCGGGTCTCCCGCGGCCGCACCCTGCGCGAGTTCGTGCTCGTGGTGATCGGGGTCCCCACGGCCATCCTGGTCTTCGCCTTCACCGTCTTCGGGGGGGCCGCGATCTGGATGAACCGCAACGGGGCACCGGGCATCGACGGCGAGGCCTCCCCCGAGTCCCTGCTGTTCGCCCTGTTCGGCCAGTTGCCCTGGGCCGGCTTCACGCCGATCGTCATCATGGTGGTGCTGTCCATCTTCTTCATCACCTCGGCCGACTCCGCCTCGGTGGTCATGGGCACGCTGTCCTCCCGGGGTGACCCGGCCCCGAAGTCCTGGGTCGTGGTCTTCTGGGGCCTGTGCATGATGGGCATCGCCGTGGTCATGCTGCTGACCGGCGGGGAGTCCGCCCTGTCCGGCCTCCAGAACCTGACCATCCTCATCGCCCTGCCGTTCTCGGTGGTGCTGCTGCTGATGATCGTGGCGTTCCTGCGGGACCTGTCCACGGACCCGGCCGCCATCCGCCGGGACTACGCGGCCACCGCCCTGTCCAACGCGGTCCGCCGGGGCATCGAGGACCACGGCGACGACTTCGAGCTCTCCGTCCGCCGCGCCCCCGAGGGCCGCGGGGCCGGGGCCGACTTCGACTCCACGGCCGATGAGGTCACGGAGTGGTACCAGCGCACGGACGAGGAGGGCCAGCCCGTGGACTACGACTACGGGACCGGCACCTACGCCGATGGCTGGACCGCCGGGGATCCCGTCCCCGGGGACGACGCCGACGGGGCCGGTCGGGCCCCTGCGGACGGCCCGGCCCGGCGGGGCTGAGCCCGCGGGGCTGAGCCGGCGGGACCGGGCGCACGGGGCCGGGCCGGACGGTCCGGGCCCGGCGGTCCGCTGCGCCCTCGGCGGCCGGGGCCGCCGGGGGTCTGGCCGGGCTCAGTCCACGGCGAGGCCGGCGGTGGCCCGGGCGATCCGGTACAGCGAGGCGGTGCCCACGTCCCGGTAGCCGCGCCCGCGGTGGAGGAACCCGGCGTCCGGGCGGAACCGCGAGGTGTTGTGCCCGACGGCCGCGGCCAGGTCGAGCGCCTCGTCCGCCGCGATCTTCAGCCGGGTGGCCTTCCGCCACGGCCGGCGTCCCGAGAGGCGGGTGCCCAGCCAGGACAGGTAGTCGGACCGGGTCAGGGCGAAGTAGACCTGGTCCGCGGTCAGCCCCAGCAGCTCGGGGTGGCCGGCCAGGTCGCGCGGCAGTCCCACCGCCCCGGACACCACGAGGGCGTCCACGGAGCGCGGTGGGGTGCGGCGCTGCAGGATCTGCAGGGCCCGGGCGGCCACGAGGGTGCCGTAGGAATGGGCCTCCACGGCCGTGTGGACCGGCAGGGCGGCCCCCGCCGCGGGGACCGGCGCCGGCGCGGCACCCGGTCCATCGCCACGTCCAGCACCCGGTCGGGCGCCCAGGGCGGCGCCGCGGCCCGCGGCCAGCCGCTCGCGGTACTCGAACCACCCGGCCAGGTGCAGCGCGAGCCGGGCCCCGCCGCGCAGGGCGTGCCGGCCGGCCAGCGCGCCCCAGGGACCGGGCGGGTGGTAGCCGAGCCAGGACACCACGCACGGGTCCGCCGCCCCCGCCGCGCGCTGGGCGGCCCACAGCTGGCCCGCCTCGCGCACGCTGCCCCACATCGCGGTGTGCACGAACACGCCCATCCCGGAGACCTGCCACGTCATGTGCGTGGCCGTGGCGGGCTCCCCCACCGCGACCACCGCGGCCGCCGGGCGCCGGGCGCTGCCGAGGTCGTAGGCCAGCAGGACCCGGGCCGGGAACGAGGGGTCCATCGACCGGGGCTTGAGGGCGTGGACGAGCCCGTCCAGCGCCGAGCGCTGCCGCGGGCCCAGAAGGTGCCGGCGGCGCATGTCCGCCCGGAGCCGCTCGCGCGTGGCCCGCCGCTCGGCGGGGTCCCAGACGTCCCGCCGGGCGGCCTGGCCCGGGGTCAGCGCTTCGGCTTCCACACCAGCACCCCGGGGGCGGGCCTGGCGGGCAGGGCCGACGTCGTCGGCCCCGCGGTGATGGCGGCGGCGGGCCGCAGCGGGCGCGGGGCGCGCCGCCCCGGCCGGCCGGCGCGCCGGGTCCCGGGCTGGCCGGGGTGCTCGGCGTCCGGGCCGGCGTCGAACGTGGTGGTGACGTCCCCCTGCGCCCCGGCGGCGAACACCCGCGGATAGCGGGCGAAGGCCTGGAAGGCCTGGATCTGCCCGGCCAGCTCGGCCACGGTCCGCTGCAGCTGCTCGACCTCCCCCTCCAGCTGCACGATCCGGCGGATGCCCTCGAGGGACACGCCCTCGCGGGAGAGCTGCTGGATGGTGCGCAGCCGGTGCACGTCCTGGCGGGAGTAGCGGCGCTGCCGGCCGCCCTGGCGCTGCGGCACCACCAGGCCGAGCCGGTCGTACTGGCGCAGGGTCTGCGGGTGCATGTCCGCCAGCTCGGCCGCGACCGAGATGACGTAGACGGGCTCCTCCCAGGACGTGGTCACAGCCGTGCCTTCTCCGCCAGCTGCGCGCGCGGGTCGTGGCCGGCGGCCGCCGCGGCGTAGGCCTCGACCGCGGCGCGCGCCTCGTCGGACAGGGAGCCCGGCACGGCGACCTGCAGCTCCACGAGCAGGTCGCCGGCGGCCCTGGCGGTCTTCACCCCGCGGCCCTTGACCCGCAGCACGCGGCCCGAGGAGGACCCGGCCGGCACGCGCACCTTGACCGGGCCGTCCAGCGTGGGGACCTGGATGGTGGCGCCCAGGGCCGCCTCGTCGAACGTGACGGGCACCTGGATGCGCAGGTTGTCCCCCTCGCGGTGGAAGAACGGGTGCTCGCGCACCTTCACCGTGACCATGAGGTCCCCGGGGCCGGCCGAGCCGGGCGCGCCCTTGCCGCGGGCGCGCACCTTCTGGCCGTCCCGGATGCCGGCCGGGATGCGCACGTCGATGACGTCCCCGTCCGGCTCGCGCAGCGAGATGGTGGTGCCGCGCATCGCCCCGGCGAAGGAGATCGTGGTGGTGGCGGTGCGGTCCGCGCCCTTGGTGGGGGTGCCGTAGCCGCCGAAGCCGCCGCGGCCGCCGCCCGGGGCGCCGGAGAACCCGCCCCCGCCGCCGAAGCCGCCGAACAGGTCGGCGAACTCCGGCGGGATGTCACCGCTCGTGGAGTAGGAGCGGCTGCGCCCGCCCCCGCCGGTGAACAGGCCGCCGAAGAGGTCCTCGAAGCCCCCGCCGGCGGCACCGGCGCCGGCCCCGGCCCCCGGCGCGCTGAACCGCGCGCCGGAGCCCATGGCCCGGATGGCGTCGTACTGCTGGCGCTCCTCGGGGTCCGAGAGCACGGCATTGGCCTCGGTGATCTCCTTGAACCGCTTCTCGGCCGCGGCGTCCCCCGGGTTCTGGTCCGGGTGGAACTTGCGGGCGAGCTTCCGGTAGGCCTTCTTGATGTCGGCCTCCGAGGCGTCCTTGGAGACACCGAGGGTGGCGTAGAAGTCCTTGTCCACCCAATCCTGTGAGGCCATGGTGCCTCCTTTCGCGTCTGGTCGGTTCCCTGGCGGGGCGGGGACTAGCCCTCGGCGCCGGCGGAGACCATCACCTGGGCCGCCCGCAGCACCCGGCCCTCACGGACGTAGCCGTTGCGGAAGACCTGGACGATGTGCTCCTCCGGGACCTCGGCGCTGGGCTGGCGGATGACCGCCTCGTGCTGGGACGGGTCGAACGGCTCGCCGCCCAGGGCCTCCTGGTCCTGGCGCTCCAGGCCGAAGCCCGCGAGCACCCCGTCGAACTTCGTGGCGATCGCGGCGAACGGCCCCTCGGCGAGGTCGCCGGCGGCGCGCGCGGCGTCCAGGTCGTCGAGGACCGGCAGCAGGGCGCTGATGACCGAGACGATGGCCGCGTCCTTGGCCACGTTCCGGTCCCGCTCCACGCGGCGCTTGTAGTTCACGAACTCTGCCTGCAGCCGCTGCAGGTCGGCGCGGAGCTCCTCCTCGCGGGCGGAGACCCCCGCGACGTCCGGTTCCTGGGCACCGGTGATGCCCTCGTCCGCGGCGTCCGCGCCGGCGGCGTCGTTGAGGATCCTCTCGGCCTGGGACAGCGCGTCGCCGTCCTCCGCCGGGACGTCCTGCGGCTGGCGGACCCGGCCGGTCTCGGGGTCGATGCGGCGCTTGTCCTGGAAGCTCACCGGCTCCTCGTGCTGGTCGTGCTCTTCGTCGTGTCCGTGGTGGGGCATGGTCTGGGGTCCTTTCCTCCGGTGCCCCCGGGCCGGCCGTCCACGCCGTGGGGCGAGGGCGGCCGGCCCGGGTCCGGTGGCCCGCCGCTGGGGCGGGCCGGGGTGTGTCAGGGGTGCTGGGACGCGGGGACTACTTGGACTCGCCCTTGGGCTCGTCCTCGTCCACGACCTCGGCGTCGACGATGTCCTCGTCGCCCGCGCCGCCGGCGGAGGAGCCGCCGTCGGTCCCGGCCCCGGCGGCGGCGCCGGCCTCGGCGCCCTGGGAGGCGTACAGGGCCTCACCGATCCGGGTCTGGGAGGACTGCAGCTTCTCGAACGCGGCCTTGACCTCGTCGTCGTTGCCCTGCTTATCCAGGGCCGCCTTGAGGGCGTCGACGTCGGCCTGGACCTCGGTCTTGACGTCCTCCGGCAGCTTGTCCCCGTTGTCCTTGAGCAGCTTGTCCACGGAGTACGCGGTCTGCTCGGCCTGGTTGCGGCGCTCGGCGGCCTCGCGGCGCTCCTTGTCCTCGGCCGCGTGGGCCTCGGCGTCCTTCACCATGCGGTCGATGTCCTCGTCGGACAGCGAGGTGCCGCCCGTGATGGTCATGGACTGCTCGGTGCCGGTGCCCTTGTCCTTGGCGGAGACGTGGACGATGCCGTTGGCGTCGATGTCGAAGGTGACCTCGATCTGCGGCACGCCGCGCGGGGCCGGGGCGATGCCCGTCAGCTCGAAGGTGCCCAGCGGCTTGTTGTCCCGGGTGAACTCGCGCTCGCCCTGGAACACCTGGATGGACACGGACGGCTGGTTGTCCTCGGCCGTGGTGAACGTCTCCGAGCGCTTGGTCGGGATGGCCGTGTTGCGCTCGATGAGCTTGGTCATCACGCCGCCCTTGGTCTCGATGCCCAGCGAGAGCGGGGTGACGTCGATCAGCAGCACGTCCTTGCGCTCGCCCTTGAGCACGCCCGCCTGCAGGGCGGCGCCCACGGCGACGACCTCGTCCGGGTTCACGCCCTTGTTGGGCTCCTGGCCGGCGGTCAGCTCCGTGACGAGCTCGGCCACGGCCGGCATGCGGGTGGAGCCGCCGACGAGGATGACGTGGGCGATGTCCTTGACGGAGACGCCGGCCTCCTTGATGACGTCCTGGAACGGCTTGCGGGTGCGCTCCAGCAGGTCGGAGGTCATGTCCTGGAACTTGGCGCGGGACAGGTGCTCGTCCAGGTGCACCGGGCCCTCCGGGGTCACGGAGAGGTACTGCAGCGAGATGTTCGTGGACGAGGCCGAGGACAGCTCCTTCTTGGCCTGCTCGGCGGCCTCCTTCAGGCGCTGCAGGGCGATCTTGTCCTTGGACAGGTCGGCACCCTTGGACTTGGCCTGCTGCAGGAGCCAGTCGACGATCCGCTGGTCCCAGTCGTCGCCGCCGAGGCGGTTGTCGCCCGCGGTGGCGCGCACCTGGATGGTGGAGAAGTCGTCCTCGTCCTTGCCCACCTCGAGCAGGGACACGTCGAAGGTGCCGCCGCCGAGGTCGAAGACCAGGATGAGCTCGTCCTCCTTGCCCTTCTCCAGGCCGTAGGCCAGGGCCGCCGCGGTGGGCTCGTTGATGATGCGCATGACGTTCAGGCCCGCGATCTCGCCGGCCTCCTTGGTGGCCTGGCGCTCCGCGTCGTTGAAGTACGCCGGCACGGTGATGACCGCGTCGGTGACCTTCTCGCCCAGGTAGTCCTCGGCGTCGTGCTTGAGCTTCATCAGCGTGCGCGCCGAGATCTCCTGCGGGGTGTACTTCTTGCCGTCCATCTCGGTGGTCCAGTCGGTGCCCATGTGGCGCTTGACGGAGGCGATGGTGCGCTCGGGGTTGTTGACGGCCTGGCGCTTGGCGATCTCGCCGACCAGGACCTCGCCGGACTTGGAGAAGGCGACGACGGACGGGGTGGTCCGGGAGCCCTCGGCGTTGGCGATGACGACGGGGTCGCCGCCCTCGAGGACCGAGACGACGGAGTTGGTGGTACCGAGGTCGATTCCCACTGCACGGGACATGGGGGTTCCTTTCCTTCACGGATGTCGAGTTGGCCAGGCCAGGGACGGGCGGCCGGCGGTCCTGCGGATCACCTGCCATCCAGCCACCTGAGCCTTCAGGACTCAAGGTTTCACGTCCGGGAGTTCCCTGTCAATCTGCCTTGAGCGGACGTGGCTCAACTCTGTGCCGAGGGGTACAACGGCACCCCGCGGGGATTCATTCCCGGGCCGCCCCCGAGCAACCCGGGAAGGGCCTGGCCGTTTCCTGAGTGCCAGCTGGGCGCTCCTTGCACGCCTCCCACAAGGATGTTTGAGTGAAGGGACAACCCACCGCGGCACCCGCCCGACCGGCCGGCGCCGCACGGAAAGGAGTCATCATGGCAGCCAAGGACACCACCGCCCGGTACACGGTTCCCGGACTCGAGCTCGAGGACGGCCACCGCGTCGGCGAGATCCTGCAGATGCGCCTGCACGCGCTCAACGACCTGCAGCTGACCCTGAAGCACGCGCACTGGAACGTGGTGGGCCGGAACTTCATCGGCGTGCACGAGATGCTGGACCCGCAGATCGAGGAGGTCCGCGCGGCCGTGGACGTGCTGGCCGAGCGCATGGCCACCCTGG
This sequence comes from Citricoccus sp. SGAir0253, assembly GCF_005877055.1. Classification (NCBI taxonomy): domain Bacteria; kingdom Bacillati; phylum Actinomycetota; class Actinomycetes; order Micrococcales; family Micrococcaceae; genus Citricoccus; species Citricoccus sp. SGAir0253. The sequence goes on along the minus strand of NZ_CP039424.1, from coordinate 670,430 downwards.
GTGTCTCCCCCAAGGGCACCCCGGGCGCCCTCGTGGCCGAGCGCACGTGGGACGACTACGACCTCGGCCGGGCGGACACCATCGCCCACATCGCGGCCCTGGACCAGGTCTACGACGGGGTCATCGGCGACCACCGCAACGCGGTCGAGGAGGTCGGCAAGCTCGACCCGGTCACCGAGGACATCCTCATCGGCCAGACCGGCGCCCTCGAGCAGTTCCAGTGGTTCCTGCGGGCGTTCCTGACCAACGAGGCCGGCGAGCTGAGCTCCGCCGGGGAGACCACGGAGAAGGGCGCGGCGCGGAAGAGCACCGGCAAGAAGTCCTGACCGCCACGCCCCGCCGCGCGGGGCGGACGGCCCGAGCGGGGCCCCGGCATCCTCCCGATGCCGGGGCCCCGCTCGTGCGGGCACGGTCGCCGTGGCCCCGCCCGCCCCGGCGCGGAACCCGGGCCTCGGGCCCCGCGGCCCGGGCCCCGCGGCCCGGGTGCCGAGGGTCAGGCGTCCACGGCCAGGCGCCCGCAGATCAGGCGTCCACGGCCAGGCGCCCGCGCCCGTCTGCGTCGGACGCCGGCGCGTCGCCGGCATCACCGGCCGCGCCGGCCGGACCGGTGCCCGCCGGGGTGCCGCCGTCGGGGGTCTCCGCCCGGCGCGCGAGCCGGGAGGGCCACCAGACGGCCGGCCCGATGTCGTGGGTCAGCGCCGGGACCAGCAGGGAGCGCACCAGGAAGGTGTCCAGCAGCACGCCGAACGCCACGATGAACGCCAGCTGCACCATGAACATGAGCGGGATCACGGCGAGCGCGGCGAACGTGGCCGCCAGGACGATGCCCGCGGACGTGATGACCCCGCCGGTCACGGTGAGCGCCTTGAGCACGCCCGCCCGGGTGCCGATCCGGCCGGCCTCCTCCCGGGCCCTCGTCATGAGGAAGATCGTGTAGTCCACGCCGAGGGCCACGAGGAAGACGAAGCCGTAGAGCGGCACCGTGGGGTCCGCGCCCGGGAAGCCCAGCACCTGGTCGAACACGAGCGCCGAGACGCCCATGGCGGTGCCGAAGCTCAGCACCGTGGCGAGCACGAGCAGCACCGGGGCCACGAGCGAGCGGAGCAGGATCATCAGGATGCCCAGCACCACGAGGAGCACGAGCGGGATGATGGTGCGCAGGTCCTGCTGGGCCGTCGTGTTGGTGTCCAGGGTGGTCGCGGAGGTGCCGCCCACGAGGATGTCCCCGTCGATCGCGTGCAGCCGCTCGCGCAGCGCCACGACCGTCTGCTCGGCCTCCGCGGAGTCGGCCGGGTCCGCGAGCGTGGCCTGCAGGTAGACGCGGCCGTCGATCTCCTGCGGCTGCAGGGTGGGCACCCCCGGCGGGAGGCCGCCGGAGCCCTCGGTCCCGGCGCCCGACGGCGGCCCGGCCGGCTGCCCGGAGGGCTCGCCGGTGCCGGCCGGCGGACCGGCGGGGCCCTGCCCGCCGGCGGCGTCGCGCATCCGGGCGAGCGCCTCGGGGTCGGGGGTCCCGGCCGGCGCACCGCCCTCGGCCGTCAGGTACGCGGAGGCGACGCCGTCGGTGTCCTCCACGGCCCGCAGCACCTCGTCCGCCCGGTCCGCCGGGGCGATGACCGTGGCCGGGGAGCCGGTGCCGGCGGCGAAGTGCTCCTCGAGGACGACCTGCCCGGCCTTGGCGTCCGAGTCGCCCAGCAGGACGTCGGTCTGCGGCACGCCGCTGGCCTGGAGCTGGGTCACGCCCACCGCGCCGGCCACCAGGACCGCCGCCGTCACCGTCCACACGGCGCGGGGCCGGCGCGCCACGAGGGCGCCGACGCGGGTCCACACGCCGTGGTCCTCCTCCAGGCCGGGGATCGGCTCGCCGGCGGCGTCGCGGGGCTGGGCGAACGGCCGGCGGTGCCGCACCGGCACGCCGAACCGCGGGATCGAGGGCCAGAAGGCGGCCCGCCCGGTGAGGGCCAGCACGGCCGGCAGGAACGTCAGGGAGGCCGCCCACGCCAGGACGATGCCCGAGGCCGCGATCGGCCCGAGCGAGCTGTTGGAGTTCAGGTCCGAGACCAGCAGGCACAGCAGCGCGATCGCCACGGTGGCGGCGGAGGCGGTGATGGCCCCGAAGGACCCCGTCCAGGCCGCGCGCAGGGCGCCGGCGGCGTGCCGGTGGTGGCGCAGCTCCTCGCGGTAGCGGGCCACCAGCAGCAGCGAGTAGTCGGTGGCGGCGCCGATCACGAGGATGGACAGGATGCCCTGGGACTGGCCGTTGAGGGAGATCCAGTCCGCCCTGGCCATCGCGTAGATCGCCAGCACGGACACGGACAGGGCCGCCACGGAGTTCAGCAGCACGAGCACGGGCAGCAGCACCGAGCGGTACACCAGCACGAGGATGACGAAGACCACCACGAGGGCCACGGCGAGCAGCAGCCCGTCGATGCCCTCGAAGGCCCCGGCCAGGTCGGCCGCCAGCCCGGCGGGACCGGCCACGTGCAGCTCGGTCCCGGCCAGGGCGCCGTCCCCGGCGGAGACGAGGTCCCCCGCGGCGCCGGCCACGACCTCCCGCAGCTGCTCCACGACCGCCTCCGTCTCGGCCGCTGCGGTGTCCACCAGCACGATGTACTGGACGGCCTCGCGGTCCTCGGAGACCGTGGGGCCGATCACGCGGTCCACGCCGGGCACCGCCCCGACCTCCTCGCCCAGGGCGGCCAGGGCGTCCCGCTCCCCCGTGGCATCCTCGGGCAGCGCCCGGCCCGCGGGCAGCCCGCCGACCACGAGCGCGGGCACCTGGTCGGTGCCGCCGAACCGCGCCGCCCACTCCCCGGCACGGGTGGACTCGGCCGAGGCCGGCAGGAAGGTCGACTGGTCGTTGCTGGAGACCTCGGAGAGCTTGCCGAAGGTCGGGCCGCCGAGGCCGGTGCCGGCCAGCCAGGCCAGCACCATCACGACGGCGACGGCGATGCGCAGCAGGGCGGGGCCGCGGCGGCGGGCCGGGGCGGAGGACGCGGGGGCACCGGCGTGCCGGGGGCGGGAGGTGGTTCTGGGCATGGTCCCAGCGTACCGCTTATGTCTTGATCGTCAAGATACTCTCCGGGCTAGTGATCTGGCGTGTCGGGGCCGCGCCGCCCTAGACTGGACGATCGTCCCGGCCACGCCGAGGACCCGCCGTCCCCGCGTCCACCCCCCGCCCATTCGCCCGTCCGACCGCTTCCTGCCCGACCACTTGCCAGCCGAAGGAGACTCCATGCCGAGCCCCGCCCGTGGCGCCGAGGAGATGCGCGAGCTCGTGCACGCCCTGCGCCGGTACGCCGAGGCCTCGGACCGCGTCGTGGAGGCCGCGGGGCAGGAACACGGGCTGTTCCGCACGGACCTGCGCGCCCTGGCCCTGCTCATGCAACGGCAGGCCGAGGGCCTGCAGACCACGCCGAAGGACCTGGGCCGCCTGCTGAACCTGACCTCCGCCTCCACCACGGCCCTCGTGGACCGGCTGGTGGCCAACGGCCACGCCCGGCGGAGCCGGTCCACCACGGACCGCCGGAGCGTGATCGTGCACCACACCCCGCAGGCCCTCGAGGACGGCCGCGCGGTCTTCGCCCCCATCAGCGAGCACATGATGCGCCGGCTCACCGGCTTCAGCCCCGAGCAGATGCGCACGGCGGCGGAGGTCATCGCCGCCGCCACCGGCGCGCTGGACGACCTGGACGGCGCCGGCGGCCCCGCTCAGTAGACTGGTCCGTGCCGTTCCCGCCCCGTGGCGGCGCCCCACCGACCGACCGGAGGACACCGTGGCCCACCGCCCCCTCCTGCTGGCCGTGGACGGCCGGTCCGGGGCGGGCAAGACATCCCTCGCCCTCGAGACCGCGGCCCTGCTGCGGGCCCATCTCGACGTGGCCGTGTTCCACCTGGACGCCGTCTACCCCGGCTGGGACGGGCTCGCCCCCGCCCTCGGGACGTACGCCGCCGATGTCCTCGCGCCGCTCGCCGCCGGCCGCACCGCCCACTGGACCTGGTGGGACTGGAGCGCCGGAGCGCCCGGGCGCCCGGGCACCACGGCCCCGGCCGACGTCGTGATCCTCGAGGGGGTCGGCGCCGGCCACCGGGGCGCGCGGCCGCTGCTCGACGCGCTGGCGTGGGTGGAGATGCCCGCCGGGGCGCGCCGGCACCGCGCCCTCGAGCGGGACGGGGAGACCTTCGCGGCCCACTGGGACCGCTGGGCCGCGCAGGAGGACGCCTACCTCGCCGGCGACGACCCGGCCGGGGCGGCCACCGTGACGGTCGACGGCGCGGCCGGCACCCCGGCCGCCGCGGCGGCCCTCGTGGCGGCCCTGCGCACGCTGCCCGGCTGGGAGGCGGCGCTGTCCCAGGTGCCCGCCCCGCCGCGCGCGGACCGGCGCCGCCGCACGCTGGCCGGCGCGGCGGACCCGCACGTCCTCTTCGCCGCGGCCGGTGGCCCCGAGGCGGCCACGGCCATGCTGCTGGAGAGCTCCGACCACGCCACGACGCCCGCCCCGGCCCGCAGCCGGCACGCGATCGTCGGCGTGGCCGCACCCGGCGACCCGGTCGCCCGGCACGGGGACGGCGTGACCACCGTCCGGCACGGGGCGGTCACCGTGCGCCACCCGGGCCCGCTGTTCCGCTGGCTGGCCGGGGCCTGGCCCGACCCCGCCGGGGAGCCCTCGGCGTCCGGGGCGGGAACGCCCGGAGCGCCGGCGGCCGGGCCGTTCACCGCCGGCTGGATGGGCTGGCTGGGCTACGGGCTCAAGCGCGAGGCCGGGTCCCCGGACGGCGCGGCCACGGCCCGCGCCGAGGCCCCCACGCCGGCCGACGCCCTGCTGTTCCGCCCCGGCCGGGTCGCCACGGTGGACCACCGGGAGCGCACCACCACCCTGTGGTGGTCGGCCGACGACGACGGCGGCGCGGCCTGGGCGGACCGGGTCGCCGCGGCGGTGGCCGGGGACACGGCGGGCGGGGGCGACGCGGGCGGCGCCGGATCGGACGGCACGGAGCCGGGCGACCCGGCCGCGGCCCGGACACCGCCCCCGGCCCCCGCGTTCACCGTGCGCGACCCGCGCGAGCGCTACCTGGGCATGGTCCGGGCGGCCCAGCACGAGATCTACGAGGGCAACACCTACGAGGTGTGCCTGACGACCATGCTCGAGGCCGACCTCGGGACCGCGGCCTTCGACGGCTGGGGCACCTACCGCCGCCTCGTCGCGGCCAACCGCGCCCCGTTCACGCTCTACCTGCGCGCCGCGGCGGCCGCGGGCACGGGGCACGGGACGGCCGACGTCGAGCTGCTGTCCACCAGCCCCGAGCGGTTCCTGGCCCTGGCCGCTGACGGGCGGCTGGTGACGGAGCCGATCAAGGGGACGCGGCCCCGCGGGGCCACCCCCGAGCGGGACCGGGAGCTGGCGGCGGAGCTGGCGGCCTCCACGAAGGACCGCGCGGAGAACATCATGATCACCGACCTGGCCCGCAACGACCTCTCCCGCGTGGCCGTGCCCGGGACGGTGGCCGCCGAGCGGGTCTGCGCGATCGAGTCCTACCCCACCGTGCACCAGATGGTCTCCACGGTGACCGCCCGGCTCGAGCCCGGCGTCCCGCGGACCGACGCGGTCGCCGCGGCCTTCCCGCCCGGCTCCATGACGGGGGCGCCCAAGATCTCCACGATGGACATCCTCGAGCGGCTCGAGTCCGGCCCCCGGGGCGTGTACTCGGGCGTGGCCGGCTACCTCTCCGACGACGGCGCCGCCGACCTGAGCGTGCTCATCCGCACCCTCGTGGCCACGCGCGAGCCGGCCGCCGGGGCTCCGCCCGGGCCGGACGGCGCCACCGGGACGGCGACCGGCGGAGCGGTGCGCACCCGGCTGTCCCTCGGCGTCGGCGGGGCCATCACGGCCGACTCGGACCCGGAGGAGGAGTGGGACGAGGTCCGCACCAAGGCCCACGGCGTGCTGCGCGTGCTCGGCTCGGCCTTCCCGGACGAGGCCCCCCTCCCCCGCTGACGCGGCGCTCCCACACACCCACCTCCCCGCCCGCTCCCCAGGCGCTCCCGCGCACCTCCCCGCCCGCTCCCCTCCCCGCCCGCGCACCTCCCCACCCGCTCCCGGGTCGCGAACCGAGGGTGCGGGGCGCCCGGACCCGTGGTTCGTGACCCGGGAGCGCCTCGGCGGGCGACGCGGTCGGCGTGGGCCGGCCGGGGCGGGCGGCTACGGAGGCGGGCTGCTACTCGGCGGGGGCGGGCGGCCGCTCGGCGGGGGCGGGCGGCTACTGCAGGGCGGAGGTGAGCCGGAAGACGTTGTCCACCCAGCGCACCGCCCGCGGACGCGCGCGCCACTCCGCGGCGGTCAGTTCCTCGGAGACCTCCCGGTACTGCTCGATGACCGGCTGCAGGGCCTGCACCATCTCGGAGCCGACCATCAGCACCGAGACCTCCATGTTCAGCGAGAACGAGCGCATGTCCATGTTCGAGGAGCCGAACACGGCCACGTCGTCGTCGATCGTGAACAGCTTGGCGTGCAGCACGTTGGGGTCCGGGTAGCGGTGGATGCGGATGCCGGCCGAGAGCAGGGCGTCGTAGTAGGACTGCTGGGCGTGGTGGACCATGACCTGGTCCGCCTTGCGGCACACGAACAGCTCCACCTCCACCCCGCGCTGGGCGGCCGTGGTCAGGGCGTAGAGCATCGAGTCGTCCGGGACGAGGTACGGGGAGACCACCACGATCCGGCGCGTGGCGGCGTAGAACAGGTGGTTGAACAGCCGCAGGTTGTTCTCGGTGGAGAACCCGGGCCCGGAGGGCACCACCTGGGCGATCGAGCCCTCGTGCTCCACCAGCTCCGCCTCGGTGGGGCTGCGCAGCCGGCCCTGCAGGTCGTCACCGGTCTCGGAGAACCAGTCGGTGACGAAGACGATGTCCAGCGAGGCGACGGTGGGCCCCGTGATCCGGGCCATCAGGTCCACCCACTCGCGGCCGAGCCGGTGGGACGAGCGCCGCTTGTAGCCGGGCTCGATGAGGTTCTGCGAGCCGGTGTAGCCCACCAGCCCGTCCACCACGAGGATCTTGCGGTGGTTGCGCAGGTCCAGGCGCTGGTACTTGCCCCGCAGCGGCATCACGGGCATGGCCTGCCGGTACTCGAGCCCCGCGGCGTCCAGCCGGCGCAGCAGCCGCCGGTAGCCGGGCACCCGCAGGGTGGCGACGTGGTCGAAGAGGATCCGCACGCTCACCCCGCGCGCCCGGGCCCGCTCCAGCGCGTCGAGCACCACGTCGGCGTACCCCTCCCGCCCCTCGGGGTCCTCGGCCAGGATGTAGAAGACCAGGTGGACGTACTCCTGCGCCCGGTCGATGTCCTCGGCCATCCGCCGCATCGACGCGCGGTAGTCGGTGATGAACTCGAAGTGGTTGCCGTCCAGCATGGGGAAGCTCGTGAGGTTGCGGGTCAGCCGGGCGGCGGACACCACGTACTCCGGGGCCTCGCCCGCGTCGTTGGGCAGGTCCAGGTGGGCGGTCGCGCGCCGCAGCGCCTCGGTGACCGCGCGCTGGCGCGAGCCGCGCTGGCCGCCCAGCCGGAACGAGCCGAGCAGCAGGAACAGCACGAGCCCCGGCAGCGGCAGGAAGAAGATGATGAGCAGCCACGCCATGGCCACGGCGGGGCGGCGCCCGCCCGGCACGATCCCCAGCAGCAGCACCCGGATGCCGACGTCGATGACCCAGGCCAGGACCGTCAGCCACTGGGGGAGGGCGCCGAACTCGGCGAGCGGCCAGAGCATCCTCCCAGCCTACGGGGCGGCCGGGGCCACGAGGTCCAGCAGCTGCCCGATCCGCTCCTCGCCCAGGGGCCAGCCGAACATCACGTGCAGCAGCAGGTGGGCGCCCACGGTCTCGGCGAGGAACGACGGCGGCCCGGGCAACGCCCCGGGGTGGGCGCGGTCGTGCTCCCGGAACCGGGAGTCGATCTCGGCCATGATCGGCCGGATCAGGGACTGGTGGATGGCCTCGGACGTCTCCCCCGCCGAGGCGAGGGCGGACATGATCGCCTCGACCAGCCGGGCGGCGTCCTCCTCCTCGATCGCGGAGCGGATGCCCCGCAGCCAGGCGGCCAGGTCCGCCCGGAGGTCGCCGGCGTCCCCGAGGGAGACGATCGGCAGCGTGAGGTACCCCTCGGCGACCGCCTCGACCACGACGTCCGCCTTGGACCCCCACCAGCGGTAGACGGTCTGCTTGCCCACCCCGGCGGCGGCGGCGATGCCCTCGACCGTCAGGTCCGCGAAGCCGCCGGAGACCATCAGCTCGGCCGCGGCCGTCAGCACGGCCACCCGGGCCCTCTGGCTGCGCGGACGCCCGCGCTGCTCGGCGGCCCCCGGCGACGGTGCTCCCACGGGCTTCCTCCTGCGATCTTCTCCGAAACGAGACGTTGCGTCTACTATACTCGGCGGCAGGACCTGCGGCCCCCGCCCGGGGCGCCGGCCCCGTGTGCCCCTCCCCCCTGCGCCCGCCCCTCCCGAAGGACCGCTCATGGCTGAACTGCTCTACCGCCTCGGATTCGCCTCGGCACGGCGCCCGTGGATCGCGATCGTCTCCTGGCTGGCGGTGCTGGCCCTCTCGGTCGGCGCCTTCACGGCCTTCGGCGGGGCCCTGACCTCGACCATCACCATCCCGGGCACCCCCACCGCGCAGGTCACCGACCGGCTGCAGGAGGAGTTCCCCGAGGCCGCCCACGGCTCCGGCGCCGTGGTCTTCCGCACCACGGACGGCTCGGCCCTCGCCGAGGGGCAGCGCCGGCAGGTCACCGACCTGCTCGCCGAGGTCGAGGGCCTCGACGGCGTGGACTCGGTGGTGGACGCCTTCGCCACCGAGCAGGAGCTCGCCGACCAGCGGGCCCGGCTCGAGGAGGGGCGGGCGCAGCTCGCCGAGGGCCGGGACCGCCTGGACGCCGGCCGCGCGCAGATCGCCGCCGCCGAGGACCGGCTGGACGCCTCGGAGGCCGAGCTGCGGGCCGGCCAGGAGCAGCTGGACGCCGCCCGCGCCCAGGCCGAGGCCGCCGGGGCACCGCCGGCCGCCACCGCCCCGCTCGACGCCCAGCAGGCCCAGCTCGACGCCGGCCGCGCGCAGCTCGAGGAGGGCCGGGCCCAGCTCGAGGCCCAGCGCGCCGAGCTGGAGCGGGGGGCGCGGGACGCCGAGTCCGGGCGCGCCGACCTGGACCGCGGCGAGGCGCTGCTCGCCCTCGCCGGGGACTACCGCACCGTCGCGCAGGACGGCAGCACCGCCGTCGGGACCGTGGTGTTCGACCGGCCCTCCACGGAGGTGCCGGAGGAGATCCAGCAGGCCGTCGTCTCCACGCTCGAGGGCGCCTCGATCGACGGCGTGGAGGTCCTGCCCACCAACGCGCTGTCCCAGACCATCCCGGACATCGTGGGCCCCGGCGAGGTGATCGGCCTCGTGGTGGCCGCCGTGGTGCTCGTGGTCATGCTCGGCACCCTGGTCACGGCGGGGCTGCCGATCGTCACCGCGCTCATCGGCGTGGGCATCGGCGCCACCGCCTCGCTCGCGTTCTCCGGCACCGTGGAGATGCTCTCGGTGACCCCCGTGCTGGGCCTGATGCTCGGGCTGGCCGTGGGCATCGACTACGCGCTGTTCATCGTCAACCGGCACCGCCGCCAGCTCAAGGACGGCGCCCCGCTGCACGAGTCGATCGGCCTGGCGACGGGCACCTCCGGCAACGCCGTGGTGTTCGCGGGGCTGACCGTCATCATCGCCCTGGCCGCCCTGAACGTCACGGGCATCCCGTTCCTGGGCCTGATGGGCACGGTGGGCGCGTTCTGCGTGCTCGTGGCCGTGCTGATCGCGGTGAGCCTCACCCCGGCCCTGCTGGGGCTGATCGGCCACCGCGCCCTCGGCCGCGGCGAGCGCGCCCGGCTGGCCCGGGACCTCGAGGCCCGGGCGGTGGAACGCGGCCTGCGCCGCCAGGAGGACCTCGGCCGCGAGGTGGCCTCGGGCGGCCAGCTCGCCTCCCGCGCCGCCGGCTCCGCCGGCCGGCGGGCCCCGATGTCCACCGGCCGCGCCGTGGTGACCGCCCTGGCCACGGCCGCCGTGCTGGGCCTCGTGGCCGTGCCCTTCCTCTCGCTGCGCCTGGGCCTGCCGGACGGCGCCTCGGAACCGCAGGACAGCGCGGCGTACCAGTCCTACACGGCCCTCGGCCGGGCCTTCGGGGAGGGCTACAACGGACCGCTCGTGGTCACCGCGGACCTGCCCGCGGGCCTGGACGAGGGCGAGGTGCGCGACGCGCAGGTGGCGGTCGGCGAGCAGCTGGCGGGCCTGGACCACGTCGAGGTCGTGGTGCCCGCGGCCGTCAACGAGGACTCCACCATGATGATGTTCCAGGTGGTCCCCGCCGAGGGCCCCAACGCGGTCTCCACCGGGGAGCTCGTGCACGAGCTGCGCACCACCGACCCCGCCGGCGGGGCCACCGACCTGGCCGTGGCGGGCATGACGAGCGGCTCCCTCGACGTGGCGGACAAGCTCGCCGCCGCCCTGCCGGTCTACCTGGGCGTCGTCGTCGGGCTGTCCCTGCTCATCATGGTCGTGGTGTTCCGCTCGCTCGTGGTGCCGCTGATCGCCACCGGCGGGTTCATCCTGTCCGTGTTCGCGGCCATGGGGGGCGTGGTGGCCATCTACCAGTGGGGCTGGCTGTCCGGGCTGTTCGGCGTGCACGCCCCCGGGCCGATCCTGGCCTTCCTGCCCACGATCATGGTCGGCGTGCTGTTCGGCCTGGCGATGGACTACCAGCTGTTCATCTCCTCGGGGATGCGCGAGGCCTACGCCCACGGCGCCCCGGCGCGCGTGGCCGTGGTGGAGGGGCTGCGCGCCGGCCGCTCCGTGGTCGCGGCCGCGGCGATCATCATGATCTCCGTGTTCGGCGGCTTCGTCTTCGCCGAGTCCGCCATGATCCGGCCGATCGGCTTTGGCCTGGCCTTCGGCGTGCTGCTGGACGCCCTGCTCGTGCGCCTGCTGCTGATGCCCGCGCTCATGCACCTCGTCGGCGAGGCCGCGTGGTGGCTGCCGCGCTGGCTGGACCGGATCCTGCCCAACGTGGACGTGGAGGGCGCCGCCCTCGAGCGGGACCACGGCCACGGGCCCGACGACGGCCGGTCCGGTCCCGCGGCGGGCTCCGGCTCGGGGTACGGCGCGGGGGCCGGCGGGGTCGGCGGCACCGGTCGCCACCGGGCCGAGCCCGAGCCCGCCCGGGCCTGAGCGCGGCCGGGGCGGGGCACGACCGGGGCGGGGCACGACCGGGGCGGGGCACGACCGGGGCGGGGCACGACCGGCGCGGGGCGGGGGCGCACCTGCCCCGCGCCGCGTGCGCGGCGGCGCCGGAGGGGTGCGTAGGCTGGCGGCATGACGAAAGCACCCGCAGCCTCCCGCGCCACCCCCGGCGGCCCCTTCGTCCCCGCCGCCGGCGGCTCCGTCGTCGTGTTCCTCGAGCCCTCCCCCGCCGGACCGGCGATCCGGGTGGCCGATCCGCGGCAGCCGGCCGTCCTCGTCACGGACCAGGGCCTGACCCGCGGTGACGGGATCTTCGAGACCATGACCGCCGTCGCCGGTCCGTCCGGGCACCGGATCCGCAAGGAGGACTCGCACCTGGAGCGGCTCGCGGCCTCGGCCGAGGCCCTGGAACTGCCGGTGCCCTCCGGTTCCACGTGGCGGCGCGCCGCCCTGGCCGGGCTCGAGGCCTACGCCGCCGGCAACCCGGGCCGGGACGCCGTCGTGAAGCTCGTGGCCACGCGCGGTCCCGAGGGCGCCCCGGGCGGGGGCCACTACGTGCACGGCACCGCGGACACCGGTTCGGACGGCGAGCTGACGGACCACACCTCCCCGGCCGCGGCCCGGTCCGGGGCGGCGGCCGCGCCGGGCGCGACCGCGGGCGGACCGGGGGCCGCGGACGCCGCGGGGCTCACCGGGACGTACTGGGTGCTGGTCTCCCCTGTCTCCCCCGGCCTGGCCGCCACCCGGCGGGAGGGGCTGGACGTGCTCCTGCTGGACCGCGGCTTCGACTCGGCCGCCGCCGAGCGCGCCCCGTGGCTGCTGCTGGGTGCCAAGACGCTGAGCTACGCGGTGAACATGGCCGCCATGCGCCACGCGGCGGCCCAGGGCGCGGACGACGTGATCTTCGTGTCCGCCGACGGCAAGGTCCTGGAGGGGCCCACCTCCACCGTGCTGATGGCCCGGCGCGTGCCGGCCGCGGGCGGCCGCGGCACCACCGTGGAGCTGGTCACCCCGCTGCGCAGCTCCGGCATCCTGCCGGGCACCAGCCAGGGCACCATCTTCGCCGCCGCCCAGGCGGCCGGCTGGGACCTCGGCTACGGACCGCTGGTCCCCTCCGACCTGCTCGACGCGGACGGGGTCTGGCTCGTGTCCTCCGTGCGCGGGGTGGCACCCGTGAAGAGCCTGGACGGGGTGGCGCTCGGCGTGGACGCCGAGCTCACCGACCGGCTCACGGCGTTCCTCGCCGAGGACCTGGCCCCCGGGCAGCACGGCCCGCTCGGCTGAGCGGCCCCGGGCCGGGTCAGGACCACACGAGGTTCCACGCCCCGGTGCCCAGGGCCAGCCCGGCGGCCAGCGCGGCGAGGGCGAACCCGGCGGCCACCACCGCGCCGTCCAGGGGCGTGAACCGGGACTCGCGCGCCCACGTGCGCTCCCCGGCCCCGAAGCCGCGCGCCTCCATGGTCACCGCCAGCCGGGTGGCCCGGCGGATGGCCTGGACCAGCAGGCCGAACGCCTGGCCGAGCCAGGACGCGGTCCGGCGGACGGGGTTCCCGCCGGTGCCCACGCCGCGCGCGCGCCGGGCCTGGCCCAGGGTGCGCCACTCGTCCGTGAGCACCGCGAGCATGCGGAAGGCCGCGAGCGAGCCGAGGACGAACCGGGCGGGCAGACGCAGGCGCTGGGCGAGCGCGTCCGCCAGGTCGGTGGGGTCGGTGGTGATGAACACCATGACCCCGGGCAGCGCGACGGCGAGGATGCGCAGTCCCGTGGCGGCCCCGGCGAGCACGGAGCCCTCCGTGACGTCCAGCGGCCCGGCGGCCAGCAGCACCCGCCCGGAGTCCTCCCCCACGAGGGCGGTGCCCCAGGCGGAGGCGAGGGCCGCCGCCACGAGCAGCCACGCCCGGCGCAGGAACTCCCCGGTGCGGATCCCGGACAGCGGCAGCAGCGCCACCGCGGCGAGGAGCACGATGCCCGAGGACACCCAGTCCATCGAGGCCACGAGCACCACGGTGACGGGCAGCAGGGCCAGCAGCTTGGCGAGCGGGTTGGCCCGCTCGAACACGGACACGGCCACCGGCCGGGAGGGGGCGGCCGCCGTCATGACAGCTCCACCACCCGGGCGCCGAGCGCGGCGGCGAAGTCGGCGTCGTGCGTCACGGCCACCACGGAGCGGCCCTCGGCCACGAGCCGCCGCAGCAGCCCGGTGAGCACGGCCCACGTGACGGCGTCCTGGCCGAACGTCGGCTCGTCGAGGAAGACGAGGCGCGGGCCGGCGGCCAGCACGGTGGCCACGGACAGCCGCCGTTTCTCCCCGCCGGAGAGGGTGAAGGGGTTGACGTCGGCGAGGGCGGACAGGCCCAGCACCGCGAGCAGCTCGTCGGCGCGGGCCGCGGCCTCCTCGTCCGTGAACAGCCGCTGGCGGGTCCGCGGGTCGCGGGCGTGCCGCGGGCCGAACACCAACTCCTCCCGCACAGTGGTGGCCACGAACTGGTGCTCGGGCTCCTGGAAGACCGTGCCGATCCGGCTGACCAGGTCCGCGGCGCGCCAGCGGCCCGGGTCGTCCGGCAGCCGGTCCCCGTCGGCGCCCTTGAGCGCCGGCCCGGCGCGCAGGGTGCCGCCGTGGGCCGGCAGCAGCCCGGCGAGGGTGAGCAGCAGGGTGGACTTCCCGGCCCCGTTCGGCCCCGTCACGACGACGGCCTCCCCGGGTCCCACGGTGAGGTCCAGGTCTCGCTGGACCGGGACGGGCGGCGGGCCGAGCCGGCGTCGCCATCCCGGGCGCACCGGTTCGCGGGACACGGCCAGTCCCCGCGCCGCCAGCAGCCCCCCACCGGGCACCTGCAGGTCGATTCCGCCCCGGTCCGGGCCCGGAACGGGGCTTCGGCGGGGCGGATTCGACCGCTCGATGGCGGAGGGCGGGGCGGGGACCGGCTGGGGGACCACGCCCGGGACCCAGACGCCGGCGGCCGCCAGCTCCTCGCGCACGGCGCCCGGGCCGAGCAGCTCCGCGGGGGTCCCGTCGTGGCTGATCCCGCCGCCGGGCTCGAGGACGAGCAACCGGTCCACGTGCTCGGCCCACGTGCCCAGCCGGTGCTCCACGACCACGAGCGTGGCCCCCGTGGCCTCGACCACGGCGAGCACGGCGTCGCGGACCTCGAGCACCCCGGCGGGGTCCAGGTTCGCGGTCGGCTCGTCGAGCAGCACGAGCGGCGGGCGCATGGCCAGGATCCCGGCCAGCGCCATCCGCTGCTTCTGCCCGCCGGAGAGCCGGGCGGTGTCCCGGGACAGCGAGATGCCCTCGGCCTCGCCGAGCCCCACGGCGTCCAGCGCGCGGCGCACGCGCGCCCACGTCTCCTCCCGGGGCACGCACAGGTTCTCGGCCCCGAACGCCACGTCGTCCCCCACGCGGGAGAGGATGACCTGCGTCTCCGGGTCCTGCTGCACGAGCCCGGCGCGGCCCCGCAGCGCGTGCGTGGGCACCCCGTCCAGCAGCAGCCGGCCGGTCTCCTCGGACTCGTCCGCGGGGTCCAGCACTCCGGCCAGGGCGTACAGGAGGGTGGACTTGCCGGCCCCGGAGGGCCCCGCCAGCAGCACCCGCTGGCCGGCCGGCACCACGAGGTCCAGGCCGGCGACGGCGGCGCGCTCCCGGCCGGCGTGCCGCCAGCCCCAGCCGGAGGCCGTGATGGTGGCGCCGCCCGCCGGTCGGGCCGGCGCGCGTCCCTCCCGGACGGCGCCCGGCCGGGAGCCGGCCGAGCCCTGCAGCTGCGAGTCCCCCAGGGGCGGGGCCGGCGTCGGGGCCCGGCGCCGGGACGCGGGCGGCGACTGCACTGCCTCGGGCACGGATCAGGCCACCGGTTCCCGGTGCGCCCCGCGGGAGGCCAGGGCGGACAGCGCCCCGGTGGCCGCGAGGGCCCGGGTGGCGAGCCAGGACAGCAGGCCCGCGATGACCAGCCCGGAGACGCCCACGCAGGCGACGTAGATCCACTTCCACTCGAGGGTGTACTCGGGGAACCAGTTCTGGACGAAGGCGTCGTTGACGCCGCCGAACACGCCCGTGGCCAGGCCGGCGAGCAGCGCCACGGGCAGGGTGAAGCGGCGGTACAGGAAGGCCAGCAGCACCAGCTCGGCGCCGAGGCCCTGGACCAGCCCGGAGGCCAGCACGGTCAGGCCCCACTGGGAGCCCAGCAGGGCGGAGACGGCCGCGGCCACCAGCTCGGTGAACAGGGCCGCGCCGGGCCGGCGGATGACGAGACCGCCGAGCACGGCCGGGAACAGCCACATGCCGGCCACGAGCCCGGCCGAGGGCGGGAAGGCGAAGAACAGGCCGCCGATCCCGGCGTAGGCCAGGTTCCAGGCCCAGAAGATGACGCCGCTGGCCACGGCGATGACGGCGGCCACGACGATGTCCACCACGCGCCAGTTGCGGCGCGTGGGGACGGGCCGCCGGCCGGCGGCGGCGGTGCCGGTCCGGGCGGACCGGTCGGTGGGGTGGGTGTGGTGGGCGGGGCCCATGGTCGTCCTCCTCAAGGATCCAAGGAGGGGGGTGTACCCGGGAGGCCGGCACGGCACGGCCTGGGCCGTGCGGGATGCCCGCCCCGCGGTCCACCGGAGAACTCGACTTCCTTCGCCGGTGCTAGCCGGGGCAGGTTCGAGGGTCTGCGCTGCGCGCACTCTCAGCGCCGTGAGGCGCTCCCCTGTCGTTCCAGATGTGCGTCCATCATAGTCCACCCGGCCGGTCGGCGTCCGGGCGGAGGCCCACCTTCCATTGGGCCGCCACCGGGCGGGAGGGCCCGGCCGTCGGCCGCGCGGCGGGGCACTGCGCAGGAAATCGTTGCATTCCTCATTCATTGCCCCTAGGATGTGATGGCTGTCACAACGAAATAGCCGTTGACGTGCGGCGGGAGAGTCCCGTCCGTCATCCGGTCGGGCACCGTAGGAGCAATTTCCTCCCCGGGAAACTCTCAGGTCCCCGTACCGCCGCACCGAGGCATCTCTGGAAAGTAGCGCGGTCTCGCCCGTGCTCGCCGACGGAGCAGGTTCCCCCGGGTCCGGGTGGGGCGAAAACTCTCAGGCCGTGCAACAGAGGGGGAGGAACCCACCGACGACGCGGACACCGCGCAACCCCTGGAGTTCCTCGATGACCACTACCCAAGCACGTCCTGCGAGTGAGACCCCGCAGTCCCCGCACCTGGAGCGGGCGCTGTCCAACCGCCACATCCAGCTGATCGCGATCGGCGGGGCCATCGGCACCGGCCTGTTCATGGGCTCGGGCAAGACCATCTCGGTGGCCGGGCCCTCGGTGATCTTCGTCTACATGATCATCGGGTTCATGCTGTTCTTCGTCATGCGCGCCATGGGCGAGCTGCTGCTGAGCAACACCGAGTACAAGAGCTTCGCGGACTTCGCCGCGGACATCCTGGGCCCCTGGGCCGGGTTCTTCACCGGCTGGACCTACTGGTTCTGCTGGGTCGTCACCGGCATCGCCGACGTGGTCGCCATCGCCCACTACGTGTCCTTCTGGTGGGCCGAGCTGCCCCTGTGGATCCCCGCGGTGGTGTGCATCGTGCTGCTGGTGGGGCTGAACCTGCCCTCGGTCAAGGCCTTCGGCGAGACCGAGTTCTGGTTCGCCCTGGTCAAGATCGTGGCCATCCTGGCCCTGATCGTGGTGGGCCTGGTGATGATCATCACCGGCTTCGAGTCCGACGGCACCCGGGCGGCGTTCGCCAACCTGTGGACCGAGGGCGGGATGTTCCCCACCGGGTTCATGGGCTTCGTGGCCGGGTTCCAGATCGCCGTGTTCGCCTTCGTGGGCATCGAGCTGGTCGGCACCACCGCCGCCGAGGCCAAGGACCCCGAGAAGACCCTGCCCCGGGCGATCAACTCCATCCCGGTGCGCATCCTGCTGTTCTACGTCGGCGCCCTGGTCGTGCTGATGGCCGTCAAGCCCTGGACCGCCTACAGCGCCGAGGAGTCCCCCTTCGTGGGCATGTTCGCCCTGGCCGGGCTCGCCGGGGCCGCCGGGGTGGTCAACTTCATCGTGCTCACCTCCGCGACCTCCTCGGCGAACTCCGGGATCTACTCCACCTCCCGGATGATCTACGGCCTGGCCCAGGAGGGCGACGCCCCCCAGCGCTTCGCCCGCCTGTCCTCCCGGCAGGTGCCGCGCAACGCCCTGCTGTTCTCCTGCATGTTCCTGCTGGCCGGGGTCGCCCTGCTCTACGCCGAGGGCGGGGTCGCCGAGGCCTTCACCCTGGTCACCACCATCTCCGCGCTGTGCTTCATGTTCGTGTGGTCCATCATCCTGGTCAGCTACCTCGTCTACCGGCACCGCCGCCCCCACCTGCACGCGGCCAGCGCGTTCAAGATGCCCGGCGGGTCCTTCATGCCCTACGTGGTCCTCGGCTTCTTCGGATTCGTCGTCTGGGCCCTGACCACCCAGCCCGACACCCTGGCCGCCCTGCTGTCCACCCCGGCCTGGTTCCTCGCCCTCGGCGCCGGCTACCTCGTGCTGCGCCGCAACCCCGAGCACCAGGCCCTGCGCGCCGCCCACGACGCCAAGGTGGCCCGGGAGTACCAGCAACGCCACGCCACCACCGGCCAGCCCACCCCCACCCGCTGACCCCGGCGGAGGCCACCCCCTCCCGACCCGACGGGCGTCGGACCATCCGGTCCGGCACCCGTCGGCGTTTCCGGTCCGGCGCCCGTCGGCCTCTCCGGTCCGGCGCCCGTCGGCCTCTCCGGCCCGGCACCCACCGGTGCGTCCCGTCCGGCGCCCACCGGCGCAGGCGCGCGATGATGGGACCATGCGCCTGTGGACCCTGCACCCGAAGTACCTCGACCGCCCCGGCCTCACGGGCGGCTGGCGGGAGGCCCTGCTGGCCCAGGCCGTGCTGGCCGGACGGACCCGCGGCTACCGCTCCCACCCCCAGCTCGAGCGCTTCCGGGCGCACCCGGAACCGCTCGCCGCGGTGCGGGCCTATCTCGAGGCCCTCGCCGACGAGGCGCAGTCCCGAGGCTACCGCTTCGACCGGACGCGCATCGACCCCGCCCCGGTCGCGCCCGCGGCCCCGGAGTCCCCCCTCGGCCCGGCCGAGCCGGTCGAGGGCCCGGCCGAGCCGGTCGAGGGCCCGGCCGGGGGTGCCGTCGCCGGCGTCACCGGGGCACCGGCCCGGACACCGGCCGTGGCGCGGGTCCCCGCCACCGAGGGCCAGGTCCTGTACGAGTGGGAGCACCTGCTGGCCAAGCTGGCCCTGCGCAGCCCCGAG
Source organism: Citricoccus sp. SGAir0253 (assembly GCF_005877055.1). Taxonomy (NCBI): domain Bacteria; kingdom Bacillati; phylum Actinomycetota; class Actinomycetes; order Micrococcales; family Micrococcaceae; genus Citricoccus; species Citricoccus sp. SGAir0253. The sequence goes on along the minus strand of NZ_CP039424.1, from coordinate 651,923 downwards.
TGGGGCGCGCCGCTGGCGGACGTCACGGTGCCGGAGGTGCACCCGCTGTTCGTGGTGGTCCCGGGTCCCGTGGAGGCGTGGGAGCGGACGACGCCCGGCCGCGCTCGGCCCAGCGCTGCCAGGGGCGCGACTCGGCCCAGTTGAGGTCGAGGGTGCGCACGGCCCGGCGCATCCGGCGTCCCAGCTGGGCGCCCCCGCGCAGGGACCGGGCGGAGACCCCCACCACGAGCCGCGGGTCGAGCACCACCTCCTGCCGCGGCCCGAGGACCAGGGCCAGGTCCATGTCGTCGTGCACCTCGCGCTCGGTGCGGTGCACCCGGTCGCGCACCGCGTGCCACGCCGAGCGCCGGATGGCCATGTTCGAGCCCCACAGCACGGGCCCGGCCGCGGCCGCGTGGCCCAGGGCGTAGTAGGCGCCCAGGTAGGCGGCGGCCACGGGGATCCCCACCGGGCGGGGCAGGTCCTCGAAGACGCCCCAGCCCGTGATCGCCACGGACGCCGGACGGCGCCGCATCCCCTCGGCGATGCGCTCCACCCAGTCGGCGGGCGGGAGCGAGTCCGCGTCGAGCCGGGCGATCACGGGGGCCCGGGCGGCGTCGTAGCCGGTGGCGGCCGCGGCCCAGATGCCCACCGAGGGCTCCTCGAGCACGCGCGCCCCGTGGGCGCGGGCAATGGACGCGGTCCCGTCCGTGGAGGCGTTGTCCACGACGATGACCTCGGCCGGGGCCAGCGTCTGCCGCGCGAGGGCGGCCAGGCAGCGGGCCAGCAGGACGGCGTCGTCCCGGGCGGGGATGACCACGCTGACCCCCTCCCCCTCGGGGATCCCCCCGGGTGCCGCGGTCCCGGCGCTCATGCGGCCGGTCCCACGGGGGGCCTCGACGGGAGCGTGCCCGGGGAGCCCGCCGGCGTGCGCGTGGCCGGGGTGCCGCCGTCGGTCGCCGCCCCGGTCCGGCGACCGCCGGCGGACGCCCCCTCGGCGGATACCCCGTGGGCGGGCGAGGCCCCGCCCCGGCTGCCGCCGTGCGGCGTCCCGGTCACCAGGCGATCGTGCAGGAGGCCGGCCACCAGGGCGCCGAGGGCGCCCGCGGCGAGGTCGCCGACCGTGTCGTCGTAGCCGACCTGGATGCCCGGGTCCAGCAGGGTGTGTCCCACCCACTCGCCGAACTCCCACACCACGGCCAGCGTGGTCCCGAGGGCGACGGTGAGCAGGACCGTCCCGGCCGGCGTGGCGCGCAGCCACCCGCCGCGGCCCACGAGCGCCGCGGCCAGGACCGCGAGCAGCCCGGTGACGGCCCAGTGGGCCAGCAGGTCGAGGCCGGACACGCGCTGGTAGGCGTCCGCGAGCGCCGCCCAGGCCGCGGCCGGCAGGCACAGGACGGTGACGGCCTGCACGGGCGGGCGCAGGGGCGCCAGCCGCACCACCACGTCCCCCAGGAGCACGAGGGCGAACAGGGCCGCCGCCACCGGGCCGTCCCACAGCGTGGCCAGCAGGCCCAGGACGCTGGCCGCCGTCGCCAGGGCCGCGACCGCGCCGGACCAGCGGCCCGGCACCCCCAGCATGCGCCGGACCGCGGCGGGGGTGACGGCGTGGGCACCGGTCCGTGGCGAGGCCATCTCAGCGCCCCCACGCGATGGCGATGAGCAGCATCGTCAGCAGGAATCCGGTGACCTGGTTGATCCACAGGAACCGGCGCCATCCGGCGTTGGCCTCCTCGCACCGGGCGTCCGGCAGGGAACGGAACGGCAGGATGCTGGCGATGTAGGGCACCACGAGCAGGGCGGACAGCGCCCCGGGCCACCCGGTGAGCAGGGCCACGACCCCCGCGCCCGCGTACAGGCCGATCGCGGCCCGCACGGTGGTGGACGCGCCGAGCACGGTGGCGATGGAGCCGATGCCGGCCTCGCGGTCCGCCGTGACGTCCTGGACCGCCCCGAACGCCTGCGAGGCCATGCCCCACAGGAAGAAGGCGGCGAGCGCGGCGACGGCGGCGAGCGTCCAGTCCCCGCCGGCCAGGGCGAGGCCGAAGGCCGCCGGGCCCACGAAGTGCGTGGAGGACGTCATCGAGTCCAGCACGGGCCGTTCCTTCAGGCGGATCCGCGGGGCCGAGTACCCGACGACGGCCGCCAGCGTGACCGCGAGGACCACGGTGGAGAGGACGGTGCCGGCGGCCACGAGCGCCACCACGAACGGCAGGGCCAGCAGCGCCGAGGCCCACAGCGTGAGCCGGTGCCACCGGTCGGACAGGACGATCCCCTCGATCCCGCCCTTGCGCGGGTTGCGCAGGTCGGACTCGTAGTCGAAGACGTCGTTGATCCCGTACATCAGCAGGTTGTACGGGAAGAGGAAGAACACGGTGCCCAGGACGAGGGCGGGGGTGATCCCTCCCCCGCCCATGAGGTAGGCCGCCGCGAAGGGATAGGCCGTGTTGACCCAGCTCACCGGGCGCGAGGAGCCGACCAGTTGCCGGACCGCTCCCGTGGTCGTGGCCACCGCCGTCATGCCGCCTCCTCCGCGCGCGGGGCGGGGCCCCGCCCGGTCCCGGCCTCGCCCGGCCGCCGCTCCGGCCGTCCGTCCCGCTCCGCGTCCCGCGGCCGCAGCAGGGCCCACGCCGAGGGCAGCAGCAGCCCCGCGGCCACGGGCCACGCGAAGTCCTCCACGGGGGCGAGCCCCACGGACCAGCCGGTGAGCTGGGAGGCGTCATAGCGGAACAGGTCCGCCGCGACCATGGCGTTGTCGAACACCGCCGTGAGCACCGCGAGCACCGCGATGGTCGCGGCGGTCATGGCCCACCACCGTGCGCCGAGCCGGCGGCGCCACGTGGCCACGGCCGCGACGGCCGCCGAGATCCCCACGAACACGAGCGCGAGGGCCAGGTAGCTCACGGGCCCACCCCCGCGGTCCGGCGATCCCCGTGCTCCCGGTGGGACACCCGGGGACGGCTCGATGGCCCGGGCCCGCGGGACACTCCCCGCCGGCGGTCCCTGGCGGCGGCCGGCAGGCGCTCCAGCAGGCCGCGCAGCACGAGGGTGAGGTAGCACAGGAAGGTGATGAACAGGATCTCCTCGAGGGGCAGCTCGGGGGCGAGCATGATCCCGGTCATCGCCCGGGACTGCCCGGCCGCGTAGTGCCCGGCCGCGATGGCCGCCAGGTCCCAGGCCAGGAACAGCGCGATGCCGACGCCGAGCACCACGGCGCCCGTGCGCGGGGCGCGCCACAGCACGAGCCGGAAGCGCCGGTCCAGCAGGACCATGCAGCCCAGGCTCACCGCGAGCGAGAACAGGTACGCCAGGGCCATCACGCCTCCCCGGGGGCGTCGGCGGCCACCGGCCCCGCGGCGGGCGCGGGCTCGGGCAGCGGCGAGGCGGAGTGGTCCCCGCGCAGGCGCTTGAGCAGGATCTCGGCGCTGATCAGGCACATCGGCAGGCCGATGCCCGGGATGGTGCTGGAGCCGGCGTAGAAGAGCGACTCCACGCGGCGCGAGGCGTTGGACGCCCGGAACATCGCGCTCTGGGCCAGCGTGTGCGCCGGCCCCAGCATCCCGCCGCGCCAGGCGCCGAGGTCCTCGGCGAAGTCGGCCGGGCCGAGGGTGCGCCGGACCACCACGCGCTCGGCGAGGTCCTCGATGCCCGCCCACCGGGCCACCTGCTCGAGGGCCGCGTCCGCGACCGCCTCCACGGCGGGGCTGCCGCCGCCGTCCAGCCCACCGCGGCCCAGGGACGGGTCCGCCGGCAGGGGCACGAGCACGAACAGGTTCTCGTGCCCGGGCGGGGCCACGGAGTCGTCCGTGGCCGAGGGCCGGCACACGTACACCGAGGCGGGGTCCGGCACCGTCCCGGCGCGGATGGCCCCGAAGTTCGCCTCCCAGTCCCGTGTGAAGAACAGGCTGTGGTGCTCCAGCGCGGGCAGTTCCCCGCGCACGCCCAGCAGCACGAGCACCGCCCCGGGGCCGGAGGTCCGGCGGCGCCACCACCGCTCCGGGTAGGTCTGCAGGGCCGGGGGCAGCAGCGTGGTCTCGGTGTGGTGCAGGTCCGCCGTGGAGACCACGACGTCGGCCGGCAGCACCCGCTCGGCGCCGTCGGCCCCGCGCACGCGCACCCCGGTGGCCCGGGCGCGGGCGCCGCGCCGGGCCCCGGTGGGCTCGGTCTCGATCGCCGTGGCGGCCGTGGCCGGGTGCAGGCGCACCCCGTGCTCGCGGGCCAGGCGCACGAGGACCTCCATGAGCCGGGCGAAGCCGCCCTGCGGGTAGAGCACTCCCCCCGTCAGGTCCAGGGCGCTCATGAGGTGGTACATGCTCGGGGCGCGGTCCGGGGAGGAGCCGAGGAACACGGCCGGGTAGCCGAGGACCTGCCGCAGCCGCCGGTCCCGGAAGTGCCGGGCGGTGAGGCGCTCGAGGGACTCCAGCAGCAGGGGGCCCAGCCGGTGCAGCTGGCCGGCCAGCTCGCGGGAGAGGAAGGGGCGCAGCGAGGTGAAGGAGGTGTAGAGGAACCGCTCGATCGCCATGTCGTACGTCCGCCGGGCCGAGTCGAGGTAGCGCTCCAGGGCCCGGCCCGCCCCCGGCTCGATCCGCTCGAAGGCCGCCACGTTGAGCGCCCGGTCCGCGCGGACGTCCAGGGGCTCCGGCTCGTCCTCGAAGAACACGCGGTAGCCGGGGTCCAGCCGCTCGAGGTCCAGCTCCGCCGCGGCCGAGGTGTCCAGCAGCCGGAAGAAGTGGTCGAAGACCTCCGGCATGAGGTACCAGGACGGGCCCGTGTCGAAGCGGAAGCCGTCCCGCTCCCAGGACCCGGCGCGGCCGCCGAACTCGTCCCGGGCCTCCACGAGGTCCACCTCGTGCCCGTCCCGGGCCAGCAGCGCGGCCGAGGCGAGGCCCGCGATGCCGCCGCCGATCACCACGACCCGGCGGGCCGGCGTCGCGCCCGCGGTGCGGCCGCCCGGGGTGCCGCCGCCCGCGGCGCGGCGCGCGCTCACGCCGCCACCCCCGCGAGGGCGCGCACGAGGATCAGGGCCTTCTGGGCGTCCGGCACCCGCACGCGGGCGGTGCGGATGCGCTCGGCTGGCGTGGCGCGCAGCCGGCGGGACAGGGCGGCGTACAGCCCGTGGGCGGCGAGCACGGCCCGGCGGCTGGAGTCCGGCAGCTGCCCGATGACGGCGGCCGCGGCCGCCAGGTCCGCGTCGATCCCGTCCAGCAGCTCGTCCCGGTGGGCGTCGCTGAACGCGGCCGGGTCCAGGCCCGGGAAGTAGGTGCGGCCCAGCTCGTCGTGGTCGGCGGCCAGGTCGCGCAGGAAGTTCACCTTCTGGAAGGCCGCGCCGAGCCGTTCGGCGCCGGGGCGCAGCCGTTCGTAGGCCGCGGTGTCCCCGCCCGTGAACACCCGCAGGCACATCAGCCCGACCACCTCGGCCGAGCCGTGCACGTACTCGCCCAGGCTGGCCTCGTCGTGGTGGGTGCGGACCAGGTCCGCCCGCATCGAGGCGAAGAACGGCTCCACGAGCTCGCGGCCGATCCCGTACCGGCGCGCGGTCAGGGCGAAGGCGTGGACCACGAGGTTCGTGCTGCGGGTGCTGGACAGCGCGCGGTAGGCCTCGGCCTCCAGCGCGTCGAGCTGCTCCCGGCGCCAGGCCGGGGACAGCGACGGGTCCGGGTCGTCGACGATCTCGTCCGCCACCCGGACCAGGGCGTAGAGGTTGCGCACGTGGGTGCGCACCGGCTCGGCGAGCAGCCGGCACGCCCAGCCGAAGGAGGTGGAGTAGCCGGCGATGACCTCGCCCGCGCTCGCCTGCGCCACGCGGTCGTAGCGGTCCAGGCCCTCCCGTGCGGCCGGGCCGGGGCGCGCGGCCCGACCGTCCCGGCGCCGGCCGGGGGCCGGGCGCTGCTGCAGCCCGGCGCTCATCGCGGCACCGCCAGGGTCCCGGGGCGGGCGACGGCGGGCCCGACGGCGGCCGCGGACCGGCGCGCCGGGCCTCCCGGCCGGGCGCCCGCGCGCTCGCCGGGGGCCGGCGGGGGCGCCGCGGCGGGCGGGGACGCCTCGGCGGGGAGGAGGGCGGCGGCCGCGGTCCGGCGGATCTGCTCCACGACGCCGGCCAGGGCCTCCCCCAGCGGCGGCGCCACGGGGGCCCGGCCGGCCGCGCGCAACGCCCCGTCGAGGTACTCGTCGGCGAGGGCGGCCACGCGCTCGCGCGCCCCGCACCCGGTCAGCAGCGCCCGCGCGCGCTCGGCGCCGCCATCGTCCAGGGCCGGGTCCCCCACGAGCGCGCCCAGGTGCTCCCAGGCCCCGGTGCCCCGGGCGTGGGCCAGCAGGGCGGTGGGCTTGCCGTCGCGCAGGTCGGACAGGGCGGACTTGCCGGTGCGGGACGGGTCGCCGAAGACGCCCAGCAGGTCGTCCAGCAGCTGGAAGCCGATGCCCAGGTCCCGTCCCACGGGCCCCAGGGCGGCGACGGCCTCCTCGGGCGCCCCGGCCAGCAGGGCGCCGGCCTGGAGGGGCAGGCGGAAGGAGTACACGGCGGTCTTGAGCTCGGCCACGCGCACGGCGTCGGCCACGCCGGTGGAGCGCCCGTCCAGCGGCAGGGACAGCCCGACGTCGGCCAGCTCGCCCGCCGCGGAGGCGTGCACGGCGTCCTCGAGCAGGTCCAGCAGGGCGTCGAGGACGTCCTCGGGGGCCCCGCACCGGGCGATCATCCGGGTGGCGGTGACGAGGGCGAGGTCGCCGGCGAGGATGCCCGCGGCGTCGCCGTAGCCGCGCGCCGCCTCCTCCCCGGCGCCGCGGCGGCGGGCCTCGGCGCGGAAGGTCCCGGACACGTTGGGCCGGCCGCGCCGCACGACGTCGCCGTCGATGACGTCGTCGTGGACCACGAAGGCGGTGTGGAGCATCTCCAGGGCCGCGCCGACCCGCTCGGCGGGGCCCGGGGCGCGGCCGCCCAGGGCGTCGTGGGCGGCGAGCACCAGCGCCGGACGGAACCTCTTGCCCCCGTCGACCGCCGCGGACAGGGCCGCCCACAGCTCACGGTGCCCCTCGCCGTACTCCCCGGACCGCGCCGCGCCCGCCTCGAGGGCGGCCTGGAGCCGGCGGTCGGTGCCGTTCACCGGGCCACCTCCCCCGCCGAGAGGGCCGCGAGGACCCCGGGCAGCTGCTCCGCCATCCACGGGCTCACCGCGAAGGGCGCGGCCTGGACCCACTGTTCCAGCGCCCGCGGCGCCACCCAGTGGTGGTCCATCGCCTCCTCGGGGTTCGGCCGCACGGGGCCGGCCGCCCGGGCCACGAAGACCGGGCACAGCTCGTTCTCCACGACGCCCGAGGCGTCCACCGCGCGGTAGCGGAAGTCCGGCAGCACGCAGCGCACCGCCTCCAGCTCGAGCCCCAGCTCGTGCCGCGCGTAGCGGTGGACGGTCTGCAGGACGTCCTCGTCCCGCCGCGGGTGGCCGCAGAAGGCGTTGGTCCACACCCCCGGCCACGTCCTCTTGGCCAGGGCCCGGCGGGTGACGAGCACGTGGCCGTCCTCGCGCAGGACGTAGCAGGAGAAGCCCCGGTGCAGCGGGGTGTCCGCCCCGTGCACGGTGGCCCGGGGGGCCAGGCCGAGGACCTCGTCGTCGTCGTCCACGAGGACCACATGGTCCGAGGGGTCGGGATCCATGGCTGTCTCCTGGGGTAGCGGCGGCTCAGGTGGTGCCCATCCTACGGGGAAGATGTCACGATGAGTGTGTCACTAGCTTGGCTAGTGAATTGAGCGTAGCATCGAGGCCGTGACGGAGCTACACGGCGAGCGCCCCCCGGCGGGCTACTGGTTCGACGCGGGCGACCCCGCCGTCGGCATCCTCGCCGCGCTCCGGCGCTTCCGGGCCGCCGACCGGGACATGCGCCGGCAGATGAGCGCCGGGATGGACATGAACGCCACGGACGTGGACGCCCTGCGGTTCGTCATCGCCCGCGAGCTGGCCGGCGAGTGCCCCACCCCGCGGTCGCTGGCGGACTACCTCGGGATCTCCACCGCCTCCACGACCAAGCTGCTGGACCGGCTCACCGCCTCCGGGCACCTGGTGCGCGAGCCGAACCCGGAGGACCGCCGCTCGGTGGTGGTCCGGGCCACGGACCACGCCCACCGGGAGGTGCGCGGGCACATGGCCCGGATGCACCGGCGGATGATGGAGGTGGCCCGCGCCGTGCCCGAGCACTCGCGCGCCGCCGTCGCGGAGTTCCTCGACGCCATGGCCGAGTCCCTGCGGCAGGAGGCCGGGCCCGGCGCGGACGACTCCCCCGGCGCTGCCGGGGCCGCTGGCCCGGACGCCGGCCCGGAGACGGGTCCTGGGAAGGGTCCGGAGGCCGGTGCGGCGACCCGATAGGCTGGGCCCGACCATGCACCACGTCCGGGAGGAACCCTCGTGAACACCCTCGTGAACAAGCTCATCACCACCGGCGTCACGGTCGGCGGCGGCCTCATCGGCACGAAGATCGTCGACTTCGGATGGCGGAAGGTCACCGGCCACGACGCGCCGAAGGACCTCGACGACACCGAGAACAACATGTGGGAGGCCATCGCCTTCGCCACGATCGCCGCCGGGATCGCGGCCCTCATCCGCGTGGTCTCCCAGCGCGGCGCCCACGAGGCGATCGAGCGGATGCAGGCCCGCTCCGCCCGCAAGCAGCTGGCCGGCCGCGCCGAGGTCTGAGCAGTCCCCCCGACGTCCCGGCCGGGCACCGTCCCGGCCGGGACGTCGTCGTCTCCGGGTCAGTCGCGGCCGTGGTGGTCCGAGGGGTCCGGGCGCGGCGCGGTGCGGCGGTCGGCCCCGGTCACCGGCCGGCCCTCGTCGTCCTGGCGGGCCACGACGTCGGCCAGCTCGTCCGTGTAGAGGATCTCCCGCCGCAGGTGCTTGGTGCGGTAGCCGGCCCGGCCCACGAGGTGCGCGGACACCGGCGCCGTGAGCATCTGCAGCACCCACGCCAGCACGAGCACCGGCACCCACGCCCACGCCCGCCACGCGAAGGCCAGGGCCAGCAGCACCAGCAGCAGGCCCAGCACCTGGGGCTTGGTGGCGGCGTGCATCCGCGAGAGCAGGTCCGGGAAGCGCAGCAGGCCGATGCCCGCCACGGTGGACAGCGCCGCGCCCAGCACGAGCAGGACGCCGGCGATGCCGTCCGCGACCGCCGGCCAGTCGAGGCCGGGCGCCGCGGCGCCCGCCGGACCGGCGGCCAGCAGCGCGGCCGCCTCCCACCACGAGGACTCAGGCATGCTCGACCGGCTCCTTCCGCGACTCGGCCACGAACCGGGACAGCGTCACCGAGCCGATGAAGCCGATGACCGAGGCCACCACCACGAACACGATGTTGTCCGTGTGGTGGTTCACCGCCATCTCCACGCACAGCCCCGAGGAGATGACGATCAGCAGCACGTCCGTGGCGATGGCCCGGTCCAGGATGGACGGCCCCGCCACGATCCGGTAGATGGCGCCCACGGCCCCGAGGGCCAGCAGCACCAGGCTCACGTAGCCGGCGATCTCCAGCACGGTCATCGGGTCTCCTTCCCCCCACGGTCGGCCCGGCGGTCCGCCCGGCGCGCCTCGTCCTCCTCGACCAGGGCGAGGTCCGCCCGGGAGCCGATCGCCCGGATGATCGCCGCCTCGGTGGCGAGCGCCTCCGCCCGGAACGACTCCACGTCCGCCTCGTCCCGCGCGTCGAGCACGTGCAGGAACAGCGTGGAGCTGGGCCGGTCCACGTCGATGACGAGCGAGCCCGGCACGAGCGCGAGCGCGTGCCCCGTGAGGGTGACGACGAGGTCGTCGTGGCTGCGCAGCGGCACGGCCACCACCGAGTTCGCGATCCGCGGCCCCTTGGTGATCGCGTCCCACGCCACGGAGGCGGAGGCGGTGACCACGTGGACCAGGAACCGGCCCGTGAACACGAGCACGTGCCACGGGCTGAACCGGTCCGCGAAGGTCACGCGCGGCAGCCGGTAGAACCACAGGACCAGCAGCGAGAACACCACGCCGGCCAGCAGCACGCCCGGGGAGAAGTCCTGCCACAGCGCGCCCCACGTCAGGGTGAGCCCCAGCAGCAGGGGCCACTGGCTCCAGAAGGGCTGGCGCCCCTCCGCGCCGGTGTCCCGCCCGTTCCCCGCGCGCCCCGCCGGGCCCTCGGTCCTCGTGCTCACGGTCGTCCCCCGTCCGCCGGGCCGGCGTCGCCCGCGCCCTCGTCCCCCGGGACGTCCCCGCCGGGCCGGGTGCCGGCGTCCGTGCCGCGGGAGTCCGCGCCCTCGAGCGGCTGGGGACTGCCGGGGCCGGTGTGCGGGGCCGGGGGCGCCACGACGCCGCGCTCCTCGAGCGAGCGCACGTCCGCCTCGGCCTGGGCGGCCGCCTCCGGGCCGAGCACCGCCTCGATGTACGGGGTGCGGGCCAGCATGTCCGTCGCCGAGCGGTCCGCGAAGGCGTACAGCGGGCCGGCGAGGACGGTGAAGGCCAGCCCGAGCGCCACGAGCCCGATCGTCGGTGCCACGAGCCCCGTCGTCGCGCCCCGGGGCGCCCGCACGGCGGGCGCACCGGGGGCGTCCGCGTGCCCCCGGGACTCGAGGGCCTGCACGGCGAGCACCAGCTTGGCCGGCGGGTGCTCCACGTCCTCCACGCGGCGCCAGAACGCGCGGGTCCACACCCGCACCATGACCAGCAGGGTCAGCAGCGAGGTGACCACGGAGCCCACCACGAGGGCCCACGCGAGCGGGGTCTGCAGCTCGACGCCGGCCTGGATGAGGCCGACCTTGCCGAGGAACCCGGAGAACGGCGGGATGCCGGCGAGGTTCATGGCCGGCAGGAAGAACAGGACGGCGATCAGCGGGGAGATCCGGGCCAGGCCGCCGAGCCGGTCCACGTTCGCCGAGCCGGCCCGCTGCTCGATCAGGCCGGTGACGAGGAACAGCGAGGTCTGCACCGTGATGTGGTGGACCACGTAGAAGATGGTGGCGCCCAGGCCCAGGACGGTGGACATCCCGAGGCCGAAGACCATGTAGCCGATGTGGGAGACGAGCGTGAAGGACAACACGCGCTTGATGTCGTTCTGGGCCAGCGCGCCGAGGATGCCCACGACCATCGTCAGCAGCGCCACCCACATCAGCAGCGAGTTCACCCGGTCCCCCGGGAACAGCAGGGTCTCGGTGCGCACGATCGCGTAGACGCCGACCTTCGTCAGCAGGCCCGCGAACACGGCGGTCACGGGGGCCGGGGCGGTCGGGTAGGAGTCCGGCAGCCAGAACGAGAGCGGGAACACGGCGGCCTTGATGCCGAAGCCCACGAGCAGCATGACGTGCAGCACCATCTGCACGTCCGGGTCCAGCTGGGCGAGCTTGACCGCCAGGTCGGCCATGTTCACGGTGCCGGTGGCCCCGTAGATCATCGCGATCGCGATGAGGAAGATCACCGAGGAGATCACCGAGACCACCACGTAGGTGATGCCGGCGCGCACGCGCGGCCCCGTGCCACCGAGCGTGAGCAGCACGTACGAGGCGGTCAGCAGGATCTCGAAGCCCACGTAGAGGTTGAACAGGTCACCGGCGAGGAACGCGTTGGAGACCCCGGCCACGAGGATGAGGAACGTGGGGTGGAAGATCGAGACCGGCCCGCCCTGGTCCTGGTCGGTGATGCCCTGCGCCGAGGCGTAGAGCAGCACGGCCAGCACGACCGCCGAGGAGATCACCAGCATGAGGGCGGAGAACCGGTCCACCACCATGGCGATGCCCCACGGGGCCTCCCAGCCGCCCAGGTAGACCGCCACGGCGCCGGTGTCCCACGTGGCGGCCAGCAGCAGGCACTCCAGCACGAGGGTCAGCGTGATGGTGGTGACCGTGATCGCGATCTGGGCGCGCGGCCGGCGGACCAGCACGAAGGCCAGGGCCGCGCCCAGGATGGGCAGCAGCACGGCCAGCGGCGTCAGCGAGACGATGTCCGTCACCGCTCCCCCTCTCCCCGGCCGTGGCCCGGCCCGCCGTCGTCGTGGTCCTCGTCCTCCCAGGGCTCGTGCCGCCGAGGCCGGGAACGCGGGCTGCCGGCCCGCTCGTCCTCGTCCGGCAGGTGGTCCCCGTGCCCCGTGGCGCCCACGGGGTACTCGCCCTCCTCCGGCTCCTGCGAGGGCCGCCGGCCCGGGGAGGAGGGCAGGTGCCGGTCCGCCGGGGCCTGCACGCGCACGGTGCCGTCGCCCCGGGGCCGCACGGCGAGCGTCCCGGTGGTGGGGTTGATGGCCGTGGCGTGCTCGTAGTCGGCGTTGGGGTCCTCGTCCTCGTCGAGGAACTCCGAGCTCTCGTCCTGCAGGACGGCGTCGTCCTCCGCGTCGAAGGCCGGCTGGACGGCGACCTTGACGTCCTCGGTGTCCACGAGGACCTCGTCCCGCCGGCCCAGCTTCCACGACCGGTAGATCATGCCGAGCATGAACGCGGTGATGGCGAAGGAGATGACGATCGCGGTGAGGGTGAGCGCCTGCGGCAGGGGGTCGGAGTAGTCCTCCGGGGCCAGGCCGGCCTCCACGATCGGCGACTCCCCGGGCTCACCGGCCATGGCCAGGATCAGCAGGTTGGTGGCATTGGTCATCAGGACCATGCCCAGCAGCACGCGGGTCAGCGTGCGCTCGAGCAGCATGTAGACGCCGCCGGCGTACAGCACGCCCATCACGAGCAGCAGGACGATGTTCACGCTCATCGGCCGGACCTCCCGGGGCGCGAGGCGCTCCGCACGCCGACGGCGCCGGTGACGCGCGCGGCACGGCGGGGGCTGGACGCGGCGGTGCCGCGGCGGTGCCCGTCGGCGGCCGTGGTGGTGCCGGCCAGGGCCCGGTCCCGACGGCGGCGCTGGGCCGCCTCGGACTGGGTCGTGGCCTCGGCCTCGGCGCGGCGGTCGACCTCGGAGCCGAGGGAGCGCAGGACGTCGATGACGAGCCCGACGACGACGAGGTAGACGCCGATGTCGAAGACCGTGGAGGTGACGAACTTGACGTGCCCCACCACCGGCAGGGTGAACTCCACGATCGCGGACTCGAACACCTCGCCGCCGGCCAGCAGCGGGACGGCGCCGGTCAGCGCCGCCACCGCGAGCCCCGCGCCGAGCAGGACACCGGCCGGGATGGGCATGGCCTGCTCCAGCTCGTAGCGCCCGCCGGCCAGGTAGCGGATGGTCAGGGCGAGCCCGGCGATCAGGCCGCCGGCGAAGCCGCCGCCCGGGGTGTTGTGCCCGGCGAGCAGCAGGTAGACCGACAGCAGGATGATGACGTGGAAGACCAGGCGGGTGATGACCTCGAAGATGATGGAGCGGCGCTCGGGGGCCACCGTGCGGCCCGCCACCAGCCACTGGTCCTGGTCCACGATCGCGAACTTGCGCACCGCGGCCAGCTCCCGCGTCTCCAGCGGTCCCTGCGCCCGGTAGCGGCCCACCGAGCCGGAGGCGACGTCCTCGAGGTTGGCCGTGCGGCGGTCCCGGTGCTGGATGAAGATGAGCGAGGCCACGCCCGTGGCCGCGGCGGCCAGCACCGTGATCTCGCCGAAGGTGTCCCAGGCGCGGATGTCCACGAGCAGCACGTTGACGATGTTCGCCCCGCCGCCGTCCTCGTAGGCCAGCCGGGGCAGTTCCCACGAGATGGGGTCCGCGGTGCGCGAGGCCAGCATGGTGATCGCGACCCCGACCATGACCACGCCGAAGGCGATGCCCAGGAACGCCCGCGCGGCGCGGAACTCCGTGCGGCGGCGCCGGTACCAGCCCGGGGGCAGCACCCGCAGGCCGAGCACCATGGCCACCAGGATGATGGACTCCACGAGCAGCTGCGTCAGGGCCAGGTCCGGGGCGCCCTGCAGGGCGAAGATGGCCGCCAGGCCGTAGCCCGTCACCGAGACCAGCAGGACGGCCATGAAGCGCTTGCGGGCGCGCAGCGCCGCCACCGTGGCCACGATCATGGCCGCCGCGATGAGCACCTGGGCGACCGAGTCCGCCCACGTCCACCGCGCGGAGGCGAGGACGGACTCCACGAGCCGGGCGCCGTCGTCGTCCCCCTGCGGCAGGACGAGGGCGGCGGCCGGGGCCAGCAGGGCGACCGCGAGGATGATGAACAGGTAGTAGCTCAGCGAACCGCGCTGGGTGCGGCCCGTGACCCAGATGGCGGCGTCGTCCAGCACCGCCAGCGCGGACCGGTAGACGCGCTGGGCGTCCACCCACGGCGGCACCGCGGACTGCAGCCGGGCCACCGGGTCCTTCGCGGCGTAGAGCAGCAGGCCGATCGCGATGATCCCCGCCGAGAGGCCGAGCACGGGGGTCAGGCCGTGCCACAGCGCCAGGTACGCGGCCTCGGAGCCGGGCTCGAGCGGGGGCATGCCGGCGCCGAACGCGGCGGCCAGGGCCTCCACGGTGCCCGGGACCAGGGCCGCGGCCACGCACGCCAGGGCCAGGACGGCGGAGGGGCCGAGCGCGCCGGGCGTCACGGCGCCGGCGAAGCGGGTGTCCTCCACCCGCACCGTCCGCCCGTCCGCCACGAGCGACTTCGTGGCGAAGGCGCCCCACAGGAAACGGGCCGAGTAGGCGACGGTCAGCACGGAGCCGAGCGAGACGCCGACGAGCGGCGCCCACGCCCAGGCGGTGGCCCAGGGACCGGCCGCGGCGGACCCGTGCTCCGCCCAGTGCACGAGGGACTCGAGCACCGACTCCTTGGCCACGAAGCCCAGCAGCGGCGGGATCCCCGCCATCGAGCCGGCGCACACGAGCGCCGTGGCGAACAGCCAGGGGTGGTTGCGCCCGATCCCGGAGAGCCGGGCGAGGTCACGCGTGCCGGCCTCGTGGTCGATGATGCCCACCACCATGAACAGCGGCGCCTTGAACAGCGCGTGCGCGGCGAGCATGGCCAGCCCGGCCATGGCCGCGTCCCGGTTCCCCAGCCCGTTGGCGACCATGAGGAAGCCCAGCTGGGAGACGGTCCCGTAGGCGAGGATGAGCTTGATGTCCGTCTGGCGCAGGGCCCGCCAGCCCCCCACGAGCATGGTCCAGAGCCCCACGCCGAGCACGAGCGCCTGCCACCACCACGACTCCGCGAAGGCCGGGGCCAGCCGGGCCACGAGGTAGATGCCGGCCTTGACCATGGCGGCGGCGTGGAGGTAGGCGGACACCGGGGTGGGGGCGGCCATGGCCGCCGGCAGCCAGAAGTGGAAGGGCACCTGCGCGGACTTGGACAGCGCCCCGACCAGCACCAGGACGATGGCCCACTCCATGAACGCCCCGGCGTGCGGTCCCGTGAGCAGCGCCGGGCCGGCCGCCACGATCTCGGACAGGCGGTAGGTGCCGGCGGCCTGGCCGAGCATGACGAGCCCGATCAGCATGGACAGTCCGCCGAAGGTCGTCACGACGAGGGCCTGGATGGCGGAGCGGCGGGCGAAGATGCGGTGCGCGGAGTAGCCGATCAGCAGGAACGACAGCACCGAGGTCAGTTCCCAGAAGGTGTAGAGGACGATCAGGTCGTCCGTGGTGACCAGGCCGAACATGGACCCGGCGAAGGCCAGCAGCTGGGCGCCGAAGCCGGCGTTGCGCGACTCGCCCCGGGGGAAGTAGCGGGCGCAGTAGGCCAGCACGAGCGCACCGACGCCGAGCACGATGAGCCCCATGAACGCCGACAGCGCGTCCATCCGGAACGAGAGCTCGATGCCCAGGTCCGGCATCCACGGGTAGGCCTGGACGAGGCCGCCGGGGGCGTGGCCGGGCGGCGCGGCCCCCGCGTTGACGGCGCGCTGGGTGGTGAGGACCTCGGGCAGGCGGCTGAGCAGCCAGGCGAAGCCGGCGGCCGGCACGGCGGCGAGGACGTAGAACCCGTTGCGGTCCAGGACCCGGAAGACGACTGGCGCGACCAGTGCCACTGCGAAGAGTGCAATGAGCACGGTCAGCACGCGGCGGCCTCCAGGGGTCGGGGGTCGGGTTCTGCCTCCCATCCTAGCGGACGGGCCCGGCACGCCCGGGCGCGGGGACCGGAGGCCCCGGTCACGGCGGCGGAGCCGGGGCACCCTCCCCTCCCGGCGGCGGGTTCAGGCGGCCGGGTCGCGCACCCTCAGGAGGAAGGCCATGCCCAGCAGCAGCACCACGAGGATCGCGGGCACCATGAACCGCTCGTCGTGGGTCAGGGCCATCGTCACGGAGATGAGGGCGGGGGCCAGGAAGGAGACGGCCCGCCCCGTGGTGGCGTAGAGGCCGTAGAGCTCCCCGGCGCGCTGCTCCGGGGCCAGCCGGCCGAGGAAGGACCGCGAGGCCGACTGCACGGGACCGACGAAGAAGCACAGCATCAGCCCGAAGACCCAGAAGGCCGTGGTCCCGTCGAGGAAGAAGATGACCGCCCCGGTGACCACCAACCCCAGCAGCGAGGCCAGGATGACCCGCTTGGGACCGGTGCGGTCGTCGATCCAGCCGCCGAGGAAGGACCCCGCGGCGGCGACCACGTTGGCGGCGATCCCGAAGAGGAGGATGTCCGCCTGGGGCACCCCGTAGACCGCGACGCCCAGGATGGCCCCGTAGGTGAAGACCGCCCCCACGCCGTCCCGGAACACGGCCGAGGAGACGAGGAACCAGAAGGTGTTCCGGTCCTCGCGCCACAGCCCCCGGATGGTGCGGCCGAGACGGCGGTAGGACTCCGGCAGGCTCGCGCGGGCGCCCGGGGCCGTGGGCCGGTGCTCAGGCACGCCGAGCAGGACCGGCAACGCGAAGACGAGGAACCAGGCGGCGGCGAACAGGGCCACGAGGCGGATGTTGAGGGCGTCGTCCTCGGTGATGCCGAACCAGTGGGCGTCCCCCGCGATGAACCCGACGTAGAGCACGAGCAGCAGGAGGATGCCGCCCACGTAGCCGGCCCCCCAGCCGAGGCCGGAGACCCTGCCGATGGTGCGCGGCGTGGCCACCTGCAGCAGCATCGCGTTGTAGTTGACCTCGGCGAACTCGAAGAAGACGTTCCCGGCCGCGAGCAGGATGACCCCCAGCAGCAGGTAGGACTCGTGCGGCCGGACCAGGAAGCACAGGGCCGTGAGCGCGATGACCATGCCCGTGTTCAGCCCCAGCCAGAGCCGGCGGCGGCCGCCGCGGTCGGACCGCTGGCCGATCACCGGCGCCGTGAGGGCGATGACGATCCCGCCGACGGCGTTGGCCGCGGTCAGCCACTGGGTCCCGCGGGCCTCGTTGCCCGGGACGTCGAAGGCGTCGGACGCGAGGTAGGTGGCGAACACGAACGTCACCATCACGGCGTTGAAGGAGGCCGAGCCCCAGTCCCACAGGGCCCAGGCCGTGACGTGCCGGCGGTCCAGCCGCCGCTCGATCGGTCCGGCCGGCGTGGCGGGCCCCGGGCCCGGGACGGCAGACGTGGTGCTCATGCCGGGCATCGTACTGGCCCGGGGCCGCTCCCCGGTGAACGCCTCCCGGCCCGGCCCCGTGTCCCCCGCCGCCCCAGCCCCGGCCCAGTCGTCGGAGGCGACGGCTTCCCGAGACCCCATGACCGTCGGATCCCACACCTGATCACGCAGCAGGAAATGGTCCGCGGTTGTCCACAGCCGAGTCGCGTCCACGCCCGCGCGCCGCGGAAGGCCGCCACCATGGGTCCATGCCCCGCCGACGCGCCCCGCTTCCCAGGCTCCTCCACGAACGGCCCTTCACCCGCGCGGAGGCGAGGGCGTTGGGGGTCCCCGGGTACCGCCTGGAATCCCCCGACGTCGTGTCCCTCGGGTTCGGGCTCTACGCCCACGTGCAGGCCGACCTGCGCTGGCCGCGAGGACGGCCGGCGCCCGGTCACGGGCTCGGTCCCGCCGCCCTGGCCGCCCTCCTGCGGTCCTACCCGGCGAGCGTGGCCTCCCATGCCACGGCCGCCCACTGCTGGCGGTTGCCGGTCCCGGCCGCCCTGGAACGAGAGCACCGGATCCACGTGACCCGGTTCGATGGGAAGGGACCCGCGCAACGACGGGGCATCGTGGCCCACCGCAGCCCCCTGGGGACGCCGGATCGCACGATGCTGCTTGGCGTGCCCGTGACCACCGCCGCGCGGACCTGGGTCGACCTCGCCGCCGACCCCCGCCTGGACGACTCCGACCTCGTGGTGCTGGCCGATGCCATCGTGAATCGCCCGTGGGTCCGGGGGCACCGGGTGGACGGACTGGACACCACCACGGGATTGGCCGAGCCCCTGGGGCGCGCGGGGTCCGTCAAGGGAGTTGGCCGAGCACGTGCCGCCCTGGCGCGGGCGAGGGTCGGCGCCGACTCACCTCCGGAGACCCGCGCCCGCTTGGCGCTGGTCGATGCCGGGCTGCCCGAGCCCGGGGTGCAGGTACCGGCCGACCCCGCCGATCCCTACACGCCCGTGGCCGACCTCGGGTACCGCGACCTCCGGATGGCCATCCAGTACGACGGGAGCCACCATCGGACGGCGCAGCAACAAGCGGCCGATGCCTACCGTGACGACCGGTTCCGGCAGCTCGGCTGGACGGTCATCCGCCTGACCTGGCTGGACCTCCGGCAGGGATTCGTCCGGCTCGTCCGCCGTGTCCGCGAGCGGCTCGAGCACGGGCGGTGACGACCACCCTCCGTCAGTTGAGGGATCCTCCGCCATCCCGCACCCCCGGAAGGCGTGGAATCCCTCGACTGACGGGTGGCCACGGCCTCGTGGAGGGACGGAACAGGCGGCGGGTCAGCGCTCGATGATGGTGCGGTGGTAGTTCAGGTGCGAGCGGGAGGCCGTCGGCCCGCGCTGGCCCTGGTACCGGTTGAGGTAGGGACCGGAGCCGTAGGCGTGCTCCGCCGGCGAGGAGAGCCGGAAGAAGCACAGCTGGCCGATCTTGGACCCGGGCCACAGCTTGATCGGCAGGGTCGCCATGTTCGACAGCTCGAGGGTCACGTGCCCGGAGAAGCCCGGGTCGATGAACCCGGCGGTGGAGTGCGTCAGCAGCCCGAGCCGGCCCAGGGAGCTCTTGCCCTCGAGGCGCGCGGCGATGTCGTCCGGGAGGGTGACCTGCTCGTACGTGGCCCCGAGCACGAACTCGCCCGGGTGGAGGATGAACGCCTCGTCCGGGTCCACCTCCACGAGGCGCGTGAGCTCCTCCTGCGGCTGGGAGGGGTCGATGTGCGCGTACTTGTGGTTGTCGAACAGCCGGAAGAACCGGTCCAGGCGCACGTCCACGCTGGAGGGCTGGACCATCTCCGGCGCGGACGGGTCCAGGCGCACGCGCCCGGAGTCGAGTTCGGCGCGGATATCGCGGTCGGAGAGCAGCACGGGGACACGATAGCGCACCGCTCCTGCACCCCCGCCCGTGCGCGGCCTAGGCTTCTCGCATGACTGTGCATGAGACCCCGCTGCCGGGGATCGGCTCGCGCAAGGAGATCGAGCTGCGGGACGGCCGCCGGATCGGGATCGTCTCCCACCGGGACGGCAACACGGAGCTGATCGTGTCCTCCCTCGAGGACCCCGACGCGTGCGTGGCCACCGTGCCGCTCTCCCCCCAGGAGGCGGCGTCCCTCGGGGCACTGCTCTCCGCCCCCCAGCTCGTCGCCCAGCTGGAGGACGAGCACGCCGAGGTCCCGGGCATCTCCACGCGGCAGATGGTGCTCGCCTCGGACTCCCCCTTCGTGGGCGAGCGCCTGGGGGCCACGCGGATGCGCACCCGCACCGGCGCCTCGATCGTCGCCGTGATCCGGGCCGGCACCACCCACCCCTCCCCCGGACCGGACTTCCTGCTGGAGGAGGGCGACGTGCTGATCATCGTGGGCACCGGCGAGGGCCTGCGCAAGGCGTCCGAGATCCTCTCGCTGTGACCCCTCCCGCCCCATGACCACGACCGCCCTGGCCCTCGTCGAGCTCGGCGCCATCCTGCTGCTGCTCGGGGTGCTGGGGCGGTTCGCCGCGCGCATCGGGATGTCCCCCGTCCCCCTGTACCTGCTCGGCGGACTGGGCATCGGCTACGGCGGCATCCTCTTCGGCCGGGACATGAACCCGCTGACGGCGGACGCCGAGGCGGTCCCCTTCCAGGACATCGGGGAGTTCACGCACCTGGCCAGCGAGATCGGCGTCGTCCTGCTGCTGCTGATGCTGGGCCTGGAGTACTCGGCCCGCGAGCTGGTCACCGGGCTGCGCGGGTCCTGGCGGGACGGCCTGCTGGACCTGGTCCTGAACGCCACCCCCGGCGTCCTGGCCGGGCTGCTGCTCGGCTGGGGCGCCACCGGGGCCGTGGTCCTCGGCGGCATCACCTACATCTCCTCCTCCGGGATCATCGCCAAGGTGCTCGGGGACCTGGGCCGGCTCGGCAACCGGGAGACGCCGGTGATCCTGTCCATCCTGGTCTTCGAGGACCTGGCGATGGCCCTGTACCTGCCGCTGATGACGGCGTTCCTCGGGGGCGTGTCCCTGGCGGCGGGGGCCCAGGCCGTGGGGATCGCGCTGACCGTGGTCACGGTGGTCCTGCTGCTGGCCCTGCGGTTCGGACCGCAGATCTCCCGCTTCGTGGCCTCCCCCGAGCAGGAGACGTTCCTGCTCAAGGTGCTCGGCCTGGCCCTGCTGGTCGCGGGGGTCGCCGGGGCCCTGCAGGTCTCGGCCGGCGTCGGCGCCTTCCTGCTGGGCATCGCGATCTCGGGGGCCACGGCGCACTCGGCGAGGGACCTCCTCGAGCCGCTGCGGGACCTGTTCGCGGCCCTGTTCTTCGTCCTGTTCGGCATGAACACGGACCCGCGCACGCTGCCGCCCGTGCTCGGCTGGGCCCTGCTGCTGGCGCTCGCCACCGCGCTGACGAAGGTCCTCACGGGCTACCTCGCGGCCCGCTCGGCGGGGATCGGCGTCGCCGGCCGCTGGCGCGCCGGGGCCGCCCTGACGATCCGCGGGGAGTTCTCCATCGTCATCGCCGGGCTGGCGGTGGCCTCCGGGGCCATGGCCGCGGACGTCTCGGCCCTGGCCACCGCGTACGTCATGACCCTGGCGATCGCCGGGCCGGTGCTCACGCGCTACGCCGACGGCCTCGGCCGGGCGGCCGCCCGGCGCCGGGCCCGCGCGCCCCAGGCCCGGCCGGCGTCGTGATCCCCGGACCGCCCCTCAGGGGGTGAAGCGGTAGCCCATCCCCAGCTCGGTGCGCAGGTACCGCGGATGGGAGGGCTCGGGCTCGAGCTTGGCGCGCAACTGCGAGACGTAGACCCGCAGGTAGTTCGCCTCGTCCCCGTAGCCGGGACCCCACACGCTCGTGAGCAGCTCGGAGCGGCCGATCAGCCGGTCCGGGTTGCGGGCGAACGCCTCCAGCAGCCGCCACTCCAGGCGGGTCAGCCGCGCCGGCTCGCCGGCGACCGTGACGGCGCGATGGGCCAGGTCGATCCGCACGCGGCCGTCGGAGGTCTCCACCACCGGCTCCCCCGGCCCGGGTTGGGCCCGCCGCAGCGCGGCCCGGAGCCGCGCGAGCAGCTCGTCCATGGCGAAGGGCTTGGTGACGAAGTCGTCCGCCCCGCGGTCCAGGGCGTCGACCTTGGACTGGGACTCGTGCCGGGCCGAGACCACGATGATCGGCACGGAGGACCAGCCCCGGATCCCGTCGATGACGTCGCCGCCCTCGAGGTCCGGCAGGCCCAGGTCCAGCAGGACCACGTCCGGGTGCTCGTCGGCGGCCAGCTGGAGCGCCTGGCGCCCCGTGGCGGCCCGGTGGGTGCGGTAGCCGCGGGCGCGCAGGTTCACCAGCAGCGCGCGGGCGATCTGCGGGTCGTCCTCGACGACCAGCACGCTCGGGTTCATGCGGCCTCCTCCGCGCTCGGCAGCGTGAGCACCATGGTGGTGCCCCCGCCGGGGGTGTCCGCGGCGTGGACGGTCCCGCCCATCCCCTCCGCCAGGCCCCGTGCCACGGCCAGCCCGAGGCCCAGGCCGGTGGACGGGTCTCGGTCCCCGAGCCGCTGGAACGGGCGGAAGATCCGCTCCCGGTCCGGCCCGGGCACGCCCGGCCCGTGGTCGATCACCCGCAGCTGGACCCCGCCGGGCCCGGGCACGGCCTGCACGAGCACCGGTCCGGTGCCCCCGTGCTTCAGCGCGTTCTCCACGAGGTTGGCCAGCACGCGCACCGCCAGTCCGTTGTCCCCGACGACGGCCGGGCACCCGGGCACGACCTCCACCCGCACGCGCGAGCGGCCCGGGTGGGCGCCGAGGTCGTGGACGGCGGCGGAGAGCAGGTCCTCGACCTCGAGCGGGGTGCGGTGCACCACGAGGTCGCCGGCCTGGATCCGGCCCATGCTCAGCAGGTCCTCCACCCGCTCGCTGAGCCGGTCCGCCGACTCCTCGATGGTCGCCAGCAGCTCCGCGGTGTCCTCCGGGCTGAGCACCACGTCCCGCAGCCGGAGGCTGGACACGGAGGCCTTGATGCCGGCCAGCGGGGTGCGCAGGTCGTGGGAGACGGCGGCGAGCAGCGCGGTGCGGATGGCGTTGGCGGCGGCGAGCTCCTCGGCCCGCCACCGGGCCTCGGCGAGCTGGCGCTGCTGCAGGACCACGGCGATGCGGCTGGCGAAGGCCTCGAGCACCCCCTGGTCCGCCGCCCCCGGCGTGGCGCCGTCGACGAGCAGCACGTGGTCCTCGTCCACGGTGAGGACCCGGTCGCAGTGACGGGCGTCCGGGAGGCGCTCGCCCGCGCTGGCCAGCACCGCCCCGGCCCCGGCAGCCTCCGCCACGCCGCCGGCACCCTCCGCGCCACCGCCCGGGCCGCCGTCGGCTCCCCCGTCCGCACGCCCCGCCGGGCTCCCCTCCGCGCTCCCGTCCGCACGCCCCGCCGCCCGGGCCGCCAGGGCCACCCCCGCCAGGTCGCACGTGGTGCACAGCCGCTCCAGCAGCGCGGTGACGCCGAGCTCCTCCCGGATCACGCTGCCGGCCAGGTCCGAGAGCACGTCCGCCTGCCGGCGGGCCCGCTGCGCCTCGGCCGTGCGCCGGGCCTCGATGTCCACCACGCGGGCCACGCCGGCCGCCACCAGCAGGAACAGCCCGAGCGCGGCGACGTTGAGCGGCTCGTGGATGTGCCACTGCCCCGTGGGCGGGGTGAAGAACCAGTTCAGCGCGAGCGTGCCCAGCAGGGCGGCCGTCACGGCGGGCCACCACCCGCCGACCAGCGCCACGAACACGACACCGGTGAGGTGGCACAGGAAGTTCAGCGTGGTGGCCGCGGGCCCCTGCCCGGCCGGCAGGAACGCCGCCGTCAGCAGCGCCGGGGCGGCCACGGCGAGGGCCCAGCCCCCCACCCGCCGGCCCCGCCCCAGCCGCTGCGCCCGCCGACGGCGGCCCACCGGTGCGCTGCCAGCCGCCATGGTGCTCCTCCACACGTCGCCCGGGCCCGGCCGGTCCGCCGTCCGGGGATACGACGGCGAGGATACCGTGCCGTGCCCCGGCGCGGCCGTCGTCGGGCCGGGGAAGGCCCCGGGTCCGGGGACCGGTGCCCCGGCCGGCGCGCGCGGGGGTGTGCCGACCACGCCGGTCATCCGATGATGGGCCGCTCCTCGGGCAGCCGATAGCGCCGCGGCCGGGTCTTGAGGGCGATGGCCACGGCCACCGTGGTGACCCCGACGCGGCCGATGAACATGAGCGCCATGAGCACCGCCTGGGCCGCCGCCGGCAGGTGGCCCGTGATGCCCGTGGACAGGCCCACCGTGGCGAAGGCGGAGACGGCCTCGAACGCCACCTGCTCCAGGCCGTGGTCGGTCAGCACGAGCAGCAGGATGGTGCCCAGGGTCACGGAGGCCATCCCGAGCAGGGCCACGGACAGGGCCTGGCGCTGGACGGAGGAGCTGATGGAGCGCGGGCCCACGGTGACCTGGTCGTGGCCGCGGACCTCGTTCCAGATGGCGAAGGCGAGCACGAGGAAGGTGGTGACCTTGATCCCGCCCGCGGTGCCGGCGCTGCCGCCGCCGATGAACATCAGCACGTTGGTCACCACGAGGGTCTCCGGGGCCGCGGCACCGTAGTCGATGCTGTTGAATCCCGCGGTGCGCGGGAAGACCGTCAGCCCGAGCGCGCCCAGCAGCCGCCCGCCCGGTCCCAGCCCGCCCAGGGTCTCGGGCCGGTTCCACTCGAAGGCGCCCAGCACCACGAACCCGAGCACGAACAGCCCGAGGGAGCCGTACACCGTCAGGCGCGTGTGCACCGCCCAGGCCTTGTCCATCTTCGGACCGCGCAGGAGCTCGATGACCACCGGGAAGCCCAGTCCGCCGAGGACCACGGCGGCGCAGATCGGGATGATGATCCAGGGGTCGGCCACGAAGCCGACGAGGTTGTCGCCGTACACCGCGAACCCGGCGTTGTTGAACGCGGAGACGGCGTGGAAGACCCCGTGCCACGCCGCCCGTCCGGGGCCGTGGTCGTAGGCGATCCAGAAGCGCAGGGTGAGCACCACCGCGACCACGAGCTCGACGCCGAGCATGATCTGCGCGACCCGCACCAGCACGCGCCGGACGTCCCCCAGGTTCAGCGCCTGGGTCTCGGAGGCCGCGACGAGCTGGGTCCACAGGCCCAGCCGCTTGCGCACGAGCAGGGCCAGCAGCGTGCTGAGGGTCATGATGCCGAACCCCCCGACCTGAACGAGCGCGAGGACCACGCCCTGGCCGAAGGGCGTCCAGAACGTGGCGGTGTCCACGGTGGCCAGCCCGGTGACGCACACGGCGGACACGGAGGTGAACAGGGCGGGCAGCAGTGCCCCGCCGCCCGGGTCCGTCCGCGAGACCGGCAGGGACAGCAGCGCCGTGCCGATCAGGATCGCCAGCAGGAATCCGACGGGCACGAGGCGGACGGGGTTCTCCAGGAACGGGTCCCGCACCCGGGCGAGCGCACCCTGGTGCCACGGGGCCCCGGGGCGCGGGCCCGGGCGCCGCGCCCAGGACCGGCCGCCCGCGCGGACGCGCGCGCCCCCCGGTCCTCGCCGGGCCGTGCCGTCCCGCCCGACGGTGGATGGGCGGCCGACGGCGGTCGGGCGGGCCGCCCCGGCGGTGCGCGGGGACGGCTGCGGACCGGGCCTGTCGGTGACGGACATGGGACGCCTCTCCTCGGGCGGTGCGGTCGTCGGCGCGGTCCCGGCGCGCGCGACGGAGCCCCCGGCGACCGCCGGACGTCTCCCAGCACATCCCGTGCCCGCCCGGGCCGGGTCGCTCCTTAACGCCGGCTTAATGCCCCGGGGCTGGATCTTGACGTCCGCTTCACGGCTCCGGCCACGACCCGACGGCCCCTGGCGGCCTCCCGCCGGGTCCCGCGGGCCTCTCGCCGGGTCCCGCGGGTCTCCGCGGGTCCCCGGCCGGACCGCGGGCCCTCCCGGACCGGCCCCCACCCCGCCGGCACCCGGCGCGACACGCGGCCCCCGGCGGGCGTGGCACGGGGCACGCGGCGGAGCGTGTAAGCTGGAGCGCACACGGCCGGTCCACGACACGGCCCTGCGGGCGTAGCTCAATGGTAGAGCGCTTGCTTCCCAAGCAAGATACGCGGGTTCGATTCCCGTCGCCCGCTCTCGTGGTGTCCGGGGCCCTCCGGACGGGAGGGGGCCGCCGGTGGTCGAGGTCCTGTCCGGCTTCACCGTCATCTGGGTGATCATCCTCGTCGGCTACCTCACCGGGCGCTCCGGCGTCCTCGGCCCGCACGGCCAGCACGTGCTCTCCCGCACCGCCTTCTTCGTGGCCAGCCCCGCCCTGCTCTTCGAGACTCTCTCCGCCGCGGACGTCGAGGCCGTCCTGGGCCCGCAGCTCCTCGTGGCCACGGTCTCCGCGCTCGCCGCCGCCGCGCTCTACCTGCTGGTCGCGCGCCTGCTGCTGCCGCGCCGCAGCGCCTCCGAGACCATCATGGGCGCCCTGAGCGCCTCCCTCGTCAACTCCGCCAACCTGGGCATCCCCATCGCCGCCTACGTGCTGGGCGACGCGGCGCTGGCCGCACCCGTGCTGATCTTCCAGCTGGCGATCTACACCCCGCTCTACGTCGCCGCCCTGGACACGGCCACCGCCGCCGAGGCCCGGGCCCGCCGTGAGGGCTCGGCGGGCGGGAGGGGCCCCGGGCGGGGGCACGACGCCGGCCGTCCCCCCGGCCCGGTCCGTCCCCTCGGGCGGTGGGCCCGGGCCTGGCGGCAGGCCGGGCACATCGCGATGAACCCGATGATCATCGGCTCGGTGCTCGGCCTGGTGTTCTCGGCCACCGGCTGGCGGCTGCCCGGTCCGGTCGCGGAGTCGGTGTCCCTCATCGCCGGCGCCTCGATCCCGGCGATGCTGCTGGCCTTCGGCATGTCCCTCGTGGGCTCGCGGCCGCTCGAGCGCGCCGCGGGCCGGCGCGCCGACGTGGCGGTGGCCTCGGCCGTCAAGCTCGTGGTGCACCCGGCGCTCGCCTGGCTGGTCGCGGGCCCCGTGCTGGGCCTGGAGGGACGGGACCTGCTCACGGCGGTGGTGCTCGGCTCGCTGCCGACCGCGCAGAACGTGTTCGTGTCCGCCTCGCGCTACGAGACCGGGGTGGTCACGGCCAAGGACACCGTCCTGGTGACGACCGTGGTGGCAATCCCCGCCATGATCGCCGTCGCCCTGCTGATGACCTGACGGGTGACCTGGCCGATGACCTGACCGATGACCCGGGCGGGCACGCCACCGCCCCTAGGATGCTGGTCATGGCAGATCGACGCTCCGTTCCCCCGCGCCCCGGCCGCATCCTCGCCCCCTGGGGCGGGGCGGCCGCCGTCGTGCTGGTGGCCGGCGGCGTGGCGATCGGCGCCGTGAACGCGACCGTCTACTCCCCCGAGGCCCCGGTGGAGCGCTACCTGGAGGCCCTGGAGGCCGGCGACGGCGGCACCGCCCTCGCCCTGGCCGGGGCCGGCACCGCGCTGCCGGAGGGCACCGCCACCACGCTGCTCGACGGGGCACCGCTGGCCGCGGGCCGCGCCGCCCTGGGCGAGGTCACCGTCCGGCAGGGCGAGCGCTCCGGGGACCGCGTGCCGGTGGAGGTCTCCTACGCGGTGGACGGTCGCGAGCACTCCACCGTGTTCACCGTGGAGCGCACGGGCCGGGACTGGCTGTTCTTCGACCGCTGGCGGATGACCGGGGTGGGGCTGCAGGCGGTGCGCGTGGAGCCGGCCCCGTGGCCGGGCGAGGCCGCGGGGCACGGGCTGGCCGCCACCGTCAACGGGGCGGAGGTGCCCCTCGCCGGAGAGGGCGTCCCGGCGCGAGAGCTCGCCGTGCTGCCGCCCGCCGTGGTGGACACGGCGGCGGCGGGCACCTACCTGCGGGCCGCCCCGGTGCGCACCGTCCTGGACGGCGCGGGGCCGGGCGCGGCGGCCGGCGAGCCGGTGCCCGTGGAACTGGCCGTGGAGTACACGGAGGAGGCCACCGCGGAGGCCAACCGGCAACTGGACGCGTACCTGGCCGGCTGCACCGAGCAGGAGGTCCTCAACCCGACCGGCTGCCCCATGGGCTACCAGACCTCGAACCGCGTCCCGCCGGAGTCGATCGACTGGTCCGTGGCCTGGGACCCCGCCGTGCGGCTGCTGCCGCTGGCCCAGGCGGCCGGCGGGTCCGCGGGCGGCGGCGCGGGCGAGGACCGCGACCTCACGGTGGCCGCTCCCGTGGAGACCCGGGCCCGGCTCGAGCTGCAGGAGATCGACCTCGTCTCCGGCGAGCAGCGCCCGGTCGAGCACGTCGAGGACCTCCGGCTCGAGGGCGACCTGCAGGTGACCCCCGAGTCGCTGCGCTACACGCCGGCCTGGCGCTGACGCCGTCGGGACACCGGCCGCGGGATTCCCGGAGGCACCCCGCCCGGGCCCCGGACCGGGCCGACTCGCGCCGCACCCGTCTTTCGGACAGGATGGACAGCACCGGCCGGCGTCGCGCTGCGGCGGGACCGGCGGGGACCCGCGGAGGACGAGGGCAGGGAGGCAACCGGATGGCGACGCTCGCCGAGGGCAACGGAGGACCGGACGCGGCGGCCGAGGAGGCCGAGGCCCCGGGCCAGGGGGGCGTGCAGTCCGTGGACCGGGCCATCTCCGTGATGGAGATCCTCTCCCGCGAGGGGCGGGCGGGCGTCAGCGAGATCGCCGACGAGCTCGGGATCCACAAGTCGACCGCCTCGCGGCTGCTCGCCGCCCTCGTGCACCGCGGGCTGGTCCAGCAGGACCACGACCGCGGCAAGTACCAGCTCGGCTTCGGCATCCTCCGGCTGGCCGCCTCGATCCCCGGCCGGCTCAACCTCGTGCAGGAGGGCGGCCCGATCCTGCGGGACCTGGCCACCACGTTCCGCGAGACGGCGAACCTGGCCGTGCTGCGCTCGGGCTACGCGGTCAACGTGGACCAGGCGCTCGGGCCGGCCACCCTGGCCAGCCAGGACTGGATCGGCAGCCTCACCCCGCTGCACGCCACGGCCAGCGGCAAGGTCCTGCTCGCCGGACTGCCGACCGAGGAGCGCCAGAAGGTGCTCAAGAAGACCCGGCTGCCCCGGTTCACCTCCCAGACCATCACCTCCCGGACCGCCCTCGAGACCCAGCTGCTGGAGGTCGCCCGGACGGGGCTGGCCTTCACGGACGAGGAGTACGAGATCGGCCTCTGCGCCGTCGCGGTCCCCGTCCGCGACCACCTCGGCCACGTCATCGCCAGCCTCAGCGTCTCCGGTCCGGGGTTCCGGTTCTCCCCGCGCGACCGGCCCGAGCTGCTCGAGACGCTCCAGCAGGCCGGGCTGGACCTGTCCTGGCGGATGGGCTACTCGGCGCCCTGAGCCCGGGGCCCGTGGCGGGCGGCGCCCTGAACCCGTCCCCCGCGGACGGACGGCCCGCCCCCTGGGGACGGGCCGTCCTGGCGTACCGAGGGAGGGGCTGACCGGTCAGCCGACGACGGCGCCCTCGCCCTTGATCCTCGCCATCTCGGGGTCCACGAGAGGCTCGGCGGCCACCGTCGCGTCGACGAGCCGGTCGAAGTACCGCACCTGGACGGTGTCGCCCTCGGCCACCGAGGCCGGCAGCCAGGCGTACGCCACGGGGCGGTGCACGGTGTACCCGTAGGCCGCGCTGGTGGTGTACCCCGCCGGGCGGCCGTCCACGAACACGGGCTCCTTGCCCATCAGGACCGTGGTGCCGTCGTCGACCGTCAGGCACCGCAGGCGGGGCCGGCCCGTCTCCTCGCGGCGCCGCTCCACCGCCTCGCGGCCCACGTAGTCCTCCTTGTCCCGGCGGACGGCGAACCCGAGGCCGGCCTGGAACGGGTCGTGCTCCGTGTCCATGTCCGTCCCCCAGGACCGGTAGCCCTTCTCCAGGCGCAGGCTGTTGAACGCCCCGCGCCCGGCGGCGATCACCCCCAGGTCCTGCCCGGCCGCCCACAGGGCGTCCCACAGGGCGAGCCCGTCCGCGGCGTCGGCGTAGACCTCCCAGCCGAGCTCGCCCACGTAGGACAGCCGCATCAGGCGGACCGGGATCCCGGCGATCGTGCCGGTGGCCATGCGGAAGTACCGCAGGCCGTCGTTGGACAGGTCCACGTCCGTCAGCGGCTGGACCAGATCCCGGGCCCGGGGACCCCAGACGCCGATGCAGCAGGTGGTGTCCGTGGTGTCCTCCACGCTGACCGGGGCCTGCGGGTGCTCCTCGTTCCACTCCCGGGCGCGCCGGGCGATGTACGCGGCATCGATCCCGCCGTTCGCCCCGACCTGGAACAGCTCCTGGCCGCCGCGGGCGACGGTGAGGTCGCTGAGGATGCCCCCGCCCCCGTCCACCAGCAGGGTGTAGGTCACGGCCCCGGGCTTCTTGTCCAGGTTGCCGGTGGCCAGCCCCTGCAGCAGGCCCGGGGCGCCGGGTCCGAACACCTCGAGGCGCTTGAGCGGGGTCATGTCGTACAGCGCCACGTTGGTCCGGGTGGCATGGGCCTCGGCGGCCGAGATGGGCGAGTCGTAGCGGCTCGCCCAGCCGTCCCGGGCCGGCGGCAGCCACTCCGCCGGCAACTGGTCCAGCAGCGGCCGGTTGGCCTCGTACCAGTGCGGCCGCTCCCAGCCGGCCGACTCGAGGAAGAACGCCCCCAGCTCCACCTGGCGCTCGTGGAACGGGGCCAGGCGCAGGTCGCGGGGGGACTGCCGCGGCTCGAGCGGGTGCTTGATGTCGTAGACCTCCACGAAGCTCTGCTGCGAGGTCTCCAGCACGTACCCCGGCTCCAGCTGGACCCTCTCGAACCGCGCGATGTCCAGCTCGCGCACGTCCGTGGAGGACCGGCCCTCCACGAGCATCTCGGCCACGCACCGGGCCACGCCGGCCGAGTGGGTGACCCACACGGCCTCGGCCACGTAGAAGCCCCGCAGGTCCTTCGACTCCCCCACGAGCGAGCCGCCGTCCGGGGTGAAGGAGAAGATGCCGTTGAACCCGTCGCGCACCCGGACGTCCCGCAGCGCCGGCAGCAGCTCCTGGGTGGCGCGCCACGGCCGCTCGAAGTCCTCCGGGGTGAAGGGCAGCATTGACGGCATGCCGCCCCGGCCCGGGCCCTCGTGCGCGGGCAGCTCGTCGTAGCCCACGGGCATGGGGCGGTGGGCGTAGGAGCCGATGCCGAGGCGGGGCCCGACCTGGCGGTAGTACAGCCCCTCCCCCTGGTGGCGCAGGATTGGCAGCCGCGCGTTGTTCCCGGTGCCCACCGACTCCTCGGGCTCGCCGGACAGGCCGGGGACCTCCTCGGTGAAGGCGTACTGGTGCGCCAGCGGCACGAGCGGCACGTCCATGCCCATCAGCTCGCCGACCTGGGGACCCCAGAACCCGGCCGCGCTCACGACGATGTCCGCGGGGAAGACCGTGTCCCCGCTGCGCACGCCGGTGACCCGGCCGCCGTCGCGCTCCACCCCGGTCACCCGGACGCCCCCCAGGAAGCGGGCCCCGCGGGACTCGGTCCGCTCCCGCAGCAGCTCGACGGCCAGCAGGGACGAGGCCAGGCCGTCCTGCGGCTGGTAGAGCGCACCCAGGACGCGGTCCTCGTCGATCAGCGGGTGCAGGGCCTTCGCCTCGGCGGCGTCCACCACGCAGGACTCGATACCCCACGCGGTGGAGAGGTTGCACCGGCGGTGCAGTTCCGCGAGCCGCTCCTCGGTCAGGGCGACCTCCAGCCCGCCCACGGCGTTGAAGGCGCGGGCCGTGCCCCGGGTCAGCGAGGCCAGCTTCTCGCCCGTGTAGGCGGCCAGCCGCGCCATGGTCCGCGAGGGACTGGTCTGGAACACGAGGCCCGGGGCGTGGGAGGTGGAACCGCCCGTCAGCGGGATGGGTCCCTGGTCCAGGACGGTGACGTCCGTCCAGCCGCGCTCGGTGAGCTCGTCCGCCAGGTTCGCCCCGACGATTCCTGCCCCGATGATGACGACGCGTGGAGTGATCATGATGGCCTTTCGGTGTCCGGCGGGCCGCCCGCCGGGAGGGTGTGGTCTGGGACGGGGGGAGGGGACGCGCAGGTCCCCTCCCCCCGGTCGGCGGTCACGGGCGGGCGGGTCCCCGCCCGTCCGCCGGGGCGGTTCCCCGCCCGTCCGCGGGGGCGGTTCCCCGCCCGTCCGCGGGGGCGGTTCCCTGCCCGTCCGGGTGGGAGTCGCAGTCCCCGTCCGGGCAGTCGTGCTCGGTGACGAGCTTGAACAGCCCGCCCTGGTGCTCGTCCACGCCCGTGCGGATCGCGTCGGCGACCACGCTCTCGGCCAGCCGCCGGCGCAGCACCAACGGGTCGTTGCGCAGGTCCTTGACCAGGGCGATGCACATCAGGAGCATCACCAGCACGAACGGCAGGGCGGCCACGATGGTGATCCGCTGCAGGCCGCTGAGGGCCTCCGCCGGCTCGTCCCCGCCGGCCATGAGCATCACGGCCGCCACGGCTCCCGTCAGCACGCCCCAGAAGATCACCACGGGGCGCCGCGGGTGCTCGGCCCCCTTCGAGCTCAGGGAGCCCATGACGAGCGAGGCGGAGTCGGCGCCGGTGACGAAGAAGATGCCGACGAGCACCATGGCCAGCACGGCCACGACCGCCGAGAGGACCGGACCGAGGGGCAGCGCGCCCAGCAGGTCGAACAGGGCGCCCTCCGTGGAGAACGTCGGCGCCCCGTCCACCACGCGGGCCAGCCCGGAGTCGTCGCCCGCCGCGCGGTCCGCGGCCTGCGTGTTGATCGCGGCGCCACCGAAGATGCAGAACCAGAACAGGCTCACCACGCCGGGGACGAGCAGGACGCCGATGACGAACTGGCGGATGGTGCGGCCCCGGCTGATCTTGGCGATGAACATGCCCACGAAGGGCGTCCAGGACACCCACCAGGCCCAGTAGAAGATCGTCCAGGAGGACATCCACGCGCGCAGCGCCTCGTCCCCCGTGGCCTCCGTGCGGGCGGCCATCTCCGGCAGGTCCGCGACGAAGTCGCCGATCGCGGCCGGGACCAGGTTGAGGATGAACAGGGTGGGGCCGCCGACGAACACGATCAGCGCGAGGACCACGGCCAGGACCATGTTGATGTTGGACAGCCACTGGATGCCCCGGCTGATGCCCGAGACCGCGGAGGCGACGAAGCAGGCGGTCAGCACGGCCACGATCACCACGAGGAGCGGGGTGCCGGGCTCGCCCACCCAGCCGGTGGAGCTGAGGCCACTGCCGATCTGCAGGGCACCGAGCCCGAGGGAGGCGGCGGTGCCGAACAGGGTGGCGAAGATGGCGAGGATGTTGATGATCCGTCCCGCCGCGCCGTCCACCGCGCGGGTGCCGAAGAGGGAGGTGAACACGGAGGAGATGAGCTGGCGGCGGCGCAACCGGTACGTGCCGTAGGCGATGGCGAGGCCGACCACGGCGTACATGGCCCACGGGTACAGGGTCCAGTGGAACAGCGAGGTGGCCATGGCCGTCCGGATGGCCTCCGCCGTCTGGCCCTCGGCGGTGCCCGGCGGAGGCGAGACGTAGTGGTAGAGGGGCTCGGCCACGCCGTAGAACATCAGGCCGATGCCCATGCCGGCCGCGAACATCATGGAGACCCAGGAGACGGTCCCGTACTCGGTCCGCTCCCCGTCCTGGCCGAGCGGGATGTTGCCGAAACGGCCGAGCGCCACCCAGAGGATGAAGGTGACGAACAAGGACGCCAGGCCGATGAAGATCCAGCCCGTGTTCTCCATGACCCAGCCCAGGGCCGCGGTGGAGACCTCGGCGAGGTTGTCCCGGCCGGCGAAGCCCCACACGATGAAGGCGAGCACGAACACGCCGGCGACGCCGAACACGAGGCGGTCCAGTCCGGAGCCCTGGCGCTGCGCCCAGCGGTGGGAGACCTGCTGGCTGATCGTGCTGCGGCGCAGGTCCTGCAGGATGGCCAGGCTCTCCGTCGACGGGGCCGCCTCCTGCGCGCCCCGATCGAGGACGGCCGCCGGATCGGCCGCTGGATCGGTCACCGGATCGGTCACCGGATCGGTCGTCGGATCGACGTCGGGGACCGCCGGCCGGGCCGCGTGCCTGCCGGTGCCCGGCGCGGGATCCCCGTCCTGGCGGCGGGGACGGTCCTCGTCATGCGTGCCCTCGCGCACGGAGGTGACCTCAGACATCCGCGGCTCCGGTCCGGAGGGCGGGAAGGGGTGGGAAACGGTCCAGCCGGAGGGCATCGCCCGGCGGCAGGTCCTTCAGGGGACGGACGCGGTGCATGTCGGACCTCTCTGGTCGTCACGGTGGGGGTTCCGCAATACTCATCATGTATCGCGTTAAGCAACAGTGACGGGCCTCACACGAGGTTGTCAAGAGACGTGGCAGAGGTGCGCGGCACTCCTTTCGGCAGGGACGGCCATCCCGGATGCCGCTCCTCGTTGCACACTGCGGTACTCGAGCCGCTCCCACAAGGGGCGTCGCGCCCGGACGTCCCGCGACCGGGGTGGCCCTGCCGGCCCGCGAACGACGAACGCCCCGTCCCTCCCGGAGTGCCGGGTGGGACGGGGCGTCGAGGTCGTTGGGGGTGCGGGCGGCTCAGCTGGCGCCGCGCGTGGCGAGGGACTTGCCCCAGGCCTCGATCGCCGGCCAGTCGCGGAAGTCCCCGTACTGGCCCTTCGCGAGCCGGATCACGAGCTTCTCGGACCAGCTGAGGCGCTCCTCCACGAGGGCGCCCCGGAAGTAGCCGAGCTCCTTGGGCGCGTAGGCCTCGAGGGTGGCGCGCAGCCGCGGGTCGAGCTCGGGGCCGGCCCCGGAGGCCAGGATGAACAGCGACTTGTCCGCGAGCTCGGCCCGGCGCGAGTCCAGGAAGGCCTTGCCGGCCTTGTCCAGCCTGCCGCCGTAGACGGGCAGCGCCACGACCACGGCGCCGACCGTGGCCAGCCAGCCGGGAGCGTCCTCGGTGTCCTCGACGACGGTGGTCACGCCCTTGTTGGTGCGCAGGACGTCGGCGATGCGCTCGCCGATCTCGCGGGTGGAACCGTGCTTGGACGAGGCAACTACCAGGGTGGTCATGGGGAACGGCCGCCTTCGGGTCTCTCGGGTGCGGGTCGCTGTCAGTGTATCCCGCGCAGGTCCAGGTCCAGGCGGGTCTCCGGGACGACCTGCGGGTCCTCGGGCGCCCCGGCGTGCACCGTGACGGGGATGCCCCAGTCCTGCTGGTACAGGTGGCAGGCCGCGTGGTCCGGGATGGGCTGGCCCTTCTCGCCGTCGCAGGAGGCGGCCCGCGCGGTGATGTGCAGGACGCCCTCGGCCACGTCCGGGTTGATCCGCAGCGTCCGGGCCAGGCCGGTGGAGGTGCCCTCCCCCGCCAGCAGCAGCTCCTCCGGGGAGGAGGAGATCTTCAGCTGCGTGGGATCGCCCCAGCGGTCGTCCAGCTTCTGGCCGGTCGGGGCCTCGAAGGCGACCGTGAGCTCGAGCTCGCCGGCGGCCACCGCGGTGCGCGGCCGGTGGGTCTGGAGGGCACCCTCATCCACCTGCAGGTACTCCTCCGGCACGGACAGCCGCACGAGCTGGTGCGCGTTGGTCTCCACCACCACGATCGAGGCGGCGCCGCCCTCCGGCCCGGCGGGGATGAACAGCACGTCCGAGGGCTCCTTCAGCCCGCGCGCCACGGTGGACACGCCCGCCTCGGTCTCGCGGCCGTCGGCGGCGACGCCGGCCGGCGCGTACCGGCGGATCGCCCCGTTGTAGGTGTCGGCCACCAGGACGGAGCCGTCCGGCAGGGCGGCCACGCCCAGGGGGTGCTGGAAGCGGGCCTGCCCGGCGGCGCCGTCGCGGAAGCCGAAGTCGAACAGCCCCGTCCCGACGGCGGACTCCACGCGGCGGGACAGCGCGCCCTCCGCTGCGTCACGGCCGGCCGGGGTGACGCGGCGCAGCGCCGAGGACTCCGAGTCGGCGACCCAGAGCGTGCCGTCGGCGGACTCGGCCAGCCCGGAGGACTGGGCGAACCAGGCCACGGTCGGGTCGCCGTCCTCCAGGCCCTCCAGCCCGGTGCCGGCGTAGACGGCCAGGTCGCCGGTGCGCGGGTCGAAGCTGAACAGCTGGTGGGTGCCGGCCATCGCCACCACGAGGGTGTCCTCGGCGGTGGACCACAGCACGTCCCACGGGCTGGACAGCGAGGTCTGCAGCGGGTCGGTGCCGAAGGGCTCGAGCGAGACGGTCTCCTCGGCATCCGGGTCGGCCGCGGCGCGGGCGCGCTCGGGGTCGATCAACCGCTGCACGCCGTTGCCGGCCACCGTGGTCACGGTGCCGTCGGCCAGGCGGACGCCGCGCAGCCGGTGGTTGACGGAGTCGGCCACGACCACGTCGTAGCCCACCGCGGCCGCGACGTCCTCGGGCAGCAGGGCCAGCCCCTGGGGCTCGTTGAACAGCGCCTCCCGGGGGCCGCCGTCGGCCAGGCCCCGGGTGCCGGGCGTCGCGGCGGGGCCCGCGCCGCCGTCGTGGTCCGAGCCGGCCGCCTCCGCGCCGACCCCGCCCACGGTGCGCACCACGGTGGCCAGGTCCGCGCCGAGCTCCACGAGCCGGTGGTGGCCGGTGTCCGCCACGAGGAAGGTCCCCGGCTCGGTGCCGCGGGCGCCCAGGGCGATCGCCTTGCCGGGGAACCTCAGGTCCCGCGCGACCGGCTCCGGGGGCACGTAGGGGCCGTTCCCGCGGTGCAGCGTGCCCTTGGCCTCGTGCTCGGCCACGAGCTCCTCCACGAGGGAGGTCAGCCCGGCCACGTGTCCCTCGCCGGACAGGTGGGCGGCGATGTACCCCTCCGGGTCCACGACCACGAGGGTGGGCCAGGCGCGGGCCGTGTAGGCCTGCCACGTGGTCAGCTGCGGGTCGTCGAGGACGGGGTGCTGGATGTCGTAGCGCTCCACGGCGGCGGCGAGCGCCTCCGGGTCCGCCTCGTGGTCGAACTTCGGCGAGTGCACGCCGACGGTCACCAGGACGTCGTGGAACTGGGCCTCGAGCGGGCGCAGCTCGTCCAGGACGTGCAGGCAGTTGATGCAGCAGAAGGACCAGAAGTCCAGGATCAAAACACGACCCCGGAGCGACTCCAGGGAGAGTTCCTCGCCACCAGTGTTGAGCCATGCTCGGCCGACGAGCTCCGAGGCGCGGATGCGGGACTGAGGACGCTGGAGAGAAGCCATGTAAACATTGTGCCTTCTCGTCGACCTCGGGTTGTGACCGTGCTACTCCGCGAGACGCTGCCTTACCCGTTGGTCCGGGACGCGGGAGGAGCTCCAACGCCCTCCGAGGGCCGTAAGGGGACGGTAGGGCGCGTTCGGGCCACCCCGCTCATTCTTTGTACGAAAGAGAGCTGCCTCTACATAAGGAATAGGGGAGGGTCCTAACCGTCCCTACCGTCCCTCCCGGCCCTCGGCGTCTCCGCGTCCTAAAGCAAGGCCCTCTCTTATTACGAGCGGCAAGGGTGGTGCCTTGCCGCGAGACGCCCCGCAGGGGAGTCCTTTCACAGGGAACGGCCGCCCAAGGTGGCGGCCGCTGGGGCCCACGTCCGCACTCCGGCGTCGGGCCCCAGCGTCATCCCAACCGCCCAGACATTCCAGGATCCGGCACGGCCCAGAGCCCGCCGGTAGGGCGCCGTCAGGCGTCCGCTCCACTGTTAACCACTACTGGCCCACAAGGCGTCCTAGTGCTACCGCCCTAGGCGCCTCACGCGAATAGTCGGATCAGGTGACAGTGTCCAGGTGCAGGACCGGCGCCCGTTGTCGTAGTCGGGCGCCGGTCTATCCCTGCCCACGACGGCCAGGCGCCGCCGTGGCCCTCCCCCATCTTCCGTCCCCGGCCAAGGCGCCGAGGGGACAGGCCCGCGCCCCTCCGGCGCGCTGAGCGCCTTTCTCCAGCGCTCCCGGCGTCCTCATTCCGGGCGCCCCCCGGCGGCCTCTGCGCGCCGCCCACGCCCGCCCCGGCAAGCTTCCGGCGGCGGGCCCTTCCACGTCCCCAAGGTCCCGCCCCGGCTAGAGCCGTGCCCCGGTGGCCTCGCAAGCGCGACGGACTGGATCCCACCACATCCAATCCCCATCTACCGAGTGAGGTACACCCTATGAGCACTTTCGCTATCACCGACTCCGCCAAGGTCGCCGCGGAGATCGTCGGCCAGGACCTGAACCTGGCTCAGCACATGCGCCTGGATCTGGCCGCGAACTACGCCGCCGGTAAGGGCTCCACCGTCGACGTGCGCGTCGGCGGCGCCGTCGTGGCCCGCACCAAGGCCGCCAGCGACAAGACGACCCAGCTCGTCGCCGACGAGATCGCCGAGCAGACCATCCCGGTCAAGCTGGAGACCCTGGCCTACAACAAGACCGTCCTGTCCGTCCAGGACACCACCCTGGACCTGCGCGACTTCTCCACCCAGGTCCTCGCGCCCCAGTGCCGCGCGATCGTGACCCACATCGAGCGCGAGGCCGCCGCCGCGATCCAGGCGACCCCGGCCACCGCCTCCATCACCTACGACCCGGCCGACCCGGCCAAGGTCGTCACCGCCATGCGCCGCGTCCTGCGCTCCAACGGCGTCCCGGCCGAGGCGACGATCAAGGTCGCCGTCGGCGCCGACGTCTACGCCGACCTGCTGGACGCCGCCGCGTTCGACGACTCCGGCAAGGTGCGCGGCCTGGAGGTTATCGAGTCGACCCGTCTGGCCCCGGCTGAGGCGGCCGCGTTCATCCCGGCCGCGTTCGCCGTGGTGGTCCGCGCCCCGGCCGTCCCGGCTGGCGCGACCGCTGCCGCGTCCGTGAAGGTCGACGGCTGGGCCCTGACCCAGATCCGGGACTTCGACCCGGGCGTCGGCGCCGAGGTCTCGATCGTCGAGTCTCTGGTGAAGGTGGCCCCGATGCCGCTTGCCGTGGACGCCGAGGACGGCACAGTGACCCTCGTGGCTCACGGCGGCGCCGTCCGCGTGGACACCGCCCCGGCGCTCTGATCCGTCCCGGTGTGGGCATTTCCGGGCGTCCTGGCCCTCTATAAGGTGTCCCCTCCCGAGGACTGGCCCTCGCCCTCCGCTCCGGCGTCGAGGACGAGGGCCGTTCTCGTGGTCCTGACCTGTTCCGAACTATCTACCGAGAGGAGTTGCCGTGAAGCTGCGCCGATCCTGTATCCAGTGCGGCGACCCCCTCGCCGCTGACGCCGGACCGCGACGGGCGTTCTGCTCCGTCACGTGCCGGACCCGGCGGCACCGCCAGCGCCACCGCGAGGCCCTGGCCGGGCTCCGCGACTGCCTCGCCGAGCTCCGCGACCACGTCGACGCCGAGGACCGCGAGACTCACCGCCTCCTGGACCGCGCCGGGATCTACCTCGGCCGCGCCGACCGGCGCCAGTGACCGCACCGCCCGCCCACGCGGGCCGACGCCACCGACGGGGACGCCGACGTGGCGCCCTGACCGGCGCAAGGTGACTGCAACGTGATAAGGGCGCCTACTTCCTTCCTTCTCCGTTCTTTTATCGAGAGTTCTCTCTCTCCACAAGAGAAGGGCAGGGGAACGTTACTTCCTCACTTATCACGTTCCCGTCGCCCCGCCCCTTCTGTTCTCCCTCAGCACCGGGCCTACCCCGGCGCTACCGCCGCGTCTGCGGCGACCCCTGAAAGGACACCCGCCCATGATCCCCGCCCATGCCACCACTCTCGCCCGACTCGGCACCGGCGACCCCGACGACGGCCGCCCATTCCGCGTCCGTCTGGACTCCGGCCTCAACCTGGAGACGCCCTCGGCCAAGCGCCTCGCCGAGGTCTACGCGCTCCCTTACCTGACCGGCGACCGCGAGCTCTACCGCGAAGGCTCCGCCATCCTGGCCCGCGCCAAGGGCTCCACCGCCGCCCCGACGCCGGTCCCGCTCGCGGGCCTGGCCGACGAGATCCGCGCCAGCTTGGCCTCCCTGCCCGAGGTCCGCCCCACTGAGGCCGGCGACCGCTACCACGACGCCCGGCTCCTGGTCCTCCACGGCGACGCCGGGACCGTCGGCGCCTACGTTGAGGCCGTGGTCCGCGCCGTCCGCGTCCGGCTCCCCACGTACCGCCCACCCCGCCCGGCCGCCGAGCGCGGCCCGGCGCTGACCCCCTCGGAGTACGTCAAGCGCTCCCGCGACAAGGCCGCCCGGATCGAGGCCGACAGCATCCGAGCATGGCTGGCCGAATGGCGCGAGTACGACGACGCCCCGGCGCCAGGCGATGCCGTCAACGCGGCGGACCTGTTCGCACGTGCTGTCGACGAGATCAACGACAACCGTGATTTCGGCGACAAGACGCCCCAAGGCGACGAGTATCGCGTCCCGCGCCGCCGAGTGTTCTACGCCGTCGCCGACGAGATCCTCGGCCCACGCCGCCGCGTCGGCAAGGCGCGCACGGCCGTTTACACGATGCCCGCCCGACCGGCCGAGGAGACCGCCTGACCACATCGGCGACCCCTGGCCCTCTCTCCAGGGCTCCCCTTCCGCCGCCTGGAGGCGGTCGCCCACGCTGGCGGCCGCCTCCTCGCGTTTCCACTGCCTGACGCCAAGGAGGCGCCCCATGACTGCAACAGCGTCCGCGATCCCCGCCGACGAGCTCGCCGAGGACCCCCGGCTGCGGCCGCCGCTAGACCCCCGCGAGGACGCCCTCGGCGCCAGGATCCACTCCGCCGCACTGGCTAACGGCGCGACCGAAGCCGAGGCCATGACCACCGCCGGGCGCGCACTGGACGCCCGCGCCCGGCGCCTGATCGGCGCCAGGCACCGGTGCCTGGTCTGCACGGCGCTCCGCCCGGCCAAAGCATTCCCGGCAGACCCCGGCCGCGAGACCCGGATCGCGTCGAGGTGCCACGACTGCACCGACGTCCTGCCGTCCACGCTCTACCCGCGACCGGCCTGCTCTACCCGCGACCGGCCTACGGCCGCCGTGCGTAGGACACTACGGCCCCCCACGGTAGAAACCGCGAGGGGCCGCATGTGTCAGCGGGTGGCTTCGATCTCCGCCCGGACGCGCTTCGCCCAGCCATTCCGATGGACGATGCGGACGTAGTTGGCGTTCTGGTCTGCCAGCAAGTCCGGACGGCTTCGCTGGCTCAGTTCGCGCCAATCGTCGAACATCACGTACGCCGCATTGCCGTAGGAGAAATTCTCCAGGACGACTGCGGTACCGAAATCGAAGGCCATGTACCGGTGGAAGCCGGAGACACCGGTCCAAACCTTGTCTGCCTGCAACCCTGCCATTGCCGTATAGCGCTCTTCATACGTGTCCGGAAGGTCTCGACCAGTCCGTCGTTTGAAGTTGGCGGCGACCTCACTGAACTGAGGAAGGGAACCGCCATGCTTCACGGGCAAGAGTTCCCAACCAACAGCCTGTGTCGCCGTCCAATCGCTGAGCGACTGGGCAGAGGGGTAGACCCGCGGAGAGCCCACACATTCTCCGACCAGGGAAACGGCCATGAGCAAGTCGGAGGAGTCTGCGCCAGTTGCCCAAGGAAACACCACATCCACTTCGCACGCGACAACGAACTTTTCGTCTTTCGTGGCCTTGTGGGTGATGTTTAGCGCGAAATTCTTGCCGTGAACAACCTGCTTGTGGATCACCAACCGAGAATGCGGTTGCGTGTGATAGCCCCTCGCGGGATCTCCGTATCTCGGTGAGGTCGTGGACCAGTGGATCTCTTGCTTGGGAAGGTCGGGTCGCTTGATGACCCTGCCGTCCGCGTTCCACTTCGCCCATTTCTTGGACGGGCTGGGCACTAGCGGAGTCTCGTAGGTGATGCCGTCAGGGCCGATGCCGACCCCGATGTGGGCCAATCGACCCATCCGCAACTCTTCTTCCGAGACCGTCCAACGATGCCCGATCCGAAAGTCCGATCCCTTGAGCTCATGAATCTCCCGCAGGATGGCAGCGGGAACAGCGCGGAACCCGTGCAGCCCCTTGGGCTGCCCATCGCCGCTCAATTGCCTCGCCCCGACTTATTACGAGTCCGGTCTGCAATCACGTAGGACTGACCAGGCTTTCCCGTGGGAGGCAGGGTGGTTCCCCGGACGACCGTCCGTTCTTCTCCGGTGCGTCCGCCGCGCGGACCCACGATTTCGTACTGTGCGGAGGCAGGGGCGTACTCGCCTGGCCTGTAGGTGTTCTTCGCCATGATGGTCACGGCCTTTCAGTCGGTGTGGCACCTCACACGACCGAAGAGGGGGGAGAGGGTTTGTGGATCCCGCTCCTTTGCACTACGTTTGTACTCGTTCCGACCAAGAACAAATTTACAAGCGTAGAGCCCCACTTTCGGTGACCCCGTCATCGGAACGGGGCTTTCGTGCGTTGGCTACTCACGAGTCCAATACTACATCTAGTGGTCTGCGCATGCA
This sequence comes from Citricoccus sp. SGAir0253, assembly GCF_005877055.1. NCBI lineage: Bacteria > Bacillati > Actinomycetota > Actinomycetes > Micrococcales > Micrococcaceae > Citricoccus > Citricoccus sp. SGAir0253. The sequence continues at coordinate 610,263 of NZ_CP039424.1, read as the reverse complement.
CCAACCACAAGATCCTGTTCCCCCTCCGCGCCCGCGCGTTTCCCCATGCCGTCCACAGGCGCTGTGTACGGACGTGTCCGGGCCCGTGCGCCCAGTACGCCGGAACCACGCGGATCGGCGCACCCGCCCCCCGGCCCGTCCACAGGTGTCGACCGCCGCAGCACCGATCGTGCACAGCGCGGAACGGAACGGGAATCTCACCGCGCAGCGGCGTGTCGTCGGCGCGTCGCGGCGGAGAGTCGCGCGAGGCCCTGGCCCACGTCGCCCCGCTCATGTCCCCCGATGGGCGCCAGCGGGTCGAGGACGTCCTCGTCGTCACCGACTGAGACCCTGGGTACCCCCTCCCCCCGGCCCCTCTGCCCAATGCCGGCAGGGCATAGCTCGGCGGGCCCGATGCACACAGCCCTCCCGCCCCTCGGGCGGCCCACACCTTCACCACTGCCACCTAGGAGGCTCCCGTGACCACCGAAACTGACCCCTACGCCGATCTCCCCGAGTCCTGGTCACAGTCCGCCCGCGATCTTTACGTCAACGTCGACGCGGAAAACCCCGCCATGTCCTCCGCCGCCGAGGGCGCTCTCTGGGAGGCCTGTACTCTGATCTCCTCCGCCGATGCCATGAGCGCCGAGGTCGACCGCGTCGGCCTGATGACCACGGGCTACAAGGGCCAGCCGGTCGCTAACCCGCTGATCGCCGAGGCCCGTCAGGCGCGAGCGGCCGCGATCGCCGCGCTCAAGTCGTTTGGCGTCGGCCTGAACCAGTCCGGCGCCTCGCGGGCTGGGGCGGCGCTGGCCTCTAAGCGTTGGAGCCGTCGCTGATGGCGCGCCAGTCCCGCGCCGGGACCGGCCCGGCCACCGCCGCCGAGATCGAGGTCCGCGACCCCTCCGGCCCGCTCCCGCCATTCGCTCCGTGTCCGCCTCGCGGAGGCTGGACCCCGGCGTCCGCGTGGTCCGCCGCCCTGGACTACGCCGACGACACCGAGGCGTCCGGGCCGGACCTGTCTCATCACCGCCTCGCGGCCGTGGCGTTCCGCGCCCTGTGTCGCGAGGTCTCCGGCCTGCATCGTCAATGGACGATTCAGCGCCTCGGCGGCCATGACGTGACCGCCGCCCTCCATACCGCCTGACACCCTCTCCCCGAAAGGATCCCCGCCATGCTCACCATCGTCCGCGCCACTCTCCCCGGCCTCACCCTGCCCGGCTTCGCCTTCGTCGAGGACGCCCGCGCCTTCCGCGCCTCCGTCGAGGCCACCGCCGCCAGCGCCGCCGAGGGCGACTCCTCGCCCGAGATCGTCGAGGCTGTCACCAAGGCCGTCCACGGCTTCACGGTCGATGACCTCGACGCCCTGGAGATCGGCCTGTGACCCGCCCCGTGATCCGCGCCTCCGACGCGCTCGGGGACGGCGCCCTGGACTTTCCGTCCCTGGAGAGGCGCCAGGCCCCGCTCCTGCCCCCGCGTGAGCCTCCGGCGGCGCTCCTGGCGGACTACGAGGAGGCACTCCGCGCGGAAGGCCTTGACCGCGAGGAGCTCGCCGAGGCATTGCAGGGTGCCGCGAGCCGCTGGCGCTGGCGGTATCGCACGGGCGGCCGCGTATGTACAGGATGCGGAGACCGCAAGCCTCTAAGCGCCTATGGCTCCCACCCGCTCACTCCCGACGGCGCACAGCCGCGCTGTCGAGAATGCGAGGCCGCCGGTGCCCGCCAGCGCCGCACCCGCAAGCGTGCTGAGGCCGCTGCGATCTCCTGAGGCGAATCGGGCCCCGCCCATGCCGCAAATATGAGCGGGGCCGATCTCATGCCGCCTAGGCTGGCGGCATGGCCTGGGAGAGCTTGGCGACGGCAGTCGGGGCATGGGATTGGGGAACGGTACCCGAGTGGTTCGCCGCCGTGGGCACCGTCGGAGCTGTCGGTGCGGCACTGATCGCCAACCGGATCAACGCGCGCGAGCGCGCCGACGCCGCGAGGGAGCGGCGGGAAGCCGCCGAGGACCGTAATCGGTTCCGCCGCATCCAGGAGGAGGAGGCCGCCGAGCGGCGGCAGGAACTCGCCCGCCAAGTCAGTTTCACCTTTACAGCTGTTGCCCTGCGAGACGAGTTCGGTGAGCCGACAAACGAGGTTGGACTCGACCTGAAGATCGTCAACCATGGGCCGAGCCCGATTTCGCATGTCCAGATATTCTTCGGAGAGGTCACTTACTACGCCCGCCCGTTAGACGATTTGCGGACGATCCCTCCTAACGGTGAAGTTACGTGGGGCACGCGCAATCAGGATCACTTCCGCGACCGGCCTCGGTTAAAGCTCTATTTCCGCGATGCGCGCGGTACGCATTGGATAACCGATCTCGCCGGATACCTCTGGGAGCACGAAGACATTGGACGGGAGCCTAGGAGCCGGTCGACGCCTCCATGAGCCTCTAAGCGCACTGCAAACTTGCACGCAAACTTCCTTGCGCCGGGGGCTTTACGTGGCGCTTCTCTAGTTGTTAGTCCGTTCGAGCTCCTCGCCCGCCCACACGAACGTCACGCGCTCCTCTGGGGTGAACCTGTAGCCCCGCCCCTTGGCGGGGCCGACGCGGACCTCGTCAATCGCCAGCGGGAGGAGCTCCCGGCGCTCGTCGAGCGGGAGCGCGTCCCATGCCTCGCGGGACTGTGCCAGGTCCAAGAGCGGGGCGACGTCGAGCGTCCCGGTCGGCAGGGCCGCGAGCTCCTCGGCGGCCTTGGCCCGGTGCGACCGTAGCCGCCTGAGCTCGACGGCGGCCTCGTCCTCGGTCAAGATCCCGGCCACGGCCAGGCGCCGGGCGCGGGCCAGGTCGGCGTCGACCGCGTCGAGGGCCGCCTGAGCCGCGCGCCGCTCGACGTCGCTGGCCGGGTCGACGTGAGCGGTCCAGCGCTCGGCAATTGCGACGAGCCGCTCGTCGTCGGGCTCCAGGGTCGCCAGGTAGGACAGAAACCGCCCGGTGACGTAGTCGTCCAGGCCGCCCCGTGGCGCGCTGAATGGCCGCTCGCATGGGTTCCCGGCCGCCAGGCTGGCGCAACGGTAGGAGCCCGTCGTCCCGCCCGAGGAGAGCGCCGAGCGCCTCCCGCAAGTCCGACAGCGCGCGATCGGCCCGAGGAGCGCTTTGGAGCCCTTGCGGCCGCGTACCTGGCCCCGGGCGCGCTCGGCGGATCGGTCGGCGAGCCGCCGCATGATGAGCGCCCGCTCGGTCGGCGTGATGATCCCCTCGCCGATCGTGACCGGGTCGCGCGTCTCGGGATCCCGGTAGACCTCGGCGACGGCCCGCCAGCCGCCCGAGGCGGTCCTCTCGCGGACCGACTGGAGCCCGGCGAAAGCGGGCGACCGGACTAGCTGACTGAGCGTGTTAGTCCGCCACTGGCCGCCCCTGGCCGTCGCTATGCCGTCCGCGTTTAGTCCCTGGACGATCTCCCATAGGCTCCGCCCCGCGAGGGCCTCCTCGGCGATCCTCCGGGCGATAGGCGCGGTCTCCGGGTCCGGTTCGACGTGGCCGTCGACGATTTGGAGCCCATAGGGCGGCCGCCCGCCGAGCCAACGCCCATCCGCGCGCCTCGTCGCTTTCGTCCGGGCGACGCGCTTGGCCGTGTTCTCGGCCTCCTCCCGGGCGATCTCGCCCCGGATGATGATTGATAGCCGCTGGCGCTCGTCCGACGTGTCCGTCCCGTCGCAAGCAATGATGCGGCGCCCGCTGGCCGCGTGCCGCGTGAGGAGCCCGGCGAGTGTGTCCGCCCCTCGGCGGTCGGCCCGGTCCAGGCTCCAGACGATGAGCGTATGAAAGTCCCCGCCCTTGTCCAGGTCGGCGAGGGCCGCCTCCCACTGGGGCCGCGCCTTCCGCGACCGATTGGAGGCCCCGGTCCCCTCGCGCTCCGAGTACAGCCGGACGACGTCGAGGCCGAACCGCTCGGCCAGGGCCCGACAATCGGCCTCCTGTTCCATTAGTGATCGGTTGAGCCCGAGATCCTTTCGAGAGGACCGGCGGACGTAGATAGCGGCGCACCGATCCGGCGACGCTGTGACTTGAGACGATGCCATGCGGCGAGTCTAGTCCCAAGTTGATGCTTTGACTCAGAACTAGCAGAAGTCCAGGATGACGATCTTGCCGCGCAGGGCCGCCAGGTCCAGCGGGGTCCCGCCGGTGTTCAGCCACGTGCGGCCGGACAGCTCGGAGGCGCGCACGCGCGAGGCGGCGCGGGGCGAGGGGGCGGCGGTGGCCGTGGCGGAGGGCGTGCTGACCGGCTGGTCTTCGGGGCTGCTCATGCGCTCCATTGTGGCCGGAAGCCGACCGGGCCTTCCAGCGGATGACGCCGGCGCACGCTACGGGCGTAACGCGGCGCCGCCGGGCTACTCCTGGTGGCCCTGGTCCCCGCTCTGGGAGCCGCCGCCGGGCTACTCCTGGTGGCCCTGGTCCCCGCTCTGGGAGCCGCCGGCGGGCGGTGTCTCCCCCGGGGGCACGCCCCCGCCCTCCTCCAGGCCCGGGATGTCCTCCTCGGCCGGGTCCGGATTGGCCGAGCGGGCCTGCTCCTCGCTGGGCTCGCCGTCCGCCCAGTCGTCCCGGGGCGCCTCGCCGGCCTGGTTCCCGGCGCCCGTGACCCCGAGGTCGGGCTGCTCGGTCAGGCGCCGGTCGGTGGCACCGGTGTCGCGGATGGCGTCGTCGGGCTGTGGCTCTCCGGCCATGGTGGTCCCCGTCCTCGTCGGCGTGCCGCGGCCCCGCGGCGGCGGGACGGCGCCGCCGGGTGTCCCCGGCGTCCGGCCATCCTGTCACCGGGGCCACCGCCGGGGAACCCCCGGGCGGCGGGCCGGCCCGGCCGGTCCTGGACGACGGCGACCAGCGGCGACCTACAGCGCGCCCTCGGCGGCGGCGAGCAGCTGCTCGGCGATCGTGGTGAACTCCTCGCCGGCCACCTCGGCCCGGCCAAGGAAGGACACCATCACCACGTGGCCGCCCGCCTGGCTGATGAGCACCTGCGCCGTGGTCGCCGCTCCCCCGCCGGCCGGCGTCCGCGTCCACACCAGCGCCGAGTCCGCGTCCGCGGCCGAGTCGCGGGCCGTGAAGTCGAACGTGGACCGCTGCCGGTCCTGGTCCGTGACCGTCATGCGCAGCTCGGGGCAGTCCGCCACGAGCCGTTCCACGTCCGCCAGGTGCTCGCGCACCACCCGCGGGTCCTCCACGGCGGCGACCTCCACCGTGCCCGTGCCCGCGAAGCCCTCGGAGCCGAAGTCCACGCGGGAGGCGTCCGCGTCCGGCAGCAGGATCGGAGACCAGTCCACGGCGGTGAGCGGGGCCTTGCACCGGGCCGGGTCCACGGTGGTGCCGGCCGTGTTGGCCCGGCGCAGCCGGTTCTCCTCGCGGGTGCGGGCGATCTCCTCGTCCGTGGCGGCGACCTGGTTCGTGAAGCCGAAGCTCGCGGCGCGCTCCGACGCGGCCCGGACCGCTCGCTGGTCGGCGCGCGCGTCGGCCGCCGCATCGCCGGACGCGCCGGCGGGGCCGGTCCCGTCCCCGGGGCCCGACGACGGCGCCGAGGCCCCCGCGGTGCCGTGCGGGTCCGCGGTGGCCGGGGTGGGGGCGGCCGCAGCGGACGAGGCCGGGCCGGAGGAGCCGGGCGCGGAGGAGGCGGCGGGACCGGCCGGGGCGGAGCAGGCGGCCAGGAGCACGGCCCCGGCGAGGGCGGTGCCGGCCAGGGCGAGCCGGGCGGGGTGTCGGGTGGTCATCGGGCGGTCCCTCCGGGGGTCGTGTCGTCCTCGGCCAACTGCTCGTACATGCGGTTCCAGGCCTTGAGCTCGGCCTCGCCGTCCAGGTCGGCCTTGCGGTCCAGCCGCTTGGCCTCCCTCAGGTCGGATCGCCACCACATCACGGCCACCACCACGGCCATGATCACGGTGGGCACCTCGCCGATCCCCCACATGATCGCGCCGCCGATCTGCTGGTCGGCGATCGCCGAGGGGCCCCAGTCCCGTCCCGTGCTGCCGAACCAGGAGGCCTGCAGCAGCGACTCCGAGGACGTCATGGCCACCCCGATGAACGCGTGGAACGCCATGGTGGCCAGCAGCAGGACGAGCCGCATGGGGTACGCCACCGACCGCGGCAGCGGGTCGATCCCGATCATCACCGTGGCGAAGAGGTAGCCGGTGAGCAGGAAGTGCACGTTCATGAACTCGTGGCCGAGGTGGTACTCCAGCGAGAACCCGAAGAACGGCGTGTAGTAGAAGACCAGGATGGAGCCGGCGAAGCCCACGGCCGCCACCACCGGGTGGGTGACGAAGCGCCCCCACCACGAGTGCACGATCCACAGGATCCACTCGCGCGGGCCCCGCGTGCCGTCGGTGCGCGTGGGCAGCGAGCGCAGCGCCAGGGTGACGGGGGCGCCGAGCACGAGGAACAGCGGCGAGATCATGGTCAGGGTCATGTGCGCCACCATGTGGGCGCTGAACAGGACCATCCCGTAGACCGCCGGGGCACCGGAGGTGACCCAGAAGAGGATGGTGAGCCCGGTCAGCCAAGAGGCGGTGCGCAGCACGGGCCAGGAGTCGCCCCGACGGTGCAGCCGCACGGTGGTCCACACGTACCACAGGGCCAGGAAGGCGATGACGGCCACCCACAGCCAGTCCAGGCGCCACGTGGTGAACCAGCGCTCCCCCGTCAGCTCCGGCGGCAGGTCGTAGCCGGTGAGGATGCGGGCGGGCGTGGCGTCCGGGGCGATCTCCTCCGGCACGGGCGGGGCGGTGCGGGCCAGCACGGTGGCCAGGGCCATGATGGCCGCCATGACGACCGCCTCCACCGCGACGAGCTGCCACAGCAGCCGCCGGGCGCCCGGCGCCGGGGCGGAGGTGCCCGTGGCCAGCCGCGGGATGATCCACCGCCGGTGCATGAGCCCCACCAGCCCGAGCAGCAGGGACCCGGCCAGCTTGGCGACCACGATCAGGCCGTAGGGGCTGGCCAACTGCTCGGGGCTGTCCATCCGCAGCGCGGCGTTGACGATGCCGGAGAGCACCACCGTGGCCAGGCCGAGGCCCGCGAGCACGGAGTAGCGCGAGACGACCGTGTAGACGAGCGGCTCCGGTCCCTGGCGGTGGGCCGAGGCGCGGCCGGTGGCGCCGTCCGGGCCCACCAGGCGGGGGGCGAGCAGCAGCAGCACGAACAGCCCGCCGACCCAGACGACCACGCCGAGCAGGTGCAGCCCGATCGAGTTCACGGCGCCCATGTGGTCGTCACCCGAGGCGGAGTGGCCGATGAGCGCCTGCGGCACGAGCGCCACGAGGGCCAGCAGCGCCGTCCACGCCAGGCCGGCGGCGGAGCGCACGGCCAGGGTCAGCGAGGTCACCACCGCGGCGATGACGGTCACGACCACCCAGGCCTGCCCCACCGAGATGTCCTGGAGGTAGCCGACCAGCCCCGAGGTGAACGAGGGGCCCGGGGCCAGCGGCACGCCGGCCAGGTCGGAGTAGGACAGCAGCATCACGGCGAGCGCCGCCACGGTCCACGCCCCGGAGGCCAGGGCGGCCACCTGCATCAGCCGGGTGAAGGCGGGGTGCTCCTCCTCCCCGCGCCGCGGGGGCAGGACGGCGCAGGCGAAGACGAGCGCGGCGATCGCCGTCGGCATGGCCAGGTTGTGCAGGAGCTTGGCCACCGGCAGGCCCCAGCGCGTGAACGCGCCGGGGTCGGAGAGGTCGTCGGCGGCGGTGACGCCGGAGAGCGCGGCGGCCAGCACCAGCACGGCGGCGCCCACGACGCCGGCCACGGGCCACGTCCAGGCCGGGGCGCCGGCCGGGGTGGTCGCCGCGGCGGCGGCCGCCCGGGGCGCCGGGACGGCGTCCGGGGACGGCTTCCGGGGGGTGGTGGGGGAAGAGGTCACGGGTTCCATTCTCTCGCAGTCGCGGTGGACAGCGCGTCGCCGACGACGCCGCCCTGGGCGCGGTCCGGCGCGGTGGCGGCCGCCCCCGGACCGATCGGCGTGCTCCGCGCTCCAGGGGCGGCCACCGCTCAGCCCTCCGTTCCGTGGCCGCGGTCCGGGCGGTCGAGGGCCCGGACCCGGCGGAGGACGGACAGGACACCGGCGGCCACGACCAGCACGCCGGCGGCGCCCACGGCCCAGACCCAGCCCGGGACCCCTGGTGCCCCTGACTCGGCGGCGGCAGCCGCGTCGGAGGCATCGGAGAGATCCGGTGCGGGCGGCTCCACGACGGGCGGCTCGCCCGTCGCGGGGTCCCCCGCCGTGCCGGAGGCGCCGGATCCCGCGGTCGCCGGCTCGCCGCCGCCCCCCGTGCTGCCCGGTGCCGCCGCACCGGCCCCGCCGGACGGGGCGGGGGTGGTCGAGGTGGCGTCCCCGGTGTCGCTGACGGGGGCGTCCGGGTCGGGCACGCCGCAGTCCTGCGGGGCGGCGGCGTCCGGGGCCCCGGGGTCGTCGACGGTGAAGGCGTACTGCTGGGCCTCGGAGTGACCGTCCGAGTAGACGACGCGGTAGGCAACCCGGAACTCACCGTTGGGCAGCCCCTCGCACAGCGCGGCGCTGAGCTCGGGTCCGGTGACGCGGGCGTCGCCGTCCTGCCACTGGTTGCCGTCCTCGTCGGTGACGGTGACGAGGTTCTGGATGCCCTGTCCCGTGATGAGGTCGTTCGAGAAGGCCAGGGACACCGTGGAGGGCGCGGCCTCCACGGTGGAGCCGGACGCCGGGGTCGTGGAGACCAGCTGGTCGTGCGCCAGGGCGGGGGCGGCCGTGAGGACCAGGGCCGCGGCCGTGGAGCCGGCCGCGACGAGGGCGGTCCGCCGGGCGCGCGGTCGCGGCCGGTCGGGAAGGGTGGTGGTGGTCATGGGTGTCCTTCGCGGCCCGGGCCACGAGGGGCGCCGGGCGGGTGGTGGTGTCGGTGGTCAGCGGGCGGGCAGGAGCACCGGCGGACCACGCCACCGCAGGACGGAGGACACCACGATGCCCGGGCCGGGCACGGGGAGCAGGGGGCGGGACGGCACGCGGGGCACGGGCACCGTGGGCATCCAGCGGGCCAGCCGGGCGCCGGGGGCGCGCAGCACCAGCCCGGCGGCGAGGTCCACCACGCGCAGGGCCAGCCGCTCCCCCCGGCGCAGCAGCAGCACGGTGACGACGGCGGCGAGCACGTGGGCCGCGACCATCCCCGCCCCGGCGGGGTCGGGGCCGAGCGCGGCGGGGTCGGCCGGGAGGGCGGACGCCCCGGCGGGTCCCGGGGCAAGGGCCAGCGCGTGCCCCGCGGGGACTGCGTGCACTGCGTGCACTGCGTGACCGCCGTCCGGTGACGGCCCGGCGGGGTGGCCGGCGGCCGACGGCGCCGCCAGCGAGTAGGCCGCGTGGAACAGCAGCTGGCTGGCGCCCACGGCGCCGAGCAGCCGCCACCAGGACAGCGCGCGCCCGGCCAGGGCCGTGCACAGCGGCGCCGCCAGCGCCAGGGTGAGGATCCAGGCCACGGGGTGCGGGCCGGCGTCGTGGGCGGAACCCAGGCCCCCCGCCAGGGTGTGGGACCCGGCGGCCAGCACGGTGGCGACGACGGCGGCGGTCCAGCCGCGCAGCAGGCGGGCCGGGCCGCGCGGCACGAGGGCGGAGGCCGCCGCGGCCCGGGCGGCGGCGGGGAGGGGGGCGGGGCGCGGACCGGCAGGGACCATGGGTCGCACCTCCCCGCGTCGAGATCCGCGGAACGCCCGTGTCCGCTGGCCCTCCATGCTACGCGAGTTCTACCGATCGTAGAAGAACCGCCCCGGTCCCTCGGGCGGTCCGGGGCCGTCCGTGGCGGTCCTTAAGCGCCCAGGGCGTCCCACCGCGGTGGGACGCCCTGGGGGCGGACGGCCGGGGCCGTCCGGGACCGCCGGTGGTCACTTGCCGGTGGCAGCGGCCTTCAGCTTGGAGCCAGCGGAGATCTTGACCGAGTGGCCGGCCGGGATCTGGATGGACTCGCCGGTCTGCGGGTTGCGGCCCGTGCGGGCGGCGCGGTCGGTGCGCTCGACGGCGATCCAGCCGGGGATGCTGACCTTCTCGCCCTTGGACAGCTGGGCGGAGAGGACCTCGAAGAGGGCGTCCAGCACGCCGTTCACGGCGGACTGGGACAGGTTGTTCTTCTCGGCGACGGCGGCCACCAGTTCGCTGCGGTTCATAGCCATGTGTCCTCCTGGACGTCGGTGTACTTCGGTCGGCCCGGGCCGGCAGGACCGGGCACATGCTTGGAAAGCTACCACCCACCGGGGCCGCAACACGGCCGGGAACCGCGGGAATCCGCGGAATCCGGGTGATTCGCAGGCGATTCGGGGCACTTCTGGGGCGAAACGGGGGCGGATGCGGGGCCGGCGTCGCCGCCGGGGAACGGCGGGAGGCGCCGGCTACCCCACCCGGGGACCGGCCCGGGAACGACGACGGGGCGGCGGGCCAGTGGCCCACCGCCCCGTCGGACGTGGTGTTCGGGCGCCCCGGGGGGGGGCACCGGAGCCGGCCGTCAGGGCCGGCGCGGGATCACCAGGAGGACTTGGTGATGCCCGGCAGCTCGCCCCGGTGGGCCATGTCGCGGAAGCGGACACGGGAGATGCCGAACTTCTGGAAGGTGCCGCGCGGACGGCCGTCGATCGCGTCGCGGTTGCGCACGCGGACCGGGGAGGCGTTGCGGGGAAGCTTCTGCAGGCCCACGCGGGCGGCCTCGCGGGCCTCGTCCGACGCGTTCGGGTCCACCAGGGTCTTCTTCAGCTCCAGGCGCTTCTCGGCATAGCGGGCGACGATGGCCTTACGCTGCTCGTTCTTGGCAATCTTGGACTTCTTCGCCATGCCTCAGCGCTCCTCTCGAAATTCGACGTGCTGGCGGACCACCGGGTCGTACTTCTTGAGCACGATGCGGTCCGGGTTGTTGCGACGGTTCTTCCGGGTCACGTAGGTGTACCCGGTGCCCGCGGTGGACTTCAGCTTGATGATGGGACGTACGTCCTTGTCCTTGGCCATGTCAGAGCTTCACTCCCTTGGCGAGCAGGTCGGCGACGACGGCGTCGATACCGCGCACGTCGATGGTCTTGATGCCCTTGGCGGACAGCGTCAGCGTGACGTTGCGACGCAGGGACGGCACCCAGTAGGTCTTCTTCTGGATGTTCGGGTTGAACCGGCGCTTGGTGCGACGGTGCGAGTGGGAAATGCTGTGGCCGAAGCCCGGCCCAGCCCCGGTTACCTGGCAGTGTGCTGCCATGATCACTCCTCGTTGCAAGTAGTAGTAAAAGAACGGGCGGAACCCGCTGTGGAGACGCCGGCGGACCGGTGCCCCCACGAGTCCCGCCACCAGTTGTGACACCGCGCTCTTACTGCGACTTTCCGAAGGGGTAACCAGGCTGGGTGAGATCCAACCGAAGTGCCCTCGATCGCGGGGGAAGACGGTGAGCCCCACGCACCGCCTGGCGGCGGGCGCGGGATCCGATGTGCGGGAACCACGCTGTTTTCCGACGCCCCCACCCCCCGGTGCGGGCACCGGGCGCGCGAGGGCACAGCGTGGCTTGGCGCCGTCCTATCCTAGGGCACCGGGCCGCGCCGATCAAACCGAGGAGGGGTCCTCCGCCGTCAGCACGGGGTCCCGGAAGATCCAGTGGCCGGGGTCCAGGTGGCCCAGGATCTTGGCGCCGATCCGGCCGATGTCCTCGAGGTCGCGGTCGTCCAGCACGTCCAGCAGCCACCGTCGCACGCTGGCGACGTGGTGCGGGGCGATCCGCACGAGCTCGCGCATCCCCAGCTCCGTCATGGCGGCCATGGTGACGCGGGCGTCCTCGCTCGAGGGCATGCGCTCGATCCAGCCGCGGGCCTCGAGCTTGCGGGCCACGTGGGAGAGCCGCGAGAGGGAGGAGTTGGTCCGCGCCGCCAGCTCGCTCATGGCCAGCGGGCCGTCGTTCTCTGACAGCATGGCCAGCACCTGGTACTCGAAGAAGCTGACCGGCCCGTCGCGGTGCAGGTCCGCCTCGAGCGTGGGCATGAGCTGCATGTGGGTGGCGACGATGCTCAGCCAGGCCCGGCGCTCGGTGGGCGTGAGCCAGCGGACGGCGTCCCCGCCGATCGGCGCGCCGGCCTCCGCCAGCGCGTCCCGGTCCACGTTCTCGGCGTCAGTCACGGCGTGCATGGGGCGATTATCCCACGTGACGGAGCGGCGGGCCCCTGCCGGTGGGGGATGGCATGCTGGGAGGGGCGTGCGCCACGCCACGTGCGGGGCCGGTGTCCCGGCCGGTCCCGGACCGCGCGGCGCGAGCCGAGAACCGAGAACCGACCGTGTCCGCCCCGCCGCCAGGAGTGCCGATGACCCTCTCGCCCGTGACCCCCGACCCGAGCATCAGCGAGGACCTGCTGGCCGCCGGCCGCAAGGCCTACGACCTCGACCGCGCCCACGTGTTCCACTCCTGGAGCGCGCAACGGGCCATCACGCCCATGACGGTGCTGCGCGCGGAGGGCTCCCACGTGTGGGACGGGGAGGGCCACCGGCTCATCGACTTCTCCTCCCAGCTGGTCAACACCAACATCGGCCACTCCCACCCGGCCGTGGTGCGGGCCATCCAGGAGCAGGCGGCCACGATCGCCACGATCAACCCCGCCCACGTCAACGCCGCGCGGTCCGAGGCCGCCCGGCTCGTCGCGGACCTGGCGCCCGGGGACCTGGACCACGTCTTCTTCACCAACGCCGGCGCGGACGCCGTGGAGCACGCGGTGCGCATGGCCCGGCTGCACACCGGCCGGCCCAAGGTCCTCTCGGCGTACCGCGCCTACCACGGGGGCACGGACCTGGCCTTCGCCCTGACCGCCGACCCGCGGCGCAACGCGGTGGACACGGCGCGCGCCGGCGTCGTGCACTTCCTGCCCTCCTACCCGTACCGGAGCTACTTCGACGCGACCACGGAGCAGGAGGAGACGGAGCGCGCCCTGGCCCACCTGGAGCAGACCATCCTGCTGGAGGGCCCGCAGTCGATCGCCGCCGTGATCCTCGAGTCGATCCCCGGCACCGCCGGGATCTACGTCCCCCCGGCCGGCTACATGGAGGGCGTGCGGGAGCTGACCCGCCGGCACGGGATCCTGTTCATCGCCGACGAGGTCATGGTCGGCTTCGGCCGGACCGGCGAGTGGTTCGGCGTGGACCACTGGGGCGTCGTGCCGGACCTGCTGACCTTCGCCAAGGGCGTCAACTCCGGCTACGTGCCGCTGGGCGGCGTGGCGATGTCCGAGGCCGTCTACGAGACGTTCGCCGAGCGGCCCTATCCCGGCGGCCTGACCTACTCCGGCCACCCGCTCGCCTGCGCGGCCGCGGTGGCCACCATCAACGCCATGGAGGACGAGGGCATGGTGGCCCACGCCGCGCACCTGGGCGCCGACGTCATCGGCCCGCGGCTGCGCGAGATCATGGCCGCCCATCCCTCCGTGGGGGACGTGCGCGGGCTCGGCGCGTTCTGGGCGGTGGAGCTGGTCACGGACCGGGCCACCAAGGAGCCGATGGCCCCCTACGGCGGCTCCAGCCCCGCGATGGCGGACCTCGTCGCGGAGTGCCGCCGGCTGGGGATGCTGCCGTTCCAGAACATGAACCGGATCCACGTGGCCCCGCCGCTGAACACCCCGGACGAGGTGGTGCGCCACGGCCTCGACGTGCTCGACCAGGCCCTGGCGGTGACCGACGCCCACGTGACCGGTTGAGGCCGGCCCTCAGGGGCGCGGCGGGGCGGACCGCCGGCGCGGGCCCAGCGCGAGCATGAGCACGGCGATGACCGCGGTGGTGGACCCGGTGATCCACCATCCCGCCACCGGGTCCAGCACCGCGTGCGCGATGAAGGCCACGCAGCCGGCCAGCAGGAAGGCGAGCCCGGCGAGGCACACCTTCACCAGCAGGTTGCCCCAGGCCACCGTCCGGTCCTTGATCTGCAGCCCGAACAGCCTCCGGTGGATCACCACGGGCAGCAGCATCAGGGTGGTGATGAGCACGGCGCTCACCAGCAGGGCCACGTACCACCCGAGCATGTCCCCGGCCAGCTCCTCGAACCGGGACTGGAAGGGCAGCACGATCAGGAACGCCGTGACGATCTGCGTGCCGGTCTGCATGACGCGCAGCTCCTGGAGCAGTTCGTTCCAGTTCCGGTCCAGCTTCTCCCCCGGGGTCTCCCGCCGGTAGGTCCCCGCGCCGGAGGACCCCTGCGGGTCCTCCGGGTCCGGCGGGGGTTCCGGCCCCCGGCCCGGTGTGGGATCCGGGGCGCGGCTCACGGGACCTCCCAGCGCACGTCGCCGGGCTCCTTGTCCGGCCGCCACCCGCGCCACGAGGCCTGGCGCAGCCGCCCCTCCCGCGTCCGTCCGGCCAGGGCCACCTCCCCCACGAGGGCCGGCCGCACCCACCACGCGTCCGCCCGGTCCGGGGCCGGGACGTCCGCCACGGGCGGGGTCCGGCGGCGCAGGCGCTCCAGCCGCCCCTCCACCTCGGCCAGTTGCGCGGCGGTGAACCCCGTGCCGACCCGGCCGGCGTAGCGCAGCTCGCCCGAGTCGTCCGGCACCGCCGCGAGCAGCGAGCCGATCCCCCCGGCGCGCGCCCCCCGGCCCTCGCGGGCCCCGATCACCACGATCTCCTGGTGCTGCTGCTCCTTGAGCTTCACCCAGGACGAGCCCCGGCGGCCCGGCAGGTAGGTGGAGTCGGTCCGCTTGGCCACCACGCCCTCCAGGCCGAGTCCGCGGGCGGCACGCCGGGCCTGGGCCAGGGTGCCGTGGTGGGCCGGGGGCACGGCAATGGCCTCCCCCGGGACGACGACGGCCTCCAGCACCGCGCGCCGCTCGGCGTAGGGGGTGCGCAGCAGGGACCGGCGCTCGGTCGCCGTGGCGCCGGGCGGTCCGAGCTGCAGGACGTCGAACACCACCAGCCGCAGCTCCCCCGTGCCGTCCTGCAGGCGGGAGAAGTCCGGCCGGCCCCGCTCGTCCAGGGCGACCAGCTCGCCGTCGAGCACCGCCCCGCCCCGCTCGGCCGCCTCGCCCCGGAGCAGGCCGGTCAGCTCCGCGAGCGCGGGGTACCGCCGCGTGAGGTCCTGGCCGTTGCGGCTGGCCGGCAGCACCTGGCGCGGGCCCACGCCGGCGATCACCCGCCAGCCGTCCCACTTCATCTCATAGGCCCAGTCCTGCCCCGGGTCCAGGTCCGCGGGCTCGCCGAGCGTCGCGAGCATCGGCGCCGGCAGGTCCTCCAGCCCGAACCGGGCGGCGCGGGCACTGCCGGGTCCGCCGGGGGTGGCACCGGAGGGGCCCGACGGCGGCCCGGCCGGAGCTCCGGCCCCCTCCCCCGGCGCGGGGGCCGCGCTGCCGGCGGCGGGCGGGCGCACCGCACCCGGCTCCGGCGGGTCCGTCGCCGCCGCGTCCGGGCCCCGGGCGGCGTCGGGCTGGTCCTTCATGAGGTGCAGGAGCCAGTTGTCCTCCCCACCCATGCCCGGCGCCCGGACGAGGGCATAGCGGCGGGGCACGCCGCCCAGGCCGCCCTCGGGCCGGCCGCGCAGGACCCCGATGACCTCCCGGCCCTCGCGCCACTTCTCCGGCTGCCACGTCCCGGCGTCCCAGATGGTCACCTCCCCGGCCCCGTACTCGCCCTTCGCGATCGTCCCCTCGAAGGTGCCGTACTCCAGCGGGTGGTCCTCGGTCTGGACGGCGAGCCGGTTGGTCCCCGTGTCCAGCGGCGGACCCTTCGGCACGGCCCAGGACACCAGCACGCCGGAGTGCTCGAGGCGGAAGTCCCAGTGCAGCCGGCGCGCGTGGTGCTCCTGGATGACGAAGGAGGGCAGCTCGCCGGGGCCCAGGGCACGCTCGGCCGGCGGTTCGGCGGGCACGGGCTCGGCGGTCCTGGCCGGGTCGCGCATGGACCGGTAGGTGGCGAGCCGGTCGACGGGCCCGCCGGCCGCACCGCCGTCCTGTCCGCCGTCCTGACGACCGGACGCGCCGCCGTCCGGGCCCCCGGGACCGCGCCGGCCGCCGTCACCCCCCGTGCCCCCGGAGTCCGGGGTCCAGCCGAGCGGGGCGATGGGGTCCAGCCCGGCCGCCACCCGCTCGAGCACCTCCGCGAACCCCAGGTGGCGCAGGCCCGGGTCCCCGAGCTCCTCCCACGTCCGGGGCGCGGCGACCCACGGCCGCTCGCGGCCCCGCAGCGAGTACGGGCTGACCGTGGTCTTGGCCGCGTTGTTCTGGCTCCAGTCCACGAAGACCTTGCCGGGCCGCAGGGAGCGCCGCATCGCCGAGACCACGAGGTCCCGGTGGTCGGCCTCCAGCGCCTTCGCGAGCTCGTGGGCCACCCCGCTGATCGCCTCCGCGTTGTGCCTGCCGTCCAGCCCCGCGTACAGGTGGATGCCCTTGGACCCGGAGGTCACCGGGAAGGACTCCAGGCCCATGTCCGTCAGCAGGTCCCGGCACAGCCGCGCCACCTCCGCACACTCGGCCAGGCCCACCCCCTCGCCCGGGTCCAGGTCCAGCACGAGGCGGTCCGGGTTGCGCGGGCGGCCGTTGCGGCCGAAGCGCCACTGGGGGGTGTGCAGCTCCAGGGCCGCCATCTGGGCGAACCAGGCCAGCACGGCCGGCTCGTTGGCCAGCGGATAGGTGTTGGTGTGGTCGGCGTGGGCGATCCGGCCGGTCGGGATCCACCGGGGCGCCGAGTCCTCGAGGTCCTTGCGGAAGAACATGCTGCCGGGCTCGCGCGCCGTGCCCACCCCCTCGACCCAGCGCTTGCGGGTCACGGGCCGCTGGGCGACCTGCGGGATGAGCACGTCCGCCACGGCCAGGTAGTAGCGCATCACCTCGGCCTTGGTGGTGCCCGTGGCAGGGTAGAGGACCTTGTCCAGCGAGGACACGGAGAGGCTGCGGCCCCCCACGGTGTAGGACTGCCTCCCGCCGCGCGCCATGGCACCCCTCCCGGTGCGGCCGCGGGTCCGCCTATGCTGGCGGACATGCGAGCCATCTGGTCTGGATCTATCACTTTCGGTCTGGTGAACGTGCCTGTCAAGGCGTATTCGGCCACCACGGACCACGATGTCTCCCTGCACCAGGTCCACGATGCCGACGGCGGCCGGATCCGCTACCAGCGCCGGTGCGAGGTGTGCGGCAAGACGGTCGAGTACGAGCACATCGACAAGGCCTATGACGACGGCGAGCAGACCGTGGTGCTCACGGAGGACGACCTCGAGGCGCTGCCGGAGGCCGCGAACGACGAGATCGAGGTGGTCCAGTTCGTCCCCGCCGGGCAGATCGACCCCGTGTGGCTGGAGCGCAGCTACTTCCTGGAGCCGCAGGGCAAGTCCCCCAAGTCCTACCTGCTGCTGCGCGAGGCGCTCGAGGCGACCGACCGGACCGCCGTGGTCACGTTCGCCCTGCGGCAGAAGACCCGGCTCGGCGTGCTGCGGGTCCAGGACGACGTGCTGGTGCTGCAGGGGATGCACTGGGCGGACGAGATCCGCGAGGTCGACTTCCCCGCCACCCGGTCCCGCGCGCGGATCAGCCCCAAGGAGAAGAAGCTGGCCCGGGCCCTCGTGGACCAGTTCGCCGGGGACTTCTCCCCCGAGGACTTCGAGGACACCTACCAGCAGGAGCTGCGGGTGCTGATCGACGCCAAGCTCGAGCAGGGCGAGGCCCTGGACACCGACGCCACCTTCGGGGACGTCGAGGACTCGGCCGTGGAGGACGACGCCGAGGTGATCGACCTCATGGAGGCGCTGAAGGCCTCGCTCGAGAAGAAGCGCGGCGGGCGCCGGGCGGGCGGAGCCGGTGGCCGGGGCGCGGCGAAGGGCCGGGGCGGCGGCCGGGGCACGGCCACGGGCCGGAGGGCGACGTCGGCGCGCGGCACCGCGGCCGGCGGCCGGTCCTCCCGGGCGAAGGACTCGGACGCCGCGGGCGCCGGGGCCTCCGGGGGATCCGGCGACTCGCGGAAGGCCACGGGCTCCGGCGGGGGACGGCGCAAGGGGGCGACATCGGGAGCGACGTCCGGGACGAAGTCCTCGGGCACGCGGTCGCCGGGGACGGCCTCCTCGGGTGGCCGGGGCGGGCGCAAGGCCGCGGGCGCCTCCCGCCGCGAGAGCGCCTGACGTGCCGAGGCTGACCACGGTCACCCCCGGCACGGGCGGCTACACCCGGCGGCGGGCCGGCCGGGGGTTCACCTACTGGGGCGCCAACGGCCGGCGCATCACCCACGAGGACACCCTCGAGCGCATCCGCGGGCTGGCCATCCCGCCGGCCTGGACCCAGGTGTGGATCGCCGCCGAGGACAACGCCCACATCCAGGCGACCGGCGTGGACGACGCCGGGCGCACCCAGTACCTCTACCACCCCCAGTGGCGCCAGGCCCGGGACGCGGAGAAGTTCGAGCGCTCGCTGTCCTTCGGCCGGACGCTGCCCGCGGTCCGCCGGCGCGTGACGCGGGACCTGAAGCCCGCCGGGGAGCAGGACGAGGTGGCCGGCCGGCGCCGGGCCCTGGCCGCCGCGGTGCGGCTGATGGACCGCGGGGCGCTGCGCGTGGGCGGCACCGAGCACACCGGCGAGCTCGAGGCCTTCGGCGCGGCGACGCTGCAGCGCCGGCACGTGGACGTGGACGGCCCCCAGGTCCACCTGGCGTTCCGCGGCAAGTCCGGCAGCCAGTGGGACCTGACCCTGGAGGACGAGGCCCTCGCCGAGTTCTTCGACGCCGTCCCCGCCACGCCCCGCAAGGCCGCCGCGGTCTGCTATCCCGTGCGCTCGGGCCGCCGCCGCGAGTGGAAGGGCATCTCCGCGGCGGACGTCAACCAGTACCTCAAGGACCTCGCCGGGCTGGAGTTCACCGCCAAGGACTTCCGCACCTGGCAGGGGACCCTGGCGGCGGCGCGCTCGCTGGCCCGGTCCCACCGCAGCGGCAGCACCTCACCCCAGGCGGTGACGATCGCGATCAAGGCCGCCGCGGCGCTGCTGCACAACACCCCCACCGTGGCGCGGGACTCCTACGTGGACCCGCGGGTGGTCGACCTGTTCGAGAAGGGCCGGGTCATGTCGCTCCGGGGCCAGCCGGACCGCGCCCTGCTGGCCCTCATGACCGCCGAGGACTGAGGGCGGGGACCGAGTGCGGGGACCGAGTGCCGAAAGGGCCGCGGGCGGGGACCCGCCCCTCCTCCGGCCGGGGCCCACCGGCCCCGCCGCGTCAGTGGTCGCGCAGTCGCTCGATCAGCTCGTCCTTGCGCAGGTCCGAGTACCCGGTGAGGCCGAGCTCCTTGGCCCGGCCCCTGAGCTCCTCGACCGTCCAGTCCTCGTAGGACGGGGCCTCGCCGCCGCGCTCGCCGACGTCGGACCGGCCGTCCCGGTCCGCGGCGTTGGCGATCCGGGCCGCCTTCTCCTTGCTGGCCCCGTCCGCGCGCAGGGCCTCGTAGACCTCGGGGTCCTTGATCCGGGCGTTGTCGTCCTTCTTCTCAGCCATGGGGCCAGTCTGGTCCCCCAGCGGCCCCGCCTCAAGCCGCGGCCGGGTTCCGCCACCGGCCCACCCCGCACCGCCCCCGGAGGTCACGTACACGCTCGGCGGGGTCCGGCGCGGCGTGTCGCCACCTCCGCCGTGTACGTGACGCTGGTGGAGGCTCTCGACGACGACGGGCGCGGCCGCCGGAGGGGAGCCGCGCCCGTCGTGGGTCGCCCGTGGGCCCGTGCCCCCGCGGATCCCGGGAGGGGCCGATCGGTCAGACGGCGGTGACGACCTCGTCGAAGGGCAACCGCGGGAGGCGGTCGCGCCAGGCGTCCTCGGCCGGCTTGCCCATGTTGACGGCCACGAGCACGCGGTGGCGGCCGTCCGGGAAGAACTCGCGGGAGAGCGCATCGGCGTCGAAGCCGGTCATCGGGCCGGCGGCCAGGCCCGCGGCGCGGATGCCGATGATCGCGTAGCCCACCTGCAGCCCCGCGCTGAGTTCGGCGGTGCGGACGCGGCCCTCCTCGTCCCCGGCGAACATGTCCCGCGCGCCCGGGAAGTGCGGGAAGGTGCGCGGCAGCTCGTCGTGGAAGTCCAGGTCGGCCGCCAGCAGCGCGGTGGCCGGGGCGGCCGCGGTCTTGGCCCGGTTGCCCTCGGCCAGGTGCGGCAGCAGCCGCTCGCGCGCCTCGGCGGAGCGCACCACGACGACGCGCAGCGGCTGGGCGTTCATCGCCGTGGGAGCCCACTTCACGAGCTCGAAGATGGCGGCGAGCTGCTCGTCGGTGACGGGCTCGTCGGTGAAGGCGTTGGCGGTGCGGGCCTCCCGGAACAGCAGGTCCTGCGCGCCCTCGTCGAGCAGCAGGCCGTCGCGGGTCAGGTCATCAGCGATCGTGGTCATGTTCAGTTGAACCGTCACGTAAGCCGGGGTGTTCCCCTCCGGCCCGTGAGTCCGGCCACACCGGCGCCCGCCGGCCCGTGCGCCGCCGCGGCCGGACCGGTGCCCCGGTCAGTGCCCGAGGTGGTCCAGCAGTTCCCGCTCGGCGAGGTCGAGGTAGCCGCGCAGGGCCGTGGCCGCCTCCTCCCGGCGGCCCTCCCGCAGCAGCCGGATCAGCTCGAGGTTGCGGGCGGCGTAGCGGGCGTGGAACTCGGCGGCGTCCGGCATGCCGTGGAACACGAGGCGCATCCGGGCCAGGGTGCGGTCCATGGCGGTGCTCAGCGTCGAGGAGCCGGACATCGCCACGATGGCCCCGTGCAGCTGCTGGTTCGCGTCCGCCATGCCGGCCCCGTCGCCGGCCTGCTGGGCGGCGCGGATGCGCTCGAGGAGCGCGGGCAGCGCGCGCTCCACGGGGCTGTCCGGGGCGCCCCAGCGCTCGCCCCACAGCAGCGCCGCCGGCTCGAGCATGCGCCGCACCCGGTACACCTCGCGGATGTCCTCGGCGTCCGGGGAGGCCACGAAGACCCCGCGGTTCGGCACGCGGCGCACGATCGACTCGGCGGCGAGCGTGGTGAACGCCTCGCGCAGGGTGTTGCGGGAGACGGCGAGCGCCTCGGCCAGGGCCGCCTCGGGCAGCTTGGCTCCGGGCAGCAGGTGCCCCTCGGAGATCCGCTCGCGCAGCACCTGGGCCACCCACGCCCCGGTGTGCGCGTGCACGGCGGCGTCCTCGGGCCGGGCCCACTGCCCCACCTCGGCCTCGGTCATGGCTCCCCTTCCGTTGCCCCCATCCTGCTCCACCGTTCCCGCCCCACAGCCCCGCGCGCGCCGGGAGCCCGCCCGGTCAGTCCAGGCGCCCGAGTTCCTGGCCCCGGGTCACCGGGTCGGCCGGTCGCAGGTCGCCGCGCGAGAACGTCCCGTCCCGCGGCGCCGGCACGGTGGTCTCCGTCTTCATCGCCTCGAGCACCACGAGCCCCTGCCCCGCGGTGACGGCGGCCCCGTCCTCGGCGAGCCACGTCACCACCGAGCCGCTCAGCGGCGCGGCCACGACGCCGTCGCGCTCCCCGGGCCCGGCGCCGTCCGCGCCGGCACCGGCGTCCGTCCCGGTCCCCACGCCGGCCCCTCCCCCGCCGTACAGCGCGCGGACGAGGTCGGCCGGCAGGCCCAGCCGGACGGCCCGGCCGTCCACGGTGACGGTCAGCTCGGTGCGCTCGGCGTCCGGGGCGGCGGCCGCGAGGTACGGCGAGGCGGCCAGGTCCGCGGCGAACTCCGTCTCGATCCACGTGGTGTGCACGCCGAGGCGGTCCGGGGCGGTGAAGGCCTCCTGGCGCAGCACCTCCCGGTGGAAGGGCACCACGGT
Source organism: Citricoccus sp. SGAir0253 (assembly GCF_005877055.1). Taxonomy (NCBI): domain Bacteria; kingdom Bacillati; phylum Actinomycetota; class Actinomycetes; order Micrococcales; family Micrococcaceae; genus Citricoccus; species Citricoccus sp. SGAir0253. The sequence continues at coordinate 588,590 of NZ_CP039424.1, read as the reverse complement.
GGGCACGCCGCGGACCACGATCTCGTCCAGGGCGGTGCGGGCCCGGCGGAGTGCCTGCTGGCGGTCCTCGCCCCACACGATGAGCTTGGCCAGCAGGGAGTCGTACTCCCCCGGCACCACGGAGCCGCTGCGCACGCCGGTGTCCACGCGGACCCCGGCGCCGGTGGGCGCCTCGAACGCCTCGACGGGTCCGGGCGAGGGCAGGAAGCCCAGGGCCGGGTCCTCGGCGTTGAGCCGGAACTCGAGGGCGTGCCCGCGGGGCGCCGGGTCCTCGGTGAGGTCCAGCCGCTCCCCCGCCGCGATGCGGAACTGCTCGCGGACCAGGTCCACGCCGGTGGTCTCCTCGGTGACGGGATGCTCCACCTGCAGCCGGGTGTTGACCTCGAGGAAGGAGACCAGCCCGTCGGGGGCCACGAGGTACTCCACGGTCCCGGCGCCGGTGTAGCCGGCCTCCCGGCAGATCGCCTTGGCGGAGGCGTGGATGAGCTCGCGCTGGGCGTCGGTGAGGAACGGCGCGGGGGCCTCCTCCACGAGCTTCTGGTGGCGCCGCTGCAGGGAGCAGTCGCGCGTGCCGACCACCACCACGGTGCCGTGGGCGTCCGCGAGCACCTGGGCCTCCACGTGCCGGGGCCGGTCCAGGAAGCGCTCCACGAAGCACTCCCCGCGGCCGAAGGCGGCGACCGCCTCACGCACGGCCGAGTCGAACCCGTCGCCGATGTCCTCCATCCGGCGGACCACCTTCAGTCCGCGACCGCCGCCGCCGAAGGCGGCCTTGATGGCCACGGGCAGGCCGTGCTCCTCGGCGAAGGCGCGGACCTGTTCCGCGTCCCGCGCCGGCCCGTCCGTGCCGGGCACGAGCGGGGCTCCGGCGGCCACGGCGATCCGCCGCGCGGAGACCTTGTCCCCGAGGTCGCGGATGGCCTGCGGGGACGGGCCGATCCAGGTCAGCCCCGCGTCGAGGACGGCCTGGGCGAAGTCCGCGTTCTCGGAGAGGAAGCCGTAGCCGGGGTGCACGGCGTCGGCCCCGGAGCGGCGGGCCACGGCCAGCAGCTTCCCGATGTCCAGGTAGGTCTCGGCGGCGCTCGCCCCGTGCAGGGCGTAGGCCTCGTCCGCGCGGCGGACATGGAGGGCGTCGGCGTCCGGGTCGGAGTACACCGCCACGGACGCCAGGCCGGCGTCCGCGCAGGCACGGGCCACCCGCACGGCGATCTCGCCGCGGTTGGCGATCAGGACCTTGCTCAGCGTGGTCATGGGTCAGTCCTCCCGGGAGGCGTGCTGGTCGGTCGGGGCGTCCGCCGCGACGGGCGCGTCCGGGTCGGCGAGGGCGAAGCGCACCGCGGCGCCCGGGGGCAGCTGGGCGGCCAGGGGCAGGTCCTCGGGGACCACCACGCCGATGACGGGGTAGCCACCGGTGACGGGGTGGTCGGCCAGGAACAGCACGGGCAACCCCGAGGGCGGGACCTGCAGGGCGCCGGCCACGGCCGCCTCGCTGGCCAGTTCGCCCTCGCGCCGCCGCGCCAGGGGCGCGCCACCCGCGGGGGCCTCCAGCCGCACGCCGACCCGGCTCGACTGGCTCCCCACGGCCCAGTCCTGGCCGGTGAGCACCTCCAGCCCGGCCGGCCCGAACCAGTCGGCGCGCGGGCCGGGGAGCACGCGCAGCACGGTGGTTCGGCCGGCCCGGGGCAGCGCGGCCGGGGCCGGCTCCGGGAGCCCGACGGCGGCCAGGCTCGCCGGGGTGCCCACCGGCAGGACCGCACCGGGGGCCAGGGGCTCCGGGCCGATCCCGGACAGGGTGTCCGTGGAGCGGCTGCCCAGGACGGCGGGGACGTCGATCCCGCCGCGCACGGCGAGGTAGGCGCGCAACCCGGCGACCGGCTCACCGAGCTCCAGCGTCTCGCCGTCCAGCAGGGCGAAGGGTGCCCGGAGCGGGGCCGGGCGCGTGGCGGGGCGGTGCGCCAGACGGTCGACCGAACGGCCGGGACCGGCGGCGGGGCGGCCGGGCCCCGGCGCGTCCGCGGCGGCGCCGCCGGACCGGAGCGCATCCCCAACGGGCCTGCCGGGGGCGGCGGTGATGACCGCGGGCACCTCGGCGCCGGCCAGCGCCAGCACGAGGGTGCCGCGGGCGCGCACGGCCAGCCCGCCGAGCAGGGCCTCGACGACGGCCGCGTCCGGGCCGTTGCCCACGAGGCGGTTGGCCTGGCGGGCCGAGGAGGGGTCCGCCGCCCCGGCGGCCGGGACGCCGAGGTCGCCCAGCCCGGGCCGGCCCAGGTCCTGGACGAGCGACTGCAGCCCCGCGGAGACCACCTCCAGCGCGGGATGGGCCGTCGCCCCGGCGGCCGGCGTCGGGGCGCCCCCCGGCCGGGCATCGGTGAGCGTGGCGAGGGCGCGCACGGGCCGGTAGCGCACCCGGTCCCCGGGGCGCACCAGGGCGGGCTCGGGCCGGTCGAGGTCCCAGAGCCGGGCGTCGGTGTGGCCGAGCAGCTGCCAGCCGCCCGGGGAACTGCGCGGGTAGACCGCGGAGAAGGTCCCGGCGACGGCCACCGAGCCGGCGGGCACGGCGGTGCGCGGGGTGGCCCGGCGCGGCACGCTCAGCGGATCGCCCTCGGCCACGAGGTAGGTGAACCCGGGGGCGAAGCCGCCGAAGGCGCCCGTCCACTCGGTGCCGGCGTGGACGCGGACCACGCCGTCCGCCCCGAGCCCGGTGAGCTCGCCCACCTCGGCGAGGTCCTCGCCGTCGTAGACCACGTCGATCTCCACGGTGCGGGCCTCCGCCGCCTCGCCGGCCACCGGGGCGAGCGTGCGGACGGCCCCGGCCGCGGCCACCGCGGCGGAGCGGTGGGTGAAGGACAGCGCGAGGGTCGCGGCCGCGGCCACCGCCTCGACCTGCCCCGGCAGCGGCTCCGCCCGCAGCCGGGCGTGCAGCGCCACGACCTCGGACAGGGACCCGCACTCGACGAGGAACGCGCGCGGGCCCGCCCAGCGCACCTCCCTCATGCGAAGGACCCGATCCGCACCCCGGCGTCCTCGAGGGCGGCCCGGACCGCGGCGGCCATCGAGACGGCCCCGGGGGTGTCGCCGTGCACGCAGATGCTGGCGGCGTCCACCCGGACGTCGGTGCCGTCCACGGCCCGGACCACGCCCTCGGTGGCCAGCCGGACCATCCGCCGGGCCACCTCCGCCTCGTCGTGCAGGACGGCCCCGGGCTCGCGCCGGGAGACGAGGGTGCCGGCGGGCGTGTAGGCGCGGTCGGCGAAGGCCTCGGTCACCACGCGCAGACCGGCCCGTTCGGCGATCGAGGCGGCCACGGACTCCGGCAGCACGAGCAGGGGCAGGTCCCGGTCGAAGGCCCGGACGGCGTCGACGACGGCCCGGGCGTGGTCCTCGTGGTGCACGATCGCGTTGTAGAGGGCGCCGTGGGGCTTGACGTAGCGCACGCCCGTGCCGGCCGACCGGGCCATTGCCTCGAGGGCGCCGATCTGGTACAGGACGTCATCGGCGAGCTCGGTGGGCGAGCAGTCCAGGAAGCGTCGCCCGAAGCCGGCGAGGTCCCGGTAGGAGACGTGGGCGCCCACCGTGGCCCCCGCGGCCGCCGCGTGGCGGCACGTCGCGGCGATGACCGAGGGGTCCCCACCGTGGAAGCCGCACGCGACGTTGGCGGAGGAGACGGACCGCAGGATCGCGGCGTCGTCGCCCATGGTGTAGGGGCCGAAGGACTCCCCCACGTCGCTGTTCAGGTCCATGCGCACTCCCGCGCCACGATCCACCGCATCGCCCACCACCTCGCCCATCGTGTGACCTCCGTCTCCTCTCGTGGTCACACCAGCATGCCCCTAGGCCACGGATTGTTCAACAATCTGTGGCCTAGGGGCCGGCGGTCGGGTCGCCCGGGGGCGCGGGTCAGGCGTGGGGCACCACCACGGCGCGCCCGGACACCTCTCCGGCCACGAGGGCCCGGTAGGCCTCGAGCGCCCGGTCCATGGGGTAGGTCGTGTACTGCGGGGTCACCTGTCCGGCGCGGAACATGTCCACGAGCTCGTACAGCTCCTCGATGGTGCCCCAGTAGGTGCTCGTGAGCTCCGCCTCGTAGGGGGCGGTGAAGAAGGACCACTCGTAAGGGTGTCCGGCGATCCCGACGACCGTGCAGCGTCCCTGGCGGGCCGTGGCGGCCATGGCCGTCCGGATGGTCGGCCCGGCCCCCACGAAGTCGAACGCGGCATCCACGCCGCGGCCCCCGGTGACCTCGCGGATCCGCTCGACCTGGCCCTCGCCGCCGGGGACGGTGACGGCCCCGAGCCGCTCGGCCTCGGCCATCGCCTCCTCCTTCAGGTCCGTGGCGATGACGGTGGCGCCGGTGAGCGCCCGCAGGATCTGCACCCCGAGCAGCCCCAGGCCGCCCAGGCCGATTACGAGGGCGTACCTGCCGCCGCCCGCCAGGTGGGGCAGCGCGAGCTTGATCGCGTGGTACGGGGTCAGGCCCGCGTCGGCGAGGGAGGCCGCGGCGACGGGGTCGGCGTCGCCCAGGGGGACCAGGTTCCGGGCCGGCACGCGCAGGTACTCGGCCATACCGCCGTCGCGCCCCAGCCCGATGCCCGCGTAGGGCTGCGTGGCCGCGTTCTCGCAGTAGGTGTCCTGGCCGCGCGAGCAGGCGCGGCAGTGCTGGCAGCCGATCGGGCCGTACACCAGGAAGGCGTCCCCCACGGTGAGCCCCTCCACGCCCGGCCCGAGCTCCTCGATCCAGCCGGAGTTCTCGTGGCCGAGGATGAACGGCGGCTTCTGGGCGCCGGGGGCGCCGGCGGTGAAGTCCCGGAAGATCGCGACGTCGGAGTGGCAGGCCCCGGCGCCGGCCACCTTGAGCAGGACCTCGCCGGGGCCGGGGACCGGCCGCTCGACGTCCTTCAGCGTGGGGAACGACTGGTAGTCCTCGAAGACGACGGCACGCATGGGGGGCTCCTTCAGGGTCGGGGGAACGGGAGGGGAACGGGTCAGGGACAGGGGGGTCAGACGACCCCGGTGGTGCCGAGGAGGGCGCCGATGGCGAAGGTGACCGCGAGCGCCACCGCCCCGCCGGCCACCACGCGCAGCGTGGCCGGCAGCGGGCGCGCGCCGCCGAGCCACGCGCCGGCCGCCCCGGTCAGTGCGAGGGCGAGGACGGTCACCGCGAAGGTCAGCGGGATGCGCGTGTCCACCGGGGCGAGCACGATGGTCAGGAACGGCAGCAGGGCGCCGACCAGGAAGGCCAGGAACGAGGCGCCGGCGGCACGCCACGGGCTGAGCACCTCGTCCTCGGAGAGGTTCAGCTCGGCGCGCAGGTGTGCCCGGATGGGGTCCTGCGCGGTGAACTCCTCCGCCACGCGCCGCGCGGTCGGCTCCGACAGGCCCTGCTGGCGGTAGATCTCCACGAGTTCCTCGAGCTCGCCGGCGGGGTCCTCGGCGAGCTCCCGGCGCTCCTTGTGGATCAGGGCCGTCTGACTGTCGGAGGACGAGGAGACCGAGACGTACTCGCCCACGGCCATGGAGATGGCCCCGCCGACCACGGCGGCCACGCCGGCGATGAGCACGGGGGCGTCCGCCGTGGTGGCCGCGGCCACGCCCACCACCGTGGCCGCCACCGAGACGATGCCGTCGTTGGCGCCGAGCACCCCGGCGCGCAGCCAGTTCAGGCGCTGGGCCAGGGACTCGCCGCCCCCGTGGGGCTCGTGGCGTCCCGGGTGGCCGGGTGCGCCCGTCCCGGCGCGGTCCGGGGTGGCGGGGGCGTCGCTCATGGCCCCAGTCTGGCCGGTTCCCCCGGCGGCCTCCAGTGCCGGGCCGCTGACGGGTGCGTCACAGCCAGGGCGCGCGGACCTGCCCGGAGGCCTTGAGGTCGGCGATCGTGGCGCAGCCCATGAGCTGCATCGCGGTGCGCACCTCGGTGGCCAGCAGCTCGATCGCCCGGTCCACGCCCTCGCGGCCCCCGGCCATCAGCCCGTAGAGGTAGGCCCGCCCGATGAGCGTGAAGTCCGCGCCCAGGGCGAGCGCGGAGACGATGTCCGCCCCGGAGAGGATGCCCGAGTCCAGGATGACCTCCACGTCCCCGCCGGCCTCCGCGCGCACCTCCGGCAGCGCCTTCAGGGACACCGGCGCCCGGTCCAGCTGGCGCCCGCCGTGGTTCGAGACCACCAGCCCGTCGGCCCCCGCGTCCAGCGCGCGGCGGGTGTCCTCGGCGGTCAGCACGCCCTTGACGAAGAGCCGTCCGGGCCAGCTCCGCCGGGCCCACTCCAGGTCCGCCACGGAGAGGGTGGGATCGAACATCGAGTTGATCAGCGTCGGCAGGTCGTGCGTCGTGTCGCTCAGCGAGGCGAACGTCAGCGGGTCGGTGCTCAGGAGGTTGAACCACCACTCGGGACGGTACGAGGCGTCCAGCACGGTGCGCGCCGACAGGCGCGGGGGGATCGTCATCCCGTTGCGCACGTCCCGCAGCCGCTGGCCGGCCACGGGGGTGTCCACCGTGACCAGCAGGGTGTCGTAGCCGCTGGCCCACGCGCGCTCGAGCAGCCGGCGCGAGGCCTCGCGGTCCCGCCACAGGTAGAGCTGGAACCAGCGCCGCCCGGCCGGGGCGTTCGCGGCCACCTGCTCCACCGAGCGGGTGCCCATGGTGGACAGCGTGAAGGGGATGCCCGCGGCGGCCGCGGCGGCGGAGCCGGCGTCCTCGCCCTCGGCGTGCATGAACCGGGTGAAGCCGGTGGGGGCGATGCCGAAGGGCAGGGCGGAGGGGCCGCCGGCGATCGTGGTGGACAGGTCCGCCTCGGCCGTCCCGTGCAGGATCCGGGGCAGCAGCTCCGTGGACTCGAACGCCTCGCGCGTGCGCCGGGCGGTCAGCTCGGCCCCCGCCGCCCCGTCCACGTAGTCGAACGCGGGCCGCGGCGTCCGGCGCCGGGCGATCGAGCGCAGGTCGGCGATGTCCGCCGCCTGGCGCAGCCGGTGGGACCGGCGGCCCAGGCCCGGTGCGGTGAACCTCATCAGCGGCAGCAGCTCGGAGGGCTGGGGCAGTCGGCGCTTCAGTCCGGCCATGGGGTGGTCCTTTCGGGAGGAGGTCAGTGCCGCTCGGCGTGCGGCGCGAGCGCCACGGCGGCGGCGGAGAGCAGGCAGCACCCGGCCACGAACAGCCCGCCCGCCCAGAGCCCACCGCCGGAGGTGACGAGCCAGGCGACCACGAGCGGGGTGGTGCCGGCCACGAGCGCGCCGTTGGCCTCGCGCGCCACGGCGATGCCGCTGAAGCGCTCGCGGGGCGGGAACAGCCCGGCGAGGTAGGCGCCCTGGGCGCCGGAGGTGCAGGAGATGACGGCCGCGTAGCCCAGGGCGATCGCCGCCGTGGCGAGGACCGCGTCCCCGCTGGACAGGGCCCCGAGCAGCGGGAAGACGTACAGGGCGCCGAGCGCCGAGCCGGCGGCGAGCACGGTGCGCGCGCCGAAGCGGTCCGCGGCCAGCCCGCCGAGCGGCGTGGCGACCACGCCGGCGAGGGAGCCGAGGGTCACGGCGGCCAGCGCCGCGCCCCGGTCCAGGCCCACCGCCGGGGAGGTCATGAGGGACAGGGCGTACACCGCCATCGTGTAGTTCAGGGCATTGTGGCCGGTGACGCCGAGGAAGCCCAGCAGCACGGCGCGGCGGTGCCGGCGGAAGAGCTCGACCACCGGCACCCGGTCCCGCTCGCCGTCCCGGGCGGCCCGGTCCTGGGCCTGGACGTACTCCGGGGTCTCCTCGAGCCGGCGGCGGATGAACACGGCGAGGGCGAACAGCACGGCGGAGGCGAGGAAGGGCAGCCGCCAGGCCCAGTCCAGCAGGGCCTCGTCCCCGGCCGTGGAGGCCCACAGGAACGCGCCCGTGGCCAGGGCGATCCCGGCCGGCGGCGTGGCCAGCACGAGCGAGGTGAGCAGCCCCCGGCGGTGGGGCGGGGCGAACTCGGCCACGAGCGTGGTGGCCCCGGCCAGCTCGGCACCGGCGCCCATGCCCTGGAGCAGGCGCAGCAGCACCAGCAGCACGGGGGCGAGCACGCCGACGGCCGCGGCGGTGGGCAGCAGGCCGATCCCCACCGTGGCCACGCCCATGACCACGATGGTCAGCAGCAGTGCCGGCCGGCGGCCGTAGCGGTCCCCCAGGTGGCCGACGGCCACCCCGCCCAGCGGGCGGGCGACGAACCCCACGGCGAAGGTGGCGAAGGCCGCCAGGGTGGCCCCCGCCGTCGCGCCCTGGAAGAACAGGGGGGCGATGACCAGCCCGGCCGCGGCCCCGTAGAGCGCGTAGTCGTACCACTCGATCAGCGTGCCGGTGACGGCGGCGAACAGGGCACGGCGGGCCCCGGGCGCCATGCGTGGCGAGGGCGCCCGGAGGGTCAGGGAATCCATGAAATATATTTCTAGCACGCTGTGCTAGCCTTCCCGCCCATGACCGACGAGGCCCACCACCCGGCACCGCCCAAGGGGCCCCGCCTGCTCGCCGAGATGCGGCGGATGGTCCTCACCGGCCGCCTCGCCCCGGGCGAGGTGCTCGCCGAGGCCCGGCTGGCCGAGCGCTTCGGCGTGTCCAAGACCCCCGTGCGCGAGGCGCTGCACATCCTGGCCGCGGAGGGCCTCGTGACGGTCCTGCCCAAGAAGGGCTACCTCGTGCGGACCATGTCCCCCCAGGACCTCGGCGAGGTCCTGGACCTGCGGATGCTGCTCGAGCCGCACGCCGCCGCGGAGGCGGCCCGGCACGCCACCAGCCCCACGGTCTCGTCCCTGCGCGGCGCCGTGGACCGGCAGCGCGAGCTCACCGGCGGGGACCCGCTGGCCGCGATGGGCGCGGCCCGGGACGTGCACCTGGCCCTGGCCGCGGCCTCCCGCAGCACCCGGCTCGTGGCCGCCCTCGAGCGCGTGCTCGACGACATGGCCCGGGCCCACCACGTCCTGCCCGGCCTGCAGGTCCAGATGGCCCACCCGGGGGAGCTGGCCGAGCACGAGGCCATCGTGGAGGCCGTGGCGGCCGGCGACGGGGCCGCGGCCGAGCGGGCCATGCGGGCGCACCTGCACTCCGTGCGCACCACGGTCCTGGACCACCTCGGGCGCTCCGCCGCCCTGTGGTCCGGCCCCGGCTCCCCCGACGCCTGAGCGCCGGCCCCGCGGTCGGCCCCGCGGTCGGCCCCCCGGCCGGGGCACGGTGGGCCCCCGGCCGCGCCGGGCGGGGGCACCGCCCCGCCTCCCGGGGCGTCAGGCCGGGTAGAGCGGGTTGTGGCCCGCGGCGACGCGCTCGGACTCGCGCACGGGCCCGGGCGCGGTGCCGTCCCCGAACGGGGACCCGCCGAGCTCCTCGCGGTGGTGCGGGGTGAGCCAGCCGGACAGGTCCGGGCCCTTCGGCACGATGCCCGTGGGGTTGATGTCCCGGTGCACCTCGTAGTAGTGGCGCTTGATCTGGACGAAGTCCGTGGTGTCACCGAAGCCGGGCGTCTGGAACAAGTCCCGTGCGTAGGCCCACAGGGCCGGCATCTGGTCGAGCTTGGTCCGGTTGCACTTGAAGTGCCCGTGGTAGACGGGGTCGAAGCGGGCCAGCGTGGTGAACAGGCGGACGTCGGCCTCCGTGATGGTGTCCCCCATCAGGTACCGCCGCGTGGCCAGCCGCTCCTCGAGCCAGTCCATCGCCGTCCACAGCCGGTCGTAGGCGGCGTCGTACGCCTCCTGGGAGCCGGCGAAGCCGCACCGGTACACGCCGTTGTTGACCTCCGTGAAGACCCGGGTGATGACCTCGTGCATCTCGTCCAGCGTCTCCTCCGGCAGCAGGTCCGGCGCGCCGTCGCGGTGGTACGCCGACCACTGGGTGGAGAAGTCGAGGGTGATCTGCGGGTAGTCGTTGGTCACCACCGCCCCCGTCGGGACGTCCACGATGGCCGGCACGGTGATCCCGCGCGGGTAGTCCGGGAAGCGCCTGAAGTAGTTCTCCTGCAGCCGCTCGGTGCCCAGCACCGGGTCCCGGCCGTCCGGGTCCAGGTCGAAGGTCCAGGACCGCTCGTCGTGGGTGGGCCCGGGCATGCCGAGCGAGATCGCGTCCTCCAGGCCCAGCAGCCGGCGGACGATGATCGTCCGGTTGGCCCACGGGCACGCCCGCGCGGCCACGAGGCGGTAGCGCCCGGCCTCCACCGGCCACGCCTGGGCGTCCTCGGTGAGCCCGCCGTGGACGTGGCCCACCTTGTCCGTCCCCACCCGCTCGGCGGCGGTCATCGCCGCGGGGTCCGCGACGATCCGGTCCTGGATGTAGTTCGTGTCCCGCGTGAACTCCTGGCCGGCGAGCACGTAGCTGCCCTGGCGGGCCTCCTGCCCCTGCCCCTGTTCGCGGTCCGTGCCCGGCTGGTCGTCCGTCGCGCGCTGGCGGTCCTGTGACTGGTCCATACACTGAGCCTATGGCCTCTCCCGCCCCGGACACCCACCTGACCGCCGCCGTCCTGGCCCGCAACCCCTCGGGGATGACGTTGGAGGGGACGAACACCTACCTCGTGGGCGACCCCGCCGCGGACTCCGTCGTCGTGGTGGACCCGGGGCCGGCCGAGGGCGCCGAGGAGCACCTGGCCGCCGTGCTCGAGGCCGCCGGCCGCCGGCGGGTGGAGCTCATCCTGGTCACCCACCACCACGAGGACCACACGGGCGCCGTGGAGCTGTTCGCCGGCCGGACCGGCGCGCCGGTCCGCGGCGGCTCCCCCGCCTGGTCCCGCGGCGCCGCGCCGCTGGCCCCGGGCGAGCGGATCCCGGCGGCCGGCGTCGTGGTCACCGCCTGGCACACCCCCGGGCACACCTCGGACTCCTACTCCTTCGCCCTGCCCGACGACGGCGCGGCCGGCTCGGTGCTCACCGGGGACACCGTGCTGGGGCGGGGCACGACCATGATCGACCACCCGGACGGCACCCTGGCGGACTACCTGCGCTCGCTGGAGCTGCTCATCTCGCTCGGCGACGCCACCGTGCTGCCCGCGCACGGCCCGGCGCTCGCCTCGATCGCGGAGGTGGGCCGGCAGTACCGCGAGCACCGGCACGCCCGGCTGGAGCAGGTGCGCGGGCTCGTGGCCACCCTGGGCCCCGCGGACCTCGAGGTCCTGCGCCGCGGGCCCGGCCGGGACCCCGCCACGGCGGTGTCCGGGGAGCAGCCGGCGGCGTTCTGCGCACTCGCCGAGCGACTGGCCGCCACGGTGTATCCCGAGGTCACCGGCCGGGTCCGCTCGGTGGCGGCGATGACCATGGCCGCGCACCTGGCCTACCTCGCCCCGGAGACCGGCGCGGCGGGGAGCTGAGCCGCCCGGGGACGCGGTCGCCGCGGTCCCCGTCCCCCGGGGCGCGAGAGTGTCCATACCGTGACCTGCCACGCCGGTCCCGCGCCGCCGCCGGGGCGGCGCCGGCTCCTAGCATGTGCTGTGGAGAGTGGGGGCACCTCCAGCGCCCGGGCGCCGTGGGCCCGGGTGCTCGGACCATGCTTGGAGGCGGAACTCATGGCAGAACGACTCGGCGAACGCGACGTCCCGCAGGAATGGGACGTGCAGCACGTGCCGGCTCCCGGGGAGACCGGCCAGACCATCCTCATCACCGGCGCCACCTCCGGGCTCGGCGCCGAGTTCGCGCGCCAGCTGGCGGGCCAGGGCCACCACCTGGTCATCACGGGCCGCGACCCGATCGCGCTCGTGGGCAAGGCCCAGGGCCTGGAGGCGCAGTACGGGGTCAGCGTGGACACCCTCACGGCGGACCTGGCGACCCCGGAGGGCGTGGACGTGGTGGCGGCGCGGCTGCGCTCGCCGGACCAGCCCGTCACCATGCTCGTCAACAACGCCGGGGCCGGTCTGCCCACCGAGTTCCACGAGAGCGGGGCCGAGGACGAGCGGCGGATGCTGCGGCTGCTCGTGGAGGCGCCCATGCTGCTCTCGCACGCGGCGATCCAGACCTTCCTGGCCCGCCGCGGCGGGCGCATCCTCAACGTGGCCTCCGTGGCCGGGCTCATCCCGGACGGCAGCTACGGCGCCGCCAAGTCCTGGGCCGTGAGCTTCAGCCGCTGGGCCAACGCGCGCTACAAGCCGGAGGGCGTCACCGTCACGGCGCTGTGCCCGGGGCTGGTGCGCACCGAGTTCCACCAGCGCGCCGGCATCGACACCTCCCGCTGGCCCCGCTGGACGTGGATGGACGCCGACGACGTGGTGCGCGAGGGCCTCACGGCGGCCGCCGAGGGCCGCAGCGTGTGCGTGCCGTCCCGGCGGTATCGTTCCCTCATGACGGCCGCCCGGTTCAGCCCGGACGCCGTGCTCGAGCGGCTCAGCCGCACCGAGCCCAAGTCACGCAGGGCGGGGGCCTGACGCCCGCCCCACCGGAAGGGAGCAGGGAGCCGGCATGACGATCCTCGTGGGGTACACGGCCAGCCCGGAGTCCAGGGCGGCCCTGGCGGAGGCCATCCGCCTGGCGCGGATCACCCTCGAGGACCTGCTCGTGGTCAACGCCGGCCCCGGGGGCGAGCACCGGCACGAGGCCATGGTCACCGAGGACGAGCAGGTGGAGCTCCAGCGCGTCCTGGACGCCTCCGGGTTGCGCGCCGAGTTCCGCCAGTACGCCCGCGGCCGCTCCACGGTGACCGAGTTCAAGGACCTGGCCACGGAGGTGCAGCCCTCGCTCGTGGTCATCGGCCTGCGCCGGCGCGGGACGTTCGGCCGAGTGCTCATGGGCTCGGTGGCGGACACGCTGCTGCAGGAGCTCGACCAGCCGGTCCTGTGCGTCAAGGAGTCCCCGGACCGGCCCGCCGGCGTCCACGGCCACGATCCCTCGCGGGACGTCACGGCCGCCCAGGAGCCCACCGCCCTGCCCGGCCCCTCCCCCACGCGGGACGGCGGTCCCGACGCCGGCCCCGGCGGGCGGGGCGACGGCGTCCCGGAGCGGGAGCCCAGCCGGGACGGGCGCCGCGGGCTGGGCCGCTGGGCCGCCCCCGGCCGCGGCGGCCGCGGCTGAGCCCCGGCCCCTCGGACTCCGACCGGTGAGGACACGGCGGCGCGGGTCGGGACGCAGGCGGCGCGGGGGCCACGGCTGGGCCCGTCCCCCGGGCGAGCCCGCGGTCCGGCGGCCGCCTCGGGAACGAGGCGGGGCTCAGTCCCCCTCGAGGTCGACGTCCGGACGGGCGCGCCGCTCCGGGTCCGTCTCGGCCGCGTGGCTGCCGTGGTCGCCGTGGTCGCCGGAGCCTGCCTCGGCCTGCGCGGCCTTCTCCTTGCGCTCCTGGTAGGCCTTCTCGCCGGGACCGGCGAACTCCCTGTTGCGCTCGATCGCGGTGATCGAGCCCGTGAACACCGAGGAGTCCCCCGAGGCCCGGGTCAGCGGCGTGGAGCCGGTGACGGCCGGCCCGGAGCCCGTGACCACGCGCTGGCCGCCGGTGACGGCCGGCTGCTGGGCGGTCGCCGGGCCGTGGTGGCCGCCGATGCGACGCAGCGGGCTGGTCGAGGGCCCCGGCTCGCGGGGGTGCACCGGCCCCGTCCGGGGATCCGTCTCCGCGGTCCGGCCGGGGCGTGCCGGGTGGGCGTGGCCCGCCCCGTTCCCCGTGCCGTTCCCCGCCGCCCGGCCGACGCCGTTCCCGGAGCCCGCGGCCGCGGCGTCGTGGGCGGCCTCCTCCGCGTCCCAGCCGGTGCGCGGGCCGGCGGCCGCGCCGGGGACCGGGCCGGCGTCGGGACCGCCCGGCAGCCGCCCGGAGGTGCCGGGCCCGCCGGCCGGCGCGCCGCCGTCGGCCTCCGCACCGGCCTCGTCCTCGTAGGCGGGGGTGACCACGGTGACGCCCTCGGCCAGGCGCTGGTGGAAGATCGCCTCCGGGTGCTCCTCGCGCAGGAAGGTCATGAGGTCCTCCCGGACCAGGCAGCGCAGGTCCCACAGGTCGCCGGAATTGCGCGCGGAGACCACGGCACGGATCTTGGCCATCCCGCCGAGGGCGTCGGTGACCTGCACGGAGCCCTCCTTGCCGTCCCACAGCTCGGTGGACTCCAGCAGGGCCTTGAGCCGCTCGCGCGTGGCGTCCATCGGCACCCGCCAGTCGACCTCCATCTCCACGGTCCCGGAGAGCTCCGAGCCCACGCGCGTCCAGTTCTCGAACGGGGTCGTGGTGAAGTGGCTGGAGGGGAAGATCACCCGGCGCCCGTCCCAGATCTTGACCACCACGTAGGACAGGGTGATGTCCTCGATCGTGCCGTAGACGTCCTCCATGGTGACCACGTCGCCCACCCGGATCGCGTCCGTGAAGGCGAGCTGCACGCCCGCGAACACGTTGGTCAGGGTGGACTGCACGGCCAGGCCGGCGACCACGGACACCAGGCCCGCGGAGGCCAGCAGGCCGGCGCCGACCGCGCGGACCTGCGGGATGGTCAGCAGGATCGCCGCCACGGCCATCACGATGATGACCGCCTGCAGGATGCGCCGGATCAGCACGGTCTGGGTCTGGATCTTGCGGTCGCGCCGGTCGTCCTCCCCCGCGGTGCCGTACTTGGCCAGCAGCCGCTCCTCGACGATCCGCACGATCCGCAGCGCGAGCCAGGCGAGCGCGCCGATGATGCCGGCCAGCAGCAGGAAGTTCGTCCCCTCGAACCAGTCGTACCCCGAGGCGGTGAGCCCCAGGGCCACGCGGCTCGCCATGAGGGACAGGGCCACGGCCACCGGGATGCGGCAGCGGGCCACCTGCTGGCGGATCAGCGGGCGGCGGGCCAGCAGCGTGTTGAGCACCAGCGCCCCGGCCACCACCACGGCCAGGGCGATGCCCACGCCGAGCGCGACCGTGGACAGGATCCCCCAGAAGGGCCCGAGGGAGTCGACGGCGCCCTGCGCGCCCTCCTGCACCGTGTCCGGCACGGTGCCAGTGATGTCCTGCGGCACCGCCGTCTGCTCGCTGCCCGCGGCGACGGGCGCCGCGGCGGGCTCGGCGGCGTCGGCCGCGGACGGGTCGGCGGGGGGTACGGCGGGCAGCACGGAGGAGGGGAACAGACTGGGCATGGGCACCAGTCTGACACCTGCGCCTGCACCGCACCTGAACGGGTGGAGAATGGACCCTGAGACGACCGGGAGAGGACCCTTCATGCTTTCGATCACCGACCTGCGCGGACGCGACTACGACCCGGCCACGGTGCTGCCGCGGGCCGAGCTGGACGTGGCCGGCGCGGTGCCGCGCGTGCTGCCCATCCTCGAGGAGGTCCGCTCCAACGGGGCCCGGGCCGTGCTGGAGCTGGGCGAGCGCTTCGACGGCATCCGGCCGCCCTCGCTCCGCGTGCCGGCCGCGGCGCTGGCCGAGGCGCTGGAGGCCCTCGACCCGGAGGTCCGCGCCGCCCTCGAGGAGTCCATCGCCCGCGCCCGCCGCGTGCATGCCGCCCAGCTGCCGTCCGGCTCCGAGGTCGAGCTCGGCGAGGGCGCCGTCGTCGAGAACCGCTGGGTGCCGGTCAACCGCGTGGGGCTGTACGTCCCCGGCGGCCGGGCCGTGTACCCCTCCTCCGTGGTGATGAACGTGGTGCCGGCCCAGGCGGCCGGGGTGCCCTCGCTCGCCGTGGCCTCCCCGCCGCAGAAGGACTTCGGCGGCCTGCCGCACCCGGTGATCCTCGCCGCGTGCGCCCTGCTGGGCGTGGACGAGGTCTACGCCGCGGGCGGCGCCCAGGCGGTGGCCATGTTCGCCTACGGGGTGGCGGACGACGACGGCACGCGGGTGTGCGCGCCCGTGGACATGGTCACGGGGCCGGGCAACATCTTCGTGGCCGCGGCCAAGCGCGCGCTGCTCGGGACGATCGGGATCGACGCGGAGGCCGGGCCCACGGAGATCGCCGTGCTGGCCGACGCCACGGCGGACGCCGCCTGGGTGGCCGCGGACCTGATCAGCCAGGCCGAGCACGACCCGATGGCCGGCTCGGTGCTCATCACCACCGCCCCCGAGCTGGCCCGGGACGTGGTCGCCGAGATCGAGGCGCAGGTGCCCGGGTCCTTCCACGAGGAGCAGGTCCGCCAGGCCCTCGGCGGCCCGCAGTCCGGCGTGCTCGTGGTGGACACCCTCGACGAGGCGGTGGCCGTGGCGGACGCCTACGCCGCCGAGCACCTCGAGGTGCACACCGTGGACCCGCTGGAGACCGCGCGGCGGATCCGCAACGCCGGCGCCGTGTTCGTGGGCCCCCACTCCCCCGTGCCGCTGGGCGACTACTCCTCCGGCTCCAACCACGTGCTGCCCACCGGTGGGTCCGCCCGGTACTCCTCCGGGCTGAACACGGTCAGCTTCCTGCGGCTGCAGCAGCTGATCCGGTACTCCGAGACGGGGCTGAAGGAGCTGGCGGACAACATCTCCTCGCTCGCCGAGGCGGAGGGCCTGCCCGCCCACGGCGAGGCGGTCCGGCGCCGCTTCCGCTGAGCCGCCCCCGTCGACCCCGCCGCGCCGGTGGGGCGGCGGGGGCGTGGCGGCCGTCACGGGGGTTCACATCCCACCGGGGCCTTTGACCGTTCCGCGCCCCCGTCGTTACGCTGGATCCCAGAATCACGAGTTCCCGCTGTTACAGCCCTGGCTTGCGGGACGGCAACCCTCTCCACGCAGTAGTGGGGTGCTCCAGGTGAGGATTCGGCCCCCCGGGTACCCCCGGCGGGCAAGTACCGCGTCTCTGCGGGTGCCGGACGGACGTGCCGCCCCCGGTCCTCCCACGCAGATGCGCCTTCGAACGGAGGACTGAGATGACCGCACTGGCCGCCACCGACCTGAACCGCGCCGTCGCCCTGGACACCGAGCTGAGCACCCAGACGCTGCGCACCGCCTTCTCCCACTTCCCCTCCGGCGTGGCCGCCCTGTGCGGCATCGCCAACGGGGAGAAGGAGGGCCTCGTGGCCTCCTCCTTCACGGTGGGCGTCTCCCTCGAGCCGGCGCTGGTGTCCTTCGCCGTGCAGAACACCTCCCGCACGTGGCCCCGGCTGAAGCAGGCCGAGCGCATCGGGATCTCCGTGCTGGCCGAGGGCCACACGAACGTGTGCCGCCAGCTGGCCTCCAAGGACGGCGACCGGTTCGCCGGGCTGGACGTCCGCGCCTCCGAGCGTGGCGCCCTGTTCCTCGAGGACGCGGCGCTGTGGTTGGACACCACCGTCTACGCGGAGCTGCCGGCCGGCGACCACCACGTGGTGCTGCTGGAGGTCCACGGCGTGCACGACCACTCCAGCGAGCACGAGCCGCTCGTGTTCCACCGCTCCGCCTTCCGCAACCTGCGCACCGCCGAGGGCAACCAGTAGGCCGTCCCCCGCGCGGGGACGGTACGCTGTCCGGCATGCCGAACGCCCCGCAGCCCCCGAGCCAGGTCCGCCTGGACGCGTGGCTGTGGGGCGTGCGCATGTTCAAGACCCGCTCGGCGGCCACCGCGGCCTGCCGGGCCGGCCACGTCCGGCTGAACGGCCAGCCCGCCAAGGCGGCCCAGGTGGTCAAGCCCGGGGACACCATCCGGCTGCGCCAGCCCGGGCGCGAGCGCATCCTCGAGGTCACCGGACTGCTGGCCAAGCGGGTGGGCGCGGCCGAGGCGGCGCGCCACTACGCGGACCACTCCCCGCCGCCGGTGCCGCGCGAGCTGCTCGCCGTCCCGCTGCGGGACCGCGGCACCGGCCGGCCCACCAAGCGCGACCGCCGCCAGATGGAGCGCCTGCGCGGCCGCACCGCCCCGGACTGACGGCCGCCGCGACACGGTCATCGTCGGCCCATTCAGCGCCGGGCCCTTCGCGTCTGGCAGAATAGGGGGTCTTTCGTTCTGCCGGATGTCCCGTACTATGGGTGACGAAGTAGTAGTAGCAGTAAGTCCGTCATCACTGCGGACCGGTCGGCCTCCGGGCCGCACGGGGCGTTGGGAAGCGGTATGTACACGCCGCTTCGCCCCCGCTGGAACCCCGGCGGGTAGACACCCCACAGAAAGAGGCTCCCATGGCCACCGGTACCGTCAAGTGGTTCAACGCTGAGAAGGGCTACGGCTTCATCTCCCCGGACGACAACTCCGCCGACATCTTCGTGCACTTCTCCGCCATCGAGGGCAACGGCTTCCGTGAGCTCCAGGAGGACCAGAAGGTCGAGTTCGAGGCCCAGCAGGGCCCCAAGGGCATGCAGGCCGCCGCGGTCCGCGCGCTCTGACCTGACCCACGCACCGGGACGGCCGTCCTCCCCTCGGGGAGGGCGGCCGTCTCGTCGTTCCGGGCCGGGGCCCCGCTCCACGCCCGCCCCGCCGGGGCCACCGGGTCGGCGGAGGAACCACGGGGGCTCAGAGCAGGGCCATCCCCTGCTCGACGAGCACCGCCACGCCGAACACCGTCATGGCCACGCCGGCCACCCGGGTGACCACTGCCCCCGCGCGCGGCCGCGAGTGCAGGATGCGGCGGGCGAGCAGGGCGACGAGGGTGTAGATGACGGCGCAGTTCAGCACGTGCAGGCTGCCGAGCGCGAGCATCTGGACCCCGGAGGGCCAGCCGGCGGGCGAGGTGAACTGCGGCAGCAGCGCCAGGAGCAGCAGCAGCCCCTTGGGGTTGATGCCGCTGACGCCGGCCCCGAGCAGGAACTGGGACAGGGGTCGCTCACCCGTGGGCCGCTCGCTGGCCCCCACCTGCTCGACCCGGCGGAACAGCGCCCCCGCGCCCAGGTAGAGCAGGTAGGCGGCCCCGAGTAGGGACAGCGCGGTCAGGGCCGCGGGGTATCGCGTGACGAGGGCGCCGACGCCCACGGCGACGACGGCCACCACCACGGCGTAGCCGGAGACCATCCCCAGCACGGCGGGCATCACGGAGCGCGATCGCAGGCCGGTGGAGATCGCGTAGGCCCAGTCCGCCCCCGGGGTCAGGGCCAGCAGCAGCGCCACCATCCAGAACTGGACCGCCAGTGAGGCATCCACGCGCCACGCTCCCTCCGGGCCGCACCGGGCCCCGTCCCGGGCCGGCCCCGAGGGGCGACCCACCTTGCCTGGACGTAGATCCTACGGAGATCGGCGCGGAATGTGCTGCGCCGCTTCGCGAGAAACGCCGCGGTGGGTGCGAGGATTATCCGCATGGACGGGATCAGCCGGGAGATGCTTTCACTGCTGCAGGAGGACGGCCGGATGAGCGCCACGGACCTCGCCCAGCGGGTGGGTCTGAGCCTGTCCTCCTGCCACCGCCGGCTCAAGGACCTCGAGCAGTCCGGGGTGATCGAGCGCTACCGGGCCGTCGTCGTCCCCGAGGCCGTGGGCCTGGGCTTCGAGGCGATCGTCTTCGTCACCCTGGGGGTCACGGACGTGGAGACCATCTCCGCCTTCGAGGCCGCGGCCCTCGAGGTGCCGAACATCGTGGACGCCCAGCGGCTGTTCGGCGAACCCGACTACATCCTCCGGCTGCTCACGCGCGACCTCGCGGCCTACCAGGAGCTCTACGACTCGGTGCTGGGCAGCCTGCCGGGGGTCCAGCGACTGACCTCCACGCTCGTGATGAAGCGGCTCGTCTCCGACCGGACCGTGCCCATCCCGTGACCGCCCCGTCTAGGGTGGGGCCATGCGATTCAGGTACCTGGGCAACAGCGGACTCAAGATCTCCGAGATCATCTACGGCAACTGGCTGACCCACGGGTCCCAGGTGGAGAACGACACGGCCCACGCCTGCGTCCGGGCGGCCCTGGACAACGGCATCACCAGCTTCGACACCGCCGACGTCTACGCCAACGGCAGGGCCGAGGAGGTCCTCGGCGAGGCGCTGGCAGGCGAGCGCCGGGAGTCCCTCGAGGTCTTCACCAAGGTCTACTGGCCCACCGGCCCCAAGGGACCCAACGACACCGGCCTGTCCCGCAAGCACGTGCTCGAGTCGATCGACGGCTCGCTGCGCCGGCTCCGGATGGACTACGTCGACCTCTACCAGGCGCACCGCTACGACGTGGAGACCCCGCTGGAGGAGACCATGCAGGCCTTCGCCGACGTGGTGCGCGCCGGCAAGGCACTGTACATCGGCGTCTCCGAGTGGCCGGCGGACCGGATCCGCGAGGCCCACGCCATGGCGCGCTCGCTCGGGATCCAGCTCATCTCCAGCCAGCCGCAGTACTCCATGCTGTGGCGGGTCATCGAACCCGAGGTGATCCCGGCGTGCGAGGACCTCGGCGTCTCCCAGATCGTCTGGTCCCCCATGGCCGGGGGCATGCTGACGGGCAAGTACCTGCCCGGCCAGCAGCCGCCCGCCGGCTCGCGGGCGGCGGACGAGAAGGGCGGCCAGAAGGCCATGGCCGGCTGGATGCGCGACGACGTGCTGGGGGCCGTGCAGCGGCTGCGCCCCATCGCCGAGGGCCTCGGCTGCACCATGGGCCAGCTGGCGATCGCCTGGGTGCTGGCCAATCCCAACGTGGCCGGCGCGATCGTGGGCGCCTCTCGGCCCGGACAGGTGGCGGAGAACGTGGCGGCCTCCGGGCTGGTCCTGGACGAGGCGACGCTCGGCGCGGTCGACGCCGCGATCGGCCACGTGGTCACGGACGACCCGGCCAAGGTGGCCGTCCCCGAGGCCCGGGTGGCCTGAGCCCCTGCCCCGGCCGGCGCGCCGGACCGCCATCGGGCCCGCCTCCCCCGCCCCGGGTGGCCCCCGCGCCGGGGCACCGGGGGCGTGATCCCCGGCGTGGGCCGGTCCCGGGGCGTGACGGGCACGTGATGCGCCTCGGCAAAGATCACGGTATGATCACGAATACGCCGGTGCCGTCCGTCCCGCCCGACGGGGCGGACGGCACGGGGCCAACTCACTTCAGCGCCGGGGGGCACCTGAATGACCACCACCGCAGCACGATCAGCGTCCCGGGGTGGCCGGTGCCGGTTCCCCTCCCCCATCCGTTCCGCCCTCCGCCTGTCGCCGGCGGCCGCTCCCGTCGTCCCGGCGGATCCCGGCGCCCGGCCGCCGCGCCCCGCCCCCCGCGGCCGTGCGGCCCGCGGCACCGCGGCCCGCATCGTGGCGATCGGCACGGGGACGGCCCTGGCGGCCGCCCTCCTGCTCCCCGCCCTGGCCCCGGGACCCCTCCGCCCCGCCGCGGCCGGCGCCGCCGTCCCCTCCGGTTCCTCCTTGTCAGGACCGGCCCCCGCCGGGTCCGCCTCCCCGGACGGTGACCCAGACTCGTCCGCGGCCGGCTCGCCCTCCTCGTCCCCCACGGAGTCCCCATCACCCGGCAACGGCGCGCCGCAGGCCGACTGCCCGGGCGTGGTGACACAGGCGGGGGCCACGGAGTCCATCCGCGTCTCGGTCCTGGACCCGGACGGCGACCCGGTCACGCTGCGCACCGGACCGTCCATGTTCGGCGTGCAGGCCACGGTGTCCGGCCACGTGGTGACCTACACGGCCCCCTCGGGGCGGACCGGCCAGGACGGCGTCCCGGTCACGGCGGTGGACGACCACGGCGCGGAGGCCAACTGCGAGATCGCCGTGCTGGTCCAGGAGGCGCCCCCCGCCCCCGAGCCGACGCCCACCCCCTCGCCCAGCGGGACGAGCGCCTCCCCCACGCCGGGCGCCGGGGAACCGCAGCCCACCGCCCCCGCCGCGAGCCCGACGTCGGCCCCGGGGCCCGGCGGCGAGGCACCGGAGCCCACGGGGACGGCCCCGGCCACCCCCGCGCCCCCGAGCATGTCCCCCGCAGTGCCCGGCACGCCCTCCGCCCCGGACTCCGCACCTGCCACCCCGTCCCGGCCGCCGGCGGGGACGCCGCGACAGCCGGCGACGGCCGGTCCGGGCGAGGACGACGGCACGGACGGCCCAGCGGCCCCGGGCACGCCCGGCGGCGGTGACGGGACCGACGGCGGAACCGCGGGTGACACCCCGGGCGGCGCCGCCGACGGCAGGTCCTCGGGCCCGGAGGGAGCGGCCCCCGACGCGGGCCGGGAGGCCGGCCCGGAGGCCCCGGCGCCACCGGACGCCCCGGGCGGGGCGCCCACGGCGGGCGGACCGGTCGCCCCGGTGCCCGCCGCCGGCCCCACCGCGGCGTCCCCGTGGCGGGACGTCATCCCCTCCGCCGTGGCCCAGGGCGCCGAGCGCACCCTCGAGCGGACCGGCCGGCTCGTGCGCTCGGCCGCCGCGGGGTCGGCCGCCCGCGCCGGATCGGCCTCCGCCGAGGACGCCTCCCCCGCGGCGGCGGCCGTGGCGGGCGGGCCCGGCGCCCAGGTCCTGGGCGCCTCCGGATGGCTGTTCGCCGGGGTGGGCGCACTCCTCATGGCCCTGGCCGGACTGGCCGTGATGGCCCTGCCGCGAGGACGTCGCCAGCACTAGACTGGGGCCACGACGCGGCCGGTGACGGCGGGAACAGCCCCAGTCAGGGCCGCCCGAGATGGAGGAGGTCCGCGGTGGCCCGCTACGAGGACGAACTGGAACAGCAGTTCATCGAGGAACCCGAGAACGACCTGGAGGAGCCGGCGGACGGCCGGGACGGCACCGTCGACTTCGGCTCGTCCGACGATCCCGACACGCTGGACGCGATCGACCCGTTGAAGCGGGACACGTTCCTGCTGGACGGGGACGAGGACTACAACGGGATCCCGGACTACCAGGAGGGCCGGGAGGACTCCACCGGCGAGGACGACCCGGACGAGGACGGCGACTGGGCGTCCGAGGACGACGAGGACCTGGACGAGGACGAGCGGGGCTAGTCCCCGCCGTTCCCGCCCGCCCCGCCCGAGGGCGTGCCGGTCCCCCGGGCCCGGCCGCCGAGCAGCCGTTCCGTGCCGGAGGCGGCCAGCACCGCGCACGCGAACCAGACGCCCCCGGCCGGGCCCAGCGGCGCGGCCACGAGGCCGGCGGCCGCGGGCAGCAGGACCTGTCCCAGCCGGTTGCCGACCAGCCGCAGGCCCAGCGCCGCCCCGCGCCAGCTGTCCGGGACCGCCTGCGAGATGAGGGTCATGGTCAGCGGCTGGCCCAGGCCGAGGAACGCGCCGCCCACCGCCATGAGCGCCACGGCGAGCCACAGGGCGTCCAGGGGCTCCAGCGCCAGCGGGACCAAGGCGATCGTGGCCGCCGAGATCCACAGGGCGGCCAGCACGAGCGCGTTGCGGGACCAGCGCGCGGAGAACCAGGGCAGGAAGACACGGGACAGCACGGAGCCGCCGCCGCGCACGGCCAGCAGGATGCCGACCCACAGCGGCGGCACGCCGGCGGCCTCGCCCACGAGCGGCAGGAACGCCGTGAGGATGTCGATCACGGCCAGGAGGGCCAGCGCGGCGAGCATGTGGGACGGGATCCCGGGCACCCGCAGGATGCGCGGCACCGTGGCCCGGGCCACGGAGGAGGGCCCGGGTCCGGCCTCCGCCCCCGGGGAGGCGCCGGCCGCCGTCGGGCCGGTGCGGTGCGGGGCCGGGGGCCGGAGGGCGTACATGACGGGCACCGCGAGCAGGGCCACGCCCGCCCCCAGCCAGAGGGCCCAGCCGATCTCGGCGTCCAGGCCGCCGCCGGCCGCCGCCGCGGCGAGGGGGACGCTGCCGAGGATCAGCCCGGACAGCAGGGGCCCGGCCATCTGGCCCACGGAGAAGGCGGCGGTGAACCAGCCGAAGGCCGCGTCCATCAGCTCGGCCGGCGCGCGGCGGCCGATCGCCGCCTGGCCCGCGATCGTGAACACGAGGTGCCCCATGCCCAGCAGGGCGGAGGCCACCATGACGAGCAGGACGGAGTCGCTCCAGGCCAGGGCCGCCCCGGCCGCGGCCATCACGGCGGCGCCCAGGGCGATCATGCCGCGCAGGGAGCCGAGCCGGCCGGTGACCCGGCCGAGCCACATGGCGCTGACGAGGGGCACGATGGCGTAGGCGGCGGTCGCCAGGCCGACAGCCGTCTCGTCCGCCCCGAGGGTGAGCAGCTTGTAGCTGGTGACCGGGCGGAGCAGGTTCAGGGCGGTCTGGGTGAGGACGGCCGCGGCGACCATGACCCACAGCCAGGTCAGGGAGCCACGTTTCGCCATGGTCTCCAGCCTAGTCCGGGCGCCTCCGTCCGCCCGGCAGGACGGGGCGGGACGGACGGGACGGGAGATGCGGGGCGGCTCAGGCCCGGCGTCCGGCGCGCAGGGTGAGGAGGGCCAGGACCAGCAGCAGGAGGTAGGCGACGCCCACGAGGATCCATCCCAGGGCGAATCCGCCCGAGAACTCCACGACCAGGCCCATCCCGAAGGGGCCCACGGCGAAGCCGGCGTACATGCCCATGGTCGTGGCGCCCGAGGCGGCGCCGATCTGGCCGCGGCCCACGGCCTGCATGGTCCCGGCGTTCACCACCACGTTCGTCCCGAGCACCGTGATGCCGTGCAGCGCCACCCCGGCCCAGAAGAGCGGGACCCAGCCGGTGAGGGCGGCGCCGACCATGCTGGCCATGCCCAGCAGCGCGCCGGAGGCGATGAGCACGAGGATGGCCCCCGGTGCCCGTCCCCGGCCCAGCAGCCGGCCCCAGCCCACGCGGCTGGCCACGCCGATCACCCCGGACAGGCCCGCGGCGAACCCGCCGACGACCAGGCTGTACTGCATCTCCCGGACGGCGAACAGCGGCAGGTAGACGTTGGTGGCCTGCGTCCCGGCTCCGGAGACGAAGGCGACCGCGGTGAACAGCCAGACGGTGAGCGGCAGCGGCACCGACGCGGCGGGCCGGCGCCGGCGCAGGGCCGACCGGGCGGCGGTGCGCAGCCGGCCCCAGTCCGTCGGCGGTTCCGGCGGGACGTGGCCGAGGGACCACCACAGCAGCAGGAGCACGGCCACGGCGGCGCCGACCGCCGCGCCCGACCAGCCGACCAGGAGCACGGCAGGCGGGAAGAGCACGCCCGCCGCCAGCTGGCTGACCTGCACGCCGGACTGCTTGATCCCGATCCAGCCGGGCCGCTTGGCCGCCGGGACGGCCTGGTAGATGACCCGGTTGGTGGTGGGGTTGGCGATGACCTGGGCCGGCCCGACGAGGACCATCGCGACCATCAGGATCCAGTACTGCGGCCCGATCGCGGAGACGAGCAGGGCCAGCGCGGTGCCGCCGAAGTTGAACACCAGTTGGGCCCGGATGCTGAGGACGTCCGCGAGCCGCCCCAGGACCATGGACGCGGCGGCGGCGCTGAGGAAGAGGACCGTGATCAGCAGGCCGAAGCTCGACGGGGTGATCCGCAGGTCGTCGATGAGCAGGGCACTCGTCGAGGACAGGCCGTAGTTCAGCAGCGGGCCGACGCCCATCGTGAGCAGCAGGACGACCATCAGGGCCGTCCCGGGCGCCGGCGCCTCGCCGGGCCTCGCCGTCAATCGCTCTGCCATGCCGCTGCCTGTCCTCCTGGTCTCGTGGGGCCCGGCCCCGGCTGCGGACCGGGACGGCCACGGCACGGATCCCCTCGGCGCCCTCCTCGCGCGAGGTGGCGTCACCCCGCTCCCGGACCGCCTCCAGTATGGTCCCCAGGCCGGCCGGGCCCGTGATCGTTGCGGACGGCACGGGCCGGAGCGTGGGACCGGCCGTAGCGACGTGGTCGGCGGCGTCCCCCGGACAAGGGCACTGCGGCGCCGGCCCTCCCGGCCGGCCCCGCCTCAGCGGGCGACCTTGCTCCGGATCGCTGCCAGGGCCGCCGTCGCCGCCGTCCACAGGGTGGGCTCGGGGACGGGCACGAACCGCGGGGAGTGGTTGACGGGCATGGTCCCCGAGTCCACGGTCGCCTGGTCGAAGCCGCCGAAGAACCAGAACACGCTCGGCACGCCCAGCGCCGCGGGCAGCGCGCCGAAGTCCTCGGAGCCCATCTTCGGCTCGGCCTCGAGCACGTTGCCCTCGCCCAGAACCCCGCGCAGCACGCCGGTCAGCGCCTCCGTCTCGGCGGGGTCGTTGAAGTTGCGCGGGAACCGGTACAGCTCCTCGATCCGCGGCTCCGGGGCGCCGGAGGCCGCCGCCTCGGCGGCGATGACGCGCCGGACGGAGGCCAGCACCCGCTCCCGGACGTCGTCGTCCATGGTGCGGATGTTCAGCGTGAACTCCGCGCTGGCCGGGATGATGTTCTCCTTCAGGCCCGCGTGGAAGGTGCCCACGGTCACGACGGCGGCCCGGCGCGGGTGGATCTCCCGGGCGACGATGGACTGCAGCCGGGTGACGATGTGGGCGCCGAGCACGATGGGGTCGATGGAGTCCTGGGGCTGGGAGCCGTGGGACTGCTCGCCGAACAGGGTGACCTTCCAGGAGTCGGCGTAGGCCATCACGGCGCCGGGCACGATCTCCACGGTGCCGGCCAGCCCGGGCATCACGTGCTGGCCGTAGACCACCTCCGGGCGCGGCACCTTCTCCCACAGCCCGTCCTCCACCATGGCCTTCGCCCCGGCGGCGGTCTCCTCGCCGGGCTGGAAGATCAGCAGCACGGTGCCGGCCCAGCCGTCCCGGTCCGCGGCCAGCACCTCGGCGGCGGTCATCAGCGCCGTGACGTGGGTGTCGTGGCCGCAGCCGTGCATCACGGGCACCTCGGTGCCGTCCTCGAGGGTGCCGCGTGCCGTGGACCGGTACGCGACGGCCGAGTCCTCCTCGATCGGCAGCGCGTCCGTGTCCGCCCGGAACCCGACGACGGGCCCGTCCCCATTGCGCAGGACGCCCACGACGCCGGTGCCGCCGACCCGGACGTGCTCGATCCCGAGCGTGTCCAGGTGGGCCTCGATGAACTCCGCCGTGCGGTGCTCCTGCATCGACAGCTCGGGATTCGCGTGCAGGTGCCGGTAGAACTCCAGCATCCGCGCGCGCAGGTCCTCCCCCAGCTCGAGGCGGTCGGCGGGCTGCAGGCTCTGGTCGGTGGACATCGCGGGTTCCTCTCGGGCGGCGGCGGGGAGTCTCGGGGGTGGGCCGGCGGGCGGCGCCGCTTCGGATGCTACGCCGCCCGCCGGGGACTGAGGGGGCTCACGGGGCCTCGGGCGTCACGTCCTGGCCGGTGTTGCCCTCGCGCTTGCGCACGAACCAGCCGATGACCAGCGTGGTGATGACCACGATCGCGGTGGCCACCATGGACAGGGCCGGCACGAGCGGGACGAGGACGAACAGCACGAGGATGGCCACCACGAAGGCCACGATGGTGGCGCGGACCTGCTTGAGGCTCACGATCGCCTGGATGATCACGGCGCCCATGACGGAGGGGAGCACGTAGACGCGGACCACGTCGGTCACCTCGGGCGGGACGATGCTGATGAGCCACGTGCCCAGGATGCCGACGAAGACGAGCAGGGAGAGCAGGTGCACGGACGCCGCCCCGCAGATCGCCATCACGGCGGCCAGGCTGCCGCGCGGGGTACCCGGCTTGGCGTTGATGTTGGTCTGGGCGATCAGGGCCGAGGGCAGCAGCTTGTTGGAGATGTTGCCGATCATGAACGCCTGGTACATCGAGGCCGGGCCGAGGATCGGGAAGTAGGTCAGGGGCTCCACGAGCCAGATGACGAAGAACGTGCCGGCCACGGCGGCGAACGCGCCGAACAGCTGGGTGGCGGTCACGCCGAGGTCGGCGAAGAACACGAGGTAGAGCGGGCCGGCGAGGGAGAACACCAGGCCGGCGATCATGGTGAGCCGGCCCCAGCGGGAGGTGGTGCGCTCGAACTCGGCCATGCCGGTGGTGCCCGGGGCGGTGGTGACGGAGGTGGACATCGGGGTCTCCTGGGGGATGTGCGTCAGCGGGGGATGCGGCAGCGGCGGCCGGTGGAGGGGGACGGGCTCAGGCGGCGGGGCCGAGGCCGGCGGACTGGGCCAGGAAGGCCACGGTCAGCCCGAGGAGGATGGCGATGCCCAGGCCCCACTCGCGCAGCCAGCGCATCCCGGGGAGCCGGGCGATGAGCAGGCACACGCCCATCACGGCCGCGGAGGTGACCAGGGTGAGCACGTGGACCATGCTCTTGGGCACCTCTGCCAGCCCCAGGGAGATGAAGGCGCCGAGCAGGGCGGCGGCCGGGACCACGGTCATCAGGGCCGGGTTGACCTTGGCCAGCCGGTTCTCGCCGCGCTGCAGCAGGGGCGTGAGGACCAGGGTGGCGAGCATCCACATGGCCCCGCCGAGGCTCATGGCGAAGAACGCGATGGCGAAGACCTCGGGGGTGTAGGTGGGCCCGCCCAGCTCGGCGCCGGCGGTCCCGGCGGAGATGCTCGCCGCCGCGGTCTCGTAGGACACCGAGCCGATGAGGCCGATGCGCACGAGCACGGCGGGCGTGCCGAACAGGGAGAGCAGGGCGATGGCCACGAGCACCACGGCCAGGGACGGGCCGACCGCCGCGACCGCGCCGCTGCGGAACGAGGTGCGCAGGTCCTGGGGGCTCATCCCGGCGGCCGGGGCGGCCTTCCGGGCGGCGCGCACGTAGATGACCGACTGCACGATGATCACCAGGAACACGCCCAGGGCACAGGCCCACAGGACGGGCGAGTTGGCGAGCATCAGCAGCGGGCTGGGCTCGGGGGCCATCGTGGTCAGGATGGGCATGGGGACCTCCACGTCGGGTCTGCCACGGCGCGCGGCGGGCGCGGTCCGCGGGCGGGGGCGGTGCGGTGAATCGTCTCGGTACCATGGTGAGGTGATGCACATCACTTCACGCGGAATCCCTCGGAATCTGCATCGCGCGTCAGGAATGATGGGGAGATGGACAGCGCCACGCTCCTGACCGAGGAGGACCTGCAACTCGTGCACGCCCTGCAGATCGGGCCCCGGCTGCCCTGGGCGGTCCTCGGCGAGGTCCTCGGCGTGCACCCCACCTCCCTGGCGGACCGCTGGCGCCGCCTCGAGGACAGCGGGCGCGCCTGGCTCACCGCCCATCCGGTGGGCCACCCGGACCAGATGGCCCTGTCCTTCCACGACGTCCAGTGCGCCCCCGGCCGGCGCCGGGCGGTGGCCGAGGCCATCGCCGCCATCCCGGACGTGTTCACCATCGAGGAGTGTCACCGGGACCGCGACCTGATGCTCACCGCCATCACGCCGGGCCCCACCGAGCTCACCCGGTCGGTGTACCCCCAGCTGGACCGCGTGCCCGGGCTCACCCGCTACGAGTCCGCGTTCTGTACCCGGCTGCACGGCAGCGGCGGGGACTGGCAGCTCGACGCCCTCTCCCCCGAGCAACGCGCCGCCCTGCGGTCCGCGGCCGGCCCGCGGCACGCGATCGCCCGCTACGTGGCACCGCCGCCCTCGTTCGGGCCGATCGTGCGGGCACTGGGCCGCGATGCCCGGATGACGGCCACACGGATCGCGGAGGAGACCGGGCTGCACCCGGCCACGGCGCGGCGTCGGCTCCAGAGGGTGCTGGACAGCCGCATGCTGTCCTTCCGGTGCGAGGTCTCCCACCGCGCGGCCGGCTATCCCGTGATCTGCCAGTGGTTCGCGCGGCTGCCCGCCGCCGACCACGACGCCGCCGCGGCCGCGCTCGCCCCGCTCGGCGCCCTGCGGCTGTGCGCCTCCACCACGGGGCGGACGAACTTCACGTTCATGATGTGGCTGCGCTCGGCCGCGGACATCATGACCGTGGAGCAGGCCGCCTCCCGCCAACTGCCCACGCTGGAGATCCGGGAGAGCGTCATCATCGCGGCCATCGCCAAGCGCGTGGGCTGGCGGCTGGACCCCGACGGCGCCCGCACCGGCCAGTACACCGCGCCGGGCTCCGCCTGGGGCTGAGCCCGGGCCGGATCGCGGCACGGCTGGCTCAGCGGCCGGGGCGGCCCTCCGGGCGGGGGGCGTCGCTCACGACCGGCGTGGACCCCGTCTCCCCGCGGCGGGTGCCCCGGTTCGGCTCCTTCCCGCTCGTCGCCGGCGCGGCGTCGCGCACCGGGGCCCTGCCGCCGGTGCGCGGCTGGGGCCGGCCCTCCTCGGCACCGCGGCCACCGCCCTCGGCGGCGTCGCCGCCAGCGTCCCCCCAGCCGCCGCGGCCACCCGGGCCGGCGCCGACGGGGACCCGCTCGCGGGCCGGAGCCCCGGCATCGGCCCCCGCCTCGACCTCCTCGACCTCCTCGGCCTGCCGGGGCGGCTCGGCGGGCCGCAATCCGCGCACCGGCAGGGCGGAGGTGTCCACGGCCAGGTCGGTGCGCCAGCGCGGGCCGGCCTCGGCGTAGGGCAGCGGTGCATGCTCGCCGAAGGTGTCCGGATCGGCCTCGGCCCAGTCCGCGGCCCAGCCGCGCGGCGGGTCCTCGAGCAGCTCGTCCTCGCGCAGCCAGTGGTAGATCGAGGCGTACGAACGCGTGGTGAGGTGGTCCACCCGCCGCCGCAGCATCCGCGTGGTGAGCTGGGAGGGGTTGGACACCCCCATCGAGGCCATGATCTGCACCGCCTCGCGCACCGTGAGCTTGTGGTAGTTGTGCACCCGGTTGGCCTTGTCGTCCACGTCCAGGGCGCGCATGAGCCGCGGGTCCTGGGTGGCCACGCCGACGGGGCAGTGGTTGGTGTGGCACTTCTGCGCCTGGATGCAGCCGGTGGCCATCATCATGGCCCGGGCGGACATCGTGAAGTCGGCGCCCTGGATGAGGCGCTTGACGATGTCCGAGCCGGAGACGACCTTGCCGGCGGCGCCGATCTTGATCATGTGCCGCAGGCCCGTGCCCACGAGGGCGTTGTGCATGAGCATGAGCCCCTCGGTCAGCGGGGTGCCCACGTTGTCCTGGTACTCCAGGGCGGCGGCGCCCGTGCCGCCCTCCGAGCCGTCCACGATGACGTAGTCCGGCGCGATCCGCTCGGCCCACATGGCCTTGCACATGGCGAGCACGTCCGTGCGGGAGCCGACGCAGAGCTTGATGCCGATCGGCTTGCCGCCGGAGAGCTCGCGCAGCCGCCCGATGAACCGCATCAGCTCGCGCGGGGTGTGGAACGCCGAGTGCGAGGCCGGGGAGATGCAGTCCACGCCCACCGGGACCTCGCGGGCCTCGGCGATCTCCGGGGTCACCTTCGCCGCGGGCAGCACGCCGCCGAGCCCGGGCTTGGCCCCCTGGGAGAGCTTGATGGTGATGCCCTTGACCTCCGGCAGCACCGCCTTGGCGGCGAATCGCTCGGGGTCGAAGTGCCCGTCCTCCGTGCGGCAGCCGAAGTACCCGGAGCCGATCTCCCAGAACAGGTCCGCGCCGTTGCCGCGGTGGAACCGCGTCAGCCCGCCCTCGCCGGTCTCGTGGATGAACCCGCCCATCCCCGCGCCCTTGTTCATGGCCAGCACGGCGTTCTTGGACAGCGAGCCGAAGGACATCGAGGAGATGTTCAGCAACGAGATGTCGTACGGCTGCCGGCAGTCCGGGCCGCCGATCCGCACCGTGGGCAGCGGCTCGGGCGTGGGCACCGGCGCGGTGGAGTGCAGCAGGTACTCGTAGCCGATGAGGTTGGTGTCCCGCTCGGTGCCGAAGGCCTTGTGGTCGTCCTGGCCCTTGGCCCGGGAGTAGACGAGCGAGCGCTGGTCCCGGTTGAACGGCTTGCCGTCCACGTTCCGCTCGACGAAGTACTGCTGGATCTCCGGCCGGATGGACTCCAGGAGGTAGCGCGCGTGGCCGATCACCGGGAAGTTGCGCAGGATCGAGTGCCGGCGCTGCGTCATGTCCCAGACGGCCAGGCCGATCAGCAGCAGGACGATCACGCCGAGCACGATCCAGGCCCACAGGCCCACGAGATAGGCGACGACCAGGACCAGCAGCAGGGTCGCCAGTCCGCCGATGAGGAGGAGCCGGTTGTTCATGGGGCCATCGTGCCACCGCGCGGGTCCGTGGAGAACGACGGCGGCGCCCGGCCGCCGTCGGGCCCTCACCAGCGGTGCGGCGCCGGCTTCCGGGAGCCGGGCAGGGAGGCGTCGAGGCGCCACTGGTGCAGCCACTCCGGCAGCTCGAGGTCCGCCGGCCGGACGTGCCCGAGCTCCTGCTCCACGGCGGCGAGGATCTCCTCGTTCGACACCGGGCCGTCCGGGCCCACCAGCCGGGTGGCCACGTAGCCGCGGACGTAGACCTCGCCGTCCACGACGAAGCGCTGCTCGAACCAGACCGCCTTGTCGTCGACGCCCACGAGCCGGGTGGCCAAGGCGTAGTCCTGCCAGAGCGTGATGGACCTCCGGAAGGCGATCTGCTCGGCCTGCACCACCGGTGTCCACTTGCGCCGGCGCATCAGGTCCCATACGCCGGAGCGGACCATGAGGTCGAAGCGGCCCAGGTCCATGAGGGAGAGGTACATGCCGTTGTTGACGTGCATCGCGATGTCGATGTCCGTGGGCAGGGCCCGGAGCGGCAGCGACGAGTCGTCGAAGATGCCGAGGCGCGGGCGGCGCCGGGCGGTGATGAGCAGCAGCAGGGTGCGCAGGAGCAGGTGCATGCGGTCCATGGTGGCACGCGATGTTACCCATCGGTAGGGGTCGGTGGGGAGGCAAGGGGCGGTGGGCGCCGGACCTCGTCGGCCCCCTTGCGCCTCGCCCTTCGCTCCTCGTCGTTCCCGGCCTTGGTATCGTCCGCACCAGTCCACGCGCGCCGCCGCCCGCGGCGCCGGAGAACGGAGACCCGCCATGCCGATCGTCACCATCAACCTCGTCGCCGGACGGGACCGCGAGACCGTCCAGGAGTGCCTGCGCCAGGTCGCGGAGACGGTGGCCCGCACGCTGGACGCGCCACTGTCCTCGGTCCGCGTGGTGGCCCAGGAGGTGGACCCGGGGCTCTGGTGCGTCGGCGGGGTCCTGAAGAGCGAGCAGGCGGCGACCGGGGAGCCCCCGGTGGCGCCCTGACGCCCGCGCGTGACCCCGGTCCGGCGGACGCGTCCCGGTGCGGTCCGGCGCGGACCGCGCGCACCCGGCCGAGGGCTCGCTAGGCGAAGGCGCCGTAGCCGGTGAGGTCGCGGCCGATGAGCAGCGCCTGCACGGACTCGGTGCCCTCGTAGGTGTGGATGGCCTCGATGTCCGCCTGGTGGCGGATGACGCCGTGCTCGAGCAGGATGCCGTTGCCGCCGAGCAGGTCGCGCGCCTCGGCGGCGATCGCCCGGGCCGTGCGGGTGTTGTGGTACTTCGCGAGCGAGGCCTGGGTGGGCCGCAGCCGGCCCGCGGCCTCCAGGTCGGCGAGCCCCACGCAGTACAGCTGCATCGAGACGAGCTGGGAGAGCATGCGGGTGAGCCGCTCCTGGACCAGCTGGTGCTGGGCCAGCCGCTTGCCGAACTGCACGCGCTGGGTGGCATAGGCCAGGGCCGACTCGAAGCACGCGGTCGCGTGGCCCAGGGCGGACCAGGCGACGCCGGCCCGGGTGGCGTAGAGGACCCGGGAGGCGTCCTTGAACGTGCGGGCCCCGGGCAGCAGCGCCTCGGCGGGCAGCTCCACGTCGTCGAGGGTGATGACGGCCTGGTCGATCGCCCGCAGCGCGCCCTTGCCGGCGATGACCTCGCCCCGGTACCCGCGGGTGTCCTGCGGCACGAGGAAGCACCGGACCGCCCCGTGGTCGCCGGCGCCGCCGCCCCCGGCCCCGGGGTCCTCGACCCGGGCCCAGACGAAGGTGATCCCGCCCGAGGCCCCGTTGCCAATCCACTTCTTGGCCCCGCGCAGCACCCAGCCCCGCTCCGTCCGGGTGGCGCGGGTCTCGAGCCCCGCGGAGTCCGAGCCGTGGTCCGGCTCCGTCAGGGCGAAGGCGCCGAGCACCTCGCCCCGCGCCAGCGGCCCGACGTACTGGCGCTGCTGCTCCTCGCTGCCGAAGTACACGAGCGTGCGCAGGGCCAGGCCGCCCTGCACGGCGAGCACGGTCCCCAGGGAGCCGTCCACGCGGGAGAGCTCCATGTTGACCAGCCCCGTGGCCAGCGGGGAGAACCGCTCCAGCTCCGGGTGGTCGAGCCCGTCGTTGAACAGCCCGTGGCGCCCCAGGCCCGCGGCGGCCGCCACGGGGTACTCGTGGCGGTCCCACGCCGCCACGAACTCGGCCTGCACGGCGGTGGCCGCGGCCCGGGCGCGTTCCCACACCGCGCGGTCCGCGGCGGGGAGGTCCGCGAAGGCCTCGTAGTAGTCGATGTCCAGCGGGGTGGTCACGTCGTACCCGGGCTCGGTGGCGCCGGGCAGTCCGGCGGCGGGGGAGGCCTCACCGGCGGGGGCCGGGGCGTCGGTGCGGGCGGTGGTCTCGGTCATGCCGCCCATCGTAGATGGGACTCAGTTCCGCGTCTAGAGGAACTCAGTCCCGCGGGGTCGCTGCGCGCCGGCGCCTCCGCCCGGTCCTCTCAGTCCTCGACCGGCCCGCCCGCCTCGGCGTCCCGGCGCAGGGACTCCTGCACGCGGCGGATGACCTCTCCCGAGGGCATGGTCGTGGGGAACGCGGCGACGACCACGCGCGCACCGGCACCGCCCGCCTCGCCCGCGGGGCCGCCGTCGGGCCCCTCCCCCGCCGCCGCGACCCCGAAGCGGCGCCGCACCGTCTCCAGCGCCCGGGCCAGGGCGCGGGCGTGGGCCTCGGTCGTGGGGTCGTCCGAGCGGACCGCCTCGCGCAGGACGTGGTTGTGGGTCGCGGTGACGAGCGCGGCGAAGCCGACCGCGTCCACCGGCTCGAGGCCCGGCACGGCGGTGCGCAGGAAGCGGGCGAAGAGCCGCTCGTAGCGGCGCTCGGTGACGATCTCCCGGTCGCGCAGGGCCGGCACCGCCCGCACCACGCGGTAGCGGCGCCGGGCCAGGGGCAGGTCCGCGGACAGGTGCGCGAAGACGCGCTCCGAGGCCGCGCACACGGTCCCCCACGGGTCGTCGCCGGGGCGGGCGGCGCGCTCGTCCATCCACCCGGCGAGCTGGTCCAGCAGGGGGCCGTGGTCGGCGAATACCGCGTCCTCCTTGCCGCCGACCTGGCGGAAGTAGGTGGACCGGGACACCCCGGCGGCCCGGGCGATGTCGTCCACGCTGGTCGCCTCGAAGCCGCGCTCGTCGAACAGCGCGACGGCGGCCTCCACCACGCGCGAGCGCACGTCGGCCGGGCGGGCAGCCGGGGCGGAGGAGGGCGGGTCATGGAGCGGGGGCTGGGTCATGCCCCGACTCTAGGTGCGCGATCCCGCTCGCCCGTCATGCCCCAGGAGACTCGTCCGGGGTGGCACCACCACGGACGAGTCTCCTGGGACAGGACGGTTGGCCCTGGCGCCGGGTCCGGGGCGGCCGACCCCGCAGGTGACCGGCGCCGGCCTCAGAGCAGGTGGTCCGTGAGCCCGTCCGGGGTGCCGAAGCGGTGCGCGGTGATGGACACGGCCTGCTCGTGCACGAAGGGCAGCAGCTCCACGTCGGCCGCCGAGACCACGGGGCCGGCGTACACCGCCAGGTCCGGCGAGCCGTCCACCGCCTCGTGCAGGGCCACGACGGCGGCGCGCGCCGCACCCGAGGCCAGCTCGTCGGCCTCCTCGGCCCCGCCGGCCCGTCCGGCGCCGGCACCCGCCCCGCCCCAGTCCAGCACCAGGCGGACCCGGGGATCGCCGCCGCCCTCAGCGGACGGCGGGACGTCGGCGAGCTGCCGCGCCCGCGAGTGGAAGGCGGCCGCGGACTCGACCTGGACGTCCACGGGGGCACCCTCCTCGACCAGGACGTCGAGCGCCTCGGCGGCCAGCGGCTCCGGGGTGCTCAGCGTCACCGGCCCCCCGGCCCGCAGGCCCGCGGCGAGCACCCGCAGCAGGTGCACGAGCGGCCCGGACTCCCAGCGGATGAGCACGGGCACCGGCCGGTAGCGCAGCAGGTTGCGCTCGGCCATCAGCCCGGAGACGTCCCGGGCCACGCCGAACCGCTCCTCCCACGCGGCCGCGTCCAGGGCCACGGCCCGCTCCAGCCAGGCCAGCTCCCGGTCGTCGAGGTCCTCGGCGACGGCGGCCAGCAGCCGGGCGGGCAGGTCGCCCTCGGCGGCGCCCGTGCTCGGCGCCCCGGCCGGCGTCCCGCTCGGTGACCCGCTCGCGGTCACGGCCGCGGCGTCCGGCTCACCCGAGGACACCGCCCGCTCCCCCGCCGACGTCTCCGGGGCGTCCACCCACGTGCCGAGGCCGTGCAGGTAGTGCGGTCCGCCGGCCTTCGTCCCGGCGCCCACGGCGGAGCGCTTCCAGCCGCCGAAGGGCTGCCGGCGCACGATCGCCCCGGTGATCCCGCGGTTGACGTAGAGGTTCCCGGCGTGCACGTGCTCCAACCAGTAGTCGATCTCCTCGTCCTCCAGCGAGTGCAGCCCGCTGGTCAGCCCGTAGTCCACGGCGTTGACCAGCTCCACGGCCTCCTCGAGCGAGCCGGCGGTCATCACGCCCAGCACGGGCCCGAAGTACTCGGTGAGGTGGGCGTCGGAGCCGGGCCGCACGCCGGCCCGGATGCCCGGACTCCACAGCCGGCCCGTCTCGTCCAGCGGCTGCGGCTGCAGGGCCCAGTGCTCCCCCGGGCCGAGCTGCGTCAGCCCGCGCTCGAGCTTCTCCCCCGGCACCTGGATGACCGGCCCCACCTGCGATCGCGGGTCCTCCGGGTAGCCGACGGTCAGCGACGCCGCGGCGTCCAGCAGCTGGCGGTGGAAGCGCCTCGAGGTGGCCACGGATCCCACCAGGACCACGAGCGAGGAGGCCGAGCACTTCTGCCCCGCGTGGCCGAAGGCCGAGTGGACCACGTCCCTCGCGGCCAGGTCCAGGTCCGCCGAGGGGGTCACGATGATCGCGTTCTTCCCCGAGGTCTCCGCCAGCAGCGGCAGGTCCGGCCGGAAGGACCGGAACCGGCGGGCGGTCTCGTAGCTGCCGGTGAGGATGACCCGCTCGACGTCCGGGTGGGAGATGAGCTCGCGGCCGAGGGTCGCCTCGTCCTGCCGGTCGATCGTCACGAACCGCACGAGGGACCCGGCCACGTCCGCGGCCTCCCGGGCGTCCCACCCCAGGCCCGTCAGCCCGGAGCGGAGGCCCTCCACGACGGCGCGGTGCACCACGGCACCCGTGCGCGCCGAGGGCGCGGCGGGCTTGAACACCACGGGCGCCCCGGCGGCGAGCCCGGCGAGCACGCCGCCGGTGGGGATGGCCACGGGGAAGTTCCACGGCGGGATGACCACCACGAGCCGCGAGGGCTCGAACCGGGCGCCGGGCACCTCGTCGAGGCCGCGGGCCAGCCGCCCGTAGTACCGCGCGAAGTCCACGGCCTCGGAGACCTCCGGGTCACCCTGGTCCAGGGTCTTGCCGGTCTCCGCGGCGGCCACCTCGAGCAGCTCGGCGCGCCGGGCCTCGAGCTCGTCCGCCACCGCCCGCAGCACGCGCTCGCGCTCGGCCCCGGACAGGGTGCGCCAGCGCTCCCCGGCGGCCGCGGCGGTCCCGACGGCGTCGCGTACCTCCTGCGGGCTGCCCAGCCGCGCGGCGGCCACCTCGTCCACCCCGAGCCGGGAGCCGGGGATCGCGGCGGTGATCCGCCGGGCCCACTCGCGGTTCGCGGCCAGGGAGGGGTCGGTGTCGGGGGTGTTCGCGAAGCCGTCCACGGGCTCCGGGACCGGTCCGGGGACCCCCGCCCGCCGGTCCTGGGTGCGGGCCGGCGTCGGGACCGTGGTGTCCACGTCCGCCACGGAGGCGAGGAAGCGCGCCTCCTCGCGGGCGAAGAGCGCGGGATCGGAGTCCAGTTCGAAGACGGCGGACATGAAGTTCTCCTGGCTGGCGCCCTCCTCGAGCCGGCGGACCAGGTAGGCGATGGCCACGTCGAACTCGTGCGGGTGCACCACGGGCGTGTAGAGCAGCAGCGAGCCGACGTCCTTCTTGACGGCCTCGGCCTGGCCGGTGGCCATGCCCAGGAGCATCTCGAACTCGACGTCCGCCGCGCGCTCCCCCTGCGGCGACGTGCTGAGCCCCCGGTCCCGGACGAGCAGCCAGGCCAGGGCGATGTCGAAGAGGTTGTGCCCCGCCACGCCGATGCGCACGTTGCGCACGTGCTCGGGGGTCAGCGCGTAGTTCAGCACGCGCTTGTAGTTCGTGTCCGTGGCCTGCTTGGAGCCGTAGGTGGCGGCGGGCCAACCGGTGAGCGAGGACTGGACGTGCTCCATGGGCAGGTTGGCGCCCTTGACCACCCGGACCTTGATCGGGGCGCCGCCCGCCGCCACGCGGTGCGCGGCGAACTCCTGCAGCCGGACCATGGCGTCCAGGGCGTCCGGCAGGTAGGCCTGGAGCACGATCCCGGCCGGCAGCCCCCGCAGGGACGGGGTGTCCATGAGGCGCATGAACACGGCCAGGGTCAGGTCCAGGTCGTGGTACTCCTCCATGTCCAGGTTGATGAAGGTGGGGCCGGGGTGCCCGGGCTGGCCGTGCTGCGCGGCGGCGAGCTCGTAGAGCGGGCGCAGGGACTCGGTGATCTCCTCGACGGCCTCGTCGAACGCCCACGCGGCGTGGGGGGCGGTGGCGGCGGAGACCTTGACGGAGACGTAGTCCACGTCGTCGCGCTCGATGAGCGTGCGGATCCCGGCCATGCGCCGCTCGGCCTCGGCCCGGCCCAGGATGGCCTCGCCGAGCAGGTTGATGTTCAGCCGGGTGCCGGGGTCGCGCAGCCGGGCGATGGCCGGGCCGAGCTTGTCCTCCGAGGCGTCCACGATGAGGTGGGAGACCAGTTCGCGCAGCACCGTCCGGGCCGCGGGGACGGCCAGGCCGGGCACGGCGGGGGCGAGCCGGCCGCCGGCGCCCATCGCCGCGCGCATGGGCCACGGCAGGAACGGCGGGGTCCGCGGGGCGAGGTCGCTCAGCGCCCGGGCGGCGATCGCCGGGTCCTCAGGGCGGACCACGCGGTCCACGAACCCGACGGTGAAGTCCAGTCCCGCCGGGTCCTTCAGCACGCCGGCCAGCTGGCGGGCGGAGAAGGTGGCGGGATGGTTCCGGGCCTCGCGCAGCCAGGCGCGGACCTGCTCGACGGCGGCCGGGGCGAGGTCCCGCAGCGGGGCCGGGTCGGGGATCACCGAGTGCGTCGTGTGGGTGCTCATGCTGACATTGTTCTCCGTCACATCCCCCCGGGCCAGCGAACGTTTCCGCAGGGTATCCTTCGGTTCTACCGAACCATGGGAGGCCTTGTGCTGGACGTGCGACGACTGGTCCTGCTGCGCGAACTGTCCATCCGCGGCACCATGACCGCGGTGGCCCGGGCCATGAACCTCGCGCCGTCCTCCGTCTCCGAGCAACTGGCCCTGCTGGAGCGCGAGACCCGCACGCGGCTGCTGCGCCGGGCCGGGCGCACCGTGCAGCTCACCGATGCCGGACGGGCCCTGGTGGAGCGCACCGAGCCGATCCTCGACGCCCTCGAGGAGGCCGAGGCGGCCCTGGCCTCCGCGGGCGAGGAGCTCAGCGGACGGGTCACCCTGGCGGTCTTCCAGTCCGCCGCGCTCACCGTGCTGCCGCCCGTGCTGACCCTCCTGCGGGCGCGCCAGCCGGGGCTGCGCCTGGAGGTGGTGCAGTACGAGCCCGAGGCGGCGCTGCACGAGACATGGGCGCGGGACGTGGACGTGGTGGTCGCCGAGCAGTACCCCGGGCACGCCGCCCCGCACTGGCCCGGCCTCGACCGCCGGCCGCTGCTGCGCGACGAGCTGCAGCTGGTCGTCCCGGCGGGGCTGGACCTCGGCGAGGGGGGCGAGTGCGGTGCGAGCGGGGCGGGCCCGGAGGGCGGGGCGGGCCCGCAGCTGCGCCGGCTGCTCGAGGACCGTCCGCTGCCGTGGGTGATGGAGCCGCGGGGCACCGCCACCCGGCACTGGGCCGAGCAGGTGTGCCGGTCCACCGGCCACGAGCCGGACGTGCGCTACGTGTCCGCCGACCTCCAGGTCCACCTCGCCCTCGTCGCCTCCGGCAACGCGGTCGCCCTGCTGCCCGGGCTGATGCTGGTGGACGCCCCCGCCCGCCTCCGGCGCATCCCGCTGGACGGCCGGCCGCTGCGCACGGTCTTCACCTCCGTCCGGTCCTCCTCCGCCCGGTCCCCGGCCGTCGTCGCCGTCCGCTCGGCCCTCGAGGAGGTGGCCGCGGGCCTCGGGCTCGAGGCCGGTCGGGACGGTCCTGCGGAGGCCAGCGGTGCCGATGGCCCTCCTCCGGCCCAGGGGCAGGTCCCCGTGGGGGGCCGGACGGCGGGCGGCGCGTGACGGTCGAGGGGACCGACTGACGGGACGGGGCTTACCAACCCGCCCGCCGCGCGGTACTGTCCAGACACCCCTGTCAGACCCCCGTGGGACGCCCCGTGCCGGCGGCCCGCGTCCCGAGCCCCGAGGACCCCCCATGATCCGCACCGTTGTCCGCTCCGCCGCCGCCCTGGCGGCCTCCGTCGCCGTCGCGGGGGCCGCCCTCACGCCCGCCACCGCCGCCCAGCCCTCCTACGACGTCGTCAACCTCGGCGACTCCTTCTCGGCCGGCATCGGCGCCGGCTATCCCGCCCCGGCGGAGGACGTGCCGGGGTGCTACCAGGGCACCGGGACGAGCGCCGCCGAGAAGCTGGGGTCGACCGGGCGACTGGACCTCCTGCTGGACGCCTCGTGCTCCGGCGCCACCACCACGCAGATCGCGGCCATCGCGCAGTACCCCACCGTGGACGCCGCGCTCGACGAGGCCGAGCTGGTCACCCTGACCCTCGGCGGCAACGATGTCGGCTGGACCCAGGTCCTCCTCGCCTGCAGCACCCTCGGCGACCCGGCGCTCTGCGATGCCCTGCTGGCCCAGGTCCCGGCCCGGATCGCCGCTGCCGCGGCCAGCGCCGGGGAGACCATCCGGCTCATCGACGCCAACACCGACGGCACGATCGTGGTGCTGGGCTACCCCCACCTGTTCGACGGCGGCGCGGACACCGCGTTCCTCTCCGCCGAGCGGATCGCCCAGCTCAACGCGGCGACCGACGCGCTCAACGCCGCGCTGCGGGCCGCCGCCGAGGCCAACGGCGCGATCTTCGTGGACGTCACCGACCGCTTCGCCGGCCACGGCGCGGACTCCACGGACCCGTGGATCTACTTCAACCCCGCCAACCTGCAGGACCCGAACAACCTGCACCCGAACCAGCTCGGCTACCTGTACGGCTACTACCCGGCGCTGCGCAGCGCCCTCAGCCAGGGGCAGCTGGCCCGCTGACGGGTCCTGGGCCCCTCGGCACGGGCCCCCAGGCGGGATCCCCGGCCCCGGCGCGTCATGCGACGCCCCGGAGCCGGGGGTCCGGGGCGCTCGCATAGCATGAGGCATGTGTCGTCCGCCACGCCGCGCGTGCCGGAGCGAGGGACCCCGTGGAGCACCGGAGGAGAGGGAGCCATGCGCGAGCAGTCGGCGTCGTTGGGCGAGGCGGACGTCGAGGACTTCCCCGGGCCGGCGGGCGGGGAGACCACGTGGCACCTGCCGGCGGACACCGAGCGGCAGGAGCGCCTGTGGATGGCGTTCCCGCGCGACTACCACCGGATGGGCGCCAACTCCTGGGAGCTCTCGGGTGCACGCCGGGCCTGGGCGCGGGTGGCGCACGCGGTCATGGACCACGAGCCGGTCACCCTGCTGGTGGACCCCGCGGACCGGCAGGTCGTGCACACCTACGTGGACCCCCTGGTCCCGGTGGTGCCACTGGCCATGGACAACCCCTTCCTGCGGCTGTCCGGGCCGGCGTTCACCGTGGGCGGGGTGGACCGGGAGACGGGCCAGCACCGCCTCGGGATGGTCGACTGGGCCTTCAACGGCTTCGGCCGCCGTCCCGGCATCGAGTACCGGCTCGACGACGTGGCCGGCGGGACGATCGCCGAGCTCACGGGGGCGCGCCGCCAGCTCTCGCTGCTCGTCAACGAGGGCGGGGCCTACGTCACCGACGGCGAGGGGACCGTGATCGCCTCGGAGGCCGTGCTGCTGGACCCGGCGCGCAACCCGGGCTGGACGCGGGCCCACGTGGAGGCGGAGTTCGCCCGGTACACGGACGTCCGCAAGGTGATCTGGCTGCCCGGCGGCCTGACCCACGACGCCGGCCCGCGCGGGCTCGGCGGGCAGGTGGACCAGCTGGTCGCCTTCGCCTCCCCCACCGTGGTGCTGCTGCACTGGCAGGAAAACCCGTCCCACCCGGACCACGAGGTCTCGGCGCGCGCCCTCGAGATCCTCCAGGGCGCCACGGACGCCCGCGGCCGCACGCTCAACGTGGCGGCCGTCGTCGCCCCGCTGGCCGAGGCGGACGCGCGGGCGCAGGTCTCGTGGTCCTACGTCAACGTCCTGCCCGTCAACGGCGCCGTGGTGGTCCCGTCCTTCGACGACCCGCACGACGAGGGCGCCCACCAGCTGCTCGAGGCCGCCTATCCGGGCCGCACCGTGGTCCCCGTCCCGGCGCACCGGCTGTACCGCCGGGGCGTGGGCGTCCGGCACGTCGGCCTGCCCCAGCCCTCCCGCCGGCCCTGACGGGCGGGCCCCCACCCGCCGGGAGGCTCAGTCCCGGTCCGGGGCGAACAGCTCCCGGACGTCGTCGGCGGTGATGGTGCTGGCGAAGGCCGTGTCCCCGTCGGTGAGCGAGGAGAACAGGGCCGCCTTGCGCTGCTGCAGGGCCAGCACCTTGTCCTCGATCGTGCGCTCGGCGACCATCCGGTAGACCATCACGGTGCGCTCCTGGCCGATCCGGTGGGCGCGGTCCACGGCCTGGGCCTCCGTGGCGGGGTTCCACCACGGGTCCAGCAGGAACACGTAGTCCGCCTCGGTCAGGGTCAGGCCGAAGCCGCCGGCCTTGAGGCTGATGAGGAACGCCGGGGCGCTGCCCTGCTTGAACCGCTCGATGACCTCCGAGCGGTTCCGCGTGGAGCCGTCCAGGTAGGCGAAGTCCACGCCGCGGTCGGCCAGTCGGTCCCCCACCCGGGTCAGGAACGAGGTGAACTGGCTGAAGATGATCACCCGGTGCCCCTCGGCGACGATCTCCTCGAGCTGGAGCATGAGCGCCTCCAGCTTGGACGAGGGAACGGCGGCGTGCTCCTCGTCCACGATCGCCGGGTCCAGGGCGAGCATTCGCAGCAGGGTGAGCGAGCGGAAGATGACGAAGCGGTTCTCCTCCATGTTCTCCAGCAGCCCGAGGACCTTCTTGCGCTCGCGCTGGAGCACCTGGTCGTAGAGGCGGCGGTGCCGGGGGACCAGCTCCACGTGGGAGACCTGCTCCTGCTTGGGCGGCAGGTCCGAGGCGACGAGCTCCTTGGTGCGGCGCAGCATGAACGGCCGGATCCGCCGCCGCAGCCGGGCCATCCGCTCCGCGGCGAACCGCGCGCCGTCCTCGGAGGGGTCCGGGGACTCGATCGGCTTGAGGTACTCCTGGCGGAACACGGTGGGCGAGGGGAACAGGCCCGAGGCGGTGAGGGACAGCAGCGCCCACAGGTCGGACAGGGAGTTCTCCATCGGGGTGCCCGTGATGGCCAGCCGGAACGGCGCGCGGACGGCCTTGGCCGCCTGGTGCGCCTTGGCCGAGCGGTTCTTCACGAACTGCGCCTCGTCCAGCACCAGCCCGTCCCAGTCGAGCGCGGTGAACTGCTCCGAGTCCAGCCGCAGCAGGGTGTAGCTGGTGATCACGACGTCGGCCCCCGCCACCTCCGCGGCGACCGTCGTGCCGCGCTTGGCCGCGGTGGTGTCCAGCACGCGCAGTGCCAGCCCCGGCGCGAAGCGCGCGGCCTCGTCCCGCCAGACGGACAGCACCGAGGACGGCGCCACCACGAGGAACGGCGGCGTCCCCGCGGGCGCCCGGTCCCGCGCGCGCACCATGAGCGCCAGGGTCTGCACCGTCTTGCCCAGGCCCATGTCGTCGGCGAGGATGCCGCCGAGGCCGTGGTCGTGGAGGAAGGACAGCCACGCGAAGCCCTCGAGCTGGTAGGGCCGCAGGGTGGCGTCGAGGCCGGCGGGCACGGCCGGCGTCGGGATCTCCCGGAGGTCCTTGAGGGCGCCCACGGACTCGCGCCAGGCCACCGCCTCGACGGACTCGTGGGCGAGGTCCTCGAACTCCTCCCACAGGGCCACGTCGTACTTGGTGATCCGCGGCGCCTCGGCGGTCCAGTCCCCCATCACCTCGGCCTCCGCGATGAGGTCCCGCAGCCGCTCGAAGGAGGGGTGGTCCAGGCGGAAGTACGTCCCGTCGTCCAGCACGAGGGCCTTCTCGCCGCGCGCGAGGGCCGTGAACACCGCGGTGAACGGCATGAGCTGCCCGCCGATGGTGATCTCGAAGCCCAGGTCGTACCAGTCGTTCTCGTTCGGGCGGGCCGACTGGACCTGGGTGACGCGCACGAGCGGGTCGTCCGTGAGCTCCTGGTAGTCCGGCCTCTCGCCCTGCTCGGTGACCGTGACGTGCTCCAGCGCGGACAGCGCCGGCAGCACGTGCTCCACGAACCGGGCCGTCTCGGCGCCGGCCAGGTGCTGGAGGCCGCCGGACCCGCCCGGCGCCCAGTGCTCCTGGACGCGGTCCAGCACGGCGTCCTCGTGCTCGATGTCCCGTTCCGCCCCGGGGTTCCGGGCGCGCCCGGAGTAGCCGGTCGGGGACCAGCCGCCCCGCGAGCGGGACCGCCGGACCTCCAGCGGCAGCTCGCGGCGCGGGCCCCAGTACAGCCAGCTCCACTCGAGGCTGGCC
This sequence comes from Citricoccus sp. SGAir0253, assembly GCF_005877055.1. Lineage (NCBI taxonomy): Bacteria > Bacillati > Actinomycetota > Actinomycetes > Micrococcales > Micrococcaceae > Citricoccus > Citricoccus sp. SGAir0253. The sequence continues at coordinate 544,212 of NZ_CP039424.1, read as the reverse complement.
CGGTGGTCCCGGCCGTAGCGGACCGCCAGGCGCAGCTCGGGGGCGGGGACCTCGGGGAACTCCACGGTGCCGTCGGCGCTGTCCACGGGCATGAGGCGGGACAGCCGGGGGTAGACGTCGTAGAAGAACTCCTCGGCCTCCTGCTGCGGGATGCGCAGCGACTCCCCGCGGCCCAGCAGGTCCAGCACGGGCCGCGGCACCGTCTGCGCCGCCGGGACGAGCGTCAGGCGCACCGGGGCACCCCACTGGGGCGCGTCGTCGGGCACCTCGACGGCGAGGAAGCCGCCGGTGCCGGCCGCCCGCGCCCCCGGCACGGGCTGCCCGGCCGACTCCACCACGGGGGCGACGGCGAGGTCCGCGTCCCGGCTCACGTCCAGGCGCAGCGTGGCCGGCTCGGCCAGGACCACCTCCCCCACCACGCCCTGGCCGATGAACTCGATGCCGGCCTGCCGGGCCCGGGCGAGCAACTGCCAGGCCGCCGGGCCCGAGAGCTGGTCGAGCCGGAGGGTGTCGTCCGTGCCGAGGGACTGGTGGGGCCGCTCGGCGAGGAACAGCCGGTAGAACTGCCCCAGCAGCTCCACGTGGTCCTCGCGCAGCTGGTGCCGCAGGCCCCCGTACTGGAACTTCTTCCAGGTCAGCCCGCCCTTGATCCAGTTGTCCCGCGAGCCCCGGCGCATGGGGCGCAGGTGCACCTGCAGCGCGGCGCCCTCCCGGACGTCGGCCACGGTGGCCGGGGCGGCGCCCCAGCGCCGGCGCATCGCGCTGCGCGGCTCGGCGAACAGCTCCACGCCGATCCCCACGGGGTCCTCGGCGTGCTCGGCGGGGCCGTCCCCGGCGAGGCCGCCGAGCACCGCCCGCCAGTCCGCGGGCTCCTCGCCGGCGCCGCCGTCGGACGCCGCCCCGGCCCCCTCGGTGAAGCGGTGCACCTCGCCCCAGCCCTCCACGGCCGGCGCGCCGGCCGCCTGGGGCCGCAGGTGCCGGCGGATCGACTCGGTGGTGGCCGCATAGAGCAGGGCGGCGCCGTGCTTGCAGTCGTTGCGGACGGGGCAGGTGCAGCCGCCGCGGACCGGCGTCCAGGGATCGGGCATGGCGGCGGCCTGGGCGGCCCGGGCCGGCTTCAGCAGCACGTAGGTCTCGTAGGGCAGCGGGTCGTTGCCCTGGACCGATCCGGTCAGGGTGGCCAGGGCTCCCGCCGGGGCGGCGCCCGTGGGGATCCCGGCGCCCGGGTCCGTGACCGCGGGGGGATCCCACTGCAGGCCGGTCACCGCGCCCTGGCGCGCGTAGGCCTTGCCCTTGGCGGCCGCCGCGGCCCCCACCAGGGAGACGATCTCCTGGTCGGCGACATAGGGCAGGGCGGTGCGGGCGGTCATCGCTCCATGGTTTCACGCGCCGCCGGCCGGTCCGGCAACGGGGCGGGCCGGCGGGGGACGCCCGCCCTCACGCGGACTGCTGTGCAGGGGCCTCCGCCAGCAGCCGCCGGGACGCCCGGCGGCTGCGGGCCTCCATGCCGCGCAGGTCCGAGGCGATGAAGGCGTTGATCCAGCGGGATTGCGGATCGGCGTCGATCATGATGGCCTTGAGCAACAGGGTGGCCGGCAGGGCCAGGATGGCACCGAGCGGGCCGAGGATCCACGCCCAGAAGAGCAGGGACAGGAACGAGATGGTGGGGATGACCCCCACGGCGTCGCCCGTGAACTTGGGCTGGATGATCGACTGGATGACGAAGTTCAGCACCGAGTAGGCCACGATCACCCCGAAGAACGCGCCCCAGCCGCCCTCCACGAGGCCGAGCAGCGCGGGCGGGATCATGCCGATGATGAAGCCGATGTTGGGGATGTAGTTGGTCAGGAAGCTCAGCACGCCCCACACCCAGATCATCGGCACGCCGATCGCCATGAGGGCCACGACGTCCAGCAGCGCCACGATCAGGCCGAACAGGGTGGTGACCACCCAGTACCGCCGCACCCCCTGGGCGAACGCGCCCAGGGCCCGGCCGAGCTCGTACTGGGCGGTGTTGAGCAGCGCCATCCGGCGCTCCACGGCCACCGAGTCCATGGCGAGGAAGAACACGGCCATCACCACGGTGGCCAGCAGGCCCACGATCGCGGTGAGGTTGGACAGCAGCGCCGTGAGCACGCCCGTGAGGGTGGACATCACCGTGGACATGTTCAGCCCGGACAGCTGCTCCAGCACCATGTCCGGGGTGACGCCGAAGCTGCCGATCCAGGCGATGACGCCGTCGTAGAGGTCCGTGAACTGCTCGCTGTACTGCGGCAGGGCCAGCACGAGCTCGGAGGCCGACCACAGGATCAGCCCGAGGAACACCAGCAGCACGACGACGACCAGCGCCACCGTGATCGAGGCTCCCACGAAGCGGTGCACGCCCCGGCCGATCAGCCACGACTGCAGCGGGTAGGCGATGATCACGAGGTTCAGGCCCAGGAACACCGGTCCGATGATGCCCTGCAGCCCCTGCACGAACTGCAGCGCGATGACCAGTCCGGCCAGGCTCAGCACGATGACGAGGAACCGGGGCCAGACGCGGTTGGGGCGGGGGTCGACGTCGGCCCCCGGACCGGCCTCCGTGCCGGCCCCGCGGCCGGTGGTCTCTGCGCTCTCCACGTCCTGCAGTCTACGGCCCGCCCGTGGGCCCGACGGCGGCCGGCCGGTCCCGTTCCGATCCCGGCCCGCCGGCGTCGCGCCCGAGCGGCCCGGCACCCCGTGGCAGGGCGCCGGGCTGCCCGGCTCAGCGCAGGCCGGGGCCTCCGCCGACGACGGCGGCGCGCCAGATGCGGTGCGTCGCCTCCGCGTCCCGCGGGTCGGGGGCGACCGGGCGGGGGCGACGGGCGGCGGTGCCGCGACGGGACAGCCAGCCCCGCGAACGACGCCTCGGGGTGCCGGTGGCCTCGGCGGCCGCGGCCAGGACCGCGCCCGCCCGCCGGGCCGTGGCGGGGTCGGCGGCACCCACGGGGGCGGTGACGCGGGGCGTGGGCGACGGACCGCTGGAGTCGGCGGCCGGCACGGCGCCGGGTGCCGGGGCCTCCGCCTCGAGGGCGCGCTCGGCCCGGGAGGTCGAGGGGGCCGAGGCCGTCGCGACGGCCGGCGGGCAGGCGGCGGGTGCGTCCAGGCTGGATCGCAGCAAGGGAATCATCTCCGTAGACTGGTGCCGAGAAGACTTTGCAGAGATTTCTTTGCAAAGATGTCTATGCAAAGGTACCTCTGCATCATGCCCTCCGACAAGTCGAGCGCGCCCGGCGCCCCGGAGTCCGCCCCCTCGGGGCCGGACTCGCCGGACCCCGCGGCCGCGGGGTCGGCCCGCTTCCCCGGCACCGCCCCGCGCACCGTGGACGCGCAGGCGATGAAGGCCTTCGCCCACCCACTGCGGATGGCCATCTACTCCCACCTGACCGACGTGGGCGCGGCCACCGCCACGGCCCTGGCCCGGCACCTCGGCGAGAGCACGGGACAGACCAGCTACCACCTGCGCCAGCTGGAGAAGCACGGCTTCGTGGCGGAGGACCCGGGCCGCGGCACGGGCCGCGAGCGCTGGTGGAAGCCCCTGGGCTTCGCGGTGCCGACCTTCGACCTCGCCCAGGACGAGGCCAACCGCCCGGCGATCGAGGCGATGATGCGCAACCGCCTCCACGAGCGCGCCGACGCCCTGGCCCGCTGGCTGTCCGTGGAGACCACCGAGGACCGGGAGTGGATCGAGGCCTCGGTGGACAACACCACCACCCGGTCACTGACCGCGGCCCAGGCGCGCGCCCTGACGGAGGAGCTCATGGCCGTGGTCGCCCGGCACCTCGGCCCGGCCGACGTCGCCCCGGGTGCCCAGCCGGTGGACGAGGATGCCGCGGAGGGGACCGCCGAGACGGACGTCGAGGAGTCCGCCGAGCACGCCGGAGGCGGCGAGGAGCCCGCCACGGACGCCCCCTCCGGCGAGGAGCCCACGCGGCGCGTCCGCCTGTACCTCAGCGTCTTCCCGCTGCCCGCCGGCGAGGCGCCGGGCGCGCCCGAGGGGCCGGCCGCCGTCGGGACCCCGCACCGGGCGCCCGCCCCGGAGGGGGCGGCCACCGGGACCCAGGCGCCGGCCGACGTCGCGGAATCCCCCGCCGACCCCGCCCCGGGGCGCGACACGACCGGATAAGTTACCGGCGGGTATTGCTTTTCCCCGGGACGGTTGACAACCTCAGGGGACCCCGTCCGGAGCACCGAGAGGACCAGCCATGCGCCGCCGCATGTTCGAGACCGAGCACGAGGACTTCCGCGACTCCGTCGCCGAGTTCGTCAAGCGCCACATCACCCCCCACGTGGAGCAGTGGGCCGAGGACAAGTCCCTGCCGCGCGAGCTGTGGCGGGCCGCCGGCGAGCAGGGGCTGCTGGGGCTGGAGATCCCGGAGGAGTTCGGCGGCGGCTACCCGCAGGACTACCGGTTCAACGCCGTGCTGTTCGAGGAGCTCTCCAAGGTCAACTTCGCGCTGCCCTCCTGCATCGGGATCCATGCGGACATCGTCCCGCCGTACCTCGTCAAGCTGGGCACGCGCGAGCAGCAGGAGCGGTGGCTGCCGGGCATCGCGGACGGGTCCACCATCGCCGCGATCGCCATGACCGAGCCCTCCGGCGGCTCCGACCTGGCCAACCTGCGCACCACCGCCGTGCGGGACGGCGACGACTGGATCCTCAACGGCTCGAAGACCTTCATCACCAACGGCTACTCGGCGGACTTCGTGATCGTCGCCGCCCGGACCAGCCCGGAGAAGAAGGCCCGCGGCATCACCCTGTTCGGGGTGGAGGCCACCATGGACGGCTTCCACCGGGGCCGCAAGCTGGACAAGGTGGGCCAGCCGGAGTCGGACACCGCCGAGCTGTTCTTCGACACCCTGCGGGTGCCCTCGGAGAACATCATCGGCGAGGTGGACACGGGCTTCATCCAGATGATGGTCAACCTGCCCCAGGAGCGGCTCTGCGCCGCCGTGTACGGCCTCTCGCACGCCCGGCAGGTGCTCGAGGAGACGCTCGAGTACACCAAGGAGCGCCGGGCCTTCGGCCAGCCCATCGGCTCCTTCCAGCACAACAAGTTCCTGCTGGCCGAGCTGGTGACCAAGGCGGAGGTCACGCAGTCCTTCGTGGACGACGCCGTGATGGCCCACACCGCCGGGGAGCTCTCCGCCGTGGACGCGGCCAAGGCGAAGTACTGGGCCTCGGACGTGCAGAACGAGATCCTGGACCACTGCGTCCAGCTCTACGGCGGCTACGGCTACATGAACGAGTACCGGGTGGCCCGGGCGTGGAAGGACGCGCGCGTGAACCGCATCTGGGCCGGCTCGAACGAGATCATGAAGGAGCTCATCGGGCGCGACCTCGGGCTCTGAACGCGGGGCCCTGGGCGCGGCGTTCCGGGCGCAGGGCCCAGGGCCAGGAGGGCGCTGGGCTCAGGACCCGGGGCCCAGGGCCCAGTGCCCAGGGTTCAGGAGGAGAGCCTGCGCAGCGCGCTGCCCTTGTGGGCGGCGAGGTGGTCGGTCTTGTCGCTGGCGATCTCGTACTGCGGCTCCTCCTTGGAGGCGCGGCGGGTCCGCCCCTTGAACTCGAAGTCGCTCGTGTGCACCTTCGTGATCCTGCCGCTGACGCGGCCGGCCTCGGAGTTCCAGCTCACGTGGTCTCCCACGGAGAAGTCGGTCGACGATCCGGACATGGCACCTCCTGTGCTCGTGGTCCCCGGCGGGCCGACGCCCGGACCGGGCCTTCCCCGCCACCCTATGCCCGGGGGCAGTGCCCCCCGGCCCGGCGCCCCCTCGCTTCCGTCCGGTGCGCGTCGCCCGAGGCCCGCCGGCCGCCGCGCAACGCCCAGCGCCCGTCGTCCGACGCCCGTGCGGGCTCCGTCATGCTCCAGGAGACTTGTCCCCCTGCGGCCCCTCACGGACATGTCCTCCGGGCCATGACGGCTCCTGCGACAGCAGTGCCGGCTGCGCGAGCCCCGCCTCTCAGCCGGGTCCGAGCGGCTGGTCCGCTCCGTCTCCCCCGGCGTTCGAATCGGCGCCGCTCCCGGCGCTCCCCGAACCCGGGTCAACGGCGGCCGCCCCGGCGTGCTTGAGCTCGACGAACAGCACGTCGGTCGGGGTGTCCCCGATGTTCTCCCCCATGTGCCGCTGCGCCGGCAGCCAGCCGGTCATCCCGGCCACCATCTCCACCTCACGCTCCTGGTCGCCGGAGACCAGCCGGCGGCGGAAGGCACTGAGGGTGTACATGACCGAGTCGGGGTGCTCGTGCGCGGTCGTCCGCTCCCCCGGCTCGTCGTGGTATCTCAGCACCCGGACGTGCTCGTTCTCGAACACCACGCGATAGTGGTCCGGGTTGGTGACGGCTGGGTCCATGCTCATGGCGGCAGTGTGCGCCCGGTCCGCGCGCCCCAGCCACCCCTCGGCGCCGGTCCCTCATCCCCGCGCGGCACGCTCGCTCATGCATTGACGCGGGGGGCCGCCGTCGCTCTACTGGTCCCGGCGGACGGTGCGCCCCCGCTCCCCCCATCCAGGAGGTGACCATGCCCGGACGGCTCCTAGTCGTCACCGTCGTCAGCGCGGTCCGGGCACGGGCCGGCCGCGGGCACGCTCGCGCCCCCCGGACCGCTCTCGACGTCGGGGCCGCCATGGTCCAGGGGTCCCTGGCCACCCCCTCGAGACCCTCCGGGTCCGCCGGGTTCCTCTTCGCCCGAGGCCTCCCGACCGCCTCCGGCCCGTCGAGAGCGGAATGGGCGCGCCCATGATGCCCCCACTGCACACGGTCGACGTCCACGGCGTCCGTCTGGCGTATCGGCGCGCCGGACGGGGTCATCCCCTCGTGCTCCTGCACGGCGCGCTCAGTGACGGCCGCGAGTGGCACCACCAGCTGGCGGGGCTCTCGGAACACTGTGACGTCATCGCAGTCGATGCCCCCGGGTGCGGGGGCTCCGCCGACCCGGTCGAGGACCTCACCCTCGAGGGATATGCCGACCTGATGGCGGGATTCTGTGCCGCGCTGGGCCTCGACCACCCGGACCTGGGTGGACTCTCCTTCGGTTCCGTGTGCGTGCTGGCGATCCAGCGCCACCAGCCCGGCCTGGCACGGCGTCTCGTCCTGGCCTCGGCCTACGCCGGCTGGGCGGGCTCGCTGCCGCCCGAGGAGGTGGCCCGGCGCAAGGAATGGATGACAGGGCTGCTGGAGCGGCCGGTGGAGGAGTGGGGACCGCCGTTCCTCGACACGGTGTTCGGCGCCGCCACGCCCCCGGAGGTCGTGGCCGAGTCCATGGAACTCCTCCGATCGGTGCGACCGGCGTGCCTCCACCTGTTGCGCCCGATGGCCGACGCCGACCTGCGCGATGTCCTGCCGACCATCACGGCGCCCACCCTGTTGCTCTACGGCGAACGCGACGAGCGCTCACCGCTCTCGGTGGCGCGCGCCCTGCAGCAGGCCATCCCGGGGTCACGCCTCGTGGTCATCCTCGGCGCCGGGCACGGCATCTCCGCCGAGGCCCCGGGCCCCTTCAACGAGGCGGTCCGGGACTTCCTCACCTGAGACCCTCGCGGCAGCCCCGGCGCCCACCGCCTCGATAGAGTCCGTCCCGGGTGCGCGGACCGGCCGGCCACGCCCGACGACGGCAGGAGACGACCATGGAACGGTGGCGGTTCACCGGCCACATCGCCGGGGCGGGTACCGCCGGCGGCACCCGGCTCGTGCTGGGCGCCTGGGACCGGAGCCCGCACGGGGCCTTCGCCGACGTCATGGTCGAGCACCCGGACGGGCGCCGCGAGCTCCTGGCCCCGGACGAGTGGGTCGCCGAGTTCGTGGCCGCCACCTACGTGTTCGACGCCGTCCGGCTGGTCCCCGTGACGGTCACCGTCGACGGCGGCGCGGGCGACGGGATCGGGACGGGCGACCGCCCGGGGGCTCGCTGGACCGTCGCCGCGGGCCCGCTGCGCTGGGAGTTCACGGTCGGCGCGCGGACCGGCTGGGGACACGTGCTGCGCGCGGTGCCGCCGCGGCTGGGGCGCACGCTCACCGTGGCCCGGGTCAGCGACCGGGTCGCCCGGCTCGTCATGCCCGGCGTGCGCACCCTCGGCACGGCCGGCAACGACCGCCTCGAGTGGTACGCCGCCCGGGACCTGCACCGGCTCACCGCATCGAGCGCGACGTGGGACGGGCAGGACCTCGGCGCCCTGGCGGACATGGACCCGCCACCGCGCTTCGGGTTCAGCTCCACGCCGCGCTCGCCCACGCTCACCACCCTGACCAGCACGGTGCGGCTGGGCGGCTGACCACCACGGTGCGGCCGCGCCACCGAGGCACAGCCACCCGCACGGTTCATGCCCTGATGGACCATTCCCCGGACCGTTCCCACAGGAATCGTCCATCCGGTGATGGCGATCCGGCGGGAACCGGGCGGGCAGGCGGGGGCGTCCATCGACCGCCGGTGGCGCGGCAGGGCATGATGGGGCCATGATCCGTCACGAACGCATCGAGGACTACCTGAACCGCCTGGCCTCCGGGGAGCCGACGCCCGGCGGCGGGGCCACCGGCGCGCTGATGACCGCCCAGGGCGCCGCGCTCGTGGCCATGGCCGCCCGCTTCAGCGAGCGCGAGGAGCTGGCCGCGCGCTGCGAGGAGCTGATCGCGAGCGCGCTGGGACTCTCGGACGCGGACGAGTCCGGCTTCGCCGCCGTCGCGGACGCCTTCGCGCTGCCGAAGGACACCGAGGACGAGCGCGCCGAGCGCTCCCGGCGCATCCAGTCGGCAATCACGCGCGCCGCGGAACCGCCGCGGGCGATCGTGACGATCGGGGCCGACGTCGTGCAGGTGGCCCGGGAGCTGCTGGACAAGTGCAACCCGAACGTGCTCAGCGACGTGGGCACGGCCCTCGCCGGGGTGCGCGCGGGGCTGGTGGCCGCGGTGGTCACCCTCGAGACGGACCTGGCGCCGGTGAAGGACCGCGACGTCGAGTTCCGGCTCGCGGAGGACATCGCCCGGGCCGCGCGGCTCGTCGAGACGCTGGACACCCAGGTGACGCGGGTGCGGCGGATGATCCGCGGCTGACCGGCGCCGGGCGCTGCCGCCCCCGCCCGGACCCTCATCCGGCCGTCACCGGGCCGGCGGCATCTCCACGTGGACGACCTTGACCTCGGTCATCTCGTCGAGCAGCTCGGGCCCGTAGCCGAAGCCGGAGCCGCTGTCCCGGCGCGGCTGGGCGGCCCCGCCCGGGGCCCCGCCGAAGACGTTGTTGACCTTGAGCGTGCCCACGCCGAGCTCGGCCACGGCCTGCTGGGCGTGCGCGATCGACCCCGTCAGCACGGTGGCGGCCAGCCCGTAGCGGCCCTCGGCGGCCAGCCGCAGCCCCTCCTCGAAGCCGTCCACCACGCACACCGGGGCCACGGGGCCGAAGGTCTCCTCGCGCATCACGGTCATCTCCTGCGTGCAGTCGCGCAGCACGGTGGCGGGGTAGGCCGAGCCCTCTCCCGCGGGCACCTCCCCGCCGGCGAGCACGGTGCCCCCGGCGGCGACGGCCTCGGTCACGTGCCCGTGGACGGTCTCGCGTAGGCGGCGGTCCACGAGGGGGGCCAGCAGCTCCGGGTCGGCCGAGCGGCGCTCGGCCTCGGCGGTGAGCGCCGCCAGGAACGGCTCCGCGATCGCCCGGTGGACGTAGACGCGCTCCACGGAGGTGCAGATCTGGCCGGCATTGGTGAACGCGCCGATCGCGGCCTGCTCGGCGGCCCAGGCCGGGTCCACGTCCTCGTCCACCACGAGCGGGTCGTTGCCGCCGTTCTCGCGGATCACGTGGGCGCCGGTCTCCAGGGCGGCGCGGGCGATCGCCTGGCCGGTCTCCGTGGAACCGACGTGGGCGACCATGTCCACGTCCGGGCTGGACGTCACCAGCCGCCCCGTCTCCGGGCCGCCGGTGACGGTGACGAGCACGCCCTCGGGCAGCGCGGCGGCGAGGATCTCGCCCAGGCGCGCCCCGGTGTGCGGGCAGCGCTCGGAGGGCTTGTGGACCACGGTGTTGCCGGTGACGATCGCGGCGCCCAGCAGGCCCGCGGCCACGGCCACGGGGTCGTTCCACGGGGTGATCGCGGCGACCACGCCGCGGGGTTCGGCCACGGTCCAGTCCGCGGCGAGCGCGGAGCCGCGCAGGCTGCGGCCGCGGTGCACCGGGCCCAGCTCGGCGTACTGGTGCAGGGTCCCGACGCCGGCCATCACGCCGCCGAGGGCCTCGCCGGCCAGCTTGCCCGTCTCCCGGGTGTTCAGCTCGGCCAGCTCCTGCGCGTGCTCGGCCAGGGCGTCGGCGGCGGCGCGCAGGATGCGGCCGCGCTCCTCCGGGCTGGTGCGGGCCCAGTCCCGGGCGGTGGACCGGGCGGTGGCGACGGCGGCGCGGACCTCGTCCTCGCCGGCGCAGGGCAGCGTCCCGACGACGGAGCCGTCGTGGGGGCTGAGCACGGTGATCTCTGCAGGGGCGGTGGCGGTGGTGGTCATGGATCCGACCCTACCGGCCCTCCGTTACGGTGGGGGAAGTCGGGCCGCCGCGGGGGCGGCCCTTCCCGATGAGAGGACCACGCATGATCTCCCAGTCCCCCAACCCCGGCCGCGTCCTGGTCACCGGTGGCGCCTCCGGCCTCGGCGCCGCGATCGTGGCGGCGGTGCGCGAGCACGGCGGCACGCCGATCGTCCTGGACCGGGACATCAGCGCCGTGTCCGGGGTGCCCGCCTACCAGGTGGACGTGGCGGACACCGCCGCGGTCACCGAGGCCGTGCGCACGGCGGCCGAGGAGGCCGGGGGCCTGGACGCCGTCGTGACCGCCGCGGGCATCGACCGCTGCGGCCGCCTCGAGGACGTGTCCGTGGAGGACTGGGAACTGGTGGTGGGCGTGAACCTGTTCGGCACCGTCTCCACGGTCCGCGCGGCGCTGCCGGCGCTGCGGGCCTCGCGCGGCCGGATCGTCACCGTGGCCTCCACGCTGGCCCTCAAGGGCGTCTCAGACGCGACCGCCTACTGCGCCTCCAAGTTCGGCGTCCTGGGCTTCACGCAGGCCCTGGCGGCGGAGCTCAAGGGCGAGGTGGGCGTCACCCAGCTCATCCCCGGCGGCATGAAGACCCGGTTCTTCGACGACCGCACGGAGCAGTACAAGCCGCAGGACGACTCCCAGCTCAACGACCCGCAGAACGTGGCCAACGCCGTGCTGTTCGCGCTGTCCCAGCCGGCCGGCTGCGAGGTGCGCGAGCTGTTCATCGCCCACGCCGAGGAGCCGTCCTGGCCGTGAGCCGGCGACCGCGGGTCACCGTCCGGATCACCTGAGGCCAGGGGGCGGCCGGGCCTTCACCGGCCGCCCGGCGGCTTCCTACACTGGCGGCATCGCACCGGTCCGGAGGTCGTCATGAGCGTGCTGATCATCGTGGAATCGCAGTTCGGCAACACCCGGCACGCGGCGGACGCCGTGGCCGAGGGACTGCACGACGCCCTCGGCGGGGGCGCCGCCGTCGAGGTGGTGGACGCCGCCGACGCCGGCCCGCAGATCCCCGCGGAGGTGCGCCTGCTGCTGGTGGGCGGTCCCACGCATGCCTTCTCCATGACACGGGAACGGACCCGGGAGGGGGCGCACGAGCAGGGCGCCACCGCGCACGAGCCGTCCGAGTCCGGCATCCGCGAGTGGATCGAGTCAGTGCAGGCCCGGCCCGATGTGCCGGTGTACACCTTCGACACGCGCGTCAAGGTCCCCGGCCTGCCCGGCTCGGCGGCCAAGAGCGCACTGAAGGCGCTGCAGCACCGCGGCTTCCAGCACGTGGAGCGCGGGGAGACGTTCTGGGTCGAGGACACCGCCGGCCCGCTCAAGCACGACGAGATCGACCGGGCCAAGGCCTGGGGCGCCGAGCTGGCCGGGCACGTCAGCGGCTGACGGCTGGCGGCTGGCGGCTGGCGGCCCAGCCGGCATTCGTCCGGCTCCGGAGGACATGTCCGGGGTGGTCCCGGGGCTTGGACGGGTCTCCGGGGTCCGGACGGCCGGGCCGGGACCGTCCGGAGGCGCCTCAGCCGAGGCGGCTGGCGTCGCCACGGGCCGCGGCGACGGCCAGGCCCAGCGCGCCCAGGGTCCGTGAGCGCTCCCGCGGTGGCACGGCAGATCCGTCGGCCCGGGCGCCGGGGTGATAGGCCGCCACGCAGGCGGCCGGGCTCCCGGTCCCGACGCCGGCCGGCAGGACGAGCACGGAGGCGCACCCGGGTGCCCCGGGAGGGGCGAGCAGCTCCCACCCGGAGACGGTGCGGTGCGGGAGGGTCCGCGGGCCGAAGCCCGGCAGCGCGCTCGCGAGCCCGGCCGGCTCGAACGCCGTCCCCATCCAGCCCAGGACGCGGTCGGCCACGGGCGCAGGCAGTGGCGCCGGTCCGCCCGGCGCTCCGGATCCCTCCTCCGTGGCCGGGGCAGGGTTGGCCACGGGCGGAGACGGCGAGGCCGGGCCACCGGGCGCCCCGGCGGCCTCTCCCATGGCCGCGAGCCGGTGGGCGACCCGCGGCGGCCCGGCGGGCGCGCCCCCGTGGGCAACCGGCATCCCGGCGGCGACGAGCCGCTCCAGCAGTGCGCACAGGTCCGCGGGGGTCGTGGTGCCCAGCAGCCCCTCGCCCCAGCTCTCCCCCGCCTCCAGGCCGGTCAGCTCCGTGGCCGCCAGCCCCACGTCCGCCACCGCCCGTCGCGCCTCGGCCAGGACGTCCACGCCGCGGGCGGCCAGCGCCTCGAGCAGCGCCAGCACGCAGGCCCCGTCCCCGGTCCCGACGACCAGCGCCATCGCGTCGCCGACCGCCAGGGACAGGTCCCCACCCATGAGCCGCAACGTCCCGGCCCGGGCGCCGGCGCGGTGCCGGGCACCGATCTCCACGGGCTGGGCCAGCAGGCCCGGCTCGTCGTCGGCCAGCCGGGCCACGGCCAGCGCGAGGACCAGCTTCCCGGTGCCGGCGAGGGCGTGCGGCCGGTCGGCCTCGTGGTCCCGGGGGCCGAGGCGCACCGCCTCCGAGGCGAGGCCGGGGCGCACTGCCTCCCGCGCGGGCCCGGGGCGGACCTCCTCCGCTGCGGCGCCGGGCCGCGACGCCGCGGCACCGGCCTCCTCCCCGGACGCCGGTGCCCCCGGGAACCGCACGGCGAAGCGCAGGCCGGGCGCCGCCGTCGGGACGTCCGCGAGCGGCGTGCCGAGGGCGGGAGGGGCGGGGCGGGCCGGGGAGGGTGCGCTCATGGCACCACCCTAGGACCGGCGCGCCCGCGGGGAGGCCGGGCCGCCGGAGAGTGCCGCGGTGACGAGGGACAGCAGCTCGCCGGGGGAATCCGTGGCGCCCGCGGCACCGCGCTCCCGGGCCTCCGCGGCCTGCTGCCGGGCCCCGGCGCCGGCGTAGATGACGTAGGGTGTGCGGTCTCCCCCGGCGCGCAGCCGCTCCAGCAGGGTGTAGCCCGCGGACCGGTCGCCCGGGCGGCCCATGTCCGAGATGACCAGGTCGGCACCCCGCTGCCGCAGCCTCTCCAGCGCGTCCTCGGTGGACAGCGCCGTGTCCACCGCGGCGCCGAGCGCCTCGAACACCTGCCGTTCGTAGCGGTTGTTCTCCGGCCGGTCGTCGACCCACAGGATCCGCGCCCCCTGGAGCCCCTCGCGGCCGCCCGCGCGGGTGCCCGGGGCCATGACGGCCTCGGCGATGCCCGCCGGGTCCATCGGGGCGGCGCCCCGCTGCTCGGTGGCCACCGCGAGGGCGACGCCGGCCTCCACCCTGCGCCTGAGGTCCAGCTGGAAGCTCCCGACCTGCACCGTGGCCTGGTCGGAGGCGTTGAACTTGGCGATCAGGTCCGCGCCGAAGCGCCGCAGGACGGCCAGCACGAGGACCACCACGACCAGCGGCCACGCGACGGCCGAGAGCACGGCGGCACCGGCCGTGATGAGCTGGGACCACTGGTCTGGCGTCACCGGTTCGCCCTCCTCGTGCGGGCCGCGGGCGGCAGCGGTCCTGACGCCATTGTCCGCAGTCGGCGCCGCGGTGGGGAGGCCGCGTCGTCGCCCGGACCCGGTGCCGGTCACGCTCGGTGCCGCGGCTCGACCGCCTCCTGCACCGCGAGCCCCAGCTCGGCGAAGACGTCGAACACGGCGTTGCGCCCGGGCACCCCGTCGGGCAGCCGCGTGGGGACCGTCTCGGCGTAGGCGGCGACGGCGGCCCGCGCCGCGCCCCGCCCGTCCAGCGCGATGCCCACCTGGGACAGCGAGCGCAGGCCCCGGCCGTTCTTCTCGGCGAAGGCGATCCGCTCCGTCGCGGCGCCGAGGCGCGGGGTGGCGATGCCGCGCATCAGCCCGATCGCCGCCCGGCAGTCCTCCGGCGCCAGCTGCAGCCGGGCGGCGGCCCGGGGGTCGGTGGTCCCCGTGGCGAGCAGGGTCAGCAGGTGCGCCTGGTCCGCGGCGGTGGTCACGGTGACGGCGTCGAGCGGGTGCGACCACGCCAGGTCCCCCGTGCGCGGGAAGGTCTCGCGGTGCCACGTGGCCCGCATCCCGGCCCACGCGCAGTAGTCGTTGACGTACTGCAGCGCCTCGGCCTCGGCGGCGGCCCGGTCCGCGCCGGGCGCCACCGCGCTGCCGATGGCCTCGAAGACCAGCCGCGTGCAGACGTTGTCCGAGGTCGCCATCATCTGCACGAGGCAGTCGCGCAGCCCCAGCTCGATCCCCGCGGAGAGGCTGCGCAGGATCCCGGCCTGCACCCCCTCCTTGAGCTCCTCGGTCACGGTGAGCCGGTGGTCCGGCGCGAGCCGCCCGGCCCGGACGAGCGCCAGCGTCGCGCACAGCACCCCCACCTTCCGGGTGGAGAAGGACGGGACCACGACGTCGGCGCCGCGGGACAGCGTCCGGCCGGCGGCGGGTGCCGGGGCACCGGCGGTGGCCGCCGGGGGTGCGGTGGTGGGCGCCGCCGGACCGGCGGCCGGGAGGGCGGGGTGCCCGGCCGGCGTCGGGTCCAGGAGGACGATGCGGTAGTGCAGCGCGCAGGGGGCGCCCTCGGCGAGGGCGGTGAGGCGGCGGTCCAGCGCGAGGACGTCCATGGGGCTCCCTTTGGTGCGGGTGACGGCGGTGCCCAGCGTAGCGAGACGGCCGGCGGGAGCGGGACATGGACCTTCGGTCAATGGTGCGGCCTCGTCGGCGATCCCTACGATGGGCAGCGCGGGCGGCCCTGGCCCCGGAGCCAGCGGCCCGGCGTGGTCCCCGCCCGGAGCAGGCCCAGGACACGGCGGCCGGACGCGCGAGGCGGTCCCGCACCGAGACGACCAGAGCGGAGTGAGCCATGTTCGACTACACCGATCGGCTGTCGGCGGCCCTGAGGGCCCGGGGCGCGGACGAGGCCCTGGTGCGCTCCGCGGTGCGCGCGGTGGAGCCCCTCGAGGAGCGCGACCGGGTCTCCGCGTTCGGCGATCCCGAGGACTACGCCGCCCGGCTGGCCCCCGAGCCCCGGCGGAGGCCGCGCGTCGGGCTGATCCTCCTCGGCCTCGTCCTGGCCGTCGTGCTCGCGATCGGCCTGCCGGTCATGGCGGCCGCCGGGGTGCCGGCGACCGCCGCCCTCGCGCCCCTCTCGCCCGTGCTGGCCCTGCTCGCGCTGGGCGCGGGGGTGCTCGCGGAGTTCCTCCGCTACCTCGCCGCCGGCCGGGCGGCGACGGCTAGCCGCGGCTGATCGGCACCTTGCGCCGCCCCTCGTCGCCCGGGCCCGGCTCCGGGACGGGGACGGTGATCTCCAGGACGCCGTCCCGGTAGGAGGCCTGGATGTCGTCCGCCTGGGCATTGGCGGGCAACGGCAGGGTGCGGTAGAAGGAGCCGTACCGGAACTCGGACCGGAAGCCCTCCTGGTCCTCGGTCCGCTCCTCCTGGCGGCGCTCCGCCCGGATCGTCACCGTGTTGTCGGAGACGCTGATGTCCACGTCCTTGTCCGGGTCCACGCCCGGCAGCTCGGCGCGGATGCACAGCTTGCCGTCCTTGACCTCCTCCTCCACGCGGATCATGGACTGGTCCAGGTCTCCCTCGAGGAGACGGCGGAAGGGCACGGCCAGGTCGAAGGGCGTGCGGCGCTCGAACGGGTTCCACCTCAAGAGATCGCTCATGGCGGGGTTCACCTCCACTGGTTCCACGCGCTCGCGGCCCCCGGGTGCGGCCCCGGAGGTTCCCGTGTCCGCGGCGCAGCGATCATGTTAATCAGCCGGGCGCGGGCGCGGAACCCTCCCTCGACGGTCCTCGGCGGCCCGGGCGGGGAACGTCCCGCCCTGGCGCAACCGGGCCAGCGCTCCCGCGCCGCGCCTGGCACTCCGGACCATATCCGGGACCCGCGGGACCCCGCGAGGGGTGGCACGCCCACCTCTCCGGACGTCCTCGGCGTGTCGTCCGGCGTGGCGTTTTTCCGGCCCCCACAGGGGGTGTAGTGTCCTGCCCAATGCCGGCTCTCGGCAGGACCGTGCCCGCTCTGGGCCGTAGAGGTTCCGCATCACTTGGAGGACGCCATGTCCGCTTTCCTGCCCTCCTTCGCCCCCGTCTCGCGCACCGGCCTGTCCGGCGCGACGTCGGAGACCACCGCCTTCTGGACGATCACCGGCGTCGTCGGCCTGACGGCCCTCGCGGGTGCCGCCGAGGTCCTGCTGCACGTGATGGGGTAGAGCCCTCCGGCCGGCCGGTCCCCCCGGCCGGCCGCCCACGCCCGCGTGCCCTCACCCGCCGGTGGAGCCCGGCGTCGACGCGGTGGCCACGGCCGCCCGGCGGCGCCGCGCCCGGGAGACCAGGCCGTCCACGCTGACGCGCCCGGGGCCCACCACGGCGATCACCAGCAGTCCGGCCCCCACGGTCGCGGCCAGTTCCCAGCCGCCGTCGGTCACGAACACCCCGCGGCCGACGTGCAGCGGCAGGGCACCGGCCATGACCACGGCCGGCAGCAGCGCCGCGAGCGGCGTCAGCGCGCCCAGCAGCAGCAGGAGCCCGCCCCCGGTCTCGGCGACCATGGTGAACACCGCGGCCGCCCCGGGCTGGGGGATGCCCAGCTGCCCGAAGCCCTCCGCCGTGCCCGGCGCCCCGACGGCCACCTTCTGGAGACCGTGGGCGACGAGCACCGCGCCCAGCACCAGCCGGGCGAGGAGCAGGACGAGGTCCCGGGCGGCCTGGGGCATCCCCACGAGCGTGCCGTCCCCCGGGACCGTCCGTGCCGCACGGCGCCCGGGGCGTCCGCCGTCGGCTCCCGCCGGCGGCTCCGGGGTCCCGGCCTCGACCGCGTCCGGGGGCCGCGGCGTCGCGCTCCGGGCGGTGAGGGCCTGGGCCGCGCGCTCCTCGGGCGAGGGCGGGCCCGCGTCCGGAGCCGCCGTGCGCCGTCCGGGGCCGCGGTCGGTCGTCTGGATGTCCGTCACGTGCAGTCCTCTCGGGTGGATCGGCCCGGCGGGCCTCCCGCCGGCCGCCCCGGATCGGGGCCGCGGTCCAGCGTGGCCCATCCGCCCATGTCAGGCGAGCGGGAGCGCCGTGCTCGCAGGACCCTCCCAGCGTCCTGCCACGTGCTGTTCAGTCCCGGCCGGACCTCGGTCGCCCTGCGCGCGGTCACGCGCCCTGGGTAGGTCGGCGCGGCGGGGCGACCCCCGACGGCGGCCACTCCCCCGGCGCGCGCCGCGCGCCGTACCCTCGGGGCATGGGACCCCGGCTCCGGACGATGCTGGCCACGGCGGCCGTCCTCGCCTCCGCGAGTACCGCAGCGGCCTGCGGCATGGGGACCGGCGACGGCGAGGGGGACCGGCCGGCAGGACCCGGCACCTCCGCCCCGGTCGACGGCTCCCCCGGCGCGCTCGCCCCCACCTCGTCTCCGGCGGGACCGGCCTCCGGCCGGTCCTCCCCGTCCGCGGCACCCACCGGCACGCCGGCCGCGAGCGGGCCGGCCGTCGTCGTGGGCGGGCTGGAGGCCCCCTGGTCCGTGGCGTTCCACGGGACGGTGCCGCTTATCAGCGAGCGGGACTCGGGCCGGGTGCTCGAACTGGCCCCGGACGGGCGGGCGCGTGAGGTCGGCACCGTGCCCGGCGTGCGCCACGGCGGCGAGGGCGGGCTGCTCGGGCTCGCCGTGCGGGACGGGACGCTCTACGCGTACTCCACCGGAGACGGGCAGAACCGGATCCAGCGCTTCACCGTGGCCGGCGAGCCCGGCTCCCTGGCGCTCGGAGAGCCGCGGGAGGTGCTCGGCGGCATCCCGGCGGCCGGGAACCACAACGGCGGACGGATCGCGTTCGGCCCGGACGGGATGCTCTACGCCACCACGGGGGACGCCGGGAACCGCCCGAGCGCACAGGATCCCGGGTCGCTGGCGGGCAAGGTCCTGCGGATGACGCCCGAGGGCGGCGTGCCGCCGGACAACCCGTTCCCCGGCTCGCTCGTGTACTCGCTGGGCCACCGCAACCCGCAGGGCCTGGCGTGGGCGCCCGATGGCACCCTCTACGCGAGCGAGTTCGGGCAGGACACGTGGGACGAGCTCAACGTGATCGAGCCCGCCGGCAACTACGGCTGGCCGGAGGTGGAGGGCATCGCGGGCCGGGAGGGGTTCGTGGACCCGGTGCAGCAGTGGGCCCCGCGCGAGGCGAGCCCCAGCGGGATCGCCGTGGCCCGGGAGGCGGTGTGGGTGGCGAACCTGCGCGGCCGGCGGCTGCGCGAGGTGCCCCTGGCGGACCCCGGCGCCGCGACGGAGCACTGGGCCGGCGAGTTCGGCCGCCTGCGGGACGTGGTGCGCACGCCGGACGGGCAGCTGTGGGTGCTCACCAACAACACCGACGGGCGGGGCCGGCCGGGCCCGGACGACGACCGGGTGCTGCGGTTCGGCGGGCGGTGACGGCGGGTACCGCCGGTGGCGTCAGGCCAGCGCGTCCCGCAGCTGGGCCAGGACGGCCTGCCGCGGGCGGGTGGCCGCGAACGGGCCGGGCATGCGGAAGATGCGCGCGCCGGAGGCCGTGCGCTCCTCCTGGAACCCGGGCCGGCCGGGGTGGCCGAGCAGCGCCTCCACGGGGTGCCGGAAGACGCAGACGATGAGGTCCACCGGGTGGGCGTCGAGCTTCGCCCGCAGCTGCTCGCGGCCCACGCGCAGGTCCTCCGCGGTCAGGTCCTTCTCCCCCACGGTCGGCTTCTTGACGATGTCCGTGAACCCGACGCCGGCCGCGAGCGCCGCCTCCTCGAAGGCGTGCTGGTCCTGGGCGAGCGTGAACAGCCCGGCCTCGGCCAGGCTGCGCAGCTGGCGCTGGCCGACGGGGCCCTGGTAGTAGTGCCCCGCCGCGACGCTGACCGGCGAGGGGTTGAGGCCCACGATCATGGCCCGGGCGTCCTGCGGCCACAGGTCCCGCAGCGTGAGGATCGGCTCGCCGAGCCACTCGGCGCGCTCCTGGTAGCCCACGAGGGCGGCTCCGGGCTCGCCGGCGGGGGCCGTCCCGGAGGTGGGGGCGGCGGCGACGGGAAGGGACTGGTCCACGGTCATGTCCCCAGCATGACAGGCGCGCGGGCCCGGGGCGCGCCGGCCGCTCGCAGGGCGACACAGTCGGTCACGGTCGGGAAGGTAATGGGTTACAGCGGAACGGCCGCCCTCCCGAGGGGAGGACGGCCGTTCGACTACTGGTCAGCCCGCGGGCTGGTCAGGTCAGGCGGGGCGAACCGCCGAGGCCTGCATGCCCTTGGGGCCCTGGGTCGCCTCGAAGGAGACCTTCTGGTCCTCCTGCAGCTCCTTGAAGCCAGTGCCCTCGATGGCGGAGAAGTGAACGAAGATGTCAGCGGAGTTGTCGTCCGGCGCGATGAAGCCGAAGCCCTTCTCAGCGTTGAACCACTTGACGGTACCGGTGGCCATGGTGGCCTCTTTTCTCTCGGGGTGTATACCCGCGGGGATTCCCGCGGGGCGAAGCGGCATGTTGCGAACCGCTTCTCGACGCCCCGTTCGGCCCCGAGGGGCCGCCCGGTCCGCAAATGTGACGGACTTACTGCTAGTACAACTTCGACTCCCACGGTACGGCACGGAGGTCCGAATCCCTAATGCGCCCACTGCACGCCCCTGGGCTTCCCTGGAAGCCCGGCACCGGACGCAGGCCCCGCTCCCTCACCCCTCCGTCACGATCACGATGCGCGTGGTGACACGCCGACGAACACACCATCGGCCGTGTACGTAACCCCTCCGCCCGGGACGTTGCGACGCGACCCGGCGTGCTGGTCAGAGCTCTCGGAGGTAGAGCAGCATGCGGGAGTCCTCCCCCGGCTCGGTGTTCGTGAAACCGTGGCGCTCGTAGAACCGCCGGGTGTCCACGTCCACCTCGTCGACGTTGACGTGGATCTCCCCGCAGTGCCGTTCCCGCGCCCGGCGGAGCATCCCTAGGACCAACTCGGTGCCGATGCCCCTGTCCCGCAGCCGTGGGCGCACGTAGAGCTCCTCGAGCTGCATCAGCGGGCCGTCGTAGTACGGCGAGGACCGGGTGGTGAGGTAGGCGAAACCCTCCGGGTCCGCGGGATCGCCGGCCAGCAGCACCAGCTGGTCCTCCCACTCCAGCAGCCGCGTGAAGCGGGCGGCGAACTCCTCCGCCGTGGGCGTGGGCGAGTCGAACTCCACGTTGAAGTCGTGCAGCAGCCGACCGACGGTGGCGGCGTGGGCCGGCGTCGCGCGGGTGATCGTCATGGGGAGAGGGTGGCACGAGCGGCCTGACACCGCACTCCCCGGCCTGCCGGGACAAGAAAGGGGGGCGGCGCCGACGGCGCCGCCCCCCTAGGCCTGGCGTGCCTGCCCTCGCCTCACGTACACGCTGAATGTGGAGACGCGCCGAGCAGGACGCCGTCGGGCGTGTACGTGACCCATCCGACGGCGTCCACCGCAGGGTCAGGGCGCCCCGCGCCCCCGCCGCTCACTCGTACATCGCGATGAAGCGGCCGATCACCCCGCCCTTGCGCAGCTTGTCGATCGCCTCCGGGATCTCGCCGTGGGAGATGTGGTTGACCGGCGGGTTGAGCTGGCCGGACTTCATGATCTCGTAGATGCCGGCCAGGTCCTCCTTGGTGCCGGACTTCGAGCCCTTGATCGTCAGCTGGTTGATGATGATCGGGTACGTGTTGATCGTGGCCTCGAGCTTGCCCATGCCCACCTGGACGAGGGTGCCGAACTCGCCGAGGGTCTCGATGCCGGCCGCCGTGGTGGTGCCGAAGCCGGCGTAGTCCACGATCAGCTGCAGGTCCTTGTCCTTGAAGGCGTCGATCGAGTCCGCCACGCCGGCCAGGCCGATCTCGTCGGCCAGCTTCTGCGTCTCGGGGTTGATCTCCGCGCCGTAGACCTCGGCGCCGGCCAGCACGGCGCAGCGGGCACCGATGTAGCCCAGCCCGCCGAGGCCGATCACGCCCACGCGCATGCCCTCCTTCGCCCCACCGGCGGTCATGATCGCGTGGTAGGCGGTCAGGCCGGCGTCGGTGGCCATGGCCCCGAGGTCGAAGGGGACCTCGTCCGGGAGGCGGACGAGGTTGTCGTCCGTGGCGCGGAGCTTGGCGGCGAAGCCGCCGTCCCACTTGCCGTAGCCGAGGGCGTCACCGTCGGACATCACGGGGGCCAGACCCACGCGGTCCCCGACCTCCCAGTGGTCCATGCCCTCGCCGACCTCGCTGACCACACCCGCCGACTCGTGGCCCATGGTGCGCGGCAGGCCGTGCTGGAACAGGGCCATCCAGCCGGGGTCGTCGAGGGCGGTCACGTCCGAGTGGCAGACGCCGGACGCCTTGACGTCCACGACCACCTCGCCGGGGCCGGCGTGCGGCTCCTCGACCTCGTTGAGCTCCAGGGGCTTGTCGGTTCCCACGAACTGCCAGGCCTTCATGCCATCAACCTCATTCCACGTCGGACTGCGGGGCGGTGTCCGTCCCGGCGTCGCCCACGGTGGCGGCGCACGGCCCGAGCCTAGGCCGGTGGCCCCGGGGCGGCTCAAGGGCCGGTGGGCGGTGAGGTCCGTCGCAAGCCTCCCGTGCGCCCTGGTACCGTCCTGTCGTTTCGGCCGCCCACGAGGAGAGACGCCCATGATCGCCCTGACGGAAGACGACATCCGCTCCTCCTTCGTCAACGCCTCGCGCCGCGAGCGCACCGGGGCCACCTTGCCCGCGGAGCTGGCGTCCACCGACTGGGACGGCCTCGACTACCTCGGCTGGCGGGACCCGAAGATCCCGGGCCGGGCCTACGCGGTCGTCCCGCTCGACGGCGGCCCGGTCGGCATCCTCTTCCGCCAGGCCGAGGCGCCGGCGGGCCTGCGCATGATGTGCGCCTGGTGCGAGGACGTGTGGCTCAGCAGCGAGGTCGTGTTCTACGGGGCCAAGCGCTCCGGGGCCTCCGGGCGCCAGGGCAACACCATGGGGACCTACCTCTGCCGCGACTTCCAGTGCTCGGAGAACGTGCGGCGGGATCCGCCCCTGCCCTACAAGGGCTACGACCTGGACGCGGCGCGGCAGGGGCGGATCGAGCAGCTGCAGCTGCGGGTGGCCGCGTTCGCCGAGCGGCTCTGACCGGTTCCGGGCCTCCCGGGACACCACCTCGGTCCGGCAGCGCCACCACCCGCTCAGCCCGCGGGCACGGCGGCGCGGCCGCCCCACCTGCGCCCGGCGAGCCAGGTCAGCGGCAGCAGCAGCACGAGCGCGAGGAAGCCGGCCAGCACGACGGTGACCACCACGGAGGAGTCCCCGAAGTTCGCCACCGCCACGAGCGTGGCCACGCCCATGTTCCGCTGCGAGGCGGAGATCCCGACGAGGGACCCACTGCCGGGCGTCATCGCCCCGAGCGCCCACCCGGCCCCGAGGTTGGCCAGGGTGAACAGGACGATCGCCAGCACCGTGCCGGTGCCGAGCAGCCCCGCGAGTTCCCGGTGGTCGGCGAGGAACTGGTTGGCGAGCATCACGAGCATGGACCAGAGGCTCAATCGCCGCACGGGTCCCTGCAGCCGGGCGGCCAGGCCGGGCCGGAACTGCCGCACGGCGATGGCCGCGCCGAGGGGCAGCAGCATGGTGGGCACCAGGACGGCGGCGATGCTGGCGGCCGAGACCTCCGCCCCGGGCAGCAGCAGGGGCAGGACCACGGGCATGAACAGCGTGGTGGCCACGAGCAGCACGGCCAGCAGGGCCGAGGCGGAGGGCATGTGGCCGCGGGCCAGGCCGGTGAGCTTGAGGGCGAAGGGCGCCCCGGCGGCGCAGGCCAGCACCATCAGCCCGGTGCGCGCGTCCGCGGGAATCGGCAGCAGGGCCGTCAGGGCCAGGGCCACGGCCGGGGCCACCAGGAAGTTGGCCACGGCGCCGGAGAGCAGCAGCCTGGCACTGCGCAGCGGGGCGAGGAACTCCTGCACGGTCTGCCCGAGCCCGACGGCGGCCATGCTGGCCACGGCGAACAGGGGGACGGCCACGGCGCCCACGGAGTCGGTGATCGCCTGGAGGTCCATGGGGGTCATTCTGGTCTCCGGGTCGTAGACTGGTCGCGTATTTTTCATCCAGTGACAAGGCGGTTCCGTGGCCGGCAACGCGCACGCACCGGGACGGTCGGTGACGTCGCGGGCCCTCGACCTCCTGGGGACCTTCGACACCCAGCACGTCCGGCAGAACCTGTCCCAGATCGCCCGCCGCGCCGGGATGCCCGTGCCCACCTGCTACCGCCTGCTGCGTGACCTCGCCGAGTGGGGGGCCGTCGCCCGCGGCGAGGACGGCACCTACACGATCGGCCCCCGCCTCGCCCAGCTGGGCCTGCTCGCCCCGCTCGAGCGCGGCCTGCGCCAGACGGCCGCGCCCTACATGCAGGACGTCCTCTTCGCCACCCGCCAGATCGTCAACCTCTTCGTCCTGGACGGCACGGAGGCGCTGCTGCTGGACCGGATCGCGGGCACGCGCGTGGGCTCGCCGATCGCCCGCCCCGGGGACCGGCTGCCCCTGCACACCAGCGCCGCCGGGAAGGTCCTCCTGGCCCACGGCCCCGCGGAGCTGGTGGAGGCGGCCGCCGCGCGACTGACCCCGGAGACCCGGTACAGCATCGCCGACCGCCCGCGGCTCGAGGCGGAACTGGAGCTGGTGCGCGAGCGCGGCTACGCCACCACGGAGGGCGAGCACTCCTCCGGCGCCTACGGCCTGGCCGTCCCCATCCGCGGCGCGGAGGGCGAGGTCATCGCGGCGCTGGGCATCGTCAGCCTGGCGCGGATCACGGACTTCCAGCGGATCGTGCCGGCCCTGCAGGTCGCCTCGGCCGCGATCTCCCGGTCCCTGACGCGCGCCGGCTAGGGGCGGCGGACGCGGCCGGCGCGGCCCGGGCGGTCGCCCCGACGGCGGCCCTCCCCCGTCCGGGCCGCAGCGGCCGGGCCGGGCTCGTCACCTCAGGCCGGCGTCCCGACGACGGCCGCTCCCGTTCCCGCCCGGGTCCCGGTGACCTCGAAGACGGTCCCCGGCCGGGCGACGTTGACGGGCCCGTCGTACTCGGCCGCCACGCCCGCGGCCCACTGCTCGTCCGTCGCGACGCCGGCCAGGTGCGAGAGCACCACGCGCCCGGCCCCGGCCCGGGTGGCCACCCGGCCGACCCCCTCCGGGGTGGTGTGGGAGATCAGCTGGTGGTTGAGGAACTCCGGGCCGAAGTCCCGGGCGCGGTAGAAGTCCAGGTAGACGCTCTCGTGCACGAGCAGGTCGGTGCCGGCGGCGATCCGCACCATGTTCTGGCACTCGGTGGTGTCCCCGGAGACCACCACGGAGCCGTGGGCGGTGTCGAAGCGGAAGGCGAACGCGGGGAAGATCGGCGGGTGCTCCACCAGGATCGCGCTGACCCGCACCCGCTCGTCAGCGTACACCACGAACGGGTCCATGGCGGGGGTGGACTCCCCCGAGGCGCCCGCGGCGGCCTCCGGCAGGGCGATCTCCTCCACCGTGACGAGGTCGTACAGCGGGGGGCGGCCCTCGTCGACGATGCGCACGTCGATGTCGTAGGAGTACCCGCGCAGGACGTGGTCCACCAGGCCCGCCAGCCCCACGGCGCCCGCCGCCGGGTCCGCGGAGCCGGGCCCGATGATCGGCACGGGCTCGGTGAAGCCCTGCACGGGCAGGCCCCAGTTCCACAGCAGGTACGCGGGCAGCTCGGCCACGTGGTCCGAGTGCAGGTGGGTCACGAAGCACGCGCGGAGGTCCTGGCCGCGCAGGCCCGCCTCGTGGGCCGCCCGGGTGACGCCCAAGCCGAAGTCCACCAGGTAGTACGCCCCGTCGACGACGATCGCCGTGGCGATGCCGGCGCACTCCGAGCGGATGGCGGGTCCGGCCGCCGTGCCCAGGGTGACGACCTTCAGCCCGGCGCGGCCCGAGGCCCGGTCCTCGGCGTGCTGCTCGGTGGTGGTGCGGTGGTCCATGTGGGGGCCTTCCGTGGGTCAGTGGTTCCCCCACACTGTGCCCGACCATCTGCCGCCGCCTCAGGTGGCCTTCTCACTGGACGAAAAGCCACCTATGTGCGCCAGTTCACACGCTCCTAGATTCGCCTCCAGACATTCCCCCGCCGACCCCCACGGTCCCCCCAGAGGAGAATCAGATGACCCTGGCCCCACCCCAACAGGCGCAGACCACCATGCCGAGCCCCACGCCCGTCGACACCGGCGACCCGCGCCACTGGTCCGCGCGCCGGCGCACGCGGTACGCGTGGATGCTGACGGGCCTGCTGCTGTTCCTCATGATGCTGAGCTGGGCGGACAAGGCGGTGCTCGGCATCGCGGCCGTGCCGCTGATGAAGGAACTGGGCATCACCCCCGAGCAGTTCGGGCTGGTCTCCAGCGCCATGTTCCTGACCTTCGGGCTCGCGCAGCTCGTGGCCGCCCCGCTGGCCAACAAGATCCGGGCCAAGACGCTGCTGTTCGTGATGTGCCTGATCTGGTCCCTGTCCGTGATGCCCGTGGTCGTCTTCGCCACCCTGCCCGCCCTGTGGGTCAGCCGCCTGGCCCTCGGCGCGGGCGAGGGCCCGCTGGCCCCGGTCCTGATGCACGCGATCTACAAGTGGTTCCCCTCCAAGAAGGGCGCGACGCCGGCCGCGGTCGCCTCCTCCGGGGTGACGCTGGGCATCGTGGCCTTCGCCCCGGTCCTCGCCTGGGTCATCACCCAGCACGGCTGGCGGACCGCGTTCGTGGCCCTGGCCGTCGTCGGCGTGGTGTGGTGCGCCGTCTGGATGTGGCTGGGCAAGGAGGGCCCCTACACGTCCCTGGCCGTGGAGCGGGAGATCGAGGGCACCCCGGTGGCGGCCATGGATCCCGGCGCGACGCGCGTCAGCGAGGAGAAGGTGCCGTTCTTCCGCACCATCGCGAACCCGACCTGGATCTTCGCGGTGCTGGCGTCCTTCTTCGGCTACTGGACCTTCACCCTGGCCATGTCCTGGGGCCCGGCCTACTTCCAGAACGTCATGGGCTTCTCCGGCCAGCAGGCCGGCTCGCTCATCGCCCTGCCCGCCCTGTGGGGCGTGGTGGCGACGATCGGACTGAACGCCATGATCCAGCGCCTGGACCAGCGCGGCGTGCCGAGCCGGCGCTCGCGCGGCTGGACCCTCGGCCTGGCGGGCACCCTGGCCGGGCTGTCCCTGCTGGCCTCCACGCTCGTCGCCTCCCCCGTGCTGGCCCTGGTCCTGATGAGCCTCGGCTTCGGCACCGCCCCGGCGCTGTTCGCCATCACCTACCTGATCGTCGGTGAGCTGACGACGATCTCCCAGCGCGGGGCGCACCTGAACGTCGCCAACGCCGTCCTGACGGCCGGTGGCGTCTTCGCCCCGGCCGTGGGGGGCTTCCTCATCGGCCAGGCCGTGACGCCGGCCGCCGGCTACCAGGTGGCCTTCCAGGTCACCGCCGTGCTGCTGACGGTGTTCGGCGTGCTGGCCCTCGTGTTCGTCAACCAGCAGCGCCAGCGGCGCAGGCTGGGCATCGAGGCCTGAGCCGTCCGCCGACCGTGCCGCCGAGGGCGGCGCACCATCCAGGACGCCCGGTGGGAACCTCCCACCGGGCGTCCTGCGCGCGGGCGGTGCCCCGGCCCCGCGGCGAGCGGGCGGGTGTCCCGGCCGCCCGGACGCACGCGGGCCCCGCACCGTCCGGTGCGGGGCCCGCTCGGCCTGCCCTCCGCGAGGGCGGGGCGCCGTGGCTCAGTCCGTGTGCGCCCGGGCGTTGACGGTGCGCGGCTCGAGGTACTCCTCGAGGCCCCAGCGCCCGCGCTCGCGGCCCAGGCCCGAGCCCTTCCAGCCGCCGAAGGGCGCGTCCAGCTCCACGACGGTGTGCTGGTTGATCCACGCGGTGCCGACCTCCAGCCGGGAGGCGACCTCGTGGGCGCGGTGCAGGTCCGGGGACCAGACGGAGGCGCCCAGGCCGAACTCCTGGGCATTGAGGGCCTCGATCGTGGCGTCCAGGTCGTCGTAGGCGACCACGGGCAGGGCGGCACCGAACTGCTCACAGGAAACGAGCTCCGAGCCGGCCGGGGCGTCGGCCACGATCGTCGGCTCGAGGAAGTATCCCGGCAGGGACGTGCCGTGCTCACCGCCGTGGGCGATGCGCCCGCCCTGCGCGACCGCCTGGGCCACGTAGTCCTTCACCAGCTGCTGCTGCCCGCTGGTGTGCATGGGGCCCATCGTGGTGCCCTCGGCCACGCCGTGGCCCACGCGCAGGGCCGCGGCCGCGGCCACGAGCGCCTCCGTCAGCGCGCCGCCCAGTTCCCGGGGCGCGTACACCCGCTTGACGGCCATGCAGACCTGGCCGGCGTTGCGGAAGGCGGAGGCCACGATCCGCTGCGCGGTGACCTCGAGGTCGGCGTCCGGCAGGACGATCGCCGGGTCGTTGCCGCCGAGCTCGAGGGTCACCTTCTTCACGGTGGGCGCGGCCTGGGCCATGATCGCCGCGCCGATCTCGGTGGATCCGGTGAAGGAGATCTTCCGGACGCCGGGCATCTCGGACAGCGCACGGGACAGCACGCCGCGGCCCGTGACGACCTGCAGCACGCCCTCCGGGAGGAAGCGGTTGAGCACCTCGGCCAGGGCCCGGGTGGACATCGGGGTGGACGGCGAGGGCTTGGCGACCACGGTGCAGCCCGCCACGAGGGCGGGGGCCAGCTTCACGGCCAGTAGGGAGATGGGGAAGTTCCACGGGGTGATGGCCCCGACGAGTCCCACGGGGGCGTACTGGACCTGGACCTGCCGACCGTCGCGCGGGGGCAGCGTCTCGGACTGGGCCCAGTCGAGGTCCGCGTAGTGGCGCAGCAGCCCCGCGGCCACGCGGAACTCCTGCACGGCCTCGGCCAGCACCTTGCCCTGCTCGAGGGACAGGATGCGCCCGAGGTCCCCGGCCTCCGCGTCCACGGCGTCGGCGGCGGACCGCAGGGCCGCCCGGCGCGCCTCGCGGTCCGCGGCCCACGCCCGCCCGGCCCCCTGGGCGGCGGTGATGGCGCGCTCGACGTCCTCGGGCTGGTGCAGGGGCACGTCTCCCACCGGCTCCAGGGTGGCCGGGTCTATGACTTCATACGTGGCGGTCACGCGTACTCCTCGGGCTCGACGGATGAGGCGCCCACCGGCGGGCGGGCGCGGGTTCCCACTCCAAGCTTGGGCCGCGGGCGGAGGCCGACCCACGCGTCTTCTCGTCCAGTGAAAAGCCGGGCTGAAGATCCTGTGCTCGACGCCACATAGTGAGAGGCAACACCGTCAGCAGGCATCATCATCCTGACGCATCCCGGCCCTCCGGGGCTCGCGCAGGACCGGATGCGGACCACCGGAAGGACATCCCCATGAACCTCGATGGGCAGACCCTCGTCGTCACCGGCGTCGCCTCGGGCATCGGCGCGGCCACCGCGGCGCTGCTGCAGCGCGGCAGCGCCACGGTCGTCGGCGTGGACCGCAACATCCCCGACGCCTTCGCCGGGACCTTCGTCCAGGGCGACCTCTCCACGCCCGAAGGCGTGGCCGCCGTCGCCGACCAGGTGCCCGCCGGGATCCACGGCCTGTTGAACATCGCCGGGGTGCCCGGCACCGCGCCGTGGCAGACGGTCCTGGCCGTCAACGTCTTCGGCGTCCGGGACCTGACCCGCCTGCTGCTGCCGAAGATCGCCGACGGCGGCGCCGTCGTCAACCTGGCCTCGAACGTCGCCGCCGGCTGGGCCGAGCGCCGGGAGGAGGTGGCCCGCTTCGTCCAGGCCGCCGACGCCGCCGAGGCGATCGCCGCCGTCGCCGACGACCCGGAGGTCACCGGGAACTCGTACCGCTTCTCCAAGGAGTGCGTGCGCTGGCTGACCCAGGTGCAGGCGTCCGAGAACCTGGGCCGGGTCCGGGTCAACTCGGTCAGCCCCGGGCCGGTGCAGACGCCCATCCTCGAGGACTTCAAGAAGGACCACGGCCGGGAGAAGGTCGAGGGCGCGGTCTCCCTGCTCGGCCGCGCCGGCCAGCCGGAGGACATCGCCGCGGCGATCGCCTTCCTGCTCAGCCCGCAGGCGGCCTGGCTCAACGGCACCGACCTGTGCGTGGACGGTGGGCTGTTGGCCCACCGGTCCGTCACCGCGATGGCCCCCGCGGCCGCCTGAAGGAGGCACCATGCAGACCATCCCTGACACCGCCGCCCTGGCCGCCGAGGCCGGGTCCACCGGCCGCTTCGGGCACGAGCTCGAGGAGGTCGTGGTCGAGCGCCTCGAGGAGGTCGCCGAGGGCGTCCGCCGCCTGACGCTGCGCACCCTGGACGGCTCGGAGTTCGCCCGCTGGGAGCCCGGGGCCCACATCGACTTGGTCCTGCCGGACCACGTGCGCCAGTACTCCCTGTGCTCCCCGCTGGCCGACCGCAGCCGCCTGCAGGTCTCCGTGCTGCACACCCGGGACTCCCGCGGCGGCTCGCGGTACGTCCACCAGGGCCTGGCCGAGGGCGACGTCATCCGGATCAACGGGCCGCGCAACAACTTCCCGTTCGTGGACTCGCGCAAGTACCTGTTCATCGCCGGGGGCATCGGGATCACCCCGATCCTGCCGATGATCGAGGCCGCCGAGGCCGCCGGCCGCGAGTGGCGGCTGGCCTACGGCGGGCGCTCGCGGGCGTCCATGGCGTTCGCGGACGAGCTCGTGGAGCGGTACGGGGACCGGATCCTGCTGTTCCCCGAGGACGAGGTGGGCCGGATCGACCTGGAGGGCCTGCTCGCCCTGCCGCGGGCCAAGATGCTCGTGTACGCGTGCGGCCCGGAGCCGCTGCTGCGCGTGATCGAGGACTACTGCATGGGCTGGCCGCCCGGGGTCCTGCACACTGAGCGCTTCGTGGCCGCGAGCCTGGACGCCGGGGCCAGCAGCGAGCCGTTCGAGGTCGAGCTGACCCAGACCGGGACCACCGTCACCGTCACCCCGGACCAGACCGTGCTCGAGGCCGTGGAGGCACAGGGCGTGCGCGTGCTGTCCTCGTGCCGCGGCGGGATCTGCGGCACCTGCGAGACCCGCGTGGTCAGCGGCGAGGTGGAGCACCGCGACGCCATCCTCAGCGAGGACGAGAAGCAGTTCGGCGACTCGATGATGGTCTGCGTCTCCCGCGCGGCCGCCGGGTGCCCCAAGCTCGTCCTCGACCTCTGACCCGACGCCCCCAGGAGAAGCCATGACCGTCACCATGACCCCCACCAGCGTCGTCTCCCTGCCGGACGACCCCTTCACCCTCGAGAACATCTCGAACCCCTACCCGCTGCACGAGAAGCTGCGCGAGGCCGGCCCCGTGGTGTGGCTGGAGAAGCACGGCTGCTACGCCGTCACCCGCTACGAGTGGGTCTACGAGATCCTCACGGACTTCGAGTCCTACTGCTCGTCTGGCGGCCTCGGCCCCAAGGACATCCGCAAGGAGGCCGAGTGGCGCCCGCCGTCGATCCTCGAGTCCGACCCGCCCACGCACACCGTGATGCGCCGCGGGCTGGCCGGGGTCATCTCCCCGTCCACCATGCGCCGGCTGCGCGAGCAGTTCGCCCCCTTCGCCGAGGAGCTGGCCGAGGAGGTCGCCGGCCGCGGTGAGGTGGACGGCATCGTGGACATCGCCGAGCGCTACCCGCTCAAGGTGTTCCCGGACGCCGTGGGCCTGCGCCCGGACGGCCGCGAGAACCTGCTGCCCTACGGCTCCATGGTCTTCAACGCCTTCGGCGCGGACAACGACATCCGCGCCGCGGCGTTCGAGGAGGGCGAACGGGTGGCCGCCTGGATCATGGACAGCTGCGAGCGGGAGAACCTGACCACGACCGGCCTCGGCGCGGACATCTGGAAGGTCGCGGACGAGGGCCGGATCGAGCCCCAGCAGGCCACCCTGCTGGTCCGGGCGCTGCTGTCCGCCGGCGTGGACACCACGATCTTCGGCATCGGCAACACGCTGTACAACCTGGCCAGGCACCCCGAGCAGTGGGAGAAGCTCAAGGCCAAGCCGCAGCTGGCCAAGTTCGCGGTGGACGAGGCGCTGCGCCTGGAGTCCCCGTTCCAGATGTTCCACCGCACCAGCACCGTGGACACCGAGATCGGCGGCGTGCACATCCCCGCGGACTCGAAGGTCCTGCTGTTCATGGGCGCCGCGAACCGCGACCCGCGCAAGTGGGGCGAGGACGCGGACGTGTTCGACCTGGACCGCAACGCCTCGGGCCACGTGGCCTTCGGCATGGGCCTGCACCAGTGCGTGGGCCAGCCGATCGCCCGCGCCGAGATCGAGCTCATGCTGCAGGCGCTCATCAAGCGCGTGGACCGGATCGAGCCGACCGGCGAGGCCACCCCGTGGATCCACAACGTGCTGCGCGGCTTCGCGCGCATGCCGCTGCGGCTGGTCCCGAAGGCCTGACCCACCGGCCCCCTCCGGGGTGCCATGGGCCCGACGCCGGCCGCTCGCCTCGAGCGGCCGGCGTCGGGCTTGGCCGTGTCTAACGTGCGGAGGCCTCGAGCTCGTCGTCGATGTACCCCAGGCGCCCGGCCCGGACGCCGGTGATGGCCATGGCCACGGTCGCGGCGACGAGCGCCCACAGGATCACCGTCCACTGGCCGGTGACGTCGTAGAGGATGCCCACGAGCAGGGGGCCGGCCGCGGCCACGAAGTAGCCGAACGGCTGGACGAACCCGGACAGCCGGGCGGTGACCAGGGCGGTCCGGCTACGGGCGGCGATGAGGGCCAGCGCGGTGGGGAAGCAGAAGCCGCCGATGCCGAGCAGGAACGCCCACAGCAGCGGCATGGCCGCGGGCGCGAACAGCAGCCCGAGGTACCCGGCGGCCGAGAGCGCGGAGAACACCACGGGGAACACCGTCAGGTTGCGGACCCGGCTGATGATGACGGGCATGACCAGGCCGCCGACGATGTTCAGCGCGCC
The DNA here is from genome assembly GCF_005877055.1 of Citricoccus sp. SGAir0253. NCBI lineage: Bacteria > Bacillati > Actinomycetota > Actinomycetes > Micrococcales > Micrococcaceae > Citricoccus > Citricoccus sp. SGAir0253. The sequence continues at coordinate 511,890 of NZ_CP039424.1, read as the reverse complement.
GATCAGCGCCAGGGCGATCGCCCCCACGGACGCCGGGGCCCCGCTGTCCACGTAGACCTGCGGCAGCCAGCCCATCTGCACGTAGGCGTTCATCGACTGCAGGCCGAAGAACGCCATGAGGAACACGGCCGTCGGGGCCCGCCACAGCGACCCCCGGGCCCGGCCGGCCCCGCCACCGGCGCCGGCCGCCCCGGCGGCGCCCGTCCCGGCCACCCCCGCCGCGCCCGCCGCGCCCGCCGCGCCCGGCGCGTCCGGCGCGCCCGCCGCATCCGGCGTGACCGTGAGCGAGGGGAAGTCGAAGCCGGTGCGCGCCGTGACGACGACCCACACGACCACCTGCACGGCGGCGAACGACGCCCAGACGAACAGCGCCCACCGCCAGGCGTCCCCGCCGTGGAAGGGCAGCGCGCTCAACGGGCCGATGGCGCCCGAGACGCCCAGCACCGCGGCGTAGACCGTCATCAGCGTCACCGTGCGGTGCCGTCCGTGGTTCTTGATCCACGCCGGCAACAGCACGTTGGCCAGGGCGATGCCGGCCACCACGGACGCCGTGAGGACGATGAACACCCAGATGTCCCCCACCCAGGGGCGCACCGCCAAGCCGAGGAGGGTGAGGACCATGCCGGCGGTGAGCGCCCCGCTCAGCCCGATCCGTCGGGCCAGCGGCACGGCCGCGAGGCCCATGAGCGCGAAGAAGAGCCCCGGGATGGCGGTGACCACCCCGGCCAGCCACCCGGCGGCGTCGAGGGCGCCCAGGACGTCCCCGAGCACGGGGCCGAGGGAGGCGATGCCCGCGCGCAGGTTGATGGACGCGGCCAGGACGGCGACGACGGCCAGCGCCACCGGCACGGTCCCCCCGCTCCGGCGCAGTCCCCCGAGGCCCCGGCGGTCCCGGCGCTGCCGCCGGCCCGGGCGGCCCCCGGCCGGCGGCGTGCCCTCCCGCGCCGGGGAGTCACCCTGTCGGTCACGGGGAGCGGGGAATCGCACGGCGCCTTCTTTCGTCCACGCAGCGCGCGGACCGCCCTGCACCCCCACGGTACTGTCCGCCCCGCGCAACGCCGGTGAGGACGCGGGTGAGGACGGCGGCCTCCCGTGGTTCACTGTCCCCAGGCACACGGACCCGGGGAGGACGCGCATGTCCCAGGAGCACATCGACCGCGGCGGCGGGGCACTGTTCCGCGGCGAGGGCCAGGACGGCCTGCTGCACCGGGCGTTCCTGCGCGGGGAGGGCTTCAGCGCCGAGGACGTGCGCCGCTCCCCCGTCATCGGCATCGCCACCACCGCGAGCGAGCTCAACCCGTGCAACGCGGGGCTGGCGTCGCTCGCCCAGGAGGTCAAGGCCGGGGTCCGCGCGGCCGGCGGGCTGCCCCTGGAGTTCCCCACCATCTCGCTCTCGGAGCCGTTCTCCCGCCCCTCCAGCATGTACCTGCGCAACCTGATGTCCATGGACGTGGAGGAGATGGTGCGCGCCTCGCCCATCGACGGCGTGGTCCTGCTCGGCGGCTGCGACAAGACCATCCCCGCCCAGCTCATGGGCGCCCTCAGCGCCGGGCTGCCCGCCATGGTCCTCGCCGCCGGCCCGCGCCCCGTGTCCTGCGTCGGGGACAACCGCGAGTTCACCGTGGACGACGTGTGGCCGCTGTGCGAGCAGCGCCGGGTCGGGGCGCTCGACGACGGCGCCTGGGCCGAGCTGGAGGGCGGCGTCAACGTGGGGGTCGGGACCTGCAACGTCATGGGCACCGCGACCACCATGGCGGCGGTCGCCGAGGTGCTCGGGTTCGCCCTGCCGGGCTCGACGCTGCCGGCGGCGGCGAGCCGGTCCCGCCGCGCGGTGGCGCGGGGCACCGGGGAGGCGATCGTGGCCGCCGTCGGGCGCGGGGAGGCCCCCGGCACCCGGGTGACGCTGGAGTCCCTGGAGAACGCGTTCCGGGCGATCACGGCGCTGGGCGGGTCGACCAACGCGGTGATCCACCTCGAGGCGATCGCCGGACGGGCCGGGCTGCGGATCGGCCGGGACCGGCTGGACGAGTGGTCGCGCACCACGCCGGTGCTGGCGGACGTGCGGCCCGGCGGTCGGTACCTGCTCGAGCACCTCGAGGCCGCCGGCGGGGTGGTCGAGGTGCTGCGCCGGCTCGGTGACCGGATCCACGCCGGCGCCCCCGCCGCGGACGGGCGCACCTGGGGCGAGGTCCTGGCCGCCACTCCCCCGGTCCTCGCGGGCCCGGACCACCCGGCCCTGCGCACGGAGCAGGACCCGGTGGCACCCCGCGGCGCGCTGCGCCTGATGAGCGGCACGCTCGCCCCGGACGGCTGCGTCATGAAGCTGGCCGCCGGGGCGCCGGCGCGGCACCGGGCGCGCGTGGTGGTGTTCGACGGGCTGGAGGACCTGCACGCCCGGATCGACGACCCGGATCTGGAGGTGGAGGCGGACACCGTCCTGGTGCTGCGCGGGCTCGGCATGGTCGGGGCGCCGGGGATGCCGGAGGTCGGGCACCTGCCCATCCCGGCCCGGCTGCACCGGCAGGGGGTGCGGGACATGGTGCGGATCTCGGACGCGCGGATGAGCGGGACCTCGACCGGCTCCGTGGTGCTGCACGTCAGCCCCGAGTCCGCGGTCGGCGGGCCGCTCGCGCGGCTGCGCACCGGGGACCAGGTGGTGATCGACGCCGAGGCCGGCACGCTGGACCACTGCGTGCCCGCGGCCGAGTTCGCCGCCCGGGAGCCGGCGCCCCCGCCGCCGCTGCCCGCGCGCGGCTTCGCCCGCCTGCAGGCCCGGCACGCCCTGCAGCCGCACGAGGGCTGCGACCTGGACTTCCTGGTGGCCGTCCCGGAGGGGACCGAGCAGTCGGCGGCGGAGGGGGACGCATGAGCGAGATCGGGTTCCTCGGGGCCGGGGCGATGGGCGAGCCCATGGCCGCCCGCCTGCGTGGGGCCGGGCACGACGTGCTCGTCGGCGCGCGCCGGCCCGAACGGGCGCGGGAACTGCGGGACGCGGGGTTCGCCGTGGGGACGCTCGCGGAGGCGCTCGCCCGCCCCGTCGTGGTCAGCTGCCTGCGGGACGCGGCGGCGGTGCGGGAGGTCTTCCTCGGGTCCGACGGCGGCCCGGCCGGGTCGGCGGTCGAGGCACGTCCGGACGGCGGTCCAGGACCGGTCGGGGCGGACGGAACGGGCGGCCCGACCCCGGCGCTGCGGGCCGGACTGGTCATCGAGCACGCGACGGTGGACCCGGCGACGTCGCGGGCGGTGGCGGCGGCCCTGGCCGCGCGCGGGGTGTTGTACGTCGACGCGCCCGTCTCCGGCGGCCCGGCCGGTGCCGCCACCGGGACGCTGGTGGCCATGTGCGGCGGGACGGACGCGGCGCTCGCCGCGGCCCGGCCCTACCTCGAGGCCACGTGCGCGCGGATCGTGCCCGTCGGCGGGCCGGGGGCGGGCGTGGCCCTCAAGATCGTCAACCAGTTGCTCGTCGCGGCGCACTCGGTGGCCGCGGCCGAGGCGGCGGCGCTGGTCCGGGTCCTGGGCGTCGACCCGGACGCGGCGCTGGAGGCCCTCATGGGCGGCTGGGCGGCCTCGCGGCGCCTGGAGCTGCAGTTCACCGACGCGGTCCGCGGCTCCGTCCGGCCCGACGGCGCGGGGCTGGAGAAGTTCCTCAAGGACCTGGACCTCGCGGACGAGGCCCTGGCCGGGGCCGGCGTCGAGAGCACCCTGCTGCCCGGGATCCGCCGCACGTGGGAGGCCGCCGCCGCCGCGCACCCCGAGGCGGGGTTCGCGGCCCTGGCCGAGGCGTACGGGGCGGGGGCCGGCGGGTCAGCCGAGCCAGCTGATGGCGGCGGCCAGGAGGAACCCGCCTGAGGTGATGAGCCCGGTCCAGGCGTGGGTGATCTCGAACGCCTCGGGGATCATGGTGTCCGCGATCATGGTCAGGATGGCCCCGCCGGCGATCGCGGTGATCGCGCCGATCACCCCGTCCGGGGCCGAGCCGAGCAGCAGGTAGCCGGCGCCCGCGGACACGGCGCTGACGAGCGCGATGGTTCCCCACACCCCGAACACGTACCCCGCGCCGCGGCCGGCCTTCTTCATGCCGGCGGCGCTGGACAGGCCCTCGGGCAGGTTGGAGATGAAGACGGCGGCCACCACGGCGGCGCTGACCCCGCCGCCGCCGAGCAGGCTGATGCCCAGCACGAGGGACTCCGGGATCCCGTCCAGCAGGGCGCCGAGGGCGATGGCCAGCCCGCTGCCGGACTGCTCGCCCCGGGAGGGCTGCTGGTCCTGCGAGCGCTTGCGGTGCCGGGCGCCGTAGCGGGCCAGGACCATGTTGGCGAGCATGTACGCGGCCGCGCCGCCGGCGAAGCCGAGCACCGCGGACCACAGCCCGCCGGTGCGGGCGGCCTCCTCGAACAGCTCGAAGGCCACGGCGGAGACCAGCACGCCGGAGCCGAAGGCCATGACCGAGCCGACGACCTTGGGCGGGACCCGGATGAACCAGGCGACGGCGGCCCCGACGAGCAGGGCCGCCCCGGCGAACAGCCCCCAGCCGGCGGCGGTGAGCATCCCGGTCATCCCGCGTCCTGCAGGTCGATGACCACCTTGATGTCGTCGTCCCGGGCCTCGAAGGCCTCCGGGGCCCGGTGCAGGGGCACCCGGCGCGTGATGAGCCGGTGCAGCCAGGAGGCGTCGGCCCGGGACAGGGCCTCGGCAGCCGCGGCGTAGTGGCCGAGGTTGGCGTTGACGGAGCCGACGACGACGTCGTTCTCCAGCACGATCTCCCGGTTGAGGGCGCCGGCGTCGATCCGGATGGTGCGGCCCGCGGCCGAGACGCCGGTGAGGCAGACGATCCCGTAGGCGGCGGTGTGGGTCATGGCCGCCAGCACCACGGGAGCGGCCCCGGTGGCCTCGAGGGTCACGTCCGGCTGCAGGTCCCTCGCCACCTCGTCCGGGTCCCCCGAGTGGTAGGTGGCCCCGAGGTCCCGGACGATGCCCGGCTTGGGCCCGTCGGTGACCCGGTCCAGGACGTGCACGTCCAGGCCCCGCTGGGCGCCCAGCAGCGCCGCGAGCAGGCCGATGGGGCCGGCCCCGGTGACCAGCACCCGGCGGGGCTCGAACCAGGAGCGGTGGCCGATGGCGTCGACCTGGTCCCAGGCCTTGGCCACCACGCTGGTCGGCTCCATCAGCACCCCGGCGTCCCCCAGCCCCGGGTCCAGGCGGACGGCGTAGTCGGGCTCCACCTGCCACCGCTCGCTGCCGTAGCCGTGCAGGTGCTTGATGCCGCGCTCGGTGTACTGGCCGTTGCGGCACATGTCGAACTGGCCGTGGCCGCAGGCCCCGCACGGGACGGGGTCGGGCCGGCGCACCACGCCGACGACGAGGTCGCCCGCGCCCAGGTCCGAGCCCTCGGGGGCGGAGCGCACCCGGCCGAGGGACTCGTGGCCCAGGACGAGGCGACCGTCCCCGGGCGGGGCCCAGCCGTAGTCGCCGCGGGCGATCTCGTGGTCCGTGCCGCACACGCCGAGCAGCAGGCCGTCCACCTGGACCCGGCCGCCGTCGTCCGGTTCGGGCATGTCCTGGACGGACAGCGACCCGGACTGCTCCGGGATGACGGTCAGTGCACGCATGGCGAGGATCCTCTCAAGCACGTCGGGCTGGTCGGGCTGGTCGGGCGGGTCAGGCGGGGGCGTCCGTGGCCGGGTGGGTGCCGGACAGGTGCCGCGCGGTGTTCACGAGTCCCACGTGGCTGAACGCCTGGGGCGTGTTGCCCAGGTGGCGGCCCGTGGCGGGGTCGACCTCCTCGGACAGCATCCCGAGGTCGTTGCGCAGGCCCAGCAGGCGCTCGAACAGCCGCCGGGCCTCGCCGGTGCGGCCGATGCCGTGCAGGGCGTCGGCCAGCCAGAAGCTGCAGGCCAGGAAGGCGCCCTCGCCCCCAGGCAGCCCGTCCACGCCGCCGTCGGCCTCGGGGTCGTAGCGCAGCATGAACCCGTCCCGGACGAGCTCGCGCTGGACGGCCTCGACGGTGCCGGCCACGCGCGGGTCGTGCCAGGGCAGGAACCCCACCTGCGGGATGAGCAGCAGGGCCGCGTCCAGCCCCCGCGAGCCGTAGGACTGGGTGAAGGTGCCGCGCTGCGGGTCGAACCCCCGGGCACAGACCTCCTCGTGGACCTGCCGGCGCAGGGCCCGCCACCGGTCCACGGGCCCCTCCAGGCCGAAGCGCTCCACGGCCTGCACCGCCCGGTCCAGTCCGGCCCAGGCCATGACCTTGGAGTGCACGAAGTGCCGGCGGCCCCCGCGCATCTCCCACAGCGAGTCGTCCGGTTCCTGCCAGTGGCCCTCGAGGAAGTCCAGCAGGGCCCGCTGCAGGTCCCAGGCCTCGGCCTGGGAGGACAGCCCGGACAGGCGCGCCACGTGCAGCCCGTCCAGCACCTCGCCCCACACGTCCAGCTGGAACTGTCCGGCCGCGGCGTTGCCGGTGCGCACCGGCGCCGAGCCCTCGTAGCCGGGCAGCCAGTCCAGCCGCAGCTCGGCCAGCCGCCGGGTGCCGTCGATCCCGTACATGATCTGCAGGTCCGCCGGGTCTCCCGCGACGGCGCGCAGCAACCAGTCGCGCCACGCGCCCGCCTCCTTGACGTACCCGGTGCCCAGCAGGGCCTGGAGGGTGAAGGTCGCGTCCCGCAGCCAGCAGAACCGGTAGTCCCAGTTCCGGACGCCGCCGATCCCCTCCGGCAGGGAGGTGGTGGCCGCGGCCACGATCCCGCCCGTGGGCGCGTAGATCAGGGCCTTGAGCAGCAGGAGGGACCGGCTCACCGCGTCCTGCCACTGTCCCTCGTAGTCCGCCCGGGTGATCCAGTCCGTCCAGAACCGCTCCGTGTGCCGGATCCGCTCCATCGCGTCCCGCCGGGCCGGGGCGCTCTCGTGGGAGGGGTGGTACGTCAGCACGAAGGGGACCCGATCCCCCGCCGCCACCTCGAACTCGGCCACCGTGGAGAGGCGCTCGCCGTGCAGGGACGCCGGGGTGTCCAGCCAGACCGCGTCCGGGCCGGCGACCGCCGAGAGCAGCCCGTCCCGGCGGCGCACCCAGGGCACGATCCGGCCGTAGTCGAAGCGCAGCCGCAGCTCCATCCGCATCGGCACGCGGCCGGAGACGCCCTCGACCACGCGCACCACGTCCGTGGCGCGGTCCCGCATGGGCATGGCGTCCACCACGCGCACCGTTCCCTCCGGGGTGTCCCACTCCGTCTCCAGCACGAGGGTCTCGCCCCGGTAGCGCCGCCGGGTGCACGTCCCGCCGGCGGCCGGGGCGAGCTGCCAGAAGCCGTTCTCCTCGTCCCCGAGCAGCCGGGCGAAGCACGCCGGCGCGTCGAACCGCGGCAGGCACAGCCAGTCGATCGACCCGTTGCGGCCCACGAGGGCCATGGTGTGCAGGTCGCCGATGACGCCGTAGTCCTCGATCGCCTGGGCCATCACGCGCTCCGCTCCCCGGCGCCGCGCTTCACGGCCCCGCTCACCACGGCCGGGCGCGGAGCTCGATGCGCCCCTCCCGGACGCGGACGTCGTAGGCGGGCTGGGGGGAGCTGGCCGGGCCGCGGACCACGGCGCCGTCGGCCAGCCGGAAGGTGCTGCCGTGCCACGGGCAGGTGACGCAGCCGTCGACGATCGTGCCCTGCTCCAGCGGGCCGCCCAGGTGCGAGCACACGCTGTCCACCGCGGTGACGGCCCCGCCCACGCGGGCCAGCAGCACCGAGACGTCCCCCGCCTCCACCCTCCGGGGTGTACCGGGGACGAGCTCGGCCTCGTCCAGGACCGCGGTCCACTCCCGGGGGCCGCTGCGCCAGGCGGTGCGGTTGACGTTGACCCCCTGGGCGTAGCTCAGGTGCCCGCCGAGATAGGCGCCGGTGGTGAGGGAGCCGAGGCCGGCCAGGGCCAGGACCTTCCCGCCGAGGCGCCGGCCGCGGCGGCGCGCCAGCCAGGAGGCGGTGTAGAGGGCCAGGGCGGTGCTGTTGGCGACGGCGTGCGCCAGGCCCACGCGGTTCTGGCGCCCCCGCGTGTCCGACCAGTCGTTCAGCCCCGCGGCGGCGGTGGGGACCGCGGCGGCGATGCCGGTGGCCACGAGCAGGTCCGCGACAGGCTCGGCCTCGCGCCCGCCGACCAGGTCCACGAGCCCGGCCATGAACCAGGCGCCGATGGGCACGTCCGTGAGGACCGGGTGCAGGGGGTGGCCCAGCAGGGTGCCGCTGAGCAGGTTCCGCACCGGCGCGGGCCGCACCACCTTCCCGACGGCGGCGGCCACCGGCCGGCCGACCGTGTCCAGGGCGCGCCAGCGCTCCACGTTCCGCACCAGCTCGTTCATCAGGCTCATGAAGACCTCCTCGGCGTCACCGCTCGTTGTCCGTGCCCTCGCCCCGGCGGGCCGGGATCCGGTGGGCGCGTGCCGTGCGGGCATGCCGTGCCGGCGGGCCCAGCGGGCGGGGCACTCCCTGCCCTCGTCAGGGGCAAGGAAGCCCCAGTGTCCGCCCGGCCGTCGGCGGAGGACAAGGGTGGCTGGCCCGGGGCGCACGCGGGCCGGTCTCCGGGCCCTCGGGCCGGAGCCGCCTTCCCCGCGCCGGCGCACGCGCCGAGGCGCTCACTGCAACCGCGTTGCACTGAACGAAACAGGTTGCTACTCTCCTGTGACGCGGCTCACTGACCGAACGGTCGGTGAGCCGCCCCACCACCCCCGCGGCGCCACGCCGAGGCCGTCCGGCGCGCGCCGCGCACCGGGCGCGCGGTCGCTCGCCGTACGCACCCCACTGAGGTACTCACGCATGAACAACGCCACGCGCACCGCCGGTGTCGCGCTCACCCTGTCCCTGTCCCTGGTCGCCCTCTCGCCGGCGGTCGCCGCCCCGATGGCCGGCCCGCTCACCGCCCCGGGCGACCGGGCCGGCGTCGCCACCGACGCCGCGGTGCAGCGCCCCACCGAGGACGTCACCATCAAGCGGGACGGGTACGGCGTCCCGCACGTCTACGCGGACACCACCTTCGACCTGTTCTACGGCTACGGCTACGTGGTCGCGCAGGACCGGCTGTTCCAGATGGAGATGGCCCGCCGGGCCGTGCTGGGCACCTCGGCGGAGGTGCTCGGCCCGGACTACGTGGAGATCGACCGCCGCACCCGAGCCACCTTCGACCCGGCTGCCATCCGCGCCCAGCTCGAGGACCTGCCCCAGGAGCAGTTGGACGTGTTGGCCGGCTACGCCGAGGGCATGAACCGGCACCTCGAGGAGATCGCGGACAGCCCCGAGACCCTGCTGCCGAAGCAGTTCTCCGACCACGGCTTCACCCCGCGGGAGTGGACGGCCTACGACGTGGCGATGATCTGGATCGGCACCATGGCCAACCGCTTCTCCGACTCCACCGGCGAGGTGGCCAACCTGCAGACCCTGCAGGCCCTCGTGGACGAGCACGGCGAGGAGAAGGGCCGCGCGCTGTTCGACCAGGTCCTGTGGACCGAGGACACCAACGCCCCCACCACGCAGCCCCGCCAGGACGTGAAGAAGCCCAACCGCCTGCCCGGCGCGCTGGGAGCCGGGGCCGCGGCACCCGCGGGGGTGACGGCGTCGGGCCTGTCCCCCATCGACCCGGACCTCAGCGACGACGGCGTGGAGCGGATGCGCGCCAACGGCGGCGGCACCGCCCCCGGCGACCGCCCGGAGGCCTCCAACCTGTGGATCACCGGGGAGGAGAAGACCGAGGGCGGCGGGTCCACGCTGGTCAACGGCCCCCAGTTCGGCTGGTTCAACCCCTCCTACGTGTACGGCATCGGCCTGCACGGGGCCGGCTACGACGTCACCGGCAACACGCCCTTCGCCTACCCGGCGGTCATCTTCGGCACCAACCGGCACATCTCCTGGGGCTCCACCGCCGGCCCGCTGGACGTCAACGACGTCTACCAGGAGCAGCTGAACCCCGCGGACCCCACCCAGTACCGGTACGAGGGCCAGTGGCGGCAGATGGAGCAGCGGCAGGAGACGATCGAGGTCAAGGGCGGTGACCCGGTCACCCACACCGTCTACTCCACCGTCCATGGCACGGTGACGAGCATCGACCGCGAGAACCACACCGCGTACGCCAAGAAGCGGTCCTGGACGGGGACCGAGGTGCAGTCGCTCATGGCCTGGGTGGACGTCACCAAGGCCCGGGACTGGGACGAGTACCTCGCCCAGGCGAAGAGGATGGGCATCAGCATCAACTGGTACTACGCGGACCGCGGGGGGAACATCGGCTACGTCTCCCCCGGCCGGATGCCGGACCGCCCCGAGGGCCAGGACGCGCGCATCCCCGCCACCGGTGACGGGTCCATGGAGTGGGAGGGCATCCGGGACTTCTCGGAGAACCCGCAGGCGTACAACCCGAAGCAGGGCTACATCGCCAACTGGAACAACCAGGCCGGCCCGGGGGCCGTGGGCGACAGCGGCAACTGGGCCCCGGTGGACCGGGTGAACGAGATCCTCGCCGAGCTGGAGTCCCAGAAGACCTTCACCCCGGAGGAGTCCTGGGACATCCTCGAGACCACCAGCTTCGCGGACCTGAACATCCGCTACCTGCGCCCCTACCTGGAGCAGGCCGCCCGCCGGTACCACCCGCACGGCCGCGAGCGCGAGCTGATCGACCTCGTGCTGGACTGGGACGGCCAGGCCCGGGACGACGACGGCGACGGGCTCTATGACGATCCGCAACCGGCCCTCATGCGGGCCTGGCTGCCGCGCCTGTTCGAGGAGGTCCTCGCCGACGACCTGCCGGAGTCCGTCTACCAGCAGTACGCGAGGACCATCTACCCCGCGTCCGGCGTGGCCCGGCCGGCCAACGGCACCAAGCTCGTGGTCAACGCCCTGCTCGGGAAGAGGGCCGGCGTGGAGCAGCGGGTGGACCTCTTCGGCGGCGAGGACGGGCCCACCGTGCTGGCCGAGACCTACCTGCAGGCCGTGGAGCAGCTCGAGGCCGAGCACGGGACCGACCCGGCGGACTGGAAGGCCCCCATGGCCCAGCACACGTTCAGCCACCAGAACTTCATCGGCGTGGACCAGGCCGGGAAGGACGAGCGGTTCACGGCCCTGGACTACATGAACCGCGGCACCGAGAACGACATGGTCCACCTCGACGGCGCCGAGGCCGAGATGTGCACCGTGGCCCCTCCGGGACAGAGCGGGTTCATCGCCCCGGACGGCACGCTCTCCCCGCACTACAGCGACCAGCTGGAGATGTACGGGGACTTCGAGTGCAAGGACGAGCACCTCACCCCCGAGGCCGTGGACGCCGCGGCGGAGTCCACCACCGTGCTGACCCCGGAGGGGGCGGTGGCGGCCGCCCGCTGAGGGCGACCGGCTGCCAGCCGGGCACCGGACGCCCGGCCCGCGGGACGAGGGTCCCGCGGGCCGGGCGGGTCCTAGAGGAGCAGGCGGCCGCCGTCGGCCACCAGCCGGCCGCCGGAGAGGACCATCGAGCGCGCCGGGGCGCGCACGATCGCGTCCGGGACGTTCTCGGCCTCCAGGAGCACGACGTCGGCGCGCGCCCCGGGGACCAGGTCCTGCTCGGCGCGGTGCACGAAGGCGGCCCCGCCGCTCGTGGCCAGCCGGGCGACCGCGGTGAGGTCCTCGTCGTGGCGGGCCCCGTGCAGGCGGGCGAAGTCCAGGGCCACGCGCAGCAGGTCGCCGTCCCCGTAGGGCGACCACAGGTCCCGCACCCCGTCCGTGCCCAGCCCGAGCCCCATGCCGTGCTCTCGCATGGCCGCCCAGGGCAGCGGCGCCGTGCCGATCGGGGCCACCGTGGACCAGGAGATCCCCAGCTCGGCGCACTGCTCCACGAGGGCGGCCTGCCGGGCGGCGGGCAGCTCGCCCAGCGCGAAGCCGTGGGCCACGGTGACCCTGCCCTGCAGGCCGGTGCGGCGGGTGCGGTCGATGATGAGCTCGTACTCGAACGCCCCGAGCTCCCCGCCGGCGTGCAGGTGGATGTCCAGCCCGCAGCCGTGCCGCTCGGCCACGCGGAACAGCCCGTCGAGCTGGGCCACCGGGTCGCGGTCGATCAGGCACGGGTCCAGTCCGCCGATGTTCTCGGCGCCCTGCGCCGCGGCCCGGTCGAGCAGGTCCAGGACGCCCTCGCGGCGCACCACCCCGTCCTGGGGGAAGGCCACGATCTCCACCTGTACCGCCCCGCCGAGCCGGGCCTCGGCCTCCCGCACGGCCGCGATGCCGTCCAGGCCCACGCCGGGGTCCACGTCCACGTGCGAGCGGGTGGCCGTGGTGCCGTGGCGCAGGAACTCGCGCAGGAGCCGCTCGGCGCCGTCCGCGCTGGGGATGCCGTACCGGCCCCGCTCGGCCCGCTCGTGCGCGATCCGGCCCGCCGTGGTGGCCTCCCCGCCGTAGGACACCCACGGCCGGCCCCACCAGCTCTTGTCCGCGTGGGCGTGGGCATTGATGAAGCCGGGCAGGGCGAGCAGGCCGCGCCCGTCGATGACGGTGGCCGCGTCCCCCGTGTCGGCGCGCCCGGCGGGCACCACCGCGGTGATCGTCTCGTCCTCGATGATGATGTCGGCCGGCTCGTGGCCCCACGGGCGCACGTCGGTGAGAACAGTCTGGGTCATGCCAGCCACCGTAGGGCACGGCCGCGCGGACCGGGCCCGGGGTCAGGGGCGGGCGGCCAGGGCGTGGCCCATGCGTTCGAGGGTCTCGGCCAGGATCGGGCGTGGGGTGGCCAGGTTCAGGCGGACGTGGCCCCGGCCGGCGGCCCCGCAGTCCGCGCCGTCGTTGACGGCCACGCGGGCGTGCTCCAGGAAGTACGCGGCCGGGTCCGGTCCCAGGTCCAGGCCGGTGCAGTCGAGCCAGGCCAGGTAGGTGCCCTGGGGCGGGACGTAGTCGACCCCGGGCAGGTGCTCGGCCACCAGGCGGCCGGCCAGGGTGCGGTTGCCGTCCAGGTGCTCGAGCACCGCGGCCAGCCAGTCATGGCCCCGGGTATAGGCGGCCGTCGTCGCCACCGCCCCCAGCAGCCCGGCCCCGTGCTCGGGCAGGAAGGCGATCTCGCTCCACCGGGCGGCGTCGCGCTCGTTGGACAGGATCAGCTGCGCGCACTTCAGTCCGGACAGGTTCCAGGCCTTGGACACCGAGGTGGCCGTGACCGTGTGCCCGGCCGCGGCCGGGGAGACGGAGGCGTACGGGACGTGCCGGTGCCCCTCGAAGACGAGCGGGGCGTAGACCTCATCGGAGAACACCCGGGCGCCGTGGCGCTCGACGACCTCGGCCAGGGCGGCCATCTCCTCGCGCCGGTACACCGTGCCCACCGGGTTGTGCGGATTGCAGAACACCACCAGGCCGCCGCCGCGGGCCAGGGCCGCCTCCACCGCCTCGAGGTCGATCGCCCATTCCCCCGGGGCGGCCCGCAGCAGGGGCACCTGGCGCACCGCCCGGCCGAGCCGACCCGGGATCGAGAGGAACGGCACGTGGGCCGGGGTCAGCAGCACGACGTCCGAGCCCGGCCAGGAGAAGTGCTCGATCGCCACCTCCAGGCCGCGCAGCACGTCCGGCAGGGGCCGCACCCACTCCGCGGGGACCTCCCACCCGTACGCCCGGCGATACCACTGCGCGCAGGCCCGGGACATCGCCTGCTGTTCTGCCTCCGGCAGGTACCCCAGGGCCCCGCTGCGCACCCGCGCGTCGAGGGCCTCGGCCACCTCGCCGGCGATGCCGAAGTCCATCTCGGCGACCGTGGAGGCGATCACCCCCGGCGGGGTGGACCACTTCTTGCTGCCCAGCCGGCGCAGCTCGTCCTCGGTCATCCGGAAGGCGTCGGGCAGGGGTGTCATGGTGGTCCTCGGGCAGGGGAAGGGGAGCCGGGCACGGGGCGGCCGGGCCGCCCCGTGGGCAGGGTGTGAACATCACGGTACCCACTGCATCGGCAGCCCTCACCGCGTGGGTGGGGCCGTCGATGCCACGGTCGCCGGGACGAGCGCGAAGGGCTCCGGCGCCGGCCGACGAGGTCGGGCGTCGAGCGGACCTCACCGGCCGCGGCGCGGACGCCCAGCTCCGCCCCCTACCCTGAGGGCATGGACCGCCCCGACCCCGCCCCCCGCCCGTGAACCGGCTGCGCCGCACGGTGCTCGGCCTGTTCGCAGCCCCCCGGTTGAACATGCGCGAGGACTACCCGAAGGTCCGGCGGATGCAGCGCCGGGTGGCGGCCCTGCGCGGGCGGCGCCACCGCGCCCCGGAGGAGCAGTCCCTGCCCGGCGACGGCGGCCGGCCCATCCCCGTCCGCGTCTTCCGCCCGCGGGAGCAGCGCCGGGACGAGGTGCTGCTGTTCTTCCACGGCGGCGGCTGGGTCACCGGGGACATCGCCAGCTACACCCCGGCGTGCGCCACGATGGCGGACCTCACCGGCTGCGTGGTGGCCGCCGTCGACTACCGGCTGGCCCCCGAGCACCCCTACCCGGCGGGCCTGGAGGACTGCTACCGGGTGACCCGGCAGCTGCTGGAGGGCCCGCGGCGGGCGGGCATCGAGGACGCGGACCGGATCGTCCTGGTGGGCGACTCCGCCGGCGGCAACCTGGCCGCCGCTGTCTCGCTGATGCTCCGCGAGCGCGGGCACCGCGGGGTGGACCGGCAGATCCTGCTCTATCCGGTGACCCACTGGGACCACGACCCGGCCACCTCCCCCTTCGCCTCGGTGCGCCGGCATGGGGAGGGCTACCGGCTGACCACCACCGAGGTCCAGGACTACTTCGACCTGTACGTGCCGGACCCGGACCGGCGCCGCGACCGGTTCGTCGCCCCGCTGCTGGCCACGGACCTGTCCGGCCAGCCGGAGACGCTGGTGATCACGGCGGAACTGGACCTGCTGTGCGACGAGGGCGAGGCCTACGCCCGCGCCCTGCGGGAGGCGGGGAACGCGGTGCGGGTCCACCGGGTGGAGGGCGCCCTGCACGGGTTCATCGCCCTGCCGCGGTTCTCCCGGTCCCTGCGGGAGGCCTACGCGGTGATCGACACCTTCCTCGGGGAGGCCCCGGCCGCCGTCGGGAATCCGGGGCTGGGGGCACCGGGGTGACGCGGCGGGCCTGGGTGCGGCTGGACAACGCCTCCAATATCTTCCTCGCCGCCCGGACGGACGCCGACCCCAAGGTGTTCCGCCTCGGCGCGGAGGTGGACCACGAGGTGGACCCGGCCCTGCTGCAGGCCGCCCTGGACGCCACCTACGAGCGCTACCCGCTCTACCACGCGGTGCTGCGCCGCGGGGTGTTCTGGTACTACCTGCAGGACAGCGACCTGCGCCCGGTCGTCGCCGCGGAAGACCAGCCCACGTGCGCGCCGATCTACCGGGCGGACCGGCGCGAGCTGCTGTTCCGCGTCACGCACCACCGGCGGCGGATCAGCCTCGAGGTGTTCCACGCCCTCTCCGACGGCACCGGCGCCCTGTGGTTCCTCTCGGACCTGGTCACCGCCTACCTCGCGCTGCGGCACCCCGCGGTGGGGCGCCCGCCGGAGGCGACGGGATCGGCGCTGGGCCTGACGCCGGACAGCTTCCGGCACTACTTCCACGGTCGACGCCGGCCCGGGGAGTCCGGCGAGTCCGCCGCGAGGGCGGACTTCAGCCGGGCGGCCACCCCGGCCGTGCTCACCGTGGGCGACGCGCCCCGTGCGACCGCCGGGCCCCCGGAGCCCGGCCGCGCGCATCCGGCGGCGCGGACCGTGTTCCGGGCCCGCGGCACCCGCACGCCCGACAGCCGCACCCGCGCCGTCGAGCTGACGATGCCGGCCCGGGGACTGCTGGAGCTGGCCCGCGCCGAGGGCGTCTCCCCCACCATGTTCCTCACCGCCCTGTTCTTCGAGGCCGTCCGCCGCTCCTCGGGCGGCCTGGGCACGGCACGCACCCTGGCGGCCTCGGTGCCGGTGAACCTGCGCCAGCACTTCCCCTCGACGTCGGCCCGCAACTTCTTCGCGACCGTCCGGGTGGAGCACACCTACGGCGAGGTCCCGGACGACGTCGGCTCGGTCGCCCGGCAGCTCGAGCGCCGGTTCCGCCCGCAGGCGACCCCGGAGGCGCTGGAGCGCAAGCTGCGCCGGTTCATCCGGCTGGAGCGCGCGCCCGTGCTGCGGATCATGCCGCGGCCGGTCAAGGACGTGCTGCTGCGGCTGGTCAACTGGGGCAACAACCGGGGGCTGACCGTGGCGGTCTCGAACCTGGGCCTGGTCCGCCTGCCCGAGGACGTGGACGCGCACGTGGGCCGGATGCAGTTCCACGTCTCCGCGGTCCGCCCGCAGATCTGCGTGATCTCCCACGCCGGGCTGCTCACGGTCACCTTCAGCTCCCCGTTCACGGAGACGGGCCACGTCCGGGAGTTCGCCCGGATGCTGACCGGCCGCGGGGTCGCGGTGACGGTGGCCGCGGCGCGGGTGACCGAGGAGGAGCTGGCGGAGGGCGAGCCATGAGGCGCTGCCCCGTGTGCGCGGTGGACGTGGAGGGCGCCTGGACCCGGTGCCCGCTGTGCGCCGCGCCACTGGCCGGCGAGCCGGCGCCGAGCCCCCTGCCGGCGGTGCCCCTGCGGTTCTCCCGGCGGCGGGTGCTCAGGGCGCTGTTCCTCGCCTCCCTCGCGGTGATCCTGGCGTCCCTCGGCGCCCAGCTGCTGTTCGGCCCGGACCTCGGCGGCCTCGGGGTGCTGCGCTCCGCGTGGCTGGGGGTGGCCGCCCTGTGGCTGGTGGTGCTGATGGCCGTGCGCAAGCGGCGCAACCTCGCCAAGGGGACGGTGTACCTCGTGGTCCTGGTGGGGCTGGTCACCGCGTACTGGGACTACCTCGGCGGCTGGGACGGCTGGTCGCTGACCTACGCGGTGCCGATCCTCTGCGCCTCATCGATCGTGGCCCTGCTGATCACCGTGCGGGTGATGCGCACGGAGATCGGCGAGCACATCCTCTACAGCGGCCTGACCGTGCTGCTGGGACTGGCGCCACTGGTGTTCCTCGCCCTCGGCTGGGTGACGGCGGCGCTGCCGTCGGTGATCTGCGGCGCGCTCAGCGTCGTCGCCCTGGGCATGCACCTGGCCCGGATCCGGCACGTGCGCCACGAGCTGGCCAAGCGGCTGCACGTGTAGGGACGGCGGGCTCGCCTCGGCGCTCCGGTCCGGAGGCCGGGCCCGACGGCGGCGCGGCCGGCCTTGGTGCGCGGGCGCCGGACCTCTGGTGCTGTGCGCAGTTTCTGCGTATACTCAGTTCATGAACACCGCGCCGGACTCCCCGCTCCGCCGGGTCCTCGACCTGCTGCAGGCCCTCCCCGAGGACGGCCTGGACCGCGTCGAGGCCCTGGGCGAGGCGCGGGAGCTCCTCGACGAGGCCCTCAACGAGGCGATGGCCCGGGCCGCCCTGGAGGGGGCGTCCATCCGGGCCGTGGCCCTGCGCGCCGGCCTCTCCCCCAACGCCGTCCCGCCCCGCCTGGCCCGGACCGAACCGCTCCAGGCCTACTCCACCGAGGACGGCCGCGTCATCGGCGCCTCCCTCGAGCGCGCCCGGTACGACGCCGAACAACAACGCACCCCTCCCCCATCCGCCACCCCGCCGCGCTTCCAGAAGCGCCGCCGCACCACCGGAGGAACATCATGAGCAGTGCACCCACGGAGATCGTCATGCTGCTGGACCGCTCCGGGTCCATGGCCTCAATCGTCGACGACATGGTGGGCGGGTTCAGCGCCTTCATGGACGAGCAGCGGTCCTCGAACCCGGACGCCACGGTCTCGCTGTACCAGTTCGACGACGGCTTCGAGGCCGTCTACGTCGAGAGGCCGCTGGCCGACGTCGGCCCTCTCCGGCAGGTGCCGCGCGGCAGCACCGCGCTGCTGGACGCCATCGCGCGCTCCGTGGCCGAGACCCGGGCGCGGATCGAGGCCAAGCCCGCCGCGGAGCGGCCGGACACCGTGGTCTTCGGCATCATCACCGACGGCCACGAGAACGCCTCGCGCGAGGTCACGCACGCCGACGTGAAGAAGCTCATCGAGCGCCAGGAGTCAGTGGACGAGTGGACGTTCATGTACCTCGGCGCCAATCAGGACGCGATCGAGGTCGGCCAGGGCCTGGGCATCGCCCGCGAGCGCTCCATGACCTACTCCACCGACCGCACGCAGAGCGCCATGCGCGGCATGAGCGCCTCCGTCACCGCCCTGCGCTCCGCCCGGGCCGAGGGCCTGGACATGATGGCCGCCCGCGCCGCGGCGGAGTACTCGGAGGACGCGCGGGCTGCGGCGGCGCCGTCCGACCCGGCCTCGAGGCGTAAGGGCGGGGACCCGGCGACGGCGAAGCCGTTCACGGCGCGGAGGCCGCGGAAATCCTCGGCCACGCACTGAGTTGACTCCGGGAAGGCGTCTTCACCCAGTGAAAGCGCCCGGTTCACCGTCCACGGTGTGCCTTAAGGTCTGCCCTGTGGCGGAGCGCCCTCCGACACTTCCATGAACGGGCCCCCGGAGCCAATGTCCGCAGACGACTTCGGAGATCCAGGCGTCCGATTTCGAGATGGGCCTCGATCGTCCCAGATCCTTAGAAGTGGGACACTCCTCCACCGGAGCGCTCAAGGACGACGACACGCCATGTATTTCGTCCCAAAAGTAAGGTTCAAAAGAACATCCCGCGCGGCGCGTACAGATACGACTTTCGGTACAGCGTGGGCATGGATATCGGGTTCGCGCGGGTCTCGACCACGAAACAGGATTTGGATCGGCAGATCGATGCCCTGCGTCAGGAGGGGATCGCGGTCAAGCGGATCTACGTCGACAAGAAATCCGGGGCCACCACCAACCGCCCCGGCCTCCACGCCGCTCTGGACCAAGCCCGGGAGGGGGACGTCATCGTGGTGCACACCCTGGACCGGTTGGGCCGCACCGTGCGGGACACCCTGAACCTCATCCACGACCTGGCTGACCGCGGCGTCGGGGTGCGGAATCTGGCCGACCCGATCAAAGTGGATTCCTCCAACCCCGAGGATCCGATGTCGCAACTGGCCGTGGTGATGCTCGCCCTGTTCGGGCAGATGGAACGCACCTACGCCATCGAACGCGCCGCCCACGCCCGAGCCGTGGCCACTGCCAAGGGCCGGCGGATCGGCCGGCCCACCGTGGTCGATCCCATCAAACTCGCCTATGCGGAGCACCTGCGCAACGAGGGCCACACCATCGCCCAGATCGTGGAGAAAACCGGCATCACCCGCACCACCCTGTACCGGCACCTCCCGCCTCGCCCGCCACAGGCCCTTACCGCCGAAGACCAGCACGGCAGCTTACGGAACCCCAATAGGGTGACCGGAAGAGGAGGCCCAAAAAGCGCGTCGGGCACACTACGCCGAAACCTTCTGTACTAGTCAAGAGCCGTATGTCTTTGCTTCCGTATTCTGGGATACAGCCTGATGGACTGGGGCGATTCGGAAAGAACAGGTCACGCACGGGCCAGCATCCTGAGGGGGACGATTTGAAGATCACCGAGGTTCATATTGAGAACTTCAGAGCACATGCTGACACCAAGATTGCCCTGTCGACCTTCGGGTGCATCATCGGCGAAAACAGTGTGGGCAAATCATCACTTTTTCACGCCATCCACTTCGCCTGCACAGGGACTACGCCCAAGCGCGTAACCGACCACGATTTTGGCAACCCCGACCTTCCAATCCGGGTCACCCTGACGCTGGAGGACATCACTGAAGGTGATCTGCTGCGCGTCCCCGAGACTCACCGAGTCGACGTTCGAAATGTGGTCCGCAACGGGTCCCTTACCTTGCAGAGGGAAATACAGCGCGGCGGCAGGGCGACGCTGATGTGTGCGAAGCCTGCGCCAAAGGATGCCCGTTACTCCAAGAGTGCACTCGATACTGCCGTTGCAAGCAAGAGAGGTGCGGCGCTGCGGGAAGCCGCCGTTCAAGCCCTGCCCGAATTAGAAGACAAGCTCCCGGATAGCCCCAAGAAGGCCGACGTCGATCAGGCTTATGAGGAGGTCATAGCGGAACTTCCGGCGGACGCCCTCGTCGATGAGATGCATCCGGCACCCACCGGCATCAGCTCACCCACGTCGAAGTTGTTCCCAGAAGTCATCTACATCGAAGCGGTAAAGGATGCCGACGCCGAAGTCAAGACATCTGATTCAGCGACATTTGGCAAGCTCCTCGGGCTCCTGCTGAACGAAATCGCCAGCGAACTGACCGACCTGGAGGACCACTTCTCTGCGGTGCGCGAGAAGCTCAGCCGCATCTCCGGCGAAGACCAGGACCCTGAGGAAGAAGATCCTCGGCTGAAAAAGGTCGTCTCTATTGAGGACACCATCCAGAAGTTCGTGCAGGAAAGCTTCCCCGACGTCACTCTGCGGATGAATGTGCCGGCTCCGGATCTTAAGACGATCCTCAGCGGGGCAAACTTGGAGATTGACGACGGTCACAGCGGTCCGCTGTCCAGCAAGGGCGATGGGCTCAAGCGCACGGTCGCTTTTGCCATCCTTCGTGCTTATACGGAGTTGCGGGGAGCACCCTCAAACGCGTCGGAGAACCCCCAAGAGAGTCCCTCCACGCCAACTTCTGCCTATCTCCTCTTGTTTGAAGAGCCGGAGCTCTATCTGCACCCCAGGGCACAAAGGCAACTCCTTCAAGCTTTGGGGAAGTTTGCACGCGAGCACCAAGTAATGGTCACAACCCACTCCCCCGGGTTTCTTGAGCCAACGTCTACCGCCACATTCACGAAGCTGCGGAAATGCGCCGGGGAGGTCGTCCCTCATCTAGTGGATGTTTCTTCAGAGACCTCATTGCGCGATGCATTCCAATTGATCTGTCACGAGAACAACGAAGCGGCGTTCTTCGCGGACACCGTTGTGCTCGTCGAGGGAGACAGTGACGTGTTCACCTTCCCGCACCTGGCGCGCGTGCTAGATACCAAGTGGAACCACATCGAACGCAACGTCATGTTCGTGCAGACGGGTGGCAAAGGCGGCATCAAGAGGTACCGCGAGTTTTTTGAGAAGTTCGACTCTACGGTGCACGTCATTACCGACTTGGATGTCATGGTCGAGGGGTTCGGGCATCTAACTTCCACTCCAGAGCTCAAAAGGCAACATTCCGACCTCATGGGGAAAGTCGACAACCTCATAGAGGAGCAGGAGAATCCGCCGGGGCCGAACTCCAAGCAATTGTCGAATATCGTCGCTAACCGGACTGCTCGGCAGCTCTGGGACGAAGCTCAGGCCGCGTTGCAGGATTGGGACGCTGCACCATCCGCCGATACTGCGCGCCGCATCACGGAGCCGCTGGAAACTCTCTTCGAGAAAGGCTCCAAGAACCAGAAGTTGCTCGCCCTCCGCGCAGAGGAAAAGGAAATTGGCGACGAGCTCACCAAGCTTCTTTCGGGTTTGGCTGAAGAGCGCGTGTACGTACTGAGGCGCGGTGCTCTCGAAACCTATTTCGGCACCTTCACGTCCGGGGACGACAAGGTCGCAGCTGCGATGCAGTTCTGTGAGTCAACCAGCACCGAGCGCGCCCTTGAAGGCTGGCACGGAGATGATGGCAAGGATGTGGTGAAGGAACTCCGGTCGATACTGGGCGCGGTCTTCGCACAGGTGTGAACTCGAGAGTTCACACCAGGCCATGCCCCTGACTGGATTCCACCAAACCGCCTCCGGTCGCCGCTCCCCCTAGCCGTCCTCGTCCAGAACCCAGGCTTGCCGCAGCGGGATCCTGGCGCGGGTCTCGGCCGGCAGGTCTTCATAGGTGTCGAGGAGTTCGTTCAGCAGTTCCTCGCCATCCCAGATCCGGAAGAACGTCCGGTCCCGCCGGAACTCCTGGCGAGCCGGCTTGGTCACCCCGCCCCAGGCGACCAACAGGGCCTGATCGGCGTTGTGCTGGACGCGGGCGGAATGCAGGCCGCGGACGACCCGGGAGTCAATGGCGCCGGGCTCGGACTTGACCTCCACCACGACGGTGGGAGAGTCCAATCCCAGCGGGCCCATCCCGGCGATGATGTCCACGCCGCCGTCCGGGCCGGGCGGGGACACTTCGCATTGGAATCCGTGGGCCGAGAGGATGTCGGCGACCAGCCCCGTCAACTCGTGCTCCTTGAAGTGCTCGGCGATGTGGGACCGAATCCGGTCACGGATCGCTTCCAGGGTCGGGGCGGTGTGTGGGTCGGTGACCTCGTCCTCGCTGTCGTCCCGGTTGTCATCGGCCGCTGCAGCGGTGGGAACCTCATAGGGGTTGCCGGGGTCCACCCCGGTTTCCGCGATGGCCAGCAATCGGTTCACGGCATCGTTCCGGGAGGGGCTGAAGACCGTCATGATGGCGTTCAGCGAGTACATGAGGTCGGCCTCGATCCCCGTCTTGGACACGGGCTCGGCATTCCACTGCACGGGCAGGTACTTGCGGCGATCCCCGATGGGGTTCTCGGCGTCGTAGCCGTACTCTCCGCAGACCTCACCGAACAGGATGTAACCCGGTTGGGTCTTCAGCGGCATGACGATGAGGTCACCGACCTTGATGCGGTTCCGGAAGGACCACAGCTGGCTGGTGTAGTTGCTGAGCCGGCCCTCCGGGTCCCCCGGGTAGACCTTGGTGAGCAGGTCCCGAACGTCCTGGCGGGACTGGCAGGCGCCAATGTCTCCGACCTCGCTCCACCCGATGGTGACGCGATCATTGTCGATGTTCCACTTCTCGTGCTCACCGTGCAGTCCGGCGCGGACAACCCAGGCCTTCAAGCGATCAGCTCCATCCGTTTGATCGGGAATGGGGACTCAAACCCCACTGTACGTGCGCCAGGCCCCGGACCTGGGGCGAATACATGCCGCAGGGTCGGTTGACCGTCGTTCCGCTCCGGGATCAGGCCGTCCACTCGAAGGCGGCCACCTCGCATGACCCCTCCGCCAAGCATGGGGCCTCTCGATGCACGTCCGGTCTGGACATGGATTTGCATGTGAACCGATCTGAACTTGTTTTTTGGATGCAGATGCCCTTATGCTGATGTGACTGGATCGGAAGGAGGCTCGCTGGGAGCCCCTCACATCGGAAGGCAAGATCATGACGAGGAAGACCTGCCCCAACGGGGCTCCCCCTGCCCGCGGCCTGCGCGGACGGACTCTCTACTTGGTGGACATCGAGAACATGGTGGGCAACAGTGCGCCCACTTGCAGCGAAGTCACCCAGGCCGAACGTCGCATTCATGCTGCAGTGCCGCCGTGCGCGGGCGACCACACCGTGGTTGCCGCCAGCCACCACAACGCCCTGGCGATGATTTACGGCTGGACCGGAACAGCCCAGCGAAAGATGCGGAGCGGGATCGACGGGGCAGACCTGGCCCTACTGGAGGCAGTCACCGATATCTCCTGGATCGCCGAGCGGTACCGTCGCGTCGTCGTCGCCTCCGGGGACCACGCGTTCACCTTCGCTGTCGCATCGCTTCGGACCGCAGGGGTGGAAGTCATCGTGATTCGCCCCGACGTCGGCCTTTCCTCCGCCTTGCGCCGGGCTGCAGGCCCGAATGTGGTCGCCCTGGGTTCGCGCATCCCTTCCAACGTCATCAACTTGTTCACTCACACCAAGGACGCAGCATGAGCACGCCCACCCCCCTCACCCTCAGCGCCAGCGACATCGCAAAACTGGCCGACGTCGGTCGCTCCACGGTCAGCAACTGGCGCAACCGCTACCAGGACTTCCCGCAGCCTGTCCCAGGAGATACCGCCAACCCCCGCTTTGCAACAGCGGAAGTTGAACAGTGGCTCAAGGAGCACGACAAGACGGTCAAGAACGTCTCCCTTGGCCGGCATCTCTGGATCGTGATGAACGGCATCCGCGGCGCAGTCGAACCCGAGAAAGCCGGAGCAATTGGCGCGGACCTGATCGCCTGGAGATACGTCTCCGACCCTGACAGCGCCGGCTTCGATGAAGAACTACCCGCCCAGACGCAGTGGCCCCAGTTGGCCAACGCGGCAGCCTCCCTCGACACGGCGGAACTGATTCGAGAAGGCATGTGGGCCTATGAGGCCTCACATCCAGAGCGTGTGCCTTTGTTCAATGCGATCCACGCGGGTTCCCCGGGCCATGAACAAGAGCGTGACCAGACGGACCTCCTGGACTTCGCCATACGCGTCGTGAACCACCTTGGGTTCGATGAGCTGGAGGAAGCCTTTGGAGTCTTCCAGGACCAGATCACCCGCTCCGTACGGCGCGGCTACGATTCGGCGGCCACCAGCGAGACGTTGGTGAGCCTCGTGGCGACCCTCGCCAGCAGTATTCCCGGGCCCGTGCATGACCCGGCCGTGGGCTCGGGTCGGATGCTGATAGCCACGGCCAGCCGCGGAGAGAATCGGTCTGCACTCACTGGCCAAGACATCGATCCCCGTGCCCTCATCCAAGCGAACCAGCGCGCCCTGCTCGCTGGGCATACGCGGACCAACCTCCGACACGGGGACGTCTTTGCAAGGGACTACTTCGACCAGGGACTGGCACAGGTTGTCGTCATGGACCCCCCCTACGGGTTAAGGGGCCACCGCACGGAACATCTCTACCTGGACCCCCGACTGCCCTACGGCACGCCACCGAAATCCACCATGGACCTAGCCTGGCTCCAGCTGGCCATCTGGTATCTCGGGACAGGCGGACGCGCCTTCGTGCTCCAGCCTGCCGGCAGCGCGTTCCGCGGCGGTGCAGAGGCAAAAATCCGAGCCGCCATGCTTCAGGCCGGAACTATCGAGGCCATCATCGCCCTGCCTGGCGGGCTGGCTTCCCACACGCGGATACCGCTGAACCTCTGGGTCCTGGCGCGTCCCGGAGAGGTCAGCGATCCCGGCCGGGTCCTGATGATCGACCACAGTGACACCAAGGACATCGACCCCGAGGCCCTTGCCACGGCACTGCGGGACTGGCGAGAGAACCGCACCGTTCCCTCCACCTTGCCCGCCGACGCCGTCACTATTGCCGACATCCTCGCGGACAAGGACAAGATCGACGTGAACCCGCGCCGATGGCTCTCCTCCGGCCTGGACGCACCGGATCTGGAGAGCGTGCGGTCAACGGTCGAGTCACTTCACCGCGCCGCGGCCAGCATCCCAGCGCTGACCCAGGTCACCGCCGAATCCATAGCGGCCGGCACCCAGCCTCCGAAACTCGTGTCAATCACTGAGCTGGAAAAAGCTGGCAGCCTCGAGGTCCTGCGGACCCGCGAAACCATCCGAGAAGTCGACGAAGGCACGGACGGCACCCCGATCGTGTCCGGTCCGTGGATTCGTGGGGACGCTGAGACGCGCACGGTCGACCTCGGCTTATTCAAGGCGAACCCGACTATCACCCAGCCCGGTGACGTCCTGCTGCAGAACACCGGCGGACTGGCCGCCCGGGTGGATGCTGAGGGTGGGCGCGTGCTCTCCAGCAACAGCTTCCACCTGCTGCGTTCCCTCGGTGACAACTTGCGTCCTGAGTTCCTCGCGGAGTTCATTGTTAGCGCACACAACCGGAGCCAGGCACAGGGCGCCGCCGTCCAGCGCATCCGCCTGCAGGATTTGAAGGTTCCCCTGCTACCGGTGGAGCAGCAGGATCGCATTCTGGAGCGTCTCGCCGAGGTCCGTGCCCTGCAGGAATCCGCCACCGCGATCCTCGACGCAGCCAGCCAAGTCCGGGACGCCCTCGTCGACGCAACCAGTGCCGGAACCATCAGCGTCGGTTAGTCCCCGGCGGCGCCGCCGCCTGGCATGCCCGCGCGGGCATGCCAGGCGTTCACCAGGTCGCTACGGACATCAACCCTGCCAGCGGCTGGAATGGCATGTCCCGCCTGACGACTAGGGTCAAGTCGTATTAGCTCAACGAAGGGAAGCAATGGCACCGAAGGGATTCGCGGACAAGGTTACGTTCGTGTGGAAGGTGGCCGACAAGCTGCGTGGCACCTTTAAGCAGCACGAGTACGGCTCGGTGATGCTCCCCCTGCTCGTACTGCGGCGCATGGACGCGGTGCTGTCACCAACCAAGGACGCGGTCCTGGACCAGGCCGTCGCCAGCGGCGCCCTGAAGGCCGACCGCAAGACCCTGGGGAAGGCGGTCGACGAGGGCGTCGACATGCTCCTCAAGCGTGCCTCGGGCCAGAGGTTCTACAGCCTCTCCCCGCTGACGTTCGCCTCGATGCTGCAGAACGATAAGGAGCTGGCCGAACAGCTAGCCAGCTACATCCGCCGGCTGTCCCCGGATGCGTACACGGTGATGGAGGCGTACAACCTCGACGACAAGATCACCCGAATGGACCGCGCGGACATCCTCTACCCCGTCATGGCGGACTTCGCCGACCTGGACCTGCGCCCCTCGGTGGTCAGCAACGAGGCGATGGGCTACATCTTCGAAGAACTGCTCCGGAAGTTCTCCGAAATGAGCAACGAGACCGCCGGTGAGCACTACACCCCCCGGGAAGTCATCGACCTCATGGTCGAGCTGCTCCTGCACGGACGCACCCACGCGGAACTGACCGAGAACCCCAAGCCGGTCCGCACCATCTACGACCCGGCCGCCGGCACCGGCGGGATGCTCATGGGCGCTCTGCACGGCATCACCCAAGCCAACCCCGACGCCAAGGTCCACGTGTACGGGCAGGAACTCAACGCCGAGACGTGGGCGATCGCCCAATCGGATTTGATGCTGCAGGACACCAACCCGCAACAGATGGCCCAAGGCAACTCCTTGACCCAGGACGCCTTCCAAGGGAAGAGTTTCGACTTCATCCTGGCCAACCCGCCTTATGGGGTGAAATGGTCGTCCTACGCGAAGCCCATTGTGGACGAGCACGAGAAACAGGGCTTCCACGGTCGCTTCGGCGCCGGTCTCCCGAGTGTCGCGGATGGATCGTTACTGTTCTTGCAGCACATGCTGTCCAAGATGAAGCCAACGGGTTCTCGGGTGGGCATCGTCTTGTCCGGATCACCGTTGTTCTCTGGTGCGGCTAGTTCTGGCCAGTCGGAGATCCGTCGGTGGATCCTCGAACAGGACTGGCTCGAAGGCATAGTCGCCCTGCCAGACCAGATGTTCTACAACACCGGTATCTCCACATACGTGTGGATCTTGACCAACAACAAGGCTGCTGAAGACCGCGGCTTGGTCCGCCTCATCGACGCCCGGCAGCTGGGCACGAAGATGCGCAAATCTCTCGGAGACAAGCGCAAGGAACTCACCGCAGACGCGATCGCGCAAATCGCCCAGTTGTACGGCGGGGCGAAGACAGAGTTTGCCGACGATCCCAAGGTAAGAGTCCTGCCCCGGGAAAAGTTCGCCTTTCAACGCATCATCGTCGAACGCCCCTTGAAACGGAGGTGGGAAGTCACGCCCGAGGCTGTCGCGGCCGCTCCCTTTGACGAGTACGCCCACCTTGTTGGGCGCCGTTTCGACACCGAGAGGGCTCTACTTACCGAGGTGAGTGACCTGACGGCCAAAGAGAAGAAGGCCTTCGCCACGGCCTGCGCTATCGCCGATCCTGAGGCGCAAGTCATCACCAAACGCAACGGGAAACCCGAGCCAGACCCAGAGCTGCGCGATCAGGAGAATGTGCCCGTTCCCGCCGGGTACTTCGACCTCGAGGAAGCCGGGCGAGACAAGGCCTTACGCGAGGCCGCCGAGACACACCTAATTCGTGTGGTCCATCCCTACGTCCCGGACGCATGGGTTGACCACACCAAGACCAAGGTAGGCGTCGAGATTCCCTTCACTCGCCAGTTCTACATGTACGAACCTCCACGCCCCGTTGAAGACATCGCAGCAGAAGTCAAGGAACTTGAAGTGCAGATCCAGGAGTGGATGAAAGGACTGGGTCTGTGAAGCTCAAGCATGTTGCGCACTTCGTGGCGGGTGGTACGCCCGACACAAATAATGAGCAGTTCTGGAGCGAGCAGGGAATCCCTTGGGTCTCGATCGGCGATATGAGTGCCGTTGACATCGTGACCTCAACCGCCAAGTCGCTTACGGAAGCAGGAGTAAGGAACCGGAGGCTCACACTGGGTGAACCCGGGACTGTCTTGTTCGCGATGTACGCGAGTGTGGGCGCGGTGGCAACGCTGGGTATCGCGGCCACTTGGAACCAGGCGCTGTTGGGCATTGTCCCCAAGCCACAGCGAGCAGACCCGAGATTCGTGGCGTACTGGCTGAAGCACTATGCGCCCGAAGCAGTAGCTGAGGCGCGCTCTGCGACTCAAGCCAATCTCAATGCTGAGCAAGTAGCAAACTTTCCGTTCACCGAGATGGACTTGGCCGAGCAGCGGCGAATCGCGGACTTCATTGACGACCGCGTTTCCCGGCTCGATCGCATCATCGCTGCTCGCCGGCGGCAAGCCCGACTGTTGCAGGAGACTCTCCCAAACCTCATAGCTCGTGAACTCAAGGCGCGTAGTGCGGGCACGCCTCAGTCGATCGAAACGGGGTGGGAGGGGCATCAGCTTCCAGAGGGCTGGCGCGCATCTACTCTTGGTCGAGTTCTGCGTCAGTTGACGAACGGGTACGTCGGACCGACTCGGGACATCTTGGTCGATGACGGGATCAGGTACATCCAAAGCGTCCATATCAAGAACGGGACGATCGACTTCGACCGTAGACCCTTTTACGTTTCGGAGGAGTGGCACGCAGCGCGTCGGCGAATCAATCTGAGAGCCGGGGACGTGCTGATCGTGCAGACGGGAGCTGTCGGTCAGGTGGCGCTTGTGCCAGAAGGTTTCGGTGAAGCAAGCTGCCATGCGCTCTTGATCGCCCGAGCGAACTCATCGCTGATTTCTCCTGAGTATCTGGCCACCTTCCTGCAGTGCAACTTCGGCAAGCAGGCGATGTTGGCCAGAGCCACCGGCGCACTTCACCCGCACCTCGAGGCGGGAGTCCGGTCAACCCCCCTCCTCTTGCCTCCCCGAAGTGTGCAGGATCAGATTGTCGATCGAGTCCGGGAAGATCAACAAGTGGTCCGCGCTGGTATTCGTGACCTAGAACGCTCCATCGCCCTCCTTGCCGAGTACAAGTCCTCCTTGATCTCAGCGGCTGTGACGGGGCAGCTGGACGTGACAACCGCAGGCTCTACCATCCCGGGGTGATCTGATTGATCAACACGACTGAGGCGACGTTCGAGAGCAACATTGAGGCTCACCTGCTTTCGTGCGGCTGGGACGCGCTGCCGGCGTCATCGTACGACCGTGATCTGGGGTTGTTCCCGGAGGAGGTCATCGCTTTCGTTCAGGCGTCCCAGCCCAAGGCGTGGGACACCCTTGTTGCCCGCCACGGGGGTGAGGGCACCGCGAGGCAGCGATTCCTCAAGGTCGTCGCCGACGCCATCGACCACCGGGGCACCATCAGCGTGCTGCGGGGCACGGTCAAGGACTCTGGGGTGACGGTGCGTATGTGCTGGTTCAAGCCGGCCAACACTCTCGCCCCAGAATTGATGGAGCGTTATGCCGCGAACCGGCTTGCCGTGGTTCGCCAGTTGCATCACTCGGAGTCCAACCCCGCTGATTCGCTCGACCTGGTACTGGTGGTCAACGGAGTCCCGGTCGCATCGGCGGAGTTGAAGAACCCGCTGACCGGGCAGGGTCTGGAGCAGGCGATGGCCCAGTACCGCGACGATCGCAACCCCCATGACAAGATCTTCGCCAAGCGCATGCTCGTTCACTTCGCGGTCGACCCGCACCAGGTGGCGATGACGACGAAGCTGGCGGGGCAGGACACGCGTTTTCTGCCGTTCAACCAAGGTTCAGCCGGCGCCGGGCGTCCGGGGTCGGCCGGCAATCCGGCCAGCAACGGCTATCAGAGTGCGTACCTGTGGGAGCAGGTGTGGGACCGCGATGCCTGGCTGGAGCTGTTGGGCAACTTCATCCACACCGAGAGCGGGCGGGTGCTGTTCCCACGCTTTCATCAGTGGCACGCGGTTCGGTCCATTCTCGCCGCCACCTACGCCGATGGCGCCGGCGTCGACCGGTTGATCCAGCACTCGGCCGGGTCGGGCAAGTCGAACACCATCGCGTGGACGGCGCACTCCCTCTCCCGACTGCACGATGCGGGCGACCAGCCGATCTTCGACAAGGTCGTAGTCATCACCGACCGCCGCGTACTGGACAGGCAACTGCAGGAAACCGTGGCCGGGTTGGACCACACGCCGGGCACGATCGTGCGCGTCGACCAGCACTCGTCCCAGTTGAAGGAGGCGTTGGAGGGAAACGCCGCCCGCATCATCATCACCACGCTGCAGAAATTCCCCGTCGTCGCGAAGATCGCCGCCGAGGAGGCCGCCGAGGGGGAAGCCAAGGGCGTGGCCGGGCGCAGCTTCGCGGTCATCGTGGACGAAGCCCACTCCTCCACCACCGGGGATGCAGTCAAACAGCTGAAGACGGTCCTCTCCAGTAGCGAGGACGCCCTCGAGCAAGCCGAGGCAGCCGAAGCCGCAACTGAGGCCGCTGACGAGCCCGACGACGCCCTGTTGGAGAGTGCCCGGAAGCGGGGCAAGCAGAAGAACCTCTCGTTCTTTGCTTTCACCGCCACTCCGAAGCCGAAGACCCTGGAGACGTTCGGGCAGGTCGGACCGGACGGGATCAAGCGGCCCTTCCACACGTACTCGATGCGCCAGGCCATCGACGAGGGATTCATCCTCGATGTGCTGGCCAACTACACGACGTACGCGACGTACTACAAGCTCGCCACCGCCAGTCCACGCGTCGACCCGGAACTCGACTCATCTAAGGGCCGGGCGGCGTTGGCGCGGTTCGCCTCGCTGCACTCGTACATGATGGATGCCAAGGCCGAGGTGATCGTCGAGCATTTCCGGCAGAAGACGGCCCGCAAGATCGACGGCCACGCCAAGGCGATGGTCGTCACCCGCTCCCGGTTGCACGCGGTACGTACCCAGGCCGCGATCGAGAAGTACATCAAGCGCAAGGGTTATGACCAGGGCACATACCCTTTGCGGGCCCTGGTCGCGTTTTCCGGAACGGTGACCGATCCGGACGCGCCCGAGCTGGCCTACACCGAGTCGATGCTGAACGGCTTCCCCGAGTCCCAACTGCCCAAACGTTTCCGGGAAGACTTCCAGGTGCTGGTGGTCGCGGAGAAGTACCAGACCGGGTTCGACGAGCCGCTGCTGCACACCATGTACGTCGACAAGAAGCTCTCCGGAGTCAAGGCCGTCCAGACGCTCTCGCGGCTCAACCGAACCCACCCCGGTAAGCAGGACACCTTCATCCTCGACTTCGCCAACACCGCGGAGGAAATCCAGGCCGCCTTCGAGCCGTTCTACGAGCAGTCATTGGCCCAACCGACCGACCCGAACGTGCTGTACACGATGGAGCACGACCTAATGTCAGCCGGCGTGCTCGCCATGGACGAACTCACGGCTGCCACGAAGGCGCTGCTGTCGAACGATCCGGCCGAGCAGCCGGTGATCTACGCCAATCTCCACCCCGCAGTGGGGCGGTTCTTGGCGCTAGAGGAAGACGACCAAGCAGAGTTCCGGACGTCCCTGACGCATTTCTGCCGGGCGTACGCATTTATCGCACAGGTCATGCCGTGGCCGGACGCTGACCTGGAACGACTCTTCCTCTACGGCAAGCTGCTGCTGCACGAACTGCCGGCGCTGGATTCCGACCCGATGCCCCAGCTGAGCCAGTCGGTGCAGCTGACCCACCTACGGCTGGCCGTCACCGGTGAAGGAGGCATCGCTCTGGAAGCCTCCGAGGAACCGGGCAGCGCCTTGCCCGGTGAGGGCAAGGGGTCGGCAACCGACCCGGTGCTCGACAAGCTGTCCGCCCTCATCGAAGTGATGAACGAGAAGTACGGGGCCGACCTCGGCGAGGCCGACAAGGTCTGGATCGACCAGCAGCGCACCGTCGTCATGGAAGACGACGAGATGGCCGTGGTCGCGTTGCACAACGACCGCAACCAGTACCAGCTCGTGCTCGAGGAGAAGGTCAAGGAGCTCCTCCTTGACCGCCACGAGAAAAACGGCGAACTGTTCAGCCAGTTCTTCGCCAACCCCGACTTCCAACAGATGCTGCTGGGCTACCTCGGCGGCACCTACGACGAGTTCCGACGGAGAGCGAGCTGACATGGCGGATACACACGAGACCGGTGGAGCTGTCGACACCGAGGAGCAGGTCGACGACGTCGTCAAGGTACTCGGGGGGGAAGTTCCCAGGCGGCCCGCCGACAGATGCAGACGTGCGGCAGCAAGGTTTCCACTGGTCCACGGCACAGTGGCGCAAACGGTGGCCATCCGAACTGGCACTGCCAGAACAAATTCATGAGGAGGCACCGACGCGGCCCTACATCACCCGTCAGGACGTCTTCGATCGTGCAAGAAGGGTCGAGACGCCGTCCGATGCTGTCGAGCTATTCCTGCTCATGGCCGCATGGGGCACCGGTACCAAAGCCCGCAGCATCGCCCGCGTCGCGTCCGTCCTGCACCAGGACCGCGCCCCCGAAAAGCTTCTGTCCTCCCACCAAGCAGTCCTAGAAGGAGATGCAGTCGAGGCCTACCGCCGTTTGTATTCCCGGGACCACGACCGCATCAAACACTTCGGGCCCGCCTTCTTCACCAAGTGGATTTACTTCTCCGCCTACGACACCTGGGATTCTCATCCCGCTCCGGCACCGCTCATTCTCGACAAGAGGGTGGCTGAGTCGCTGGGCTGGCCAACGCACGGATGGTCAACGGACACATACGGTAAGTACCTCAACCTAGCAACCGCCGTCCGAGACGCCTGGGCACCGGGTGAAGCGACACACATCATCGAGTACGCGTTGTTTAGGCCGCGAGAACTCTAGGAAGGCACTACGGACCGCACGCGCCCTATGTTCAGGACACATCCGCTCGATGGGGGCATGGGACCAGGTAAGAGTTAGAAAGGCACTTGGATTAGTCATCTCAGGGGCGATGCCTCGAGATGGGCTCCTCACGTCCGCCGCACGACTACGTCTACAGGGACTCCCCGCAGCTCATACAGGTGGATTCGCCATCCTCATAGATCATCCCGCAGCAGTACCTTGCGCCGCCGCCATCGTCGTCTCCCCATTCACAGCCGAGTTCCTTGTGAACGGCGAGGCCTTGCGGGTAGCCGAAGTCGATGTCACAGGTAGGGCAGACATATGAAGCCATGAGGGGCCCCTTCCAGGTAGACCGTTGGGCAGCAACGGCTGGAGTACTCAGGGTGGCAAGCGAATCTTCCCGCCGGATCCAACAGGGATAGTTATCGCTCAGGCGACACTCACTCAGGGACGCCCTCATCGAAGTAATCGCACTTGTCATACTCGCATGTAGCGACATCGCAGCGCCCATTCTTGTCTTCGTAGCGAAGCGTCAGATGGCCGCACTTCGGACAACCCCAGTAGTCACTCACGCCGTTCAGCATAACGAGCTGTATTGAACGTTGGGTTGATGCCGGCCTTGCGGTTCTCATCAAGACGTTCCACCCGATCTGCACCAGAGGAGAGCCCACTTGAGCACCACCCTGCGCCGCACCCGCATTGCCGCCGCCTTGGCCGTCGCCTCGATTGCCCTGACCGCCTGCGCCAACACGGTCCGAGACAGTTCTACCCCCAGCGCCTCCAGCACCCCCCCCGGCCAGTGAGGAGGCCGCCTCACCCAGCGGAGTGGAGGCAGAGCCGAACTCGACGCAGGGCTCTGACGAGATACAGATCACCGGGGACTACGAGGCAGACGTTCGGGCCACCGGGTACGAGCCGGATGACTTCGATGAGCTCATGGGCTGGTTCGAGGGACACCTATGCGATGACCCCATGGGCAAGGGGGAAGACCAGCTATTCAACGACTACGACAGGTGGGTTGAGCGGAAGGCCACCGATGACCAGATCGGTCCGGACCTGCTTCGCATCGTCGTCGAGTACAGGTGCCCGGAACGCTCCGACGCCTTGGATAACATCCTCGACGGGATTTGAACCGACGCTTACCTCGGTAGAGACGAACCCACCCCCGCCGCTCAGGAGCAGATCCGCCGATTCGATCACTATCGCCCCGAGGCTCATCAACCTTTACCCATGGTCGCCATCGCACAGCCATAGAGATGCGCCAATTTAGCAGTCTCATTAAGCGTTCCTTTAATGAGACGCCCGACCAACGATCAGGCCAGGCGGCGCGAGCATCCAGAGATCCGCGCGATTACAGGCATTGGCCCATGCAATCGGTGTGCCGTCGTGTCTCATTCGCCCGTCTCATTCGCTTCGGTCTCATATAGGCAAAAGCAGTCGAGTTGTTGAGAACGAGGCGAGGATGGCCGGGTTGGGGCTCCGTCCGGTGACGTCCCGGCGGGCCTGCCGAGAGCGCGGCCGGGTGTGCCATCCTCGGGGTATGGCGCGGACCTGGTTATCGGTGACGGTGGAACTGCTGGGCGGGGCCGGCCAAGAGCTGTGGCCCTGGCCCGGGAGGATGTTCGCGGTCGGGCCCGGGCACACCTTCGGGGAGCTGGCCGAGGCGATCAATGATGCCTTCGCCCGGTGGGACCGGTCGCACCTGTCGGTGTTCACCCTGGCCGATGGCCGGGTCGTCACTGATGAGGAGACCGGTGCCGAACTGGCCACCGTGGGCGCCGGACCGGTCCTCGTGCCCCTGGACATGGCCGCCACGAAGGTCGCCCGCACGCTGCAGCCCGGCGCCGAGTTCCAGTTCACCTTCGACCTGGGCGATAACTGGACCCACCGGTGTGTGCTCGGTGAGCAGAAGATCGACCCACTGGAGATGCTGGGGATCCGGCCCGCGGTGCCATTGCCGTACTTCGGGTGGGGTGCCATCCCGGACCAGTACGGGCGCCGGTGGGCCCAGGACGACGGTGAAGGACGGGTCCCGCGCCGACCGAGTCAGCCGCACCCCATGCGGTTGCACGCCTGGCCAGCCCGGACGCAGCTGCCCGCGCTGGATCTCACCGCGGTGCGCCGGGCCATCGCGCGAGCGGATGCGGATGGCTTCTTGGCCGCGGTGACCGGACGCGACATCGATGACGCGCTGCAGCAGGTGGGGGCCGGGATCCCGATGGCCCTGGAACACCGCCGAACCGAGGCTGAACCGGTGGCCCTGTCGGTCATCAACCGGCTCACCAGCCGCGGCGGGTCCGGCGACGAGATCCTGGCCGAGGACCTGCTGGCCGCCCTGCGCCGCGAACCGTTGGCCGGGCCCGTGCTGCCGGTGGACCTGGAGATGCTCGCCACCGTGCTCGAGACCGACCCGGCCGTCGTCGGCCAGGACGCCGCCATCGACGTCGAGGAGGGCCCGGACCGGTGGCTCCGGCTCGAGCCCACCGGTTCACGAGAGGGCTGGCGGGATATGGCCGCCTTCGCCGCCCGGCAGCACGATCACACTCTGCGCGCCCGGCTGGAGCAAGCCATCCAGGGCCACGGCGCCTTCGCCCGGTTCCGCGACCTCGTCTACGAGGAGGGCCTGGCCGAACCATGGTCCGTGTTCTCCACCGACCGCCAGATCGGCCGAGCCCGCGGCGTCCTCGCCGACCACGACCTCCGCGCCGGCTGAGGCCCCCGCCCAGTCGGCGTCGGCGCACGACCGGGACACATGGTGAGTACGTACTGCCGCCGATGCGGATGTCCGAAAACGATTGTTCCCGATACATTCCATACGTTCATTGGGACTCCGCGTAATCCGGCGGCGCATTCTGTAACGCTTGCCGGCCCTTGATGTCACCACGATCCCAGGGCGGCAGATCCGCATGGACCACAGCCATCTGGGTGGCTGGGACCTTCCTGATCGGCGGAGTGACGGGAGCCATGACACATTCCGTGTGGCCCCTGTCCCTCCAGCCCCTCGTCGCGTGGGCCTACGCGTTCTCGACGAGTGCGGGGCTCGGTGGCGTGGCGGCCCTGTTCGCTGCCGTGATCGCCTATCGCGGAGTCACCCGCTCCGCCGAGACTGCCCGCCGGACAGCGTTGGAGTCCGCGGAGACAGCCCGCAACACCTCGCTCGAGGCACAGTGGTGGGAGAACGCGCGATGGGCAGCGGACCGCTTGTTGTCAGCGTCCGATGTCACGGCCGATACGGATGCCCCCGTGGGAGACGCCAGGATCCTCGACGGGGATGAAGCCACGATGGATCTCCTCGTCGATCACGATGCCTACGCAGCCATCATCATGCTTGAATACCTGGGCGAGAACGCTCCCAGCGAGAAGGCGAGTTCCTTCGCCTTGGATGCCCTCGGAGCCGTGCTTGGACTACCCTCCGGGGGAGATACTGAAGACAGCCAGGCAGAAGACAACACTGGCAGTGATCGATCGAACAGGACCACCCGTGGCGAAGCAGATCTCTAGGGAAGCGCTCCAGAGCCGCTATCAGCGGAACAGGCGCGCCGCGGCCCATGCCTACATCGCGATCGCGAGGAAGCAGCAACAGCCGGTCCCCCGGCGCGTGCTGCGGATTGCCGGCGAGGTCGACGAGCAGGAACGTGACAGCGGAGCCCCGCTCTCCGAGAAGCGGCCTGCTTAGGTCCCCGAACCTTCACTGGATTCGTCTCCTGCTCTTCCCGGCTCTGGTGCAGCGAGCGCCAGGGGGATCACCAGACGCCCTACGATGAGGCCCTGCCGGTCCCGCCAGGCGGCACGAAGACCGCCTCCGCGTCCGCGAAGAAGAGCCCCCGCTGCGGCAGCATGAGATCGCCGACGCTTACCTGCTCCGGCCAAGGGCCCGGCGCCCCCAGGTCCTGCCCGTCCAGCACGGCCGAGGTCCGCACGACGTCCCAGACCCGCCGGGGCACACCCCCGAAGGCGTGCCCGCTCGGCATCCGCCCGTGCAGGCGGATCCGCCCGGCCGAGAGCACGGGTCCCGCGATCCGGCCGAGCGGGCCCAGCAGCCACCCGGCGTGGCTGGTCCCGGCCGGAAGGCGCGCGCCGACGGCGCTCATCATCCGCGTGGCGGCACGCTCGGCCAGCTCGAGGTGCCAGTCGAGCACCCCGGGGATCTGCACCGTCAACGAGCGCGGGCCGGTCCAGTCGAGGTCGATCCGGCAGGTGTGCGCCTCCGTGGCCGCGGGTCCGAGGTAGTGGGCGCAGCTCACCTCGGGCGCGGCGGTCGCGTAGACGGTCCACCGCCCCTGGGGGTCGCGGTGCCAGACGGACGTGTAGCCCGGGCCGATCGAGCTCGCGGTGAACCGGCGCAGGGCCAGGTAGTGACCGCTGGCGAAGGGCACGCCCATCACCCCGTAGCCGCTGAAGACCTCCCCCGGTCCCGGAGGCAGCACCGGCTCCCGCTCGGCCCGCTGCGCGAGCTCCCGCGGTTGGCCCCCGGACGCCACGGCA
Source organism: Citricoccus sp. SGAir0253 (assembly GCF_005877055.1). Classification (NCBI taxonomy): domain Bacteria; kingdom Bacillati; phylum Actinomycetota; class Actinomycetes; order Micrococcales; family Micrococcaceae; genus Citricoccus; species Citricoccus sp. SGAir0253. The sequence goes on along the minus strand of NZ_CP039424.1, from coordinate 474,645 downwards.
CCCGCCGCTCCCCAACCCATGGCGGCAGGGTACGCGCGCAGGGCTCCTGCCTCGAGGTCCGGGGCGCGGCCCGCGGGAGACGGCCGCGCGTGACCTCCCGTGACGGGTGCGCCGCGCACCACTGGGTTCCCTGGGGCGGCGTTGTTAGCGTCGGGGCATCGCCCCGCCGAGATCCGGAGGCCGACGGCGACGCCGGTGCCTCCCAGCGCGGGTCCCACCCGGTGCCGGCGCCTCCTCGCCTCTGACTGCCGGCGCCCTGCCCCTCCCGTCACGCGCCCGAAGGAGACCCCATGTCCGAGAGCCCCACCGCCCCGCCGTCCCCCGCCGGGCCGCCGTCGGGCACTGCCTCCGGCGCCGACGCGCCCCTGGCCTACCGCCTGCTCACCGGACCGGACGACCGGTCCTTCTGCGAGCGGGTGTCCGCGGCGCTGGCCGAGGGCTACGTCCTGTACGGCAGCCCCTCGGTGACCTTCGACGGCGACCGGGTGATCGCGGCCCAGGCGGTCGTGCTGGGGACCGGACGGTGACCGGCGAGGCCCGGCACCTCGTAGCGGGAGGCTCGGAGGCCACGCACCCCGGGGTCTGGGACCAGCAGACCCTGGCGGTGCGGGGCGGGATCGACCGCACCCCCTTCCAGGAGACCTCCGAGGCGCTGTTCCTGACCTCGGGCTACGTCTTCGAGACCGCGGAGGCCGCCGAGGCCGCCTTCAACGGGGAGGCCGAGCGCTACGTCTACTCCCGCTACGGCAACCCCACGGTCGAGGCCTTCCAGGAGCGGCTGCGGCTGCTCGAGGGGGCCGAGGCCTGCTTCGCCACCGCCTCCGGGATGTCCGCGGTCTTCACCGCCCTGGGCGCGCTGCTCTCCGCCGGGGACCGCGTGGTCGCCGCGCGCAGCCTCTTCGGGTCCTGCTTCGCCATCCTCAACGAGATCCTGCCCCGCTGGGGCGTGGAGACCGTGTTCGTGGACGGCGCCGACCTGTCCCAGTGGGAGCGGGCCCTGGCCACCCCGGCCGCCGCCGTCTTCTTCGAGTCCCCCTCGAACCCGCTGCAGGAGATCGTGGACATCCGCGCCGTGGTGGAGCTGGCGCACGCCGCCGGCGCCCAGGTGGTGGTGGACAACGTGTTCGCCACGCCCCTGCTGCAGCGCGCCACGGAGCTCGGCGCGGACGTGGTGGTGTACTCCGGGACCAAGCACATCGACGGCCAGGGCCGGGTCCTGGGCGGCGCCGTGCTCGGGCGCCGGGAGTTCATCGACGGGCCGGTGCGCCACCTGATGCGCCACACCGGCCCCGCCCTGAGCCCGTTCAACGCCTGGACGCTGCTCAAGGGCCTGGAGACCATGGCCCTGCGCGTGGGCCACTCCACGGCCTCGGCCCTGCGGATCGCCACCTGGCTCGAGGACCAGCCCGGCGTGCGGCGCGTGCTCTACCCGTTCCTGGCCTCCCACCCGCAGCACGAACTGGCCCGGGCGCAGATGAGCGGCGGCGGGACGGTGGTGACCTTCGAGCTGGAGCCCGGGACCGGCTCGGCCAAGGAGCGGGCGTTCCGCCTCCTCAACGGGCTGGAGCTCGTGGACATCTCCAACAACCTGGGGGACACGAAGTCGCTGATCACCCACCCGGCCACCACCACCCACCGCGCCATGGGCCCCGAGGGGCGGGCCGCGATCGGGCTCGGCGACGGCGTGGTGCGGCTGTCCGTGGGCCTCGAGGCCGCCGACGACCTGGTCGCCGACCTGGACCGGGCCCTGCGGGGCTGAGGGAGGGGTCGGCGCCCAGGCGTCAGCGGCCAGGGGGCAGGGCCGGCCGGCGGCCAAAGGCCGGGGATCAGCGGCCAGGCGGCGGAGTCAGGCCGGCGTGGGCTGCGGCGGCAGGGCGGCGATGATCGGGTGGTCCTTGGCGATCAGCCCCATCTTGGCGGCGCCGCCCGGGGAGCCCAGGTCGTCGAAGAACTCGACGTTGGCCTTGTAGTACTCCGACCACTCCTCCGGGACGTCGTCCTCGTAGTAGATGGCCTCCACGGGGCACACGGGCTCGCAGGCGCCGCAGTCCACGCACTCGTCCGGGTGGATGTAGAGGGAGCGCTCCCCCTCGTAGATGCAGTCGACCGGGCATTCCTCGATGCAGGCCTTGTCCTTGAGGTCCACGCACGGCAGGGCGATGACGTAGGTCATGGGTGATCGTCCACCTTCCGGGGGTTCGTCGGTCCGGCGGTCACGCCGAGGGGGTTCCGGACAGTTCGTCCCGGACGATCCGCGCGCCCGCGGCGAGCGCGGCCATCTTGTCCCGCGCGACCTGCCGGGCCAGGGGCGCCATGCCGCAGTTCGTGCTCGGGTACAGCTTGTCCGCGTCCACGTACCGGAGCACCTCCCGGAGGGTGCCGGCCACCTCCTCGGGGGCCTCGATCGCGCTGCTGGCGACGTCGATGGCCCCGACCATCACCTTCTTGCCCCGGAGCAGCTCGATGAGCTCGACCGGGACGCGGGAGTTGTGCCGCTCCAGGGAGACCATGCCGATCGAGGACTGCTGCAGCAGCGGGAACGACTCCTCGTACTGGCGCCACTCCGCCCCCAGCGTGGCCTTCCACTCGGTGTTGGCCTTGATGCCGTAGCCGTAGCAGATGTGCACGGCCGTCTCGCTGCGCAGCCCCTCGGCCGCGCGCTCGAGGGCGGCCACGCCCCAGTCCTTGAGGTCGTCGAAGAACACGTTGAAGGCGGGCTCGTCGAACTGGATGATGTCCACGCCCGCCGCCTCCAGCTCCCGGGCCTCCTCGTTGAGGATCGTCGCGAACTCCCAGGCGAGCTTCTCGCGGCTGCCGTAGTGCTTGTCGCACAGGGTGTCGATCATGGTCATGGGACCGGGCAGCGTCCACTTGATGGGCCGGTTGGTCCGCGCGCGCAGGGCCTTCGCGTCGTCTGCGAAGACCGAGCGCTCACGGCCCACCGTGCCGACGACCGTCGGGACGCTCGCGTCGTAGCGGTCGCGGATCCGCACCGTCTCCCGCCGCTCGAAGTCGACGCCGCTGAGGTGCTCGATGAACGTGGTGACGAAGTGCTGACGGGTCTGCTCGCCGTCGCTGACGATGTCGATCCCCGCCCGGCGCTGCTCGTCCACGGCCAGGCCCAGCGCGTCCCGCTGGCCCTCCCGCAGTTCCTCGCCGTCCAGCTTCCACGGGGACCACAGCGTCTCGGCCTCCGCGAGCCAGGAGGGCTTGGGCAGGCTGCCGACGATGGTGGTGGGCAACAGGGTGTTCATCGCGTTCATCGGTGGTTCTCCGTCTCTCGTGCGGGATGGGCCGCGGCCCACTGCTCCAGCAGGCTCTGGTGTGGCTTCACGAAGTGCTCCTCCGTGAACCTGCCCTGCGTGAGGGCCAGTCGGTTGCGCTCCTCGCGGTCGTAGGCGATCTGCGTCACCGAGTAGTCGAGGTTCTCCAGGCTCGGCCGGTAGATCCGGCCGGCCGCCGCATTGGCGTTGTAGATCTCCGGGCGGTAGATCTTCTGGAACGCCTCCATGGTGCTGATGAGGCCGATGAGCGCCAGGCTGGAGTAGTCGTTGAGGAGGTCGCCCCGGAAGTAGAACGCCAGGGGCGCGACCGCGCCGGGGGGCATGAAGTAGCGGACCCGCAGCCCCATCTTCCCGAAGTACCGGTCCGTCAGGGAGGACTCGTCCTGCCCGTACTCGACGCCGAGGATCGGGTGGTGGTTCTCGAGCCGTCGGTACGTCTTGGTGCTCGAGACGCTGATGCAGATCACGGGCGGCTGGGGGAAGCGCTCGCGGTAGGCCTCGGAGTCGAGGAAGTGCGTGAACAGCTTCCCGTGCAGGTCCCCGAAGTCGTCGGGCACGCTGGACCGCGGCGCCCTCGCGTGGTGTTCGGGCAGCACCACGCTGAAGTCGTAGTCCCGGAGGTAGGACGAGAAGTTGTTCCCCACGATCCCGTCGACGCGCACGCCGGACACCGTGTCCCGGATCCCCACGTCGAGCATCTCGATCAGGGGGAACGCCACGTCCTCGCCGCCGTCGTCGCCGCCGGCGAGGTGCAGGTCCACGGAGACGATGTCGATCTCCACGGCATAGCGGTCCCGCCCCGGATTGTCCCAGTGGGCCAGGTCGTTGAGGCGGCCGGTGATCATCGTCAGGGTGTTGCGCAGGTTCTGCCGGCGGTCCTCGCCGCGGGCCAGGTTCGCGAAGTTCGTCGTGCCGCGCGAGCTGGACGAGGGGCAGTAGTCCTCGTCGAAGCGGGTCGTGCGGATGCCGAACGTGAAGTCCTTGGTCTGGGTGATCTGGTGCATCTTGTCCTCACGCTCGGATGGGGGCCGACAGGTCCGCGGCGCGCTCCAGCGCCGCCTCGAGGTCCGCCTGCAGGTCGGCCACGTCCTCGACGCCCACGGACAGCCGGACCAGGTCGGCCGGCACCTCCAGGGCCGTGCCCCGCACGGAGGCGTGGGTCATCTCGGAGCAGTAGCAGATGAGGGACTCGACCCCGCCGAGGCTGACCGAGAGCGCGAACAGCTCGGTGGACTGGGCGAAGGCGCGCGCGGCGGCCTCTCCCCCGGCCAGCCGGACGGACACGATCCCGCCGTAGCCGTCCATCTGCCGGCTGGCCAGCTCGTGCCCGGGGTGCTCCGGCAGCCCCGGGTAGTAGACCTGCGCGATCTGCGGCCGGCCCTGCAGCCAGCCGGCCAGCTCCGCGGCGTTCGCGCCGTGCCGGTCCATGCGCAGCCCCAGGGTCTTCAGCCCGCGGGCGGCGAGGTAGCTGTCCTGCGGGCCGGCCACCGCTCCGGCGGCGAACTGCTGGTAGCCGACCGCCTCGGCCAGTCCCTGCCCCCGGTACTCCCGGTCGGCCACCACCACGGCCCCGCCGAGGACGTCCGAGTGCCCACCGATGTACTTGGTCGTGGAGTGCACCACCGCGTCCGCGCCCAGGTCCAGGGGCCGCTGCAGGTACGGGGAGGCGAAGGTGTTGTCCACCACGAGCAGGGCCCCGGCCCGGTGGGCGATCTCCGCCCAGGCCGCCAGGTCCGCGATGCCCAGCAGGGGGTTCGAGGGGGTCTCCACCCACAGCACGGCGGTGGTGCCGGGGCGGACCGCCGCCGCGACCGCCGTGGGGTCGGTGATGTCCACAGGGGTGTTCTGGATGCCCCACGGGCCGAGGACGCCGTTGATGAGCCGGTTGGTTCCGCCGTAGCCGTCCCCGCCCAGGACCACGTGGTCCCCGGGGCGCAGCACCGAGCGCAGCAGGGCGTCCTCGGCGGCCAGCCCGGAGGCGAACGCGAACGCCCGGCTCCCGTGCTCCAGCGCCGCCAGCTGGGTCTCGAAGCCGTTGCGCGTGGGGTTGGACCCGCGGCTGTACTCGTGCCCGCCGCGCAGCACGTTGATGCCGTCCTGGACGAAGGTGCTGGTCTGGTAGATGGGCGGCACGACCGCCCCGGTCAGCGGGTCCGGCTCCTGGCCGGCGTGCACCGCCGTCGTGTTGAAGCCCTGCCGGGTGCCCTGCGCGGTGCCCGTGCTCGCGGTGTGGTCCAGGAGGGTCATCTCAGCGCACCTCCCCGGCCAGGGCGGAGGCCGGCACGGCGGCCGGTGCGGAGGCCGGCACGGTGGCCAAGGCGTGGTCGAGGTCCGCGATGAGGTCCTCCGGACACTCGAGCCCGATGGACAGCCGGATCGTGGTCTCGCCGATCCCCGCGGCCTCGCGGCGGTCCGGGGCGAGGCGACAGTGGGTCATGGTGGCGGGATGACAGACGAGCGAGCGCACGTCCCCCACGTTGGCCACGAGCTGGAACAGCTCCAGCGCGTCGATGAACGGGCCCACGGCCTCCGGTCCGGCCGCCAGGTCGAAGGAGAACACCGAGCCGGTGCCGTGCGGGAAGTCCCGCGCGGCGAGGGCGGCGCTGGGGTGCCCGGGGATCCCCGGATGGTGGACGCGCCCGACGGCGGGGTGCCCGGCCAGGTGCTCGGCCACCGTGAGGGCGGTGCTCCCGTGCCGGGCCACGCGGACCTCGAGGGTCTCCAGGCCCTGGATGAACTGCGCGGCGCTGGCCGGGGCCAGGGACGGGCCGAGGTCGTGCAGGAACTTGCTGCGGGCCAGCGCGAGGTACGCGCCCCGGCCGTGCCGGTCGACGAGCGCCTGCCCGCCGTAGCGGGCCTTGGGCCGGGCCAGCTGCGGCCACCGCTCGGGGGCCGCGCCGTAGTCGAACGTCCCGCCGTCCACGATCGCCCCGCCGAGCACCGTGCCGTGCCCGCCGAGGAACTTCGTCGCGGAGTGCACCACCACGTCGGCGCCGTGCTCCAGCGGGCGGTACAGGGCCGGCGTCGCGAGCGTGCTGTCCACGACCACCGGCACGCCGGCGGCGTGGGCGAGGTCCGCCAGCGCGGGCAGGTCCGGCAGGGTGGCCAAGGGGTTGGTGATGGCCTCGAGGAAGAACGCGCGGGTGTCCGGCCGGATCGCCGCGGCCCAGGCCGGCGGGTCCGCGGGGTCGGCGAAGGTGACCTCGATGCCGAAGTCGGCGAACGTGTCCGTCAGCAGGTCCACGGTGCCCCCGTAGAGCTGGCTGGAGGCGACCAGGTGCCGCCCGGAGTGCAGCAGGGTCAGCAGGGACAGGGCGACGGCGGCCTGGCCCGTCGCGGTGCCGATGGCCCCGATCCCGCCCTCGAGGGCGGCCAGCCGGTTCTCGAAGACGGCCACGGTGGGATTGCCCGTCCGGCTGTAGGTGAAGCCCGGGGTCTCCAGCCGGAACATGGCGGCCGCCGTGGCGTGGTCCGGGAAGCGGTAGGCCGCCGTCTGGTGGATGGGCACGGCAACCGGCCAGTGCGGGGCCTCGGGCTCGTAGCCGGCGTGGACCTGGTGGGTGGCGTGGTGATGCATTCGATCCTCCATCGATCCTGGCGGTAGCACCGTGCCCGCCGGTCCCGGTGTCCCGGGGCCGGCCGACTGGTTGCTGCGGCGTCGTCGAGCCAGATCTCTCGGCCGCTCTGGATGGTGTGGTGGGTTCATCCCACTGGATGGGCCGCCCCGGAGTCCAACGGACGGGGGGCCGGGGCGTCACATTGCGGCACGCCCGGACGTTCCGGGCCGGACGGCCGCGCCCGGGCGCTCCGGCCGAGGCCAGGGGCCGGTTTGTGACCGGTTGTGACGCCCCGGCACCGGCCGCGTCGCCGGCCGCGTCGCCGGCCGCGTCGCCGGCCGGGTGGCCTACCGCGCCGGCTCGAGGACCCTCGCCTCGGCGGGCACGGGGTCCCGGCGGGACACCGCGAGCATCTCCTCGCGGGGGACGACCTTGACGCGTTCGCGCTCGACGGGGCCGGTGGCGGTGGCCTCGGCGCCCAGGGCGAGCTCGTGGGCGTCCAGGGCCAGCCACCCCTCCCAGGTGGTGTACTCCACCCCGCGCCCGGTGAGCAGGTCCAGGATCGCCTGCTCGTCCGGGTCCTGGGCGGTCCACAGCCCCGGCTGGTCCTCCAGCAGGCACCCGATGGTCTCCAGGGCGTCCCCCTTGGTGTGCCCGATCAGCCCCACCGGGCCCCGCTTGATCCACCCCGAGGCATACACCCCCGGCACCACCGCCCCGGCCTCGTCCAGCACCCGGCCGGCCTCGTTCGGCACCACCCCCCGGCCGGCGTCGTAGGCCAGCCCCGGCACCGGGGACCCGTGGTAGCCGATCGCCCGGTACACCGCCTGCACCGGGTAGTCGGTGTACTCCCCGGTCCCGGTCACGTTGCCGGTGCCGTCCAGTTCCATCCGCTCCATCCGCAGCCCGGCCACCGCCCCGTCGGCCCCGAGGATCTCCACGGGCTGCTGCAGGAAGTGCAGGTGCAGCCGCCGCGAGGCCGTGCCCGGGCGGTCCTCCTGCTCCATCAGCCAGTTCGTCAGCGTCCCGACCATGGTCTTGACCTGGTTGTTCGTGGTGGCCGCCTCCTCCGAGGCCGCGTCGAACTCGAAGTCCTCCGGGTACAACACGATGTCCACGTCCCTCGAGTGCGCCAGCTCGCGCAGCTCCAGCGGGGTGAACTTCACCTGGGCCGGGCCCCGGCGGCCGAACACGTGCACGTCCGTCACCGGGGACGAGGCCAGCCCGGCGTAGACGTTCTCGGGGATCTCGGTGACCAGCAGGTCCTCGGCGTGCTTGGACAGCATCCGGGCCACGTCCAGGGCCACGTTCCCGTTGCCGATCACCGCCACCTCCCGGGCGGTCAGCGGCCAGTGGCGGGGCACGTCGGGGTGCCCGTCGTACCAGGACACGAAGTCCGCCGCCCCGAACGAGCCTTCCAGGTCCACGCCCGGCACGTCGAGGTCGGCGTCCCGGATGGCCCCGGTGGAGACCACGACCGCGTCGTAGTGGCGGCGCAGGTCCTCCAGGGTCAGGTCGGTGCCGAAGTCCACCCCGCCCAGGAAGCGGATGTCCCCGCGGTCCAACACCTTGTGCAGGGCCTTGACGATGCCCTTGATCCGCGGGTGGTCCGGGGCCACCCCGTAGCGGATCAGCCCGTACGGGGCCGGGTACCGGTCGAACAGGTCGATGCTCAACTCGAAGTCCCGCTCGGCCTTGGTCAACAGGTCCGCGGTGTACACGCCGGCCGGTCCAGCGCCGATGATCGCCAGGCGAAGCGGGCGGCCCGGGGCGGGGGTGGGGACGGTCTCAGTCATGGATGTGCTCCTTGGGGGTCTCGTGCAGGACGGGGGGTGCGTAGGGGCTGAGCCGGACGACGTCCCCCACGACGATGACGGCCGGGTTCCGCACGCCGGTGCGCTCGGCCTGGGCGGCGATGGTCTCCAGGGTGCCGATGGTCACCCGCTGGTCCGGCATCCAGCCGCGCTCGACGACGGCCACCGGCGTCCCGGGGCCGAGGCCCCGGGAGCGCAGCAGGGCCGCGGTCCGTGCGAGCCGGCGGACGCCCATGAGCAGGACGAGGGTGTGGTCCGGCCGCGCGGGCAGATCGGCCAGGTCCTCGTGGCCGGTCACCACGGTGAACCCGGTGGCGGTGCCCCGGTGCGTGACGGGGATCCCGGCCGCGGCGGGGACGGAGACGGCACTGGTGACGCCCGGGACCACCTCCACGTCGATCCCGTGGTCCCGGCAGGACCGGGCCTCCTCTCCCCCGCGCCCCAGGACGTAGGGGTCCCCGCCCTTGAGGCGGACGACGAGGTGGCCCGCGCGGGCCTCCCGGACGAGGATGGCGTTGATCTCGTCCTGGCCGACCAGGTGGTTCCCGGGCGCCTTGCCGACCTCGATCACCCGGACGCCGGGCTCGAGGTCCTCGAGCAGCTCCCGGGGCCCGAGCCGGTCGGCGACGACGACGTCCGCGGTCGCCAGCAGCTGCCGGCCCCGCACCGTGATGAGGCCGCCCTCGCCGGGGCCGCCGCCCACCAGCGCCACCCGCCCGCAGGTCCCGGGCGTGCGGCGCCGCCTGCGCAGCGGCAGCCGGCCCGTCTCGAGGGCCAGCCGCACGGCGTCCCGGAGCACCGACGCCCGGCGGGGGTCCCCCCCGGCGTTGACGGCGATGGTGACGTCCCCGGCGCGGGCCACGGCGGGCGTCCACGCGGCGGAGGCCTCGGCGTCGGAGGCGTTGACGCACCATATCCGCCGGGCGTCCGCGTCGGCGGCGACGGCGCGGTCCACCGCGTCGATCCCCGTGGCGGTCTGGACGAACCACGCCCCGTCCAGGTCCGTGGCCCGGTACGGGCGGGGCACCCAGGTGAGCAGGCCGCCGGCGGCCAGCCGGGCGACGTCGTCCCCCGCGTGGGGCGCCACCACGGTGACGACGGCGCCGGCGTCCAGCAGGGCGCGGGCCCGGCGGCCCGCGACCCGCCCGCCGCCCACGAGCAGCACCGGGCGCCCGAGCAGGCGCAGGGACACCGGGTAGAGGTCCGGGGTGGTCATCGCGTACTCCCTTCCAGCAGCCCGCGGCGGCGGAGGATCCGCCGCTCCACGGGTCCGAAGACCATCAGTTCGATGAGGATGCCGACCGCCAGGATGGTCAGCACCGCGCTCATCACCATGCCCATGTCCGCGAGCGTGCGCCCCTGGTCCAGCAGGGAGCCCAGCCCGTACCCCATGGATCCCCCGACGGCGATGATCTCGGCCGCCATCAACGACCGCCAGGCGAAGGCCCAGCCCTGCTTGAGGCCGGACACGTAGGCGGGCAGCGCCGCCGGGAGCACCACCATCAGGGCGGTCTCGGCCGGGGACGCTCCGAGGACCCGCGCCACCCGGCGGAACTGCGGGGGAACCTGGTCCATGCCGGCGGCCAGGCCGTTGACGATGGACGGGATGGCCCCCATCAGCACCACGAAGTACGCGGTGGCGTCGGTGAGCCCGAACCAGATGACCGCCACCGGGACCCAGGCCACGGACGGCAGCACCTGCAGGCCGGAGACCAGCGGGCCGAGGGCGCGCCGCAGCACCGTGACCTGGCCGAGCAGCACGCCCAGGACGGTCCCCACGGCCACGGAGATGGCGAAGCCGACCACGCCGCGCTGCAGCGAGGTGCCCACCGCCTCCTGCACCAGCCCGCCCGACCAGAGGTCGCCGAACGCGGCCAGGACGTCCAGCGGGCCGGGCACGAGGTCACGGCGCCTCAGGTCGAGGGACGCCAGCAGCTGCCAGGCCAGGAGCAGGACGAGCACCGCCCCCAGGGGCAGCAGGACCCGGCTCCAGTCCCGGCGCCGCACCGGGCCGCCGGACTGCAGGGTGTCCAGGCCGGTCCCCAGGTCGCGCAGCTCGTCCGGGGCGGTGGACGGTGCGTCGGGGGCGGTGGACGGCGCGTCGGGAACGGCCCGGGACAGCTCGGGGGACGAGGGTGAGGACGGTGGTGCCGATGGGGACGAGGCCGCGAGCGGCTCGGTCCGCAGTGCGGTGGATGCGGTGGACTCAGTGCGCATGGCGCCGGATCTCCTTCCTCAGGTGCGTGGTGATCTCCCCGGCCAGGGCGCCGACGGCGGCGGCGTCGTGGCGCACCTCCGCCGGGACCGTCCACTCCCGGACCACGCGTCCCGGACGCGAGGACATCAGCAGCACGCGCTGTCCCAGCCGGACGGCCTCGCGCACGTTGTGGGTGACGAAGACGATCGTGCGGCCCGTCTCGCGCCAGATCCGCTCCAGCTCGGCGTGCAGCAGGTCCCGGGTGATGGCGTCCAGGGCGGCGAACGGCTCGTCCATGAGCAGCAGCGGCCGGTCCTGGCCCAGGGCCCGGGCCAGGGCCACGCGCTGGCGCATGCCTCCCGAGAGCTCGTGGGGACGCCGGTCCGCGGCGCCGCCCAGGCGGACGAGCTCCAGCAGCCCGTGGGCGCGGGCGCGCCGCTCGGCCGCCGCGACGCCCCGCAGTCTCAGGGCCAGCTCGACGTTCTCCCGGGCGCTGAGCCACGGGAACAGGGAGGCGTCCTGGAACATGAACGCCGCACCGTCCGCCGGCACCTCCAGGGCTCCGGCCGTGGGGGGCTCGAGGCCGGCGATGATGTTCAGCAGCGTCGACTTGCCGCAGCCCGAGGCGCCGAGGAGGCAGACGAACTCCCCCTGGCCGATCCGGGCGCTGACGCCCTCGAGCACCGGCGCATCGTTCCCGAAGCTCTTGCCGAGCTCCTCCAGGACCACCGTCATGGCGTCTCCTCCGCGTCCGAGTCCGAGTCCGAGTCCGTGCGCGGCCCGCCGACGTCGGCCCGGTCGGTGTCGCCCGCCTCGGCCAGCACCCGCTCCAGCGGGCCGAGGTCGACGAGGTCGGTGAGATCGGCGGGACGGCCCAGTCCGACGTCCACGCCGTCCTGCTGCAGCGTCGGGTAGGTCCCCGCCAACGGGTCGGCGGTGAACTCGATGTGCTCCAGCGACCGGTCCATCACGTCCCGCCGCAGGCCCGCCCCGGCCGTGCGCTCGAGCGCCGTGTTCAGGCCGGCCGCCCGCTCCGCCTCCGGGGCGTCCTCGAGCCATTCGAGCGCCTCGACGTGGCCCCTCAGCAGGGCCTCGACCGTGGCCGGGTGTGCCGCGGCGAAGTCACGGTTGACCACGAGGACCGCGGTGGGGAACCGTCCCGGCTCCGCGCCCTGCTCGCCGGTCCACAGCTCGGCCTCGTCCACCAGCACCTCGGCGCCGGCCTCTAGCACCAGCCGGGAGGCCCACGGCTCCGGCAGCCAGGCGCCGTCCACCTTCCCGTCACGGAAGAGCTGCAGCGTCTGTGCGTTGGCGGTCGGGTTCACGCTGACGTCGGCGTCCTCGGCGGGCGAGACGGACAGTCCCCGGTCCTGCAGGAAGGAGCGCAGGGCGATGTCCTGGGTGCCCCCGAGCTGCGGCGTGGCCAGCACGGTCCCCCGCAACTGCTCCACGGCGTCGATCCCCCGCCGGACGACCAGCTGGACCCCGCCGGAGGCGGCCCCGGCGACGATGAGGAGGGACTCGCCGTCACTCTGGGCGAAGGAGTTGAGGGCGGGACCGGGCCCGAGGTAGGCCGCGTCGATCGCCCCGGCGTTCAGCGCCTCGACGGCCGCGGGGCCCGCGGTGAAGACCTCGGTGCGCAGGGCGGTCCCGCCCGCCTCCGCCAGGGCGTCCGCGAACAGTCCCTCCTGGACCCCGATGAGGGCCGGGGCGTGGGGGATGGTGCCGAAGTAGCCCAGGCGCAGTTCGCCGGCCGTGGTGGGGGCGGTGGTGGGGGCGCCGGCCGCGTCCCCGTCCGCCCCCTCGCCAGGGACCACCGCGAGGGCGAGCGTGAGCGCGCCGACGAGCGCGAGCGCTCCGAGCCACAGGGCCCGGGTGCGCCAGCGGTGCCGGGGCCGGTCCGGGCCCGCGGCGGTGATGCGCACCGTCCGGGGGGCGGGCGGCTGCTCATCCATCGGTGCCCTCGTCCAGCACCATGCCGGCGGCCAGGGTGGTCCCGTCCTGGGGGTCGATCACGAGGAAGGCCCCGGTGCGCCGGTGACGGGCGTACGGCTCCACCGGCAGCGGGGCGGCCAGCCGCAGCCGCACCCGGCCGATGTCGTTGAGCTCGAGGGCCTGCGCCGGTTCGGACTCCAGGCTCTCCAGGTCCAGGCGTCCGTCCACGTCCTGCACGAGGGCCCGGACCGTGGCGGTGCCGTGCTTGACGAGGACGGCGGCCCCGGCCCGCAGCGGCCGCTGCGCCAGCCAGCACACCTCGGCCGTCACGTGCGCGGACGGCGCCGGGGCGGTGGCCGCGGCGGCGATCAGGTCACCCCGCGCCACGTCGAACTCCCCGGCCAGGCGCAGGGAGACCGACTGCGGCGCCGTGGCCTCCTCGAGGTCCCGGCCGGCCGCGTCGATGCCGACGACGGTGGTCGTCCTGGCCGGCTGCCCCGGGGTCAGGAGGGCCACGGTGTCCCCGCGGCGGACGGTGCCGGCGGCGATCTGCCCGGCGTACGCCCGGTAGTCGCGGAAGGACCCCGCGTCCACCCCGGGGGCGAACGCCCCCTGCGGCCGCACGACCAGCTGGACGGGGAACCGGAAGGAGGCCCCGGCGTCGTCCTGGTCGTCCGCGCTCGGCAGCGACTCGAGCAGCTCCATCAGGGTCGGCCCCGCGTACCAAGGGGTGTGCCCCGAGCGCTCGACCACGTTGTCCCCCCGCAGCGCGGACACCGGGACGCTGACGGCGTCCGCCAGGCCCAGGTCCTCGGCCACGCGGCGCACCGCGGCGGCGATCTCGTCGAACACCTGCTCGGAGTAGTCCACCAGGTCGATCTTGTTGACGGCCACGATGACGTGCGGGACCCGGAGCAGGTGCACCACGCTCAGGTGGCGGCGGGTCTGTTCCAGGACGCCGTGGCGGGCGTCCACCAGCACCACGACCGCGTCCGCCGTGGAGGCGCCGGTGACGGTGTTGCGCGTGTACTGGACGTGGCCGGGGCAGTCCGCCAGCACGAAGGTGCGGCGGTCGGTGGCGAAGTAGCGGTAGGCCACGTCGATCGTGATGCCCTGCTCGCGCTCCGCCCGCAGGCCGTCCGTCAGCAGCGCGAGGTCCAGGCCGCCGTCGTCGCCGCCGAAGCCGCGCTCGGCCGAGGTGCGCGCCACCGCCTCGAGCTGGTCCGCCAGGATGGCCTTGGAGTCGTGCAGCAGGCGGCCGACCAGCGTGGACTTGCCGTCGTCCACGGACCCGGCCGTGGCGAGGCGGAACAGGGTTCCGGAGGCGGACCCGTGGTGCTCCAGGAGTGCTGTGGTCATCAGAAGTACCCGTCCTTCTTGCGATCTTCCATGGCCGCCTCGGACAGGCGGTCGTCGGCACGGGTCGCCCCGCGTTCGGTGAGCGTGGACGCCGCGACCTCCAGCACCACGTCCTCCACCGTGGCGGCGTCCGAGAGCACCGCCCCCGTGCAGGACATGTCCCCGACGGTGCGGTACCGGACCGTCCGGACGGAGACCTCCTCGCCCTCCGCGGGCCGGGAGTGCTCCCCGACCGCCCGCCACATCCCGTCCCGGTGGAACACCTCGCGCGGGTGCGCGTAGTAGATGGACGGCAGCTCGATGCCCTCACGGGCGATGTACCGCCAGATGTCCAGCTCGGTCCAGTTGCTGATGGGGAAGGCCCGCACGTGGTACCCCACCGGGTGCCGGCCGTTGTACAGGTTCCACAGTTCCGGGCGCTGGTTGCGGGGGTCCCACTGGCCGAACTCGTCCCGCAGGCTCAGGATGCGCTCCTTGGCCCGGGCCTTGTCCTCGTCCCGCCGGCCGCCGCCGAAGACGGCGTCGAAGCGCAGCTCGCGGATGATGTCCAGCAGGGGCGTGGTCTGGAGGGGGTTGCGGGTCCCGTCCGCGCGCTCGCGCAGCTCTCCCCGGTCGATGTAGTCCTGCACGGAGGCCACCTCCAGGCGCAGCCCCAGCCGTTCGACCGTCCGGTCGCGGAACTCGAGGACCTCGGGGAAGTTGTGCCCGGTGTCCACGTGGACCACCGGGAAGGGCACCCGGCCGGGCCAGAAGGCCTTCGCCGCCAGGTGCAGCATCACCACGGAGTCCTTGCCGCCGGAGAACAGCATGGCCGGGCGCTCGAACTCGGCGACCACCTCGCGGATGATGTGGATGGACTCCGCCTCCAGGGTGTCCTGGAGGCCGAGGCCGGTGTGGCTGCCGGGTCCGGCGTCGGGAACGCGGGTGAGGGTCATGGATGCTCCTGGGTCGTCGGTCGGGTGGTGCGGCGGGGCCGGGACGGTGGGCGCGGGAGCGCCCGGGGGACGGGACCGGTCGAGGGACCGGTCAGACGTGGATGCCGCACTCGGTCTTGTCGTTCCCGGACCACCGGCCCGAGCGCGGGTCCTCCCCGGGGGCGACCGGCCGGGTGCAGGGAAGGCAGCCGATCGAGGGGTAGCCGTGGTGCAGCAGCAGGTTCTCCGGCAGGCCGTGGCGGGCGGAGTAGCCGCTGAGGTCCTCGAGAGTCCACGTGGCCACGGGGTTGACCTTGATGAGCCCGTGGGCCTCGTCCCAGGTCACCAGGGGCGTGTTCGTGCGGGTGGGGGCCTCGTCCCGGCGCACCCCGGTGAACCAGAGGCGGTAGCCCTCCAGGGCGCGGTTGAGCGGGTCGACCTTGCGCAGCCTGCAGCACAGCCCGGGGTCCCGGGCGAACAGCTCCGGGCCGCGGGCGCCGTCCTGCTCGGCCACCGTCTGCTCCGGGTGCACGTCCACGATGTTCACGTCCAGGCGGCGGGCCACCTCGTCGCGCGTCGCGAGGGTCTCCGTGAAGTGGTAGCCGGTGTCCAGGAAGAGGACGTCGACCCCCGGCAGCCGCTGGGACACCACGTGCGGCAGGACGGCGTCGGCCATCGAGCACGCCACCGCGGTGTCCTCCACCGCGAGGTGCCCGGCGACCCAGGCGACGACCTCCTCGGCGGGGGCGTCCCAGCCGAGCTCGGCGGCCCCCGCCTCGGCCAGGCGCCGCAGCCGGTCCTGCTCCCCGGCGCTCCGGACGCCCTGTGCTGGTGTGGTGCTCATCGGAGGGACTCCTCGTCTGCTCGGTGTGCCCAGTGGGCGAAGGTCTCGCCCGGGTCTCGTTCCTCGTCGTAGCGCCGGACCAGCCGGTCGACGTAGTCCACCAGGTCCCCGGCCGTCACCTTCAGGCCGCGCACGGTGCGGCCCAGCCCGGCCGTCTCCCGGTCGCTGGAGGCCAGCCCGCCGCCCAGGTGGACCTGGAAGCCCGGGGTCTGGCCGCCGTCGGCGTCCGGCAGCAGCTGGCCCTTCAGGCCGATGTCCGCGGTCTGGATCCGGGCGCAGGAGTTCGGGCAGCCGTTGACGTGCAGGCTCAGCCGCTCCGGCAGCCGGTCCGCCACGTCCGCCAGGCGCTCCTCGAGCTGGGCGATGGTCCGCGCGGCGGTGTCCTTGGTGTCCACGATGGCGAGCTTGCAGAACTCCAGGCCCGTGCAGGCGATGGTCGAGCGCCGGAAGACCGAGGGCGCGCTGTCCAGTCCCAGCTCGGACAGGCCGGCCACGACGGCGTCGACCCGGTCCGGGGCCACGTCCAGCACCACGATCTTCTGGTGGGGCGTGGCCCGCAGGCGGGTGCAGCCGTGGCGTTCCAGCAGGTCGGCCAGCGCGGTCAGGCGCGTGCCGCTCATCCGTCCGACCACCGGCGCGGCCCCGATGTAGTAGGTGCCGTCCTTCTGCTCGTGGACGCCCACGTGGTCCCCGGGACGGGTGGGCGGGGCGGGCGGCGGGCCGTCCGGCAGCGCGTAGCCGAGGTACTCCTCCTCCAGCACGGTGCGGAACCGCTCGGGCCCCCAGTCGTTCAGGAGGTACTTCATCCGGGCCTTGGTGCGCAGGCGGCGGTAGCCGTAGTCGCGGAAGACCTGCACCACCCCGTGCCACACCTCGGCCGCCCGCTCCTCGCTGACGAAGGCCCCGAGGCGATCGGCCAGGCGGGCGCTGGTGGACAGTCCGCCGCCGACCCACAGGTCGTAGCCGGGTCCGAGTTCCGGGTGGACCACGCCCACCAGGGAGATGTCGTTGATCTCGTGCACCACGTCCTGGGAGGGGTGCCCGGTGATGGCGCTCTTGAACTTGCGCGGGAGGTTGGCCAGCTCCGGGTCGCCGATGTAGCGCTGGGCGATCTCGCGGATGACCGGCGTGGGGTCGATGATCTCGTCGGCCGCGATCCCGGCCACGGGCGAGCCCAGGATCACCCGGGGCACGTCACCGCAGGCCTCGGTGGTGGACAGCCCGACCGACTCGAGGCGACGCCAGATCTCCGGGACGTCCTCCACCCGGATCCAGTGGAGCTGGATGTTCTGCCGGTCGGTGACGTCGGCGGAGTCGCGGCCGAACTCGGTGGAGATGCCGCCGATGACGCGCAGCTGCTCGGTGGTGAGGGCGCCGCCGTCGATCCGCACGCGCAGCATGAAGTAGCGGTCCTCGAGCTCGTGGGGCTCCAGGGTGGCGGTCTTCCCGCCGTCGATCCCCGGCTTGCGCTGGGTGTACAGCCCCCACCAGCGGAAGCGGCCGTGCAGGTCGTCCGAGGGGATCGAGTCGAAGCCCTCCCGCGCGTAGGTCTGCTCGATCCGCTCACGGACGTTGAGGCCGTTGTCCTGCTGCTTGAACTCCTCGTTGTGGTTCAGCGGCGCGGTGCCGTCCACCTTCCACTGGCCGTGGGGCTTGGCGGCGGGGCGCCGCGAGGGGCGGGCGGTCGCGGCGGTCGGCGTGGTGGTCGGCGTGGTGGTCTCGGTCACCTGGGTCATGCCGTCGACGGTAGGAAGCTCCCGGGAGGGCGGACAAGCGTCCCCACACACGGAGCAACGTTCGGCCCTTGGGGCCGCCGAGCCGGGCCCGGGGGCCCGGTGCCTGACGTCAGGAGTCCTCGTGTGACGCCGGGTGAAGCGCCGCCTCCAGCCGGTCGACGGCGCACTCGGCCACCAGGCGCGAGGGCAGCAGGGGGCCGGTCACCACGTCCGCACCGGCCCGGGTGAGCAGGGTGTGGAAGAACCCCGGCGCCAGGAGGTAGGAGGCGATGACCACCCGGGGAGCGCCCTGGGCCCGGGCGTCACGGACCGCGTCCCGGACGTTCGGCTCGGCCGCGGACCCGAAGGCCGCCGTGACCGGACGCCCGATCTCCTCGCCCAGCCGGGCCGCCATCTCGAGGACCTCCTCGACGCCCCGGGCCACGCGGGTGCCGGCGGAGGCCAGGATCACCTCGTCGCCGTCGCCGAGCCCGGCCTGCGCGAGCCTCTCGGCCAGCACGGCGGCCAGCCGCCGGTCCGGCCCGAGGGGTGCGGCGGCCACGGTGCCGGGACGGGAGCGGATCGCCCGGTGGATGTCCACCCGGGTGTGGTATCCCGTGGACAGCAGCAGGGGCAGGACGACGGCGGGCTCCCCCGCGGGCAGGGAGGCGAGCACGTCCTCCAGGGCGGGTTCCTGGACGTCCACGTACGCCTCGTGGACCCGGGCATCGATCCCCCGCCGGCGGCACACGTCCGCCACCTCCGCGCGGAGGCGGTCGACGGCGCGCCGGCCGTCCGGATCGTCCGTCCCGTGGGCGCAGGCCAGGACATGCATCGACTCGGTCATGGCACCACCCTAGTGAGGGCGGGACGGGGGCGGCCCGGCGCTGCGCCGGGCCGCGACACCCCCGCCGCAGCGCACCAGCCGCCACACGGCGGCGGGACGGTCACCGCCCGCAGGCGATGACCGTCCCGCCGGTCCGCGGTGTTGTCCCGGGGCGTTCCGGCTCGGTTGCGGGAACCGTGCCGGTCCACCCCGGTGGTCCCTACCGGGAGCCTGAGGACCCGGTCGCCCCGGCCCCGTGGGCACCGGACCCGATCGGTGCAGCACCGACCAGCGCCTCCGGCGACCGGCCGGCGGCAGGCCCCGGGCCGGCGTCGGGGCCGGCGAGGCCGTCCGCGCCGGAGGGGGCGCCCACCGGGGTGCCCGGGCCGCCGTCGGGACCCGGGCCGTTGTCCGGACCGCCGTCAGCAGCAATCCCGGCCGCCCGCTCCCGCCGGTGCCGCACGTGCTGCACCGCGGAGACCGCCAGGGCCAGTGCCAGCACCGAGTACAGGATGACCGTCACGGGGCTGGAGACCAGGATGGACGGGTCGCCCTCGGAGACGGTCAGCGCCCGGCGCAGCTCGGTCTCGGCCAGCGGGCCCAGCACCACGGCGATCAGCACGGGGGCCAGCGGGAACTGGTAGCGGCGCATCACCAGGCCCAGCAGGCCCACGCCCAGCACCACCCACAGGTCCAGGGTGGCCGAGCTGATCGCGTACACGCCCAGCATGGACAGCACCGTGATCCCGGCGTACAGGTAGTGCCGCGGGATGTAGAGCAGCTTGGCCCACAGCACCGCGAACTGCATGTTCAGGATGACCAGCACCACCAGGCCGATGAACAGCGAGGCCAGCAGGGTCCACACCAGGTCCCCGCTGCGCTCGAACAGCAGCGGACCCGGCTGCATGCCGTACTGCTGGAACGCGGCCAGCATGATGGCCGCGGTCGCGGAGGTCGGCAGGCCCAGGGCCAGCAGGGCGCCCATCGCGGTGCCGGCGGTCGCGTTGCCCGCGGCCTCCGGGGCGGCCACGCCCTTGATCGAGCCGGCCGTGCCGAACTCGGCGTCACCGCGCCGGCGGGCCAGCCGCTTCTCGGTGCCGTACGCCAGGAACGTGGGGACCTCGGAGCCGCCGGCGGGGATGATGCCGAAGGGCACGCCGAAGGCGGTGCCGCGCAGCCAGGCCGGCAGGGCGCGGCGGACGTCGTGCCGGTCCAGCCGCGGCCGGCCCTTGGAGGTGATGGTGGCCCCGGCCGGGTCGCGGTGGATGCGCCCGGCGATGTGCAGCACCTCGCCCAGGGCCAGCAGGCCCACGGTGATGACCACGATCGAGATGCCGTCGAACAGCTGGGGCAGGCCCAGGGTGTAGCGCACGGTGCCCGAGGGCCCGTCCACGCCCACCATGGCCAGCACCAGGCCGATGCCCAGGGCGCCCAGGCCCTTGACCACGGACTCGGAGACCACGGAGGAGATCGCCAGGAAGGCGAACACGGCCAGCGCGAAGTACTCGGCCGGGCCGAAGGCGGTGGCCATCCTCACGAGCACCGGGGCGAAGAACACCACGAGCGTGGTGGCGATCAGCCCGCCGACGAAGGCGCCCACGGCCGCCGTGGCCAGCGCCTTGGCCGCCCGGCCGTCCTTGGCCATCCGGTGCCCCTCGAAGGTGGAGGCGATGGCCGAGGAGTTGCCCGGGGTGTTCAGCAGGATGCCCGAGGTGGAGTCGCCGAACAGTCCGCCGAAGTACACGCCGGCGAACATGATGAACGCCGCGGTGGGGTCCAGGGTGAAGGTGATGGGCAGCAGCAGGGCCACCGCCATGGCGGAGCCGAGGCCGGGCAGCACGCCCACGGCCGTGCCGAGGACGGCGCCGATGACCACCCACAGCAGGTTCATCGGGGTCAGCGCCGAGCCGAGCCCCTCGAGGAGCAGGGACAACTGGTCCATGTCAGAGCAGTCCTTCCAGGAGGCCGGCAGGCAGGTTCAGGCCCAGCCCGGCGTTGAACGCCAGCTGGATGACGGAGGAGAACACGAGCGAGACGCCGAGGTCGAACAGGGCGCGCCGGCTGCCCAGGGCCCGGCAGACCACCCAGAACAGCCCGGTGGCCGAGAACACCCAGCCCAGCACCGGCAGCACGAGGATGAACGCGGCGATCCCGCCGACGACCATCCCCACGGTCTTCCAGTCCGTGTAGGTCTTCCAGTCCTTCGGGAGGGTGGCGTCCGGGTCCTGGCCGGCGATCCGGCGGCGGCCGCGCTCGGAGGCGCTGGCGAGGTCACCGAGCAGGTCCGAGGACATGTCCGCGTTCTCGGCGTCGTCCGTGGGGTCCGGCAGCCGGGGGCTGCGCAGGACCTGGACCGCGTGGACGATCGCGACGGCGAAGAGCAGCACGCACACGATGGTCGGGAAGAACTGCGGTCCGGGGACCGACTCCCCCAGCACGTGCATCGTCGCCGTCTCGACCGCCAGCCACGTGGCCAGCCCGGCCACCAGGACCGGCATGACCAGCTCGCTCCGGCCGGACCACAAGGGCCGGCGGGCGCTCGCGCCGGAGGTGCGCTCCGGCGTCGGGGTCTGCATCAGGGTGCTCACAGGCCGAGTCCTTCCACGATGTCCTGGGTGCGGGCGGTCTCCTCGGCCAGGAAGGCGTCGAACTCCTCACCCGTCATGTAGCTGTCCGTCCAGGCGTTGCGCTCCAGCGCGTCCTGCCAGTGCTCGGTCTGCCGGTACTCGTCGATGATTTCCAGCAGCTCCTGCTCGTCCGCCTCGGAGACGCCCGGGGCCGCGGCGAGCCCGCGCCAGTTCGCCATGACGGCGTCCACGCCCTGCTCCTTGAACGTCGGGACGTCCACGCCGGGCAGGCGCTCCTCGGAGGACACGGCCAGGGCCCGCAGCATGCCGGCCTCGACCTGGTCGGCCACCTCGTTGTAGCCGGAGATGCCCGCCACCGTGGTGCCGGAGAGCATGGAGGTCAGCGCCTCGCCGCCGCCGGAGTAGGCGATGTAGTTCGCCTGCTTCGGGTCGATCCCGATCTCCTCGGCGACCAGGCCGGTCAGCAGGTGGTCGATCGAGCCGAGCGAGCCGCCGGCGATCGAGGTGCCGCCCGGGTCCTTCCTCCAGGCCTCGATGAACTCGTCCAGGGTCTGGTACGGCGAGCTCGCCGGGACCACGAGGGCGGCGAAGTCGTCCGCGAGGCGGGCGACCGGCTCCACGTCGTCCAGGGTGGTGCCGGAATCAGCCAGCTCCACGGCCCCGACCATGACGCCGCCGGTGACCATGAGCATGTCCGAGCGGCCGTCCATCTGGGCGAACTGGCCCAGGCCGATGGTGCCGCCCGCGCCGGGCACGTTGACCACCTGGACGTTGTTGGAGATGCCGCCCGACTTGATGGCCTGCTGCGACTCGCGGGCGAACCCGTCCCAGCCGCCGCCGGGGGCGGCCGGCGCCATCAGCACCAGCTTGGAGCGGGCGGTCGCCTCGCCGCCGTCCGCGGCGGCGTTCACCAGCGCCAGGCCGACGACGCCGGCCGCGGCCACCCCGAGGATGGCCCTTCTGACTGTGCGTGAACTCATCGTTGTCCGTACTCTCGATGGGGATATGTGAGGGCCCACGAACTCCTGTGGGCCGGATCACCACGATGACAGGACCGTGACGCGCGCCACAGCCCGAATGCGGTTGTGGTCATAAGAGGTGGTTAAGAAAGTTCTGGTCACGGGCGTCCGCCCGCCGGCCGCACCCGTCCACCCCCGAGCACAGGAGGACCCCGTGCCCCTGCCCCGCGTCCCGGCCACCCCGCGGGCCGGCCGCCGCATCCGCCGGCGCCTGCTGGCCCTGCAGGTGGCGATCGTGCTGTTCACGGTGCTGGCCGTGGCCGCCGTCGTGCTGCGCGTGGAGGACCAGCGCACCCGGGACCTGGCCTTCGAGGAGGTGGACACCGTCGCCACGGAGATCGCCGCCCACCCGGAGGTGATCGCCGCCGTCAACGCGCCGGACGCGGTCGAGCGCATCCAGCCGATCGCGCACCTGGCCGAGCGGGCCGCGGGCGTGGCGTTCGTCGTCGTGGTCGACCGGGACGGGCTGCGCGTGGCGCACCCGGACCCGGAGCTGATCGGGCGGCCGGTGTCCTCGGACCACGGGCCGATCCTCAGCGGCGAGACCTTCCGTGGCGTGGAGGAGGGCCCCGTGGGGGTGACCCTGCGCTCCAAGGTGCCCATCCGGGACGGGGACACCGTGGTGGGCAGCGTGTCCGTGGGCATCCTGCAGTCGGACATCCGCGCGGACCTGCTCGAGGTGGTGCTCGGCTTCGCCCCGTGGGTGCTGGCCGCCGCAGGTCTCGGCACCGCCGGCGCCGCCCTGGCCTCGCGCTACGTGCGCCGGCGGATCTACGGCGCCGAGCCCGAGGAGATGGCCGCGCTGCAGCAGTCCCGGCAGGCGCTGCTGCACAGCGTGGGCGACGGCGTCATCGGCGTGGACGGGCACGGCACCGTCACCCTGGCCAACGACGAGGCCCGCCGCCTGCTCGGGGTGACCGGGGACGTGGAGGGCCGTCCGGCCGCCGAGGTGCTCGAGCCGGACGTGGCCGCCCTGCTCGTCTCCCCCGCCGCCCCCGAGGACACCCCCGGCTTCGTGCTCGCCGGCGAGCGCATCCTGCTCGCCCGCGTGCGCCCCACCGTGGCGGCGGGCCGGCGGATCGGGCGCACCCTGACCCTGCAGGACCGCACCGAGCTGGAGTCCTCCCTGCGCGAGCTCGAGGGCCAGCGCGGCCTCACCGAGGCGCTGCGCTCGCAGACCCACGAGTTCTCCAACCGGCTGCACGTGATCTCCGGGCTGCTCTCCCTCGGTGAGGCCGGGGAGGCGCAGGAGTACATCGCCTCGCTCACCGGCGCCGTCGGCGGCCCCGGGCGCGCCGAGCTGGGCGACGCCTCCCTGTCCGCGCTGGTCGGGGCCAAGGCCGCGGCGGCGCGGGAGGCCGGGGTGGAGCTGGAGGTGGCGCCGGAGACGGCGGACGGTGACGGTGGCGCGGGCGCGCTCGGTTCCGGTGGAGACGGAGAGGGCGCGGGCCCGGGCGAGGCGCCCGCCTGCGCGGTGGAACCGGGCTGGAAGGCCGACGACGACGCCCTCACCGTGGTGGCCAACCTCCTGACCAATGCGATCGAGGCCGCGGGCGACGGCGGCCGGGTGCGCCTCGCGGTCCGCGCCGGCGAGCGCGGGGTGGCGGTCACCGTGGACGACTCCGGACCCGGCCTGGACCCGGCCGCGGTGGACCGGCTGTTCCGCTGGGGCGAGTCGACGAAGCAGGGCGCCGGCCCCGTCGGCGGGCGCGGCGTCGGCCTGGCCCTCGTGGACCGGATCGTGCGACGGCGGCGCGGCCGGGTCGTCGTCGGCACCTCGCCGCTGGGCGGGGCCCGGTTCCACGCCGCGTGGCCGGGCGAGAATGGCGGGGAGGGCAAGAGCGCCGCGCTGGCGCACGGCGAGAGGAGAGGCGGATGATCCGCACGCTGATCGTGGACGACGACTTCGCGGTGGCGGGCATGCACCGCCGCTTCGTGGAGGCCCTGGAGGGCTTCGAGGTGGCCGGCGTGCTGGAGCGCGGCCTGCCCGTGGCGGGATTCCTCGCCGAGCACGAGGTGGACCTCGTGCTGCTGGACGTCCACCTGCCCGACCGCAGCGGCGTGCAGGTGCTGGAGGACCTGCGGGCGGCCGGATCGGACGTCGCGGTCATCATGGTGACCGCCGCGAGCGAGCGGGACACCGTCCGCCGGGCCGTGGGCCACGGCGTGGACGGCTACCTCGTGAAGCCCTTCAGCCGGGACGAGTTCAACGACCGGCTGCTCGCCTTCGCGGCGCTCTACGCCGAGCCCGCCGGCGCCGAGCAGGACACCCTCGACGGCGGGGAACTCGACCAGGCGGAGATCGACCGGCTCGTGCGCGGAGCCGCCGGGCTGCCCCCGCGGGAGGGCGGGGCCGCCGTCGCCGGGACCGGGACCGGCGCGCCCGGTGATACAGCCGGCGCGTCCGGCGCCACCCTGCCCACCCGACTGCCCAAGGGCTTCTCCGCCCCGACCCTGCGCCGCGTGGCGGACGCCCTGCGGGAGGCGGGGGCCGGCGTCGACCGCTCGGCCCGGGAGGTGGCCGAGGCCTGCGGGATCTCCCGGGTCAGCGCGCGGCGCTACCTGGACCTGATGGCCGGCCACGGGCTGGCCGAGCTGCGCCCCCGCTACGGGGCCACCGGCCGCCCGGAGCACCGCTACGTGTGGACGGGCGGCTGACCCACCCCCGGCACCACCGCTGATACGGTCGGGGCAACGACGCTGGGAGGCCGGAACCATGCACCACGCCGGGGGGCTGCCGCCCGTGGAGTACGCCCACCTGCTGGGCGCCGGACGGGACGGCCTCCGGCAGTGGTCCGGGCGGCTCCTCGACCACGCCGGGGCGGCGCCCCGGACGACGCCGTCCGTCGTCAGCGACCCGGCACCGGGGGTGCGGCTCCACGCCTACCCCGCCTCCGACGCGGGGTCGCGATCGAGCCCGGCACCGGAGGCCGGCCCTCCCGTGCTCCTGGTCCCGGCGCCGATCAAGCGGCACTACATCTGGGACCTGGAACCCGCGGTCAGCGTGGTGGCCGCCTGCCACTCCGCCGGGCTGCGGGTCTTCCTCGCCGAGTGGACGGAGCCCGGGACGGACCAGCAGCACTGGGGGCTCGAGCAGTACGCGGACACCCTCCTGCTGGCCTGCACCCGGGAGGTGCTCCGCCAGACGGGCGCGGCGAGCGTGGCCCTGGCCGGCCACAGCCTCGGCGGCACCCTGGCCGCGATCTTCTCCGTCCGCCGTCCGGAACTCGTGGCCGGCCTCGTGCTGCTCGAGGCACCGGTGCACTTCGGCGCCGACGCCGGCGCCCTGGCCCCCGTGGTGGCCGCCGCCCCGCACGCCGGCTGGCTGCGCCCGCGGCACCGCGGCGTGCCCGGGTCGTTCCTGGACCTGGTCAGCGCCTCCGCGTCGCCCCGGGAGTTCGGCCTCGAGCCCTACCTCGACCGGGCCGCCAGCCTGGCGAACCCGACCCGGCTGGCCACCCACTGGCGCGTGCAGCGATGGATGCTGGACGAATTCGCGATGCCGGGGCAGCTGTTCGAGGACGTCGTGGAGCACCTGTACCGGCGCGACGAGCTGATGGGCGGCACCCTGGCCGTGGCCGGAGAACGGGTCGGCCCGTCCCGGCTGACGGCCCCGTTGCTGAGCGTCGTCGATCCCCGCAGCAGCATCGTCCCGCCCCGCTCGATCCTGCCCTTCCACGACGCGGCGGCGAGCACCGGCAAGCGGGTGCTGCGCTACCGCGGCGACATCGGCGTCGGCCTCCAGCACGTCGGCGTCCTCGTCGGACGCTCGGCACACCGCGAGCTGTGGCCGGAGATCCTGCGCTGGATGACCGGCGTGCGCGCGGCCGAGCGGTAGGCCCCCCGCCCCATCATCCCTTGACGCGACTGTGCACGACTGTATACATTCGTGCACAACATCACGCCGACGCCCCGACGCGCCACGACCGGAAGGCACCCCATGACCACCTCCGCACCCGAGACCACCCGCGAGGACCAGCACGCCCTGGACGCCGACGTCATCGTCGTCGGCGGGGGCAACGCCGCCTTCACCGCCGCCCACGCCGCCGCCGTCCGCGGACGGAAGGTGCTGCTGCTGGAGAAGGCGCCGCAGGACGAGTTCGGCGGCAACAGCTACTACACCGCCGGCGCCACCCGGATCGCCCACGGCGGCCTGGAGGACCTGGCCGACCTCGTGGAGCCGGACGAGCGCCACGCGGTCACCGTGGTCCCGCCCTACTCCCCCGAGGACTACGCGACTGACCTGGCCCGCGTCACCGAGGGCCGCAACGACCCGGACCTGACCGACGCCCTCGTGCACGAGGCCGCCCCGAACCTGCGCTGGCTGAAGTCGCTGGGCCTGAAGTACCGCCTGATGTACGAGCGCCAGGCCTACCAGCGCGAGGACGGCTCCTACCTGTTCTGGGGTGGGCTGCACGTGGGCAACGTCGGCGGCGGCGAGGGCCTGATGCACGACCACCTCGCCGTGGCCCGGGAGCTGGGCACCGAGGTCCGCTTCGGCCAGGACGTCTGCGGCCTGGTCGTCGAGGACGGCGCCGTGCGCGGCGTGCAGGTCCGCCAGCCGGACGGCACGGTGACCGAGCTGCGCGCCGAGTCCGTGGTGCTGGGCGCCGGCGGCTTCGAGTCCAGCGCCGAGTGGCGCCGCGAGCACCTCGGCGAGGGCTGGGAGAACGCCAAGGTGCGCGGCACCCGCTTCAACAACGGGGACATGATCGCCGCCGGGCTGGCCATCGGCGCGCAGAAGGCCGGCGACTGGTCCACCTGCCACTCCACCCAGTGGGACGCCTTCACCCCGGACAACGAGTCCAACCGCGAGCTGACCAACCGGCTGACCCGCCAGTCCTACTTCCTGGGCATCATCGTCAACACCGAGGGCAAGCGCTTCGTGGACGAGGGCGAGGACTTCCGCAACTACACCTACGCCAAGTTCGGCCGCGAGATCCTCAAGCAGCCCGGCTCGGTCGCCTTCCAGGTATTCGACGCGAACCTCCGTAAGATGCTCCGCACCGAGGAGTACGACATGCCCGGCATCTCCGTGGAGCGGGCCGACACCCTGGCCGAGCTCGCCGAGAAGATCGGCGTGGACGCCCGGACCCTGGAGGAGACCGTGCGCGACTACAACGCCTCGATCGACACCTCCGTGGCGTGGGACCCGACCGTCAAGGACGGCCGCAGGGCCGACACCACCCCGGTGAAGTCCAACTGGGCCACCCCGATCGACCAGGGCCCCTACTACGCCTACGCCGTGACCTGCGGGATCACCTTCACCTTCGGCGGGCTGAAGTCGGACACGCACGGCCGCGTGCTCGACGCCCAGGGCGAGCCGATCCCCGGCCTGTTCGTGTGCGGCGAGATGCTCGGCGGGCTGTTCTCGGCCAACTACCCGGGCGGCTCCGGCCTGGCGGCGGGCGTCGTCTTCGGCCGCCGCGCCGGTACGCTGGCCTGACAGCGCCCGCCTCCCGGCCGTCGTCGTCACCGTGACTCCCTGCGGGGTACGACGGCGGCAGGCGGCACCCAGCGCGGGTCCCGCCCCAGGGGCCCGACGCCGGCCGGTGAGACACAGCGCGGCTCCCGCCCCTGCCCCACCGGGCGGGGGCGGTGCTCGTGCGGGCGGCGCCGGCAGCACGACGAATCCGCAGCAGGAAGGCAGGCCGATGGCAGGGAAGGTGGACGCGTCCGCGATCCATGACGCGCTCAAGGCGGAGATCCTGCGCGGCGAGCACGAGCCCGGCACCCCGTTCCGCGAGGTCTCCCTCGCCGAGCGCTTCGGCGTCTCCCGGACCCCCGTGCGCGAGGCGCTGGGCCGGCTGCAGCAGGAGGGCCTGCTCGAGCGCGGCGGCCGCGGCCTGCAGGTGCGCCGGCTGGACCCCGAGCAACTGATGCAGGTGTACGACCTGCGCATCCTGCTCGAGGGGCAGGCCGCCGAGGAGGCCGCCGCCGCCCGCACCGAGATGGACCTCGTGCGCCTCGAGGGGCTGCTCGCCCGGGACCGGTCGCTGCCGGACCCGGACAACGCCACGCGGCTGACCACGAACGTGGAGTTCCACGAGGCGCTGTGGGCCGCGGCCCACAACCCCATCCTGAGCGACCTGCTGGACCGGCTGGCCACCCACCAGATCCACGCCCCCGTCTCCACGCTGACCCGGCCGGGCCGTTGGGAGCAGTCCCTCGAGGAGCACGCCGCGATCCTGGGGCACCTGCGCGAGCGTGACGGCGCCGCCGCCCGCGAGGCCATGCGCGCGCACATGAGCACCGCCCGGACCCTGCGGCTGGCGATGTTCGCGGACGCGGCGGGGCGGTAGCGGGCTCGGGCCGCGGAGGTCTTGACCACGCCGGCGGCCCGGCCGGATCATCGGCTGGGGGCCGGGGCCGCGTATCATGTGGCAGCCGTCCGGAGCTCCCTCGGCACCCCGTCACCAGGGGGTACGTCCCATGGACATCATCCGCATCCCGGACATCACCCCGGACCTCACCCCGCTCGTCGGCGGCAAGGCGGCCGGCCCGGGGGCCCTGGTCGCCGCCGGAGAGCGGGTACCGGACGGGTTCTGCCTGACGACAGCCGCCCACCGCGCCGGCACCGTGCCCGAGGACGCCGTCCTGGCGGCCTACGCCCGGCTGGGCGGCGGGCCCGTCGCCGTCCGCTCCAGCGCCACGGCAGAGGACCTGCCGGACGCCAGCTTCGCCGGCCAGCAGGACACCGTGCTCGAGGTGGAGGGAGCGGACGCGCTGTTCGCGGCGATCCGGGCCTGCTGGGAGTCCCCGGGCAGTGAGAGGGCCGTAGCCTACCGGGCCGCGCAGGGGCTGGACCACGACGACCCGGCGATGGCCGTCGTCGTGCAGCGGATGATCGCCCCGGCTGCCGCGGGGGTCATGTTCACGGCCAACCCGCTGACCGGGACCCGCACCGAGAACGTCATCGACGCGGTCCCGGGGAGTCGGCACCGAAGTCGTGGACGGCACCGTGGACTCCGACCACTACGTGCTGCCCGCAGGCGTCCCCGACTTCCGACCCCGGCTGGACGCGACTGTTCCTCACGCTCGGCGGGCTGGTCACGGAGAACGGGTCCACGGTCACCCACGGGCCCACGGTGGCCCGCGAGTACGGCATCCCCGCGGTCACCTGCGTGCCGGACGCCACCACCCGGCTGACCCATGGACAGGTGATCACGATCGATGGGGCTACGGGGACGGTCCGGATACACGAGCCTGACACGAGGCCGGGGGCGGCTCCAGAGGACCGGTACTGACCGACTAGCGCCCCGGCATCAGGTCCCCGTCACCGAACCAGGGCCGGGAGATCATCTCGTACGTCCCGTCGTTGCGCGCGATCGACAGCCACTGGTCCACGTAGTACTTGAGCACCACGTCACCCTGGGGCAGCAGGTACCCCTTCTGGGCGTAGGTGAACGGGTCGTCCGGGTTCGCGGCGCACAGTTCCTCGTTGTCGTGGTCGACGTAGAGCACCTCGGACCGGTCCATGGTGATCACGTCGGCGCGCCCCTCGATGACCTCGTCGAAGATCGACCCCGGACCGTCGTGGGACTTCAACTCGCCCCGGGGGAAGGTGTCCCGGGCATAGTCCTCGAGGGTGCCGCCCTCCGGGAAGATCGAGGTCACGCCCGGCCGGTTGATGTCCTGCACCGTCTGGTACTCCTCCACGTCCTCGCAGCGCACGAGCGGCGTCTTGCCGTCCACCATGGTGTGGGTGGTGAAGAAGGCCTTCTCGGCGCGCTCGGGAGTTCGGTCGATGCCGCCGACCGCGATGTCGCACTTCGCCTGGAAGTCCTCCATCAGGCTCTTCCACTCGGTCTTCACCCACTCGACCTCCACGCCCAGGGTCAGGGCGAGGTCACGGGCCATGTCCACGTCGATGCCGGCGAGCTCACCGGTCTCGTCCTCGACGGCGAAGGGCGGGAAGTCGCCCGTGGTGCAGACCCTCAGGCGGCCGGCCTCCCGGATGGCGGTCAGCCGGGACGCGGGGGCCGCCTCGGCCCCGGCCGCCGATCCACTCTCGTCCACGGACGCCCGGACGTCGCCGGCACAGCCAGTGAGTAGCGCGAGCCCGGTGAGGACGAGGAGTGCGGCGAGACGGCGAGGGGGAGTTCCTTGGGGACTCATGATGCTCCTCACATGGGCGGGAGTGACGTGCCTCATGCTAGGCGGTCACCCGGAGGGTATCCCGGGTGGTCCGTACCCGCTCCCTACGCCCGCGGCAGAGGGTTGACGTGATCCACACCACATGATTGCATCTTTGCAACCTCGTTGCACCTCATGCAACCAATGAAGGGTGGTCCCATGATCGAGAATCCCTCCCCCGCCGCGCCCCGGCCCGGCTCCACGACCAGCTCCACGCAGGACCCGGCAGCCGCCGGCACCCCCTCCCCCTCCGCCGGCACCCAGCCCCGGCCGGAGGAGATCCGCGCCACCCGACGGCGCGTGGTCGCGGCCAGCTTCATCGGCAACTTCGTCGAGTGGTTCGACTACGCCGTCTACGGCTACCTCGCCGTCACCATCACCGCGGTCTTCTTCCCGGACTCCGACCCGCAGACCGGCCTGATGCTCACCTTCGGCCTGTTCGCCATCTCCTTCCTCGTCCGCCCCCTCGGCGGGTTCTTCTGGGGGCACCTCGGCGACCGCGTCGGCCGGCGCACCGCACTGTCCTGGTCGATCCTGCTGATGTCCCTGGCGACCTTCTGTATCGCCCTGATCCCCTCCTACGCCGCCATCGGCCTCTGGGCCCCGATCACCCTGCTGGTGCTGCGCGTGGTCCAGGGCTTCTCCGCCTCCGGCGAGTACGCCGGCGCCTCGGCCTTCCTCGTCGAGTACGCCCCGGCCAACCGGCGCGGGCTGTTCGCCGCCGTCGTCCCGGCCTCCACCGCCACCGGCCTGCTGCTGGGCTCGCTCATCGCCGCGCTGTTGACCGGCCTGCTCGACGGCCAGCAGATGAGCGACTGGGGCTGGCGCCTGCCGTTCCTGCTGGCCGCCCCGATGGGCCTGATCGGCCGGTACATCCGCAACAAGCTCGAGGACACCCCGGTGTTCCGCGAGCTCGCCGAGGAGAACGAGCCGGTCAAGACCCCGGTGTCCGACCTGTTCACGAAGCACTGGCGCGCCCTGCTCATGGCCAGCGGTGCGGTGCTGCTCAACGCCGTGGGCTTCTACGTGATCCTCAGCTACATGCCCACGTACCTCTCCCAGGAGATCGGCCTGGACGAGACCCTGTCCTACATCGCCACCACCGTGGCGCTGCTGACCTACATCGGCTTCATCTTCCTCACGGGCATGCTCTCGGACCGCTTCGGCCGCAAGAAGGTCCTCATCAGCGCCTCGGTGCTGTTCATCGTGATGACCTACCCGGCGTTCGCCCTGCTCGGCACCGGCAGCTTCGTGGTGATCGTGCTGGTGCAGGTCCTCCTGGGCGCCCTGCTGACCCTCAACGACGGCACCCTGCCGAGCTTCCTGGCCGAGATGTTCCCGACCAAGGTCCGCTACTCCGGCTTCGCCGTGTCCTTCAACCTCTCCAACGCCATCTTCGGCGGCACCGCCCCGCTCGTGGCCACCTGGCTCATCGCCACCTCGGGCAGCGACCTCGCCCCGAGCTGGTACCTCATGGCCGCCGCCGCGCTCTCCTTCGTCGCCGTGGCCCTGGCCCCGGAGACGAGCCGCAAGCCCCTGCGCCACGCCTGACCTACCCCGCGCTTTGCGGGCAATAGTCACCGGTGACTTCTGCCCGCAAAGTCCACGGGGTGCGCGGAGCCGGGGGTGCGGCGGTCCAGCAGGGTGGTCGCCGCGCCCCTCTCCCCCCAGCGCCTTCCCCAGCCCCTCCCCCGGCGCACGACGCCGGCGCCCTCCCCTTCCCGGGGCGGGCGCCGGCGTCGTCGTTCGTCCGGTGGGGGCCGGCGTCGGGGCCGTCAGGCCGCGCCGGTCTTCTTCCTCCGCCCCGCGCGGGGCTTGCCCCGGCGCTTCGGGCCGCCCCGGGCGAGGTCGAGCCGCTCGGCGGGCTGGAGCCCGCCGCGGATCCCGTACCGCCCGTGCAGGTTCATCCCCTGCTCCTGGGCCATCGCCTCGGCGAGGCACTCCCGCGCCACGGGGCAGTCCGCACAGATCGCCAGGGCCGCGCGCTTCTCGACCGGGTCCTTGGAGAAGAACAACTCCGTGTCCGCGGGGCTGCACTCGGCGCGTAGCTTCCACTCGTCCGCCGTCTTCCACCGGTCGGAGGGGTGCGCCCCGGCCGCGGCGGGATGGGCGGGCGGACGGCCCGACGCCGGCGCCACCGGGGTGCGCGCAGGCCCGGATCCCTCCGGCCGGGTGGACGGCAGCTTCCCGGGCAGGCGCCGGGCCGTCTCGGCCGGCGGGCGGCCCATGGCGTCCGGTCCGCCCGCCGGGCGGTCCGGTCCCGGTCGCCCGCCCGTCCCGGCCGCCGGACGCGCGGCAGGCGGGGTGGAGGGACGGATCGCGGGCCGGGCCTGCTGCACCACGGCCGCGCGCGGCATCATCCCCGGCGTCGGCTGGTCGGGGACCCGGCCGGCGAACGACATGCCCGGCGCCGAGTCTTCCGGCGAGAGGACCTCGCGGTCGGGGCGGACGGGGGTCCGGACCGGGTCGACGGGCTCGGCACGGTGCCGGTACGCGTCGGCCGCGATGCGGAGCGCGGCATTGATGATGGCCATGACGACGTCACCTCTCCTGGGGCGAGCGATGGTTACATCACGGACTACCGCGGCGAAGCCGCAAAGGTTGCAGGATCCGGGAACGGAATCCCGGAGACGTGCCTCACAGCGCGGCCGGGCCGGCCACGTGGTCGAACACGA
The DNA here is from genome assembly GCF_005877055.1 of Citricoccus sp. SGAir0253. Taxonomy (NCBI): domain Bacteria; kingdom Bacillati; phylum Actinomycetota; class Actinomycetes; order Micrococcales; family Micrococcaceae; genus Citricoccus; species Citricoccus sp. SGAir0253. The sequence continues at coordinate 441,782 of NZ_CP039424.1, read as the reverse complement.
GGCTCGTCTGGGTCGTGGCCACCACGGGGTTGGACGAGAGGTGCTCGAGGACGAACTGGCGGATGTGGTCGGTGTCCCGGGCGGTGACGTGGATGATGAAGTCGTCGATGCCGCCGAGGAAGAAGTACTGGGTCACCTCGGGCACCTCCTTGAGCCGCTCGCCGAAGGACGCGATCTGCTGCCGGGCGCCCGGGCGCACGCGGACGCTGATGAGCGCCTCGATGCCCTGGCCGATCGCCTGGGGGTCCACGTCGATGGTGAAGCGGCGGATCACCCCGGACTGCTGGAGGGCCTTCATCCGGGCCAGGCACGTGGAGGGGGCCACGCCGAGGGCCTCGCTCAGCGCCTGGTTGGTCATGCGGGAGTTGTCCCGCAGCAGCTCGAGCAGGCGTCGGTCGAGGTGATCCAGCTCACGGTGCGGCCGCAGATCCTTCGACGCCGCGGCCCCCGCGGGTTTTGCGTGTTCCACAATTCCTCCGATTCCTGCCGTTGTGCCGAATCATCTTCGATTTCCGCGCATCGTTTCCGAGTTAACGCAAGAATATCTGCCCGAAGCGCCCGTTTCTTCGATAAGGATCCCCCATGATCATCTCCGTCCCCCGCGAAGTGAAGAACAACGAGTTCCGCGTGGCCATCACGGTCCCCGGTGTCCATGAGCTCGTCAAGCACGGCCACGAGGTGCTCGTGGAGGCCGGCGCCGGCGTCGGCTCCGGCATCACCGACGAGGAGTACCGCGCGGCCGGGGCGGTCATCGTCGCGGACGCCGACGAGCTGTGGGCCCGCGCCGACCTGGTGCTGAAGGTCAAGGAGCCGGTGGCCTCCGAGTACCACCGCTTCCGCCAGGGCCTGGTGCTGTTCACCTACCTGCACCTGGCCGCCGAGCCGGAGCTCACCCGTGCCCTGCTGGACGCCGGCGTGACCGCGATCGCCTACGAGACCGTGCAGACCGCCGACCGCCGCCTGCCCCTGCTGGCCCCCATGAGCGAGGTCGCCGGGCGCCTGTCCGTGCAGGCCGGCGCCGCCGCGCTGGCCGCCCCGGCCGGCGGCAAGGGCGTGCTGCTGGGCGGCGTGCCCGGCGTGCGCCCGGCCAAGGTCACCGTCCTGGGCGCCGGCATGGCCGGGGCCAACGCCGCGGCCATGGCCGTGGGCATGGGCGCCGAGGTGACCATCCTGGACATCAACGTGGACCGCCTGCGCCAGCTCGACGCCCAGTACGCCGGGCGCCTGAAGACCGTGGTCTCCAACGCGCTGGAGGTCGAGCGCGCCGTCGTCGAGGCCGACCTGGTCATCGGCTCGGTCCTCATCCCGGGCGCCAAGGCCCCCAAGCTCGTCACCGACGCCATGGTCGCCGCCATGAAGCCGGGCAGCGTGCTCGTGGACATCGCGGTGGACCAGGGCGGCTGCTTCGAGAACACCCGTCCCACCACGCACCAGGAGCCCACCTTCCGCGTGCACGAGACGGTGTTCTACTGCGTGGCCAACATGCCCGGCGCCGTGCCGAACACCTCCACGTACGCGCTGACCAACGTGACCCTGCCGTACGCGGTGGCGCTGGCGGACCGGGGCGTCGAGGCCGCCCTGGCCGCGGACCCGGCCCTGGCCGCCGGCCTGAACACCATGGACGGGCACGTGATGCACCGCTCCGTCAGCGAGGCCCACGGCCTGCCGTACCTGGACCGCCGGGAGCTCGTCTCCGCCTGACACCGGTGGCCCGCACCGGGCCCCCGGCGCTCCCCTCGAGGAGGCGCCGGGGGCCTCGGTGCTTAACGTGTCCGTCCGGCATGGTCAGATGGATCCGACCATCAGGGCACCTCCACCGGGCGACGCCGATCGATGGCGTTCCGGGCCGCCCGCCACCACGGCGGCCCCTGACCCGTGAGGACGGTGAGCCTGCTCATGATGGGACCGCACCACGCGGCCTGCGGTGCCGCGGCGTGGGTGCTGATCGCCGCGGACGGCGCCCTGCCGCTGGGACCGCTGGCCGGAGTCGGGCTGCCCGGCCCGGGCGGCGAGGCACTGCTGACCCTGCCCGCGGCCATCCCCCTCGGTTTCGGCCTGCTGCCCGGGATCACGGACGCCGGCGTCCTGGCCGGGGCCGTCATCACGGCCGGGGCCGCCCTGCTGCCGGACGCCGACCACCGCAGCGCCTCGATCGCCCACTCCCTGCCGCCGGTCTCGGAGTGGCTGTGCGTGGTGCTCGGCCGCGCCGCCGGCGGGCACCGCAACGGCACCCACTCCCTGCTCGGCCTGGCGGCGTTCACCCTCGTGGCCTGGCTGCTCTCCCGGCTGACCCTGACCACGGAGACGCACGTGCTGCAGCTCGGCGCCGGGGTGGGCACCGTGCTGCTGTCCACCTTCGCGGTCAAGGCCCTGCGGTTCATGCCCGACGGCGCCCGGAGGGTCCCGTGGGTGGTGGGGCTGCTCTGCGGGGCCTGGGTGGCCCTGGGCCTCGGGACGGACAACGACTGGTTCGTGCTCGCCGTCGCGCTCGGCGTGGCCGCGCACATCGCCGGGGACATGCTCACCGACGGCGGTTGCAACCCGGTCTGGCCCTTCCGGCTGCGCCGGCCCCGGCAACTCGCCCGCGTCCCGCTGCTGCGGTGCCTGTGGAGCGCCGGCGGCCGGATGAAGGTGCCGGTGCTCGGGTCCACCGGCTCGGTGCGCGAGTGGCTCGTGGCCACGGTGGTCTCCGCGGTCGCCCTCGGCGGGATGATCGGCGCGATCGCCGGGATCGCGGGGCAGGGCGCGCAGGTGCTCGGGCTATGGTGACACCGTGAACGCCACCCCGCCCGCCGCCGTCGGGTCCTTCGTCCAGGCCGCCGGCTTCGTCGCCGAGGAGGTGACGGCCACGTGGGTGCGCGGCCACGCCGACCTCGGCCCGGACCACCACACCGACCAGGGCGTGGTGCACGGCGGGCTCTACGCCACGCTCGTGGAGATCGCCGGCGGGGCCGGGGCCAACGCGGCGGTGGCCGCCCGCGGCGAGTTCGCGGTCGGCGTCCACAATGCCACCGACTTCCTGCGGGCCTCCACCGGGGGCCGCGCCACCGTGACCGCCGAGGCCCTGCACCAGGGCCGCAGCCAGCAGCTGTGGGACGTCGTCATCCGGGACGAGGCCTCCGGCAAGGTGCTCGCCCGCGGCCAGCTGCGCGTGCAGAACCTGCCCCTGCCGGAACGCCCCGAAGACGCCGAGGCCTGAGCCGGCGGGCTTCCACGCCCGGGATGGGCACGTCCCGCCCCGGCGAGGAGGGCCCGGGACCCTGCGTCCCGGAGACGGCCGCCCCGTGAGCCGGGCGGCGTGCGCGGCATAGGATGCGGCCATGGACGAGCAGGGCACGGCCGGACGGATCGTCGCGGACCTCGTGGCGGCCGGGCTGGTCGACCCCGGACGGAGCGATGACGCCCTCGCCGTGGTCCGGCACCGCCTGCCCGCGCCACTGCCTCCCGGGGACCCCGCGGACCGGCGCACCGCCGCGCCCGGGCACGTCCCCGCCGCGCCGCCCGGGCCGGGCCCAGAGCCCGCACGGTCCCCGGCCCGTCGCGGGGCGCCGCGGGTCACGGAGATGATCGCCTACGCGGGGGCCGCGCTCGTCGTCGTCGCCATCATCCTGCTGGGCGCCGAGTACTGGGGCGACCTCACGGCCGCCCAGCGCAGCCTCATCCTCGCCGGCATCGCCCTCGTGCTGCTGGCCGGGGCCCTCACCCTCGTCCGGGTGGCCGGCGGCTCCTGGACCCGCCGGGAGGACCTCGGCCTGCGGATCCGCCTGCTGGCGGGAACCCTCATCACGGCGAGCGCCATCGCCGCGGGCGTGTCCCTGGGCAGCTGGCTGCTGCACGTCCTCTTCCCGCCCCCGGACTACGACGTGCAGAACGTGTCCATGACCGCCGGGGTGGGCCTGGGGCTGGTGATCCTGCTGGCCGGCTACGCCCTCGCCCCCTCCCCCCTGGTCCACCTGGCCCTGGGCTGGGGGACCGTCATGCTCCTCACGGGCCTGTGGCTGGGGCCGGACCGGGAGATCGAGGCCCTGCGCGCCGTGCTGGTCCTGGCCGTGGGCGCCGCGTGGCTGGCCCTCGCCCTGCGGGGCCGGTGGTGGGACGAGCCGGGCCTCGGGGCCGGCGTCGGGTCCCTGCTGCTGTTGTTCGGCGGCCAACTGCTGCTGGCGCTGCGGGACCCGGGCTGGGCCCACGCCGTCACCTTCGGGGTGGCCGTGGCCCTCTTCACCCTCTACTGGTGGCGCGGCTGGTGGGTGCTGCTGGCGGTGGGCGTGATCGCGCTGACGATTTCCGTCACCGAGGCCCTGCTGGAGTGGACCGACGGCTCCCTCGGGGCCGGCGGCGCCGTGCTCGTGGCGGGGCTGGCCCTGCTGGCCAGCGCGGGCGGCGGGTTGCTCCTGCGGGGGCGTCGCGAACGGCGGGCACGGCCGGCCTCGGCGGGATAGGCGCGCGGAGCCGAGGGCAACCACGACGGCGGGGCCACCCGGCCGGGAGGCGCCGCCGCCGATCACAGGATAGATTCGGAGGTCCGGGGAGGAGATGCACCGGGTAGGCCCTCCCCGCCACCAGGAGGGAACGACGATGCGCTTCTCATGGAGGCGGCCACCGGCCGCACCCCGCACGACGACGGGCCCGGGAGGACGACCATGCTGACCCCCACCGCCCGCGGGCCCCTGGGCGAGGCCGTGCTGGAGGCCCTGCGCACGGGGCGCACCGCCGGGCTGGCCGACGCGCCGGCCGCCGACAGCGCCGAGGACGCCCAGCTGACCCTCTGGGCCCTGTACGAGCAGCACTACCGCGGCTTCGAGGACGTCTCCGGCGAGCTCGAGTGGGACCCCCACGTGATCGGCGTGCGCCGGTCGCTGGAGGCGGACTTCGAGCGGCAGCTGCGCGAGCGCGCGCCCCGGTTCCCGGAGCCGGGCAACTTCGCCGAGGACTTCTTCGCGTTCGTGGGCGACCACGACGGGCCCTCCCTCGCCGCCCACCTCAAGCGCGGCGCCACCGAGGACCAGTTCCGCGAGTTCCTGCGGCACAAGACGATCTACCACCTCAAGGAGTCCGACCACACCACGTGGGTCATCCCGCGGCTCTCGGACACCGTCAAGGCCGCCGTGGTGGAGCTGCAGTACGACGAGTACGGCGGCGGCGACCCCAACCGCCTGCACGCCCAGCTGTTCGTGCGCGGCCTGGAGGCCGTGGGGCTGAGCTCCGAGTACGGGGCGTACATCGACGAGGTGCCGCTCGAGGTCCTCGAGCAGAACAACGCGATGTCCCTGTTCGGCCTGAACCGCCGGCTGCGCGCGGCCTCCCTGGGCTTCCTCGCGGCCTTCGAGGCCACCAGTTCCTCGCCCTCGCGCAAGATCGCGCAGGGCATGGAGCGCCTCGGCTTCCCGCCGCAGATGATCGAGTACTACACCGAGCACGTGGAGGCCGACGCCGTGCACGAACAGCTGGCCGTGCGCACGATCTGCGGCGCCCTGCTCGCCGAGGAGCCGCAGCTGCACGACGACGTCTACCTCGGGGCGTTCACGTCCCTGGACCTGGACGACCGCTACGCCGAGCGCATGCTGGGGGCGTGGGCAGCGTGAGCGCGAGCGGGGTCAGGAGCGGTAACGGGGACCATCCGGACGCGTCCGGGCACCCGGACGTCATCCTGTGCCCGGGCGGGCCCATGCTGCTGCGCGGGGAGCACGTGGTCCAGGACGAGGACGGCAACGAGCACCCCACCACGCGGCCGGTCAGCGCCGTCTGCCGGTGCGGGGCCTCGGCGATCAAGCCGTGGTGCGACGGCACGCACAAGGTCGTGCGCCGCCGTCGGGCGGGCTGAGCGCGACGGCGCCCGGCGGGACCCCGCACAGCGCGCCCGCGCTCGGCGAATCGGCTGGGCGGGACGGCGCTCAGCGCGCCAGCCGCACCACCACGCCGCGCTCGTAGGCGCGGGTCTCCACCACGCGGACCGAGCCCGGGCCGCGCCCCGCGGCGAAGGCCGCGACCAGCTCCGCCTGGGCGGTGGTGCCCAACTGGAGCAGCGCGGAGCCGCCCTCGGCGAGGTGGGCGTCGATGACCTCCACGCACGTGCGCGCGAGGTCGAGGCCGTCGTCGCCGCCGTCGATGGCCAGCACCGGGTCCTCGGGGAACGTCGAGGTCTCGGCCGAGCGCACCCACGGCGGGTCCGCGATGACGAGCGCGAACCGCTCGCCGGGCGCCAGCGCCTCGTCGATCCGCGCGAGCCGGAACTCCAGCCGGGAGGCCAGGCCGTTGGCCGCCGCGTTCGCCCGGGCGAACTCCTCGGCGGCCGGGTTCACGTCCACCATGACGAGGTCCCGGTCCGTGTCCCGCACCGCGCCCAGGCCGATGTGCCCGACGCCGGCGCACAGTTCCAGCACCGGGCCGGCCGGCGCCGCGGCCAGCAGCTCGGCCGCCCAGGCCGACTGCGCCTCGGTCCACGGCCGGGGCTCCAGGACGCGGCGGTCATAGGCGATGTCCAGGCCGCAGAAGGTCAGCCGGGACTCCGCGTGGGGGGCGTCGGCGGTCGCGGGGGTCATGGCCTGCACCGGCCGGGTCCGGGAATGCTCATGTCCTGCATTATGTCCCACGCGGCCAAGCGCCCGCTGGCGTCACGTACACGAGGGAGGCGGGGACACGCCGCCGCCGGCACCCTCCGTCGTGCACGTGACGCGGGTGGGCACCGCCGCCGGGCCCTATCGACGGCGCCGGGGCCGGGCCTAGCCTGTACCCCATCCGGCGGAGGGTGCTGAGATGACGGTTGACCGAGACGTGGAGGGCTGCGGGTCGTCCATCGGGCGGATGGCCTGCCGCCGCGCGGCCGGGTCAGCCGCCGTCCGCGCGCGTCCGTTCCTGGCCCTGGCCCTGGTCGCGACGGTCCTCGGCCTGGCCGGGTGCGATTCCGGCGGGGACTCCGCCCCGCCGGACGAAACGTCCGGCGAGACCGCCACGGTCGCGCCCTCGAGGACGGAGGGACCGGGCGACGCCGGGACACCACCTCCGGCCGCCTCGCCGTCCGCCTCACCATCCGTCTCCGCTTCCGCCGAGCCGTCCGGCGCGAACGGCGCTCCCGAGGCGCCGGTGGGTGCGGAGGCCCTACGGCCCTGGCTGGAGGAGTGTGAAGGGGCGGCGGAGGACGCCGACCTGCCCGGAGAGGTCGTCTATCCGCAGTCGCTGCCCTCCGAGGTGAACGATCCCGCGACGTACCAGGCGGCCGTCGTGCTCGAGCAGTCCGGCCGCTCCCCGGAGGAGGCCATCACCAATCCGGACGGCGTCACCACGCAACAGGGCATTCGCGTCCAGTGCATCGTCGGCGCCCGCCTGCTGCCCGTCGGGGAGGACGTCACGGTGGAGGGCGACCCGGGGACGATCGAGAGCGACTGGGTCAACCGCCGGTTCACCGCGGACGGGACGGTGGACTGGTCTTGGGCGGTGACGGCCACCGTCCCGGAGGACCAGCAGGTCCGGCTCCAGCTCCGGCCCGCCCTGTCGATCGACGACGGGGCACGGACGATCACCTCCGACTCCGTGCGGACCTACGTCTCCACGGTGCAGGTCTCGGCCACGATGGTCGAGCGGGTGGCCTACTGGTTCGACACCCAGTGGCCCCTCATCGTGGGCGTCGCCGGCCTGCTCGCCGTCGCCGTGCTCGCCGTCCTGAAGTGGGGCCGGGACCTGGCCGCAGCACGGCCGGGCCGGGACCGGGGGAAGCGGAGCGGGCCCGAGATCACCAAGGACGCCCCGGACGCGGACGCCCCCTCCGGCCGGAACGGGTGAACGGCGGGAGAGGGCGAACCGGTCCGGCGCTCCCGGCTGGAGACCGTCGTCTCGAGGACCGGCACCGGGTCGCCGACCGCGACCTGCAGGGCTGCGGCCTCCTCAGCGTCAGCTCCCGGGGCCAGCCGCTGCCCGCCCCCCGGGGTCACGTACACGACCGACGTCGCGACACGCCGCGCCGGGCTACCTCCATCGTGTACGTGGCTGCCGTGAGGGAGCGCGCCGGACCCGTCGGTGACCGCGTCCCGAGCGCACGGTGAACACTCCCGGAACACCGCGTGGCCCGCGGCATGGCGGGGACCGGCTCCCCCGGCGCCCCTCCTACCGTCGTCGGGTGACCCACCGGAACCCCTGCGCCCACGGGCGCCGCCGCGCCCTGTCCTCCGCCGTCCTCGCCGGCGCCCTGCTCGCCACCGGCCTCGGGGCCGGTCCCGCCACCGCCGGCCCGACGACGACCGCCTCCGCCGCGGTGGACGCACCGTCCGCCGCGGTCCCGGCGGGCGCCGGGCCGGGCGCGGCCGCAGCCCGCACCTCCCCTGCCTCCACCCTCCCCGACGACGCCACGGAGCGCCGCCTGGCCCCGGGCGTGACCCACGCGCGGTTCACGCTGGGCGAGGCCGGGACGACCTACCCGTGGACCGTGCAGGTGACCCTGCCCTCCGGACGGGAGGGCGTGGCGGACTCCGCAGTGTCGACGCGGGAGACCGCCGAGCAGGTCGCCGCCGAGCTGCGCGCGGCCGGCCTGGAGGCCCGTGCCGAGGCCGTCGAGGCGGATCGGCTCGCCGACTCCGGCGGGTACCTCGGTCACCGCGTGCGCGTCGGGGACCACGCCACGAAGGAGGACGCCACCGAGGTCCAGCGGCAGGTCACCGCCGCGACCGGCCACGCCGCGGGCACCTGGTACACCGGCTGGGACGGCGACGCCGCCCCCGTCGCCGAGGCCGGGCCCGTCACCGTCAACGTGCTCACCGTGGACCCGCGGCGGTTCCGCGGCGACGTGGAGGCCACGTTCGGCGCGGACCTCGAGCGGACCGAGACGACCTCTGCGCTGGCCGAGGGCGCGATCGCCGGGGTGAACGCCGGGTTCTTCGTCTACGGCGAGCAGCACGGCGCCCCCGGCGACCCCGCCGGCGCCGGCGCCTACGACGGGAGGATCCTGTCCGAGTCCGTGGGCGATCGCCCCGCCCTCGTGATCGACGGGAGCGGACGGCCGCGCATCGAGCGGCTGCGCTGGGAGGGCGAGGCCACCGCCGGGTCCACGGAGGTCGCCCTGGACGGCATCAACCGCGTCCCGGGGCTGGTCCGCAACTGCGGTGGCACCGGCGACACTCCCACCGACGCCCCGCGGCACGACGTCACCTGCACCGACGCCGACGAGACCGTCGTCTTCACCCCGGAGTTCGGTGCGTCCACGCCGGACGGACCGGGACTGGAGGTGGTCGTGGATCGCCGCGGCGCCGTCGTCGAGGTCCTCGGGGAGCGGGGCACCGCGCTCGAGGCGGGCCAGTTCTCCCTCCAGGCCACGGGCACCGACGCCGAGGCCCTGCGGACGCTCGCCGGGCACGGGCGCGGAATCCGGTTCACCCAGGACTACCGGGACGCCGACGGCCGGACGCTGCCGATGACGCCGGGCACCCAGGTGGTCAACGGCGGCCCCAACCTGCTCACGGACGGCGAGCGGGACGTCACCGCCGCCCGGGACGGCATGGTCCACCCGGAGAACCCGGGCATGTTCTACGGCTGGGTGCACCAGCGCAACCCCCGCACGATCGCCGGGGTGGACGCCGAGGGCCGGCTCGTCCTGGCCACCGCCGACGGCCGCCAGGCCGACTCGGTCGGGCTCAGCATCTCCGAGGCGGCCGACCTGGCGGAGCGGCTCGGCCTCCGGGACGCGATCAACCTCGACGGCGGCGGCTCCACGGCCATGGTCGTCGGCGACGCGCTGGTGAACGCCCCCTCCGGCGGTGCGGAACGCGCCGTCGGCGATGCCCTCGTGATCCGGGGCCGCTGACGCGGGCGGCGCGGCGGGAGGATCGGCGGGCGGACCGGCCTCAGCCGTCCCCGTCCGCCGCGTCCGCGGGCGCCGACGACCGCGGCACCCGCCTCGGCGCCGGCTGCGGATACGGCGTCTCGCCGCGCTCCAGCATGCCGACGAGCCTGGCGAGCCGGTTCGCGCGGCTGGCCGGGCTCGGCGCGGTCCGGACACGGTGCAGCACGGCGTACCGGTTCTGGCCGGTGAGCCCCGCGAAGGCCTCGCCGGCCCGGGGCGAGGCCGCGAGGGCCGCGGCGAGGTCCTCGGGCACCTCGGCGGTGGCCGGGCCGGCATAGGCGCGGTCCCAGCGCCCGTCCGCCCGGGCCCGGTCGATCTCCGCCTGCCCCCGCGGGCGCATGCGCCCGGCCCGGACCAGCTCCTCCGCCCGGGCGATGTTGCGCTGCGACCACAGGGAGGCCCGGCGCCGCGGGGTGAACCGCTGCCGGTAGGTGCGCTCGTCCACGGACCGCGCCTGCCCGTCGATCCATCCGCTGCACAGGGCCTCCTCGAGGGCCTGCGCGTAGGTCAGCGTCGTCGGCGTGGTCGTGTCCTTCTTGGCCAGCAGCAGCCAGACGCCGTCCTGCTCCTCCTCGTGCGCGTCCAGCCACGCCCGCCAGGCGGCGGCGTCCGGCACGGTCAGGTCCAGCGCGGTCCTCGCCATCGTCACCTCCATGCTCCCGGCCCCGGCCCCGGCCCCGGCCAGCATCCGCCCCGGGGCGCGGGCACCACAAGGCCCGGCCTCCCCGCCCAGCCCCCTTCCCGGCCCGCTTCCCGGCCCGCGTAGGCTTCGGCCATGGAGCGCACGGAGGACGGCCGGTACATCGTGGTCAACGGCCGCCGGTGGCGCGCCACCGATCCGGAGCTGTCCGAGGAGACGGCCGCCCGCCTGCGCTCGCACCTGGGCCGGGCGCGCTCGGCGGTGCGCACCGCCGGGTCCGACGCCGACCGGCGCGCCGCCCGGGACCGGGTCCAGCTGGCGAAGGAGGGCCTCGGTGAGCGCGGCGACGCGTGGTGGGACCTGGGCGTCGCGCAGCGGCGGGCGCGGGCGGAGGACCGGTTGGAGCAGCTGGACACGCTCGCCCCGGGCTAACCCGCGTCCGTCCCACGCCTCGGAGTCACGGGGTGCCCACGAGGCAGTCACGTGCACGATGGATGTCGCGACACGCCGCCGCGAGCACCCTCCATCGTGTTCGTGACCGGGGGGTGGGGCGCGGCGCGGACGGCGCGGGCGACTCGACCGGGCGTCACCCGGCGGCCTCGCCCCGCTCCTCCGGACCGATCCAGCGCAGCCCCTCGTCGAGGTCGGCGCGCCGCAGCGCCCAGCCGTCCCGGACGAGGTCCTGCGCCATCGCCCACGGGTACCGGTCGGTCGCCCGGGGCATCAGGTGCGCGGCCCGCCGCAGGTAGCCGGAGTCCAGGGCGGACATCAGCGGGTGGGAGGGACCGACGTCGGCCGGGACCTCCGGGACCACCGCGTCCAGGTGCCGGTCGAGCAACCGGCGGAGCACGCGGGCGATGAACCGGGCCGCCAGGTCCGAGCGCAGGGTCCAGGACTGGTTGAGGTAACCGATGCAGAACGCGAGGTTCGGTACCCCGCTGAGCATCGCGCCGTAGTAGGCGTGGCGCGAGGACGGCTCGACGGCGGCCCCGTCCACGGTGAGACCGACGCCGCCCAGGAGCAGCAGGGCCAGGCCGGTGGCCGGGACCACGACCTCGGCCTCCACCACCGTGCCGTCGGCCAGCCGGACGCCCTCCGGCACGCACCGGTCCACCTCGCCCGTGACGACGTCCACCCTGCCCGCCCGGATGGCGGCGTACAGCTCGCCGTCCGGGTCCACGCACAGCCGCTGGTCCCAAGGGTCATAGGGCGGCGTGAAGTGCTCGTCGACGAGGGCCTCCGAGCCGAGGGCGTCCACGGCGCGCCCCCGCAGGAGCCGCCGCATCAGTCGCGGGGCGCGGCGGCAGGCACGGTACAGCGCCCACTGCTGGGCGGCGTTCCTCGCGCGCACGGCCCGGTGCGCCACCGGCCCCGGCAGCACGCGGCGGGCGGCCTCCGCCACGGCGTCGCGGCGGGGCAGCGGCAGGACGTACCCCGGGGTGCGCTGCAGCATCGTCACCCGGGCGCCGGCCGCGGCGAGGGCGGGCACCAGGGACACGGCGGTGGCCCCGGAGCCGATGACGGCGACGCGGCGGCCGGTGACGTCGAGGTCCCGGGGCCAGGACTGCGGGTGCGCCACGGTGCCGGCAACGTCCGCCAGCCCCTTGATGCCCGGGTCGTGGGGGCGGTCGTAGTCGTAGTAGCCGGTGCACAGCACGATGAACCGTGCCGCGTACCCCTCCGGCCCGGCCCCGGTCACCGCGTCCACCCGCCACCGGCGCTCGGCGGAGGACCAGTGCGCGGCCGTGACCCGCGTGCCCGTGCGCACGAGGCGGTCCACGCCGGTCCGCTCGGCCGCCTCGAGCAGGTACCGGCGGATCCGCTCCCCCTCGACGATCGAGTCCGGCCCCGTCCACGGGTGGAACGGGAAGGCCAGGGTGTACATGTCCGAGTCCGAGCGCACGCCCGGGTAGCGGAACAGGTCCCACGTCCCGCCGATCCGCTCTCGGGCCTCGAGCACCAGGACGGACAGCTCCGGGCACGACCGGCGGATCCGGTGGGCGGCGTCGATGCCGGAGAGCCCGGCCCCGACGATGAGCACGTCGGCGTACTCCGCCGCTGGCTGGGGCGTCATGGGTCCATCCTCCCCGGCACGGGCGCGCGGCGCGAGGGGACCGCGGGATCCCGGCGGCGGCGCGACCGCCCCGCGGCGAGGGCCGCGGCGAACGCCGGACGACAGTAGACCGGTTAGCGATCAGTAACTAGGCTGGGCGGCGCCGCCTCTTTGTGAGCCACGTCACCCGTCAGGAGATCGCCCATGACCGCCCAGCCCGCCACCGCCCCCTCCGAGGACCACGGTCCCACCGGCACCCCGCTCCTCGAGGAGACCATCGGGCAGAACCTGGCCCGCACGGTGGAACGCTTCGGCGATCGCGAGGCCCTCGTGGAGGTCCAGACCGGCCGGCGGTGGACCTACGCGGCGTTCGCGGCCGACGTCGCGAAGCTGGCCACCGGCCTGCTGGAGGCCGGGCTGCAGCCCGGGGACCGGCTCGGGATCTGGGCGCCGAACGTGGCCGAGTGGGTGCTGGTGCAGTACGCGACGGCGCAGGTCGGCGTCATCCTCGTGAACATCAACCCGGCGTACCGGCGCGAGGAGCTGAGGTACGCGCTGGACCAGTCGGGCATCCGCGCGGTGGTCGCCGCGCCCTCCTTCAAGACCTCGGACTACGAGCGCATGCTGGCGGACGTCCGGGACGACTGCCCGGAGCTGCGGGACGTGGTCATCCTCGGCACCCCCGCGTGGGAGGCGCTGGCCGGGACCCCCGCGGACGAGGAGCGGCTGGCGGCCGTGGCGTCGACCCTGCGCCCGGCGGACCCCATCAACATCCAGTACACCTCCGGCACCACCGGCCACCCCAAGGGCGCCACGCTCACCCACCGGAACATCCTCAACAACGGCTACTTCGACGGCGAGCGCATCCGGTACACGGAGGCCGACCGCATCTGCATCCCGGTGCCCTTCTACCACTGCTTCGGCATGGTCATCGGCAACCTGGCGGCCACCTCCCACGGGGCGGCCATGGTCATCCCCTCCCCCGGCTTCGACCCCGCCGCCACCCTGCACGCCGTGGCCACCGAGCGGTGCACGTCCCTGTACGGGGTGCCCACCATGTTCATCGCCGAGCTGGGCCTGCCGGACTTCGGCTCCTACGACCTCTCCAGCCTGCGCACCGGGGTCATGGCCGGCTCGCCGTGCCCCGAGGCGGTCATGCGCGAGGTGATCGGGAAGATGCACATGACGGAGGTGACCATCTGCTACGGCATGACCGAGACCGCCCCGGTGTCCATCCAGAGCTCGACGACGGACAGCCTGGAGCGGCGCGTGACCACCGTGGGGCGGGTGGGCGACCACCTGCGGATCCGGATCGTGGACCCCGCCACGGGCGAGGTGGTGCCGCGCGGGGAGCCCGGGGAGCTGCAGACCCACGGCTATGCCGTCATGTCCGGCTACTGGAACGACCCGGCCAAGACCGCCGAGGCGATCGACCCCGAGGGCTGGATGCACACCGGGGACCTCGGCGTGATGGACGAGGAGGGCTACGTGCGGATCACGGGCCGCATCAAGGACATGGTGATCCGCGGCGGGGAGAACATCTACCCGCGCGAGATCGAGGAGTTCCTCTACACCCACCCGGACATCGTCGACGCCCAGGTGGTGGGCGTCCCGGACGAGAGGTACGGCGAGGAGCTCGTCGCCTGGGTCCGGTTGCGCGAAGGCGCCGAGGCCCCGACCGCCGAGTCGCTGCGCGAGTTCTGCGCCGGGCGGATCGCCCACTACAAGATCCCCCGCTACGTGCAGGTGATCGACGAGTTCCCCATGACGGTCACCGGCAAGGTGCGCAAGGTGGACCTGCGGGCGCAGGCCCTGGACCTGCTCGCCCAGCCCGAGGGCGCGGCGGGGCGGTAGGTCCCGGCGCCGGCCGGCCGGGTCCGCCGGGAATCCGGCCGCCGGCGGCTGGTGGCGGGAGGGCCGGCTGGGAGAATCGGGGCATGGTCACCCTCCAGGTGCTCGGGACGATCCCCTACGCCTCCTACGAGGCGGTCCTGGGCGAGGCGTCGTACTGGCTGCACCTCACCGATCGCGGCGACGGGTTCGGCATCCTGCGCCACGGCCCGCACCCCGACCGGGTCCTGCGGATCGCCGCGGGCCGCGTGCGGCCGGAGGCCGGCGAGCTCGGGGCCGCGGAACGGCAGGCCCTCGAGGACGCGGCGGCCCAGCTGGTGGCCCGCGCCCGGGGGCGGGAGCACGAGGCCCTGCACGACGTCGGCCAGTGGGGCGCGGCGATCGGGCGGACGTTCCGGGTGCGCGGCGCGCCCCCGGTCGCCGCGGCGGACTGGCCCGGGGTCATGTTCACCCCGGTCGAGGCCCGCCTGTTCCTCCCGTACGACGGGGAGGGCGAGCTGGTGCTGGTCGGCGACGGCTACGGCGAGCAGGACCACTCCGTCCACGCGGTGCACTGCCTCACCGGCCACGCCGAGTCCCACGCGTCGGCCTCCGCCGCGCGGGTCCCCGAGTGGTTCGGGCCGGCACTCCGGGAGGCCGCCCGGGCCGCCGCCGAGTACCACGGCCGCCTGGCCGGCGGGCGGGGGCGGTCGACCGACTGACCGAGCCCAGCGCACAGGGAACAGGGCACAGGCGAGGGGATCAGCAGGCCAGGCGAGGGACCAGGGCGCGCCCGGGCCGCCCCGGAGACGGGAAGGGCCCGGATCCACGAGACGTGGATCCGGGCCCTTCCGCGATCTCGGTCGAGATCATGGGGTGGAGCCTAGGGGAGTCGAACCCCTGACCTTTTCATTGCGAACGAAACGCTCTACCAACTGAGCTAAGGCCCCGCGGCGCCGGGGAGGTGCCCAAACGCGCTCCCCCATCATACGCCGTCGGGGGCCCTTCTCCCCAAATCGAGCCGCACGACCTCTCCGAGTCCCCGAAAAAAGCACGCTGACATGGGAGGATGACGAACCCCCGCAGACCGGGTTTGCAGTTGCGCATGCAAACATGAGATGGTTACCCGGCTGGCCGAGCGCCAGCACCGATGTGTGTGAGCCCCGCAGGGCGCGTGCGAGAGCGCGCCGGCCCGCTTGTGCGGCTCCCGTCGGTGGCGGCCCGCGAGGGCCTGCCGGACCGGTCCCCGCGGACCGGCCCAGGCGGCCGCGAGGCCGCCGCTCGCGGTCCGAGGGGGATGTCGCCCCGCACGGGAAGGCGTCGTCGGACCGCTGTCATTGTCGCCGACGGAAAGGGATGGGATGCCACCCCAGCAGGAGATCAACCAGCTCGGAATCGTGGCAGTCGTGGTGCTGCTGCTCGTGTTCTACGGCGGAACGATGTGGATGTCCCTGGGCATCAGCCGCAAGAAGGAGAACGCCGACGGCTACATGACCGCCGGCAACAAGATCGGCTTCGGCATCTCGGCCGCGTCCATGACGGCCACCTGGATCTGGGCGTCGTCCATGTACGCCTCCGCCACCGCCGGCTACACCTACGGGGTCTCCGGCCCCATCCACTACGGGCTCTGGGGAGCCCTGATGATCCTGTTCATCTACCCGTTCGGCAAGCGGATCCGCAAGGTCGCGCCGAAGGCCCACACGCTCGCCGAGGTCATGTACGCCCGGCACGGCCGTTCCTCCCAGCTGATGCTGGCCGGCTCCAACGTCCTGGGCTCCCTCATCTCCCTGACCTCCAACTTCATCGCCGGTGGCGCGCTCATCGCGATGCTCTCGCCCCTGAGCTTCGGGGCCGGCATCGTCATCATCGCCGGCGGCGTGCTGCTCTACACCCTGTGGTCCGGGTTCCGCGCCTCCGTGCTCACGGACTTCGCCCAGGTGATGTTCATGCTGGGCGCCGCCGTCGTGGTCATCCCGGTGGTGTTCTTCGTGGCCGGCGGCCCGGGCATGTTCGAGGCCGGCGTGGCCGCGGGCAACGTGACCCCGGAGCAGGGCAACTTCTTCTCCTCGGACGCCTTCATGAACCAGGGCGCGCCGTACATCGCCGCCGTCCTGGCCTACGCGATCGGCAACCAGACCATCGCCCAGCGCCTGTTCTCGGTCCGCGAGGACCTCATCAAGCCGACCTTCGTCACCGCGACCGTGGGCTACGGCGCCACCGTGATCGGCGTGGGCATGCTCGGCGTCATGGCCCTGTACCTGGGCGTGGAGCCGCTGGGCGGGGACGTCAACAACCTCATCCCGCAGATGGCCGGCACCTACCTCGGCCCCATCCTGCTGGCCCTCGCGTTCCTGATGATCATCGGCGCCCTGTCCTCCACCGCCGACTCGGACCTGGCGGCCCTGTCCTCCATCGTCATGGCGGACATGTACGGCCAGTCCGTGGGCAAGGGCAAGGCCAACCCGAAGACCATGCTGCTCATCGGCCGCATCAGCATGATCGTGGCCACCGCCGCGGCGCTGTACTTCGCCACGAGCCAGTTCAACATCCTCGACCTGCTCGTGTTCGTCGGCGCCCTGTGGGGCTGCCTGGTGTTCCCCGTGATCGCGTCCTTCTACTGGCCGAAGGTCACCAACGCGGCCTTTACCGCCGCCGTGATCGCGGCCCTGGTCGCGTTCCTGCCGGTGCGCTTCGAGTGGATCCCGTTCACCGGTGCCACGGGCTTCGCCGTGGAGCTGCTGGCCACCGTCGGCATCGGCGTGGTGCTGGGGATCATGGCGTTCGGGTTCTTCGGCCTGAAGCCGGCGGTCATCGTCGGCGCCCTGGCCACCGTGGTCGCCCTGCCGTTCACGCTCTTCTTCCTGCGTGACTACACGGTCCTCTCGGCCTCGCTGGTCGCCTACTCGGTGTCCTTCCTGGTCTGCTACCTGATGTCCTTCCGCTCGAAGCGGGACTTCGACTTCAGCACGATCAAGGACCTCACCGGCGACTTCGACCCCGAGACCGTCCAGGACGAGGCCACCCCGGCCGGCGCCAGCCTCGCCGGCCAGGGCGCCGCCCCGACCGCCCGCAACGACTGACCGAAAGGACCACCATGACCGTCGCACTGACGCTGTACGTACTGATGTGGCCCGTGATCGTGGCCGTCATCCTGTTCCTCATCGCGCGCGGGTTCTTCCGCGACGTCTCCGAGGCGAAGAAGGAGGGCCGCCCGGTCATCTGACCCGGACACCCCCTCCCCCGTCACTTTGCGGGCAGAACCGACCGGTCGGTTCTGCCCGCAAAGTCGTCAAGGGGCGGTTCCGCGGCCCGACGGCGGGGCGTCACCTCCCGTGGGTGGCGCCCCGCCGTCGTCGCCTCCGGCCACCTCCACACGCCCGACGGCCGCCTCCGCGTTCCCGGCGGCGGCCCCCGCACGATAGCCTCGTCCCCTCCGGAAGGGACGGCCCATGTTCGAGACCCCCAGCGTCGCCTTCGTCGCGGCGGGCGCGGCCGTCTTCGCCGCCGCGGTCCTGCCGCGGCTGCTGCGCCGGGCCCCCGTCTCGATGCCCATGGTGTTCCTCGCCGCCGGGGCGCTGGCCTTCGGGCTCATCGACGAGCTCCCGACCCCGGACCCCATCGCCCACCGCGAGGTCGCGGTCCACCTGACCGAGGTCTGCGTGATCATCTCCCTCATGGGCGCAGGCCTGGCGCTGGACCGTCCCCTGGGCTGGCGGCGGTGGGCCACCACGTGGCGGCTGCTGGGGATCGCCATGCCGCTGTCCATCCTCGGGCTCACGCTCCTGGGGCTGTGGGTGCTGGGCCTCGGCCTGTCCGCAGCGCTCCTCGTCGGGGCCGCCCTCGCCCCCACCGATCCCGTGCTGGCCTCCGAGGTGCAGGTCGGCGAGCCGGCCGACGAACAGGACGAGGGCGGCGAGGACGGCGAGGGATCCGGCCCGGGCTCGCCGCTCGAGCGGGAGGACGAGCTGCGCTTCGGCCTGACCTCCGAGGCCGGGCTCAACGACGGGCTGGCCTTCCCGTTCGTCTACCTCGCCATCACCCTCAGCCTGGTCGGCACCTCCCCCGCGGCCTGGTTCCCGCAGTGGTTCGCCGTGGACGTGCTGTGGCGGATCGCCGTCGGGGTGCTGCTGGGGGTGGGCACCGGGAAGCTGCTGGCGGCGGTGTTCTTCTCCTCCCGGTTCGGCCGCCACCGGCTGGCCGAGCACTCGGAGGGGTTCGTCGCGCTGGCGGCCACCTTCCTGGCCTACGGGGCCGCGGAGGCGGTCGAGGGCTACGGTTTCGTCGCGGTGTTCGTCTGCGCCGTGACCGTGCGCGCGGCCGAGCGGACGCACGGCTACCACCGGGTGCTGCACAGCTACGTCGAGCAGCTCGAGCGCCTGCTGACGGTGGTCATCCTCGTCCTGCTCGGCGGCGCCATCTCCCGCGGCCTGCTCGCGGAGGCCGGATGGCGCGAGCTGGCCGTCGCCCTGGCCGTGCTGCTCGTGGTGCGGCCCCTGGCCGGGTGGCTCGGACTCGCGGGGGGGAAGACCGGCCCGCGGGAGCGCGCCGCCACGGCCTTCTTCGGCATCCGCGGCATCGGCTCGCTGTACTACCTCGCCTACGCCCTCGGCGAGGGGGACTTCGGCGCCACGAGCGACGACCTGTGGGCCATCGTGGGCCTGGTCGTGGCCCTGTCCATCGTGGTGCACGGCGTCACCACCGGACCGGCCATGACGCTGCTCGACCGGTACCGCGAGCGCGAGGCGGCCCGGCGCTTCGGCGACCCGGGACAGGCGCCGAACACGGCCGTCTGACCCGCTCCCTGCCGCTGTGCGGGCGCTGCCTTGCGAGCAATGCTTTGCGGGCACTACCGACCGGTGGGTATTGCCCGCAAAGTCATCATGGGGGCCGGTGCCCCCGGCCCGACGGCGGGGCGTCGCCCCCGGGTTCCCCCGGCCCGACGGCGGCCGCGCACCGGGCGGCCCGCGGTCAGTTCCCGGGCGGGGCGCAGGTCCAGTCGAGCCCGGGCACGGCGGAGCCCTCCGTGCACGCGGCGCCGACGCGGTCGCCGTCCTGCAGTTCGCCGCCCTCCCAGGCCACGGCGAAGGGCATCTCGGCGATCTTCAGCCACCGCTGGCCGTCCACGGTGCCCGTCGCCTCCACGAAGCCGGAGGCGTGGTACAGCCCCTCGGCGGTCAGGGACACCACCACGCCGATGATCCCGCCGACCACCAGTACCGCGGAGAGCAGGGTGGCCATGGCCAGGCCCACCCGGTTCCCGGCCGCGGTCCGTCCCGCGTCCGCCCGCTCCCCGCGCACCGCGGCGAGGAACTGCGGCACCACCACCGCGGCGGCGACCAGCCCCAGGACGGCGGCGATGGCGCACAGCACGAGCAGGGTCCAGTCGGGGGCGGAGCCGGTCTGCTCGAGCTGGATGTCGTAGGTTCCCATGGTTCCCTCCGGGGTGGCGTGGTCTGCGGGTCGGGGCGGTCGGTGGGCGAGGTGGTCAGCGGTGCGGCCCCGCGGCGCCGGCGCCCCGGGGCGCGGTGCTCAGCGGTTGAGGAAGTGCACGAGGGCACCGAGGGCGAAGGCCGAGGCCGCCAGGGCGGCGCAGGCGAACTCCACGAGGATCCCCGCGCCCATGGACTTCAGCGCCTGCCACGAGGAGCGGGCGGCCGCGCGCACGTCCCGGCGCCGGACCAGCTCGGCGGCCAGCAGGCCGCCGGCGAAGCCCACGAACAGCCCGACCACGGGGATGAGGAACATCCCGACGACGGCCCCGGCCACGCCCACCAGGACGGGCCCGTGCGGGATGCGCTCGCGGCGCATGGTGCGGCCGGTCAGCACGGCGGAGGCGCTCATCCCGGCCACGGCCAGCCCCACGCCGACCACGGCGGCCGTCCACGCCGCCGGGGAGCCGAGGATCCACGCCCAGGCGATGAGCGTGATGATCGCCAGGATGGAGCCGGGCAGGATCGGGAAGACCGTGCCGAGCACGGCGACGGTGAGCAGCAGGCCGGCGACGACGGTCGTGATGATCTGGAGGTCCACCCCCTCAGTATGCGCGCCGACAGGGCACGGAGCGGCCGGACCTCCCGCGGGCGCCCCGCGCGGGGCTAGCGTCGGGGCATGCTCATCGGCGTCCCCTCGGAGATCAAGAACACCGAGTTCCGCGTCGGCCTCACCCCGGCCGGCGTCACGGAGCTCGTCCACCACGGGCACGAGGTGCTCGTCCAGTCCGGGGCCGGCGTGGGCTCCGGCAGCACGGACGAGGCATACGTGGAGGCCGGGGCCCGGATCGTGGAGACGGCCGAGGAGGTGTGGGACCAGGCGGTGCTCGTGCTCAAGGTCAAGGAGCCGGTGGGCCCGGAGCTGGAGCGGATGCGCCGCGGGCAGGTCCTGTTCACCTACCTGCACCTGGCCGCCGATCCCCGGCTGGCGCGCGCGGTGATGGACTCGGGGGCCACCGCGATCGCCTACGAGACCGTCACGCGCAACGGCGCGCTGCCCCTGCTGGCGCCCATGAGCCAGGTGGCGGGGCGGCTCGCGCCGACGGCCGGGGCGTACCACCTCACCGAGGCGCAGGGCGGGTCCGGGATCCTCCTCGGCGGGGTGCCGGGGACGCGCCGGGGACGCGTCGCGGTGATCGGGGCCGGCGTGGCCGGGGAGTCCGCCGCGGTGATCGCCGCCGGGCTGGGGGCGGACGTGACGGTGCTGGACATCAACCTCGACCGCCTGGCCCAGCTGGACACCGTGCACCAGGGCCGGCTGCGCACCATGGCCTCCTCCCAGCTCCACATCGCCGAGGCGGTCGCGGACGCCGACCTCGTCATCGGCTCGGTGCTCATCCCCGGCGCGGCGGCCCCCAAGCTGGTGACCGAGGAGATGGTGGCCTCCATGCGTCCGGGCTCGGTGCTCGTGGACATCGCGATCGACCAGGGCGGCTGCTTCGAGAACTCCCGGCCCACCACGCACCAGGACCCCACGTACCGGGTCGGCGAGCAGCTCTACTACTGCGTGGCCAACATCCCGGGGGCGGTCCCCCAGACCTCCACGGCGGCGCTCACCAATGCGACCCTGCCCTACGTCCTGCGGATCGCCGACCGCGGCTGGCGCGCGGCGCTGGCCGCGGAGCCGGGCTTCACCGAGGGCCTCAACGCCCACGACGGCGTGCTCACCCACCGCGGCGTGCTGGACGCCGTCGCGGGCCCGCTGGGCCTGGACCCCGAGACCGACTACCGCCCGGCGCCGGAGGTCGTGTCCGGCTGAGCCGGACGGGACGGGCCCGACGACGGCGCGCGCCGGCCGCCGTCGGGCACCGGTGCCCGGGCACCGGACCGGCGCCCCTGCCGCGCCGCGCGGACCCGGGCCGGGACGCCCGTGCGCCACAGGACGAGGACGCCGGCCCCGACCAGCCCGAGCGCGGCCGCGAACCAGGGGCTGCCGACCGCGGCGGCGAGCGCGGCCCAGACGACGGCCATGCCCACGGTGCCGTAGAGGATGCCCCACAGCAGCGCACCCAGGAGCATGGCCGGCAGGAACCGCCCCCAGCGCATCCGGGTGATCCCGGCGGTGGCGATGACGGCGGTCTGCAGGCCGACCGTGAGGAAGCACAGCGGGATGGCCCACGGCCCCCAGCGGTCCACGAACCGGGTGGCCCGCAGGGACGCCGGGCCCGTCAGGCGGCGGCGCAGCCGGGTGTGCCGGGCGCCGGCGGCGAGCCCACGGCCGAGGGCATAGGTGGTGGTGGCGCGCAGGATGGCGCCGGCCCAGAACAGGAGGATCGCCCAGCCCAGGGGCAGGGCGGAGATCCAGTCCATCATGGTCCGAGTCTAGGGGCGCGGCTCGCCGCGTCCGTGGCCGTCGCCGGGATATCCTCGCCCCATGAGTCACTCGCGTCACTCCAGCCGCCCGCTCCTCACGCTCGCCTCCCTGGCCGCGGCCCTGTCCCTGGGCCTCGTGGCCTGTACGCAGGGGACCGACGAGCCCGCCGAGAGCCCGACCCCGTCCTCCGCCCCGGCCAGTTCCGCCGAGGCCTCGGCCAGCCCCAGCGGGAGCGGCTCGGCCAGCCCCAGCGGGAGCGGCTCGGCCAGCCCCAGCGGGAGCGGCTCGGCCGACGCCACCGGGTCGGCGTCCGCCTCCGCATCGGCCTCGGGGAGTGCCGCCCCGTCGGCGAGCGCCTCGCCGTCCGCGAGCCGGTCCGCGACCGCCCCCGCCTCCCCCTCGGCCAGCGCCTCGCCGTCGGCCGCCCCGTCCTCGGCGGCGCCCTCCGCCAGCCCCTCCCCCGTGGACAGCCCGGACGACGAGGTCACCGCCTACTGGATCGCGCTGGACGGCTCCGGCCGGCCGGGCGTCGAGTTCCCCGGGTGCGGGGACCTGCTCTTCGAGGACACGGTGACGGTGGGCGACTCCTCCGGCCCCGTGGGGGACGAGGACCGCGTCGAGGCCGGCATCGACCTGCTGCTGGCCACGGGCCGGGACGTGCCCGGCGGCTTCGTGAACGCCCTGTACCAGTCCACGCTCGAGGTGCAGGACGTCTCGATCGCCGGGGACACGGTCACCGTGGAGCTCACCGGCCAGCCGGTCTCCGGCGGCACGTGCGACGACCCGCGCATCATCGCCCAGCTCGAGCACACCGCAGCGGCCAACGCCGGGGTGGGCACCGCCCGGGTGCTGATCGACGGCACGCCGATCCAGGAGTTCCTGAGCCCTCGGGGCTGATGCCGTGCCGGCCGGGCACCGCGACGCCCCGCGACGGGGCCCGTCCTGGCGATCCCCGCACTCCCGGCCTCCGGGAGTGCGGGGATCGCATCGTCCGGGAGGCCGGCGCCGTCCCTACGGCGCGGGGACCAGCTCCTCCTCGCGCAGGACGGTGCCCAGCACGGGCGCCGCGGAGTCCGCGAAGGTGGCCGTGAGATGGTTGGAGTCGCGCCAGACCACCACGCCGCCGATGGTCGCCGGGCAGGTGCCCTCCGGGCAGATCCACGGCGTCAGGTCCACCTCCCGGGACGAGGGCACCGCCTCCAGCGCCTCGCGCTGGTTGAACGAGCCGGTCCACTCGGCCTCGTCCTCGGCGAAGGAGCACGCGGCGAGGTCCTCGGGGTTCTCCTCCATGCACTCGGTCACGTTGAACCGGGGCGAGGCGGGGTCCACCAGGACGCCGTGCGGGATGCCGGCGTCCGCCAGCTCCCGCCACGCCGTCGCCATCCCCTCCGGGACGGTCTCCCCTGCCGGGGCGTCGTACTTGGACGTCGAGGACAGCACCAGGTCGACGTCCTGGCGCTTGATCTCGTCCAGGGTGGCCGCGTTCCAGTCGGAGCACTCCACGAACGGGGTCTCCTCGTCGTACATGACGGTGCCGGCGGTGAACGGGCAGGACGTCTTGACGTACGCGCGCACCTGCCAGTCGTTCTCGGCCGCCAGCCGCGTGAGTGCCGGGATCCAGTGCCCGGCGTGGGAATCGCCCACGAGGGCGATGCGCACCTCGGCGTCGTCGGGCCCGTAGACGCAGGCCGCCGGCTCCACGTCCCGCCGCCCCTGGATGCAGCCCTCGCCGTAGCTCTCGGGCAGGTCGTCCTTGACGTCCCCCAGGGCCGGGACCAGGGTCGCCCCCGGGGCCGGGGGCCGGGCCGCGGCGGGGTCCTGGGCGAGCAGCTCCATGCCCACCGGCGGGGCGTCGGCGCCCGTGGCGGCCTCCTGCACCGAGGCGTCGTACGTCGGGGAGGCCCAGGCGGTCGGGCCCGACCGGGAGCTGTAGACGTCCAGGGAGACGGCCACGACCACGACGGCGGCGGTGCCCGCCAGGCCGACGCGGATCGCCCGGGCCGGCGGCCGGACCCAGCGCCACGCCTGGAACGGCTTCTCCACGAACCGGTAGCTCAGCCACGCCGGCAGCACGGAGACCACGATCGCCACGAGGCCGGTCCGCCAGCCCAGCCCGTCGGAGAGGTAGGTGGCCACCACGATCAGCGGCCAGTGCCAGAGGTAGAGCGAGTAGGAGATGTCCCCCACCCACGTGACCGGACGCAGGGAGAGCAGCGCGCCGACCCCCTCCTGCTGGCGGCCGTCCATGCCTGCCACGATCACGGCGGCCGCGCCCAGCGTGGGCAGCAGCGCAGCGGCCCCCGGGAACACGGTGGAGGAGTCGTAGCCCAGCCCGGCCATGAGCATGGCCGCCAGCCCCGCCCAGCCCAGGACGAGGGCGGCGCGGCGCGGGACCCGGGCCAGCTGGTCCGCGAAGATGGCCACCAGCGCGCCGATCGCCAGTTCGTAGGTCCGCGTGGTCGTCGCGAAGTAGGCCGCCCCCGGGTTCACGGCGGTGTAGGTGACCGCATGCGCCAGGGACAGGACGAACAGCAGCACCGCGGCGCCCACGATGAACCGCCGGGACACGACGGCGAAGGAGGGACCGGTGCCGGCCGGGCGCCGGTGCGCCGCCGTCAGCCTTCGGCCGGCCAGCACCGCCCCGAGCAGCAGGAGGGGCCAGAAGACGTAGAACTGCTCCTCCACGGCCAGCGACCAGAAGTGCTGGACAGGGCTCGCCGCCTCGTCCTGGCGCAGGTAGTCGGTGGAGGCCTGGGCGAAGATCCAGTTCACCACGGACAGCGCGCTGCCGGTGGCCTCGGTGAAGATGGCGTCCCAGCGCGAGCGCGGCAGGAACGCCAGCGTCATCGCCACCACGCCCACCAGGGCCAGCAGCGCCGCGGGGAGGATGCGCCGGGCCCGGCGGCCGTAGAAGTCGAGCAGGTCGACCCGTCCGTGGTCCTGGATGCCGCGCAGCAGCCCGCCGGTGATCAGGAATCCGGAGATCACGAAGAAGATGTCCACACCCACGAACCCGCCCGTGAAGAGGGGGATGTGGGCGTGGTAGAGCAGGACGAGCAGCACGGCCAGCGCGCGCAGCCCCTGGATGTCCGAACGGAAGCGGCTGACGGGCGGGTGCCCGGGGGAACGAGGTGACACGAATACTCCGACTCTCTGGATCGTCAAGCACTCTATGCCGCGTCCCGGCCCCTGCCGGGGATTTCTCCGACGTGTCAGGGAAGTGATCGGCCGGTGCCCCGACGCCCGGAGGGCCGGTAGGACTGCGCCTCAGCGGTGGCCGCGCCGGGGTGGTCCAGGGCCACCCCGGCGGGCCGTGCCGCGGCCCAGGGTCCGGTCACCCCCCGCGGCGGGCTGGACGCCGGCCGACCGACGTCCGGTCCCGGCACGCCGCCGGGACCGGCCGCTCACGACGTGCGCAGTCCGGAGGCGGCGTACCGTGCATGGTCCTTGCGGGCGGTGGTGCGCAGGGTCTCGGCGACCTCTCGCGCGGCCTCCTGCAGGGCGTGGATCCACTCCCGCACGGTGGGCGCGTCCACGCCCGCCGGCAGGTGGCACAGGCGCAGCACCAGTCCCGAGTTGCGCGGCTCGTCGGCGTCCGGGCTGAACACCGGCACCACCACGCTCGCCAGGTCGATCGAGGAGTCGGAGTCGGTGATGGACCCGCCGAAGAAGTGCCCGGCCCCCGCGATGGCGGCGCGCACCGCGCGGTCGCGGGCCGGGGTCAGCTCCCCGTGGGCGTACTCGCCGAGGGCCTCGCCCAGGGCCGCGTAGCCCTCCGGGTCGTGGTCCACGCGCGAGATCGCGTAGCCCTGGGTCCGCACCCGCTCCGCCGCCTCGCGGTAGCGGGCGATAACCTGCTCATCCTGCGGGAAGATGCGCGAGACCCACCGGTCCACCTGCTCGGCGCTCCACGCCACCGCGGCCTCGCCGAGCGGCGGGATGAGCGGGACGCGCACCCCGATGCGCTCGTCGGCGTCGCTGTCACCCCCGTACGAGGTGGCGCCGATGGTCTGGTCCACGGCGCTGACCTGCACGAGGGCCGCGGCCGAGCAGCCGAAGCGACGGGCGAGCCGGTCCAGTTGCGGGCGGGCCGCCTCCGCGACCCGGACGGCCGAGATCAGCGACTCGTCGACGTGGGCCGCGAGCCCGGTGGTGGAGAAGCCGCCGTAGCCACCCTGGAAGAACAGCAGGGGCGTCACCGGTCGGTTCACCGCGACATCGTCCACGGCGACGAGGGTGATGTAGTGGTCCCCGGCCTCGACCTCGCGCTCGATCCGGCCGTGGATGTGGGCGACGGCGTCGGCGATCATCGGGGCCCCGGCCGCCGAGGGGGTCCACTCGACCTTGTCGAACTTCTCCGGGTCCTTGGAGGCCAGCGTGCGGCAGGCCTGGAGCTGGTCGTGCGCGAAGACGCTGATGCACACCCGGTCCGCCGCGCGCAGCTTGGCGTAGGACGACGAGCTCGTCATCGGCATGAAGGAGACCAGCGGGGGCTCCAGCGAGACCGAGCTGAAGGTGCCGACGACCATGCCCACCGGAGCGGCGTCGACCATGGCCGTCACCACGACCACGCCCGTGGGGTAGTGGCCCAGGACGTCACGGAACGCCCGGGGGTCGAAGGTGGTCGGGGTGTCGAGAGTGGTGTCGCTCATGGAGTCCTCCTTGAGGCTGGTTGTCACCGGCTAGCCCGGTCAACATTTTGTACTGTGCAATACAGAATATATTCGTGACGTCGATCACGCCAGACCTGGCCCCGAGAATTCTGAACCGCGGGTTCGGAGGCTGGACTACAGGAATACTTTCGCGACAAATTATGCAGAATCGTTGACAGTGTCTGAGATCACACTCAGTATGGATTCTCAGTTCCCCTCGCCACGGCGATGCCACCGCCGGCAGTGCCCGAGTCCCCTGGAGAAGCCATCGTGAACCGTCTCAGGTCAGCCAGCCCTGCCCTTCTCGTCTTCCTGTTGTCCATCGCCGCCTTCTTCGGCTACCCGCTGCTGATGCTGCTCTACGGGGCCTTCCGCAGCGGCCAGCCGGGGACCAGCGGCGACCTCGGCCTCTCCGGATTCGTCGACGCCTACGGGGACCCCGCCACCTGGGAGACCCTGTGGGCCTCGGTGGTCTACGCCGTCGGGGTCCAGGCCATCGGCATCATCGGCGGCTTCGCCTTCGCCTGGTTCGCCACGCGCACCAACGTGCCCGGCGCGCGGCTCATCACGATCACCATGGTGACGATCTTCGCCATCCCCACGCTGTTCTTCGCGATCAGCTGGGGCATGCTCACCAGCCCGACCGGCCTGCTCACCTCCGTGCTGGGCACGGACGCGGACGGCTCGGCCCGGTTCGACGCCTACTCCTGGGCCGGCCTGATCCTGATCAGCGGCCTGAAGGGCGTGGCCGTGATGTACCTGCTGCTCATGGGGCCGGTGCGGGCGCTCAACCGCTCCATGGAGGAGGCCGCCCTCCTCTCCGGTGCCAACCGGCTGCGGCTGTTCCTGGACATCAACGTGCCCATCCTGCTGCCCACCCTGTCCGGGCTGGCGATCCTCGGCTTCGTCAACTCCCTGGGCCAGCTGGACGTGGCCCTCATCCTGGGCGTGCCCGCCGGGATCTACGTCTTCCCCACCCAGATCTACGACTTCCTGGCCACCACCCCGATCCGCTACGACTCCGCGAGCGCCCTGGCCCTGCTCTTGATCGCCATCATCTACCTGCTGGTCACGGTCCGCGCCAGGGTCCTGGGCAACCGGAACTTCATCACCGTCACCGGCAAGGCGTACCGCCTGGAGAAGGAGGACATCGGCGCCTGGAGGTGGCTGGGGCTGGGCCTGTTCGTCCTCTACACCGCGATCGCCCTGGTGCTGCCCCTCGTCCAGCTGGTGATCGGGTCCTTCCAGCCGATCCTCGGCGTCACCGGCTTCACCCTCGAGCACTACCTGGACCTGTTCTCCACACCCGACGTGCTCCGGGCACTGCAGAACACCTTCTTCGTGGGCATCCTCGCCGGCTTCCTCGCCACCGCCCTGGCCCTGGTCATCAGCTACGTGGCGTTGCGCAGCAGGACCCGGCTGGCCAGGCTCCCCGAGCTGATCGTGTGGGCGGTGGTCGCGGTTCCCGGGATCGTGCTGGCCCTGGCCATCACCTGGGCCTACCTGAGCGTGCCCGGCCTGCGGGACCTCTACGGCTCGATCTGGATCGTGCTGATCGCCCTGGTCATCGTGGTCACCCCCATCGCGCAGCGCGCCACCAGCGGCCCCGTCGGCCAGCTCGGCGTGGAGCTGGAGGAGTCCGCGCGCGTCAGCGGTGCCTCCGCCCCCCGGATGGTGACCACCATCGTGGTGCCCCTGGTGGGCCCCACCTTCCTGGCCTCCTGGTTCATCACCGGCGTGATGGCCGCCGGCAGCCTGGACATCCCCATCCTGCTGTCCAGCACGAAGACCGAGACGGTCTCGCTGCTCGTCTACAACTACTACACCCAATTGGGCAACGGTTCCCGGGCGGCCGCCCTGCTCCTGGTGCTGCTGGCACTGCTGGCCCTGGGCGGGGCCGTCCTGATGGGCCTCGGCCGTCTGCTGCGCCGGCGCGCCGAGCGCAGGACCCGGGCCCGCGGCGCCCTCGTGGAGGCCCTGCAGGCGGAGGCGGCCCCGACCCGTCCGGAGACCACCTCCCCTCCCGCCCCCCATACCCCCGACGACGCCCGCGCGTTCAGCGCGGCCGGCACCCGATAGGAAGTCCCATGGCAAGAGTCAGCATCGAGTCCCTGGAGAAGCGGTATTCCCCCAAGGCGGCCCCGGCCGTCCCGTCCCTGGACCTGGAGATCGAGGAGGGCGAGTTCCTCACCCTGCTCGGGCCTTCCGGGTGCGGCAAGACCACCACGCTACGGTGCGTGGCCGGGCTGGAGCGCCCCACGGGTGGCCGCGTGTCGATCGGCGACCAGGTCGTGGACGCCCCCGCCGAGCGGACCCACGTGCCGCCGAACCGGCGGGACATCGGCATGGTCTTCCAGAGCTACGCCCTGTGGCCGCACATGTCCGTGGCCGCCAACGTGGGTTATCCGCTGCGGATGCGCAAGGTGAGCGTGCCCGAACGGGCCCGCCGGGTCAGCGAGGTGCTCGAGCTGGTCGGCCTCGACGAGTACGCCTCGAGGATGGCCACGGACCTGTCCGGCGGGCAGCAGCAGCGCGTCGCCCTGGCCCGCGCCCTGGTCGCCGAGCCCCGCCTGCTGCTGTTCGACGAGCCGCTGTCCAACCTGGACGCACGCCTGCGCCAGGACATGCGCACCGAACTGCGGGACATGCACCGCCGCGTGGGCACGACCTCCCTCTACGTCACCCACGACCAGGAGGAGGCGGTCTCCCTGTCCACCCGGATCGTGCTGCTGGACAAGGGGCGGATCGAGCAGGTCGGCACCCCGCGCGAGATCTACTGGCACCCGGTGTCCCACTTCGTGGCCGACTTCGTGGGGTACGACAACTTCCTGCGCGGCACCGTCATCACCACCGACGACCACGGCGTGACGATCCGGCTGGACGACACGGACCTGCGCCTGGACTGCCCGGCCCGCAAGGGCCTCTGCCCGGGCGACACCGTGGAGGTGGCCATGCGCTCGGCCTCGGTCATCATGGGCGAGCCGGCCGAGGCCATGCCGAACCGGTTCACCGGCACCGTCACGGACATCGTCTACCTCGGCGAGGAGTACGTCTACGACCTGCAGGTGGGCCCGCAGCGCTTCGCCGTCTCGCTGCGCACCGCCGAGGTCGCCAATATCTGGCCGCACGGCTCCCCCGTCCGCGGGGACAGCGTCGCCGCCGCCATCCCGCCGGAGTCCCTCGCCTGCCTGCCGTTCCAGGCGTCGCAGGCTCCCCAGGCGGCCGGCGCCTGAGCGGCACGGCCGGTGACCCCCACCCATCCCCTCCCTCCTTCCCTCCCCCCGGAACCCACTGAAAGGTCCACCATGAAAGCACGTACCCTCCTGACCACCCTGGGACTGGCGTCCCTGCTGGCCCTGACCGCCTGCGGCGGGGACGCACCGGCCGCCGAGGGCCTCGGCGAGCGCGAGGGCGTCGAGACCGCGGCGGCGCTCGGTGGCGCCGACGCCCAGGCCACCTTCGAGGAGCTCTACGCCGAGGCCGTGGAGGACGGCCAGACCACGGTGAACGTCTACACGCCCCTCACCGCGACCTGGCCCGCCGTGTTCGAGGCGTTCCACGAGCGCTTCCCGGAGATCACCGTCGAGCCCCTGCAGATCGTCGGCGCCGAGCTGGACACCAAGGTCTCCCAGGAGCAGGCCTCCGGTCAGCGGATCGCCGACGCCGTGATCACCGGCGATGCCGGCGCCGTGGCCCTGGCGGACCGGGACCACTTCTCGGAGTTCCGCCCCTTCAACGCGGAGGACCTCACCAGCGATCCGCAGTTCTCCCTCGAGGAGGGGACCCTGACCGCGGTCTCCGCCTCGCCGCGCGGCTTCGTGTACGACACCCGCCAGGACGTGGGCGTGGTGCCGGCGAGCTGGCAGGACCTGCTCGATCCGGCCCTCAAGGGCAAGATCGCCATGACGGACCCGGCCACGGACGGTGGCGGGATGCAGTGGGGTGACCTGGTCCTGAACGACGACTCGCTCGGCCAGGACTACCTGGAGCAGCTGGCCGGCCAGGAGGTCGTCATCTCCTCCAACACCGCCGAGTGCCACAACTCGGTGGTGCAGGGCCGGTCCTACGTCTGCATCATGGGCGCCATGGGCAACTACCTCACCCTGGCCGGCGACGGCGCCCCGGTGGAGATCGCCTATCCCGTCGAGGGCGGCAACTGGGCCACCTACTGGTACGCCGGTGTCGTCGACGGGGCGGAGAACGCCCGGGCCGCCGAGCTGTTCACCACCTGGCTGAACACGCCGGAGGCCAACGAGGCCAAGGCGGAGGCGGGCCACGGCCCGGTGGCCAACGCCGAGGGCCTCGACCTGGCCTTCGAGAGCCCGGCCGACGTGCCGATGCTGCCCCGTCCGGACCTGGCCGACGTCGCGGAGCGGCAGCGGACCAGCCAGCAGGTCATCGCGGGCATCTTCGGCTGACGCCACCGCGATCGACCACCCGTGGGGGCCGCCGGCACGCCGGTGGCCCCCCACGGCCACGCCCTCGCCCGCCTCCCGGCGGGCCCTGCCACGGACGGACGGACATGGAACAACAGGCAGCACCCGACGGAGGCGGGATGCGCGTGATCACCCTGGGCACGGCGGGTGGACCGCTGCTGCGGCGCGGCCGGGACCCGCGGCACCGCAGCGGCATCGCCACGGCCGTCGTGGTGGACTCCGCGGTCTACCTGGTGGACTGCGGCCACGGCGCCGCCCACCGGATGGCGGAGGCCGGACTGCGCGTGGCCGACCTCGCCGGCGTCTTCATCACCCACCACCACTCGGACCACACCATCGACCTCAACTCGCTCATGGTCCTGGGCGGGCTGGGCCTGCGCGGACACCCGGACCGGACCGTCCCCGTCCTGGGTCCCGGCCGCCGCGGTGTCCTGCCGCCGGCCCACGGACACCCCGGGGCCGCACCCGACCCCGTCTTCCCGGACGCACCGACCCCGGGCACCGCCGACCTCGTCGAACTGCTGCTGCGGGCGCACGCCACCGACCTGAACGACCGGCGCCGGGATTCCCGGGCGCCGGACCTCTCCCGGGTGTTCCGCGGCGAGGACATCGCCATCCCGGCAGCGGCCGGCTTCCACCCCGACGACGCCAACCACCCGGACGTGGACCCCTGGGAGGTCTTCAGCGACGACCGGGTGCGGGTCACCGCCACGCTGGTCCAGCACCAGCCCGTGGCCCCGGCCTTCGCGTTCCGCATCGACTCTGTCCACGGATCCGTCACCGTCTCGGGGGACACCGCGCCGAGCGCGAACCTGGTCCGGCTGGCCAGCGGGTGTGACCTGCTGCTGCACGAGGCGATCGACCTCGACTCGGTGGCAACCAGCTACCACCGGCCCTCCCCGCAGGACCTGGACGCCAGCATGGGCCACCACCGCAGGGCACACACCACGCCCGAGGACGCCGGACGCATCGCCGAGGCCGCCGGGGTGGGCATATTGGCACTGCACCACCTGGTCCCCTCCGACGCCCCGGAGCAGTGCTGGCAGCGGGCCGCCACGACCTTCTCCGGCACCCTGCGGGTCCCGGCCGACGGGGAGTCGATCACCGTCGGCCCCCACGGCGCAAAGAATATATTCTCTGTTGACCTATGCATCACACCACCGTTAGTGTGATGACCAGAGTGATATGCATTACTTTTGCGCCGCTGCGGACTGCCGGTGGCGCCATGCACCGGCATCCGGCCCCCACCGGCGCGGGCCGAGAGCGAGGAGACGACAGTGAGCAACGGACAGCACTCCGAACGCGAGGTCATCGTGGTCGGCGGCGGGCCGGTCGGCCTGACCGCCGCCCTGCTGCTGGCGGATGCCGGCGTGCGGACCACCGTCGTGGAGAAGGCCACCGCCCCCGGCGACCTCCCCCGCGCCATCAGCCTGCAGGACGAGTCCTTCCGGGTGTTCGACCAGCTCGGGATCGCCGACGCCCTCAAGGCCGAATCCCTCCTGGACACCGGCAGCCGCTACTTCGGCCTCGGCGAGCGCCTGCTGGCCGAGGCACGCCCCGTGCCCTCCCGGCTGGGCCACCCCGCCAAGACCCAGTTCGACCAGCCGATCCTGGAGCAACTGCTCTTCGACCGCGCCCTGGCCCACCCCGGGCTCGAGGTCCTGCTCGGCACCGAGGCCGTCGAGCTGTCCCAGGACGCCCAGGGCGTGGCCCTGGCGGTGGAGACCCCCGAGGGCCGGCGCATCCTGGCGGCGGACTGGCTCATCGGCGCCGACGGCGGGCGCAGCTTCACCCGCTCCGCCCTCGGCATCGACCTGGTCGGCACCACCCAGCCCCAGCGGTGGATCGTCATCGACCTGCTCAACGAGACCACCCCGCGCGATCCCTTCGCCGAGTTCCACTGCGACGGCGAGCGCCCCTACGTCCTGGTTCCCGGCATCAAGGGCCGGTTGCGCCTGGAGTTCATGCTCTTCGACCACGAGGACGCGGACGAGATGACCTCCCCGGACATGATCCGGGAGCTGATGCGCCCGTTCCGCGCGGACCTGGACCCGGCCGACGTCCGCCGCGCGGCGGTGTACGTGGCCCACCAGCGCGTGGCCCGCTCCTACCGGTCCGGCCGGGCCTTCCTGGCCGGGGACGCCGCCCACCTGATGCCCCCGTTCGCCGGACAGGGCCTCAACGCCGGCATCCGGGACGCCGCCAACATCGCGTGGAAGCTCATCGAGGCCGTCCGCGGCGGGGCCACGGACCGGCTGCTGGACACCTACGAGACCGAGCGCCGAGCGCACGGGGCGAAGATGATGATGCTCTCGCGCCGGATCGGCGCAGTGGTCATGGCCACGCACCCCCTGGCCACCCGCCTGCGCGACGCCACCGTGCAGGTGCTGCGCCAGGCCCCGCCGGTGCACTCCTACCTGGCCGGCATGCGCTTCGTCACCCCGCCGGACTACTCGGACGGGCTCGCCGTCGCCCCCGGTCCGCGGACGCCGGCGTTGCCGGGCGTCACGGTGGGCTCCGCCGTGAGCCAGCCGCGGGTCGTCCCGGCCGCCGCGGCGCAACCCGGGGACACCGCCGGTAGGACGTCCGGCAAGGCCACCGGGCTGGACGCCGTCCTGGGCAGCGGCTGGGCCGTGATCGGCCTGGCGTCGGATCCCGGGGACCTCGACCCCTACTTCACCGCCCTCGGAGCCACCCTGGTGCGGCTGGACGGCCCCGGCACCCCGGCGGGCCCGGGTGCCGGTTCCGGGGCCGCGGCCGGCGTCGAGCACGTGCGGGAGGAGCACGAGACCCTCACCGCCGGGCTGCCCGGCACGCCGGTGTACGTGGTGGTCCGCCCGGACCGGTACGTGGCCGCCGTCTTCACCCCGGGCGAGCAGGACCACGTGGTGCGGCAGCTGCGGACCCACCTGGACGACCGCGTCCGCCGGGCCCGCCAGCCGATCGCCTGACCGCCCCACCCGCCATCCCCGGGGCCACGCCCCCGCCATCCCAGGAGGACCCATGACCGCCATCAGCACCCCGCTGGACGCCCAGCCGACGAACGGCGACCTGTACTGGGTCGACGAGTACGCGCCCATCACCGAGGACGACGAGACGCTGCGCCGCATGGTGGCCGGTGCCGAGGCGCCGGTCCTGCTGGCGGCCGTCGCCGCCGCCCTGCGGGACACCTCCCTGCTGGAGGCCGAGCTCTCCCCGCCGCTGCCGCCCATGGGCACCACGCTGACCCCCCATGGCGGGCTGGGCGCCGAGCAGACCGCCCGGGCCCAGGAGCTGGCCTTCCAGGGCCTGCGCCGCCTGCGCGACGAGGGGGTCCGCACGGTCCAGCCCCTCACCACCGAGCAGGCCGAGGCCGTCCTGGACTGGTTCACCGGCGGCCGCGCGACGCGCGACCCGAACTGGATGGGCCAGATGAAGCACGAGTTCACCCTGGCCCCGGACCGCAACGGGTCCCCGGACTGGCACTACGAGGACTACCGCCAGGAGGGCGCGGAGGGCTTCGAGACGCTGATCGTGGGCGCCGGGATCTCCGGGATCGCCGCCGCCTACCGCCTCCAGGAGGCCGGGCTGCCCTACAGCTGGATCGAGGCCTCCCACCGGGTGGGCGGCACCTGGTGGAAGAACCACTACCCGGGCGTGCGCCTGGACA
The DNA here is from genome assembly GCF_005877055.1 of Citricoccus sp. SGAir0253. NCBI lineage: Bacteria > Bacillati > Actinomycetota > Actinomycetes > Micrococcales > Micrococcaceae > Citricoccus > Citricoccus sp. SGAir0253. The sequence continues at coordinate 406,893 of NZ_CP039424.1, read as the reverse complement.
CCCCCACCTACGGCTACAGCTTCTCCTTCGCCCAGCGCGTGGACTGGCCGCACCAGTTCGCCCAGGGCCACGAGGTCCTCGAGTACCTGGAGACCGTGGCCGAGAAGGCCGGTTTCACGGAACAGATCGAGCTCGAGACCTCCCTGGTCCGCGCCGTGTGGGACGAGGAGACCGCCACCTGGCTGGCCACCACGCGCACCCGGGACGGCGAGGAGCGCACCCGCCGCTACAACGCGATCATGACCGGCGTGGGCCAGCTTGACCACCCGCACGTCCCCGAGTGGCCGGGCCAGGACACCTTCCGCGGCGCCCAGATGCACTCCCAGGAGTGGGACCACGGGGTGGACCTGCGCGGCAAGCGCGTGGCGGTCATCGGCACGGGCGCGAGCGCCTACCAGATCGTCCCGGCGATCGTCGACGACGTCGAGCAGCTCTACCTGTTCCAGCGCAGCGCCCCGTGGATGCTGCCGGCGCCGACGTACCACGAGCCGATGTCCGAGACCGCGGACTGGCTGCATGCCAGGGTCCCCTGCTACGGACAGCTGTTCCGCCTCTGGGTGACCGCCGGGGGCATCGAGGGCCGCATCCACATCGCCACCGCCGAGGAGGGCTGGGAGGGCGCCCCGCACAGCGTCTCGCGGGCCAACGAGGAGTTCCGCCAGGCCATCATCCGGCGCATGGAGGAGCAGTACGAGGGCCGGCCGGACCTGCTGCAGAAGGCCATCCCCCACTACCCGCCCTCGGCCAAGCGCATGCTGCGGGACAACGGCGTGTGGGCCGCCGCCCTGAAGTCCCCCCGGACCGAGGTGATCTCCGCGGGCCTGGAGTCCTTCACCCCGCACGGGCTGGTCACCGGGGACGGTCGGGAGCTGGACGTGGACGTGGTCATCTATGCCACCGGGTTCCGCCCCTCGGACTACCTCGACCCGATCGAGGTGGTCGGCCGCGGCGGGCTGGAGATCCACGACTACTGGGGCGGGGACGCCAAGGCCTTCGCCGGCATCACGGTGCCGAACTTCCCGAACTTCTTCATGCTCATGGGCCCGAACACGGGCGGCGTGGTGGCCGGCGGCCTGCACTTCATGATCGAGCGGGCCGCGGAGTACACCGTGGAGGCCATCCACCAAGTGCTCGAGCGCGGTGCCCGGGCGCTGGACCTGAGGCAGGAGGCCCTGGACCGCCACGTCTCCTGGGTGGACGCGGAGAACTCCCGCATGACCTGGGGACAGCCCTACGTGAGGACCTGGTACCAGAACCGCTTCGGCCGCGTCTCCCAGGTCTGGCCGTTCCAGACCACCGAGTACTGGGGCATCACCCGGCACGTGGTGGCGGACGACTACGAGTTCCTGCCGTGACCGGTTCCGGGACCGGCCCCCGGACCGGCCTGGACGCCGTCTTCCGCTACGCGCGGCCCGCGGACCCGGCCGACCGGTTCTCCGAGCCGGTCCCGGTCCGCCGGGCGCAGGCGCCCGCGGGCGAGCCGGCACTGGCCTTCCCCCAGGTGCCCGGGGCGCTCGACGCGCTGCTGGGCGGGCCAACGGTGAGCTGGAGCAGTCCGAGACCGCCTTCCAGCTGCGCGTCCAGGCCCCCGACGGCGCCCGCGGGCTGCCCGTGGTCGTGTTCGTCCCGGGCGGCGGGTTCCTCTCCGGCACGGGCAACGCCCGCTGGTTCACCTCCCCCGCCCTGGTGCGCGACGGGCGGTGCGTCCTGGTCACCGTGAACTACCGGATCGGGGCCCTGGGGCACCTCGGCCCGCGGGGCACCGCGCACGAGTCCCAGCGTCCCCTGCGGGACCTGCTGGCCGCCCTGCGCTGGGTCCACGACGAGATCACCGACCTCGGCGGGGACCCGGACAACGTCACGCTCGCCGGGGACTCCGCCGGCGCCTGGTACGCCTACGCCCTGGCCGCCGCCGAGGAGACCACCGGGTTGTTCCGCCGGCTCGCGCTGGTCAGCCTGCCCTGGGAGCCGCCCCTGGCCCCGGAGGCCCTCCGGGACCGGTGGGCGGTGGTCACCGCGGCACTGGCCGACGCCGGCGGGCTGGAGCGCGCGCCCCTGGACGCCGTGCTCGGCGCCCAGGCCGACCTGTCCCGGGCCTACGCCGGACGCGGCATGGCGCTGATGCCGGCCGCCGGCGGTCCCGTCCCGGAGGACCTGCACGACTACGCCGCCACGGCCCCGCGGCTGCACGTGGACGCGGTGCTGCTGCTGTCCACCTCGGAGGAGGCCACCGCCTTCCTGCGCCCCGCGCCGGAGGCCGCCTTCCCGCCCGAGGCGGTGGAGGGTTTCCTGCGGCACCGCTTCGCGGACCCGGAGGCAGCGGCCGCGTGGATCGACCGCAAGCACCCCGGCGGCTCCGGCAAGGACCGGATGGCCGAGGCGATGACGCTGCACCAGTTCCGCCTGGCCCACCTCGAGCTGGCCGCGGCCGCCACCCGGGCCGAGCGGGTGGTCCACCTGGGCGGGTTCTCGGTCCAGAGTCCGCTGCCGGGTGCCGGCAGCCCGCACTGCATGCCGCTGCCCTTCCTGTTCGGGGACCGGGAGGCGTGGGCGGACGCCCCCCTCCTCGAGGGCCTGGACCCCGAGGTCTTCGCGGCCACGGCCGCCGGGCTGCAGGAGTGGTTCCTGGGCTTCGTGCGCGACGGCCGGCCCCGGGCCGGGGGCGAGCCGCTGCCGCCCTTCACGCCCGAGGACCCGCGGCGCCTGGAGTTCGCCGGGGGCACGCCGCAGGTGCGGGTGCCCGGGGAGCTGGGCCTGGTCCCCCGGCGCTGAGCCGGCACCCGCCGGGGCATCGTCCGGCGACCGATCCGCGTCCAGGGGGAGGCGGCGCCACCACGAGACACGAGAGGGGCGGGGCCGTCACGGCCCCGCCCCTCTCGTGTGCTGCCGGCCCCGCTGGTCCGGCCCCGCTGGTCCGGCCCCGCTGGTCCGGCCCCGCCGGTCCGTTCCCGCCGGTCCGCCGGCCGGCTCAGGACCCGGCGCCGAACAGCCCGGCCAGGCGGCCGACGTCGGGCAGGTCCTCGAACGCGCCCACCTCGGCGATCCCCTGGGCGGCGACGTCCTCGGTGACGCACCCCGAGAACGCGGCGTTGAGGCGGTACTTGTCCAGGACCTGCTCCTCCGTGAGCGGGGCGTGGTGGACGTCCCCGAGCGGGGTGTCCACGCGCTCGCGGTGCACGCCGCCGTCGGCCAGCCGCACCTCGACCTCCGCCGTGAGCACCTCGCCGTCGTCGAGGCTGCCCTGGATCTCGATCCGCTCCAGCAGCCGCCGCACGCGCCGGTCGGCCATGGCCTCCGGGCCCAGGTGCTCGGGCCGCACCGTGCCGAAGGCCAGGGCGGCGGCCGCGGTGTAGTGGATGCTGAATGCGGCGGCGACCTCGGGACACGGGCCCGGGGTGAACCGCTGCCCCACGAACCCCGCGGCGGTGCGCGGGGTGACGTGGACGGTGACCCGTTCGATCCGCTCGGCGGTGACGCCCGGGACGTCCAGCAGGCGCGTGCAGGCCTCCAGGGAGGGCTGGGCGGCGCGGCAGCAGGACCACGGCTTGATGACGGCGTCCGCGTAGAACTCCTGTCCCAGCCGTTCCAGCATCACCTCCGGGTGCGGGTCCGCGCAGTGGGTCTCCAGGAAGCCGAAGCGCCCGCCCAGCGGGTCCGCCGGCCCGGTGGCCCCGGCCGCGGCCAGCTCCGCCGCGGTGACGGCGTTGCGGGCGGCGAAGGCCATGGGCAGCTTGAAGGCGCTGGCGTGGTCGAAGATGCTCGCCACGGTGCCCGCCAGCTGGGTGACCACCAGCCCCAGGGCATGGCGGGTGCGCTCCTCGTCCAGGCCCAGCAGCAGGCAGGCGGTGATCGTCGCCCCCACGCCGTTGACCGTGCCGGTGTTGTCCTGGCCGGAGTACACGTCGAAGCCGGAGCCGAAGGCCAGCCGGGCGGCCACGTCCTCCCCGGCGAGCAGGGCGGTGAGGACCTGGCGGCCGGTGGCGCCCACGCGCTCGCCGACGGCCAGGGCCACCGGGACGGTGGTGCCGGTGAGGTGCGCGGCGACCTGCCGCCGGCCGGGTCCCTCGGCGCCGACCGGCTCGAAGTCGAACGAGCGCATCAGTGCCGCGTTGAGCATCGCCGCGTGGTGGGCAGGGATCCGGCGGCCGTCCCCCAGGACGGTGGCCTCGGGCTGGCCGCCCCAGCCGGCGACGGTCTCGACCAGCTCGGCCATCCCCTGGGCCCGGTGGCCCGCCACGGTGTTGCCCAGCGCGTCCAGCAGCCGGTGCCGGGCACGGCGCAGCGTGGCCTCGCCGAAGTCCTCGAACCGGACCCGATGGGCGTGGCGGACGAACCGGTCCGTGAGGGTCTGCCCCGCGTCAGTCCCGGTGGCTGCGCCGGTGGACGCGCCGGTGGACGCGCCGGTCGGTGTTGCCGCCGCGGGGCGGGAGGGCGCCTCGGCCGCCATCTCAGGCCTTCGTCCGCGGTCCGTGCCCGGCACCCACGGACTCCCGGGGCACGTTGCGGGTGGCGATGCGCTTGGTCGCCTTGAACCGTGCCCGGTCCACGTGGGTGCCCTGCATGCCCTCCGCCCCCTCGGGCACGATCCGGATGCAGACCAGGCCGGCCACGAGCACGGCGATCCAGAACACGCCCACGAGGGGAAGCCCGCCGGCGATCATCAGGCCCGTGACGATCATCGGGGTGAACCCGGCCCCCAGGGTGGAGGCCAGCTGGTAGGACATCGAGGCACCGGTGTAGCGCACCCGGGGCGGGAACAGCTCGGAGATGAACGCCCCGATCGGACCGGCCAGGATGCCCTGGACCAGGCCGTTGCCCACGAGGATCGCGACCACGAACAGCCACGGGTCGCCGCTGGTGAGCATCGCCAGGATCGGCCAGGCCAGGACGGTCCCGGCGACGGCGCCGATGGTCAGCACGGTGCGGCGGCCGATGCGGTCGCTCATCCGGGCGGCCAGGAAGGAGACGGCCACGGTGACGACGGCGGCGGCGCCCTTCCAGTTCAGCACCCACTCGCGGTCGATGCCGTCGTTGACGGCCTGGGCCACGCCCCAGGAGGTGAGGATGCCCTGGCAGGCGTAGAAGCCGAGGCTGGCGACGAGCGTCAGGCCGACCGTCCTCGAGTGCCGCGTGATGATCTCCATCAACGGGGTCTTGCGGGTCTCCTCGAGCTGCTCGGCCTCGGTGGCCAGCTTCTCGAACACCGGGGACTCCGCCACCTTCAGGCGGATCACCATGCCGAGGGCGATCAGCACCGCGCTGAGCAGGAAGGGCACCCGCCAGCCCCATTCGAGGAAGGCGTCTCCGGTCAGCGCCGAGGTCGCGGACACCACGAGCGTGGCCAGCAGGCCGCCCGCCGGCCCCCCGGCGTTCGCGAAGGCGGCGGCGAACCCGCGCCGGGAGGCCGGGGCGTGCTCGAGGGCCATCAGCGTGGCCCCGCCCCACTCCCCGCCCACCGAGATGCCCTGGACCATGCGCAGCATCACCAACACCACCGGGGAGAGCCAGCCGAGCACCTCCGGTGTCGGCAGCAGGCCGATGGCGATGGTGGCGATGCCCATCATCATCATCGAGACCACGAGCATCTGCTTCCGGCCCACTCGGTCACCGAAGTGGCCGAACACCACCCCGCCCAGCGGCCGGGCGAGGTACCCGGCGGCCAGGGTGCCGAAGGAGGCGAAGAGCGCCAGCGCGGGGTCCAGGTCGGAGAAGAAGACCTTGTCGAAGACGATCGAGGCCGCCGTGGCGTACAGGATGAAGTCGTAGTACTCGATGATCGAGCCGAGCATGCTCGAACCGAGGACCCGGCGCAGGTCCTTGGTGTTCAGCGTGTCGCGCGGCGTCGACGGACGGCCGGCGGAGCCGGTGTTCGGGGTCTGGTGCATGGTTTCCAACTTCCGGGCGCCGTGGTGGCACGGGGGTGGGGGGCCGTCGCCGGGGAGGGGTGCCCGGCGACGGCGGGATCAGGCTGAGCAGGTGGACACGCTCCACGGGACCGGGAGCGCATCGGAGGAGGGCCGCCGTCAGGCCGAGGTGAGGCGGCGGACGACCGGCGGGATGCCGAAGTCGCGGAAGTCCAGGGGACGGTAGTCGCTCCACATGTTCCACCAGTTGTCGTCGGCGCCCCAGATGACGGGCTCGCGGTTGTCGTCGTAGATCTGCTCGAGATCGGTGTACAACTCCACGACGGCGCCGGAATGCTCTACATAATAGGCCGCCACGTTGTGACCCGCGCCATGGCGGACGGGCCCCCAGATCAGCTCCCGGCCCACCCTGTTGAGCCGGTCCCCCAGCTTGGCCAGGTCGGCCACGGACTGGGTCTGCCACGCGTGGTGGTGGAACGTGCCCTTGCCCGGCAGCAACGCGATCCCGTGGTGGTCCGGGTTGCACCGCATGAAGTAGGCGTAGTCGTCGCCGATGACGTCCGAGAGCCGGAAGTCCAGCACCCGCTGCAGGAACTCCATCATCGACCGCGTGTTGCGCGGGTGGAAGTTGAGGTGGCCGTAGCGGTCCGGCCCGAAGCCCTGCTGCGCGGCCACGTCCGGCTGGCGGCCGATGGTGATCTCGAAGACGTAGTCCTCCGGGCCCACGAAGCTGAACCCGTCCTCCACCCCGGCCGTGCGCGGCGCGTCGCTGAGCACCTCCAGGTTCTCGTCCTCCACGCGGCGGCGGATGGTCCGCAGCGCGTCCCCGTCCCGGGCGACCAGCCCGAGGGAGTCCACGCCGTTGACGTCCGACTCGCGGTAGACGAGCTCGTGGTGCACGTCTGCGGCCGCCAGGTAGGCGGCGTCGCCCGTCTGCTCCGTGACACGCAATCCGAGCAGTTGGGTCGCGTCCCAGATGGAGGCGTCGAGATCCGTCGTCTGGATCCCCACGTGGCCCATCTCGCTGATCAGTCCCCAGGACATGTCTGTCTCCTCGATTCTCTTCTCGGCCGGGGGCGCACCGCGCCCCCGGCATGGCCGGTTGGGCTCAGTGGGCGACGGCGACGGGTCGGGCGACGGCGTCGGCGGCAGGGATGCCGGCGTCCTCGAACAGGGCCCGGTAGGCCCCGGTCTCGCCCTTGCCCTGCGCCTTGCGGTGGTCGAGGCCGCGGGCACGGCCCACGGATCCCAGGTAGAACCGCTCGTAGAGCTCGTTGCGGGAACCGAGGGCGGAACCGGCGAAGTCCCAGGCGGTGCGGAAGATCCGCGCCCGCTCGCGCGCCGAGATGCCCTGGGCCCCGGGCAGGTAGCGCTCCACCAGCGGACCCAGCCGCGGGTGGTCGAAGGCGGCCGCCGTGGGCGTGGCGAGCAGGTTGTGCGAGCCCAGGGTCTTGATGATGTCGTTCACCCGGGCCATCCACAGCGGCATCATGGTGCGCAGCGAGGAGATGTCGTCGTGGCAGAACCAGGCCCCGCCGCCCCAGTCCGAGGAGTTCACCTCGGCCGAGTGCACCACGGCCCGGGCGATGCGCAGGTAGGAGTAGATCTCCCCCAGCATCGCCGCGGTGTCCGGCGTGGCGTCGGTGCCGGTGGCCTTGGCCATCTGCACGCACAGGTCGTAGGCGAACTCCATCTTCACGCAGGCGCGGATGGCGGTCTGCTGCTGGGTGTTGCCGGTGGCCGTGCCGGCGTTGATCCGGTTGTAGACGTCCAGGTTGCCGTCGATGAAGACCCGGTGCCAGGGCACGAGCACGTCCTCGAAGATCACCACGGCGTCCTGCTCGTCGAAGCGCGCCGAGAAGGGGCGGTCCACCACGTCCATGTCCACGGCGTAGGGGTCACGGCACACGGACACCACGCCGGGGGTGTTGACCGGGATGGCGAACGAGATGGCGTACTCCTCGTTGCCGGGCCGGATCGGGGTGGCCGGGTAGACGTAGAGCTCGTCCGCGATCGGCCCCAGGGTGGCCAGCATCTTGGCGCCGCGGACGACCACGCCCTCGGGGGTGCGGTCCACCACCCGCAGGGTCAGGTCCTCGTTGACGCCCTCGAACTCGCCGGCGGACTTGTCGATGGCGGCGTGCACGATCGTGTGGGTCAGCGCCAGGTCACCGTCGATGACCTCGCGCTGGTAGGCGGCCAGGCGGTCGTGGAGCACGGGGTCCCCGTACTGCTCGAAGATGTCCCGGCGGGAGACGTGCCCGGCCAGCACCACGTTCACGTAGTCCGGGGTCCGCCCGAGCATGCCCACGGAGTACCTGGCCAGGCGGTCGAAGGCCACGTGGCGGCGCTCGATGTCCTCGGCGCCGCGCGGCAGCAGGTGCGAGACGTTCATCATCCCGCCGTGCGGGGACTCCATGAGCACCTCGTCCGCATGCACGTGCTGGTAGTCGAAGTAGCCGGCCATCCCCTCGACGGAGCGGGCCATGGCCGGGTGGGTGGTGATGTCGATCTGCTCGTCACCCAGCCACACCTCCCGGCCGTCGTCCAGGCCTGCCTTGTACTGGGCCCCGGTCCTCGCGGTCATCTCGTCTCCCGTCCATCCTCAGTGCATTTTGCGCTGAATAATATTTTCTGTTGCCACGAGTGTACGAGGTGGATGTGAGCCAGGCAATAGTCGCGGCCGAGCGGATCCGGAAGAATGCAATCCTGACGCGGGCGAAGCGGGTTAATTTTTTCGTCGCACATTTGCACGATTGCGCCCTAGACTGGCGGCATGGCCAAGCGAACCGATGCCGAGACGCTCTCCAAGCACATCCGCGATGAGCTGCGCACCAATATCCTGCGGGGGCAGTGGGCCCCCGGCGACCGCCTCCAGCTGAACCAGCTCTCCGAGCAGTTCAGCACCTCGTCCACGGTGGTCCGGGAGGCGCTGACCCGCCTGGCCGGTGATCGCCTGGTGGTGTTGAAGCCCAACCGGGGCTTCTTCGTCCCCACCGTGTCCCTGGACGAACTGCGGGACATCACCGAGCTGCGGTGCGTCAACGAGCAGTTCGCCGTCTCGCTGGCCATCGAGCGCGGGGACCTGAACTGGGAGGGCGAGTTGATGGCCGTCCACCACCGGATGGAGAGGACCCCCAGCCGCGACGCGGAGAACCTCCCCACCATCGAGTGGGCGGCCGCCCACCAGGCGTTCCACGCGCAGCTGCTGGCCGCCTGCGGCGTGCCCGTGCTGATCGACCTGACGAACACGCTCTCCGACCTCACGCAGCTGTACAACCGCTGGGCCACGAGCGCCACCAACTGGTCCGGCCGGGACCTCTCCGCCGAGCACCAGGCGATCCTCGACGCGGCCCTGGCGCGGGACGCCGAGACCACCTCCCGGCTGCTGGCCGAGCACTACCACGGCACGCTCGAGGCCATCACGAAGCTGGGCGTGGAAGTGGGCCTCCCGGCGACGACCGCCTGATCACCAGGCGGCCGCCGCCGGAAGGCCCACGATCCCGCGGACCTCTGGCCCGGAGGGTTCAGCCCTCCACGCGGTAGCGTGCCGGCCAGACCCCCTGCTTGCCCGGCGCGAGGATCCCGTTCGGATCGACGGCGTCCTTCAGGCGCTCCTGGAACCGGCGCGCGGCGTGGCCGTTGAAGTCGAAGCCGTCCGCGATCCGGTCCATGTAGTCCACGTGGCTGCGGTACGGGGCATACCCCCGGTCGCGGGCGGCGTCCAGCAGCCTGCCGTACAGCTCCCGGGCCCGGCCGAGCATCTCCTCGTTGCCGTTCTCGAAGTAGATCATGGTCACGTGCACCATGTGCCGCGGGTAGAGGTGGTAGCCGATGTACAGGTCGAAGCCGTACTCGGTGTACAGCTCCTTGACCTCCTGGTAGAAGTCCCAGACCTCCTCGCCACGTGCCGGCAGGATCGGGGCCGCGTCGATGTGCCCGCCGTCCTCGGCCAGGTAGTTGATGGTGCCCAGGGGCTTGAGCGTGGGCACGCCGGCCATCTGGGTGCGGTCGCCCTCGGCGATGTCCTCGTAGGCCACGCGGGCGCCCTCGGCCCCCTCGTACATCCGGGCGGTGACGGTGAAGCCCTCGAGCCCGGCGAAGCGCTCCCGGATGATCTCGAGCCGGCGCTCCGCCAGGCCCTTGTCCCCGTAGATGCCGAACTTCGCGTTCCACTGGCCGATCCCCAGCTCCTGGCGGATCTCCTCCAGCCGCTCCGGCGGGATCGAGCCCTCGCCCTGGTACCAGCGGGACCGGGGGCCGTTCATGGTGACCGCTCGCACCACGTTGCCGCACAGGGCGTTGTTCTGGATGACGTCCTCGCGGCGCAACTGGGTGAGGAGGTCGACCAGGACCGGCATGTCCTCCTCGCGCTCGACCGTCACCTCGCCGTTGACGTAGACCTCCGGCCAGGGCATGAGCCACAGCCCGATCCGGGTGACCACCCCGAGGTTCGACTGGGCGAACAGCCCGTCCAGGGTGGGGCCGAAGCCGCCCTGGAAGAGGGGCCCCAGGTCGGTGCCCTCCATGGCGCCCATGCCGGTGCGCAGCAGCTCCCCGTCCGGGAGGACGACCTCCATGCCGCAGATCTGCTTGGAATGATCACCCAGCGGCGTCATGCCATAGCCCCGGTCCAGGGCGTTGCCCAGCACGGAACCCCAGCCGAGGGCCGGGACGGACATCCACACCTCCAGGCCCCGCTCCTGGATGTACTCGTACAGGTCGAAGAACGTCACGCCCGGCTCGACGACGGCGTAGCACAGGCGGTCGTCGACCTCGAGGATGCGGTTCATCCGCCCCAGGTCCAGGGCGACCATCGACTCGCCCCGCGGCTCCGGCCCCCCGTAGCCGAGGTTCTTGCCCTTGGAGAACGTCCACAGGGCGGTGCCGGTCTCGTTGGCCAGGCGCACCAGCGCCTGCACCTGGGCGGTGTCGGCGGGACGCACGCCCGGCCAGGTGGACCGGCCGGGGACCAGCGGGTAGGGGTCCCGGTAGCCCTCCTCGGCCCCCGGGCGGATCACGTGCTCGGCGCCGACGATCTCCTCGGCGCGGCGCAGGAACTCCTCGCGCGCCCCCGGGGCCTCGGCCGCCCGCTCCACGGTCAGTTCAGTCATCTCCATACCTCTTCTCCAGGGACTGGTTCGGGCCGCCCACCGCGGTTCCTCCAGCGGTGGGCGGCCCGGCTTGGGGGCCCGCCCCGGCGTCGCGCCGGGGCGGGCGGGGCGGCCTCAGGCCGGCTGCAGCGACGGTGAGACCTCGGGCAGGCCGAGGTTCTCCCGGAACGTGGCGCCCTCGTACTCGCTGCGGAAGTACCCGCGGTCCTGCAGCTCGGGCACGAGCTTGTCGCAGATCAGCTTGAAACCCCCGGGGTTGAACGGGGAGTTCAGGTTGAAGCCGTCGCAGGCCTTGGACTCGAACCAGTCGACCATCCGGTCGGCGACCTGGGACGCGGTGCCGGCCATCCACTGGTGACCGGTGGACCGGGCGAGGTCCACGATCAGCTCGCGCAGGGTCATGCCCATCTCCACGGACTTCATCCGGTAAATCTTGTAGCGGCTGCCCAGGGAGTCGTCCTCGCGGAACCACTCGGCCGGGATGCGCTCGTCGTAATCCAGCTCGGACAGGTCCATGCGCAGGTCCGCACCGACCTGGGTGCGCCCGTTCTCCAGGTGCACGTGGCGGCCGAGCTCGTCGGCCAGCTCGCGCGCCTCGGCCTCGGTGTCCCCGAGGATGGGCAGGATGCCGGGGATGATCTTCACGTGGTCCGGGTGGCGCCCCTTGTCCTTGGCCATCCGCTTGAACGTGGCGTAGAACTCGATCGAGGGCTGCTTGTGGGGCTGGGCCGTGTAGATCATGTCCCCGATGGACGAGCCCAGCTCCATGCCCGGGCCCGAGGACCCGGCCTGGGCCAGCACGGGGTGGCGCTGCGGGCTGGTGGGCATGTTCAGCGGGCCCTGGACGCGGAAGAACTCGCCCTCGTGGTCGATCGGGTGCAGGCGGGTGCGGTCCAGGTACTCGCCCGAGGCGCGGTCCACGATCACGGCGCCGTCGTCCCAGGAGTCCCACAGCCGGCGCACCACGTCCACGAACTCGGTGGCGCGGCGGTAGCGGGTGGCCGGGTCCGGGGCCTGGTCCATGCCGAAGTTCTGGAAGCCGTCCGAGGAGGTCACGATGTTCCACCCGGCGCGGCCGTTGGACATGTGGTCGAGCCCGCAGAGCTGCCGGGCCACGTTGTAGGGCTCGGTGAAGGACGTGGAGATGGTGCCGACCAGGCCGATGTGCTGGGTGCGGGCGGCCAGGGCCGAGAGCACGGCGACGGGTTCGTAGAAGCCGTTCATCTTGATGTCCCCACGCAGCAGGGTGTTGGCGTGCACCACGTCCCCGAAGAACACGGCGTCCAGCTTGGCCGCCTCGGCCATCTGGGTGAGCTCGAGGACGAAGTCCAGGTTGCCGAGCTCCTCGGCCCGGCTCCCCTCCATCCGCCAGCTGTCCTTGTGGTATCCCGCGGGCAGCATGAAGGTCGTCAGGACCATGTGCTGAGCCGGCTTGGAAGTGCTCATCGGGGGTCGTCCTTTCCTAGACTCCGGGCCCTCCCCCGGTGACTCACGGGGGTCGGGGTGGCGCACGCGCCGCTGAGACGGCTGTCACGGACCAGCATGACGCACAGCACGGCATTTTTCCACCCCTTTCGCAATTAAGGCTGAAGAATATTTTCTTCTTGCACAGTGCAGGATCGCTGGATACGGTGTGTGACGATGCGCGCGGCACTCCGCCGCGACCGGCGGACCGATGGTGCGCCCCCTGGCCCGACCCTTGGGAGACCCTTGTGAACTACCTCAGCTTCGTGACCCCGGAAGGCACCCCGACATGGGGCGTCGCCTCGCAGGGAGTCGTCTACGACCTCGGCCCCACCGGCACCGGCCGCGCCGCCTCGTTGCACGACGCCGTGGCCGCCGGAGTCTTCGGCACCCTGGAGCCCTCCGCCCTGGCCGGTGCGCCCACCTACGCCGAGGCGGACATCTCCTACCTGCCATGCCTGACCACGCCCGGGAAGATCATCTGCATCGGCGTGAACTACCGGACGCACCAGGAGGAGTCCGGCAAGACCGGGCAGACGGCGCCCACGGTCTTCACCCGGTTCGCGGACACGCAGATGGGCCACCTGGCCCCGGCGATCAAGCCGGCCTCCACGGGCACGTTCGACTACGAAGGTGAGATGGCCCTGGTCATCGGCAAGGAGGCGTGGCACGTGGCCCCGGAGGACGCGTTCGACCACGTCGCCGGCTACGCCAACTACAACGACTTCTCCGTCCGCGACTGGCAGAAGGCCGCCAGCCAGTGGATCCCGGGCAAGAACTTCCCGGCCACCGGCGCCTTCGGCCCCTACCTGGTCCCGGCCGCGGACGTGGGCGACGTGCACGGACTGACCCTGGAGACCCGGGTCAACGGCGAGGTGCGCCAGCACGCCTCCGTGGCGGACCTCTACTTCGACATCCCGACCCTCATCAGCTACGTCACCGGGTTCACCCGGCTCCATCCCGGTGACGTCATCGTCACCGGCACCCCCGGCGGCGTCGGCCTGTTCTGGGGCGAGGACGGCCTGCTGGACGCGGGCGACGAGGTCGAGGTGGAGATCACCGGCCTGGGCGTGCTGCGCAACACGGTGCAGGACGAGGCCGACGCGGGCTCCACGCCCTCCCCGCTGGCCGCCCTGGGCGCGCTCGCGCAAGCCGGCTGAGACCGGCGACCCCCTGGCCGGCGGACGAGCACGGACCGGCCCGGAGCGGGGTGCCGGGCGAGGACCCGGCACCCCTCACGGCCGTGACGGGCCGACCAGCTCCCCCAGGAAGTACCGGTGGAAGGACCAGTCTCCGGTGACCTCGGGATGGAAGCTCGTGGCCAGCAGGTTGCCCTGGCGCACGGCCACGGGGACCTCGGCGCCCAGGCCCTCGCGCGGCACCCCGGCCTCGAGCCGCTCCGCCGGGACGGAGGCCAGCACCTCGACCTCCGGCCCGGCCGCCAGGACGGCGGGCGCGCGGATGAAGACGGCCTGCACCGGCTCGGCGGACACCGCCGGCACCTCGAGGTCCGTCTCGAAGGAGTCGACCTGCGAGCCGAAGGCGTTGCGCTGGACCGTGACGTCCAGGCCGCCCAGGGACTGCTGGCCGGTGATCGGGTTGGCGATCCGGTCCGCGAGCATGATCATCCCGGCGCACGTGCCGTAGACGGGCAGGCCGCCGTCGATCGCGTCCCGCACCGCCGGGGCCAGGCCCAGCAGCCGGGAGAGCTTGTCCATCACCGAGGACTCGCCGCCCGGGATGACCAGGCCGTCCAGCCCGGCCAGGTCCCCGGCCGAGCGCACCGGGGACACGCGGGCCCCCAGCTCGGTCAGCACGCGGACGTGCTCGCGCACGTCCCCCTGGAGGGCGAAGACCCCGACGGCGGGAGCCGCCCCCGCGAGGCCCGGCTCCGTGGCGGGGCTCCGGCCGGCGCTCACGCCCGCCCTCCCCCGTGGTGACTTTGCGGGCAGTATCGACCGGTGGGTTCTGCCCGCAAAGTCACCTGGAGGGCGTCGTCGGGACGGGTCCCGACGGCGGGGCTCACCACCCGCGTTCGGCCAGGCGGTGCGGGGCGGGCAGGTCGGCGACGTTGATGCCGACCATGGCCTCGCCCAGGCCGCGCGAAGCGTCGGCGACGGCGGCGGCGTCGGTGTACTGGGCCGTGGCGCGCACGATCGCGGCGGCACGGGCCTCGGGGTTGCCGGACTTGAAGATGCCGGAGCCCACGAACACGCCGTCGGCGCCGAGCTGCATCATCAGGGCCGCGTCGGCCGGGGTGGCCACGCCGCCGGCGGTGAAGAGCACCACGGGCAGCTTGCCCTCGCGGGCGACCTCGGCCACGAGCTCGTACGGGGCCTGCAGCTCCTTGGCGGCCACGTAGAGCTCGTCCTTGGACAGCGCGGACAGCTTGGCGATCTCGCCGCGGATGGTGCGGATGTGCTTGACGGCCTCGGAGACGTCACCGGTGCCGGCCTCGCCCTTGGAGCGGATCATGGCCGCGCCCTCGGTGATGCGGCGCAGGGCCTCGCCGAGGTTGGTGGCGCCGCAGACGAAGGGGACGGTGAAGTCCCACTTGTCGATGTGGTTCACGTAGTCGGCCGGGGACAGGACCTCGGACTCGTCGATGTAGTCGACCTTGAGCGCCTCGAGGACCTGGGCCTCCACGAAGTGGCCGATCCGGGCCTTGGCCATGACGGGGATGGACACGGCGTCCACGATCTGGTCGATCAGGTCCGGGTCGGACATGCGGGCCACGCCGCCCTGGGCGCGGATGTCAGCGGGCACGCGCTCGAGGGCCATCACGGCCACGGCACCGGCGTCCTCGGCGATCCTCGCCTGCTCGGCGGTGACGACGTCCATGATCACGCCGCCCTTGAGCATGTCGGCCAGGCCGCGCTTGACGCGGGCCGTGCCGGTGCGCGGCGAGCCCTGGCCGGAGTCCTGGATGGAGCCGGGCTCGTGGGTCTCGGAGCCGGCGATCGAGGAGGCGGTGACGTCCTGGGTGGCGGACGTCCCTGCGGTGGTGCTGGTCATGGGTGTTCCTTTCACGAATCCGCCACCCGCGTGGGGGACGTCACGTCGGTATGGCTGGGGAGAAATCTACCGTCCCCGCACGCATGCCCGGGAACCGGTGTCCGGGCGTGACGGTCAGGCGTTCCAGAGGCCGTAGGAATCGGCCAGGTCGGCGATCTTCTGGGCACGGGCCAGACGCGGCAGGTAGGAGCCGTCGCCCACGGACGCCCCGGCCCGGTGCGCCTGCAGCATGTCCACGGCCCAGGCGACCTCGTCCTCGGACGGGGACAGGGCCCGGTTGATGGAGTCCACCTGGGCGCGGTTGAGGCACAGCCGCCCGGTCATGCCCATCGAGGCGGTGACCCGGGAGGTCTCCACCACGGCGGCCTCGTCGTCCGCGGCGGCCGGCGGCCCGTCGATCGCCCCGGGCAGCTTGCCCACGCGCGAGGCGATGACGAGCCGGGAGCGCGCATAGGCCATGGCCATGGGGTCGTCGGAGACGCCGGTGTCCTTGCGGAAGTCGTTGGTGCCGAACGCGAGGCGGAAGGTGCCCGGGGCGCGGGCCACCGCGGTCGCGTTCTCCAGGCCCAGCGCCGACTCGATGAGCGCGATCACCGGCGTGCCGGCCCGCAGCCGCATGGCGGTCAGGGTGACCTGCTCGGGTTCCTCGGCCAGCGCGAGCATCACCCCGCGCAGCCCGGTGGCCCCGGACAGCGCCTCGAGGTCCCGCTGCCAGTCCTCGGTGTCGATCGCGTTGATCCGGACCCAGGCATCCATGCCGCCGTTGAGCGCCTCGACCACGGACTGCCGCGCGGCGTCCTTCTGGTCCTGGGGCACGGCCGCCTCGAGGTCGAACAGGACCGAGTCCGCCTCCGAGGCCAGGCCCGGGGCGAAGTCCTCCGGGTGGGCCGCGTTCACCAGCAGCCAGGACCGGCTCAGCTTGGCGGGCAGGGCGGCAGCACGGCGGTTACGCAGGGGCATGCCCCCAGCCTACCGCCGCCGCCCCCGGCGGGACGGCGCCGCGGGACGGCACCGCGGGACCGGCCACGGGTAGGGTTCGGCCCATGGCCGATGACATCCCCGTGCTGTCCCGCAGCACCACCCACGGTCCCCTGCCCGCCGGCGAGCTCGCGGTGCTCGGCCGCCTCGGCGGGTTGGGCGCGCCGCACGGCCCGACGCCGGACGCCACCGTCGTGCTGGACGGCACCACCGTGCGCCTCGGCCCGGCGGCCACGACCGCGGTGCTGGACCTCCTCGGCCGGCTCGCCGGCGGCGCGGTGGTGACGGTCGCGGAGCAGAACCGCTGGCTGAACACCTCGCAGGCGGCCCGGCTGGCCGGGGTGTCCAACACCTACCTGCGCCAGTTGGCCGACCGGGGCGAGATCCCGGTGACCTACCGGGGCACGCACCGCCGGATCCACCCCGAGGACGTGCTCGCGTGGGTGCGCCGGCGCGAGGAGGCCCGCGCGCAGGAGGAGCGGGCGCGGGACTCGCGGTCAGCCTCGGGCGATGGCGCCCACCCTGCCCCTGCCCCCTCCTTTGACGAGGGCTGACGCTGCGTCCCGCCGGCATGAGAGCGAGGTCACCGATTTAACCCGCCGTTCACGCTTGGCAGGAGAGCCATACCGTGCCAGTATTGATTGATGTCAAAAGTTTCCGACCGCTCCTGAGCCGGTCGGTGCAGAGTCTGGCGTGAAGGCCGGTCACCTCATTCCCCCCTCCGAGGACCGGATGGCCGCCAGACCGGCCGGGGCCCACCCCGTTCTTGGGCCCCGGCCACTTTCTTCCCCGCCGCACGGTGACCTGCGGCGTCGTCCGCGCCGTGACCCGGCGGCCGACGGGCTCCGGAGTACGATGGTGCCGACCTCGCGCGGCCGGCCCCGGACGGCGCCCGCCGCACGCCCGCCGTCCCCCAGGAGTTCCATGACCGCGCGACGCCGCCCGGACCGCACGTCACCCCGCGCGCCCGGCACCCCGTCGCGAGCCGGCCGGCCCTCCGCCGGGCACCGTCCCCCCGGCACCGCCGCGAGCCCCGTCACGGCCACCGCGCGCCGCGCGGCCCTCGCGCTGGGAGGCGCCGCGGCCGCCGTCGTGCTCGCCGGCTGCTCGCTGCTGCCCGGGAACGGCACCTCCCAGGACCAGGGGGACGATCCGCTGCCGAGGACCTCCGCCGAGGGCTTCGTGGAGCTGCCGCTGTACTTCGTGGCGCTCAACGGGGACTTCCCGCCCGGCACGACCGGCCGGGACGTGGCGTGCGGTGACCTGCTCGTGCGGGTGACCACCGTGCCGGTGAGGACGGAGGACCCGGTGGCCTCCGCCATCGACTTCCTGCTGGACGACGAACAGTACGAGCACGGGGACCCTGCCGTGACGAACTCCCTCGACCCCTCCGAGGACGGGCTGCGGTTCGTCTCCTCGCGCGTGGAGGGCGACCGCGTGACGCTCGAGCTGACCGGGGACGTGGTGAGCCGCAGCCAGTGCGAGTCCTACCGACTGCGGGCCCAGCTCAACCGCACCGCCGCGGCCGCCGCCGGCGTGCCGGACGCGGAGGTCCTGGTGGACGGCGTCCGGATCGAGGACCTCCTCGGCCTGTCCCCGCTGGAGCTCGGGGAGAAGATCACCACCCCGGGCGGCGAGCCCTCCCCCGCGGCGAGCGCCGGGTCCTCCGCAGGCGCCGAGGGCACGGGCACCGATCCGCTCGTGGAGATCGGTGATCCCGACCAGGCGGACCAGACCGACCAGGCCGCCGGCCAGGGCTGACCCGCCGCGGCCTCCGCGCCGCGCCTCCCCGAGCTCCCGCCCCCGCGCCCCGGCCCCAGCGACACCCCTTCTCCCTCCGTCGCCCCGTTGCTAGCCTCGGAGCCGTGGCCGAGCCCTCAGCATTCCTTTCGGACCGCGCCCGCGGCGTGCGGCAGTCGGCGGTCCGGGACGTCTTCGACCTGGCCATGACCCCCGGCGTCGTCTCCCTCGCCGGCGGGAACCCGTGGCTGGACGACCTGCCGCTGGAGGACCTGGGCCGCGTGGCCGAGGGGCTCGTGGCCCGGCAGGGGCACCTGAGCCTGCAGTACGGTGCCGGCCAGGGCACTCCCGAGCTGCGCGACGCCGCCTGCACCGTCATGGCCGCGGACGGGATCGAGGGGGCGGACCCGGACCTCGTCGTCGTCACGCCGGGCTCGCAGGCCGGGATCGACACCGCGGCGCGCCTGCTCGGGAACCCGGGCGACGCCGTCGTGGTGGAGGATCCCACCTTCGTGGGCGCGCTGAACACCTTCAACACGTGGCAGCTGGACGCGGTCACCACCCCGACCGACGAGGAGGGCCTCATCCCGGCCTTCCTGCGCCGGACCCTGCAGCGGCTGCGGGCCGAGGGCCGGCGCGTGGCGTTCCTCTACACGATCCCGTCCTACGCGAACCCCTCCGGGGCCCTCATGCCGGCCGAGCGCCGGGACGAGGTGGCGCGGATCTGCCGCGAGGAGGGCGTGCTGATCGTGGAGGACAACCCCTATGGCCAGCTCGGCTTCGACGACGCCCCCGTCCCGCCGATCGCCGCCGCCCATCGGGACCAGGTGCTCTACCTGGGGACCGTGTCCAAGATCTTCGCCCCCGGGGTGCGCATCGGCTGGGCCCTGGTCCCCCCGGTCCTGCTGCGCGAGTTCTACCTGTGCGCCGAGTCCGCGTACATCTGCCCGCCGGTGCCCAGCCAGATGCTGGCCACCGCCTTCCTCACCCGCTTCGACTGGCAGGGCCACGTGGCCCGGTGCGCCGCCGAGTACGCCCGCCGCTGTGATGCGCTGGTGGAGGAGCTCGAGGCGCGGCTGGACCCGCGCGTGCTCGTCACCCGGCCCGCCGGCGGGTTCTTCGTCTGGGCGCGGATGCCGGACGGCGTGGACACCGCGCCCCTGATGCACGCGGCCGCCGCGGAGGGCGTGGTCTTCGTGCCCGGGGCCGCCTTCACCCCCGACGGCGGCCCGGACCCGCACTTCCGCCTCGCCTTCTCCTTCGTGGCCCCGGAGGTGCTGCGCGAGGGGGTGCGCCGGCTCGCCCCCGTGCTCAACGCCGCGGTGTCGGGCCGGCCCGGCTGATCCCGGCGGCCCGTCCCGGAGCCCCGCGAATCCCCTATGGGGATAGTGCCTGGGAGGTGGAAGCCGTTACAGTGGACGGGACCAGTCGCCCCGCGGGAAGGATGCGCCATGTCCCTGCGCAACGCGCTCCTGGCGCTGCTGATGGTGGAGCCGATGACCGGCTACGACCTCGCCAAGCGCTTCGGCTCCTCGGTGGGCAACGTCTGGCACGCCCCCGACTCGCAGATCTACCCCGAGCTGCGCCGCATGGCCCAGGACGGGCTGCTGGAGGCCGAGGAGGTCCCGTTCGGGCGCAAGGGGCGCAAGATCGCCTACTCCATCACGGAGGCCGGCCGCCAGTCCTTCCGCGAGTGGATGGACTCGGACCTGCAGTGGGCCCGGGACCGCGACCCCATGCACCTGCGCGCCGCCTACTTCGAGTACGCCTCGCCGCAGCGCGCCCGCGAGCAGCTCCTGGCCTACCGGGAGCACACCCGGCAGATCCAGGCGGCCTGGCAGCAGCAGATCGACGAGATCGACGCCGGCACCTCCGCCCCCCTGGCCCGCCGCCTCTCGACCGTGCCGGAGGCCGAGCACCACCGCACCGCGGCGTTCAAGCGCTTCACCTACGAGGGCCTCGTGGCCCGCGCCGAGGCGGAGATCGCCTGGGCCGACCGCGGGCTGCAGCTGCTCGCGGAGCTCTACCCCGAGCAGCTCTCGGCCGGCAGCCCCGCCTGAGCGCCGGGCGGATCATCCCCCCGAGGCCTCTCCGGCGCCACCCCGGCCGTCCGGCTCCGGAGGACACGTCACCCCCGGGACCACCCCGGACGCGTCGCCTGGCCCCGGACGGCCGCCGCCCGCCCGGACCACGTCCGGACGGGCGGCGGCCGGCAGTGATCAGGCGTAGGCGTCCTGCCGGTACGTGGTGCGCGCGTACTCCTGGTACGGCGCCGGGGCCACGGTGGCACGGATGCGCACCTGGCGGTGGTTGCGGTCCACCTGCGGCTTGGCGGAGACCGGGTCCTCGCCCCACACCACCTCCACCACGGTGCCCTCGGGGACGTCCTGGTCCACGGTGGCCAGGGACATGTACAGCTGCGGCTGGGCCACGTAGCCGGCGTCGGTGGAGATGCCCACGCGGCGGCCGTCCAGCAGGACCTCGTCCATCTGGTAGAAGCCGTAGCGGGCCTTGGGGAAGTCCAGGTACTTGGCCGGGGTGCCCGCCTCCACCTGCGAGCGCACGACGGCGGCCACGTCCTCCGCGTGCCAGATGAGGGTCACCTTGCGCCGGGACTGGTTCGCCGCGTGCCGCTCGAGCGCCTCGCGGCCGTGGAAGTCGTGGTCGAACCGCACGGACCGCCCCAGGCCGAAGTCGAAGGGGGTGGCGTAGTAGTCCTCCACGTCGGTCGAGTACAGCGAGCCGCCGATCGACCCCGCCCGGGCGGCCGGCAGCCACTCCCGGTACTCGGCGAGGTCCTCCCCGAAGATGGCGGGGAACGGCGTGGGGATCCATCCCGACTCCAGCGGCGAGGAGGAGTACGCCTTGGCGCCGACCTCCCGGATGCCGAACGCGCGGCCGGCCTCGAGGATGGCGGAGTGCACGGCCTCGTGGTCGGCCCACGGCCCGTAGAACTCGAAGCCGGGCTGGCCGGCCATGCCGTGCCGCAGGGCCTTGACGTTCCGCCCCGCCACCGTGACGTCCGCGATGTGGAAGAACTTCACCTCCGGGATGGGACCGCCGAAGACCTTCTCCATGACCCGGTTCGCCTCCGGGCCCTGGAGCTCGTAGCGGTAGAAGGTCGGCGGGCCCTGCCGCATGGTCGAGTTCGGGTCCAGCCGCTGGTGGACGTCCCGGCCCGCGGCCTGGGCCTTCTCCACGTTGAAGCGGACCCAGTCGATGAGGATGTGGTGGCCCACGAGCACGAGCCCCTCGGGGCCCTCCTCGTTGTAGAAGAGGATGCCGTCCCCGATGAGGTAGCCGTCCTGGTTGACGGAGATCAGCTGCTTGGCCACGCCGGGGCGGAAGGTGGCGAACGTGTTCGGGGAGATGGACTCGAGCAGCGGGATGAGGTCCGCGCCGCCGAGGAAGAGCTGGGTCATGTGGTGCGACTGGTCCATCAGCGCCACCGTCTCGTGCCACGCCCGCTGTTCGTCCCGCCAGTTCGTGAACTCCGGGCGGATGGGGAACGTGATGGACGGCCAGTCCTGGTTGCGCAGGAACTCGACGGGGTTCCCGACGCGGTCGATGGCCTGGGCGAGGGTCTCCGGCATGGTGTCTGCTCCTGGGTGCTGGGGATGGGGGTGGGTGTGGGGAGGGGCGAGGGGGCGGGGGTCGAGGCCGCACGGGATGCGAGGCCGGGCCCCGCGGTCGGCCACTGGTGCGGCCAGCGTAGGGTCGGCCACACTGGGACGGGAGGGTGGCTTTCGCATCATGCGAAAGCCGGCGCCCCGGTACTGCCGGCAGGACGGGCGCGGCAGGGGCACGGCAGGCCCGGACGGGGCACGCGGAGGAGGGACCATGGCGAGGTCATCGGAGGGACGGTCGTCCCTCAGCCGGGCGGTGGACGTGCTGGACGCCTTCGACTCCGCCAGCGTGCACCTGACGGTCTCCGCGGTGGCGGCCCGCACGGGGATGCCGCTGTCGAGCACGCACGGGCTGCTGGCCGAGCTCGAGCGCCTGGGGCTCGTGGAGCGCTCCCCGGACCGGACCTACCAGCTCGGCGTCCGGCTCTGGGAGTGGGCGGCCCGCACCCCGGGCGCCGCCGGACTGCGCTCGGCGGCCCGGCCGCACCTCCAGCACGTCCATCACCTGGTGCGCCAGCACGTCCAGCTCGGCGTGCTGCGGGGCACGGACGTCGTCTTCGTCGAGCGACTCTCCGCGCCGGACGCGGTGGTGAACTACACGATGATCGGCGGCCGCACCCCGGCCCTGCTCTCCTCCTCCGGGCTGGCGCAGGTCGCCTTCCTCGCGGCCGAGGACCGGGACGCCGTCGTGGACGGCGCGCGGCGGCAGGGGCAGCTGCCCGCGCCGCTGGCCGATCCCGGGGTCCTGCGGCGCCGGCTCGCGGCGATCCGCCGGGAGGGTCACGTGGTGACGGACGGCTACGTCCACCCGGCCGCGCGCGGGGTCGCGGTGCCGCTGCTCGGGGCACGCGGGGAGGTCCTGGGCGCGGTCTCGGTGGTGGTGCCCAACGACGACGCCCCGGCCCGCCCGCTCGTCAACGTCCTGCGCGCCGCGGCGGCCCGGATCGTCCGCGACCTGGCGGCAGCCCAGCGCCCGACGCCGGCCGGCTGAGTCCCGCGCCCGGCCTCGGCGGGCCGGGCCCGCGGGCCGGGGCGCCGCCGTCGGGCTCCGGTCAGCCGCCGTACCGGCGGCGCAGGTCCGGCTTGCGGATCTTGCCGGAGGCGGTGCGCGGCATCTCGTCCACGAACACCACGGACTTCGGGATCTTGTACCGGGCGAGCTTGCCGTCGAGGTGGCCGATGACCTGCTCCTCGGTCAGCTCGTGGCCCTCGCGGACCACGACCACGGCGCGCGGGACCTCGCCCCACTTCTCGTCGGGCACCCCGATCACGGCGACGGCGGCGACCGCCTCGAGCTCGGCGATGGCCTGCTCCACCTGGGCGGGGTAGATGTTCTCGCCCCCGGAGATGATCATGTCCTTGAGCCGGTCGGAGATGAACAGGAACCCCTCCTCGTCGAGGTAGCCCATGTCCCCCGTCTTCAGCCACGTGCCCCCCTCGGCCTGCACGAAGGACTCCTGGGTGGCCTCGGGACGGTTCCAGTAGGCGGAGATGACGTTGGGCCCCTGCACCTGGATCTCGCCCACGTCCCCCGGGGCGCAGCGCTCGCCGAGGGGGTCCACCACGCGCACCGCGGTGTGGAAGTGCGGCAGGCCGCCGGATCCCTGCTTCGGCCGCGAGAAGCGGGCCGGCAGGACGGTGGCGCCGGGCGAGGTCTCGGTCATGCCGTAGCCCATGCCGATGGCGAGCCCCCGCTGCTCGTAGGCCTCCAGCACGCGGATGGGCACCGCGGAGCCGCCGCAGGTGAGGATGCGGAGGGAGGACAGGTCGGTGCGGTCCCAGTCGGGGTGCTCGGCCAGCAGCTGGTACGTGGTCGGCACGCCGGACATGCTGGTGATGCCGTGCTCCTCGATCAGCCGGAGGACCCGGCCGGGCTCGAAGCGCGGCTCGAGCACGAGCGTGCCGCCCTTGAGCAGGGTCGGCAGGGCGCCCATGCCGAGGGAGGCGACGTGGAACATGGGGGCGATCATCAGCGCCCGCGTCTCGCTCGTGACGTCGAAGTCGGCCAGGACGTTGAAGGCGTTCCACGTCAGGTTGCCGTGGGTGAGCATGGCGCCCTTGGGCTTGCCCGTGGTCCCGGAGGTGTAGAGGATGATCGCCAGGTCGTCCAGGTCCACGGCCACGTCCGGGCGCTCCGGCCGGCCGGAGGCCACCAGGTCCTCGTAGTCGAGCGGCTCGAGGTCGCCGTCGCGGCGCTCGGCCGCGGCCCGGGGGCCGTCCTGCACCAGCGCCAGGAGCCCGACGCCGGTCCCGCGGCTCCCCGCGAGGGCGAGCGGTTCCAGCGTGGCCGAGGCGACGAGCACGGTGGAGCCGGAGTCCTCGAGGGCGAAGCCGATCTCGGGCGGGGCGAGCCGGGTGTTCAGGGGGACGAAGACGGCCCCGAGGGACCCGGCGGCGAACAGCACCTCGAGGAAGGACGGGTAGTTCTCGCCCAGGTAGGCCACGCGGTCCCCCGGGGCCACGCCCCGGGCGGACAGGGCGTCGGCCAGGCGGTCGATGCGCTCCGCCCAGGCGTCGTAGGTCAGCTCGCCCGCGGCGCTGATGACGGCGGTGTGCCCGGCCGACTTGACGCGGCGGCGGTGGATCCAGTCCCCGATCCCACGGTTGAACATCTGCAGCTCCTCACGGCTCCTGTGCCCAGAATCACACTGCCCCCAGTCTGCGCCATTTGATTGAGTATTTCAATCGTTGTCCGGGGCATTCGACGCGGGGCCGCGGGCGGGGCGGGCGGGGCGGGCGGGTCCAGAGAAGGCTTTGGGGGCAATCCCGACCGGTCGGGATTGCCCCCGAAGCGCAGGGGGAGGAGGTCGGCCGGAACGGCCGGTGGGGCCGACCCGCCAGTGCAGGGGTCAGGCGCCCTCGCGGATGAGGTCGTCCATGGACGGCGCCTCGTCGATCAGGCCGCCCTCGAGGGAGAGGTCGATGACCTCCTGCAGCGAGTCCCGGTCGTGCTCCTGCGGGAAGCGCGGCATGGTCAGCTCCTCGATCACGTCCGGCTCGAGGGACGTGTACTCGGGCAGGACCGCCTTGGCCTCGTCCGGGTTGTCCGTGGCGTACTGCTGGGACTCCTTCATGGCGGCCACGAAGTTGTCCACCACCTCCGGGTCCTGCTCGATCTTGTCATCCGTGGTGAAGTACCCGGCAATCGACAGGTCCGGGATCGGGTCGGCGTACTGCGCGAAGACGCGCCGGGCGCCACCCTCCTCGGCGAGGGTCACGAACGGCTCGACGGCGCCGATCGCGTCCACGTTGCCGGCCTCCAGCTGGCCGACCATGTCCGGGAAGGCCATCTCGACGTACTCGATGGTGTCCGGGTTGCCGCCGTCCTGGCGGATGCCCTCCGAGATGACGGTGTCGTTGATGTTGTTCAGGGTGTTCAC
Source organism: Citricoccus sp. SGAir0253 (assembly GCF_005877055.1). NCBI lineage: Bacteria > Bacillati > Actinomycetota > Actinomycetes > Micrococcales > Micrococcaceae > Citricoccus > Citricoccus sp. SGAir0253. Next base: position 381,712 of record NZ_CP039424.1, on the reverse strand, counting down.
GGCGATGCGCTTGTCGTCCAGGTCCGCCGCGGACTCGACGTCCGAGTCCTCGGGGACCATGACCGCGGCGAAGTCGTCCTCGGAGTCGCCGGTGGTCTGCGGGCCGGTGGCGACGAGCTTCACCGGCAGCCCCTGCGAGCGGCCGATCACGAGGGAGGTGACGTTGGAGAAGCCGAAGTCCATCTGCCCCGACTGCACGGCGGGCACGATCGCGGCCCCGCCCTGGGCCAGGGTCAGGGTGACGTCCAGGCCGTGGTCCTCGAAGATGCCCTCCTTGACGCCCAGGTAGATGGGGGCGACGTCCACGATCGGGATGACCCCGACCTCGATGGGGGTCAGGTCGCCGGAGGCGGGGGAACCGCTCTGGCCACCCGCCGCGGGGCTGGATCCGTCCCCGCCCCCGGACGGGGAACCGGAGCCACAGGCGGTCAGGGCGAGCAGGGCGGCCGCGCCCACGGCGGCCAGTCGGAAGGTCCTCATTGTCGGTGCTCCTGGGTCACGGGGTGCGGGTGTGCGGTGGCGGGAGGTCCCGCCGCCGCGGGCCGGCGCAGGGGGTGCGGACGGCCTGTAAGGTGACTCACAGCCTAGTCAGCCGCGCCGTCGGCGAACAAGGACAATCCATTAATCTTCTCAACTGTTTCCGCTTGCTTCTCGCGACAGGAGGCCCCATGCCGAACGACCGCCGGGAGGGCGCCGCCGCCCCCGGGGAGGGGGACGGGGACGCCTCCCTCGTCGCCCCCGAGGATTTCCGCAGCCTGGCGGTGCGCCGGATGCTGAGCCGACACGGACGCCTCTGGGCCCAGCAGGTGTCCCCCGACCACACGTCGATCCAGTTCGGCCTGCTGCTGTGCCTGGCCCGGGCCGCCGAGGGGCTGTCCCAGACCGAGATCGCCGCGGCCCTCGCCGTGGACAAGGCCACGCTGACCGAGTTGGTGCGCCGCATGGAGGCCCAGGGGCACGTGGCCGTGCACCGGGACGCCCGGGACGGCCGGCGCCGCGTGGCCACCCTCACCCCCGCTGGACGGAAGGTGCTCCGGGAGCTGTACCAGCCCGCCGTCGAGGTGAACGAGCAGCTGTTCGCCCCGCTCAGCGCCGCCGAGTCCGAGCAGCTGCTGCACCTGATGCGGAGGGTGCTCGACCACGAGGCAGCCACCGCGCACCCCGACCGGGGCTGAGCACCCCGCCCCTCCGGCAGCACGATGCCCCGGACCACCGGTCCGGGGCATCGTCACGCCGAGGGAATCACCCGCCGTCGCGGGTCATCAGCTCACTGGCCCTCCCAGTAGAGCTTCCCGGTGTCCGGCTCGTTGCTGATGAAGCCGTACTTCACCATGAGCCGCCCGGCCTCCTCGATCTGGTCCTTGCGGATCTCGGCGGAGAGCTCCTCCATCTTCAGGTCCTTGGCCACGTCCTCGGGGAGGTTGATGAACTCCGGCAGCAGGGCGCGGGCGCCCTCCTCGTCCTCCTGGGCCGCGTCCAGGGACTCCGTCATGGCGTCCACGAAGCGCTTCGCCAGGTCCGGGTTCTCCTCCACGAAGGAGCCGGAGCTGAAGGTCACCATGGTCGGCATGCCGGCCACCGAGTCCTGGAAGGAGTAGCCCACGAGCTGGTTGTCCTCGTTCGCCAGCGAGCTGCTCAGGAACGGCTCGGGGACCCAGATGGCGTCCGTGTTGCCGCGCTCGAGCTGGGCCGGCATGTCCTGGAACGGCATCTCCGAGAAGTTGACCGCCTCGGGGTCGCCGCCGGCCTTGGACACGGCCTCCATGATCGTCAGGTCGCCCTGCGTCTTCAGGGCGTTGACGGAGACGGTCTTGCCCGCGAGGTCCTCCCAGCCCTGGATCCCGCTGTCCTTGGTGGTCACCACGCCGGCGATGTCCTCGCCCTCGGCCAGCGAGTTGGAGTACCCGGCCACGATCTTCATGTCGAGGCCGCGGTCGTTGGCGTTCATCACGGAGTTGGGGTTGCCGATGCCGAACTGCAGCTGCTCGTTCGCCACGGCCGGCAGCATCGCGGCGCCGGCATTGGAGGTGGAGAGCTCCACGTCGATGCCGTGGTCCTCGAAGATGCCCTTCTCGACGCCGTAGTAGATCCCGACCGACGGGGCGATCGGCAGCACGCCGACCTTGACCTGGTCCAGCTCGCCCGAGCCGCCGGCGGACCCGGAGGCGGTCTCCGAGGCCCCGGGCGAGGAGGCGTCCCCGCCGCCGGACGGCGAGCCGGAGCCGCAGCCGGTCAGCGCGAGTCCCGTGACGGCGACGGTGGCCATCAGCGAGAGGAGCTTTGTGTTCATGGTCTCTCCTGGGGATAGGTCCGGCGGCGCCGGAGGGTGGAGTGCCGTCGGCGGTGCCTAGGCGTAGAAGCGGGCGAGGAAGGTGGCCACCACGGCCGGGCGCTCCTCCCCCTCGATCTCGATGGTGGAGTCCACGACGATGTGCAGGCCGTTGCCCTTGACCTCCTGGACGTCCGCGATGGAGCCCTTCATGCGGATGCGGGAGCCGACCTTCACCGGCGAGGTGAAGCGCACCTTGTCCAGCCCGTAGTTGACCTTGGTCTTGACGTCGGAGACGTCGAAGAGCTCGGACCAGAACGGGATGATCATGGACAGGGTGAGGAAGCCGTGGGCGATCGGGGCCCCGAACGGGCCGTCCTTGGCACGCTCCGGGTCCACGTGGATCCACTGCTGGTCGTCCGTGGCGTCGGCGAAGGTGTTCACCATCTGCTGGGTCACCTCGCGCCACTCGGTGACGCCGAGGTCCTTGCCGGCCAGGGACTTGGCCTCCTCGAACGTGACGACGAGCCTGGACGTGGGGGTGGTGGTCTCGGTCATGGCTTCCTCCTAGGAATGTGTTCTACATCACAATGGTTGATGAGCGCAATGGTTTTCGGCACTTTGCGGGCAAAACCCACCGGTGGGTTCTGCCCGCAAAGCGCGGGGGTCGGTTTCGGCCCCGGGCCTCAGACGAAGGCGCCGACCCCGGTGACGGCGCGGCCCACGATCAGCGCGTTGATCTCGTGGGTGCCCTCGTAGGAGTAGATCGCCTCGGCGTCCGCGTGGAACCGGGCCACGTCCGTGTCCAGGGTGATCCCGTTGCCGCCGCACACCTCGCGGGCCAGGGCCACCGTCTCCCGCAGGCGCAGGGACGTGTACATCTTGGCCAGCGCGGAGTTCTCGTCCTTGAAGACCCCGGCCGCCTGCTGCTCGGTCAGCTGCACCACCATGCCCAGGGACGCGGTGAGGTTGCCCAGCATGACCGCCAGCTTCTCCTGCACGAGCTGGAACCCGGCGATCGGCTGGCCGAACTGCTCCCGCCCGCGCACGTAGCGCAGCGCGGCCTCGTAGGCCCCGGCCTGGGCGCCCACGGCCATCCACGCCACGTCCGAGCGCATGTTCCGCAGGCAGCGGGCCACGTCGGCGAAGGAGTTGATGCCCTGCAGGCGCGCGTCCTCGCCCACCCGCACGTCCCGGTACTCGATGTGCGCGTTCTGCATGATCCGCAGCGAGGCCTTGTGCGGGATGATCGTCATGGACACGCCCTCGGCCCCGCGCGGGACGAGGAAGCACTTGACCTGGCCGTCGGCGGTGTCCCGGGCGAAGGTGGCCACCACGTCGGAGACGGTGGCGCCGCCGATCCAGCGCTTGGCCCCGTTGATGACCCACTCGCCCGTGGCCGCGTCCCGGGTGGCGGTGGTGGCCAGCCCGCCGGCCACGTCCGAGCCGTGGTCCGGCTCGGTCAGCCCGAACACGCCGGTCAGCTCGTAGGTGCGGATCCTCGCGTCCAGGTCCCGCGCCTGCTCCGGGGAGCCGCCGAGCGTGCACACGGTGCGGAACAGCCCGGCCTGGGCGTTGTAGAGCGTGCCGACGTTGATGTCGCAGCGAGCCAGCTCGAAGTTGCGGAACCCCGTGAGGAGGTCCCCCACGGGCTCGCCCGCCTCGCGCAGCGCCGGCGGGTCCATCAGCTCGAGCCCGCGCACCGCCTCGAGCAGTTCCGTGGGCAGCTCGGCCCGGTCCCAGGCGTCGTTCAGGAGCGGGTACACCGTGGACTGCAGCTGCTCCCGCAGGCCGGTGAGGACCGCGCGCTCGGCCTCGGTGAGCCGCTCGGCGAAGCCGTAGAGGTCCGAGGGGATGACGGTCCCGACGGCGGGCGCGCGCCCGCCGCTCATGCCGCACCGCCCGCGGCGGTGCGCTCGCCCGCGGAGGCGCCCCGGCCGGCGTCGGGGGTCCCGGCGGCCGGCCGGGAGCCCAGGCCGAGCAGCCCCACGGCGTTGTCCTTGAGGATCCGGGGGCGGACCTCGTCCTTGAGCGGCAGCTCGGCGAAGGCCTTCAGCCACTGGTCCGGGGTGATGAGCGGGAAGTCGGTGCCGAACAGGACCTTGCGCGAGAGCACGTTGTTGGACTGGCGCACGAGCGACTCCGGGAAGTACTTCGGGGACCAGCCCGAGAGGTCGATGTACACGTTGGCCTTGTGCGTGGCGATCGAGTTCGCCTCGTCCTGCCACGGCACGGAGGGGTGCGCCATGATGATCGGCAGCCCCGGGTGCTCGGCGGCCACGTCGTCCAGCAGCAGCGGGTTGGAGTACTTCAGCTTGATGCCGCGCCCGCCCGGCAGCCCGGCGCCCATGCCGTTCTGGCCCGTGTGGAAGATGCACGGCAGGCCGAACCGCTCCAGCTCCGCCCACAGCGGGAAGTACTGCTCGTCCGAGGGGTTGAAGCCCTGGACGGAGGGGTGGAACTTGAACCCTCGCACGCCGAGCTCCTCGGCCTGGCGCCGGGCCTCAGCGATCGCGGCCGGGCCGGTGCGGGGGTCCACGCTGCCGAAGGGGATCAGCACGTCGTGGTGTCGGGCGCAGCCGGCCACGAGGTCGTCGATCGAGTTCGGCAGGTGGCCCATCTGGGTGCGGGCGTCCACGGTGAAGACCACCGCGGCCATCCGGTGGGCCCGGTAGGTCTCGGCGATCGAGTCGATCGAGGGGGTGCGCTCGGCGGCCTTGAAGTACTTTGCCGAGGCCTCCATGATGTCGTCCGGCATGGCCACGTGGCCGCAGTCGTCGACCTCGAGGTGGACGTGCATGTCCACGGCGGTGATGGCGTCGACGTCGACGGCGCACTCGTAGCGCACGGGGGTCTGGCCCATGGTTCCTCCTGGGGTGCGGTGCTGGGAGCTGGTGCTGGGGTCTGGTGCTGGTGGGCGGTGCTGGTGCGGTGCTGCCGGGGTGCGCGGCGGCCGGAGGGCCGGCGCGGCGGCGCTGCGGTGCGGGGGCGCCCCGGCGGGGGGCGACGCCGGCCGGGAGGGTCCCCGGCCGGCGTCGGGCCGGGGTCAGCGGCCGGCGGCCTCCGGCTGGAGCTCGGCCGGCAGCTCGGGCAGGCGCTCGCCCACCGACTGCAGGTTGGCCTCGAGGAGGGCCTTGCCCTCGGAGAGCATGGTCTCGTAGTCCCAGCCGCCGTCGTGGTACTCGGTGACGACCGGCTCCGGGTGGGACCAGACCTGCAGGCGGTCCCCGCCGACGCCGATCGCCTGGCCGGAGATGCCGGCGGCCGCGTCCGAGGACAGGAAGGCCACGAGGCCGGCCACGTCCCGCGCGGGGCCGAAGCCGAGGTCCTTGCGGAAGAACTCCGGCATGGCCTCCCCGCGCTCGTCCGCCTCGACGGCCTTGGCGAAGAACGGCACGGTCTTGGTCATGGCGGTGGCGGCCACCGGGATGACGGCGTTCACCGCGACGCCGGCCTTCTTCATCTCCAGGGCCCAGGTGCGGACCATGCCCACGATCCCGGCCTTGGCCGCGGCGTAGTTGGTCTGGCCGAAGTTGCCGCGCTGGCCGGTCGGCGAGCCGATGGTGACGATGCGTCCGGCCACGCCGTTCTCCTTGAAGTAGGCGAAGGCGGAGCGCACGCAGGTGAAGGTGCCCTTGAGGTGGACGTTGATGACCGCGTCGAAGTCGTCGTCGGTCATCTTCAGCAGGGACTTGTCCCGCAGGATGCCGGCATTGGTGACGAGGATGTCCAGGCCGCCGAAGGTGTCCACGGCGGTCTTGACGAGCTGGTCGGCGGTCTCGGAGGAGCCCACGGGGGCCACCACCGCGGCAGCCCGGCCGCCGGCCTCGGTGATGGACGCGACCGCCTGGTCCGCCACCTCCTGGTTGACGTCGTTGATGACGACGGCGGCGCCCTGGCGGGCGAGTTCCTGGGCGTAGGCCAGGCCGAGGCCTGCGCCGGAGCCGGTGACGATGGCGACCTTGCCGTTGAGGGACATGGCTTCTCCTTCGGAGGTGGGCTGTACTGGTGGTGTCGCCACCATCACAACCCATACCGTTGAGAAAGTCAACGATAGGATTTCGCCATGGACGCCGGGGGGTGCGCCGCCCGGCAAACCCCCAGCAAAATCCCGGGGCACAAACCTCCCCCTCCTCGCTACACTTGAGAACATCAATGATTGAGCGAGCCGAGCGAGGATCCATGCCGACAACGACCCAGACGGCCGACGACGCCCCCGAGGCCATGGCCGAGGCCGGGATCGAGCGCTTCCTGGCCGGTGAGCTGGCCCAGCAGGTCCAGTTCCTCACGGCCCGGGCGCGCGGACGTGGCTCAGGTCACGCCAACATGATGCTCGCCGACCTGGGGATCAAGGTCCGGCAGTACTCCGTGCTCTCGCTGGCCGCGAGCGGGCTCAAGCCGTCCCAGCGCGAGCTGGGGGAGTTCCTGGCCCTGGACCCGAGCCAGATCGTGGCCCTGGTGGACTCCCTCGAGCAGATCGGGGCCGTGCAGCGCGAGACCGATCCGCGCGACCGCCGCTCCAAGATCATCGTGGCCACCGAGTCCGGCCTGGAGCTCTTCGAGCGGGCCCGGACGGTGCTGCTGGAGTCCGAGGACGTCACCCTCGGCACCCTGTCCCAGCGCGAGCGCCGCCAGCTGCGCACGCTGCTGATGAAGATCGCCTTCTAGCCCCGGGCCTCCATCCCGGCACGACGGCGGCCGCGCACCCGGGTGCGCGGCCGCCGTCGGGAACTCCTCCCGGCGCATCCGGCACCCGGCACCCGGCACCCAACCGCACTTTGCGGGCAGAACCCACCGGTGGGTCCTGCCCGCAAAGTCGTGGGGACGCGTCGCCGGGAGCGGTCCCCGCTCAGGCGGAGGGGGCGGCCTCCCGGGCCGCGAGGAGGTCCTCCATGCCGGTCGGCTCCGGGGTGGAGAGGTAGCGCTCCAGGGAGTCGTCGAGCTCCTGCAGCCACGGCGTGTGGTGCACGGCCGCCATGGTCCCCGTCATCACGGAGCGGTGCGGGCGGTCGCGGTAGGTGAGGATGTTCTCCTTCTTGTCCCGCTTCCAGTCCAGGAAGATCCGCACCACCTCGTCCAGGTCGAACATCGGGTAGTCGGTGGCCTCGATGAGGTCGCGGATGTAGTCGGCCTGGAACCGCACGGCGTCGGCGTCGGAGTCCACGGCCTCGAAGCGCTCGCGCCACCGGGCCATGTGCGCCGCCCGCTCCTCGGCCGGCGGCAGCTCGGCGCGCCCGAGCACCAGGTCCCGGACGTACCAGGCCTGGGCGTCGAACATGTTGAAGGTGAACCACTGGTCCTGGGCGCCCAGGTAGTGAAGCTTGGGGTTGCCCTGCCACGCCACGCCCCGGTAGAGCCCGTCCGGGTAGATGGTGTTGGGCCCGGACAGCGCCAGCTCCGAGGGCAGGAACGGGTACTTGTGCAGGTAGCCGGTGCACAGGATCACCGCGTCCACCTCGCGGACCTCGCCGTCGACGAAGTGCACCCGCTGGCCCTCGAAGCGCTCGATGCCCGGCAGCTCCTCCATGCCCTCCGGCCAGTCGTAGCCCTGCGGACGGCTGCGGTAGCTCATGGTGACCGAGGCGGCCCCCATCTTGAAGGCCTGCACGCCGATGTCCTCCGCGGAGTAGGAGGCGCCGATCAGCAGGACGCGCTGGCCGGCGAGCTTCTCCGCCCCGCGGAAGTCGTGGGCGTGGTGGAGGGTGCCGGGGAAGGTCTCGATGCCCCGGAAGCCGGGGACGTTCGGGTAGGAGAAGTGCCCCGTGGCCACGATGACCTGGTCGAAGACGGACGAGGAGGTCTCCCGCGAGCGCAGGTCCTCCACCGTGACCGTGAAGGCGTCCCGCTCCGGGTCGTACTGGACCCAGCGGACGGCGGTGGAGAAGCGGACCCGGTCCCTCACGTCCGTGCGCCGGACCCGGCCGTCGATGTAGTCCCACAGCACCTCGCGCGGCGGGTAGGAGGAGATGGGCCGGCCGAAGTGCTCGTCGAAGGTGTACTCGGCGAACTCCAGGGCCTCCTTGGGGCCGTTCGACCACAGGTTGCGGTACATCGAGGAGTGGACGGGCTCGCCGTACTCGTCGATCCCGCTGCGCCAGTCGTAGTTCCACTGGCCGCCCCAGTCGGCCTGCTTCTCGAAGCACACGATCTCGGGGATCTCGGCCCCCGCGCGCTGGGCGGACTCGAACGCCCGCAGGGCGGCGATCCCGCTCGGTCCGGCTCCGATGATGGCGATGCGCTGTTCGGACACGGCTTCCCTTCCGGCCTTCCGGCCTTGTCTCTGCTCGATGACGGGTCGGATGGAGGACCGCTTCCGGGCGACTGCCGCCCTGCCTCAACGTCCGACCTCACGTCGCGCCCCGGCCCACCGCCCGGCCAGGACGGGGATCAACGCCGGGACGGGCGCCGCCGTCGGCGCCGTCTGCTCCCCACCCTACCAAGGATTCGCCAATGCAATCACCGACGCCCGGGCCGTCGGAATCGCAAACTCAATGATTGACTTTCTCAACGCTTGTGGGTTTCATGAGAACAGTGACCCAGCCCACAACCCCGAGGAGTCCCATGAACACCGGTGTCGGCAGCTATCCCCGTCGTCGCGCGCAGGTGCGCCCCGAGGCCGTGGCCATCGAGTTCGAGGGCACGAGCACCACGTACGGGCGCTTCAGCGAGCGCGTCACCCGGCTGGCCCACGCCCTGCGGGGCCTGGGCGTGGACCGCGGGGGGCGCGTGGCCTACATCGGGTTCAACCACCCCACGCTGCTGGAGACGTTCTTCGCCGCCAACCTCCTCGGCGCCACCCCCGTGCTCGTCAACCCGCGCCTGTCCCCGGCGGAGGCGGAGTTCATCGTGGCCGACTCCGGTGCCGCGGTGGTCGTCCACGGCCGGGAGGTCGCCGATACCGCCGCCCACCTCGCCGAGCGGCAGCCGGGGCTCGTGCTCGTGGCCGCCGAGGGCCCGGACGGTCCCGGGGCCCGCTACGAGGAGCTGCTCGCGGCCGCCGGCACCGCCGAGGTGGAGGCGGACGTGGCCGAGGACGACGTGGCCCTGCTCATGTACACCTCCGGCACCACGGGCCGCCCCAAGGGCGCCATGCTGACGCACCGGAACCTCACGTACCAGTACCTCAACGCCTTCACCGGCACGGACCTGCGCCAGGACGAGGTCATGCTCTCGGTGGCCCCGCTGTTCCACATCGCGGGCCTGAACATGACCACGATCCCCACGTTCATGATGGGCGGGCGGCTCATCATCCACCGCGCGTTCCGCCCGGCCGCGGTGCTCGAGGAGATCGAGCGCTCGGCGGTCACGGGCACGTTCATGGTCCCGGCGATGATCGACCTGCTGGCCCAGGAGCCCGGCTTCGCCGAGCGCGACCTGTCCTCGCTGCGCTCGATCATGGTCGGCGGCTCCCCGCTGCCCGAGCGGTCCATCCGGGCCTGGACGGACCGCGGGGTCAAGGTGGTCCAGGGCTTCGGCATGACCGAGACCGCGCCCGGGGTCTGCCTGCTCGAGGCGCAGGACGCCCTCGCGCACGCCGGCACCGCCGGCCGCCCGCACTTCTTCTCCGAGGTCCGGCTCGTGGACCCGGCCACCGGGCAGGACGTCGGCGACGGCGTGGCCGGGGAGGTCTGGGTCCGCGGCCCCCAGGTGATGGCCGGCTACTGGAACCGCCCCGAGGCCACCGAGGCCGCCCTGGCCGGCGGCTGGTACCGCTCCGGGGACATCGCGGTGCGGGACGCCGAGGGCTTCTACACGATCAAGGACCGCATCAAGGACATGTACATCTCCGGCGGGGAGAACGTCTACCCCGCCGAGGTGGAGAACGCCCTGCTGGCCCTGCCCCACGTCCTGGAGGCGGCCGTCGTCGGCGTCCCGGACGAGCGCTGGGGCGAGACCGGGCTGGCCTTCGTGGTGCTGCGCCCCGCGGGGCCCGACGGCGGCCCCGCGCCGGACGGCGCGGCGCTGCGGGACCGGCTCGCCGGACACCTGGCCCGCTACAAGCTGCCGCGGGAGGTGGTCGTGGTGGACGAGTTGCCGCGCACCTCCACCGGCAAGATCCGCAAGACCGTGCTGCGCGAGCGCCCCCTGGCCCCCGCCGGCGCCTGAGGGCCGGCCCCACACCTGCCCCTGCACGGCCCACGCCCGGTGACCCCCGGCGTCGACCCCCGTCCATCCCGCGGCGCACCGCCGCCCGTCCCCCTGGAGACCACCATGACCACCGTGTCCCCCACCCCGACCGCGACCGCGGCGGACCTCGGCGCGCTCGACCCGGCGCTGAGGCGCCGCGAGGCGCGCCGCGTCATCGCGTCCAGCTACCTGGGCTCGACGATCGAGTTCTACGACTTCCTGCTCTACGCGGCCGCCTCGGCCGTCGTGTTCCCCGCCGTCTTCTTCTCGGGGCTGGACCCCCTGACCGGCACGATCGCCGCCTACGGCACCTTCGCCGCCGGCTACCTCGCCCGTCCGCTCGGCGGCGCGGTGTTCGGCCACTTCGGGGACCGGCTGGGGCGCAAGAGGATGCTCGTGCTGTCCATGCTCATCATGGGCGTGGCCTCCACGCTCATCGGCCTGGTGCCCGGCGCGGCCACGATCGGCGGCTGGGGCGCGGTCATCCTCGTGCTGCTGCGCGTGTGCCAGGGCATCGCCGTGGGCGGCGAGTGGGGCGGCGCCGCGCTCATGGCACTCGAGCACTCGGAATCCGGCAAGCGCGGCTTCGCCGCCTCCTTCACGAACGCCGGCGCCCCGACCGGCGCGGCCCTCGGCACGTTCGTGCTCGGCACCTTCTCCGCACTGCTCCCCCAGGACCAGTTCCTCGCGTGGGGCTGGCGCGTGCCGTTCCTGCTGTCCTTCGTGCTGCTCGTGGTGGGCATGGTCATCCGCGCGCGGGTCAGCGAGTCCCCCGTGTTCGCCGCGGCCGTGGCGCAGGCCGAGGCCGAGGACGCCCGCACGGGCGCACGGCGCAGGCTGCCGCTGCTGCAGGTGCTCCGCCGGCCGCGGGCCCTGCTGCTGACCATGTTCGGCGGGGCCTCCGGCTTCGGCCTGCAGGTGCTGCTGTCCACCTTCTCCGTCGGCTACGCCACCGAGGCCGGCGCCGCCCGCTCGGACGTGCTCTACGCGTTCGCGGTGGCCTCCATCGTCTCCATCGCCTTCGTCGTGGGCTTCGGCCACGTCTCGGACCGGTTCGGCCGCCGGCCGGTGATGATCGCCGGACTCGTGCTGTTCGTCCTCTTCCTCACCCCGTTCTTCGCGATGCTGCGCTCCGGGAACTGGTTCGTGCTGCTGCTGGCCTTCACGATCGCCCTGGGCCTGCACGGGATGCTCTACGGCCCGCTCGCGGCGTTCATCTCCGAGCAGTTCGGCACCACCGCCCGCTACACCGGGGCCTCCCTGGGCTACCAGCTGGCCACGCTGCTCGGCGCCGGGTTCACCCCGACCATCCTCGCCACGCTCTACGCCGGCCCCGGACAGGGCACCTCCGTGGTCCCCGTCATCGGGTTCCTGGCCGGCCTGGCCCTGGTCTCCGTGGTCGCGATCGCGCTGACGCGCGAGTCCAAGGACCTCGACCTCGCCACGCACGAGCACTGAGGTGACCGTGCGGACCGAGGACGAGGCCGGACCCGGGGCGCCCGGACGCCACGCCGGCGCCGGGACCGGCTCGCCCGGGCGCCCGGCCGACGTCGGGTCCGGCACCTCGGCCGGTGCGCCGGCCGGCACGGCGGCGGACCGGCTGCGGGGCACGCGGCTGGCGGGGCAGGTCCAGTTCCTCACCGCGCGGGCCCGGTCGCGCGGGACCGGCCACGCCAACGCGCTGCTGCGGCGCGAGCTGGAGCTGAAGGTCAGTCACTTCTCGGTGCTGTCCCTGGCGGCCAGCGGCGTGGACCCCACCCAGCGCGAGCTCAGCGAGTTCCTCGACCTCGACCCGAGCCAAGTGGTCACCCTCGTCGACGCCTTGGAGGGCCGCGGACTCGTGGAGCGCCGCACCGACCCGCGCGACCGGCGCTCGCGGATCATCGTCGCCACGCCGGAGGGCCGCCGGGTGGAGCGGCGCGGCAACGCCCTCACCGAGGCCTCGGACCGGGAGGTCCTCGCGCGGCTCTCCCACGCCGAGCGCGACGTGCTGCGCGACCTGCTCACGCGCATCGCGTTCTAGCGATCCGCCCCGGTCCCGCCGTCCGTCCCCCCACACGCGACTTTGCGGGCAATACCGACCGGTGGGTATTGCCCGCAAAGTCACCGCCGCCGGCGGCCGGATCCCGGCGGCCGCATCCCGGCGACCGGAGCAGGGGCGCCCGGCCCGACGACGGCCGCGCACCCGGGTGCGCGGCCGTCGTCGGGCTCCCGGGCTCAGTTGGCGAAGGTGTCCTGGAGCTGGGCGTCGTCCGTCCACAGCGCCACGGAGTCCCCGCCGTTGTTCAGGACGTTGGCGGTGCCGCCGTTGTAGTAGGCGTCCTCGGCGTCCGCGCCCGGGCCGGTGTAGACGCGCAGCCGCTCGCCGGCCTCGAGCTCGTAGCCCTCGCCGATCTCCAGCACGTTGTTGGCGGCGTCCCGCAGGATCCAGCCGGAGACGTCCACGGCGTGGTTGCCGGTGTTCTCCAGCACCACGTGCTCGCCGGTCTCCGGCTGCAGGTCGGCGCCCGGGACATCGTTGACGGAGTCGGCCACCTGCACGCCGGTGTTCTGCGGGAAGACCTTCAGGCCCCGCTCGTAGCGGGAGAACTGGATCGGGAAGTCACCGGTGATGCGGTCCACGCCCAGCGCGGCGGCCTCGTCGTAGGCCTCGGTGGAGTTCACGGTGTAGACGCCCAGGCCCAGGCCGGCGTCCCTGACCCGCTCGGCCCCGGCCTCGTCGAGGGTGCGGTAGTTCGTACCGAAGGCGTCGGCGAAGGTGGCGTAGCGCTCCAGGGTGGCGGCGTCCGGCACGGTGCCCACGAGCTGCTGCAGCGGCACGTCCGGAGCGATCTCGGCGAAGCGCTGGTTGGAGGCCTCGTCGAAGCCGAGCACCTCGATCTTGCCGGCCTCGACCAGCTCGGACCACTCCGCGTCCTCGGCGAGGGCGTCCGCCACGACCTGCTCGATGCCCGGGGAGTTCACCGGGGACTTGATCTCGATGAACACGCCGGTGTTGCGGGTGGCGACCTCGGCGGCGTCGTCCAGGTGCGGGATCCGCTCGCCCGCGTACTCCTCGGAGAAGTAGGAGCCGGCGTCCAGCTGCTGCAGCTCGTCCCACGTGAAGGACGTGATGGGGTCGTCCTCGCGGCCGGGGAACACCTCGGCCACGTTCGTGGTGCGCGCGGGGGTGTTGTCGTGGAACAGGAACGGCACGCCGTCCGCGGACAGCTGCACGTCGATCTCGAAGAAGTCGGCGCCGGAGGCCACGCCGTCCTCGAAGGCGGCGACGGTGTTCTCCGGGGCGGTGCCGGCGGCCCCGCGGTGCCCGATCAGCACGGGGGCGTCCTCCGGCGCCGGGGCGGCGGTCGCGGACGGGGCCAGGACGGCGGCGGACAGGGCGGCGGCGGTGGCGGCCCCGGCGGCCGCGGCGCGCAGGACGGGGCGACGGCGGGCGGTGGGGTTCTGCGTCATGGGAGACCTCTCGCTGGGGCCCGGTCCGGGTGGGCGGTCGGTTCTCCGCGGCCGGCCCGGGCTCGTTCGTGCCCGTCCACCCTTCCGGCCCGAGCTGACCTGCAGGGGCCCCCGACCTGACGGGGAGGCGCCCCCGAGGTGACGACCGGGTGAAGCGGGCGCCGGAGGCGAGTGGCGGGTCCGGGCCGCCAGATCCCCCTCCTCGGGCGCCCTCTCCCTCCTGCCACCCCGGCTCGTCCGGACCCAGGAGACTCGTCCGCCATGGGTCCCCACCGGACGAGTCCCCTGGGTCCGGACGGAAGGCGGTGGAGCCCGACGGCCCGCCGACGGGACCCTCGTGTTCCCCCCTGCCGACGGTCACCGCCGACGGCGGGGGACGCCGTGCTGCTCCAGCATCGCGACGAACCGGGGCCTGTTCGCCAGGTCCGCCCAGGTCCACCGGGCCATGCCGTGGCCGGTCCGGCGCACGGCGTCCTCGCGCCGCTTCTCCCGGACGAGGGCATCGTGGCCCACGGGCCCCGTGGCGCCGGGACGGGCCAGCCGCCCCGTGTACTTCACCAGTCCGTCGAACTCCCCCACCAGGCGGATGGCCTCCCAGCAGGAGTCGGTCCTCGCGATGAGCCCTCCCGTCACGGACCGCACCTCGTACTGGAGCTCGGGGACCACGAAGCCCTCCTCGTGGATGACGGCGCGGCTGAGCGACTCTCCCACGGACTCCGCCCGGGCGTCGGCGAAGTCCCATTGGGCGTCGAACCTGGTCCGCTGGGCACCCGTCCGCAACAGGGTCCGCGCCTGCGCCGCCACGGCCGCGGCTGCAGGATGCTTGCGCTTGATCGCGTCCGCGGCGGGCGTCCCGGTGCTCAGCGGCTCCGTGCCGAACACGGCGGCCATCGCCGCGGGCAGCGGGTCCACCCGGACGCGGCCCAGGACGGTCCCGTCGTCCAGGCGCACGCAGACCTCCGCGGGGCCGTCGAGGGGGAAGCGCCCCGCAGCGCCGGCGGGGGCCGCGGGTGCCATCCCTCCGTCCGCCAACACCCCCGCCTCCGCCGCCCGCGCGACCGCCCCGCTCGCGGAGACGGTCATCCCCGCCCCCGTCCCCTCCCCCGGCACGTTCCAGTGCCGCCGCACGAGGGGGAGCATCGGGACCCGGCCGTCAGCCTCCACCAGTCCCTGGGTGCCGAGCTGGGCGAGGGTGCGGAGGACGGCCTGCTCGTTGGCGTAGGGCGAGGGCTGCCTCGCGGTGCCGGCGTCACCGCGGTACGCCGCGCGGACGTGGAGGACCGGAACCGGGTCCACCACCGGGTACCCGAGGAGGTCGAGCGCGGTCGTCCCGCAGAAGGTGACGGGCCGCCGTCGGGAATCGGAGAAGGCGACCGCCGCCAGCCGGAACCGCTCGTGCCGGGGCAGGAGGAGCCACCGGCGGGTGGGGGCGTACCGGCCGGGGGCGAGGCGGACGAGGTCTCCCCGCTGCGCCCGGCGGGCCAGCATGCGGGAGGACCGGCCGCCGTCGTCCTCGGATCGTCGGAGCAGCAGCGGTTCCGGGTGGGCGATGGAGGTCACGCGCCCATGCTCGCCGGAACGCCCGGCCCGCGCGCGGGCAGTCCACAGCCTGTGGATACGGCCTGTCCGGGGCCAGGAGACTTGTCCGGGGTGGCACCACACCGGACAAGTCTCCTGAATACGGACCGGCGCGGGGATGCGGCGCGAAGGGCGGGGCACCACGGTGCAGGGTGGCGGGGCACCACGGTGCGGGGGGCGCGGCCAGGACGGCGGCCGGTCGCGGGAGGCCCACCCCGGGGGCCAGGCGACCGGACGCCGACGGCCGGCCACCTGCGGGAGGTGACCGGCCGTCGTCGGGACGGGCCAGGGGCCCGCGGCAGGCTCAGCGGATCAGGCGCCGGCCTTCTCGAAGCGCACGCCGGGGTGCTGCTCCTGGAGCTCCTCGAAGGTGATGCCGTGCAGCTCGCGCACGGTCACCACGCCGGAGGGATCCAGCAGGAAGACGCCCTTGTCCGCGTAGATACGGGACACGCAGCCCACGCCGGTCAGCGGGAAGGTGCACTCGGGCAGCAGCTTCGGGTCGCCCTTCTTCGTGAACAGGTCCATCATCACGTAGGTGTCCTTGGCGCCGATCGCCAGGTCCATCGCGCCGCCCACGGCCGGGATGGCGCCGGGCTTGCCGGTGGACCAGTTGGCGAGGTCGCCGGTGGCGGAGACCTGGTAGGCCCCCAGCACGCACACGTCCAGGTGGCCGCCGCGCATCATGGCGAAGGAGTCGGCGTGGTGGAAGTAGCTGGCGCCGGGCAGCTCGGTCACCGGGATCTTGCCGGCGTTGATGAGGTCCTCGTCGACCTGCTCGCCGGTGGCCTGCGGGCCGAAGCCGAGCATGCCGTTCTCGGTGTGCAGCGTGACCTTCTTCTCCGGGGAGAGGTAGTTGGACACGGTGGTCGGCTGGCCGATGCCCAGGTTCACGAAGGAGCCGGGCGCGATGTCCTCGGCGATGACCTGGGCCAGCTGGTCCTGGGTCAGCGGGGTGTCAGTGCTGCGGAACGCCTGGACGTCCGCAGTCTCGGTGGTCTGCTCGCTCATCTCGCTCGTCCCCTTCACTTCTCGGCGGCCAGCTCGGCCGCGGTCTTGGTGGCCAGGCAGGGCTTGGGCTTCCCGGCGGCCAGGGCCTCGCGCTCCTCGCGCTCCTTCACGCCCGACTCGGTGGGGATCCCCACGACCGTGTCGACGTAGATGCCCGGGGTCACCACGTGCTCCGGGTTGATCGGCTCGTCGAGGACCTCGTCCACCTGCACGATCGTGTGCGCGGCGGCCGTGGCCATGACCGGGCCGAAGTTGCGGGCGGTCTTGCGGTAGACCAGGTTGCCGTACGGGTCGGCGGCGTAGGCCTTGATGAGGGCGAAGTCGCCGCGGATCGGGGACTCCAGCACGTAGTGCTTGCCGTCGATCTCGCGCACCTCCTTGCCCTCGGCCAGCTGCGTGCCGTAGCCGGTGGGGGTGAAGAAGCCGCCGATGCCGGCCCCGGCGGCGCGCATGCGCTCGGCCAGGTTGCCCTGCGGGACGAGCTCGAGCTCGATCTCCCCGGCGCGGTAGGCCTCGTCGAAGTGCCACGAGTCCGACTGGCGCGGGAAGGAGCAGATGATCTTCGCGACCCGCCGCTCCTTGATCAGCAGGGCCAGCCCGGCGTCGGCCTGGCCGGCGTTGTTGTTCACCACGGTCAGCCCGGTGGCGCCGGACTCCATCAGCGCGTCGATCAGCTCCATCGGCTGGCCGGCGTTGCCGAATCCACCGATCAGCACCGTGGCGCCGTCGGTGATCCGGGAGACGGCCTCGGCGGCCGTGTCCACGAACTCAAGCATCGTTCCTCCTTCAGGAAGGGGTTGTCGTATCAGGTCGGGTCTGGTCTGCGGTCCGGTCCGTCCCGGTTCCCGACGCCGGCCGGTGCCGCGCGCTGGGAGGCGCCGGCCGGCGTCGGGCCCCTGCGCGGTCACTGTGCGGGCAGAACGAACCGGTGGGTTCTGCCCGCACAGCGCGGGGCGGGGCCCGGGTCAGCGGGCGTTGACGTTCTCCAGCACCACGGCGAGGCCCTGGCCCACGCCGATGCACAGGGCGGCCACGCCCCAGCGCTCTCCGGACTCCTCGAGCCGGCGGGCCAGGGTGCCCAGCACGCGCGTGCCGGAGGCGCCCAGCGGGTGGCCGATCGCGATGGCCCCGCCCCACGTGTTGACGATGGACAGGTCCACGCCCCACGCGTCGGTGCAGGCCAGCGACTGCGCGGCGAAGGCCTCGTTGAGCTCGACGGCGGCGACGTCGTCCCACGTGATGCCCGCCCGCTCGAGGGCCTTGTTCGCCGCGTCCACCGGGGCGTAGCCGAAGTACTGCGGCTGGTTGGCGGCGGCGCCGCGGCCGGCGATGCGCGCCAGCGGCTGCAGGCCCAGGATGTCCGCAGCCTTGTCCGAGCCGAGCCAGGCGGCGGAGGCGCCGTCGTTCATGGGCGAGGAGTTGCCGGCGGTGACCATGCCGTTCTCCTTGCGGAACACGGTGCGCAGCCCGGCCAGGGACTCGGGGGTGGAGTCCGGGCGGATGGTCTCGTCCCGGGCCAGGTCCACGTCCGGCACGGCCACGGTCAAATTGGCGTACTTGCCCTCGTCCCACGCCTTGGCGGCGAGCTGGTGCGAGTTCGCGGCGAACTCGTCCATCCGCTCGCGGGTGATGCCGTACTTCTCGCGCAGCTGCTCGGTGGCCTCGCCGAGGGAGACCGTCCACTCCTTGGGCATGTTGCGGTTCACCAGGCGCCAGCCGAGGGTGGTGTTGGCCAGCTCGAGGTTGTGCATGGGGAACGGGCGCTCGGTCTTGGGCAGGACCCAGGGGGCGCGGGACATGGACTCGACGCCGCCGATGAGCATGACATCGGCCTCGCCGGTGTTGATCTGGCGCGAGGCGATGATCGCCGCGTCCAGGGAGGACCCGCACAGCCGGTTCACGGTGGTGCCGGGGATGGAGGTCGGCAGCCCGGCCAGCAGGGTGGCCATGCGGGCGATGTTGCGGTTCTCCTCGCCGGCGCCGTTGGCGTTGCCGAAGACGACCTCGTCGATCCTCGCCAGGTCGGTGTCCAGGCCCGTGCCCTCGGTGTCCGGGGCGTCCGGCAGCAGGCCGGCGAGCTTCGGGGAGCGCTTCACGGACTCGCGGACCACCACGGCGGCCAGGTCGTCCGGGCGGGTCTTGGCCAGCGCGCCGCCGACCTTGCCGAAGGGGGTGCGGACGGCGTCGTAGATGTAGGCGTCAGTCTGGGCAGTCATCGTGCTGTTCTTCTCTCTCGGTCGGGCGGGGGTGCTACTGCAGGGCGGGCCTAGAGCTCCTTGCCGGCGGCGAGGTCCTCGTCCACCTGGGCGAAGACCTCCTGGGCGAGCTTGAACGCGATGTTGGCCGCGGGGACGGAGGAGTAGATGGCGGTCTGCAGCAGGATCTCCTTGATCTCCTCGCGGCTCAGGCCGTTGCGCAGGGCGGCGCGGAGGTGCATGGCCGCCTCCTCCCAGTATCCCCCGGAGACCATCGCGGAGATGGTGACCGCCGAGCGCATCCGCCGGTCCAGGCCCGGGCGGGTCCAGATGGTGCCCCAGGCGTAGCGCGTGATGAGGTTCTGGAAGTCCTCGGTGGTCTCGTCCTTCCTCTCCTCCGCCCGGTCCACGTGGGCGTTGCCGAGCACCTCGCGGCGCACGGCCATGCCGGCGTCGAGGACCTCCTGGCTCGTGGCCGTCATGTCGTGGCCGATGGGCCGGGTGTTCTCGCTCATGGAAGCTCCTGTTCCTGGATCCCTGACCGGATCCTTGCCATGGTCCGTGCCTGGACCCTCGGGGTGACGGTGGGGCGCCGGGCTCAGCGGGCCCGGTCGGCGCCGAAGTGCTCCTTGAGGACCCGCGCGGTGCCCTCGGGGTCCTCGGCGGGGGCCTGGTGCGCCACGTGCTCCAGCACCACGGCGGTGCCGTGCTGGACGCCCGCGGCGGTCTGCTCGGCGACCTCCGGCGGGCAGACTTCGTCCACGGCGCCGTTCAGGGCCAGGATCGGCGTGGAGATCTCGCCGAGGCGCTCGCGCACGTCGAAGTCCGCGAGGGCCTCGCAGATCCGCGCGTAGGAGAAGCGGTCCGCCTCCTGGAGGGTGTGCAGCAGGCGCGTGGTGCGCTCGGGGTGCTTCTCGATGAAGCCCGGGGCGAACCAGCGCTCGGCCGAGCCGGCGACCATGGACGGGGTGCCGGCCTTCGCCACGAACTCGGCGCGCTCCCGCCAGGCCTGCGGCTGGCCGATCTTCGCCCCCGAGCAGACCACGGCGATGCCGTCGAACAGCTCGCCGTGGTCCAGCCCCAGCTGCAGGGCCACCTCGCCGTTGACGGAGACCCCGGCGTAGTAGACCTTCGAGCCGGCCGGGATGGTCCCGGCGGTGTGCTGGGCGCGCACGAGGTCCGCGACGGCGTCCGCCAGGTCCGCGATCGACAGCGGCTCCGTGTGCGCCGGGGACTGGCCGTGCCCGGGCAGGTCCCAGCCGATGACCTGGAAGCGGTCGGCGAGATCCGTGGCGGCCTCGCCCCACAGGGCCTGGACGCCCGTGCCCAGTCCGGCGCCCACGAACAGGACGTCCTTCTCCGGGGTGTCCTCCCCGTCCCCGCTCAGGCGGATGGCGGTGATCTCGGGTGTGCTCACGTCTGCTCCATTCATCGGTCGTCGGGTGTCGTCACGTCGTCGGTCGTCGGGTGGTCGGTCGCGGCCGGGCCGGGTCAGTCGGCGCCGGCGGCGGGCCCGGCGGTCCCGCGGGAGGGGGCCGCGAGGAAGGGACCGGCCGCGGCGACGATCCGGTCCACGAGCGCGCCGGCCTCGCCGGTGTAGTTCGCCGGGTCCAGCAGTCCGTCCAGCTGCTCGTCCGTCACGGACGCCGGCAGCTCCTCGCGCAGCAGGGTGCGGAAGTCGGGCTCGTCCGGGCCGCCGGCGAGGCTGCGGTCCACGATCGCCTGCAGCCGCGCCTTGCCGGAGCCGGGCGCCCCGCCGGCCTGCTCCTGCAGGACGGGGGCCAGCTCGGCCATGAGCCGCTCGGAGACCAGCAGCGGCCCCACCCGGTGCAGGTTCTCGGCCATCCGCCCGGTGTTCACGCGCAGCCCGGAGACGAGCTCGTCGGTGCGCGCGGCGGCGCCCCCGGCCAGGCGCATCAGCTGGCGCAGGGCCGGCCACTCGGCGTGCCAGCCGCCGTCCGGACGCTCCTCGTTGGCGGCGCCCGCGGCGGTGAGGACCTGGGCCAGCGCCCCGGGGGCGGCGAGGGCGCCGGAGTGGACCAGCACCGAGAGCACGGGGTTCTGCTTGTGCGGCATCGCGGAGGACCCGCCGCGGCCGGCGGCGAGCGGCTCGCCGAGCTCGCCGTTCTCGATCCGGGCGGAGAGCAGCACGTCGTTGGCGATCTTCCCGCACGCGGCCGCCACGTCGGCCAGGGCCGCGGCGATCCCCGTGACGGGCATGCGGTTGGTGTGCCAGGGCCCGGCGGGGGCGGACAGCCCGAGCCGGCCGGCGAGGCGCTCCACGAGGGCGAACACGTCCGTGCCGGCGTCGAGGGTCCCGGCGCGGTGGGCCCTCTCCACGCGGCCGGCGAGGGCGGCCATGGTGCCGGCGGCCCCGCCCCACTGGAGGGGCGGCGCGGCGGTGGCGGCCTCGAGCCGCTCCCCCGCCTGGACCAGGGCGGCCAGCCAGCCGGCGGCGCGCAGCCCGAACGTGGAGGGCAGGGAGTGCTGGGCCAGGGACCGGGCCACCATGGGGGTGTCCCGGTGGCGCGTGGCCAGCTCCGCCAGGGCGGCGACGGCGGCGCGCAGGTCCGCGAGCACGGTCGCGGCCACCTGGGCGGACATCCGCATCATGGCGGTGTCCATGATGTCCTGGCTCGTGGCCCCGACGTGGATCCCGGCGCCGGCGTCGATCCCCGGGCCGGCCTCGCCCGACGAGGCCGGAGTCGCGGCCGCGGCCGCCTCGGCCGCGCGGGCCCGCATCGCCTTCAGGGCCGGGATCAGCGGGTTGCCGCCGGACTGCCCGGCGTGGGCGAGCGCGGCCAGGTCGTAGAGCGCGGGGTCCGCGGCCGCGGCCGCGGCGCGCGCGTGCGCCGCCGTCGTCATCCCGGCCTCGGCGAGCACCGCGGTCCACGCGGCCTCGACCTCGAGCAGGTTCCGCAGGTAGGCGGCGTCCGAGGACCGGGCCGCCGCGGTGGTGCCCGCGGACAGCGGGTCCAGCAGCCCGGCG
Organism: Citricoccus sp. SGAir0253; assembly: GCF_005877055.1. NCBI lineage: Bacteria > Bacillati > Actinomycetota > Actinomycetes > Micrococcales > Micrococcaceae > Citricoccus > Citricoccus sp. SGAir0253. The sequence continues at coordinate 360,090 of NZ_CP039424.1, read as the reverse complement.
TCGGCCTCCAGGGCCCGCACGGTGAGGGACTCCGGCGCGGTCCCGCCGGGGGCGTCCGGCAGGGGGGCGGCGGGGGTCTCCGGCAGCACGGCGGGATCGGTCATCGGGTGACGCACTCCTGGGGTTCGGGAACGGGGTCTGGGCGGCGGTCTGGGCGGCCGGGATCGTCTCTAGGCTATCCGCACGGACGGCCCGGGGGCCCGATGCGTCCGCAGAATACGGAGCGCACCGGGCCCACCGGGCCGGTGGTCGGCGGTGCCGGTGCCGTGCGTCACGGCCCCGGGCATCCGGCCCCTCGGACCGGCGTGCGCGGGGCCGCGCGGCGCGGCTCAGGCGTGGTCCGGGTACTCGATGCCCGGGAACTGCAGGAACACGGTCTCCTTCTCGCCCTGCAGGTGCACGTCGAACAGCAGGCTGCCGTCGGCCTGGCGCTCGGCGATCAGCGTGCCGCGGCGGTCGGCGTCCACGGAGGACAGCAGCGCGTCCTTCTCGAGGGCCTCGGTGTCCTCCGGCAGGTAGATGCGGGTGTGCAACTTGTTCAACAGGCCGCGGGCGAAGACCACGAGGTGGATGAACGCCGCCTTGCCCTCCTCGGTCGGCCCCGGGTTCACGGTGGAGAACGTGTAGGTGCCCACGTTGTCCACGGTGGCCCGGCCCCAGCCGGTGAAGGTCCAGCCGTCCCGCACGAGCGAGCCGGTCTCCTGCGGGATGTTGCCCTCGGCGTCCGCCTGCCAGATCTCCAGCATGGCGTCCGGGATCGGGTCCCCGTTGCCGTCGTACACCGTGCCGGTCAGGCGCACGGCATCCGGGCGGGCCGGGTTCACCAGGTGGTTGCCGTCGCGGAACGGCAGGTGGACCTGCTCGTAGCCGTCGGCGTACCCGAAGAACGGGCCGATGGTCTGGCCCGGGGTGGGGACGAGCCCCTCCTCGCCGGAGCGGGCCGCGTCCAGCTGGTTCTGATCAATGCGCATCGGTGTCGCCCTCCATCCAGGTACGGTTGCTGCCGCTCAGGACGATGTCCCAGTAGTAGCCGGTGTTCCACTCGTGCGTGGAGACGTTGTGGTCGTAGGTGGCGACCAGGCGGTCGCGGGCCTTCTGGTCCGTGATCGACTGGTAGATCGGGTCCAGGCTGAACAGCGGGTCGCCCGGGAAGTACATCTGGGTGATCATCCGCTGGGTGAAGTCCGTGCCGAACAGCGAGAAGTGGATGTGGGCCGGGCGCCACGCGTTGTGGTGGTTCTTCCACGGGTACGGGGCCGGCTTGATGGTGGTGAACTCGTAGGAGCCGTCGTCACCGGTGATGGTGCGGCCCACGCCGGTGAAGTTGGGGTCCAGCGGCGCCGGGTGCTGGTCGCGCTTGTGCACGTAGCGGCCGGAGGCGTTGGCCTGCCAGATCTCCACGAGCTGGTTGCGCACCGGGCGGCCGTCGCCGTCCAGGATCCTCCCGCGCACCACGATGCGCTCGCCCAGCGGCTCGCCCTGGCCCTGGATGGTCAGGTCGGACTCGAGGGTGTGCACGTCCCGGTGGCCGAAGGCCGGGGACCACAGCTCGATGGTCTCCGGGTCCGCGTGGTGCATCGACTTGGTGGGGTGGCGGTACAGCGAGCTGCGGTACGGCGGGAAGTCCACGCGCGGCTGGGTCTCCCCGGACGCCGAGTCGTGGATCTCCTTCATCTCCGCGTTGATGGTCTCCTGGGAGTCCTGGGTCGCCGCGGGGTCGAGCACGTGGCTGTTGGTGAAGCTCTCATCAGCCGAGGCGGCTGCCTGGTCCTGGCTCACGGGCTGCTCCTTTCGTGGTGGGACGGTGGGTGGGGCCGGTGGTCGGGGGCGACGCCGGCCCGGCGCCCGCGCTGGGCGGTGCCGGGCCGGCGTCGGGACCGGTCAGGCGTGCGGCCAGCCGGTGTAGGACTCGGCCAGGTACTGCTGGCCGTAGCGGGAGGAGGTGACGGTCTCGAGCTCGCCGAGGGCGCGCTTGGTCTCGAACGGGTTGGCGTCGGCGCGCGTGTGCAGCATGGACGTCATCCAGTAGGAGAAGTTCTGGGCCTTCCAGACGCGCTTCAGGGCGGTGTCCGAGTACGCCTCGAGCAGGTCCCGGGAGCCCGAGGAGTAGAAGGACTCCAGGGCGTTGAACAGCACCTGGACGTCGGCGAAGGCCAGGTTCAGGCCCTTCGCCCCGGTCGGCGGGACGGTGTGCGCCGCGTCCCCGGCCAGGAACATGTTGCCGTGGCGCATGGGCTCGCGCACGAAGGAGCGGAAGTTCAGCACGGTCTTGTCGAAGATCGGGCCGGTCTTGAGCTGGAAGCCGTCCGGGCCGTCCACGCGCTTCTGCAGCTCGGACCAGATCCGGTCGTCCGACCAGTCGTCCACGTTCTCGTCCGGGGCGCACTGGAAGTACATGCGCTGCACGGTCTCGGAGCGCTGGGAGATCAGCGCGAAGCCCTCCGGGGAGTTCGCGTAGATCAGCTCCGGCGAGGACTTCGGCGCCTCGGTGAGGATGCCGAACCACGCGAACGGGTACTCGATCTTGAAGTCCTGGTGGCCCTGGGCCGACCCCACCGCGCGGCGGCAGAAGGACCGGGAGCCGTCCGCGCCCACGAGGATGTCGCAGTGCACCTCGAAGACCTCGTCCGGGTTCGCGCCCGCGGAGATGTCCCGGTAGCGGAACTTCGGGGTGTCCGTCTCCAGGTCCAGGACCTCGGTGACCTCGGCCTCGAACCGGACGTCGCCGCCGTCGCGCTTCCGCGCCGCGGCCAGGTCCACGAAGACCTCGTTCTGGGCGTAGAGGGTGACGGTGGCGTCCACGAGCTCGGGGAAGTGCAGCAGGTGCGACTCGCCCTTGAACCGCAGGTCGATGCCCTCGTGCTCGTCGCCGACGGTCAGCACGCGGCCGTCCACGCCGGTGTCCGTCAGCATCCGGACGGCCTGCTGCTCCAGGATGCCGGCGCGGTGCGTGTTCGCGATCGTCTCGTGGTCGCGCTTCTCCACGACCACGTTGTCGATGCCCTGCTTCGCCAGCAGGTGGGACAGCAGCAGTCCGGCGGGTCCACCGCCGACGATGCCGACCTTGGTACGGGTGACCCGGGGGGTCTCGGCCATGCCAACTCCTTCGGTGTACGGAAGATGTACGGAAGTACGGGTTGCTTGGCTCCAGTGTGATCGAGCGTACAGCCCGGCGACGCCTCGATTCTCATCCAGTGAGAATCATGGCGCCCGCCGGGGGTGACGCGACGCACGTCCGGCGGGCAGGGCGGCGTCCGACGGAGCCGGGGCGAGGCCGGGGGCGCGGCCGGCGGAGCCGCGGGGGCCGGGGGCACCCCGGCGCCGTCACTCCCCCGGGACGTCGACGGGCGCGTGCACCGGCTGGACGGCGTCGGCCGGGTGCATGGCGTCCTGGGGGGACAGCGCCCGACTGATGCCGCGGGCGGCGGCGAGCAGCATGGGCGCCAGGCCGGGGCGGAACTCCGAGGACCGGGGCACCACCACGCCCAGGGCGGCGATCGTCTGCCCGTCCGGGGCGAGCACGGGCACCGCCACGCCGGTGGCCTCCGAGTCGATCTGCCCGTCCACCGAGGCCCACCCGCGCCGGCGGACCTCCGCGAGCTGGGCGCGCAGCTCCGGTTCCGTCGGGTTGACCACGCCGCGCGCGCTGCCGCGCAGCGTCCCCTGGCCGGGAGCGGACGCGCCCGCGATGGAGGCGCCGCCGTCGTGCCAGAAGTCGGAGAGCGGGGCGCCGAGCTCCGCGGCGTGCTCGGCGAGGAAGGACTCCGTGACGTGCCGCCGCGCGTGGGCGAGCAGCACGAGGCCCAGCGCCGTGGTGAAGGGCGGCAGCCGGCCGGCGATGGTCGCCTGGTTCGGCACCGCACCGCGCGCCGAGAGCCGCTCGAGGACGAGCACGCCGGCCGGGTCCAGCACGGCGATCTGGGTGTGCTGGCGCAGCACCGCCTGGACGTCGTCCATGTACGGCATGGCCGCCTGCCGCAGGGAGGTGCCGGGCGAGGACCGCGAGGCCAGCTCCCACAGCCGCATCCCGGGCCCGACGGCGCCGCCCTCCCCGCGCTCGAGCAGGCCCGCCGCGGTGAGCCGGTCCACCCACCGGTAGGCGGTGGGCAGCGGGATGGACGCCCGCCGGGCGAGCGCGGCGACGGACAGCGTGGAGCGCTCGGCGTCGAACGCGCCGAGGATCCGGATCAGCCGGTCCAGGGTCGTATCGCTCGCGCCGTGCTCCGCCATGGCCCCAGCCTAGTGATCGCGCCGCCCCGCCCCCGTCCGCCGTCCATCGCGTTTTCAGGGCATAACCGGTGGGTGCGCGCCGAGCCCCTGGCACTTTGCGGGCAATACCCACCGGTCGGTAATGCCCGCAAAGTGCTGGGGCGGAGCGGACCGGCGCGCCACGGGGCGGAGCGGACCGCCGCGCCTCAGGCGGAGGGCAGCGCGAGCGCAGCGAAGCGGCCCTGGATCCGACGGACCACGTCCCGCAGGTCGTCCCGCAGGTCCTGCACCGTGATGCGGATGACCAGCCAGCCGTGGCGGACGAACCACGCGTCGCGGCGGGCGTCGACCTCCTGCTGCGCGGGATCCCGGTGGTGGTCGCCGTCGTACTGCAGGGCGATCCTGGCCTCCCGGTACCCGAGATCGGCGGGATACCGGTCCGCGGGCAGGTCCGTGGCGTGGACCTGGAGTGCCGGTTCCGGCAGCCCCGCGGCCACCAGCGCGAGCCGCACCAGCGTCTCCGCCGGCGAGTCCGCGCCCACCCGGATGAGCGGCAGCGCGGCCCGGGCCAGCCGGACGCCCTTGAAGCGCCCCGTGCGCCGGAACACCCGTTCCAGCCGCTCGCGCGTCGTCCACGGCATCTCGCGCCTGCCCTCCACCCACGGATGCTTGACGAGGTGATCGCCGGCGGCCACGAGCAGGTCGTCCTGGCCCGGCCGGAGCAGCGAGGCGAGGTCCAGCCAGGTGCGCTCCGGCGTGGTGCAGGGCATCCCGTGGTGGACCACGACGTCGGCCGGGTCCAGCGGCCGGCGATGTCCCCTGGTCCCGGGGCGGCGACTGCGCAGCACGGGGCTCGGCCCCGTGACCTGTATGTCCGTCTCCTCCTGGAGCCACGGCGGCAACGGGATCCCGTAGACATGGGCCGCCGACTGGTGCGACAGGGCACCGCCGGTGGCCTCCAGCAGGGAGGCGAGGTGTCCGGGTGCCACCCCGTGGGGCGGCGGGGGCAGCCCGATCCCGGACCAGTCCCCCAGCGGGGCCGCCCGGGACCGGTAGAGACCGTGTCCGATGCGTTCGAGGTCGCCGGCCCGCAGCCGCCCCTCGGGCAGCCCGTCCGCCAGGGCCCGGACGCGGCTGAAGGGGGCGTGGAGGTACTCCTCGGGAAGGGGCCGGCGTCGTGACATGCGGCCAGCATGGCCGAGCGGGGCACCCACCCGGGCCGCGACCACCGGCCCAGGTGGACGACACGCCCGGCCTTCCCACACCCCGATGGCGCTTTGCGGGCAATACCCACCGGTGGGTATTGCCCGCAAAGTGACCCGCGGGTATTGCCCGCAGAGCGAGAGGGACCGAGCGGTGGGGACGGACCGGGAGGCTACTTCGCGATCGAGTCCTCGGGGCGGAAGCCCTTCTTGGCGAGCTGGATCTGCTCGTAGACGTGGTGGCGCAGCTCGGAGAAGCGCTGCGAGGAGCGGGTCTCGAGCTGGTCGCGCTCGTCCGGCAGGTCGATCAGCACGTCCTGCTGGATCACCGTGGGCGAGGACGAGAGGATGATGACGCGCTCGCCCAGGTAGACGGACTCGTCGATGTCGTGGGTGACGAACAGGACGGAGACGCCCAGCTGCTTCCACACGGTGCGGACGAGGTCCTCCAGGTCGGCGCGGGTCTGGGCGTCGACGGCGGCGAACGGCTCGTCCATCAGCAGCACCTCGGGCTGGTACGCCACGGCGCGGGCGATGGCGACGCGTTGCTGCATGCCGCCGGAGAGCTGCCACGGGTAGGACTTCGGCACGTGGGCCAGGCCCACGGCCTCGAGCGCGTTGTCCACGAGCTCGTCCCGCTTGGCCTTGTCCACGCCCTGGTTCTTCAGCGGCAGCTCCACGTTGTCCCGCACCCGCATCCACGGGAACAGGGACCGGCCGTACTCCTGGAAGACGACGGCCATGGACTTCGGCGGGCCGGTGACCTTCTTGCCGTGCAGCGTGACCTCGCCCGCGGTGGGGGCCAGCAGGCCCGAGATGCACTTGAGCAGCGTGGTCTTGCCGGAGCCCGAGGGGCCCACGAGGCAGGCCAGCTGGCCCTGCGGCAGGTCGAAGGTGAGGTTCCGGACGGCCTCGATGTCGCCGCCGTCCGTGTGGTACACCTTCTTCAGGTTCCGCACGGCCAGCATGGCCTCGCCGTCCGGCATGGTCCTGCCCACGGTCAGCAGGCCGTCCGGGGTCTCGGCCACGCCGCCCTGGGACGAGACGGTGCCGGCGGTCCCGGCGGGGGAGATCTGGTCCGGGGTCATGTCCTCGGTCCCTTCCTGGGTGGGGATGGTGGGGTCGGAAGCGTGGGGGGCGGGCCCGGGGGCCGCGCCGGGGCGGGACGGGTCAGGCCGCATTCTCGATCTCCCGCAGGCCGTGGTACCAGCGCAGAACCAGGCGCTCGACCAGCTGGAAGATGAAGGACATCACCACGCCGATGATGCCCAGCAGCACGATGCCGGACCACATCTCCGGGATCGCGAAGGAGCGCTGGAACTGGACGATGGTGAAGCCCAGCCCGGAGGAGGCCGCGAACATCTCGGAGATGACCATCAGGATCAGCGCGATGGACAGCGACTGGCGGATGCCGGCCATGATCTGGGGCGCGGCCGAGGGCAGGATCAGGTAGCGCACGCGGTTCACGCCGCCGATGCCGTAGGTGCGCGTGGTGTCCGAGAGGACCTCGTCCATGGCGCGCACGCCCTCGATGGTGTTCAGCAGGATGGGCCAGACGGCGCCGAAGATGATGACGGCGACCTTCATGTCGTCGCCGATGCCGATCAGCAGCATCAGCACGGGGATGAGCACGGTGGGCGGGATGGCCCGGAAGAACTCGAGGGTGGGCTCGAGCAGGGCGCGCAGCCAGCGGATCGAGCCGATGAGCAGGCCGGCGACGATGCCGATGAGGATGGACCCGGCGATGCCGAACAGCAGGCGGGTCAGCGACGGGAAGACGTCCCGGGTCATCCGGTCCCAGGTCCACGTGTCCACGAAGGTCTCGGCGAGCAGGGTGGGGGTGGGGACGAAGAAGTTCTTCTCCCCGAACGCGGTGGCCAGGTACCAGATCACCAGCAGCAGCACCGGCAGCGCGACGATGTACAGGACGGACTTGAGCATTCTCACTTGACGACCTCCGTCCGCACCGAGGAGTGCCAGGACAGCACGCGGCGCTCGATGATGCGCATGACCAGGTTGATGAGCACGCCCAGCAGGCCGGTGGCCAGCACGAGGCCGTACATCGCCACGTAGGAGCCGCCGGACTGGGCCTTGGCGATCTCCGCGCCCAGGCCCGGGGTGCCGATGATCAGCTGGGCGGTGATCGCCAGGATGAGGGCGACGGCGGCGGCCAGGCGGATGCCCGTCATCAGGTAGGGCAGGGTGGTGGGGAAGATGACGTACCGCAGCCGGGCGAACGGCCCGAGGCCGTAGGACCGGGCGGTGTTCATGGCCACGTTGTCCACGTCCGCCACCCCGTAGAGGACCTGGATGAGGACCTGCCAGAACGAGGCGTAGACGATCAGCAGCAGGGCGGACTCGATGTCCACGCCGTACAGCAGCACGGCCAGCGGGATCAGGGCCACGGAGGGCACGGGGCGCAGGAACTCGATCGTGGAGTTGGTGAACCGGCGCAGGACCGTGGACGAGCCGATCACGAAGCCCAGCACCGCGGCCGCGGTCACCGCGATGACCATGCCCAGGAGCCACTGCCACATGGTGTCCCCGACGGCCTCCCAGAAGGCGGCCAGGCCGAGGTTGCGGAAGAGGTCGGTGATCGCCGCCGAGGCCGGGGGCAGGTAGGCGGGGTTGACGATCCCGGTCAGGGGCAGCAGCTGCCAGGTCACGAGGAAGCCGAGCAGGCCCAGCAGGCCCAGGAACCGGGTCATGCCGCCGCGCCGGGACCGGCGCCGGGCGCGGGCCGGGCCGGACGGCGTCGGGAAGCCGGTGGGACCGGACTGGGCCACCGAGGTGGGCGGGGCGGCCGGGTCCGGGCGCGTGGGGATGTCGAGGCCCGCCACGGTGGCCGCGTCCACGTGCCGGCGGGTGTCCCCGCGGCGCTGGTCGACGCGGGAGGCGCCCTCGAGGCGGTGCAGCCGCTCCACCTCCGTCTCGCGGTGGGAGCCCCCGGACCCGCGGGGGCGGCGGGGCCCCGGCGCTCCGGTGGACGGTGTCTGGTCGGTCATCGCTCGTGGTGCTCCGCTCGTGACAGGGGGTTGTCAGTGCCGGGGTACGGGGCCCGGGCCCTCGCGGGCCGCGGTGTGACGTGTCCCACAGCGTGGCACCAGAATAGACATCCGGCGTGGATAGTTCAATACGTCAATCATTCCGACCCGCAACTGCTTCGGCACCGAGCCGGCCGCCCGGGACCGCCCGGCTCCGCCCGCCGCGATCCGTGGAGTCCCGGCCGCGGCCGGGACAGAATGGTCCCCATGATCCCTCCGCCGCCCCGCCGCCCGCCGGACCGGCCATGCTGGACCTGAACCTCGTCCGGGTGTTCGCGGCCGTGGTCGAGGAGGGCACGCTGACGGCGGCGGCCGCGCGGCTGAACCTCACCCAGTCCTCCGTCACCCACGCGGTGAACCGGCTCCGGCGGGCCACGGGCGACGAGCTGTTCCAGCGCTCCGGCCGCGGTATCCGTCCCACCCGCGCCGCCCTCCAGCTCTACGCCGAGGTGGGGCACCTGCCCCGGGAGGCCGATGCGGCCGTGGCCCGGCTGGAGGCCTTCGACCCCGCCACGGCGCCGACCACCTTCCGGGTGGCCATGACCGACCTGGGCCAGGCGACGTTCCTGCCCGTGCTCGTGTCCGCCCTGGGCGCGGTGGCCCCGCGGGCCCGCCTGGACGTCCTGCCCCTGGACACCGGCACGGCGGCCCGTGACCTGGGGTCCGGTGAGCTCGACGTGGCGATCGCCTCCGTCCGGCTCGGGGGCCGGCTGGAGTCCACGCCCCTCCGCCGGGACCGCTACGTGGGGATCTCCCGGGCGGGGCGCTTCACCTCGCCCCCGACCCTCGAGGACCTCGCCGCACTGCCGCGCATCGTGGTGCGGGGCACCACCGGGCACACGGTCGTGGAGTCCCGGCTGCCGCCCGCCCCGCCGGGCTCCGTGACGGTGGACGGGTTCGCGGGCATCCCGGCCGTCCTCTCGGCCACGGGCCTGCTGGCGATCGCCCCGGGGATCGTGGTGCCCGGCTGGTCCTCCCGCTGGCCCCTCCACGCGTGGGACCTGCCCCTGGGGGACGTGGAGACGCCGGTGTACCTGCACGCGGCCTCCTCGCCGCGCACCGCGGCCGCCGAGTGGTTCGCCGGCTGGGTCCTCGCGGTCCTGCGCGAGCACCCGCTGGATGCGCCCGCGGACTGGGGGACGGCCGCGCACCCATAGACCATCTCTATGGGTCACTGGCGAAAGGATCAGTGGTCCGGTGGCCGCCCAACGGGTTCGATGGGACTCACCCGGCCTACCGACCGAAGGAGTTCGCATGGGCACCCGGACCGAGACCACTCCCACCCCTCCGCGCGCAGGGCGCTCGCTGAGCCGCCGCCACCTGCTCCTCACCGGCGCCGCCGCCCTCGTGGCCGGCACGGCGGCGGCCTGTGGCCAGGGCCAGCCCTCCGGCGGCGGCTCCGGCTCGGCGGCGAGCCCGTCCGGCGGCGCCTCCGGCAGCTCCTCCGCCGGACTGCGCCCGGTGTCCGTGGCGGCCATCCCCATCGTGGACGTGGCCCCCCTGCACCTGGCCAAGGACCAGGGCTTCTTCGAGGAGGCCGGGCTGGACGTCAGCATCGAGGCGACCTCCGGCGGGGCCATCCCCTTCCCGGGCGTCTCCTCCGGCCAGTTCGACTTCGCCTTCGGCAACGTGGTGTCCATGATGGTCGCCCGTTCCCAGGGCATCGGGCTGAAGTTCTTCTGCTCCGGCTCCACCACCACGGGCGAGCCGGGCAACGACAACGTCGCCCTCATCGCGCTCGAGGACTCGGGCTACGAGGACATCCGCGACCTCGAGGGCAAGACGCTGTCCTCCAACCAGCTGGCGAACATCGGGGACACCGCGTGCCGGCAGGCCATGGACAAGGCCGGCGGCGACGGCGGCTCGCTCGAGTTCATCGAGATGGCGTTCCCGGACGTGCAGGCCGCCCTGGAGAACGGGCAGCTGGACGCCGGCATCGTCGTGGAGCCCTTCGTCACCCCCGCCCTGCAGGCCGGTTTCGTGGCCGTCTCCTGGCCCTACGCCGAGGCCAACCCGGAGCTGGACACCGGCGGGTACTTCGCCAGCGAGGACACGATCGAGAAGGACCCGGAGCTGGTGCGCTCGTTCCGTGCCGCGCTCGTGAAGGGCCTGGAGTACGCGCAGGCGAACCCGGACGAGGTCCGCCGGATCACCGGCACCTACACGAAGATCGACCCCAAGGTGCTGGCGGACGTCAAGCTCCCGCGGTTCCGCGCGGAGTTCGACATGGCCGCCCAGGAGGAACTGGCCGCCACGGCCCGCACGTACGGGACCATCAAGGGCGAGCTGTCCGTGCCGGACATGTTCGCCGAGCTGTAGGGGCCGGACGGTCCCACCCCGGACGCGCCCGCCCCGTCGCGGCGGACGCGGTGACACCCTGCAGAGAGGACGGCGGCAGTGCGAGTGGACGAGGCAGTGGGCACGCTCATCGGGAGGATGGGCGCCCGGAGGATGTTCGGCGTGGTGGGCAGCGGGAACTTCCGCGTCACCAACGCGATGGCCCGCGCGGGCGTGGAGTTCGTGGCCGCCCGGCACGAGATGGGCGCGGCCTGCATGGCGGACGCCCACGCCCGGGCCACGGGCGAGCTCACGGTGCTCACCGTGCACCAGGGCTGCGGGTTCTCGAACGCGCTCACCGGCATCGGCGAGGCGGCCAAGGCCCACTCCCCGGTGCTCGTGGTCACCGGGGACACCCCCGGGGACCAGCGGCAGAGCAACTTCTGGGTCGACCAGGACAAGGTCGCCGAGGGCATGGGCGCGGTCCCCGAGCGGGTGCACTCGCCCGCCTCGGCCGTGCGGGACGTCATCCGGGCGGTCACGACGGCGGTGGACCAGCGCCGCACCGTCGTGCTGTCCCTGCCCCTGGACCTGCAGAACGCGGAGGTCCCGGAGCGGGAGGTGGCGCGGCTGGAGCAGGCGGCCCCTCCGGCCGGTCCCCTGCGCTCGGCGCCGGCCCCGGAGGCGGTGGACCGGCTCGCCGAGCTGCTGGCCGGGGCACGGCGGCCCGTGATCGTGGGCGGCCGCGGGGCCGCGGGTGCGGTGCCCGGGCTGCGCCGCCTGGCCGAGGTGACCGGGGCCCTGCTGACCACGAGCGCGGCGGGCCGCGGGCTGTTGCAGGAGGACGAGTGGCACCTGGACGTCATGGGCGGCTTCTCCACGGAGGGCGCGGCGGAGCTGATCGCCGGGGCGGACGTGATCGTCGCCTTCGGGGCGGCCCTGAACCGGTGGACCACCCGCGGCGGGGAACTGCTGCGCCACGCCACCGTCGCCCAGGTGGACGACCGGCGGGAGGCCTTCGGCTTCCACCACCCCGTGGACCTGGCCGTGCTGGGGGACGCGGCGCTGACCGCTGAGGCGGTGACCGCCGCGCTGGCCGGACGCACCGGCGGGGGCGACGCCGCCGCGCCGGGCGCGGGCGCCGCCGTCGGGTACCGGACCCCGGAGGTGGCCCGGAAGGTGGCCGCGTCCCTGGACTGGGCGGACCAGCCCTTCGAGGACACCTCCGAGCCGGTGGTGGAGGGCGAGCCCGGCAGCGGGCGGATCGACCCCCGGCTGCTGACGAACGTCCTGGACCGGATGCTGCCGGACGAGCGCGTGGTGGTGCCGGACGGCGGCAACTTCAACGCCTACCCCGCCATGCACCTGCGGGTGCCGGACCACGAGGGGTACTGCGTCCCGCTGGCCTTCCAGTCCATCGGGCTGGCCCTGTCCAGCGCGATCGGCGCGGCCGTGGCGCTGCCGGGCCGGGTGGCGGTCGCCGGCGTGGGGGACGGCGGGTTCATGATGTCCCTCGTGGAACTGGACACCGCCGTGCGGCTGGGCCTGCCGCTCGTGGTGGTGGTCTACAACGACAACGCCTACGGCGCCGAGGTGCACCACTTCGTCCACGAGACCGAGGACCTGGACACGGTGGTGTTCCCCGAGACGGACATCGCCGCGATCGCCGCCGGCTACGGCTGCCACGGGCTGACCGTGCGGCAGGAGTCGGACCTGGAGGCCGTCCGGGACTGGGTGGACGGGCCCCGGGACCGGCCCCTGGTGATCGACGCGAAGATCACCTCGTTCCCGTCCTGGGTCCTCGCCCACTCCTTCGAGGCCGGCGAGTAGGCCGCCGGACCCCCGCCGGGGCCCGCCGGGCTACTCCAGCAGCAGCGCCGGCTCCTCCATGATCGCCGCGACGTCGGCCATGAACCGCGCCGAGAGGTCCCCGTCCACCACGCGGTGGTCGAAGGATCCGCCCAGGGTGGTGATCCACCGCGGGATGACCTCGCCGGAGACGACCCACGGCTTCTGCCGGATGGTGCCGAAGGCGACGATCGCCACCTCGCCGCGGTTGATGATCGGCGTGCCGGTGTCGATGCCCAGCGCCCCGATGTTGGTGATGGAGATGGTGCCGTCGGCCATCTCGGCCGGCTGCGTCTTGCCGTCCCGGGCGCGCTTGGCCAGCTCGGTCAGGGCCATCGCGAGCTCCTTGAGGGAGAGCTCGTTGGCGTCCTTGATGTTCGGCACCAGCAGCCCGCGCGGGGTGGCCGCGGCGATGCCGAGGTTCATGTAGTGCTTGACGAGGATCTCCTCGTCCGTCCAGCTCGCGTTGACGTGGGGGTTGCGCGCGGCGGCCCAGATGACGGCCTTGGCCAGGATCAGCAGCGGGGTGACCTTGATGCCCTCGAAGTCCGGGGACTTCTTCAGCCGCTGCACGAACTCCATGGTCCGGCTGGCGTCCACGTCCACGTAGATGGACACGTGCGGGGCGTCCCGGTAGGACTCGGTCACGGCCTGGGCGGTGGCCTTGCGCACGCCCTTGACGCGGATGCGCTCCGTGCGGCGCTCGTTGTCGCCGGTGTTCGGCATCCAGAACGAGCCCGAGGTCTGGATGTTCGTCTCCCGCTCGGCGAGGTAGTCCTCCACGTCCGTGCGGGTGACCTCGCCGAACTGGCCCGTGGCGCGCACCTTGGTCAGGTCCACGCCGAGCTCCTTGGCGATGCGCCGCACCGGCGGCTTGGCCAGCACCCGCTCGAACAGCCCGGCGGCCTCGGCCTGGCGCTCGCGGCCGGCGGCCACCAACTGCCCGACGGCGGCCGGCAGCTTCCGGCCCCGGCCCGCCGGGGCGGGGGCCGACGGCTGGGCGGCGGCGGTCGGGGTGGTCGCGGCGGTCGGGGACGCCGGGGCGCCGGCGGAGGACGCCGCCGTCGAGGTCCCGCCCCGGCCGGCCGGGGTGGTGGCCGGGACGGCGGCCGCCGTGCCGGCACCCGTGCCGGAGGAGCGGCGCGGGCGGCGGCGCGTGGCGTCGGCCTTCGGGCCCGAGCCGGTCAGCGCGGCGCCCGATCCGGCGCCCCCCGGGGACGCGGAGGTGGATGCACCGCGGGAGACGCCGCCGTCGGCGGGCACGGGGGCCTCCTCGCCCACGCCGGGGCGCGGGGCCGGGCCGTCGTCGTCGGCCTCTCCCCCGGTCTCTCCCCCCGCCACGCTCTCGGACGGGGCCACGGCCCCGGCAGCGGCCGCGGCGTCGCCGCCCGGCGCCCCGGTCCCCGCGGCGGTGGTGATGCCGATGATCGGGGTGCCGACCGGGACGGTCTCGCCCACGGGCACCATCAGCTCGGCGACGGTGCCGGCGTAGGGGCTGGGCAGCTCGACGAGGGACTTGGCGGTCTCGATCTCGCAGAGGACGTCGTTGACGGCGACCGTGTCGCCGACGGCGACCTTCCACTCGGTGATCTCGGCCTCGGTCAGTCCCTCGCCGACGTCCGGCAGGTTGAAGGTCTCCATGGGGTGCTCTCCCGGCGGTCGTGGTCGGTCCGGCGCGCGGTCTCGCCGCGCGCTGCCGCGCGGTGGGACCCGGGTCCGGTGGTCAGGTCTGGGGTCTGGATGGGTCAGGACGGCGGCCCGGGACGCGGCCCGGACGGCGCCGGGCGGGTCCGCGGCCGAGGGGGTCAGTACGCGAAGGTGCGGTCCACGGCGTCGAGCAGCCGGTCCAGGTCCGGCAGGTACTGCTCCTCCACGCGGGACGGCGGGTACGGCAGGTGGAACCCGCCCACGCGCAGGATCGGCGCCTCCAGGTGCAGGAAGGACCGCTCCATGAGCCGGGCGGCGATCTCCCCGCCGAGGCCGCCGAAGGTGGGGGCCTCGTGGGTGATGACCATCCGGCCGGTCTTCTCCACCGAGGCCTGCAGGGCGTCGAAGTCCACGGGCGAGAGGGAGCGCAGGTCCACGACCTCCACGGAGCGCCCGTCCTCGGCGGCGGCGTTCGCGGCGGCCAACGCCACGGGCACGAGGGGGCCCCACGCCGCGATCGTCACGTCGGTGCCCTCGCGCACGACCTGCGCCTCGAAGGCGGACAGGCCGCGATGCCCGGCCTCGGACAGGTCCACCTCGCCCTTGAGCCAGTAGCGGCGCTTGGGCTCGAAGATGATCACGGGGTCCTGGGAGCGGACGGCCTGGCGGGTCATCCAGTAGGCGTCGTGCGCATTGGACGGGGTGATGACGCGCAGCCCGGCGGTGTGCGTGAACAGCGCCTCGGGCGACTCGGAGTGGTGCTCGATCGAGCCGATGCCGCCGCCGTAGGGGATGCGGATCGTCACCGGGACGCTCGCGGCGCCCCGGGTGCGGGCGCGCATCTTGGCCAGCTGGGTGGTGATCTGGTTGAAGCCGGGGAAGACGAAGCCGTCGAACTGGATCTCGGCCACGGGGCGGTAGCCGCGCAGCGCCAGGCCGATCGAGGTGCCGATGATGCCCGACTCCGCCAGCGGCGAGTCGACCACCCGGTCGGCGCCGAAGCGGGCCTTCAGCCCCTCGGTCACGCGGTAGACGCCGCCGAGCGAGCCGATGTCCTCGCCCATCAGCAGGACCTTCTCGTCCGCGGCGAGCTCGTCGGCCAGGGCCCGGTTGATGGCCTTGGCGATCGTCAGGGTCTCGACGCCGGCGAGCCGGGTGGCGGCCTCGGCGGCGGTGCCGGCGGGGGCCGCGGTGGGGGTCCCCTCGGCCGGGGCGCCCCCGGCCGTCCCGGCGGCCGCGGTCCCGGCCGCGGTCCCGGGAAGGGAACCGGCCGGCGTCGTGGTGGTGTCCGTGCTCACGAGGCGTCTCCTTCGGCGGTCTCGGCGTCGGCGAACCCGGCCTGCCACTGCCGGTGCCAAGCCAGCTCCTCCGCCACCAGCGGGTGGGGCTCGGCGTAGACGGTCTCGAAGACGTCATCGAGGGTCGGCAGCGCGTCCCCGGTCATGGCGAGCACGGCCTCGCGGGTGCGGCGGGCCAGCTCCTCGCCCTCGGCGGCCACGTCCGCGAAGAACGCGTCCGGGTCGGCACCGGCCGCGCCGGTGGCCCGCAGGTGCGCGGCGAGCCGGGCCAGGGGGTCGACGGCGGCCCAGGCCTGCTCCTCCTCCCGGGTCCGGTACTTCGTGGGGTCGTCGGCGGTGGTGTGGGCGCCGCTGCGGAAGGTGTGCGCCTCGATCATCACGGGCCCGGCCCCGGTGCGCGCCTGCTCGGCCGCCCACGCGGTGACGGCGTGCATGGCCAGCGGGTCGTTGCCGTCCACGGTGACGCCCTCGAAGCCGTAGCCCGCGGCACGGCGGGCCAGCGGCACGCGCGTCTGGGTCGAGGCGGGCACGGAGATGGCCCACTGGTTGTTCTGGCAGAAGAAGACGACCGGCAGGTCGTAGCTGGCGGCGAAGACCATGGACTCGTGGACGTCGCCCTCGGAGGAGGCACCGTCCCCGAAGCAGGCCAGCACGACCTGGCCCTCGGCGGCCCGGCGCTCGGCGTCCCAGTCCGACTGGTCGCGGGCGATGCCCCACGCATAGCCCGTGGCGTGCAGGGTCTGGGCGGCGAGCACGAGCGTGTAGGGCTGGACCCGGTGGTCCGCGGCGGTCCAGCCGGCGTGGGCGGTGCCGCGGAAGAGCTCGAAGAGCTGGCCCGGCGTGACGCCGCGGCCCAGTGCGAGCAGGTGCTCGCGGTAGGTGGGGAAGATCCAGTCCTCGTCCCGCAGCGCGGTGAGGGCCCCGGCCTGCGCGCCCTCCTGGCCGACGGCCGGCACCCACAGGGCCAGTTGGCCCTGCCGCTGCAGGGAGGTGCCCTCCTGGTCCACGCGGCGCTCGGTGGCCATGAGCCGGTACATGCGCTGCAGCGTCTCGTCGGCCAGGCCCTGCAGGTAGGGACTGAACCGCGCGTCCTCGTGCAGGGTGCCGTCGGCGTCCAGCAGGCGGACGGCACCGTCGGGAAGCTCGGTCGCCGGGGTCGGCGGCGGCGTCTGGGGCACGGGGGGACTCCTTCCAGGCCGGCACGCCCGGCGCCGGTCCCGGTCCAGACTAGTCCGAGCCCGGCGTACTCGCTCGTTTCACGACCGCCTGTCGCGCGACCGGCCACGTGCCCGGCGCGAGGGCTCGGGGCATGGCCGGGCCGGCCGCCGCCGCGGCGACGGGACACCGGGGGACGCAGCAGCGGGGCGGCCCGTCACGTGGTCATCCGTGGTCCGTCATGTGGTCATCCTCGGATGGACGGTCCATGACGGCAGTACCGGGGGAATCGTCCATCCGGGCATGACGCGCGCGCCGGCACGGCGGCCCCGCGGGGGAATCGGTCCCCGCGGCGCGGCTCCTCCGGGGCCGGCGTCCTCCCTACTCGGGCTGGGGGACGAGGACCTCGCGGCAGAGCTCGAGGAACCGGGTGTTGGCCTCCTGCTCGCCGATGGACACGCGCACGCCCTCGGTGCCGAAGCCGCGCACGGACAGGGCCCGGCGGGCGGCGGCCTCCACGAAGCCCGGGGTCTGCTCGCCCAGGTCCAGCCAGACGAAGTTCGCCTGGGTGTCCGGCACGTCCCAGCCCATCTCCGCCAGGGCCGCCACCACGCGCTCGCGCTCGGCGACGACCGTGTCCACCCGCTCCATGACGTCCTCGAGGTGGTCCAGCGAGGCGATCGCGGCCTGCTCGGCCAGCGAGGACACGGCGAAGGGCACCGCGAGCACACGCAGGTACTGGGTGACGTGGGGATGGGTCACGGAGTAGCCCACGCGCAGGTTGGCCAGGCCGTGGGCCTTGGAGAAGGTGCGCAGCACGGCGACGTTGGGGTGGCGGGAGAAGACGTCGATCCCGTCCACCGCGTCGGGCTGGCGGACGAACTCCTGGTACGCCTCGTCGATGACCACGAGCACGTGCGGGGGCACCTGCGCCAGGAAGTCCTCCACCTCGTCCGTGGTCAGCACCGGACCCGTGGGGTTGTTGGGGGTGCACAGCAGGACCACGCGGGTGCGCTCGGTGATCGCCGCGGCCATGGCCGGCAGGTCGTGGCGGAAGTCGGCGGTCAGCGGCACCTGGACGTCCAGGGCCCCGGAGGAGCGGACCACGATCGGGTACGCCTCGAAGGAGCGCCAGGCGAAGATGACCTCGTCCGGGACGCCGTCCTCGCCCGTGCCGGCGAAGGTGGTGATGATCTGGGTGAGGGCGCCGAGCGAGCCGGCCCCGCTCACGATGTCCTGGGCATCGACGCCGAGGTGGGTGGACAGTCGCTCGCGCAGGGCCGTGGAGAGCGGGTCCGGGTAGCGTGCGATGGCGTCGAACCGCGCGATGGACTCGCGCACCGCGGGGACGGGCCCGTACGGGTTCTCGTTGGAGGCGAGCTTGTAGGAGACCAGGCCGTCCACCGGCGCGGGGGGCTTGCCAGCGGCGTAGGCGGGGAGCCTGCCGAGGACGGGGCGCGGTCGGATGGGCTGTGCGTCGTTCATGGCACCTGAGCCTAGCGGCGGGCCTCCGGATCCGGACGGAATGCACGGCAGTCCGGGCCAACTGCCGACGGAACGGCACGAGGACGGCTCCGCGCCGGACGAACTGCTCGCCCGGGCGGCTCGCCCCGCCGAGGGCCGGAGAGGCGGCGAACCCTCCTGCCGGGGCGGGCGGGGCGTGGGACGATGAGCGCATGAGGTTCCTGCTGCGCGTCATCGTCAATGCCCTGGCCCTGTGGGTCGCCGCCTGGCTGCTGCCGGGCATGGACGTCCACGCCCGGGAGGCGGTCACGGGCGACCCCACGGTCGACACGCTGATCGCCTACCTCGTGATCGGCCTGGTCTTCGGGGCAGTGAACGCGGTGGTGAAGCCCCTCATCTCGTTCCTGTCCCTGCCCATCACGTGCCTGACCCTGGGGCTGTTCACGATCATCATCAATGCCGGCATGCTCATGCTCACCGTCTGGCTGACCTCCTACCTGCCGATGCAGGTCACGGTGGACGACTTCTGGTGGACGGCCGTGATCGCGGCGATCGTCATCTCGATCGTCTCCGTGCTCGCCAACGGCATCCTCGGCACGCGCCGCGGCCGCGGGGACTGACCCGCCTCTCCCTGCCCCGGCCCCGTCCGTCACCGCGGGGACCGCGTCGTGCGGGCCTCCCCCCGGTCCGGTCCCGCCTCCAGCGGGTGGCGCGGATGGCCCGGACGGGTGCGCTCGAGGGTGACCGAGCGGGTGACGGCCGCGCCAGTGGTCAGCGCCGCCAGGCGTTCGGTGGTGGGGGCGAGCCGCTCGGCGGGGCTCGGCCCTTCCGGGGCCGCCGGGGCTGCCGGGGCGGCCGGCGGGCCGACCGCGGAGGCCGCCGGGGCTGCCGGATCGGCCGGCGGGCGGGCGGAGAGGAGATCCCCAGCCGGGCCGGACGCTGTCCCGCCCACGGCCATCCCGCCGAGGAGCGGTGGCCGCCCGGGCGGTGCCGGCCGGTCCACCACGGCCGAGGGGACCCCGTCCGCCGCCGGGGCCGCGAGCACCGGCGCCGCCGCGGCCGCCTCGCCGCCGGCGTCCAGCCGGGCCACGTGGGCGCGGTAGTTCTCGAACCCGTGGGCGCTGAACGTCGAGTCCCCGGCCCGCCCCTCGCCCGCCCCGGCACCGGCCACGGTGCCGGAGAACGTGACGGTGGTCCGGTGGGCGCCCTGCGGGTTGCCGCGGCCGTCCAGCCCCGGGACCACGTCCTCGTCATGCTCCAGGTGCAGCGCCTCCACGTCCTGCGGCAGCGCGATCTCCCCGGTGGGCGAGCCGACGGTGAGGACTCCCTGCACGTCGTACTCGGACCTGATCCGGGGGTCGGCGGCCAGCCGCGCGGCGTGGATCCCGCCCTGGCTGTAGCCCGAGAGCACGAGGGTGTCCCCCGGTTGTGCCCCGGACGCCCGCAGCGCCTCGGCCACCCCGGTCGCCACGTGCTGGGAGTCCAGGGCCATCGCCTCGCCGTTGCCGCTCGCGTCGAAGGGGTTGGTCGACCACCCGGAGGCATCCCGGAAGTCCCCGGACTGGGTGCCCGGCAGGGCCACGAGCCACACCCGTTCCGGCGCCCCCGGCGCCGTGGGCGCGATGCGGGTGACCTGGACGGCGCCGGGGCCCGCCGCCTCCAGCCGGCCCCGGTCCAGGTGGTCCAGCAGCCCGCCCAGCGAGCCGTCCAGCGCGTACTCCCCGGACTGGCTCCCCGGTGCGGCCACGCGCTCGGCCGAGCGCACGCGCACGGGACCGACCTGCACGAGCCCCGCGGTCCCGCCGAGCCGGACGATCAGCGGGTACAGGCGCTCGGGGCCGCTCAGCGGACCGGTGCGGCCGGCGTCCCGCGCGAGCCTCCCGGGGACGTCCGCGACCAACCGCAGGCCCAGGCCGAACCATCCCATGCCGCCCAGCAGCGCCGGGAGCAGGTCTCCCGCCCCGGCCAGCGCCAGTTCGGTCACGGGCAGCGGGATCGGCTCCCCGGCCGCCCACAGGCCCAGCGCCAGGCCGAGCGAGGGCCCGCCGGCGGCCCGCTGGACCGCCCCCAGCGCCCACTCCTCGGCCTCCCGGTAGGACCGCGCCGAGAACCCCACGGCGAGTTCCAGGGACTGCGCCTCCGTCCCCACGGACATCAGCCCCGCGGACAGGTCCGCGGTGCGAGCGGCCAGGGCCGCCGCCAGGGCGGCCTGCTGGCCCGCGAGCGCCACCAGGTGCTCCCAGCCCGCGGCCCGGACCGCGAGCGCCGTGGCCTCGGCCGCCGCCGCTCCCAGCAGCGCGCTGCCCCACTCGAGCTCCCCGAGTTCGGCATGGATGCTCGCCGGCCCGCCGCGCACCGCGTATGACGGCGGCGCGGGCGCCTCGGCGGCCCGGGGCCCCATCAGCCGATCCCCAGCCCGGCGCCGGCCGCCAGGACGGTCCGTGCCGCCGCGAGCTCCGCCTGCAGCCGGCCGATCCGGTGCTCCAGGTCCGTGATGGCGTTCCGGCCGAGCTGCGCCGAGGCCTCCGCCTCCTCGGCGAGCTGCTGGGCGCGGGCCCGCAGGCGCCGGCTGCGTTCGGCGAAGGCCTCGCCGGCCGGGGAACGCCAGTCGATGGAGGACAGGGCGTGGATGCGGTCCGCGACCTGCCTCGTTCCCGCACCCACCTGGCCCAGCTCCGTGACGACCTGCTGGAGGTGGCCCACCGCCGCCTGCAGCAGCCAGAGCCGGGACTCGTCGGGGACCGGGGAGACCATGGCGTCCTCCTGGACTCGAGGGGAAGGGTTGCCCCCGACGCTAGGGAACCGGCCGCCGTCGTGCCCGGCGGGGAGACGGCGCTGGGGAGCGGGCCGGGCGGACCGTCCGCTGTGCAGCACCGGACCTGCCGGGGCACCCCCGCGGCCCTGCGGGCCGCGGGGCCCGTGCGGCACACTGGGGCCATGGACACGCAACCGCGCCGGCGCACCGAGTTCGACCCCGCCGCCCTGGGGGACCGCGAGACCACCCTGCTGGTGAAGTCGATCCTGGTCCCCCGCCCCATCGCCTGGGTGGGCTCGCTGTCCGCCGGGGGCACGGCCAACCTCGCCCCGCACTCCTTCTTCACCATGGCCTCGGAGGAACCGCCGGTCGTGCTGTTCTCCTCCACCGGACGCAAGGACTCGCTGAACAACATCGAGGCGACCGGGGAGTTCACGATCTCGCTCGTCTCCCGGTCCCAGTTCGAGCAGGCCAACCAGTCCTCGGCGCCCTATGACCCGCAGGTCAGCGAGTTCGCGGCCGCCGGGATCGAGGCCGAGGACTCGGTGGTGGTGGCCCCGCCGCGCGTGGCCGGCTCCCCGGCGGTCATGGAGTGCCGGCTGGAGCGCGTGGTGCCGGTGGGCTCGAGCTTCCTGGTGCTCGGGACGGTCGTGCACGTCTCGGTGGACTCGGACACCCTGCACACGGACGCGCGCGGGCGATCCCTGCCCGAGGCGAAGCGGCTGGACCCGCTGGCCCGGCTCGGCCGCAACGAGTGGGGCACGCTCGGCGAGGTACTGGCGATCGACCGGCCGCGGACGGGCTGAGGGCCGTCCCTCCCGCCTACCCCTGGCGTCCCTTGAACCGCGGGTTCAACTTGTTGATGACGTAGACGCGCCCGCGGCGCTTCACCACCTGCGCCCCGGGCTGGTTCTTCAGTGACCTCAGTGATGCTCGGACCTTCACGCCGACCTCCTTATTGCTATTGGTTCTCATTAACTATAGTGGACCCAACCCACCCGAGAACGAGAGGTCCCCATGAACGACGTCGATGTGCTGGCCGTGGTCGGCACCTGCGGTCCGGAGCGCTCCCGGCACGCCCTGCGGCTGGCCGCCGTGGCCGACCGGACGCTGGTCCCCGCGTGGCGGCTGCGACTGGCCCCGGACCCGGTGGACGAGGCCCTGGCGCTGGCGCCCTGGGCGGACCGCCCGGCGGGCGCGGTGGTGGAGTTCCCGGCAGACACGCGCGTCCTCGAGCTCATCGGCGCCATGACCGCCCCCGGCAGCCGGACGAGGCTGTCCGGCCTGGTCTGCGTGGCGGACGCGATGCACCTGCTGGACGACCTGCGCCGCGACGGCTACGCCGCACGCCCGCGGACCACGGCCCCGGGAGAGGACGCCGGAGCCGCGACGGAGTACATGGCCCACGCGCTGCTGACGGTGACGCAGCTCGAGTACGCGTCGATGATCGTGCTGGTCAACTGGGAGAACCTCGCCACGCCCAACCTCGCGGCCCTGATGGCACTAGTGAGCCACCTGAGCCCGCACGCCCGGCTCCGCCTGGACCACGGCCCCCTGGCCGTGCCCGACCGGGACGAGGCCTACACGGCCACCCAGGAGCGGGCCGGGTGGGTCGCCGTCCTCAACGGCGAGCACGCCCCGCACATGACGGACCCCCGGGTCGGCAAGCTGCACTACGAGCAGGTGCGCCCGTTCCACCCCGGCCGGCTCGAGCGGTTCCTCGACGACCGCGTGGACACCGGGGAGTTCGGCACCGTCCTGCGCTCGGCCGGGTTCTGCCGGCTCGCCTCCCGGCCCGGGGTGGTGGCCGCCTGGAGCCACGTGGGCCACATGCTCTCGCTCGAGCCGCTCGCGGCGGACGGGGCGCTCGCCGAGGACGAGGAGGTCCTCGCCGTCGGGCAGGACCTGGCGTTCTTCGGCCTCGACCTGCGGGCGGACGCCCTGCGCACCGCCCTGGACGAGGCCTGCCTGGCCGACGCCGAGCTGGCCGCCGGTCCGGCGGCGTGGAGGACGTACCCGGATCCGTTCCCCGCGTGGGCCCACGCCGGGCCCGAGGGCAACTGAGCCGGCGCGGGGGCCGGTGCGGGCGCCGGCGCTTGACGGCCGGGGCCGGCCACCTCACGGGCGCTGCCTCCCGGTGCTAGCGTTGCCGCGTGACTGACGCGCCCCCCGCCTCCTCCCCCGTCCGCCCCGTGGGCTTCGACCGCGAGCAGTACATCGAGCTGCAGTCCCACCACATCCACGAGCGCCGCCAGCAGATCGGCGGCAAGCTCTACCTGGAGATGGGCGGCAAGCTCTTCGACGACTTCCACGCCTCGCGCGTGCTCCCCGGCTTCACGCCGGACAACAAGATCGCCATGCTGGAGCGCCTCAAGGACGAGCTGGAGATCCTCGTCTGCATCAACGCCAAGGACCTGCAGCGGCAGAAGGTCCGCGCCGACCTCGGCATCCCCTACGAGGACGACGTGCTGCGGCTGGTGGACGTCTTCCGGGAGCGCGGGTTCCTCGTGGAGCACGTGGTGCTCACCCAGCTGGAGGACTCGAACCACATCGCCCACGCCTTCCGCGAGCGGCTCGAGCGGCTGGGCCTGAAGGTCGCCCGCCACGGGGTCATCCCCGGCTATCCCCAGGACACGCAGCGGATCGTCTCGGAGCAGGGCTTCGGGGCCAACGAGTACTCCGAGACCACGCGCGACCTGATCGTGGTCACGGCCCCCGGCCCCGGCTCGGGCAAGCTCGCCACGTGCCTGTCGCAGGTCTACCACGACCACGCCCGCGGCATCGCCTCGGGCTACGCCAAGTTCGAGACCTTCCCCATCTGGAACCTGCCGCTCGAGCACCCCGTGAACCTGGCCTACGAGGCCGCCACCGCGGACCTGGACGACGTCAACCTCATCGACCCGTTCCACCTGGCGGCCTACGGCGAGCAGGTCACCAGCTACAACCGGGACGTCGAGGTCTTCCCGCTGATGAAGGCCCTGCTGGAGCAGCTGACCGGCTCCTCCCCCTACGCCTCGCCCACGGACATGGGCGTGAACCTCGCCGGGCGCTGCATCGTGGACGACGACGCCTGCCGCGAGGCCTCCCGGCAGGAGATCATCCGGCGGTACTACAAGGCGCTCGTGGACGAGCGGATCAACGACCTGGACGACACGGTCTCCCAGCGGGTGGCCATGGTGATGTCCAAGGCGGGCTGCCGCGCCGAGGACCGCGCCGTCGTCGCCCCCGCCCTGGCCGTGGAGGAGGCCACGGGGGAGCCGGCCACGGCGATCGAGCTGGCCGACGGCACGATCGTCACGGGCAAGACCTCGCAGCTGCTGGGCTGCTCGGCGGCCATGCTGCTCAACGCGCTCAAGCACCTGGCCGGGCTCGACGACGCGGTGCACCTGCTCTCCCCCGAGTCCATCGAGCCGATCCAGACGCTCAAGACCCAGCACCTGGGCTCGCGCAACCCACGGCTGCACACGGACGAGGTGCTGATCGCCCTGTCCGTCTCGGCCGCGCACGACGACAACGCCCGCCGCGCCCTGGCCCAGCTGCGCAACCTGGCCGGCTGCGACGTGCACACCACCACCATCCTGGGCACCGTGGACGAGGACATCTTCCGCAACCTCGGCATCCTCGTCACCTCGGAGCCGCGGTTCCAGCGCAAGGCCCTGTACCGCAAGCGGTAGCGGGCACGGCACGACGGCGGCCCCGCACCGGGAGGTGCGGGGCCGCCGTCGTGAGACCCCCGGGTCAGGGTCGACGACCGAGGTCAGCGGCTCGCGCTCACCAGCTGGTGACCTTGGGCAGGGCCACGGACTTCAGGCCCTCGATCCCGAACTCCAGCCCGTACCCGGAGGACTTCACCCCGCCGAAGGGCACGCGCGGGTCCACGGCGCCGTGCTTGTTGATCCACGTGGTGCCGGCCTCCAGGCGGGCGGCGACCGCGCGGGCCTCCTCCAGGTCGGTGCCCCACACCGAGGAGCCCAGGCCGACCTCGAGGGCGTTGGCCCACTCGATGACCTGCTCCAGGTCCGTGTACTTCACGATCGGCAGCGCCGGGCCGAACTGCTCCCGCGCCACGAGCGGGTGGTCGTTGTCGATGTCCGCCACCAGGGTGGTCGGGTAGAAGTACCCGGGCTGGTCCGCCTCCGGGTCGCCGCCGGTGAGGATCCGCGCGCCTGCGGCCCGGGCGTCCTCCACGAGCCCGGCCACGATGTCGAACTGCTGCCGGTTCTGCAGCGGGCCGAGCACGTTCTCCTCGTCCAGGCCCACGCCCATCGGCATCCTCTGGGCCACGTCCACCAGCGCCTCGCACACCTGGTCGTACTGGGACTCGTGCACGTACAGGCGCTTGAGCGCCGCGCAGGTCTGGCCGGTGTTGATGAACGCGCCCCAGAACAGGCCCTCGGCGATGGCCTCCGGATCGGCGTCCGGCAGCACGATCCCGGCGTCGTTGCCGCCGAGCTCGAGGGTGAGCCGCTTCAGGGTGTCCGCGGCCGAGCGCATGATCGCCTGGCCGGTGGCGGTGGAGCCGGTGAACATCAGCTTGTCCACGTCCTCGTGCGCGGTCAGCCGGGCCCCGAGCTCGCGACCGCCGGAGAGCACCTGCAGCACGCCGGCCGGCAGCACCTGGTTCAGCACCGCGCCCAGGGCCAGCACGGACAGCGGGGTGTACTCGGAGGGCTTGAGCACCACGGTGTTGCCCATCCGCAGGGAGGGGGCGATCTGCCAGATGGAGATCATCATCGGCCAGTTCCACGGCCCGATCGCCCCGACCACGCCCACCGGCACGTACTCGAGCACGGCCTTGCCGGACTCGTCGTCCACGAGCACCTGCGGGGCGATCTCGAACGCGGCGTTCGCGCGCAGCCAGGCCGCGCACGCGCCGACCTCGAAGCGGGCGTTCGGTCCGTTCAGCGGCTTGCCCTGCTCCCGGGAGAGCAGCTCGGCCAGGGCCTCGGCGGAGGCCTCGATGGCGTCCGCGGCCTCGTCCAGCAGCGCCGAGCGCTCGGCGTGGGTGGTGGTGGCCCACTCGCGCTGGGTGTACCGCGCGGTGGCCACGGCCGCGTCCAGGTCCGCCTCGCCGAACTGCGGGGCGCGCCCGACGACGGCCCCGGTGGCCGGGTCGATCATCTCCACTCCCTGCCCCTCGGGGGCCTGGATGGCGGCCAGCAGGCCCGCGTAGGTGGTCAGGTCGACGGTCTGGGTGGTGGTCTCGGTGGTCATGGTGGGGTCCTCTCCTGGGGAATACGGGACGTCGGGGATCGGGGACTCGGGGAGTCAGGGAGTCTGGGATCAGGGAGTCGGGTCGAGGGGTTCGGCGGGGCGGCCGGGCGCGTCCGGGGGCGGTGGGACCGGCCGAGCGGAGCGGGGCGTCATCGGGTCAGTCCAGCTCACCGCCCGCACCGATGCCGCGGTAGGTCTCCGGCCGGCGGTCGCGCAGCCACCAGGCCCACACGGTGCCGAACAGCCCGGGCACCAGGACGATGGCCGGCAGCAGCCAGCCCAGCACGCTCGCGTCCGCGGAGCCGATGAGCACGTTGAAGTTCACGACGATCACCACGAACAGCACGACCAGCCCGACGGCGGCCAGGCCCGGGGCGATGAGCCGCGTCCACAGCGAGTACTCGTCCGGGCGGCGGCGCAGGAACCCCACGACGGCCAGGGACGTCAGGGCCATCAGCAGCACCAGCCCGAAGGCGCCCATGTTGGTCAGCCACGTGAACAGGGTCAGCACCGGGAACAGCGGGTCGTCGGAGCCGGCCCCGGCCAGGGCGAAGACGAGGATGACCACGAGGGCCAGCGCGGACTGGGCCAGCGAGCCCGCCACCGGGGCGCCCGAGCGCACGCCGGTCCGCTCCAGCCACACGGGCAGCACGCGCTCGCGGCCGAGGGAGAAGAAGTACCGGGAGACGATGTTGTGGAAGGCCACGAGGGCGGCGAAGAGGCTCGTGATGAACATCAGGTTGGCCAGGTCCACGAACCACGCCCCGGCCCGGTCGGCCAGGAAGACGAACATCAGGTCCGGGCCGAACTCCTGCGAGCGGGCCACCACGGAGGACCCTCCCTCGCCGACCACCATGGCCCACGAGGAGAAGCCGTAGAACAGGGCGATGACGGTGATGGCGACCAGGGTGGCGATGCCGGCGGTGCGCCGCGGGTCCTTGACCTCCTCGTTGTAGATGGCGCCGGACTCGAAGCCCATGAACGCGGCGATCGAGAACGCCAGGGCGGCCCCCACGCCGGCCGTGAACAGCTGGTCGGGCATCAGCCCGTCCGCGGTCACGCCCTCGGGCGCGGCCCGGAGGGCCAGGACGTCGTAGACGATGACCACGAGGAACTCGGCGGCCACGACGATCCCGAGGACCTTCGCGGAGAGGTCCACGCGGTTGACGCCCATGATGCCGACGACCACCCAGGCGATGAGCGCGCACGCCCACCACGGCAGGGAGATCCCCGCCACCGTGGCCAGGAAGGAGGACAGGGCGAACCCGAACAGCCCGGCGATGCCGATCTGCATGCAGTTGTAGGACACCACCGCCACGAGCGAGGCGCCCACGCCCACGGGCTTGCCGAGCCCCTTGGCGATGTACGCGTAGAAGGCGCCGGCGTTGTGCACGTGCCGGCTCATCGCGGCGTAGCCGATCGAGAACAGCAGCAGCACCACGCCGAGCACCACGAAGGACAGCGGGATGCCGACGAGCGAGCTGACCGCGAAGTTGCTGGGGACGCCGCCGGCCATGACGGTCAGCGGCGCCGAGGCGGCGATGATCATGAACACGAGCGCCGGGATGCCGATCCGGCGGGCGCCGAGGCGCCCGTCCTCGGCCAGCCGGCCGTCGTGGTGCGGGGCGGGTGCACCGGCGGGCGCGGCGGGGCCGGCCTGCCGGGTGGTGGTGGACTCGGACATGGTGTCTCCTGGGGGGCTGGTCCGGGGGGATCCGGAGGGGTTGCCGAGGGGTGGTGGAGGATTGCCCCCAGCATGCCGCCCGGGGCGCCCGGGGGGCTTGGCCCTGCGGGAACGGTGGTTGACGATCCGCGCAGGGTCCCGGGACCGGCGGGACTAGAGGTGGTCGCGCCGGTACTGCGCGGGCGACTGCCCGTACTCGGCCCGGAACAGCCGGGAGAAGTGGGCCGGGTCGGCCAGGCCCCAGCGGGCGCCGATCGCGCCGACGGCGACGTCCCGCAGCAGCGGGTCCTGCAGGTCGCGACGGCAGTGCTCGAGCCGGCGTTCGCGGACCCAGCGGGCCACGGTGTGGTCGGTGGCGGCGAAGAGCTGGTGCAGGGCGCGGGTGGACATGTAGTGCGCGGCGGCGATCATCTCCGGCCCCAGGTCCGGGTTGGCCAGCTGGGACTCGATGAAGTGGTGGACCCGGCGCAGCAGTCGGGACTGCTGGGTGCCGTCCGCCTCGGGGCGGGAGTACAGCTCGTCCGCCATGACCGTGGAGAGCAGGTCCACCACGTTGAGGGCCAGGCGGTGGCCGATCGGCCCGTCCAGGGTGGGCAGCAGGGCGCCCACCTGGGTGATGAACGGGACCACGGCCTCGCCCAGCCGGTGGCCGGCGCCCATGGTGGTCGCGGTCAGCTCGCGCACGTCCTCCGCGGACAGGCCGACGAGCTGGCGGGGGAACATGAGCACGAGGGTGGAGAAGTCGTCGTCGAAGGCCAGCGAGTAGGGCCGCTCGGTGTCGTAGATGGCGAGGTCGCCGGGCTGCAGCAGGGTCTCGCGCCCGTCCTGCACCAGCAGCCCGTGGCCGCTGACCTGCAGGCTGAGCTTGTAGTAGCCGGCGCCGGAGCGGCCGATGTGCTCGGGGGTGCGGACGACGGCGTGCGCGCCGGCGCGGACCTCCATCATGGCCAGTTCCTGCAGGTGCCGCCCGGACAGCCGCCCGGTGAACGCGCCGGGACGGACCCGCTCGGCGTCCAGGGGCACGAACGAGTCCGAGACGAGCCGGCGCCAGTGGTCGAAGTCCGTGGCCGTATCCTGCTGGTACATGCATCCTCCTCGAGACGGCCGGGCCGGCGTCGGGCGCCCGGCCACGGGAGGCCGGACCGCGCGGGGGATGTGACGCCAGTCACCGTCCGGTCCACTCTAGGACGGGCCACGGCGCGCGTCACGGTTTTCTCTCCAACCGGAGGAAAAAAGTTCGGCGAGCCGGGCGGGCGGGGCCCGGGGTCAGCGGGGGCGGAGCCGGTCCAACTGGGCGGCGAGCTGCCGCTCGAGGCCCGACGCGGTCGTCGCCGTGCTGTCGATGACCGCGGAGACCTGGGAGCCCAACAGGAAGTTCAGCAGGACGTCGGCGGCAGCGGGGACGTCCACCGCGGGATCGAGGTCCCCGGCCGCGCCAGCCTCCCGCATCCACGCGGACATCGAGACCCGCCACTGGGCCATCGAGGCGTTGTTGAGCTCCGCGGCCCGCGGGTCGTGGGCGGCCTCCTGCCAGAAGGGGATGACCACCCGCGCCTCGTCCAGCCGCTCATCGTCCAGCGGCAGCACCTCGCGGCAGAAGGCCTCCAGGGCGGCGAGCCCCGTCAGTCCGCGGGTGGCCACCTCGGCACGTCGGTTGGTGCGGTCGAACACGAAGGCGTAGGTGGCCTCGAGGAGCCCGGCCTTCGTGGGGAAGTACGGCTTGAGGGCGCCGTTGGCAAAGCCGGCCTCGGCGGCGATCTGGCGCATCGTGGCCCCGGACATCCCGTGGCGGGCGATGATCCCCCACGTCGCCTCGACCAGCTCGCGCCGGCGCTCCTCGTGGTCCACCACCTTGGGCATCCCGGGCCCCCTCCTCCGCGCGCCAGGGCACGCCTCGTCCAGCATCCAAACGGACCACGCCGTCAGCGCCCGCCGACAGACGATCCGTCGCCCGACGGGGTGCCGATCCGTCGGCACCGACCGACACCGCGGCGCAGTCACGGCTCCGACCCGCCGCCGTCGGGACCATTCTCCCACCGGGACGGACGCCGGAATCCAGCACCGGCCCTTGCCGCGGGGCACGTCCCGTGTTTATTCTCTACAACCGTAGATGTAAACGTGATGCGCCTCACGGACGGCGCCCCGTTCCCCGAGAACCCCGACCCCCGGCCTCCACCCCCGAGCCCCTCCCGAAAGGTCCGGACATGACCACCACCGACACCACCACCGACATCGGCCGCCGCGACGCCCTCGCCGCCCCCGGCGCCTACGCCCTGCAGACCGCCGAGGAGATCACCACCGTGCGCGAGGTGCTCACGGAGGCGGGCCTGTTCCCGGCGTCCATGCGCATCGCCTACCTGGGCCTCGTGGAGCCGGCACGCGGCACCCCGGCCGACGCGCCGCTCGACCGCCGCTTCCGCGTCTTCCTGCTGGACACGGACGGCGTCCGCTCGCACGACGTGGTCGTCTCGGCCACGCACCGCCGCGTGGAGTCCCGGACCGAGCTGGACACCGCCACCGCCGGCGAGCTGCCCGTGCTCGAGGAGGAGTTCGAGGTGGTGGAGTCGGTGCTCGCCGGCGACCCGCAGTGGCTGGCCGCGCTGGAGCGGCGCGGGATCCCGGTCGAGGAGGTCCGCGTGGCCCCGCTGTCCGCCGGCGTCTTCGAGTACCCCGAGGAGAAGGGCCGGCGCATCCTGCGCGGACTGGCCTTCCACCAGCGGCACGCGACGGACTCGGCCTGGGCCCACCCGATCGACGGG
This sequence comes from Citricoccus sp. SGAir0253, assembly GCF_005877055.1. NCBI lineage: Bacteria > Bacillati > Actinomycetota > Actinomycetes > Micrococcales > Micrococcaceae > Citricoccus > Citricoccus sp. SGAir0253. The sequence goes on along the minus strand of NZ_CP039424.1, from coordinate 329,534 downwards.
CTCGTGGGCTACGTGGACGTCTCCACGCGGACCGTGGACCAGGTCATCGACACCGGCGTCGTCCCCGTCCCGGGGGAGCACGGCAACTACACCGACCCGGAGCTGACCGGCCCGCTCCGCACCACGCAGCGGCCGATCGAGATCACCCAGCCCGAGGGCCCCTCCTTCACGGTGACGGGCGGCAACCACGTGGAGTGGGAGAAGTGGTCCCTGGACGTGGGCTTCGACATGCGCGAGGGCCTGGTCCTGCACAACATCGCCTTCCGGGACGGCGAGCGCGAGCGCCGGATCCTGGACCGCGCCGCGATCGCCGAGATGGTGGTGCCCTACGGCGACCCCTCCCCCATCCGGTCCTGGCAGAACTACTTCGACACCGGCGAGTACCTGGTGGGCCAGTGGGCGAACTCCCTGGAGCTGGGCTGCGACTGCCTGGGGGACATCACCTACCTGTCCCCGTGGGTGGTCAACAACGCGGGCGAGCCGCGGCAGGTCCAGAACGGCATCTGCATGCACGAGGAGGACTGGTCCATCCTCTCCAAGCACACCGACCTGTGGTCCGGGATCGCCTACACGCGGCGCAACCGCCGGCTGGTGATCTCCTTCTTCACCACGGTCGGCAATTACGACTACGGCTTCTACTGGTACCTCTACCTCGACGGCACCATCGAGTTCGAGGCCAAGGCCACCGGCATCGTGTTCACCTCCGCCGTCCCGGACGGACAGACGGACTTCGCCTCCGAGATGGCCCCCGGCCTGGGCGCCCCCTTCCACCAGCACCTGTTCTCCGCGCGGCTGGACTTCGCCCTCGACGGCGGCCCCTGCCGGGTGGAGGAGGAGGACGCGGTACGCCTGCCGGTCTCCGCGGAGAACCCGCGCGGCAACGCCTTCACCCGCCGGCGCACCGTGCTGGCCACCGAGCAGCAGGCCCAGCGGGACGCGGACGCCGCGGTCGGGCGCACGTGGGTGGTGGCCAGCACCGAGTCCGAGAACCGGCTGGGCCACCCCGTCGCGTACAAGCTGCACCCGGAGGGCACGCCCACCCTGCTGGCCGCCGAGGGCTCGTCCATCCACCGCCGGGCGACCTTCGCGTCCAAGGCGCTGTGGGTCTCGCAGTACCGCCCGGAGGAGCGCTACCCCACCGGCGACTTCCCCAACCAGCACGCCGGCGACGGCGGCCTGCCGGAGTGGACGCGGGCGGACCGGAACGTGGACGGCGAGGACCTGGTCGTCTGGCACACCTTCGGGCTGACCCACTTCCCGCGCCCGGAGGACTGGCCGATCATGCCCGTGGACCACGTGGGCTTCCGGCTGCGGCCCGAGGGCTTCTTCGACCGCTCCCCCGTGCTCGACGTCCCCGCTCCCACGCCCGGCCACTGCTGCGCCCCCGGCGAGGGCGCGGCCGGCGGCGAGGGCTCCCCGGGCGGCGCGGCCTCCCCCGACGGCACCGACGGCCAGGGCCATGGCGGCTGTCCCGGCCACTGAGCCCCGCCTCGCGGTGCCGCGCCGCTCCAGCGCGGCACCCGGGCCGGGCACGGCACCGCGCGCGCCCGGGTCGCGCCCGACGGCGGCGCGGCCCCGGACCGCGGTGAGGGCCACCTCGGCGGCGGTCGGGCTCGTGGCGGCCTCCGTGCCGCTGCACGCGGCCATGCTGGCCGGGCACGGCCACGGGCCGGTGCTGACTACGGTGATGGCGGCCATGGTGCTGTGGTGCCTGTGGTGCGCGGCCGGCACGGCCCGCGCGATCCTCCGGCCCGCCGCCGGCGTGACCCCCGCGTGCCACGGGCGGTCCCTGCGGCACCTGTGGGCGATGGCCCTGGCCATGGTGATGCTGCACGTCGTGCTGCTGACCGGCTTCCCGTTCTTCCCCGGAGGCCACCGGCACGGCGGCGCGTCCGCCGCCGTCTCGGGGACCGCCGCGGGACCGGACGCGGGCGGAGGACTGATGCTGGCCGTCGTCGGGCTCGAGCTGGCGGTCTGCTTCGCGTGCGCCGTGGCCCTGCGCGCCGGCCGCCGGGGGACCTAGCCGACGTGCACCCAGGGCCGGCGGGTGACGTCCGGCTCGGCGCGGCGCAGGACCTCCCGGGTCACCGGGGCGATCTCCCCCGCGCCGAAGAGGAGGAAGCGCACGAGGTTGGACACGGGGTCGCCCTCCGTCCAGCGGAAGTAGACGTGGGGCATCAGCCCGGTCACGTCCCGGATGTGCAGCAGGACCGCGGCGATCGCGTTGGGCACGGCCGGCCCGTGCACCTCCAGCACCCGGAACTCGCCCCGGGCCACCCCGCGGACGGTCAGCTCGGTCTCGAACTCCGAGGAGTCCTCCACGACGACCTCCAGGAAGAGCACCTCCTGCTCGCCGGGCAGCCGGTAGACCGTGCGGGCGGCCTCGAGCTTCTTGCGGTAGGCGGCCTCGTCCAGCCGCTGGGGCTCATGGGCGATGATCGCCAGCGGATCGCCGTCCACGGCGTCGAGGAACTCCACCGCGGTGGCATCGAGATGGACCCGGGTGGCGTGCAGCTCGAAGGAGCGCCGCGCCCGCGAGGCGAAGGACACCACCACGATGCCCAGGATGAACACGGCGGCCACGCGCAGGCCCTCCGGGCGCTCGATGACGTTCGTGACGGTCGTGTAGACGAACACCGCCGCGATCGCCCCGAAGCCGAGCATCGAGCGCCACTGGCGCCGGGTCCGGGCGGAGAGCGTGACGGCCACGGCCGCGGAGGTGATCAGCATCAGCACCCCGGTGGCGTAGGCGCCGCCCTGGGCGTCCACCTCCGCCCGGAAGGCGAGGGTGACCACGACGGCGACCGCCACCAGCACGAGGACCAGCGGCCGCGAGGCGCGGGCCCACTGCGGGGCCATGCCGTACCGGGGCAGGTAGCGCGGCACGAGGTTCAGCAGCCCGGCCATGGCCGAGGCCCCCGCGAACCACAGGATCGTGATGGTGCTCGCGTCGTAGACCGTGCCGAAGCCCTCGCCGAGGTGCTGGTGGGCGAGGTAGGCGAGGGCCCGCCCGTTGGCCTCCCCTCCGGGCGCGAACTCGGCGGCGGGGATGAGCACCACCGTGACGAAGCTCGAGGTCAGCAGCAGGACGCTCATGATCCCCGCTGCGGTGGCCAGCAGCCGGCGCGTGCCCCGGATCCGCCCCTCCGGCCGGGCCTCCGTGTCCTCGTCCCCGCCGCGCACCTGCGGCATCACCGCCACCCCGGTCTCGAAGCCGGACAGCCCCAGCGCCAGCTTCGGGAAGACCAGGAGGGCCACGGCCACCGCCAGGGCCGGGTTGCCGTGGGAGCCGGACAGGGTCCCCCACCAGTCGGCGAGCGCCACGGGGTGCGACAGCGCCACGGCCAGGCACTCCACGATCAGCACGGCGTTGAGTCCCAGGTAGACGGCCACCACGAGCACGGCCACGCCGATCACCTCGTGGAAGCCGCGCAGGAAGACCACCCCCAGCGCCCCGAGCAGCGCGAGGGTGATGCCCACCTGGTGCCCCTCGAGCCAGTCCGGGGCCAGCGGGTTCTCGATCAGGTGGGCGGTGGCGTCGGCGGCCGAGAGGGTCATGGTGATGATGAAACTGGTGGCCGCGAACCCCAGCAGGGCCAGCACGAACAGCTTGCCGCGCCACCGGGGCAGCAGCCCCTCCAGCATGGCGATGGACCCGGACCCGTGCGGGCTCTCGGCGGCCACCCGGCGGTAGACGGGCAGCGCACCGAACAGGGTGACGAGGACCAGCACGAGGGTGGCCAGCGGGGACAGCGCCCCGACCGCCAGCGCCGCGATGGCCGGCTGGTAGCCGAGGGTGGAGAAGTAGTCCACGCCGGTCAGGCACATCACCTGCCACCACGGATGCCGCCGGTCCTGCCGGGCCGGTACCCCGAACGGCCCGCGGCGCACGGCCCGCGTCCCCGGCAGGTCGTGCAGGAGCCACTGGCGCAACCGGGCCCGCCGGGAGGGGCGCGGGCCCCGGAACTCCTCCGGAGGCCGGCTCAGGGTGGTCATCGCGCCTTCCTCCGCACTCGGGACGCATCACTCGGACGAGCCGAGAGTACTCCAGCGCACCGGTCCTGCAACCCTCCGGCGGGCGGCCGCACCGCCGGCCCGCACCGGCACCCTCCTCCGCCGTCCCCCGGCGCCGTCCGCGCGTCCGCCGACGTCAGCGGCGGGTGAACCGGCAGACGGCCACCATGCGGTGGGTGTTCGGGTGCAGGTCGTGGACCTCCACGGCGTCCAGCCGCCAGCCCAGCTCCGCCAGGTGGCGGGTGTCGTGGGCGAGGGAGACCGGATTCGCGGAGACGTAGACGATCCGCCCGGGCCCCAGCCGGTGCACGCGGCCCAGGACGGCGGGCCCGGCCCCCGCGTGCGGCGGCCCCAGCACGACGGCGTCCAGCCGCCGTCCGCCGAGGCCTCCCGCGGCGGGCGGGAGGCCGGGCTCGTGCAGCCACCCGGCGGTCGCGCGCTCGGCCGTGTCGTGGAGCACGGCGACCTGGGGCAGGTCGCGCAGGTTCTGGCGGGCGTCCTGGCTGGCCCGGGCCGCCGCCTCCACGGCGAGCACCGCCCCCTGCGGCCCCACGGCCTCGGCCAGGAACGCCGAGAACAGGCCCGCGCCGGCGTACAGGTCCGCCACCACGTGCCCCGGCCGCGGGTCGGCGGCGGCCATCACGGACTCCACCAGGACCGCCGGGGCGTCACGGTGCGGGTGCCAGAAGGCGTCCCCGGAGACCCGGAAGGCCCGGGTCCCGTACCGCCCGGAGGACACCCGCTCCGGCAACCAGTCCTCCCCGCGCAGCCCGATCAGCTCGGCCTCGCCGCCCGGCTGCCGGGGCGGCAGGGCGACCACCGCCGAGACGTGGTCGGGCAGTCCGGAGAGCTGGCCCCGCCAGCCGTGCAGCCGGGACTGCAGCGCGCCCATCGACGCGGCGACCTGGGGCGTGGCGAGGACCCGGACCATCGCCTCCCGGGTGTGGCCGGACAGGGCCACCTCCACGCCCGAGGCCCCGGAGAAGTCGAGGTCCCACAGCGGCAGCTCGCCCAGGGCCGGCAGCGCCGGCGGGGCGTTGCGCACGGGCACGGTGACCGGGCTGCGGTGGACGGGCAGGGACAGCCGCCCGGACGGCGAGACCCGGAACTGGTGCCGGGTGCTCCAGTGCAGGCCCGCGGGCTCGTCGTCCCGCCGGCCGAGGACGTGGATGTCCAGCTCGTCCGGGCGCACGCGGCCGATCCGGGTCATGGTGTCCCGGAAGACCTGGGCCTTGAGCCGGCGCTGGTGGTCCATGACGATGTGGCCGTACTCGGCCCCGGCCACGGGCCGGCGGCCGATGCGGTAGGCCCGCAGGGAGTCGGCCAGCTTCCACGGGTGGGCCCGCCGGTGCTCCGAGGCCCGGACCACCTGCACGGTGTCCGCCCACCACGGGCGCACCGACGGCCCGGCGTCGGTCACCTGCGCCACGACCCGCTCGCCGGGGATCGCGTGCCGGACGAACACCACCCGCCCCAGGTGGTGGGCCACGCAGTAGCCCCCGTGGACCATCTGGCCGACGTCGAGGACCAGCAGGACCGGTTCCGGGACGACGGCGTCCTCGGCGACCTCGCGCTGTCCCATCGAGGGCATGGTGCCGGTCACGTCACCCTGCCATCCCGTGGGCCGGCACCGCCGCGAGGTCCTCGCCGTGCCAGGGCGGGGCGGGCGCCTGGATGCGCACGGCCGGCAGGGCCTTCGCGGCGTCCCGGCCGAGGATCCGGCGCGCCTCCTCGTGCGCCGAGGCGTGGGCCTCCAGGGCCATCAGGGCCGCCGGCTCGAGCGTCTCGACGGCCCGCAGGTCCACGATGATGCCCGGACACCCGTCGAGGGCCATCGACCGCACGAGCACCCGGAGCAGCGCCCCGACGGTGACCACGGTGAGGCACCCCGTCACCTCCAGTTCGATCGGCCCGGGCAGCAGCTCGGCCCGCAGGCCGATGCGCAGCGCATGCTCCACGACTCCCCCTCCCCCGGAGGCGCGGTCCCTGGCGTCCCGACGCCGGCCCGTCCCCCGTCCACCGCCCCGCGGGGCGGTCCCGCGGGAGGGCCGGATCGACGCGGGAGGAACGTGGCTGGGATACCCCGCGACGACCCGTGGCCCCTCCCTGACCGTAGGCAGGGGTCCGGGCCGGGAGGCACCCGGGGCCGTACCCCATTTCCACGGTCCCGGGAGGCCGGGAGGGCGGCGGACCGGCCCGCGGAGCCCGCCCCGCTCCCTCCACGCCCACGTCAGGCGGCTGGGAACAGGACGAGTGTTGACAGCTGAGCGCGGGCGGGGTTATGCCCGCGCCGGAGGGGCCAGGACGGGGTGACGGCGGTGATCGGCCAAGGGCCTCCCCACCGGCCGCGATGTGGGGTACGTTACGGCCAAGGCCCCGGGGCGACCGGCGGCGGCACGACGACACCCCCGACTGGCGATCACGGGGATCGCCTGAGGAGCAGCTCCCATGACCGCACCCCTGCACCTGCCGTCCCCACCCTTGGACCCGGCCCGGCCGCGGCTGATCCAGCCGGGTCTCCTCTCCACCGTCCCGGGGCACGAGCGCTACTGGGTGCGGCCCGGCGGCGTGACCGCCCTGGACCTCGCCCCGGGGGACGAGCTCACCGTGGTGGACCGGTTCGGCGCCCAGCACGCGGAGGTGACCGTCCTCGGGACGGGACGGGAGGACGGCGAGGCCCTGGGCCTGCGGGCGGACGCGCCCGCCAGCGTCCTGGCCGGGCTCGAGGAGGAGGCCGCCCGCGCACAGGACGGGGCCGCCGTCGTGCTCCGCGCCCTGGCGGCCCGCGGCCTGCGCCCGGACGCGGTGCGCGCGGCGCGGCTGTTCGGCGACTGGTCGCCGGCCGGGTCCCGGGAGACGTTCACCGCCCAGCGGCACCTGACGGCCGTCGTCGCCGCCCCCACGTGGGCGATGTCCCCGGAGGAGCAGAACCCGCCCTCGGACCTGATGGTGGAGGTGCAGCGGGCGAACCCCCGCTCGCGGCGCGGGATCGAGGTGCCCCCGCCGCTGGCCGAGCCCATCCTGGACGTGCGCGTGGACCGGGCCACGGCGTTCGCGTACGAGGTGAAGGCGGGCGACTACATCCAGGTCATCGACGTCGAGGGCCGGCAGTGCTCGGACTTCCTGGCCTTCGACGCCCGCGCGCTGCAGGAGGGCCGGGTGCTCGGGCTGGACGCGAACACCACCAGCCACATCGAGGGCCACTCCTGCCCGCAGCCGGGGCTGTGCGGGAAGTTCTACGACCAGGACATGGACCCGCTCGTGGAGATCATCCGGGACACGGTCGGCCGCCACGACACCTTCACCCTGGCCTGCAACGCCAAGTACTACGAGGACTTCGGCTACCCGGGGCACGTGAACTGCACGGACAACTTCAACGGCGCGCTCGCACGGTACGGGGTGGCGCCCCGCAAGGGCTGGGCCGCACTGAACCTGTTCTACAACACCATGTTCGACGAGCACCACGTGCTCGTGTTCGACGAGCCGTGGTCCCGGCCCGGGGACTACGTGATGATGCAGGCCCAGCGGGACCTCGTCTGCGCGTCCTCCGCCTGCCCGGACGACATCGACCCCTCGAACGGGTGGGTCCCCACGGACGTGCACCTGCGGGTGTACCCGGCGGAACGGAGGTTCTCCGTGGCCATCTCCCGTCGCGTCACCCCCGACGCCGAGCCCACCCTCACCCGGCAGACGGGGTTCCATCCCCGGACCAGCGCGCTGACGCGCCAGTTCACCGAGTACCGGAACTTCTGGCTGCCCACCCACTACGACGCCCACGGGCCCATCGCGGAGTACTGGGCGTGCCGGGAGAGGGTGGCCGTCATGGACCTCTCCGCGCTGCGCAAGGTCGAGGTGCTGGGCCCGGACGCGGAGGCGCTGCTGCAGTACGCGGCGACCCGGAACATCCGCAGGCTCTCCGAGGGCCAGGTCGTCTACACGGCGATCTGCAACGACACCGGCGGGATGATCGACGACGCCACCGTCTTCCGGCTGGGCGACAACAACTTCCGGGTGGTTCCCGGGGACGACTACACGGGCGAGTGGCTGCGCGAGGTGGCCGCCGCCCGCGGCCTGGACCGCGTCTGGGTCAAGGACTCCACCGACCAGCTGCACAACGTGGCCGTCCAGGGCCCGGCGAGCCGGGAGGTCCTGCGCGACCTGGTCTGGACGCCCCCGCACCGCACCCCGGTGGGGGAGCTCGGCTGGTTCCGCTTCACCATCGGCCGGATCGGCGACCACCGGGGCACCCCGGTCGTCGTCTCCCGCACCGGGTACTCCGGCGAGCTCGGCTACGAGCTGTTCTGCCACCCGGACCACGCCCCGGCGGTGTGGGACGCCGTGTGGGAGGCCGGGCGGCCGCACGGGCTGGCCCCGCTCGGGCTGGAGGCGCTGGACATGCTCCGGATCGAGTCCGGGCTCGTGTTCGCCGGGTACGACTTCGACGACCAGGTGGACCCCTTCGAGGCCGGGATCGGCTTCACCGTCCCGCTGAAGACCAAGGAGGACGACTTCTCCGGCCGCGAGGCGCTGCTGACCCGGAAGGCGTACCCGCAGCGGATCCTGGTGGGCCTCGAGCTCGAGGGGAACGAGCCCGCCGGCCACGGCGACCCGGTGCACGTGGGCCGGTTCCGGGTCGGCGTGGTCACCAGCGCCACGCGCTCCCCCGTCCTGCGCAAGAACATCGCCCTGTGCCGCATGGCGGTGGAGCACGCCGGCCCGGGGACCGCCGTGGAGGTCGGCAAGCTGGACGGGCACCAGAAGCGCATCCCGGCCACCGTGGTGCCCCTGCCGTTCTACGACCCGGAGAAGCTCCGGCCGCGCTCCTGACGGGCGCGCCCGGGGCCGGGCACGACGGCGGCGCCGCACCGCGAGGGTGCGACGCCGCCGTCGATCGGATCCGGGTCAGAGGCGGGTGACGCCGATGGTGTGGGCGGTGGTGAACTCCTCGATGGCCCACTCGCCGTTGAACCGGCCCAGCCCGGAGTTGCGTTCCCCGCCGAAGGCCACGTGCGCCTCGTCCTGGACGGTCATCTCGTTGACGAAGGTCATCCCGGCCTTGACCCGCTGGGCGAACCGCACCCCGCGGTCCAGGTCCTGGGTGAACACCGCCGAGGAGAGCCCGTAGACGTGGTCGTTGGCCAACTCCAGGGCGTGCTCCTCGTCCTCGGCCTTGAGGATGGCGACCATGGGCCCGAAGATCTCCTCCCGGGCGATCTCCATGTCCGGCGTGACGTCGGCGAACACGTGCGGGGGCACCACGCGGCCGGCGATCTCCCCGGAGACGGCCACCGTCGCCCCGGCGTCCTTGGCCCCGGCGATCTTCTTCTTCAACCCTTCGAGCTGGGAGTCGTTGACCACGGGGCCGACCAGGGTGCCCTCCGCCGAGGGGTCCCCGAACGGCACGGCGGAGGCGGCGGCGGTGAACTTGGCCAGGAACTCGTCGTAGACCGGGGCCTGGACGATGATCCGGTTCACGGACATGCAGATCTGCCCGGAGTGCAGGAACGCCCCGGGCACGGCCTGCCCGACGGCGGCGTCCACGTCGGCGTCGTCCAGCACCACCAGCGGGGCGTTGCCGCCCAGCTCCAGGGACACCTTCTTCAGGTGCTCCCCGCCGGTGGCCACGGTGCCCACCTGCTGGCCCACCGGGGTGGACCCGGTGAAGGAGATCAGCCGCGGCACCGGGTGGGCCACGAACGCGTCCCCGATCTCCGAGCCGGCCCCCACCACCACGGACAGCACCCCGGCCGGCAGCCCGGCCTCCTCGAAGATCCGGGCGATCAGCAGGCCCCCGGTGACCGGGGTGTCGCTGGCCGGCTTGATCACCACGGCGTTGCCCAGGGCCAGGGCCGGGGCCACCGAGCGCTGGGACAGGTGCAGCGGGAAGTTCCACGGGCTGATCACCCCGACCACGCCCACCGGGGTGCGGTAGACCCGCATCTCCCGGTCCGGGGTGTTCGAGGGATGGATCGTGCCGTGCACCCGGGTGGGGAACGAGGCCGCCTCATGGGTGATCCCGATGGCCAGGGACACCTCGGTGTTGGCCTTGATCACCGTGGACCCGGACTCCTTGACCAGCCACTGGACGATCTCCTGGCGGCGGTCCTCCAGCAGCTGCGCGGCCTTGAGCATCACCTCCCGGCGCTTGACCGGGGCCAGCCCGGCCCACTCGGCCTGGGCGGCCTGCGCCGCCCGGTAGGCCTCGTCCAGGTCCTCGGCCGAGGCCTGGCGGATCTCGGCCACCACCTGGTCGTCGAACGGGTTGGTGTCCGTGTTCACCCGCTCCGACCGGCCCTCCCGCCAGGAACCGGCGATGAACTGCACGTTCATGGGCTGCCCGGCGAACGTGGCGGCGGTGGTCTCTGCGGTCGCAGTCATGATGGTCTCTCTCCTTCAGGAAGGGTGGCGCCGCGGGGACGGCGGCACCATCTTCGATGGTCCCTCACGGCATAGGGGTTGCGGAAGGGGCTTCGCGAACAGCGGAGGACGGCTCCCCGGGGTGGAAGAATGGTGGCCATGCCTGACTCCCCCGCGCCGCAGTCCCCGCAGTCCGCCACGACCGCCGCCGCCCCGGCGCCGGCCCGCCAGTCCCTCGCCGAGGCCGGCATCCCGCTGGGCCCGCTCGACGGACGCTACAGGGCCGCCGTCGCGCCCCTGGCGGACCACCTCTCGGAGGCCGCGCTGAACCGGAACCGGCTGCACGTGGAGGTCGAGTGGTTCATCCACCTCTCCCGCCGCCAGGTCCTGCCCGGGCTGGCCGCGCTCACCGCCGAGCAGGAGAACGGCCTGCGCGCGATCGTCACGGACTTCGGCCCCGAGGGCGTGGCGGAACTGGCCGAGATCGAGGCCGTGACCGTGCACGACGTCAAGGCGGTGGAGTACTACATCGGCCGGCGCCTGGAGGGCCTGGGGCTGGGCCACCTCAAGCCGCTGGTGCACTTCGCGTGCACCTCGGAGGACATCAACAACCTCTCCTACGCCGTGGGCGTGCGGGACGCGGTCGTGGACGTGTGGCTGCCGGCCGCCCGCGCCGCCGTCGGGACCCTGCGGGAGCTGGCCGCGAGCGCGGCGGGGATCCCCATGCTCTCCCGCACCCACGGCCAGCCGGCCACGCCCACCACGCTGGGCAAGGAGATCGCGGTGTTCGTGTTCCGGCTCGAGCGCCAGCTCGCCCGGATCGAGCGCCAGGAGTACCTGGGCAAGATCAACGGCGCCACCGGCACCTACGCCGCGCACCTGTCCGCGGCGCCGGACGCCGACTGGCCGGAGGTCTCCCGCACGTTCGTGGAGCACCTGGGGCTGACGTGGAACCCGCTGACCACGCAGATCGAGTCCCATGACTGGCAGGCGGAGCTGTACGCGGACGTCGCCCGGTTCAACCGCATCCTGCACGGGTTCTGCGTGGACGTGTGGAGCTACATCTCCATCGGCTACTTCGCGCAGATCCCGGTGGCCGGCGCCACCGGCTCCTCGACCATGCCGCACAAGGTCAACCCGATCCGCTTCGAGAACGCCGAGGCCAACCTCGAGCTGTCCAACGCCCTGCTGGACTCCCTCGGCGCCACCCTCGTGGAGTCCCGATGGCAGCGCGACCTGACCGACTCCACCTCGCAGCGCAACATCGGCGTGGCCCTGGGCCACTCGGTGCTGGCCCTGTCCAACGTCACCAAGGGCATGAAGCAGCTCAAGGTCGCGGAGCCCGTGTTGGAGGGAGACCTGGACGCGAACTGGGAGGTCCTCGGCGAGGCCGTGCAGACCGTCATGCGCGCGCAGGCGATCGCCGGCGTGGAGGGCATGGACGACCCCTACGAGCGGCTCAAGGAGCTCACCCGCGGCCACCGCGTGGACGGGGCGCGGATGCGCGAGTTCGTGGCGGGGCTGGGCCTGGAGCCCGACGCCGAGGCGCGCCTGATGGCGCTCACCCCCGCCTCCTACACCGGGCTGGCCGAGGAGCTGGCGCGGGGCGTCTGAGCGACAGGTCCGGACCCGAGGAGGCCTGAGTGATCACCCTGTCCCTGTGGTCACTGTGGCGGGCGGCGAGCCCCTCGCCGGAGTTGCCCACGCCCTCGAACGAGCTCGGCCCGGTGGTCCAGCAGCTGGAGGACGCCCTGCCGACGGCACTGCTGGTCCTGGACCTGCTGGGCGTGTTCTTCTTCGCGGTCTCGGGCTCGCTGCTCGCCGCGCGGCGGCACTTCGACATCGTCGGCTCGCTGTTCCTGGCCTTCCTCGCCGGGCTCGGCGGGGGCGTGGTGCGGGACCTGATCATCAACCAGTCCGTGCCCAACGCGTTCTCCAACCCGCTGTACCTGATCCCGCCGACGCTCGCCGCCGCCGTGGTCTACGCCCGGATGGTGCGGCACGACCGCATGCGCCGGACGCTGCTCGTGTTCGACGCCGCGGGGCTGGCCCTGTTCTGCGTCACCGGCGCGCGGACCGCGCTGGCGGCGGGCATCACCCCGGTCATGGCCGTGCTCCTGGGGATGAGCACGGCCGTGGTGGGCGGGCTGCTGCGGGACGTGGTGGCCAACGAGGTGCCGGAGATCTTCAACCCGCGGGGCCTGTATGCGGTGCCGGCCCTGTTCGGCGCCGGGCTCACCTCCCTGCTGTGGTGGCTGGGGTGGTTCAACGTGCTCACCGCCGGGCTCGTCATGGTGGCCGTGTTCACCTTCCGCTTGGTGTCCCTGCGCAAGCGGTGGATGGCGCCGTACGCGGACCGGGGGCTCAACCCCGGGCGATGACCGCTGGGGATCACCCCTATACCTATCGGGATAGTTATATTAGTCTCGTGCTCGGCAGTGTGACCGAGACCACGCGCGCCTGCTCCGGCCGCCGCCGGCAGGCCGCCCTCCCGACCCCCGAGGACCATGCGATGAACACGACCCCCGCCACCGGCCGCCAGACCGTCATGACCGAGCCCTCGCTGGAGATGACCGGCAAGGACAAGGACATCGAGTCCCTGCGCGAGGCCGCCCCCGCCATCCCGCAGGGCACCCGCATCAACGTGACCTTCCTCGGCAACGAGGACCTGTCCATGCGCGTGAAGGCCTCCACGGCCGCCCGCGACCTCGGCTTCGTGCCCGTCCCCCACATCTCGGCCCGCCGGCTCACCTCCCGCGCGGAGCTCGAGGAGTTCCTCACCGCCCTGCGCGAGCAGGTGGGCGCCACGCACGCCTTCTCCGTGGGCGGGGACCCGTCCGAGCCGATGGGCCCCTACGCCTCCTCGCTGGACGTCATCCAGACGGGCCTGTTCAAGGACCATGGCTTCACCGACGTCTCGATCGCCGGCTACCCCGAGGGCCACCCGGACATCTCCGAGGGCCAGCTGTGGGACGCCCTGGAGCGCAAGAACGCCTCGCTGAAGGAGCAGGGCCTCAACGGCACGATCCTCACGCAGTTCGGCTTCGACGTGGACCCGATCGTGCACTGGATCGAGGAGGTCCGCCGCCGTGGCGTGGACCTGCCGATCCGCGTGGGCGTGCCGGGACCGGCCGGCATCAAGCGGCTGCTGACGTACGCGAGCCGCTTCGGCGTCTCCACCTCGGCCGGCATCGCCAAGAAGTACGGCTTCTCCCTGACCAACCTCCTCGGCACCGCCGGGCCGGACAAGCTCATCACCGCCCTGGACCAGGCCATGACCCCTGCGCACGGGGACGTGAAGCTGCACTTCTACACCTTCGGCGGGATGCGGGCCACCGCCGAGTGGATCGCGGAGTACCAGCGCAAGCACTGATCCACCCCCGCCACCGGGCCCGGGCCGCCGAGGGGGGCCCGGGCCCGCCGCGCCCTTCGGGCGACCGCCAGGCACCACGGCCCGTCGCCCCGGGGCACCCACAGGCGCCCGGGCCCGTCCCGCGCCCGGGGGCCCAGGCAGGCACCGGCGGGTCACGAGGGTTCACGGGAGGTCACGAAAGGTCACGGGGTCAGCATTCCCCTGTCCCCACCCCGGTAAACCCCTAGCCCGCGACGCCCATTCATACGCAGGCGGTATGGCATTGATCCGCCTGACAACTGGGTTAGCGAGTGTGACTTAACTTACTTGCGGGGCACCTCCGGGATTCCGGATTCTGGAACGCAGAAACCGTGACCCGGACAACACCCCTCGGGCCGGGCCAGTCCGGCGATCCCGCCGGCGGTCCGTCCGAGCCGGCTCCCGTGTGGGCCGTCGACGGCGGACACGATCGTGAACCGATCGGCTCCCTCGGCCTCGGCCCCCATGGGAGGCGACCCAAGGACCCTCCGCATGACCGCCATCCCCCAGCGCCGCACCTCGCTCCCCTACTCCGGCCCCCGTCGCCTGGACCGGAGCCGCCCCCACCGCACGAGCGCCCTGCAGGCCGTCCCGATGCAGGCCCGCCCAGCGCTCGCCGCGGTCCCAGACCCCACCCTCCGGCCCGCCCCGCAGGTCGAGGCCCGCGGCTTCGTGCTCCACGTCGGCATGACCGAGGCGGCGGCCTCGGCCGCGGGGACCAGCCTGGCCCGGCTGGCCACGGAGCTGCGCCGCCACGTCGAGGCCGTGGTCCCGGGCGCGGAGGTTGCCGCCGCCGTCGCGATCGTGCCGAGCGGCACGCCCGGTGCGGACGTGGACGTCGTGCGCCGGGCGCTGGGCGACCCCACCGCCCCGCCCGGGCTCCGCGCCGAACTGGTGCAGGCCCAGGCGCCCTCCCCCGCCCCGGAGCCCGAACGCCCCCCGGCCGTCCCGGGGATCCTCATCGACCTGCCGCGCCGCGAGGTGCGGCTGGACGGGGAGCGGGTGCGGCTGACCCACAAGGAGTTCGAGCTGCTCAACGTCCTCGTGGAGAACAGCGGACGGATCATCGGCCGGGACGAGCTGCTCGAGACGCTGTGGAAGGACGCCCACGAGGTGCCGAACGAGCGGACCATCGACGTGCACGTCCGCCGGCTGCGCACCAAGCTGGGCCGCCTGGCCGGCACCGTGCGCACGGAGCGCGGCCACGGGTACCGCTTCACGGAGCACCCCGACGTCGCCTTCTGGCCGGCCCCGGAGTACTGCATCTAGGGGATGCGGAGCGGAGTCCGGACGGCGACCCGCGTGGGCGCAGACCTCGAATCATCATGGGAGGGACGATCCAGGGCGGCGATCCGCGGGGAGATGTCCATCCTGGCCTGAATGCCCTGGACCTCCGGCTGCCCTGTAGTCAGTCCCGTGCCCCTGCTCCCGCCCCTGCCCGCTCCCTCACAGGTCGGCGCGTGGCTCGGGGCACCCCGGCCCGCACCAGCTTCGCCTCCAGCAGGGCGGGGCGCCTGAGGTCCTCGGCGAGCCAACGGACCATCGTCAGCCCCTGGTCGCAGATGGCGTCCTCGCGGCGCCTCTCCCGGGCGATGACCTGTTCCGGAGGCAGGCCGGAGTAGCTGCGCCGCCCGAGGTACTTCCCCATTCCGTCGTACTCCCCGACGATGGCGGCCCCCCTCCACCAGAAGTCCGTGATGCCCAGCAGTCCCCCGTGGCCGTCATGGACCCGGTGCTGGGTCTCGGGAACCTCGAACCCCAGGTCGCGGATGACCGACCTGCTGACGGATTCCCCGGGCGACTCGGTGCCGGCGGTCGCGAACAGCGCCCGATTCCGGAAGCGGTCCGTCGCCGCGCCGGACGTGCACAGCCTTCCCACGGACAGCAGTTCCTCCAGTTCCCACGGTCTTGCAGCCGGGACGCCTGCCTTCCGGAGCCCGCTGGGCCTGCCGGCCAGCAAGGCGTCCAGGACCGCCGCGGCCTCGGCCGGCACCACGTGGGGAATCGTGTCCGCCAGCACGAGGTCGAGACGTTCGACCCGCAACCGGACGCCGCCCAGCACCAGCTCCACGGCATCATCCGCCGGCACGGTGCCGGCAGCGTCCCGGGCCCGCGGCCAGAGGCGGTGCCGCTCCGCGAAGGGGGCGTGCGTCGATCCGGCCGCGGGACGCGGTCGCCGCGTGCCCGATGATCCCACCCGGCCGGCCCGCACGCTGACCTCCCGCGGACACGACCAGACGCCGATCCCGTGGAGCACCAGAGCCGCCTCCCGGCAGAAGACGGCGGGACCCGAGCGCCGGGAGGCGGCGATGGCGAGCACCGTGGCCAGGTACCGGCTCAGGGGATAGGCCGAGTTCCACGCCGTGCGGTCCGCGTAGGCCCCGGGCCGCACGCGCACCAGGTCCCCCCGGTCCACGGCGCGGGACAACCGGCGGGGGTCCTGGGCCGGCGCTCCGCAGCGGTCGGAGAGGATCATCGGGATGGTCCAGGCCAGGAGGGTGCCGTCGTCCCGGAGCTCCACGGGGTGCCGTCCGTAGAGGCCCGCGCGTGGTGCCCTGCCCTCACGGCTCGGCGTCGTCATACGCCCAGCCCAGTCGATCGCGGCGGGGGACGAAGCTCCCCTTCCCCGTCGGTGTGGACGACGCGCCCGTCCACCCTCGGCGGCGACCCGGCACCGCCCCGGCGACGGCCCGGGGCGACCGCCAGGTCCACCATGCCCGGATGGACGGATCATGCCGGCACTCGGGAGGCATGTGTCCATCGGGGCATGATCCACCGCGCTGGGGTGGGGACGGGATGTCGGCCTGCGGTGCGGCGCCCGCGGTGCGCCCCGTGCCCGAGCTCGCCGGAGGGACCTCACCCCAGCACGACGCCGGCGCCCCCTCCCGCTGGGAGGAGGCGCCGCCGTCGTGCTGGGGGCGGGCCCGCCCGGGCAGCCCGGTGCGGGTCAGCCGATGTCAGCCCTTCGCACCGGCGGTGCGCCAGCCCTCGTGGTAGGACTCGCGGGCCACGGCCGAGTACGGCACCGGCGAGACGGTGACGTTGACCTCGGTCTGCTCGTGGGGCTCGACGGTGGTCTTCTTCGTGCCGCCGTCCTCCTCGCCCCAGACGACCTTCAGCCGGGCGCCCTCGGGCACGTCCGGGTTGATGGTCGCCAGGGACAGCCCCCGGCGCTCGTTGGCCGAGTAGCCGGTGAACATGGACAGGCCCACGACGTTGCCGTCGTCGTCGATCACCTTGTCGAAGTTCGAGGAGCCGTAGTTGGCCAGCGGCAGGTCGAAGTACTTGTAGGTCGGCCCGTCCAGGTCGTACAGCGAGCCCTGGATGCGCTTCAGGTCCTCGCCGTCCCAGGCCAGGGTGACCTTCTTGCGCTGGGCGGCCGGGTCGATCTTCTCGAGGGCCTCGCGGCCGATGAAGTCGTGGTCGAACTTCACGAAGTTGCCGTAGCCCAGCTCCCACGGGTTGAGGTAGTAGTCCTCGATGTCGTCCGAGACGAACGAGCCCGCCACGGCGTTGTTGGCCTCGTAGGAGTCGGCGCCGAGCCACTGGCGGTACTCGGCCAGCATGCCGTCACCGGTGTAGATGGCCGGCAGCGGGGACGGGATCCAGCCGGACTCGAGCGTGTTGGACGGGTAGGCCCGCGAGCCGACCGGGACGAGCCCGAACTCGGCGCCGGCCTCGAGGATGGTCTCCCGGATCCGGTCGTAGTCGGAGTACGGGCCCCAGATCTCCAGGCCCGGGGCGCCGGACATGCCGTGGCGCAGGGTGCGGACCTGGGTGCCGCCGATGTTCATCCAGTCCATGCTGAAGAACTTCAGCTGCTCCAGGCTCTCGCCGTGGAGCTTCTCGATGATCTCCCAGGCGCGCGGGCCCTGGATCTGGAAGCGGTAGTACTCGCGCTTGACCGGCTTGCCCATCGGGCGGGACGGGGAGCGGCGGTCCTCGACGATGTCCAGGTTCTTGTAGTCGCCGCGCTGGGCCTGGAAGAGCATCCAGTTGGTGACGGGGGCGCGGCCGACGTAGACGTACTCCTCCTCCTCCTGGCGGAAGAGGATGCCGTCACCGATGACGTGGCCCGCCGGCGTGGTGGGGACGTACTGCTTGGCCTTGTTGACCGGGAACTTGGCCACCGAGTTGATCGCGGTGTCCGAGATGAGCTTGATGGCGTCCGGACCGCGCAGGATCAGGTTGTCCATGTGGTGGGACTGGTCGAACAGCACGGCGCTCTCGCGCCAGGCGCGCTGCTCGGAGCGCCAGTTGGAGAACTCGGGGGCGACGACGGGGTAGATGTAGGCGCCGATCTGCGAGTTGCGCAGTCGGTCGACGACGTTGCCGGAGGCATCCAGAACGTCCTGCAGCGACTTGGCGTTGGCAACGGTCTCGGTCATCGGAGACGGTCCTTTCTCGGTTTTCTCCAGTGGAGTCTCGGGGGGCCCGACGTGAGCCACACCACAACGACTGGAACGACCATATACCTATGCCCATAGTGGTGTCGAGAGGCTGGACCCCCTTTTTCTCCGCGCCCATCCCGTCAGGACAATCGGGCGTTTCCCTTGTCTTGCGCCGCCTCTTTCCCGCCTGCTAGACCTGTCCTGACGGGGAACCGAGGCCCGAGTGGCCCGCTCGCAGCGATAGACCGGCTGGGGTGTCCACCCCAGTTCCCTGCGACGCCAGCGGTCCACGCGACCGACTCGCCTCCTCGTCCGAAGAGACACTGCTCCAGCGTGTTGCCACCGTCCCCGGTGGCAACGTCAGCAGGGCCATCGGCCGGAGACGGCCATGACCTCGTGAGGGCGAGGACAGTCCAGGCATGGCGCGGCTCGTCGCTCGCCCGACCCGAAAGGCGCAGCCCCCCCTGCGGACTGCGGCCGGGTGGCTCCCGGAGGCCGGAGAGGCCCTCCGGAGCGCACACGGACCGGCGAGAGCCGGATCTGCGATCTCCTGGTACGACTGCCTCCGGCGTCGCGCCGAAGGCATCAGCAGAAAGTCTGGACAATGCAACGCACACTTCGCCGCGCCCTGGCCCTGTTCGTGGCCATGCTGTTCGCCCTCACCGTGGGCACGGCTGCCGCCCAGGCAGCCACGAACTTCGCCAACGCTCCCCAGGGGGCCCACTACGTCAAGGGCTATGGCGAGCCGGTCTGCACCCTCACCGGCCTCACCGTCTCCTGTACGGGCACCCAGATCGCAGGCGTGGGCAACACCAACGCGACCGTGACACTGTCGGTCACCAGCACGTTCACCGGCGTCTGCCACAACCCGGGCGTCAACAGCAAGATCGTCGAGCCGTTCACGGAGTCCGAGACCACGACCACCAGCAGCGTGATCACCTCCACCAAGAACGGCCGGCTGATCGTCCCGGAGCAGTCCGCGACCGGAACGAGCACGGAGGAGTTCCTGGCTGACTTCTCGTGCCCGAACCCCAACTGGACCCCGGAGGTCACCGGTACCGCCATCAGCTGGGAGTACTCGCTGACCTTCGCGGGGTTCACCGATCCGGCGATCCTGATCACGGGTTAGTCGCCGTCCTCGAGCGGTAGGGCAGGACCCCTGCCCCACCGCCCCAGGAGGATCCGCAATCCCCTTCCCAGGCCTGCGGACCCCCGGCCCCGGAGCACCATTCCCTGGGCTCCGGGGCCCATCCATGCCCGAGGGCACCAAGCATGCGGGCCATGACCCCTTCGCTCCCGACATGGGGAGGAACGCCCCCGCGGGCCCTCCGGACGCTCTACTGGTCGACGCCCCGGCCGGTCGGCCGACCGGCCACTCGGTCGGCCGCCGCGTCGTAGCGGGTATAGGCCGGGGCCATCCGCCCCTGGGGATCCAGCCGCGCCAGCACCCGGCCCGCGATCTCCCGCAGCTGCCGCACCTGCCCGGGCTCCAGCGCGTCGATGACGTGTTCGCGCACGGTGGCCGCGTGGCCGGGGGCGGTCTCCTGCACCTTGGCCCAGCCTGCCTCGGTGAGGGACGCATTGGTGGCCCGGCCGTCGTCGGGACAGGGCGCGCGGGTCACCAGGCCGCGGTCCTCGAGGCGGCGCACCACGTGCGAGAGCCGGGGGAGGGTGGCGTTGGTGCGGGCGGCCAGGTCGCGCATCTGCAGCGTCCGCCCCGGCGCCTCGGAGAGCATGGCGAGCACGTAGTACTCGAAGTGCATGAGCCCGGCGTCCCGGCGCAGCTGCGAGTCCAGCACGCCGGGCAGCAACTCCACCAGGGCCACCAGCCGCATCCAGGCGGCGAGCTCCTCGTCGGTGAGCCACGGCGGCTCGGCCATGGGCGTGCTCGCGGACTGCTCGGTCATCGGTCCTCCCGCAGGTCGAGAAAGTAGTTGTACCTTCAATCTTACCGTGCTAGCGTACTGCTTGTAGCAACAACCAAATCCCTATCTTTAGGAGAACACCGTGGCACGCATCAGCATCATCGGCACCGGCAACATGGGCCAGACCCTCTCGTCCCGCTTCGCCCAGGGCGGCCACGCCGTCGAGTCCTTCGGCAGCTCCGACGGCGACAAGCCCGTCACCGGCGACATCGTCGTCCTGGCGGTCCCCTACCCGGCGCTCGCAGGGATCGTCGCCGAGCGCGGCGAGCAGCTCGCGGGCAAGGTCGTGGTGGACCTGACCAACCCGGTCGACTTCCAGACCTTCGACTCCCTGACCGTCCCCGCCGACTCCTCGGCGGCCGCCGAGCTGGCCACGGCCCTGCCGTCCTCCGCGGTCCTGAAGGCGTTCAACACCACCTTCGCGGGCACCCTCGCCTCCGGCA
The DNA here is from genome assembly GCF_005877055.1 of Citricoccus sp. SGAir0253. Taxonomy (NCBI): domain Bacteria; kingdom Bacillati; phylum Actinomycetota; class Actinomycetes; order Micrococcales; family Micrococcaceae; genus Citricoccus; species Citricoccus sp. SGAir0253. The sequence goes on along the minus strand of NZ_CP039424.1, from coordinate 309,013 downwards.
CCGTGGGCGAGGACCCCACCACCGTGCTCATCGCCGGGGACGACGCCCGGGCCAAGGAGACCCTGGCCCAGGTCGTCACCTCCTCCGGGCTGCGCGCGATCGACGCCGGCGCCCTGAAGCGCGCCCGCGAGCTCGAGGCCCTCGGCTTCCTGCAGATCTCCCTGGCCGCGGCGGAGAAGGTCTCCTGGACGGGCGGCTTCGCCGTCATCTCCTGACACCTCTCCACTCGCACCCCGGCGCACCCCGCGCCCAGCGTGCGAGCCGCGCACCCCGCGCCCAGCGACGGCGAAGGCCGGGCCCACCCACGGATCACCCCCGTGGGCGGGCCCGGCCTTCGCCGTGCCACCTCAGCGCCCGAACAGCCGCCCGAGCCAGCCGCCACCGGACGCGCCGGCGCCACCCGACACCCCGGCGGACGGGGCGTCGGCCGCGCGGGCCGCGCCCTGCTGCCCACACGTGCAGCGCTCGGCCGCCGGCACCCGGCGCATCACCTGGTCCACGTGGTTGCCGCAGCCGGCCCACGTGGTCCTGCCACACTTCCTGCAGGTCACCGCTTGGCACATGATGAGTTCTCCTTCTCGTCGGTCATAGGGTCGGAGGTGGACCGGACACGTCCGTCGGCACCTTCCGGAATATACCCCAGGGGGTATCTGTTGACCAGCATACCGCATCCCGGGATACCCCCCGAGGTACTTGCGACATACCCCCAGAGGTATTACTCTCGACCCAGAACGGATACCCGCGGGGGTATCTGGAACCCAACGAAGGAGACCCCATGCTGCTTGAACGGATCTACGACGAGGACCTCGCCCAGGCCAGCTACTTCATCGGCTGCCAGAAGAACGGCACGGCCGTGGTGGTGGACGCCCGCCGCGACCTCACCCCCTACCTGGAGCTGGCCGCCAAGAACGGCATGGAGATCGTGGCGGTCACCGAGACCCACATCCACGCCGACTACCTCTCCGGCACCCGCGAGCTCGCCGCCAAGACCGGCGCCGCGATGTACGTCTCCGGCGAGGGCGGCCCCGACTGGACCTACGGCTTCGAGGCCAACCTGCTCCACGACGGCGACACGATCACGATCGGCAACATCACGGTCCAGGCCGTCCACACCCCCGGCCACACCCCCGAGCACCTGTCCTTCCTCGTCACGGACGGGGCCTTCAGCGACAAGCCGGGCTACATGCTGACCGGTGACTTCGTCTTCTCCGGCGACCTCGGCCGCCCGGACCTGCTGGACGAGGCCGCCGGCGGCGTGGACACCCGCTTCGGCGGCGCCAAGGACCTGTTCCGCAGCCTCAAGGAGAAGTTCCTGACCCTGCCGGACCACGTCCAGGTCTACCCGGCCCACGGCTCGGGCAGCGCCTGCGGCAAGGCCCTCGGCGCCATCCCGTCCTCCACCGTCGGCTACGAGCGCCTCTACTCCTGGTGGGGGACGTACCTCGCCAACGACGACGAGCAGGGCTTCGTGGACGAGCTGCTGGACGGCCAGCCGGACGCCCACGCCTACTTCGGCCGCATGAAGCGCGAGAACCGGGACGGCCCGGCCGTCATGGGCGACCGCGCCCCGCTGCCGGAGCTGGCGATCGACGACGTCGCCCGCGACCTCGAGCAGGACAGGGTCACCTTCGTGGACACCCGCCCCGTGGACGAGGTCCACGCCGGCACCGTCGCCGGCTCGATCAGCATCCCGGCCCCGGGCAAGATGGCCACCTACGGCGGCTGGGCCTACGACCCGGAGAAGGACGGCCGCCCGCTCGTGCTGCTCGCGCAGGACCAGGAGCAGGCCCAGGAGTTCTGGGACCACCTGGTGCGCGTGGGCATCGACCAGGTCGCCGGCTACGTGACGTCGATCCAGGGCCTGCCGATCACCACGCCCCGGGTCATCCAGCCGGAGGAGCTCGAGGGCTTCGACGCCGCCCTGGTCCTGGACGTGCGCAACAAGACCGAGCACAGCGAGGGCCACGTCCCCGGCTCGCGCCAGCTCAGCGCCGGCCGCGTCCTGTGGCACCAGGACCAGCTGCCCAGCGAGGGCACCATCGTGACGTACTGCCAGTCCGGGGTGCGCAATTCGGTGGCCGCGAGCGCCCTGCGCCGCGCCGGGCACGACGTCGTCGAGCTCGACGGCAGCTACAGCGCCTGGTCCCTGTGGGCCGCCCGCAACGGCGTCCAGCCGGAGACCTCCGCGCAGGCGCAGGAGCCGGCGAACGCCTGACGGGGAACGCCGAAGGCCCCCGGTGCATCGACGGTTCGATGCACCGGGGGCCTTCGGCGTGGGGAGGGGGGCGGCCGGCGGGCCGGGCGGATCAGGCCAGGGACAGGAAGAGCTTCTCCATGTCCGCCTTGTCCATGGAGCCGTCCTCCTTGGCGAGGCACTGCTCCAGGCCGGAGGCGATGATGGCGAAGCCGGCCCGGTCCAGCGCCTTGGAGACCGCGGCGAGCTGGGTGACCACGTCCTTGCAGTCGCGGCCCTCCTCCAGCATGCGGGTGACGGCGGCCAGCTGGCCCTGGGCTCGCTTGAGCCGGTTGACGACGGGCTTGAGCTCGGTGGCGTCGAGTTCCATGGGGGGGGCTCCTCGGGGATGCGGCGGGGGATCTCGGTTGCCTCCATTCTATACCCCCCGGGGTGTGTTGCATACCCCCATGGGTATATGGCAGACTCATGGAGTCATATCCGGACGAACGGAAGAGAAGCCTCTTGACCACCCCCACCGCCCCCGCCCTGACCGACGTCGACGCCCAGACCCTGCGTGAGTGGATCGACCGCCACGATGACCTCATCGTGCTGGACGTGCGCTCCGCCGCGGAGTTCGAGGGCATGCACATCAAGGGCTCCTACAACGTCCCGCTGCCGCTGCTGTCGGAGCACGCGGACGAGCTCGCCGAGCGCCTCGGCCGCCACGTGGTGCTCGTCTGCCAGTCCGGCGTCCGCGCCGGCCAGGCCCGCACCCGGCTGAACACCGCCGGCCTGGAGAACGCCGTGGTCCTCACCGGCGGCGTGCCGGCCTTCGAGGCCGCCGGCGGCGAGGTCGTGCGCGGCGCCCAGCGCTGGTCCCTCGAGCGCCAGGTCCGCATGGCCGCCGGCTCCCTCGTGCTGGCCGGCCTCGTGGGCGGCAAGCTCGTCTCCCCGAAGGTGAGCATGCTCGCCGGTGCCATCGGCGCCGGGCTGAGCTTCTCGGCCGCCACGAACACCTGTGCCATGGGCAACGTGCTGTCCAGGATGCCGTGGAACAAGTCGGCCTCCGAGCCCACCGGCCGCGCGGCCATCGAGCAGCTCCCCCGGCCATGACCGTCACGCTCATCGTCACCCTCGCCCTCTCGGTGCTGATCGGGGTCTCCCTCGGCCTGCTCGGCGGGGGGGGCTCGATCCTCACCGTCCCGATCCTCACCTACGTGGCCGGGCTGCCCGCCAAGGAGGCGATCGCCGCCTCCCTGTTCGTGGTCGGCACCACCTCGGTGGTCAGCGTCATCTCCCACGCCCGCAAGGGCCGGGTGAAGTGGCGCACGGGCCTCGTCTTCGGCGGGGCCAGCATGGCCGGCGCGTTCGGCGGCGGACTGCTGGGCGGCCACGTCCCGGGCACCATCCTGATGATCGCCTTCGCCCTGATGATGGTGGCCACCGCCGCCGCCATGATCCGCGGCCGCAAGAAGTCCGCCGCCCCCGGCGAGGACGGCGACGGCGCCCGGAAGCTGCCGGTCGTCAAGGTCATCCTCGAGGGCCTCGTCGTCGGCCTGGTCACCGGGCTCGTCGGCGCCGGCGGCGGCTTCCTGGTGGTCCCCGCGCTGGTGCTGCTGGGCGGGCTGTCCATGCCGGCCGCCGTCGGGACCTCGCTCGTGGTGATCGCCATGAAGTCCTTCGCCGGCCTCGGCGGCTACCTCACGAGCGTCCAGCTCGATTGGGGCCTCGTGGCCGGGGTGACCGTGGCCGCGATCCTCGGCTCGCTGGTCGGCGCGAGGCTGACCGGCATCATCCCCGAGGCCGCCCTGCGCGAGGGCTTCGGCTTCTTCGTCCTGGCCATGGGCGTGTTCGTCCTCGTCCAGGAGCTGCCGTCCCCGGCCGGCCCGATCGTGGGCGTGGTGGGCGGGGCCGCCGTGGCGGCCGTGCTGCTGTGCCGCTACGTGGTCCGTTCCTGCCCGATGCACCGGGCACGGCAGCGGACGCCCGTCCTCGAGAGCGTCTGAGCACCGGGTCTCCGACCCCTGTCCGGACCACCGCCCGGACCGCCGTCCGGGCCACCGCGGGCCACCCCCTCAGTCCCCCGGGGAGGTGGCCCGCGGCGTCGGGCCGTCCACCGTCCCCAGGCGCAGTCCGGCGAGGTCCCGGGCCCGCCGGTAGGGCCCGACGTCGGCCCGGATCCGGTCCAGGGCGGCCCCGGAGCCCGCGACGGCCCGGATGACCTCGTCCAGGACGGTCGTCCGGCGCCCGCCGACGTCCAGGTCCAGCCCGGCCGCGGCCTCGGCGCAGGGGGACCCGCGGGACAGGGCCTCGAAGCCCTCGTGCACCACGACTCCCGGGTCCGCGGCGGCCAGGTCCTCCCGGTCCCGGGCGTCGCGGGCCCGGACGTACGCGTAGAACCCCGCCGCGCACGTGGTCGCGACGCCGGGGCCGGACTCGCGCCGCCGCAGGAACTCGGCCATCACCGCGCTGCCCCGGCCCTCGACCCGGTCCATCATCACCCCGACCGCCGACCACGTCAGCGTCAGGGGCAGGTCCGCCCGCCACCGCACGCGGTCCGGGTCGGCGGCGATCCACACCGACTCCCCCGGGTGCACGAACGCCGCGGCACCGGGCGAGCCCGTCCAGTCCGCCGACGCGCGGTGCAGGACGCCGGACCGCAGCACCCCGGGACGCGCCCGGCCCGGGCTGTGCTGCTGGACCACCGCCCACGGCGAACCCGGTAGGGACCACACCGCGGTCGTCCGGTTCCGCAGCCACGTGTAGGCCGGAGTGGTGTCCGTGCGCAGGCACGCGTCCCAGTCACGGAGCAGCCACGCCTCGGCCGGGTCGGTGGTGCTCAGCTCGAGCGGCCGGGCCGCCCCGAGCGAGGCGCACACCCGCCGCGGCGTGCTGCGCCGGTAGACCGTGGCGCCGGGGCGGCCCCCGGGGCCTGCCCCCGGGGGGACCGGGCCCTCGAAGGGCAGTCCCGGCCCGGCAGTGGAGCCCGGCCCCACTCCCGGCGCACCGCCGTCGCCCTCGCCGCCCGGCATGCCGGAGGAGCCGCCCTCGGGGCCGGGGGCCGTGGTGCTGGAGCGCGGCGCCGGTCCGGTCGCACCGCCGTCGGGCGCCTCGACCGCCCCGCAGGCGGTGAGGGCGAGGAGCAGGACTGCGATGACGCCCCGACGCCGACGCATGCCAGCATTGTGGGGCGGCGTCCCCGGTCCGGGAAGCATCCGGCACCCACCCGCCCCGGAATCCACCCCGCCCGGCCCCGGCAGGGGATGCCGGGGGCGCGGCACCCGCCCGGCCCGGGCGCCGGCCACGCCCCGGCCCGTCCCCGGGTCGCGAACCCTTCCTCGCCCCGCGCCGTCCGCCGCAGACTGTGGGGCAGCCGTGGCCGGCGTCGGGCCCGGGTGTGGAGGAGCGATGAGCAGGTGCCGGGCACCGAGACGCGGGGACTGAGCACCGCCGAGGCCCGCCGGGTGCAGGCCGAGACCGGCCGGAACGAGCTCCCGCGTGTCCGCCAGGTGCCCGCGTGGCGGCGCTTCGCCGGCCAGTTCACCCACTTCTTCGCCCTCCTGCTGTGGGGAGCCGCGGTGCTGGCGCTCGTGGCGGGCATGCCGCAGCTCGCGGTGGCCGTGGTGGCGGTCGTGGTCGTCAACGGGATCTTCGCCTTCGCCCAGGAGGAACGGGCCGCCCACGCCGCGGCGCGGCTGCGCGAGCTGCTGCCCACCCAGGTGGCCGTGGTGCGCGACGGGCGGACCGTGCGCGTGGACGCCGCCGAGATCGTGCCGGGGGACGTGGTGGTGCTCACCGCCGGGGACCGCCTGCCCGCCGACGCGCGGTTCGTGGAGACGGACACGTGCACCGTGGACGAGTCCATGCTCACCGGCGAGAGCGAGCCGGTCCCCAAGACCCCCGGTGACGACGGCTTCGGCGGGACCTTCCTGGCCAACGGCGACGCCCGGGCCGAGGTCACCGCCACCGGCGCCCGCACCCGGCTGGCGGCGATCGCCTCCCTCACGGCCGAGGTGCAGCCCCCGCCCACCCCGCTGCAGCGCGAGCTGCGGCGGATCGTGCGGATCCTCTCGGCCGTGGCCCTGGGCCTGGGCGTGGCCTTCTGCCTGGTCTCGATCGCGATCGGCACGCCGCTGCGGGACGCGTTCCTGTTCGCCATCGGGGTGGCCGTGGCCATGATCCCGGAGGGGCTGCTGCCGACCGTGACCCTGTCCCTGGCGATGGGCGCGCAGCGGATGGCCGGGCGCAACGCCCTGGTGCGCAACCTGCAGGCCGTGGAGACGCTCGGGTCCACCACGTTCATCTGCACGGACAAGACCGGCACCCTGACCCAGAACCGGATGAACGTGGTGGAGGTGTGGACACCGGAGGGCGGCGTCGGGCTCGACGGCGAGGGCTACTCCCCCGAGGGCACCGCCGAGGGTCCGCCGGCCGCGCTCGCGCGGGCCGCGCTGACGGCGTGGGCGGGCCGGGCCGCCTCCCGCGGGCGGATCCACCGGCACGACGCCGGCCGGCATCCGGGCGGGGAGGGTGCCGGTCCTGCGGGCTCGGCGGTGGAGGGCGTGGGCGCGGAGGGCGGCGACCCGGCGGACTGGGTGGCCGAGGGGGACCCCATGGAGGCCGCCCTCGACGCCGCGGCGCACCGGCTGGCCCCGTATGCCGCGGGCGCGGCCTCCGGCCGGGACGCGGGCGTGGGCGCCGGGCCGACCGGCGCCACCGCGCGGGAGCGGCACGGCACCCCACCGGCCCTCGCGGAGCCGGCCGTCGCGCGCCGGTACGCCTTCGACCCGGCCCGGCGCCGGGAGTCGGTCGTCGTGGGGGACGAGCTGCTGGTCAAGGGCGCCCCGGAGAGCGTGCTGGCCCGCTGCCGGGACCGCGCGCTGGCGGAGCAGGCGCACGCGGCCGTGGTGGGCATGGCCGCCCGCGGGCTGCGCGTGCTCGCGGTGGCCCGCCGGGACCTGGCGCCGGGCGCCCCGTCGACGGCTCCATCGACGACCCCGGACGAGCTCGAGACCGGGCTGGAGCTCCTCGGGCTCGTGGGCCTGCAGGACCCGCCGCGGGACGGCGTGCCCGGGGCGCTGCGGCAGGCCCGGGAGGCCGGGATCCGTGTCGCCATGATCACGGGCGACCACCCGGCCACGGCCGCGGCGATCGCCCGGCAGACCGGGCTCGCGCTGGGCGAGCCGGTCGTCATCGAGGGCCGGGACCTGCCGGCGGACGAGGCGGCGCTCGGCGAGCTCGTGGACCGGGACGGGGTGGTGGTCAGCCGGGTCTCCCCCGAGCAGAAGCTGGCGATCGCCCGGGCCCTGCAGCGGCGCGGGCACGTGCTGGCGATGACCGGGGACGGCGTCAACGACGGGCCGGCGCTGAACGAGGCGGACATCGGGGTGGCGATGGGCGCCTCCGGCACGGACGTGGCCCGCGAGGCCGCCGACCTCGTCCTGCTGGACGACGACTTCTCCACCATCATCGCCGCCGTGGAGCAGGGCCGGGCCACCTACACCAACATCCGCCGGTTCCTGACCTACCACCTCACGGACAACGTGGCGGAGCTGACGCCGTTCGTGGTGTGGGCCCTGTCCGGCGGCAACGTCCCGCTGGCCCTCGGAGTGCTGCAGGTGCTCGCCCTGGACATCGGCACGGACCTGCTGCCCGCGCTGGCCCTCGGTGCCGAGCGGCCCGGGAAGGACGTGCTGCGCCGGCCCCCGGAGCGGCGGCACCTGCTGGACGGGGCCCTGCTGGTGCGCGTGTTCGGGGTGCTCGGCCCCGTCCAGGCGGTGTTCGAGATGGGGGCCTTCGCCGCGGTGCTGTGGGGCGGGGGCTGGCGCTGGGGCCAGGTGCCCGAGCCGGCACTCGTGGCCCTGGCCTCCGGCGCCGCGTTCACCACCGTGGTGCTGGCCCAGATGGCCAACGCCTTCGGCTGCCGCAGCGCCACCCGCCCGGCGTGGCGGCTGGGCTGGGGCGACAACCGGATGCTGCTGTGGGCCGTGGCCGCCGAGCTCGTGCTGCTGCTCGGGTTCCTGTTCCCAGGCCCGCTGGCCGCAGCGCTCGGCCACGCCCCGCCGCCCCCGGCCGGGCTGGCCGTCGCGCTGGCCGCGGTGCCCGCCGTGCTCCTCGCGGACGGGATCCACAAGCGCGTGCGCCACCACCGGACCGGCGCCGGAGCATCCGGGGCGGGACGGGCCGGGCGGCGCTCCGCGGTGCGCGAGCGGTCCTGAGGCCGGGTCCGCGGACCTGTCCCCGCCCGGCGGGCCCGTCGTAGCCTGTCTGCCACCACGGCAGGCCGGACGCGGGAGGGCACCCATGCGCGCAGGGGCAGGACAGGACGGGCAGGGCCACGGGGAGCACGTCCTGTGGTTCGAGGAGATCGGGCTGGCCGACCTGCCCCGGGTGGGCGGCAAGAACGCCTCGCTCGGGGAGATGATCCGCTCCCTGTCCGCCGAGGGGGTGCGGGTGCCCGGCGGCTTCGCCCTGACGGCGGACACCTACCGGGGGTTCCTGCGGCACAACGGCCTCGAGCCCCGGATCCGGGAGCTGCTGGACCGGGCCCGGGCGGGCGAGGTGCCCACGCGCGAGGCGGGGGCGGCCATCCGCCGCCTGCTGCGGGAGGCGCCCTTCCCGCCCGAGGTCGCGGACGCCGTCGGGCGGGCCTACGCGGTGCTCGCCGAGCGCACCGGGCTGGCCGCGCCGGCCGTGGCGGTGCGCAGCAGCGCGACGGCCGAGGACCTGCCGGAGGCCAGCTTCGCCGGCCAGCAGGAGACCTTCCTCAACGTCACCGGCCCGGACGCCCTGCTGGAGGCGTGCCGGCGCTGCTTCGCCTCCCTGTTCACGGACCGCGCGATCAGCTACCGGGCGCTGAAGGGCTTCGACGACCTGCAGGTGGCGCTCTCGGTGGGCGTGCAGGTCATGGTCGACTCGGCCACGGGCTCCTCGGGGGTCATGTTCACCCTGGACACCGAGACCGGCTTCCCGCGGGCGGTGGTCATCAGCGCGGCGTGGGGACTCGGGGAGACCGTGGTGCAGGGCACCGTGGACCCGGACAAGTACGTGGTGTTCAAGCCCTTCCTCGACGACGCCGGCCTCGTCCCCGTCCTGGAGCGCACCGTGGGTGCCAAGGAGGTCAAGCTCGTCTACGGTGCCGGCGCGGACGCGCCCACCGAGCTCGTGCCCACCACCCCGGAGGAGCGCGCCGCGCTCGTGCTCACCGACGAGGAGGTGCTGCAGCTGGCCCGCTGGGCGGTGGCCGTGGAGCGGCACTACGGCACGCCCATGGACATGGAGTGGGCCAAGGACGGGCGGACGGGCGAGCTGTCCCTCGTGCAGGCCCGGCCGGAGACGGTCCAGGCCCGGCGCTCGGCCACCCGGTTCACCGTGCACCACCTCGAGGGCACCGGCGAGCGCCTGGCCACGGGGGCGGCCATCGGGGACGCGATCGTCGCGGCGGAGGTGTGCGTGATCCGCAGCGCCGCGGACATCGGCCGGTTCCGGGACGGGGCCATCCTCGTGGCGGAGATGACGGACCCGGACTGGGGCCCGGTGATGAAGCGCGCCGCGGGCATCGTCACGGACCACGGCGGGCCCACCAGCCACGCGGCGATCGTGAGCCGCGAGCTGGGGGTGCCGGCCGTCGTCGGGACCGGGTCCGCCACCCGGGACCTGCCCGACGGCGGGCTGGTCACCCTCTCCTGTGCCGAGGGCGAGGAGGGGCACGTGTACGCCGGCCGGCTGCCGTGGCGCACCGAGGAGGTGGACCTGGAGTCGCTGCCGCGCCCGCGGACCAAGGTCATGGTCAACGTGGCCAGCCCGGCCGCGGCGTTCCGGTGGTGGCGGCTGCCCGTGGACGGGGTGGGCTGGCCCGGATGGAGTTCATCATCACCGAGGCCATCAGGGTCCACCCCATGGCGCTCGTGCACCCCGAGCGGGTGGACTCCGCCGAGGACGCGCGGCGGATCCGGGAGCTGACCGCGGGCTACGACGACCCGCGCGAGTACTTCGTGGACCGCCTGGCCACGGGGCTGGGCAAGCTGTGCGCGCCGTACCACCCGCACCCGGTGATCGTGCGGCTGAGCGACTTCAAGACCAACGAGTACGCGCACCTGCTGGGCGGGCGGGCGTTCGAGCCGGTCGAGGAGAACCCGATGCTCGGCTTCCGCGGTGCTTCGCGGTACGACGACGACCGGTACCGGGAGGGCTTCGCGCTCGAGTGCCGCGCCCTGCGCCGGGTGCGGGAGACGCTGGGCTTCACCAACCTCGCGGTCATGGTCCCGTTCTGCCGGACCGTGCCCGAGGCCGACCGGGTGCTCGCCGCGATGGCCTCGCACGGGCTGGTGCGCGGGCAGGACGGGCTGCGCGTCTACATGATGTGCGAGGTGCCCTCCAACGTGGTGCTCGCCGAGGAGTTCGCCCGCCGCTTCGACGGCTTCTCGATCGGCTCCAACGACCTCACCCAGCTCGTGCTCGGGGTGGACCGCGACTCGGAGATCCTGGCGCGGCAGTTCGACGAGCGGGACCCGGCGGTCGAGGCCATGATCGCGGACGTCATCCGCCGCGCCCAGTCCTGCGGCATCACCGTGGGGCTGTGCGGGCAGGGGCCGAGCAACCACCCGGACTTCGCGGAGTTCCTCGTGGAGGCCGGGATCGACTCGATGTCCCTGAACCCGGACTCCGTGCTGCGCACCCTCCCCGTGATCGCCGAGGCCGAGCAGGCGGCGGAGTTCGGCGGGAACGTGGGGCACTCCTGAGGCCGGCGGTGCCGGAGCACGCCATCAGGTGAGGGATTCGACGGCCAAGACTCGCTTCTTCGGCGGCGAATCCCTCACCTGATGCGGGTTCCCGGACGGCTCCCTCCGACGGCGGCCCGGCGACCGCCAGGCTCCCGGCTACTTCTCGGCCTTGCCGTGGACGATCAGCACCGGGCAGGCCGCGTGCGCGCCCACTGCCGAGCTGACGGAGCCGAGCAGCAGGCCCCGGAAGCCGCCCCGGCCGCGGCTGCCGACGACCACCATGCGCGCGTCCTTGCTGAGCTCGGTTAGCACGTGCCCGGCCTGGCCTTGGCGGACGACCTCCTGCAGCCCCTCGGGCCGCGAGTCGCCGAAGACCGCGGCGAGGGCCTCGGTCATCTGCTGCCGCGCGTCCGCCTCCGGGTCCCATCCGATGGTCTCGGGCAGCTCGCCGCTGGCCGCCGGCCACTGCCAGGCCGCCACCACCGTGAGCGGGCTCCCGAGCAGCTCCGCCATGGTCCTGGCCTCCCGCAGGGCCTCGATCGAGGCCGGGGAGCCATCGACCCCGACCATCACCGGCTTCGACGCGTCCATGCTGTTCCCCTTGTCTGTCGTGACTGTCTGTCGTGACGTCCGGCTGGACCGGCCGCGGAGCAGGCACGCGATCGCCTCCCACAGGGCCGGACCCGTGGAGTGCGGCCACCGTAAGCCCCGGCGCGCGGGCCGCACAAGGATTGGGCGGGGGCTGACGCGGCACCGGGCACGGGGGCTGACGGGGCGGGAGGCCGCGCCGTAGCGTGGGCAGGACAGCCGGACCGGACGACGGAGGGAACGCGGATGCGGGCAGTGATCGTGAGGGAGAAGGGCGCCGAGGCGCGCGTCGAGGACGTGGCGGAGGAGGAGCTGCTCAGCGGTCCCGTGGAGCTGGACGTTCTGTACTCCAGCTACAACTACAAGGACGGCATGGCCATCATGGGCGGGGGCCGCGGCATCCTGCAGTCCTTCCCGATCATCCCGGGCATCGACATCGTCGGCACGGTGACCCGCTCCGACGACCCGGCGTGGAACCCCGGGGACACCGTGGTGCTCAACGGCGAGGGCATCGGCGAGACCCTGAACGGCGGCTTCGCCACGCGGGCCCGCGTCCGCCCGGACGCCCTCGTGGAACTGCCCGCGGCCCTCACGCCCGCCCGGGCGGCGGCGATCGGCACCGCCGGGTTCACCGCCATGATCAGCGTGCTCCAGCTCGCCGACGCCGGCCTCACCCCCGGGTCCGGGGACATCCTCGTGACGGGCGCCGCCGGCGGCGTCGGCTCCGTGGCCGTGTCCCTGCTGGCCGGCCGGGGCTACCGCGTGGTGGCCTCCACCGGTCGCGCGGACGAGGAGGGCGAGTACCTGGCCGGGCTCGGCGCGGCGGAGCTGATCGACCGCCACGAGCTCTCCGACGAGCTCGGCAAGCCCCTGCAGCGCCAGCGCTGGGCCGGCGCCGTGGACGTGGTCGGCAGCACCACCCTGGCCAACGTGCTCGCGCAGACGGCCTACGGGGGCACCGTCTCGGCGTGCGGGCTGGCCCAGGGCGCCGACCTGCCCACCACCGTCATGCCGTTCATCCTCCGCGCGGTCACCCTCACCGGCGCCAACTCCGTCAACGCGCCGCGCGAGCTGCGCCGGCGGGCCTGGGACGCGCTCGCCGCCGAGCTGGACCTGGACGCGCTGGACCGGATGACCACCACGATCGGGCTGGCCGAGACCATCCCCTACGCCGAGCGGATCGTGGCCGGGCGCACCCGCGGGCGGACCGTGGTGGACGTCAACCGCTGAGGCCGAGGGGGAAGTGCCCTTCCGCACGGCAGTGGAACCCTTGACCGCTCCCCCACCCCGGCACAGGATGTGCAGGCATACGGCCAGCGTCAGCATCGGCTGGCCGGTCACCACTCATCCGGCTCCCCGGCCCTCGAGCGATGGGGTGCCATGGCAGCACCCCCGGAGGCCTGTCTCGGAGCCTGCCTCGGGGAGGACTCGGCATGTCAGGATTCACGATCGTTCGGAGGCTGACCGGCGCGGCGGCGGCAGCATCCCTGGTGATGGTGGGCCTCTCGGGTCCCGCCCACTCCAGCACCCCATCGTCGCCGCCCACGGTGGACGGTCTCCCCGCGGAGCACTGCGCCGAACTCGCGGGGCTGGAGATCGACGCCGACCGCATCGGGGCACCGACGTCCGGTGCCGTCGTCGAGACCGCGGAGCACGTCTCCGACGAGACGGACGGCTCGTACTGCAAGGTCATCGGCAAGACACGGCCGGTCGATCCGGAGGCACCCGGCGTGACCTTCCAGGTGAACCTGCCGGACGACTGGAACGGCAAGTCCCTGCAGTTCGGCGGCGGTGCCTTCAACGGCACCCTCGTGACCGGCACGGGACACCACCGCCTGCAGCCGCAGGACCTGGAGACGCCACTGGCGCAGGGCTACACGACCCTCGGCTCGGACGGCGGGCACCGGTCCAGCGCGGGCTTCGACGCCACCTTCGCCCTCAACGAGGAGTCCCTCAAGGACTACGGCCTGTGGTCCATCAAGAAGACGCACGACGTCTCCGAGATCCTCATGGACGCCTACTACGGCGAGGAGTCGGAGTACGCCTACTTCATCGGCGGGTCCCAGGGCGGCCACGAGGCACTGGACGCCGCCGCGCGGTACCCCGACGACTACGAGGGCGTGGTCGCCAACTACCCGGCCTACAACGTGATGATGCTCCACCTCGCCTCCCTGGAGGTCGGCCGCGCCATGTACGCCGACGGTGGCGCCGGCTGGCTCAGCCCGCAGGACACGAAGATGCTGACCGACACCGTGTACGAGGTCTGTGACACCGTGGCCCTCGATGGCGTCGTGGACGGCATCATCGCCAACGTGGCCGGCTGCAACGAGGTGCTGACCATCGAGAAGGTGGAGGAACTCCTCGGCTGCGAGGCGGGCGCACCGGAGGAGGACGCCTGCCTGACCCCGGAGCAGCTGGCGGCCATCGACAGGATCAACTCGACCTACGAGCCGGGCATCGAGATCGCCGGCATGACGGAGTTCCAGCGCTGGCCCATCCTGGAGGGCGCGCGGTGGGACCGGTCCACGTTCGGCGCCTCGCCCCAGCCGTCCAATCCGCTGTCCGGCACCGAGGGGCTGCTCTACAGCGTGGGCGCCACCAACGTGAAGTACCTCATCACCCAGGATCCGGGCTACGACGCCATGGAGTTCGACCCGACCGAGTGGGAGGACCGCATCCAGGAGCTGGCGGCCATCACGGACGTCTCCGACGTGAGCCTGGAGCCCTTCTTCGCCCGCGGCGGCAAGCTGATCCTGACGCACGGCACGACGGACGACTTCATCAGCCCGCACAACACGGACGCCTACTGGGAGCAACTCACCGCGCAGTTCGGTGACGCGCTCGCCGATCACGCCCGCTACTACAAGATCCCGGGCCTCGGCCACGGCTTCGGCCCGTTCAACGCCACCTGGGACGGACTCGGTGTCCTGGAGGCCTGGGTCGAGGACGGACAGGCCCCGGGGACGCTGACCGCCTACGACGCCAATGAGGGCACCGACCGGACCCGGCCGATGTGCCAGTACCCGGCCTGGCCCGCGTACCAGGGGTCAGGATCGCCGGCCCGCGCCTCCTCCTTCGAGTGCGTGACCTCGAGCAGTGAACTGCTCCCGCCGAACTTCACGGACAACGCGCCGGGATCGCGGTTCTTCGAGCCGGTGCGGTGGCTGCAGCTGGAGGGGATCAGCCGCGGCTACGCCGACGGCTCCTTCGGCAAGGACCGGGACATCAGCCGCGGCGAGTCCCTGGCCTTCATCCACCGGTACCTGGACCCGGTCACCGAGGCGGACGGCGCGCCGTTCCCTGACGTCCCCGAGGGCCACACGTTCCACGAGCCCATCGCCTGGGCCGCGGCGGAGGAGATCACCCGTGGCTACGCCGACGGCGAGTTCAAGCCGGGCCGGGCGGTCACCCGCGGGGAGTTCGCCTCGTTCCTGTACCGGGCGTTCGACCCCGAGCACCTGGGGCCGGAGGACAGCGAGTTCTCGGACGTGGTCGAGGGCAGCACCCACTACCAGGCCATCACGTGGCTGGCCTCGGAGGGTATCTCCGAGGGCTACCGCGACGGCTCGTACCGGCCGGCACAGCGCATCACCCGCGCCGAGGCGGCCACCCTGCTGTACCGCTACGAGACCATGGTGGCCGACGAGCAGTGACGCCGGCGGGGGACGGGGCGTCGAGGCGCCCCGTCCCAGCGTCACCGGCCGACGAGCTCGGCGGGGGCGGGCACCTCCCGGCCCCGGCGGGAGGCGAGGAGCGCGAGCAGCCGGTGCTCGGCGTCGGGACCGGGGGTGATGCCCCGCGGGACCCGCAGCAGGAAGGCGGCGCCGAGGACCCACCACAGCCCGAACAGGATCCACGGGGCGGCGCCCAGCCCGGCGGGCATGCCCGGCAGGTAGAGGCTCAGCAGGCCGGCGCACAGCAGGACGGACGCCCCGCCGATGACCAGGCCGCCGTTGCCGCGGCCGCCGACGCGGAGCGGGCGGTCCATGTCCGGCTCCCGGCGGCGCAGGATCACGAAGGCGACGCCCACCAGCAGGTAGGCGATCACGATGCTCGGCGAGCCGGAGTCCACGAGCCAGCCCAGCATGGCCGAGCCGAAGAACGGGGCCAGCAGGGACAGCACGCCGATGAACAGCAGGGCGTTGACCGGGGTGCCGTACCGGGGGTGGAGCGTGCCGAACCACCGCGGCAGCATGCCGGACTCCGCCATGGCGTAGAGCAGGCGGGAGGCGCCCATGAGCAGGGAGTTCCAGGACGTCAGGATGCCCGCGATGCCGCCGGCGATGAGCAGGTTGGCCATGGCCGGCGTGCCGAACAGGGCCCCCATCGCGTCCGCCGTCGCCAGCTCGCT
The DNA here is from genome assembly GCF_005877055.1 of Citricoccus sp. SGAir0253. Taxonomy (NCBI): domain Bacteria; kingdom Bacillati; phylum Actinomycetota; class Actinomycetes; order Micrococcales; family Micrococcaceae; genus Citricoccus; species Citricoccus sp. SGAir0253. The sequence continues at coordinate 293,175 of NZ_CP039424.1, read as the reverse complement.
CGTGGCGAGCTGGCCGACCGAGAGGCCGGACGCCGTGGTGAGGATGACCATGACGTACCAGGCCGCGGCGATGAGCACGGAGATGACCACGTAGCGGCCGATGCGGCGCGGGGGCAGGTCGCACTCCTCCGCGGCCTGCGGGATGACGTCGAACCCGACGAACATGAACGGGACCACGATGAGCACCCCGAAGAAGCCCGCGGCGCCGTTGGACACCAGCGGCTCGAGGTTCGCCGGCTCGCCGTTGGTCAGGGCGCCGAGGAGGTGCAGGGCCCCGACGGCGAAGAGGAACAGCACCACGAACGTCTGCACCGCGCCAGCGAGCTTCACGCCGAGGATGTTGATCCCCGTGATGACGACCGCTGCCACCACGCCCACGAGAGCCCAGGTCAGGTAGACCTCGGAGCCGGCCACCTCCCAGAGGAAGACCTGGTTGAGGTCCGGGAACAGGTACAGCGCGGTCTTGGGCAGGGCCACCGCCTCGAAGGCGACGATCGTGATGTACCCGCCGGCGATCGCCCACGAGCCCAGGAAGGACCAGCGGGCCCCCATGGCCCGCAGCAGGTAGTTGTGCTCACCGCCCGCGCGGGGCATCGCGGCCACCAGCTCCGAGTAGGTCAGCCCCACCACGCCCATGATCGCGCCGCCGGCGGCCATGGCCAGCGCGGCGCCGAGGGGACCGGCGGTCGTGATCCAGTCCCCGGTCAGCACCACCCAGCCGAAGCCGATCATGGAGCCGACCCCGATGGCGAGGGTGTCCCAGCGGTTGAGGACCTTCTTCAGGGCCGGTTGGGGGTGTGCCTGCGGAGCCGGCGGAGGAGGGGTGCGGAGCGCCATGCTGCTGCCTTTCGTCGGTTTGTGACCCGGATCACTGTAGTCAGCGGCGGGGGTCCCTCCTTGGGCGACTCGTCCAGCGGTCTGGACGGATCATCCAGCCCCGCAGGTCAGCGCGGCGGGGGGCACCGCGCCCTGGGCATGCCACAGGCGGCGCCCCGTCCGGGGACGCCGCAGGCCAGGGCTCGGCAGCGGTCAGGAGCTCCCGGCGTAGTCGTAGAACCCGGCCCCGCTCTTGCGCCCCAGCCGGCCCCGGGCGACCAGCGCGGCGACGGCGGGATCCGGCCGGTCGGCCTCGTCCCCGGTCTCCGCGTGGATGGCCTCGGCGATGAAGGCGACGACGTCCAGGCCGACCAGGTCCATGAGTTCGAACGGGCCCAGCGGGTGGCCCAGGGCCGTGCGCGCGGCGGTGTCGATGTCCTCCAGGCTGGCGACCCCCGCCTCCGCCAGGGCCAGGGCCTCGCGCTGGACGGCGCCCATGAGCCGGTTGGCGATGAAGCCGGGGACCTCGCGGGAGAGCAGGACGGGGCGCTTGCCCAGCCGCCGGGCGAACGCCATGACCGTCTCCACGGTGTCCTCCGAGGTGCGCTCATGGCGGACGACCTCCACGCACTCCATCACCAGGGCCGGGTTGAAGAAGTGCAGGTTGCACACCTTCTCCGGCCGCCCGGTGACGTCGGCGACCTTGGAGGAGCCCAGGGTGGAGGAGTTGGTCACCAGGATCGCGCGCGCCGGGGCGTGCCGGCCGAGGGCGGTGAAGATCTCCGTCTTCACCGGCAGCCGCTCGGTGGCGGCCTCGATGACGAGGTCCGCCGTGGCCGCGGCCCGCGGCAGGTCGGGGCTCCACGCCAGCCGGCCCAGGGCCCCGTCCGCGGCGTCCCGGTCCAGCCGGCCCTTGGCCACCCGCCCCTCGGCCCAGGCCTCCAGCTCGGCGCGGGCCGCCCCGAGCATGTCCGCGGAGATGTCCTGGACCGTGGTGCGGCACCCGGCCAGGGCCGCGGTCATGGCGATCTGGCGGCCCATGGCCCCGGCGCCCACCACGAGGACGTGCTCGATCGTCCCGGCCGTTCCGGTCGTCGCGGTGGTGCCGGTCGTCCCGGTCGTCCCGCTCATGCCGGGGTGCCTCCGCGCAGGTAGACGGTGGTGGTGTGGGTGAAGAACTCCTGGGCGGCGCCGCCCTGCTCCTTGGGCCCGTATCCGGACCTCTTCGCCCCGCCGAAGGGCACGTGCGGGTCCGCCCCGGCCGACTCGGAGTTCACGTGCAGGATGCCCACGTCGATCTCGTCCACCGCGTCGAGCACCCGGCTGACGTCCTGGGTGAACACCGCGGCGGAGAGGCCGAACTCGCTGTCGTTGGCCAGGGCGAAGGCCTCCTCGGCCCCCGCGGCGCGGACCACCGTGAGGACGGGACCGAAGAACTCCTCGCGCCAGGCCGTGTTCGCCGTCCCCGCCGGGCCGGCGGGCACCTCCAGCACCGTGGGCGGGACGAAGCACGCGGAGGCTGCGCCGCCGTCGGGACCCTGCCCCTCGTGGAGCAGGGCGGCGCCCTCGCGCAGGGCGGTGCGGATCCCCTCCCGGACGGCCTCGGCCGCGGACTCGCTGACCAGCGGGCCCATGTGCGTGGCGGCGTCGGTGGGATCCCCCACGGTCCAGCGGTCCAGGCGGGCCCGGAGCCGGTCCAGGAACGCCCCGGCCACGGCCTCGTCCACGACCAGCCGGGACGTGGCGGTGCACTTCTGCCCCGTGGAGCGGAACGCCCCGAGCAGGACCTGCTCGGCGGCCAGGTCGAGGTCGGCGTCGGCGAGGACCACCGCGGCGTTCTTCCCGCCCATCTCGGCCTGCATCGGCACGCCCCGGGCTGCCGCGGCGGCGGCCAGGCGCCGGCCCACGCCGGTGGACCCGGTGAAGGTCAGCCCGTCCAGGCCCGGGTGCTCCACCAGGGCGGCCCCGAGCTGCCCCGGCCCGATGAGCAGGTTCAGCACGCCCGCCGGCAGCCCGCCCTCCTGCAGGGCCTCGGCCAGGCGCACCGCCAGCAGCGGGACGGTGCTGGCCGGCTTCCACACCACCGTGTTGCCGTAGGCCAGGGCCGGGGCGATCTTCCACGCCGGGATGGCGATCGGGAAGTTGAACGGGGTGATGACCCCGACGACGCCCAGCGGCCGGCGCGTCACGAGGATGCGCTCGCCGCGGCGCGGGGAGGCGAAGACCTCCCCCGCCGCCCGGTCCCCCGCCGCCCCGTAGTAGCGCAGGACCTGCGCGGCCCGCAGGACCTCGCCCGTGCCCTCGGCGAGGGTCTTGCCCTCCTCCCGCGCCAGCTCCAGGCCCAGCTCGTCCGCGCGGCGCTCCAGGGCCCCGGCGGCGCGTGCCAGGACGGCGCCGCGCTCGTGCATCGGCGTCCGGGCCCAGTCCCGGGCGGCGGCCGAGGCGGCGGCCATCGCGCGGTCGACGTCGGACGCGGTGGCCTGCAGGCCGTGCGCCACCTCCTCGTGGGGCCGGGCGGGGTTGGCGGAGACGAGCGGGGCGCCCGTGCCCTCCTCCCAGGAGCCGGCGACCAGGTGGCGCAGCAGGACGGTGGGGGGTGCTTCGGTGATCATGCGGGATCGTCTCCTGGTGTGAGTCCGGGTGTCGGGCCGGGTGTCAGCGGAAGGCCGGGATGCCGGTGAGCCGCTGGCCCAGGATGAGGGTGTGCACCTCGTCCGTGCCCTCGTAGGTGCGCACGGACTCGAGGTTGTTGGCGTGGCGCAGCGGCGAGTGCTCGAGGGTGATGCCGTTGCCGCCCAGGATGGTGCGGGCCTCGCGCGCGATCGCGATGGCCTCGCGGCAGTTGTTGAGCTTGCCCGCGGAGATCTCGTGCAGCCGCAGCGTCCCGGCGTCCTTGCGCCGGCCGATGTGCAGCGCCAGCAGGAAGCCCTTGTTGATCTCCAGGGCCATGTCCACGAGCTTCTGCTGGGTGAGCTGGTAGCCGGCCAGCGGCTTGTCGAACTGCAGCCGGTCCTGCGCGTAGGCCAGGGCCGCCTCGAAGGAGTCCCGGGCCGCGCCCATGGCGCCCCAGATGATGCCGTAGCGGGCCTCGTTGAGGCAGCTGAAGGGCCCCTTGAGCCCGACGGCGCCCGGCAGCACCGCGTCCGCGGGCAGCCGGACGTCGGTCAGCTCGATCTCGCACTGGATGGAGGCGCGCATCGAGAGCTTGGGCTCGATCGGCGTCGCGGCGAACCCCGGGGTCTCGGTGGGCACCACGAAGCCGCGCACGCCCTCGTCGGTCTGCGCCCAGATGACGGCCACCTGGGCGACGTTCGCCAGGCCGATCCACCGCTTGGTGCCGTTGAGCACCCAGTCCCCGCCGTCCCGGCGGGCGAAGGTGCGCATGGACGAGGGATCGGAGCCGGCCGTGGGCTCGGTGAGCCCGAAGCAGCCCACGGCCTCGCCGGCGGCCATGGCCGGCAGCCACTGCCGCTTCTGCTCCTCCGAGCCGTGCTTGTGGATCGCGGACATCGCCAGCGAGCCCTGCACGGAGACGAAGGTCCGCAGCCCGGAGTCCCCGGCCTCGAGCTCCGCGCCGGCCAGGCCGTACTCCACGGCGGAGCGGCCCGGGCAGCCGTGGCCGGTCAGGTGCATGCCCAGCAGGCCGAGCCGCCCCAGCGCCGGGGCGATCTCCAGCGGGAAGTGGGCCTTCTCGTACCACTCGGCGATGTTCGGCCGGATCTCGGCGTCCACGAAGGCGCGCACCCGCGCCCTCGTGGCGAGCTCCTCGGGGGTCAGCAGGGAGTCGATGTCGATGAGGTCGGCGGGGTCGGCGATGTCCAGGGCGGCGTCGGCGGCCGGGCCGGTGGCGAGGGTGGTCATGGTCGTCCTTGTCTGGGGGGCCGGGGTCCGTGGGGTCGGTCCGTGGGGTCGGGTGCGGTGCCGGCGCGGGCGCCGGCGCGGGCGGGGTGGTCGGGAGGGCGAGGTCGGCGGGCGACGTCGGCGGGCGAGGTCAGCGGGCGGTGTCGGCTCCCGCGGCCTCCAGGACGGCGGCGCGCAGGACGTCCAGGCCGTCGCGCAGCAGCTCGGCGCCGATGACGAGCGGCGGCAGCAGCCGGATCACGTTGCCGTGGGTGCCGCAGGTCAGGGTCAGCACGCCCTGGGCGTGGCAGGCCTTCGAGATGGCCGCGGCCAGGTCCGGGCGCGGCGCCAGGGTCCCCGGCTCGGCGAACTCGAGGGCGAGCATGGCCCCGCGGCCGCGGACCTCGGCGACGACGGCGGTCTGGCGGGTCAGGGGCTCGAGCACCTCGCGGGCGATCGCCTCGATCTCGCGGGCGCGGGCCAGCAGCGTCCCGTCCTCGAACTCCTCGAACACCGCCAGGGCCGCCTCGCAGGCCAGCGGGTTGCCGGCGTAGGTGCCGCCGAGGCCGCCGGCGTGCACGGCGTTCATGAGCTCGGCCCGGCCCGTCACGGCGGACAGGGGCAGGCCGCCGGCGAGCGCCTTGGCGGAGAGGGTGATGTCCCCGGCCACGCCCTCGTGCTCGCTCGCGAACAGGGTGCCGGTGCGGCCCATGCCGGCCTGGATCTCGTCGATGACCAGCACGATCCCGTGCTCGTCGGCGATCCGGCGCAGCCCGGCCAGGAAGCCCGGGGCGGGGACGATGAACCCGCCCTCGCCCTGGATGGGCTCGATGACCATGGCGGCGAAGGTCTCGGCGCCGTGCTCGGCGAGGGTGGCCTCCACGGAGGCCAGGGCCCGCGCGGCGATCTCCTCCCCGGCAACCTTGGCGTCCCTTGCCGCCCCGGCCTCGCCGGCGGCACCGGCGCCGGCCACGGCGCCCGTCACGGACGGCCGCAGCGGGTTGGCGGAGGCGGCCCGGACCACCTCGCGCGGCAGCGGGCCGAAGTTGAGGCGGTAGGGGTTGTCCTTGGCGGTCATGGCCATCGTCAGCAGGCTGCGGCCGTGGTAGGCCTCGTCGAAGACGAGCACGTGCGGCCGGCCGGTGGCCGAGCGGGCGATCTTCACCGCGTTCTCCACGGCCTCGGCCCCGGTGGAGAACAGGGCGGTGCGCTTCTCGAAGTCGCCGGGGGTGTGCTCGTTGAGCCAGCGGCAGACCTGCGTGAAGGAGTCGTACTCGGTGACCATGAAGCACGTGTGGGTGAACCGCTCCAACTGCGCGGTGACACGCTCGCGCACCCGGGCGTTGGCCGCCCCCACGCTGGTCACGGCGATCCCGGAGGCCAGGTCGATGAGGCGGTTGCCGTCCACGTCCTGGAGGATCCCGCCGTCGGCGCTCTCCACGAACACCGGCAGCACGGTGCCGAAGCCGTCGCTGACCTCGGCGCGGCGCTCGGCGTGCAGGGCACGGGAGCGCGGGCCGGGCACGGCGGTGGCGAGGTGGCGGGACTGCGGCAGGGAGCCGGCGTGGACGGGGGCATCGGCGATCTGGGTCATGGCGCCGACGCTACGGAGGCCGGTGACATCCGTCATTGAGCATTCCGGCCAGAGCGGCCCCGGATATCGGATAATCCATCCATGGTCTCCCTCCTCGAGCTCAGCACGGAACTCGGCCCCCACCTCGTGCCGGTCGGCGGACGCCCGCCGTCCTCCCGCCAGCTCAGCGGCGTGCACATCTCCGAGCTGGAGGACCCCACCCCCTTCCTGGACGGCGGCGAGTTGCTGCTGACCACGGGCATGCCGCTGGGCGGCAACGAGGCCACCACCGCCGCCTACGTGGAGCGGCTCCGGGCCATCGGACTGCCCGCCCTGGGGATCGGCCTGGGGCCCTGGCTGGAGCAGGTCCCGGCCCACCTCGTGGAGACCTGCGCGGCGGCGGGCATCGAGCTGCTGTCGGTGCCCCACGCCGTGCCCTTCCAGTCCGTCTCCCGCGCCTTCTGGGGCCTGACGGCCCGCAGCGGCCAGGCCGACCTCATGAACAGCCTGGGCACCCAGACCGCGCTGGCCCGGGCGGCGATGCGCCCGGAGGCCACCCCCGCCGTGGTGCGCGGGATCGCCCAGGCGCTCGGCGGCTGGGCGGCGTACTTGCCCGTGGACCCCGGCCCGGAGACCTACTGGCCGGCGCAGACGGAGGCGTGGCTGCCGGTGCTGCGTTCCGAGACCCAGCGACTGCACCGCGCCGGGGCGCACTCCGTGGCCACGTTCGAGCTCCACGGCCAGCCGGTGGTGGAGTACCCGATCGCCTCGGGGGACCGCATCCACGGCTTCCTCGCGATCGGGCCGGGGCGGGCGCTCACGGCCGCGGACCGGCAGGTCATCGTCACCGTGTGCATCCTGCTGGCGATCAAGGCGCGGCAGCGCGAGGCCCTCGCCGGCACCACGGCGGCCCTCGGCGCCGTCGTGGCCAAGCTGCTGCTGCGCGGCCAGGCCGAGGCGGCCCGCCTGCTGGCCGAGGACCTCGGCCTGCACGACCTGCCGCCGCGGGTCCGCGTGCTGGGCCTGCGGATGCAGCCCGGGGACGACGCCGGCCTGCTCGTCCGCGCCGCCCCGGCGCTGGCCCGCGAGGAGGGCCTGCCGCCCCTGGGGTCGGCGGTGGCGGAGTGCCTGCTGCGCCACGAGGAGGGCGGCGTGCTCCACCTGGTGCTGCCCGCCGACCTCGGCCCGGCGTCCGGCGGCGAGCGCACGGCGCCTGGGGGCGGTGGGCGGGACGGTGGCCGGGACGGTGGCCGGGAGGGGAGCCAGGGCGGGGCCGACGTCGTGCCCCTCCTCGAGGACATCCCCGCGGCCTGGCCGGCGCCCTGGGGGACCCGGTCCCCGTGGACGAGGTGGCCGGGACGCTGCCGGCGCTGCGCCAGGCGGTGCGCCAGGCCCCGGCGGGCTCGCTCGTCGGCACCGGCGGCGCGGACGAGACGCCGGCGGAGGCGTGGGTGCGGGCCCTGGCGGACTACCCCCGCGCCGACCTGGTGGGCACCGTGACGGAGTACCTGCGCCACCGCGGGCACTGGGAGGACGTCTCGCGTGCGCTCGGCGTGCACCGCAACTCGGTCCGGCACCGCATCGGCATCGCCCGCTCGCTGCTCGGCGTGGACCTGGACGACCCGGACGTCTTCGCCCCGCTGTGGCTGGCCCTGCGCCGGCACGGCGCCTGAGCGGCCGGACCTGCCCGACGGCGGCCGGGCGCCTGCCCCGCCCGGACCGAGGGAGTTGCCGGGCCGGGAACGGCGGGCCTACCCGGCGACGCCGGGCCTCCCGGCCCCCGCCGTGACTGCCGCCGGTCCCGCCGAGGCGGCGCCGCCGTCGCGCAGCCAGGACACCACCTGCTCGGTGTGCTCGCCGAGCCGCGGCGGGGCCTGCGTGCGCGGCGCCAGCGGCGGCTCCCACGTCACCGGGTGGCGGATCTGCCGGCCGACGGCGGCGCCGGACGCGTCGTGGACCTCGATGGTGGGCTCGAGCCCGAGCGCCTCGGCGTGCGCCAGGCCCTCGTCGATCCCGGCGACCCGGCCCGCGGGCACGCCCGCCCGGGTCAGCCGCTCCTGCCACTCGCGGGCGGGAGCGGCGGCGAGCAGCGCCTCCAGCCGGGGGACGAGCTCCTCCCGGTGGCCCACCCGCGCGCTGTTGGTGGCGAAGCGCTCGTCCCGGGCGAGGTCCGCGTCCCCCAGCACGGCCGCGAGGCGGGCGAACTGCCCGTCGTTGCCGCAGGCCACGGCGAGCGGGCCGTCCGCGCACTCCAGCAGCTGGTACGGCACGATCGAGGGTGGGCGTTGCCCATCCGGCCGGGCACCGTGCCCGCGCCGAGGTAGGCCTGGCCCTGGTTGGCCAGGGCGCCCTGCAGGCTCGAGAGCAGGTTGACCTGCACGTGGCTGCCGCGCCCGGTGTGCTCCCGGGCCCGGAGCGCGGCCAGCACCGCGATGGTGGCGTCCTTGGCGGTGAGCACGTCCACGAGTGCGACGCCGGCCTTGTACGGCGAGCCCTCGGCCTCGCCCGTGATGCTCATCAGCCCACCGAGGGCCTGCACGATGAAGTCGTAGCCGGGGATGTCCCGGCCTCCGGCCGCGCCGAAGCCGGAGATGGACGCGTAGACCAGCCCCGGGTTCTCCGCGGCCAGCTCCGCGTAGCCGAGGCCCAGCCGGTCCAGTCCCCCGGGCTTGAAGTTCTCCACGAGCACGTCCGCCCGCAGCGCGAGCTCCCGGGCCAGGGCCCGGTCCTCCGGGTCGGCGAGGTCCAGGCACACCGACTCCTTGTTGCGGTTCACGGACTCGAAGTAGGTGGCGCCCGTGGCGGACCACGGCGGGCCCCAGCCGCGGGTGTCGTCCCCGGTCCCGGGCCGCTCCACCTTGATGACCCGGGCCCCGAGGTCCGCGAGGGTCATGGTGCACAGCGGGCCGGCGAGCACGCGGGAGAAGTCCGCGACGAGCACCCCCTCCAGGGGCCGCTGGGTGTCCGTGCGCGCGCTGCGTCCCGTCTCCGACGTCGTCATCCGACCGTTCCCTCCGTGGCGTGGTGTCCTGGGCTGGGCTCCACGGTAGGGGTGGGCGGGGGCGCGGCCTTTGGACCGATGGCCCAAGCGGAGGCGGCTCCTTGTGCCATCCGTCCAATGCCGGGGGCACGAGGGCCCGTACCAGAGGAGCACGACCGGCCGGCACCCGGCCCCGCCCGGTGGGACCGTCAGTGGAAGCCGGTGAGCACCCCCTATTCTGCGGCGGACGCCCAGTGCGTCAACGGCCGACGTAGTCCAACTGGAGGTAGTCGAGGTTCAGGTCCTGCCGTGCCTCCTCCGGGAAGGCGACCTTCAGGGTGTGGGTGCCCTTGTCGAACCAGCGGGTGCCGGCCTCGCTGCGGAAGAACGCGCCCAGGTGGGAGGTCTGCGGGACCGTGTGGGTCATGGTGTCCTCACCGTCCCAGGTCATCTCCAGGGTGCCACCGTCCACGTACTGGGTTCCGGCGCGCGTGACGACGTCGTAGTTGCCCGGCTTCGCGATCTCGAACTCGTAGGTGAGGAACTCCCCGCCCTCGATGTGCGCCAGCGCCAGCCCACCCCGGGTGTGGTTGAGGGTCGAGCCGTCGCACACGTCTATGAAGGCCAACCCGGGCGAGGTCGCGGCGCACCGGTTGGCATCGACGTCCCAGAAGTCGACGCCAGGTTCCCCTTCGGTGACGTCCTCGGCCTCGATGCGCACGGTGTTGACCCCGGGCAGTCGCTGGTAGCGGGCCATGTCGCCGCCGTCGCGCCAGAAGTCCATGGCCTCGATGGTGTCGGTCTGCAGGATCGAGGCGGAGTAGTTCTCGACGAGGTTCTGCCAGCCGAGGTCCTCGACGGAGCGGATGGAGGCCTCGTCGGTGTTGCCGGCGGCCAGGCTGTCCCACATGGTGTTGACCCAGATCCGGCCCTTCCGGCCCAGGTCTTCCAGGAACGCCGGGTCGGCCTGGGCATCGTCGTCGGTGTTGAAGACGACCTCGTAGGCGATCGGCTGGTGCTCGGCCGGGAAGTCCCCGACGGACTGCCAGTTGTCGTCGTTGACCAGGTGGATGTACTCGATGTCCGGATACTCGGTCATGAACTCGACCGCAGCGTCGACGCTCGGGGCGCCCTTGATCAGCGCATGGTCGGCGGTGCCGGTCTGCTCCAGGACGGCGGCGACCTCCTCACGCTCGGGCCAGCCCTTGTCGATGTTCACCATGGCCCGGCCCTTCACCAGTTCCATGGCCTCGGCCAGCGTGGGGATCTGGTACTGGGTCTCAACGGCGTTGTCGTCCCGGCCCATGTGGTCCAGCAGGCGCAGGTCCTTGATCTCGGCCAGCGTGTAGTCGCCCACGGCCCCGGTGGCCTTGGTGGTGCGGTCCACCGTGGTGTCGTGCATCAGCACGGGCACGCCGTCCGCGGTGAGTTCCACGTCCAGCTCGATGATCTCGGCTCCGTCCTGGATGGCCTCCTCGATGGCGGGCAGGGAGTTCTCCGGGTATTCGTGCCACTGAGCGCGGTGCGCGGCGATCAGCGGCTCAGCGTCGGGGCCGAGGTCCGTCAGTTCATCCTGGATCTGCTCAATGGTCTTGGGCCGGTCCTGCCCCGGGATGTCCGGGTAGCTCGGGGCGGCGAGAGCAGCGGTCGGGGCTGCCAGACCGGCGGTGACGACGGCTGCAGCGAGCAGGGTGGTGACAGGACGGCGGGCACGGAAGGCCATGGGTTCTTCTCCGGATCGTTGGTTGACGGTGTGATGGAGGGGCAGGGCCCTAGGTGGTGGATGAGGCAAGGGCCTCGGGGATGACGAGACCGGCGGCCTCGAGCAGTTCGGCGGTCTCGGCCGCGCCGACATGGCGGCCCACCGTGGGGTGGTCGCTCATCGGCACCACGGAGTGCATCACGGTGTGGTCGTAGACGTGGACCAGGTTGAAGCTCTGCGCCCCGTCACGGCCTCGCGTTCCGCGGCCCGGCGTCAGCAGGTCCTGGGTGTAGCAGCTGGCGGAGGACACCGAGACGGGGATGCCGGCGAAGGTGGCCGAGGTCGAGTAGTGCAGGTGTCCGCCCAGGATGGCCCGGACGTCGGAGCCCCGCAGGACCGCGGCCAGCTCGGTCTGTCGGCGGAGCTCGACGGTCACTGCCAGGTCCTGGACGCACGGCACCGGGGGTGGTGCAGCGCCAGCAGGGTGCCCTCCGGCGCCGGCGTGGCGAGGGTGTCCCGCAGCCACTGCAGCTGTTCGGCGGTCAGCTCGCCGTGGTGGTACCCCGGCACGGTGCTGTCCAGGACGACGACCCGCAGGCCGCCGAGCATGACGACATGGTCAAGGGCCTCATCGGTGGGGCGTGCCCCCAGCAACTCGGTCCGCAGGGTGCCGCGGTCATCGTGGTTGCCCATCACCCAGATCACCTCTGCCCCCAGTCGTTCCGCCACGGGCTCGACGACCGCGCGCAGGCTCCGGTAGGCCTCCGGCTCGCCCCGGTCGGCGAGGTCCCCGGTGAAGAGGAGCGCCTCGGGGTGCACTCCGGTGGCCTCCAGTTGCTCGAGCTGGCGCGAGAGGTGAGCCCGGGCGTCGGCGACGCCGCCGAGGAGGGCCCCGGGGACCATGAAGTGCGTGTCCGAGAAGTGGACGAGGAAGTGCCGGGGCCGCGGGTGCTCCGAGGGACGCAAGGGCAAGGTGCCTGCTTTCGGGTAGGAGGTGGGGGTGCTCACGGTGTGCCGGCGGCGGATCGCGGCGGCGGGCCGACCGTGCGGCCCGGGACGAGGCGTCCCGGAAGCCGTTCCTGGACGACGGCACCGGTGGGCGCGGCCACGAGACCGGCCATGTGGGCCACCGTCCGGGCGGCCAGGGATTCCACGGGGATGCGGTAGGTCGTCAGCCCGAGGAGGTCCGCTCCGGGGAGGATCCCGTCGCAGCCGCTGACGGAGACGTCCTCGGGGGCGGAGAGTCCTGCGGCCCGCAGGCCACGGAGGAGCTCCAGCTGGCGCAGGTCCGAGGGGCACATGACGGCCGACACCGCTCCTCGGCGGACGAGGTCCACGGCCTCGGCCGTCCCCTCGGTCGGCCCCACGACGGGCACCGGCACGATCGACACCCCCCGCGCGGCCAGCTCGGCGGCCATGGCGGTACCCCGGACGTACTCGGGATAGGACCGCTCCGCGGCGGTGACCAGCACGGCCACGGAGCGGTGCCCGCAGGCCGCGACGTGTGCGGCCAGGGTCCGGCCGGCGTGGTCCTCGTCGTAGGAGACCGCGTGGATGCTGTCCGTGGTCTCCGGGCGGCCCGCGCGCATGATGGGGACCTTCGCCCGAAAGGGCTCGAGCTGCTCGCTGGTCACGTCGCCCGTCGCCACGATCAGGCCGGCGACGCGCATGCCCATGAGCCGGTGCAGGCTGGCCACCTGGCGCTTGCCGCGGTCGTCGGTGGTCACCGTCATGGACACGATGGTCAGCCCAGCGGCCCGGGCGGCGTTCTGCAGCTCGGTGAAGAGCAGTCCGTAGGCAGGATTCGCGGCGTCGCGCAGGAGCAGGCCGAGCGTCGAGGTCCCTCGCGAGGCCAGACCGGAGGCCAGCACGTTGGGGACGTAGCCCAACTCTTCGGCCGCGGCCAGCACCTTGCGGCGGGTCTCCTCGGAGACCTTCTTCTGGCCCAGGAGCACGCGGGAGACCGATGCGCGGGAGACCCCGGAGGCCCGGGCGACGTCGTCCATGGTCAGCACCTCGTGGCCGGTCCGGCCGCCTGCCTCGCTCATGCCTCCACCATCGCCCGCCGCCGGGACGAGCGGTAGTCGCGCAGCAGCCAGGGCCAGTCCGTCTGGATCGCGTCCACGCCCAAGTCGAACAGTGGCCCCCATCCCTCGCCGGGGTCGCCCAGGACCGAGCGCTCGTCGTCGTACCCCGCGAACAGGTCGACGCCGGTGGAGAGCACCTCGGCGTTCACCAGGACCAGGACGCCGCGGGCGTGCAGTTCCGCGACGACACCGTCCTGCAGGAAGGGACCGGCGGGGTCCCGGGTCAGCAGCTCGACGCCCACCGTGTTCAGGTCCGGGTCGTCGAGGTGGGCGAAGGCCTGGTCGACCGTGGTGCAGATGGGCAGGAACGGGTACTTCACCCCGTGATCCCGGAGGACCGCCACCCGGTCCCCGTCCTCGGCGCGGCACTTGAGCAGCAACTGGCCTGCCATCCCCAGTCGGTCCAGTTCCGGCAACAGGGCCTCCCACCAGTCCCAGGAGCGGTCGAGGTTGACCAGCGTGCCGGGGGGCATGCCGGTCAGCAGCCCTCGCAACCCCGCAACGCGGCTGGGCCGGCCGGGACGGTCCACGTGGACGTGGCGCTGTACCCGGATCTCGGCGGCGGTGAGCGTCCTCAAGTCGGCCTCGGTGCCGAGCAGCCGGGGCTCCTCGCCGTCGTGGAAGGCGAAGAACTCCCCGTCGGTGGAGCGGACGACGTCGATCTCCACCACGTCACCGCCGGAGGCCACTGCCGCGGCCACGGCCGCCGGGGTGTTCTCGGCCACCGAGCCCACCGCGGTCCCCCGGTGCACGACGATGAGGGTGCCGACCTCGTCCATCCGCCGGCGCAGGCGGGTGTTGACGTCCCGGAAGCGTGCCTGTCCGACCATCACCGCACCACCGTCCCGTGCGCGCCGGCATCGCCGACGGGTGCGGTCGCCGCCGGGACGCCACCCACGGTCCCGGTCGTGGACGCCGCCGGTGCACCGCCGTCCAGCGCCCCGGACGGCAGGCCCGACGGCGGCCCGGAGGCGGCGGAGCGGCGCGGCCGGCGGCGCGCGGCCCGGCCGTAGACCAGGTACATCGTCAGGCCCGTGATGACCATGAGCAGCACGGCGTAGACGAACGTGTTGGCCCGCGCGTCCAGGCTCACCGAGCCCTCGGTGTTGGCCTTGATGACCAGGCCCAGGGGCTGGAACAGGGGGTGGGCCAGGAACACCGCCGTGTCGTAGTCGTCCAGCAGGGAGTTGAAGTTCAGCGCGAACACCGCGGCGGCCGGCGGCAGGACCGCGGGGAGGAGGATGCGCCGGAACGTGTAGAGGCTCCGGGCCCCCATCAGGGTCGCCGCCTCCTCCAGGGTGGAGTTCACCGAGGAGAACGCCGCCTTGAGCAGGCGCAGCGTGAACGGGATCTTCACGATGACGAAGGCGATGAGCAGGATGACGGTGGTGCCGGTCAGCACGACGTTGCCCACGAGCGCGCTGGGATGGTCGTAGCTCATGATCAGTCCCAGGGCGATCATGGCGGCGGGCAGGATCCACGGGATGTGCAGGAGGTACTCGAGGGCCGCGGTCAGCCAGTTGCGGTACTTGCTGAGGATCCGGGCGACGAACAGCAGCCCGCCCACGGCGATCGCCGCCGCGGCGGCGCTGTAGGCGACGGAGACCACGAAGGGCCGCAGCGAGGAACCCTCCCCGAGCACCCGGACGTAGTTGTCCAGGGTCATCTTGTCCAGGGACAGTCCGGCCGTCTGGATCGTCGTGGAGTCCACGAAGGAGTACAGCACGATGAGCACCACCGGCAGCACGTAGACCCCGAAGAGGGCGTACGCAATGACGTGGACGGTGAGGTTGGCCCCACGGTGGATGATGGGCTGCTTCTGGATCCGCGTGCTGACCTTGGACAGGGAGAAGTACGTCCCGCCCCTCTCCACCCGGCTCATGACCACGAGCATGACGATCGTGGCGACGCCCAGCACGATGGCCAGTAGCGCGGCGAGGTCCCGGGAGGTGGGAGACCCGGCGAACGTGAGGATCATGGGCGCGATGGTCTGGAACTCACGTCCGCCGAGGACCTGCGGTGCGGACAACGCCCCGAGCCCGGTGAGGAAGGACAGGATGGTCACGGCGAAGAGCATGGGCCGGAGCATGGGCAGCACGATCCGGCGCAGGATGGTCCAGTTCCCGGCTCCCATGTTGCGTGCCGCCTCGATCGTCTGGTGGTCCACCGCGACCAGGGAGGACGAGAGGAACAGCATGTGGTTGGTGGTCGTGGCGAACGTCATGGTGAACAGCACCGCCCAGAACCCGGTGAACCATCCTGGGTCCAGGCCGGGGACGAGCCACAGCAGCAGCCCGGTGACGATGCCGTCCTCCCCGTAGATGAACTTGTACCCGGCCGCGAGGACGATGCCTCCGTAGATGAAGGTGGTGGCGTAGCCGCACCAGAGGATGCGCGCCCCGCGGATGCGGAAGTACTGGGTCACCAGGACGATGAAGACCCCGACGACGTTCGTGGTCACCGACAGCGCGACGGCGAGCAGGAAGCTGTTGGCCAGAGACCGCATGGCCCGTTCCGAGGACAGCAGCTTCTCCACGGCGCGGTTCGAGTACTGCCCGTCCGGGAAGAAGGTCTCGACGAGCAGGTTCGCGTTCGGCCAGACCAGGAACGCCACGATGAACCACGTCAGGACCGCGACGGTGATGAGCACGAACGGCGAGCGGAGCATCCGGCGCACCGGCGTGGACGTCATGCCCCCACCGCCGGGGCAGCCACCGTCGCCGGGTCCGGGACGGCATCGGAAGCGCTGTCGTCGTCCCCGTACTGCAGGACGTGGGAGGGATCCACGGCCAGGGTGACGCGCTCCCCCACCGCCGGGCGCGGCCGGCCGTCCTCCCGGAACAGCACCCGCACGAGCGCCCCGTGGGACTCGACCGCGTAGGTGGTGTGCAGGCCGTGGTAGCTGGCCGAGGACACGACGCCCTCGACGGTGCAGGTCCCGGCCGGGGCGCTGCTGCCCGGCGCCACCAGGGCGACCTTCTCGAGCCGGGCGTAGGCGGTCCGGCGGGGATCGAGCCCCGGGTGCCGGGCGTCGAGGGCGGTGAGGAGGGCGGGGGTGAGCCGCGAGGCGTCCCCGAGGAAGGTGCAGACGAACTCGGTGGCGGAGCGGTCGTAGACCTCCTGCGGGGTCCCGACCTGCTCCACGCGCCCGGCGTTGAAGACGGCGATGCGGTCCGACATCGTCAGGGCCTCGTCCTGGTCGTGCGTGACGTACACGGTGGTGATGCCCACCTCGGCCTGGAGTTCCTTGAGCTGGTGGCGCAGTTGCTGGCGCAGCTTGGCGTCCAGGTTGGACAGTGGCTCGTCCAGGAGGAGGATCTTGGGCTGCAGCACCAGCGCCCGGGCGATCGCCACGCGCTGCTGCTGGCCGCCGGAGAGCTCGGCCACGTTCCGGTCCAGGTGGGCCTCGGCGAGGTCCACCCGGCGGGCGATGTCCGCCACCAGCCGCTCCCGCTCCGCGCGGGACTCCCGGCGGACCTTGAGCCCGAAGGCGATGTTCTCCCGCACGCTCATGGACGGGAAGAGCGCGTAGTTCTGGAACACCATGCCGACTTCGCGCTTGTCGCTCGGCAACCGGGTGACGTCCCGGCCGTCCACGAACACCCGGCCCGCCGAGGGGTGGACGAAGCCTGCGAGGGTGCGCAGCGCGGTCGTCTTGCCGCAGCCGGACGGGCCGAGCAGGGTGAAGAACTCTCCCTCGCGGACCTCGAGGTCCAGGCGCGGGATGGCCACGGTGTCGCCGTAGCGCACCTCGACATCATCGAAGCGGATCATGTGGTCCTCCTCAGGAGCACATCGGGGCCGGGGCGGGGGAGCCGTCGGCACCCCCGCCCCCGCCGGTCACTGGACGTACTCGAGCTCGACCTTCTCGATCCAGGCGGTGACGTTCTCGGAGACGAAGTCCCAGTCGATGTCCTGCTGGTCGAGGGACTCGTGGAACTCCACGATCTCCGGATCGGCCTCGGCGATGGCGCCCTCGTTGGCGGGCATCGAGTCGAACTCGGCGGACCACGCCGCCTGCGTCTCGGCACTGCCGAACCAGTCGATGAACTCTTGGGCCCGCTCGGCCTGGTCAGTGCCCTTGACGAGCGCGACCTGCTCCACGGCGAACGGGACGCCCACCTCGGGCTGGACGATCTCCGTGTCGACGCCGTACTCCTCCTCACGGGAGGGGATGCCGGAGGTCCACATCTGGCCCATGTCCACCTCGTCCTCGGCCATGCGCAGGTACAGGTCCGTGTCCGGCACGGACGGGTTGCCGTGCTCGAAGTAGGCCTCGATCTGCTTCCAGCCCTCGGCGGACACCCCCAGCTCACCGCTGGGGTCCTGGTACCGGTCCAGGATGCCGGCGAACACCAGCTGCGTGGTGGCACCGCCGAGGCCGGTCACGGACTCGTAGCGCTCGTGGAAGCGCTCCTCGCTCCAGAGGTCCGTCCAGTCCTGGGGGGCCTCCTCGGGGGTGTAGGCCTCGCGGTCGTAGGCCAGGACGATGCCCTGCTGGACGATGGGCCAGAAATTGCCCTCCCCGGACGGATCGCCCAGCTCCGGGGCCACCTCATCGGACCACTCGGGGGTGTAGGGCTCGATCGTTCCGGCCTGCACCAGCTGGGAGAAGTACATGTGGTTCAGCCCGAAGACCACGTCCGCCACGGGGTTGCCGGCCTCGGCGAGGATCTTGTTGGTGGTGTCCCCGCCGCCCTGGCCGACGATCTCCACGGGGATCCCGGCCTCGGCGGCCTTCTCGGTCAGCCACTCGGCCCGGCCGTCCGCGTTGGAGTTGGTGTAGACGACCAACGGTTCGCCGGAGGCGGCGGACCCACCGGCGGACGCCTTGTCCCCGGACTGGGCGCCGGACGCACCGCAACCGGTCAGGAGGAGGGATACTGCCGCGGTGGCGGCGAGGACACGGAGGGGGTGGCGCACGGCGGGCCTCTTTCGTGGGAGTGACGGCGGGGACTCGGCGTCCTGGGACCAGGACGGACCGGTGGAACGAATGGAGGGGAGAGCGCTCTCCCCTCATCCAAGAGTCGGCTTGTCGCATGAACTACCTTCAGTTCCGCGCTGAATGAGGGGTAAACATCAGGTCAAGAGATCCGATGATGCGCGAGAGCGCTCTCCCACCGCTGCCCCGCGGTGGCATTCCCGATCCGGCGCGCCGGGCTCACCTCCGGCATGGCCGGCATCCGGCCCCACCAAGGGGAAGCGTCAGCGGAAGCCGGCGAGCACCTCGTGCACCACGGCGCCGGGGTCCGGCGCGTCCATGATCCCGCGCACGAGCGCGACGCCGGCCACCCCGGTCCCCGCCAACGCCGGCACGTCCGCCGGCTCGACGCTGCCGATGGCCACGATCGGCAGGGAGGTCGCGGCGACCAGCGGCGGGTAGCCGTCCACGCCGAGCGGCTCGCGGCCGGAGTCCTTGGTGGGGGTCGGGCGGAACGGCCCGGCGCCGATGTAGTCCAGCAGCTCGCGCTGCGCCTCCGCGCCCCGGACGAGCTCGGCCGTGCCGGTGGTCAGGCCGATGATCGCGGCCGGGCCGAGCATCGCCCGGGCGTCGGCCACGGGCAGGTCGGACTGGCCCAGGTGGACCCCGTGGACCTCGGCGCCGCGCCGGCGCGCGGCGAAGGCGACGTCCGCCCGGTCGTCCACCAGCACCCGGGTGGCGTGCCGGGCCTCGTGGACGGCCTCGGCGACGGCGAGGGTCAGCTCGAGAAGCCCGGCGGCGGTGGCGTCCTTGGCCCGGACCTGCACGACGCCGGCCCCGGCGGCCGCCGCGGCGGCCGCCACGTTCACGGTGTGCCGACCGGTCCCCGAGGTGATCAGGTAGCAGCGCAGGTCCAGGGGGCCGTGGCCGGCCCCGCCCGGAGCGCCGTGCCGGCCCGGCCTCGTCACCCGCGGGCCGGGATGTCCGGCTGCTGCCCCAAGCCCGGCCGTCCCCGTCATCCCGGTCATCGTCCCACCTCGTCGAGCGCGTCCAGCAGGTGCAGGCGGAAGGACCCCGGCCCCGCGGCCCGCCCGGCGGCGCGCTCCCCGGCCAGGTCCAGCCACGTGGTCGCGGCGAGCGCGGCCCGGAACGGGTCGGTCTCCACCGCGGTGCACGCCGCGGTGAGGGCGCCGAGCAGGCAGCCGGTGCCGGTCACCCGGGTGAGCAGCGCGGTGCCGCGCGCCACGCGCGCCTGGCGGCCGGCGTCGAGCACCAGGTCCACCGCGCCGGAGACGGCGACGGCCCCGCCGGTGGCCCGCGCGACCCGCGCGGCGGCGTCCTCGGCGCTCTCCGGGGTGGCCACCGAGTCCGCGCCGCGGCCGCCGGTCCCCGCGCCGACGAGGGCCAGCACCTCGGAGGCGTTGCCGCGCACGACCGCCGGGCGCGAGCCCAGCAGCTCCCGGGCCAGCGGGGTGCGCACGGGGGCCCGGCCGATCGCGGTGGGGTCGAGCACCCACGGGCGGCCGTCCCGCACGGCGGCGGCCACGGTGGCGGGGATGCCGTCCATGGCATCCATGCTGAGCGTGCCGAGGTTGACGGACAAGGCCTCGGCCGCCGTGGTCACGGTGGGGGCCTCGGCGAGGGTCTCGGTCATCATCGGCCGGGCGCCGGCGGCCAGCAGCCCGTCCGCGACGATGCCCATGGACACGGTCGCGGTGATGCAGTGCACCAGCGGGCCGGCGGCGCGCACGGCGGCCACCACGTCCGCCACGCGCGCCAGGTCCAGGTCCGTCACGGAGGCCCCGGCGGTCCCGATGCCGGCCGGTCCCGGCCTCATCGGCCGTCCCCGCCCGCGCCGGGCACCATGCCGGCGGCGACGGCGTCGATGTCCGCGGCGATCTGCCGGGGCGCCAGGCGCGGGCCGAGGGCGGCGCCGAGCACCACGAGCGCCCCGCCGAGGCCCACGAGCGCCATGACCGAGCCGTGCCGGCCGAGCACCGCCTCCACGGCCGGCAGGTAGAACGGGTAGAGCGCGGGCAGCACGAGGGACAGGCTGTAGCCCATGCCGTAGCCGGTGGAGCGGACCTCCGTGGGGAACCGCTCGGAGAGGTAGGCCGAGACGGGGCCGTAGGCGGAGACCGTGATGACCTGCAGCACGGCGGCGCACACGGCGGCCGCGGCCAGGGAGGTGGAGGTGACGGCGCCCCACCACACGAGCGGCCCGGCCAGGGCGGCGGCCAGCCCCCACAGCACGAACAGGCGGCGCCGGCCGGTGCGCGTGGACAGGTGCCCGGCCACGGCCATGACGACGGCCTGGGCCACCGAGGCGATGCCCATGACCACCGGGACCCCGGTGGCGGGCAGGCCGGTGTCGCTGGCCAGGCGCGCGGTGAGCAGCAGGACCGTGCTGTAGGTCAGCAGCCACAGGCCGGTCATCAGGACGAACACCTGCCAGAACGCCGGCGCCCAGCGGCCGAGGAGCACGTCCCGCACCCCGGCCCGCGGCGCGGCCGGCGCGGCGGCGGCCGCGCGGGCCCGGCGGTGGAACACGGGGGCGTCGGTGACCTGCCGGCGGTAGTAGACGAGCATGCCGAGGGACAGCAGCGCGCCGAGCACGAACAGCAGCCGCCAGCCCCACGCGGCGTAGGCGTCCGGGCCGAGCAGCACGAGCAGCCCGGCCACGGAGAACGCGATGGTGGCCTGCGCCCACGGGGCCATGGACAGGATCAGTCCGCTCACCAGCCCGCGGCGGCGCGGGGCGGACCACTCCATGGCCAGCGGGATGGCCGCCGAGTACTCCCCCGCCACGAAGATCCCGCACAGGAACCGCAGCGCCAGGATCAGCGCGATGGTCCCGGCCCCGAGCACCTCGTGCGTGGGGATCGCGGCGATGGCGAGCGCGCACGCCGCGGTGCCGCCGATCGCGATGCGCGTGGTGCGCGTGCGCCCGAGCCGGTCGGCGATGCGACCGAAGACGATGCCGCCCACCGGCCGGCCGAACAGCATCGCGATGACGATGAGCGCCCCCGTGGACGCGGCGGCGGCCGGTCCGGCCAGCACGAGCATCGCCGGGGCGAGAGCGGTCAGCGGCAGGAACATGTGGATGTTGTCGATCCAGTTGCCCACCACCCCGGCGCGCAGGGCGGCGCGGCCCGCCGGCGGCAGGGTCTCGGCCGGGGCCTGGGTCGCGGTGGCGGTCCCGACGGCGGCCGGCGCCGTGCTCCCGGCGCTCACCGGGCGCTCCCGGCGAGCTCGGCGGAGCGGACGTGGGCGTCCTGCTCGGGACCGTCTCCCGGACCGGACCCCGGGTCCGACGCCGCCTCGGCGGCGGGCCCTGCGGACGGCCGGGTGGCCGCGGACCGGCCAGGCAGCTCCCCCGGCTCGATGCGCAGGGCCTGCTCGAAGAACTCCAGCTCGTGCCGGCATGCGACCAGGTACGCGCGGGCCGCCTGGGCCCGCACGGCCGGGGAGGCGGCGGCGAGCTCGGCCTCCACGTGGGCCAGGGCGGCCTGCGTGGCGGTGACGAACCCGGGGTCGCGGTAGGTGTCCAGCCAGGTGGCGTACGGGTGGTCCGCCGGGACGGCGGGCAGGGCCGCGCCGACCTGGGCGTAGAGCCAGAAGCACGGCAGCACGGCGGCGGCGGCCACGGCCCGGTCCTCGCCGAGCGCGGTGGCCAGCAGGAAGTCCGTGTAGGCGCGGGTCACCGGGCTGGCGGCGGGCTCGGGGGCGTCACCGAGCCAGCCGCGGTGCAGCTCGGCCTCCACGGTGAGACAGCTGGTGGCCGCCTGCGACCAGTACACCTGCGCGTCCGGCGCGGTGCACCGGGCGGCGAGCGCGGCCAGGGCGCGGGAGTAGCCGTTGAGGTACAGCGCGTCCTGGGCCAGGTAGAAGTCGAAGGCGTGACCGGACAGGCTGCCGTCCACGAGCGCCCGGACGAAGCCGGACGCACCGATCGCCGCGGTGGTGTCCGCGCTGGCGGCCCACAACGACGCGGTCCACTCCCCCGCGGGGGCGACGGCGGCCGGCGCCCCCGCGTTGGTCGTCGCCGACGCCGGGGTCATGGCCGACGCGGCGCCGGGTCCCGCCCAGGACGTCCCGGAACCCGAGGAGTCCGCGGGCGCCGCGCCCCGTTCTCGCGCGGCGCCCGGGTCGATCGGCCCTCCCGGCTCGGTACCCGGCACGGCCTCCGTGCCCCGCGGGGCACCCAGGTCGGACGGGGCCTCGAGGAGGTGGGGGACGGCGTCGGGCGCCAGCCAGGGGGCGGCGGACCCGGCGGCCTGGAGCCGGCGGGAACGGTGGCCGTGGTCCACGGGCCCGTGCCCGGAGCCGACGCCCAGCGCCGCGCCGTGGACGATGGCCTCGTGCAGCCAGTCGGTGGCCCAGGCCAGCGCGGCGGCCGGGGTGTCCCCGCGGCCGAGCCGGGTGGCCAGGGCGGAGGACAGCGAGCAGCCGGTGCCGTGCGTGCTCGTGGTGTCCACGCGGGTGGAGGGCACGGGGATCCGCGTGCCGTCCGGGCCCACCCACGTGTTGGTGACCCGGCGGCCGTCCAGGTGCCCGGTCTTGACGGCCACGGCCACCCCGGTCTCCCCGGCCCAGCGGGCGGCCTGGTCGAGGGCCTCGTCCTCGGTGGCAGCGCGCGGGGCGCCGGTGAGCACGGCGAGCTCGTCGATGTTGGGGGTGACCACGGTGGCGCGGCGGCAGAAGGCGATCATGGCCTGCTCGGCCTCGGGTTCCAGCAGGCGGTCCCCGCTCGTGGCCACCATGACGGGGTCCACCACGAGCACGGGCGCCGGGTTCGCGTCCAGCCAGTCGGCCACCGTGGCGATGATCGCGGCGGTGCCGAGCATGCCGGTCTTCACCGCGTCCAGGGCCACGTCCTCGCCCACGGCGTCCAACTGGGCGCGCAGGAAGGCGGTGGGCGGGACGTGGAGGTCCCGCACGCCGTGGGTGTTCTGGGCGACGAGCGCGGTGACCACGCTCATCCCGTAGCCACCGGCCGCGGCGATGGACTTCAGGTCTGCGGCCGTGCCGGCGCCGCCGGACGGATCGGTGCCGGCGATGGAGAGCACCCGGGGAACGGGGCGCGCGAGGGTAGGGGAAAGTGAAGTCACGCGGACATCCCTTCGCTAGTACGAGCTAGATCAGGTTCCACGGGTGTGATCTCAGCGCCCTGTGGCGCACCCCGTGTCCGCGGCCAAGTGTAGGCCCACCTGCCGTGTGACGCGCTCGTTCGTGACGGTCGCGGGTCACCCAGCGGCGGCGGGACGAGGCCGCCGGAGGACCCTTGACAACCCGACGGCGCTGCCGAAAATCACAGGTATCGCCAATGGAACACGTGGGGTGCGACGACGCATGCTGGCAAAGGAGGAACGATGTTGTACCCACCCGAGGATGCCCGCGAGCTCACCGTGCTGATGCGCCTGAGCCGCGAGCTGGACGTCGTCGGTGACCTGACGGCCACCGTGGACGGTCCCTCCGAGTTGATCGCCTGGGTCCTGGTGCTGGGCCGGCCGGAGATCGTGGCCTGGCGGGCCGAGCAGACCGGCCACCGGTACATCCAGGCCACCGCCCACCGCGACCGCGCGCCGGTCCGGGGCATGCTCACCGCGCTGCTGTCCTGCGAGCACCACCGCGGGTTCTGGCGCGCGCTGCGCCTGGACGACCTGGAGGAGGGCGAGCGCCGGGCGCTCAAGGGCACGGACCTGTCCACCGCGTGGGAGTCCATGCCGATCACCACGGAGGACATCGCCCCGAAGCCGCCGGCGACCGAGGACGCGTAGGTCCTGCCGGAACCGCCGAGCCCGCCCGCACCGTGGGGTGCGGGCGGGCTCGTCGTGTGGTGCGGGTGCCTGCGGGCCGCTGCGCGGGCTGGGCGGTGCGGCCGGCGGGCCCTGGGGGCGCGCTCGTCAGGTGTGCCGCGTGTCAGCGGCGCCGGGCGTCAAGGGTGCCGAGGGTCAGGTGACGGCGACGGCACAGGTCTCGCGGAGCAGCGCCCGCATCCGGTCGGCCGGGTGCGAGGTGGCGAAGATAGTGGTGTCCGGCTCGAACGCGCGGCCGGCCGCGAGCGGCCCGGCGTCCACGGGGTCGTAGCCGAGGCGGTCCAGGAACACCCCGACGGCGGCCCGGGCCGTCGCGTCGTCGCCGGCCAGGGCCAGCGCGCGCCGGTCCGGGTGGTCCGCGGGGCGGGCGAGGGCCTCGAGGTCCCGGTAGCCCAAGTGATTCAGCGTCTTCACCACGCGGGAGGCGGCGAGGAAGTCCTGCACCACCTCGGAGGTGGAGCGCGGGTCGGCCTCGAGGGCCGCGATCCGCCCGTCGACGGGCGCCCAGTAGTTCATGGTGTCCACGACGGTGCGCCCGGCCAGGGCCTCGGCGTCCAGGGTGTGGAACCGGTGCATCGGCACGGCGAGGACGACGAGGTCCGCTGCCGCGGCCTCCGCCGCCTCCACGGCGCGGGCGCCGGGGGTGATGATGTCCGCGATCATCGCGAGCTCCGCGGCCGGCTTGGCGGTGGCGATCGAGACCTCGTACCCGGCCCAGAGCGACTGCCGGGCCACGGCCGTCCCGACGCGGCCGGCGCCCAGGACGCCGATGGTGCGGGGCGGGATCACGGGTGAGGTCACGGGGCTCCTCGGGGGCGCGGTGGAAAACTCTCGGGTTCACGTAACGCCGACGCGTGGGGGTTTGTTCCGGGCCTCTCCCCAACTCGTCCCTACCGCGCCCCCGCTTACGGGAACGCTCCCAGTCAGGCGACCGCGCTGGCCGTCCGGTAGACCTCGACCGGCATCTCGCGATGCAGCCGCCACGTGATCTGCATCGGGCGTTCGCCCTTCCACGATTCCAGCTCTGCCGTGCCGAGGCAGACGAATGGCGCGGTGCCGATGTCGTTGTCCGGCGCCTCACGCACAAATAGCAGCGTGTTGGTGCCATTGGACGTCTTGGTGGCATACCGCCGCCCCGTTGTTGACGTGGGAGTGGTGGCGTTCTGGCTCTCCCAGTGGAACCGGTCGCGGCTCATGGCGTAGTCGCGATACATGGTCGTCGGTGAGAAGTCCCGCTCGGACTTCTTGAGGTTGATCAACAGCGCGTCGGTTGCCAGCGATTCTGACCACGCCACTCCGGCCACGTGAACGGTGTCCGGAGATTTCTCGAAGGTGCGAATGCCCAGCGCTGGGAGGATCTCCTCGCGTCGATAGTGAGCATGTGTCAGAAGCGGTGTGGCGGCTGCCAGAGTCGTCTCGGAGGGATTGGTTCTGGTGGCCGACAGAGTGTGGTCGAAAATCTCCTTCACCTCCGCCACGAACTGCGTCTGGCTACGGACCCATGTGAAGGCCTGATCGAGCGAGGCAAAACGACCCTTCTGATAGATCGCGGTGAAGTACAGCATTTGGGCGAAGACCTGCTCGCGGTCGCTGAGATCAGCGACCCGCATGTCCTCGGTGAGAAGCCGCAGGTAGGTGTGCGCACGCTCCTGGTCGTCGACGTGTAACAGCGAAGAGGCGCGAAGAAGTTGACTCAGCTCGGCCTGTGGCAGCGCCTGACTCGGTTCGACGCGATCCGCCCGCATCTTGAGCGTCGTCCATGACCGGCCGTTCTTCCCCGCCCGATAGATGTCGGACAGGCTTCGGCCGGCATCCTCGAGGTATTCGGCCAGCCTGTACTCCCATATCGATTTGCCGTTGGCGTGTTCCCGGATGTCCTGAGCCAACTGATTCGCGGTCATCGCGATCTGGCCCTTCACATTGCGGATGACTACGTCCTTGGCCACAGCATCCAGGACGATCTGGGAGCCAGCGGGAAGAAACGGAAAGTCGTTCTCGATGTCGTTTATTAGACGCTTCCTCCCGGAGCCCGTAAGCGCTCGAAGCTTCTGATCGAAGCGAAACTCCTGGCGCTGCATCCCGATAAAGTCCAGGACGGTCAGTACATCCTTGCCGTGTGAGCGGCGGAGGCCTCGACCCAACTGCTGGAGGAAGATCGTGGCGCTCTGCGTGGGACGGAGGAACAGGACCGTGTTGATCTGAGGAATGTCCAAGCCCTCGTTGAACACGTCGACGGTGAAGACGCACTTGATCGTTCCCTGCCGCAGCGCCTGGAGGGTCGCGCTGCGATCGAGGCTCGAGGTGTCTCCGGTGACCACCGCAGACGGAATATTGGCGAGGTTGAAGCGCCCGGCCATGTACTGCGCGTGTCGAACCGACACACAGAACCCCAGGGCCTTGAGATCGTCCACGGACGACGCCTTATCCACCACCTGGCGCACGATCAATCTCGCTCGGGCTTCATTGCCGGTGTAGAGGTCCTCTAGCTCGCTCGTGTCGTATTTGCCGGATCGCCAGGAGATGGTGGAAACATCGACATTGTCCGCGATCCCGAAGTAGTGGAACGGGACGAGAATGTCCGTATCCAACGCGTCCCATAGCCGCAGCTCTGAGGCAACGCGGTTATCGAAAAACGACTTCACGTTGACGCCGTCGGCACGCTCTGGCGTCGCGGTCAGTCCCAGCAACTCGATCGGCTGGACGTGGTCGAGAATGCGTCGATAGGTCATCGCTTCGGCGTGATGGAATTCGTCGATGACCGCCACATCGAAGTGATGCGGAGCGATGCGTTCCAGACCTTGCGCGTTGAGAGACTGAACGCTGGCGAAGACGTGATTCCACCGTTGGGGACGCTGCCCATCGACCAGCAGTTCTCCGAAGGTCCCATCCGCCAAGATGTTCCGATAGGCGCGCCTCGCCTGCTCAAGGATCTCTTTGCGGTGCGCCACGAACAGCAGACGCAAGTCTCGGTGGTGCGCCGCGACGAGGTTCCGATAATCGAGCCCCGCTATCACCGTCTTTCCGGTTCCCGTAGCTGCCACGACGAGGTTTCGGTGACGACCATGGACCGTTCGCTCTGCTTCCAGGTCCTCCAAGATGAGCGCTTGGTGCGGATACGGCCGGACGTCTAGACCGGAGAGGTCAACGTCCCGGCCCTCGCTGCTGAAGGACCCATTGAGGAGTTCACGGTCCAGCCGGTCAGCGTCAGTGTCCGGATCGTACGATTCAAAAGCTGGGTCGGCCCAATAACTTTCGAAGGTCGCCTCGAATTTCCGCATGAGCTCTGGCGTGGCTACCGCAGAAAGACGGACATTCCATTCCAGCCCGTCGAGCAGGGCGGTCTTGGAGAGATTCGATGAGCCCACGTAGGCGGTGCTGAAGCCACTGTTCCGGTGGAACATCCAGGCCTTGGCGTGGAGTCGCGTCGATGCGGTCTCGTAGCTGATACGCACCTCGCCCCCGAAGTCGCGCACGATGCGGTCCAGGGCCCGTCGCTCCGTGGCTCCCACATAAGTGGTCGTGATGACGCGAAACGGCACCTGTCGGCGCTTGAGCTCCGAGAGTTGCTCTTCCAGGACTCGCAGGCCGTGCCACTTCACGAAGGCGCAAAGTAGGTCCACTCGGTCAGCCGTCTCAAGCTCTGCGCGGAGTTCCGCACCCAAGCTAGGTTCGTGAGAAGAGTTGGTCAGAAGGGCTGCGGCCGAGAGCGGTGACTCCGGACGTTGGAATGGCGCAGTCGAAGGCTCATGAAGTCCGCGGACCTCCGTGAGCGCTTCCAGTCCATTCGCCAGGTGGGGTGTTTCTCGCTGATAGTCGTCTCCCAGCGCAGCAATGACGCGCTGGGCGAGCTCGATGCGCTTGGTGGGACCGTCTTGAGATTCGAGCGCATGGCGAATGACTGTCGAGAGGTGAGTGGCAAGCTGCGTCGGTTCTTCTCCGCTGGCCACTCTGGACGTCTGAGGTCGAACATCATGCGCTACGGAGAGTCGATTGGCAAGTTGCTCCGTCAATAACGACTCATAGATTCCAACAGGGATATGTGACAGATCCCCACCTCCATTCTTGCTCGATAGCGCGACTTTTCCGCGCGCGGATAATCGGCCTATGCCCGCCCCTACCTAGATTCGATCCGGCCTTCTGAAGTGAGCACTCCCATGTTTGACGCGTCACGCAAACACGGCAGTTGTCCTCAACCATTCAAAGGAGCACTATCGAACACTCCAACTGTGCCCGCAGTTCTGACATATGGCAGTTTTAGAGGTCTTGTACTTCATTCGCTCAGTCCCCTCGGACTTCTTCCACACAAGATTCGAGATGCCAAAGCTACTCAATGCGGTCACCCGCGGGCAGCGTTGTTCATTTTTCCGCCGAATCCCGTTCCGTGCTTCCTAGTGCGTCCACCCGACTGCAGCAGCTCGACATTCACGTTCTGACTGAAACATCTGACACAGTTCATTCCAAGCCTGCCTCTCTTCAGTCCACAGCCGCCATCTCCGGCAAAGGAGCGGCGGACTTGGGATTATTATTGCGCGGCACCTCAGGTCTAAGCCAGAAGAATTTCCCCACCTCCGGAGTTACCGGGCTTTCAAGTCCTCAGGAAAGCTCCACCACAGTTCATTCGCTACCATCGCGCGGTTGAGGCAAGACCTTCGATGGTGATTTTCTTTCAGTCGCGACCAGAACTCTGGTGAGAACATTGATTCTTTTCTGACGGCTGCTCATAGTTTGAACAGCAGGGGGCGCATTCCCGTATCGTCGAAAACCACCGTGCTGCTTTCGACAGCAAGACTGGCCGGGCGGACACACAGCTCCCTCGGTACCTCAAAGGTGCCAATCCTCTGGTCCCACCAAACCCAGCCCCCTACACTCACCACCATGACCCAGGAGCCGCTGCACCAGGACCCCGCCCACCGGGCCGACCGCCCCGCTGACATGGAGGACCCGGCCCCCGAGCCCGTCTCGGTGCGCCGCAAGGCCGGCGGGCCGACGTCGGGGGTCACGGCCCGGTCCAACACGGCCGAGGCCTGGGAGCAGCTGCGCCACACGGCCACCCAGGCCACGGACCGGATCAACGACTTCATGAACCGCACCACCGGCGGCCGCGGCGAGCGGGACCGGGCGGTCCGCCAGGTCACCGAGCGCGGCCGCGAGGAGGCCGGCCGCGGGCTGCGCGCCCTGGCCGAGGCCGCCGGGAAGCTGGCCGACCTCGTGGACGGCAGGTCCACCCACCCGGACGCCCACCCCGGCAGCCCGCGGGTGATCGACCAGCGCCACCCCGAGACGCAGCGGGACGCCCGGGACCACTGAGTCCCGGACGCCCCGCCGTCGTCCTCCGCCACCGGCCGCAGCCGGCCCCCGCCGGCCCCCGCCGGCCCCCGCCGGCCGCGCGCTCAGCCGCGCTGCTGGTACACGTCCGGGACGCCGTCCGCGTCCGCGTCCACGCTCTCGGCCGCCTCGATCGCCTTGTACTTCTTGTTGCGCGCCACGAGGATCGTCGAGGCCAGCAGCGCCGCCACCACGGACGCCGTCATGACGGCCACCTTGGCGTGCTCGGTGTGCGGGTCCCCGGCCGGGAAGCTCAGCTCGGTCACCAGCAGGGACACCGTGAACCCGATGCCGGCCAGCAGGCCCATGCCGGTCAGGTCGATCCAGCGCAGCGAGGGGTCCAGCCGCGCCCCGGTGAACCGGCTCAGCACGAACGTGGTGGACAGGATGCCGATCGGCTTGCCGAGCACCAGGCCGCCCAGGATGCCCAGGGCCACCGGGTCGCTCAGCGCGCCGGTGAAGCCCTCCCAGCCGCCGAGCGCGACGCCGGCCGAGAAGAACGCGAAGACCGGCACCGCCACGCCGGCGGACAGCGGGCGCAGGCGGTGCTCCAGGACCTCGGACAGCCCGGGTCCGGCGGTGGTGCCGCCGTGGGAGGCCTTGCGGAAGACGGGGATCATGAAGCCGAGCACCACGCCGGCCACGGTGGCGTGGATGCCGGAGGCGTGCACGAGCGCCCACACCACGGCGCCGATCGGCAGCAGGATCACCCAGGCCGGCCACTTGCGCACGCCGAAGAACCGGCTGAAGCGGTGGGACAGGAAGGCGTAGGCCGCCAGTGGCAGCAGCGCCCACAGCAGCGGGGTGAAGTGCACCTCCTCGGTGTAGAACACCGCGATGATGAGGATGGCGATCAGGTCGTCCACCACGGCCAGCGTCAGCAGGAACAGCCGCAGCGCGCTGGGCAGGTGGGAGCCGATCACGGCCAGCACGGCCACGGCGAACGCGATGTCCGTGGCGGTGGGGATGGCCCAGCCGTGCACCGCGGTGGGGTTGCTCGCGTTGACGGCCACGAAGATCAGCGCCGGCACCAGCACGCCGCCGAAGGCCGCCGCCACCGGGATCAGGGCCTGGCGCGGGTTGCGCAGGTCCCCGGCCACGAACTCGCGCTTGAGCTCGAGGCCGACGAGGAAGAAGAACACGGCGAGCAGGCCGTCGGCGGCCCAGCCGCCCAGGGACAGCTCGAGGTGCCAGGGCTCGTAGCCGACGGTGATCTCGCGCAGGTCGAAGTAGGCCTGGGACCACGGGCTGTTGGCCCACAGGATCGCCAGGGCGGCGGCGATCACCAGCAGGGCGCCGCCGACGGTCTCCTTGCGCAGGATCTCGCCGATGCGCAGGGCCTCGCCGTAGCTGCCCCGCGAGGGGACGGTCTCGGGGGGACGGGTGGGGATGGGGTTCTCGGTCATGGGTACCTCGGGGTGGATCTGCCGGTGGTCGGTGCGGGCGGCGGACCGGCGCTGGCGCGCCGCGCGGCACCGCGCTGCGGGACCCCGGGGCCGGGCGGCCCGGGTGAGCGGGGTGGCGTCCGGCAGACGGGGGCGGAGCGGGGGGCGACGGCGGCCGGGGCCGGTCTAGGCGCGGGCGGGCGGGAGCCCGGAGAGCATGGCGCCCCAGGAGGTGATGTGGCCGTTCGTCCCCGAGTGCGGAGGCAGCACCCAGCGCTTGGGCGCGAACGCCGGCGGGTACTCGGGGGTGGTCTGCATCGCATTCCACCCTAGCAACCGGTCCGCGGGCGCCGCCGGTTCCGGTCGATCCGGCCGTCGCAATCGTGTCCGCCGCGGCTGGTAAGCCAGTGGTCTACGGAGCGAAGGAGCGCACCGATGACCACCATCACCGTCTACACCACCGGGCCCGGGTGCATGCAGTGCCGGCTCACGAAGACCGCCCTGGCCTCGGCCGGGCTGCGCTTCGAGGAGATCGACGTCCGCCACTCCCCCGCCGCCCAGCGCTACGTCCGGCACCAACTGGGCTACACCGAGGCGCCCGTCGTGGTGGTCGCCGCGGACGACCACTGGTCCGGCTTCCGGCCGGACGAGATCCGCCGCGTGGCCTCCGCGCTGCGCCACCCGGCCTGAGGCCCGTGCGCGGCCTGCACCGCGGGCATCGTCAGCGCCCGTAGTACCAGCCCCAGTCCAGGGCATCGCCCAGGGCCCGGTCGTTGAACCCGGGATGCTCACGGCGCAGGTGGGCCATGTCCGCGTGGACGTCCCCGTGGCCGGTGCCCGTGCGGATGCCCTCCTCGATCAGGGCGTCGCAGCGGGCCACCGCCTCGGCCAGCTGCCCGCGCGGGGCGAGGTCCCCCAGCGCCTCCGCGAGGTCGATCGGCCCCAGCCCGTACTGCCCGGGGTGCCGCGAGTACCGGCGATTGAAGTAGTGCAGGGCGAACACCGCGTTGAGCACGTCCAGCTCGCGCGCCTGGGCCACCCGCTCGGCCCGGCGGGCCCGCACGCCCACGCGGTACTCCTGGATCCGGGCCAGGGCGGCGTCGACCTCGGCCTCGTAGCGGCCGGGATCGAACCCCGGCACGGTGTCGCGGACCTGCCCCACGGCCCCGGCCCGGTCCGTCCTGCCCTCCAGCATCCGGGTGGCGTGGTAGGTGGCGGCCCAGCCCAGCCGTTCCGCCCGGTCCGCGGGTGATTCCTCCGGCCGGTGGTGCGGGTGGCGCGAGCGGCCCATGGGCGATCCGTCCCGTCCGTGGCGGCCGGTCCGGCGCCCTGTGCGCCGCCGACGCTCGACCAAGTAGCCGATCCCGGCCCCGAGGAGGACCCCGAGGGCGAGCCAGGACAGCCGCCACGTCACCAGGGCGACCAGCGCGCCGGCCAGGACGCCGAGCACCAGGCCCTTCTGCGTCGGTTCCAGGTCGCGCCAGGCGCCCTCCCTGAACACCGGTCGTCGAGGGGCCACCGGGTCAGCCTTTCCCGGGGGCTTCGCCGGTCAGCACCGCACACGATCGTCGGTTCGGTGCTGCCGGGGACGCGCAGGTCGAGGTCATGGACGCCAGTATGCCCGAGCGCGATCGCCTCATCCGCCCCGCCCGTCCCCTCCGGTCACTCCGCGTCACCCCCGTCCGCCCATGTCAGCGGCGGGCCGTAGGATGACGCTCGGAACCCACCCCCACGCCACCCCGGAGGATCCCATGACGTACGAGAACCCCACTCCCAACGCGACCACCGCCGCCCGCACCCTGTTCCGCGTCGGGCTCGGCGGCGTGCTGATCGCCCACGGCACGCAGAAGCTGTTCGGCTGGTTCGGCGGCGGCGGCATCGAGGGCACCAGCCAGGGCATGCACGCCATGGGCTTCCGCCCGGGCAAGGAGAGCGCCGTGCTCGCCGGTGTCGGCGAGGCCGGTGCCGGCCTGGCCCTGGCCCTCGGCCTCGCGACGCCGGCCGCCGGCGCCGCGGCCGCGACCACCATGGGCGTCGCCGCCTCGGTGCACGCCCCCAACGGCTTCTTCGCCACCGAGGGCGGCCTCGAGTACCCGGCCGTGCTCGGGCTCGCCGCCACCGCCTTCGCGGTGGGTGGCGCCGGCCGGGCCTCCCTGGACGCGGCCACCGGCCACGTCCTGGACCGCCCCTGGATGCGCGCCGTCGCCCTGGCCACCATCCCGGTGGCCATCGGCGTCCAGGTCTACCGCCGCCGCCAGGCCCTCGCCGCGGATGGCACCCCCGAGGCCGCGGTCACCCCGGTCGAGGAGGGCTCGACCGACCCGGCCTGAGCCGCCGTCCCGGCAGCACGAACGCCAGGGCCCTCCCGAGTGATCTCGGGAGGGCCCTGGCGTTCCTCCGGCCGCCGCGGGGCGACGGTCGGCTCGGTTCAGCAGCTCACTTCAGCAGCGCGCGGGCGGCCTTGGCCCAGGCGTCGGTGATGTCCTCCGCGAGCTGGATCTGGGTGGCGGCGGCCCCCTGGACCCACGGCATCCGCGTGGCGCCGAACAGCTGGCGCTGCATGCCGAAGAGGCTCTTGGCGGCGGCCTGGTAGGTGTCCACGGCCTCGCGACCGCTGGCCTTGGAGACCTCCACCACCGAGGAGCCGAGGTCCCGGAGCCGCTCCGCGTTCTCGTCCAGGCGCTGGGCGGCCTCGTGCACCATGCCGGTGATCCGCTCCGAGGGCGCCTCGGCACCCTGCGCGGCGCCGGCGGCGCGCTGCGCGGAGGCCCCGGCCTGCGCGGTGGCCTCGCGAGCGGCCTGGCCGGCCTGGGCCTTCGCCTCGGTGGTGGCCCGGGCGTTGGCGGCGTGGTCCTGCTCGACGGCGGCCGCGGCCTTCTCCTGCGTGGCACCGGTCGGCGCGGTGCCGGCGAGCATCGCCTGCGTGGCGCTGGTGCGGTTCGCGCCGGCGGCCGGCGCCTTCGCGGCGGCGGGAGCCGGGGCCTTCGCGGCGCTCGAGGCCGGAGTGCTCGACACCGCGGCGGCTGCGGTCTTCGGGGCAGCGCCCTTGGCCGCGGTCGTCTTGGCGGTGGTGGTCTTGGCGGTGGTGGTCCTGCCGGCCGTGGTCTTGGGCGCGGACGCCTTGCCGGCGGTGGTCTTGCCGGTGGCGGTCTTGGCGGTCGTGGTCTTGCCGGCCGGGGTCTTGGCCGTGGAGGCCTTCGCGGCGGGGGCCTGCTTCGCCGGCGCGGACGCGGCGGGCGTGGAGGTGCCGGACGCCGTCGCCTTGGCGTTGCCGGCGCTGGCCGTGCCGGAGGTGGCCTTGGCCTGCTCGGCGGCCTGCCTCGCCTTGGCCTGCTCCACGGCGGCCTTGTTCGCCGCCTCGTTGGCCTTCGCCTGGGCCTCCTTGGCCTTCTCCCCGTCCGCGGCCTTGGCCTGCTCGGCGGCCTGCTTCGCCTTGGCCTGCTCCACGGCGGCCTTGTTCGCGGCGGCGTTGGCCGCGGCCTGGGCGTCGCCCGTGGCCTGGCCGGCGCCCTTGTCCTGGGCGGTGCCCTTGTCCTGCGCGCCCTGGCCCGGAGTGGCGGGCTGGTCCTTGCGCTCGTCCTTGCCCTCGGCGGCGGTGTTCTGTGCAGCAGCCATGATGTCTCCCTACGTCGATGCATATGGCAGCGGTGCCCCTGCCCTGAGTTAACGAAGTTAGCGAGACTCTGCTAACAGGTGCAAGCCCCCGCGTCAATCAGGGGGTCGCGGAAGTGATGACGGGAGCCCCCGTCTCCTCGATGCGGACGAGCAGGGTGACCGGCGCGGACGGCACGCCGTCCACGGTGGCGGTGAGGGTGAGGACGAACGTGTCCGGCAGGAAGTTGTGGTGCACGCGGTACCGGACGGCCGAGGAGTCCCCCTCGACCGGCAGCGGCCCCTCCACGATGCGCCCGGTGCCCTGCGGCGTCAGCGAGGTCGCGTACGAGACCGAGGTCCCGGCGTCGGCCGGGGGCGCCCAGTCGATGATGAGCTCGCGGTGCGCCGGGGCCTCCGGGATCACCGCGGCGACCGGGGGCTGCCACGCCCAGCCGGGCTCCCGCGCGGGCGCCCACGTCCCCGTGGCCACGGTGGCGGTCACGGCGCCCCGCGCCGACCAGAGCGCGTGGGCGCCGGAGAGCCCCGTCCCGCCGAGCAGGACTGCCAGGAAGAGGACGACGGCGGCGCGCCAGGTGCGCGGCGGGACGCCGGCGACGGTGGGGGTGGGCATCGGGTCTCCCGGGGAACGGCGGTGGTGCGGACGCTCAGGCATGGGCGGGGGTACGGGTCTCGGGGCGGGTGGTCGCGGACGAGTCACCCGATGCGGGCGCCCCGCGCGCGGCGCGCGGACCGGGACGGCCGGCGGCTCTCGCCCCGGGCACGGCGGGCTCGGCGGTGGGCACGGTGAGCGGAATCGGCTCGGTGACCGGGCCGGCGTCGACCACCTCGTCGGACCACTCGGGGTGGGCGGGTAGGTCCGCGACGGAGCCCATGACCACCTCGGGCGCGGCCTCCTCGCCCGCCCGCCGCGCGAGGGCCTCGCGCCGGTCGCGGACCAGTCCGCGCACCATGGAGGCCATGCCGAGGCCGATCAGGCCGAAGGCGAGGACCGTGACCACGGGGGCGCGCTTGGCCTGGCCGAGGGTGTTGGCCACGAAGCCGACGTAGGGCACCGCGTAGAGCAGCGCGCCGCGCACCTGGACCTCGCGGACGGGCTCGGCGTCGGCCAGGGCGTTGTTGTCCCCCTGGGTGACCAGCATCCGCTCGCCGGCCTGGTCGGCGGTGACGCTGACGATCCGGTGGGTGACGACGTCGGGCTTGCCGGAGGCCAGCTGGTAGGTGATCACGTCCCCCACCTGCAGGGAGCGGAACTCCTGCGGCCGGACCACGATGAAGGTGCCCGGCGCGTAGTGCGGGGCCATCGAGGAGGTCAGCACGGAGTAGGTCTGCGAGCCGGTGGCCACGGGGACCACGACCAGGACGAGGGCGGCCAGCACGGCCAGGCACAGGGCGACGAGGGACAGGCCCTGGCCGGCCCAGTGCAGCCAGGCCGGGACGCGGCGGGGGGCGTGCGGGCTCATGGGCGGGTCCCTCTCGGCAGCTGGGTGGCGGTCACCGGGACGGTGACGGTGGCGGTGGCCCCGGACAGGGCCGGGGAGGCGTCCGGCGGCAGGGTCATCCGCAGGCAGAACCGGGTGGACGCTCCCTGGGCGACGGGGGCCGAGGCGCCGTCTTGCGTGTAGGTCGCGGCGGCGCAGCCGCCGGAGGCGGGGGCCACCGCGGCGCCCACGGTGAGCGCCGTGCCCAGGGCCGGCACCGAGGCCCGCGAGACCGTGGGGGCACCCAGGGTGGCCTGGAGCGCGGTGGGGGTGCCGGCGTCGAGCCCGTTGGCGACCGTGACGGTGGCGTAGACCGGGGTGTCCGGGGTGAGCGCGGCGCCCGGGTCCTCCGGGGTGGCGGACACGGTGGCGCCGTCCGCCGTCAGGAGGCTGCCGTTGAGCTCCACCCGGAAGTCGGCGGCCTGGACGGCGCCGGCGTCCGAGGCGGCGGTGTCGTTCCACAGCGCCCATGTGCCGCCCACGCCGAGCAGGCCCGCCAGCACCGCCAGCCCGAGCAGGGCGGCGGCCCGCAGCGTGGAGGTGATGCGCATGGTGGCCTTTCGGGGGCTGAGGGGGTGGAGCGGGTGGAACCTTGCGGGCAGGACGTGTGGGTGGGGGATCGGGGAGGGCGTCCGTGACGCCGGTGGGATCGGCGCCGGCCGCAACCGGTGCGGCCGGCGCCGGGGATCAGCCGGCCGTGGGCGCCTTCTGCGTCAGCACGTAGCCGATCGAGGAGAAGTTCCACGTCCGGTTGACGTCCTCGCGGCCGGGGGTGTCCACGCTGAACGCGAAGCTCGTGGACGCGGTCACGGTCTTGCCGGAGTCCGCGGCGGTGAGCACCTCGTCGTTGGAGAGCACCTCCCCGTCGAGGGTCAGCACCGGCTGGGTGACCGTGACGTTGCCCGCGGAGTGGGCGAGCACCCCGTCGGCCCCGCCGAGCGCCAGGGTGGCCTTCAGGCCCTCGCCGACCAGGATCGGCGTCAGCTGCTGCGTGTAGGTCAGGGTCTCGCCCGGCACCACGCGGTGGGTGGCGATGTCGACGGCCTGGCCGTCCTTGGTCCAGACGCCGCGGTCGGCGCGCAGGTCCAGGTTGCCGGAGACGACGTTGCCGGCGTGGGACTCGGCGGCGTCGTTCCAGACGGCGAGGGTGCCGCCGCCGCCGAGCAGCAGGGCCACCCCCAGCCCGGTGACGATGGCGCCCTTGGTCATGCTCTTCATGGATGGAACCCCTTCAGGTGGGGGCCGCCGGGGGAATGGCGGCCCGGTGAGACGGTGCACCGGTCGGACGAGCTGCCGGGGAGGACAGCACTGAACCGGAGACCAGGGTGGGAAGCGGCGCGGCGATGGGATGTGTGCCGTGCCACTGCCTCCCTGATGACCCCATCCCAGGGGGTGGACCTCAAGGTATCCGGCAGATTCCTCCCAAGGTTCTTTCAAGATTTGAGCAGGACTGTCCCCGGGCGCCAGGCGAATCGTCCCTTCTCAGGACGCGGTTGGGGGCGGACGCACCGCGGCCCCGGATCCCTGAGGGGATCCGGGGCCGCGTCTCGTCGGTATGGGGGGTGTCGGCTACTTCAGGCCGTCCGTGACGTCCTTGGCCGCGTCCTTGACATCCTCGCCCGCCTGCTTGACGTGACCGGACGTGTTCTGCGCCTGGCCTTCAGCCTGCAGGTCGCGGTTGTCCGTGGCGTCGCCGACCTTCTCCTTGGCGGCACCGACGGCCTTGTCCGAAGCATTGCCGATCTTGTCTCCGAGTCCCATGGGCACTCCCTTCTCTCGGTAACAGGTGATGCCACCCTAGGAGTCGGTGCCGCGCAGGGGAACCCCCGCCGGCGGGGTTCCCTGACGGCGAACGCGGCGCGGCGCGTCACCGCAGGTCATCGGGTACTAGAGTCGGGAGGCCTACGAGAGGAAGGACTCAGCATGATCGGATTCATCATCGCGGGACTCATCATCGGAGCGCTGGCCCGGCTCATCAAGCCCGGACGCCAGAACCTGGGCCTGCTGGCCACCCTGCTGCTGGGGCTGGCCGGCTCGGTGATCGGGGGCGTGGTCGCGAACCTGCTGGGCACGGGGGACATCTTCGAGCTCAACGTGGTGGGCTTCATCGTGGCCGTCATCGCCTCGGTGTTGCTGATCGGCGTGGCCGAGGGCCTCGCCGGGCGCAAGCGCGTCGGCTCGCGCTGACGGGCTGACGGAGAGGCACGACGCCGGCCGGCCCGTCGCGGACCATCCCGCGGCGGGCCGGCCGGTCGCGTTCCGCGCGGCCGGGGCGGAGGCCACCGCAGCCGGAGGCCCCGAGCGCCCGCCTCTCAACGCGCGCCGGCCTCCGCCACCCGGCGCAGCCGGGCGCCGACCGACCGGGGCGTCCCGCCGGCGTCGACCACGGCCCAGCCCCGGCGTTCCGCCAGCTCCAGGTAGGCGGCGCGGGAGGCCCGCAGGAACCCCAAGGACTCCTCGTCCTCGCCGCGGGCCAGGATCCGCGCGTGCGCGGCCTCGGCGGGCAGGTCCAGGACCACGACGGCGGCCCCGCGCAGCAGGCGGTCCGAGAGCCACGGCAGCAGGCGGCCCGGCGGCAGGCCGCGCACCACGCGGAGCACGAGCTGGCACGCCACGTGCCGGTCCATCACCACCAGTCCCCCACCGACGCCGGCCCGCGCGTGCGCGGCCAGCACGTTGAGCGTGCGCACCACCGTCTCCACCGGGTCCGCCCACGCCGGGGGCAGGTCGCGGCCGAGGCGGTGCGCGGTCCGGGTCATCCACCGGCGGCCGGAGCGGTTGCGCACCACGGTGGCCCGGCGGCCGGCGGCCCGTTCCGCAGCCACGAGGGTCCTGGCCGCCGTCGTCTTGCCCGCGCCGTCGATGCCCAGCAGCACCAGGACCCGCGGCCGGCGGGCGGGACGGGCCGTGGCGGCAGGACCGCGCCCGGCGAGCTGGGGCGGGTACGCCACAGGGGACTCCGGGGGTCGCAGGGGTGGCATGTCCCGGAGCCTACGGGCGCTGGCTGGGAGGGCCCTGCGAGGCCGCGCCCCGGCCGGGACTCAGCCCCGCTGGAAGGCGACGATGCGCTCGATCGCCTCGCGGACGGCGTCGTACCCGGCGGCGAAGGACAGCCGGATGTACCGGTCGCCGTGCGCCGTGTCGAAATCGGTGCCGGGGGTGAGGGCCACGTGGGCCTGCTCGAGCAGGGCCTCGCAGTACGCCGTCGAGGTGCCGTACCTCGCCAGCATCCGCTCCCCCGGCGTGGCGTAGAAGTAGAACGCGCCGTCCGCGGGGGCGGCGTCCGTCCAGCCCAGCCGCTCCTGGTTCTCCAGCAGCAGGGCGCGGGCGCGGGCGAAGCCGGCCACCTGCTCGTCGCACGCGGCGTAGGACTCGTCCGCGAACGCCTCCACCGCCGCGTACTGCGCCGCGGCCGGCGGGCACAGGGACACCGAGCCGGACAGCCCGCCGATCGCCGGCGCCAGGTCCTCGGGCATGAGCATCCAGCCGATGCGCCAGCCGGGCATGCCCCAGTACTTGGAGAACGAGCTGATGACCATGGCCTCGGTGGAGTACTCCCACGCGCACACGCCGCGCTCGTCGCCGGGCTCGTCCTCCTCGCCCTGCTCGACCGGCGCGGAGGCCGTGTCCGCGTAGGTGATGCCGTGGTAGATCTCGTCCGAGACCAGCCGCACCTCGTGCTCGTGGCACCACTCGGCGAGTGCCCGGACCTCGGCGCGCGTGGCCATGGTGCCGGTCGGGTTGTTCGGCGAGGCCAGGACCAGCCCGGCCAGGGGCCCGTGGGCGGCCTCCGCCTCCTCGAGCAGCGCGGGGGTGGGCTGGTAGCGCACGGCGGGGCCGGCGTCGATCTCCACCACGTGGCAGCCGAGCGCGGTGAGGATGTTGCGGTAGGCGGCGTAGCCGGGGCGGGCCATCGCCACCCGGTCCCCCGCGTTGAACGCGGCGAGGAAGCCGGCCATGAACGCGCCCGAGGACCCCGTGGTCACCGCGACCCGCGCCGGGTCCACGTCCAGGCCGTACCAGCGCCGGTAGTGCCCGGCGATCGCCTCCCGCAGCTCCGCGATGCCCAGGCTCGGGGTGTAGTTCAGCGCCCGCCCCGAGGCGTGGATCTCCGCCGCGCGCGCGTTGACGAGGGCCGGCGCGCCCCCGCCGGGCTCCCCGGCGCACAGGCTCACGACGTCGTGCCCGGCGGCGCGCAGCTCGCTCACCCGGCCGAGGATCGTCATCACCTCGAAGTCCGGCACCTGCGAGCGCGACGACGGCCCCAGCGGCCGGCGGGCGGGGGCGGTGCGGGATGCGACGTTCTCGGGCATGGATGGAGCCTAACGAACTGATCCACGGGTGCGCTGAGCGCCAGGACCAGTCACCTCCCCCTCCCGGGTCGCATTCCGTGGGTGCCGGACCCCGGCATCCACGGAATGCGACCCGGGAACGAGCGGGCGCGCCCCGCCGACCCCGGCACCCCCCGTGACGATCGCGCTCCACGTCGAGACACGCCGCGGGGGCCGACGCCCGTCGTGCACGTGACTCCCGCCGCGCCGGAACACTCAGCCTTCCCCGCCCCGGCGCCCTAGCCGGGGACGCCGGGCACGCCGCGGACGTGGACCGCCCGCGGCGATCCGAGCGGGGTGACGTCCCGGGCGAGGTCGCCGTCGACGAGCAGGAGGTCGGCGGCGAGGCCCGCCGCCAGCCGCCCGGTCTCGCCGCCGAGCCCGCACGCCCGGGCCGCGGCCGACGTCGCCGCCGCCAGCGCCTCGTCCACGGGGAAGCCGGCCTCGACCATCTCCCCCACGGTGCGCCACACGTTGCCGTGCCGCTTCGGGGGCGCGATGCCGGAGTCCACCCCGCTGACCACGGTCACCCCGTGCCGGCGGAGGCGGCCGAGCAGGGCCACGCGCTCGGCGTAGAACTCCTCGTAGGAGGTGAGGCCGAGGCGGGTCAGCAGCGCCGCGAGCGGCGGGGGCGGCTGCCCGATGAGGGCCTGGAGCGCCCGGTCGTTGCCCATCGTCAGGTCCACGGCGGTCCCCCGGCGCGCGGCCTCGTCCAGCAGGGCGTCGTCGAGCCGCACGCCCTCGGGCGAGAGGCCGGTGAAGTGCTCGATGCCGTCCACGCCGGCCTCCAGCGCGTACCGGATGCCGAGCAGCGAGTGGGCGTGGGCCACGACGGGCAGTCCGCGCTCGTGCGCCCGCTCGACGACCGCGACCAGGTCGGCCGGCGTGAACTGCGCCCCCAGCATGTCCGTCCCGGGGGTCGCGAACCCGCCCGAGGCCATGACCTTGACGAGGTCCACCCCGCGATCGGCGTGCCCGTCCACCGCCACGCGCAGGTCCCCCTCCACGGCGCCGCCGAGGTAGTGGCAGTGGCCGCCCGGCACCGTGAGCGGAGGCCCCGCCGCCACTACGCGGGGCAGACCCGGGTGGTCCCGGTGCCCCAGCGTGCGGAAGTCCCGGTCCCCGAGGTCGCGCACGGTCGTCACCCCGGCCCGGACCTGCGCGCGGAGGGAGTCGAGGATGACGGCGTCGAGCTCCTCGCCGGTCATCGCCCCGGCCCGCTCCAGCCCGCCGACGGTGCCGTCCGCGACCAGGTGGGCATGGCAGTCGACCAGCCCGGGCAGCAGGGTGCCGGGGTGCTCGAGGACCTCGACGCCGGCGGGCGGCTGGGTGCGCGGGCCGTCGACGGCGGCGATCCGGCCGGCGTCCACCACCACGGTGGCCCCGCCGGGGAGGAACCGCGTGCCGTCGAAGGCATGCCGGGCGCGGATCGCGTACACGGGAACAGGATGGGGCGGCGGTGGTCCCGCCACAAGGTGCGGACCCCCTCCCCCGTCACGATCCCGTTCCCCGTCGGGACACGCCGCGGCAGGCGACGTCCGTCGTGCACGTGACTCCCGTGCCGGCGGCAGGGGGCGTCCTTCCCGGCGCCTCTCCCTACGCCTCGGCGATGCGCAGCACGGGCTTGATGGTCTCCCCGAGTGCGAGTCGGCGAAGGCCTGGTCCACCTGGTCGAAGCCGTAGTACCGCACGAGCTCGTCGAAGGGGAACCGGCCCTGCTGGTACAGCCGGATCAGCGCGGGGATGAGGTCCTGCGAGGTGCCCGAGCCGCCGAGGGTGCCCACCACGCGCTTGCCCCACAGGGTGCGCATGTGGTCCAGGCTGAACCGCGCCGCGGCGGGGGCGCCGCCGATCAGGATGAGCGTGCCGAGCATGCCCACCGCCTCGGCGGCCTCCTCGATCACGGGGACCACGCCCGTGCAGTCGATCGCGTAGTCGGCCGGGCCGCCGCAGACCTCCCGGATGCGCTCGAGGGCGTCCTCCCGGGAGGAGTTGATGACGTGGGTGGCGCCGAAGCGCGTGGCGAGCTCCAGGCGGTTGTCGTGCAGGTCGATCGCGATGATCGTGGTGGCGGGGGTGTTGCGGGCGGCCATGACGGCGGCCAGGCCGACCGCGCCCGCCCCGTAGACCACCAGCGACTCGCCGGGCTCCGGCCGGGCCGTGTTCAGCACCGCGCCGGCGCCGGTGGTGATGCCGCAGGCCAGCACGCCGACGAGCTCGAGCGGCACGTCCGGGTCCACCGGGACGAGGGCGTTGGCGTTGGCCAGGGAGTGGGTGGCGAAGGAGGATTGGCCGAAGAAGTGGCCCGAGAGCGTGGAGCCGTCGGCCCGGGTGTAGGCCGAGGTCCCGGCGGCCGGGCCGATGAACCGCCGCCCGCTCGCCACGGCCGGGCCGAGCAGCTCGCAGTACCGGTGCTCGCCGCGGCGGCAGTTGCGGCACTGCCCGCAGTAGGGCC
Organism: Citricoccus sp. SGAir0253; assembly: GCF_005877055.1. NCBI lineage: Bacteria > Bacillati > Actinomycetota > Actinomycetes > Micrococcales > Micrococcaceae > Citricoccus > Citricoccus sp. SGAir0253. Next base: position 250,848 of record NZ_CP039424.1, on the reverse strand, counting down.
AGCCCATGATGACGTGGTCGCCCACCGCGACGTTCGTGACGCCGTCGCCGACGGCCTCCACCACGCCCGAGCCCTCGTGGCCGAGCACGCCCGGCAGCGGCAGCGGCATGTCCCCGGCCTGCGTGATGGCGTCCGTGTGGCACACGCCGGAGGCGACCACCCGCACGAGCGCCTCGCCGGGGCCGGGCTGTTCCAGTTCGAGCTCCTCGGGGACGAACGGGGCGTCCTTCTGCTCGACGACGAGGGCCTGGATCTTCATGGGGATCTCCTTCACGGGATGGGAGCCGCGGCTCGGGGACGGGAGGGGGGAGGGTCACGTACACGGCCGACGTCGGGACTCGCCGCGCCGAGCACCCTCCGTCGTGTACGTGACCCCGGGGGCGGGGGACGGGTGGACGGCGGCGGACGGCGGGACGGGACGGGACGGGGCAGCCGGGGCGGCCGGGGTCCGGCCACCGTAGGCCGCTCAGGCCATGATGAGCACGGGCTGGTAGCCGTCCGGCCGGCGTCGGTAGACCCGGGCGGGCCGGCCGAGGCCGGAGCCGGGCGGCATGGCCCGCACGTCGAGGGCCTCGAGCTGGGGCTCCATCGCGCGGCGGAAGGTGTCCTTCTGGTGCGGGGCCCCGGCGACGGCGTCGTGCACCTGGCGCAGCTGCGTCATGGTGAACTCGTCGTCCAGCAGGCACCACGGGTCCGGGGCCTGCTCGTACTCCCAGCGGACCATCCGCACGGCCCAGGCGATGATCTCGTCGTGGCTGAACGGCAGCCCGTGCACCTCGTCCACCGGCCGCAGCTGGCCGTGCCCGTGCTCGAGGGCGAGATCCAGCGCGGACAGCGGCACCACGTCCAGGTGGGTGACGGTGAGGACCCAGCCGCGCTCGTCCCGCTCGGGGTCGTCGAAGACGTGCAGCTGGCGCGGGGACCGGCCCCGGACGTGCATGCGGGTCTCGAGGCACCGCAGCACGGCGTCGCCCAGGCGCTCGCGCTCGCGGAGCATGGTCCCGGGCAGCATCCACTCCCCCGCGTGGGAGCCCTGGTCGCGGCGGCGCAGCACCACGTGGAGCCGGCCCTCGGCCACGGTCAGCAGCACCACGTCGGCCGCCACCGAGGGGCGGGGGTAGGCCAGGAGGTCATCACGCTCGGGGGACATGTCCCCCAATCTAGCCAGCGCCTCAGCCGCCGCGGGGTCCGGGAGGGGCGGGGTCGGCGGCGAAGAGAACAGCGGCATCATGGACGAACTCCTCCCCGGTCGCGAACGTGGTGGCCCAGATCCGCAGCGCGTCCGCCACGGGCTCCTGCATCAGGGGCCGGCTGAAGCCCTCCACCCCGTAGCGGCCGGTGTAGCCCAGCGCCCGCACCTCGGCCAGCACGCGGGGCAGGTCCAGGCTGCCGGTGGAGAGCAGCCCGCGCGAGGACTGCCCGAACTCCAGGTAGCCCAGGTACGGCAGCGCGTGCGCGACCGCCCCCACGAGGTCCGCCTCCTCGACGGCCATGTGGAAGGTGTCCAGGTGGATCCGCAGGTTCCGCGAGCCCGAGAGCTCCACGAACCGCACGGCCTCCGCGGCGGTGTTCACCACCGAGGTCTCGTAGCGGTTGACCACCTCGAAGGTCATCATGATGCCCGCCGCGGCGGCCTCGTCCGCCACGTCCCCCACGAGCTGGGCCGTGTTGGCCAGCGTGCGCTCGTCCGGACGGGCGGACACGTCCCCGTGGACCCCGTAGGGCACCCCGTTGAGCTGGTCCGCGCCCAGCCGCCCGGCCAGGTCCACGAACCGGCGCAGCCGGTCGTGCCCCCGACGGCGGACGTGCGGCTCGGGCGAGGCGACGTTCGCCTCCGGGGACTGGACGGCCATGGCGATGGGGGCCAGCCCGGCGTCGCCGATGCGCCGGGCCAGGTCCGCGACGCCGCGGCTGGACGGGTCCAGCGGTCCCAGCACCACGCGCCGGTAGCCGGCGTCCCGCAGCACCGGCAGGCACCGGGCGAAGTCCTCGCCGAACGGGTCCGTGGTGAACGCCGCGCCCTGGCAGGCCAGGTCCACCGCGAGCGCGGGACGGCCGGGCGCCGCCACGGACGCCGTGGCCGGGGCCGTCGTCGTCGCGCGCACCTCAGAACTCCGGAAGGTCGAAGCGGTGCTTGAACACGGAGTAGCCGTCGTCCACGTGCACCACGGTGCCGTTCATGGCGTTGGAGTCCTCCGAGAACAGGAAGGCCACCACGTTGGCGATCTCCACCGGCTCCGTCATGGTGTTGCGCAGCTGCTCCGAGGCGAACAGGTCCCGCAGGTCCTGGGGGAACTGCTGGATGATCGCCGTGTTGGCCCGCCCGGGGGTGATGGCCAGCACGCGGGTGCCGTGCTCGGCCAGCTCGTAGGCGGCCGAGCGGGTGAAGGAGATGACGGCGGCCTTGGCGGCGCTGTAGCTGAAGGCCAGCTCGGCGGCCTGCTCTCCGTAGATGGAGGACGTGTTGACGATGACCCCGCCGCCGCCCTGGGCCACGAACTGGCGGGCCGCGGCGAGGATGCCGTGGTAGACCCCGTCCTGGTCGATCCGGATCATCGGGTGGTAGTCCCGCTCCGGTTCGTGGTCCAGCAGGGGCCGCCCGCCGGCGATGCCGGCGTTGTTGAAGATCCCGTCCAGCCGGCCGAACTCCTCCACCGCGGACCGCACGGCCTGCTCGACGGCGGCGAAGTCGGACACGTCCACGGCCACGGCCCGGGCGTGGCCGCCGGCGGCGGTGACCTCGTCCGCCACCCGCTGGGCGCCGTCGAGGTCGAGGTCGGCGACGACGACCTTGGCGCCCTTCTCGGCGCAGCGGCGCACGGTGGCCCGCCCGATGCCGCTCGCGCCGCCGGTGATGAGCAGGACCTTGTCGGCCAGGGTGGTCATGGTTCTCCTTGGGGGGTGAGGGGGGGAGCTGAGGGAGGTGAGGGGAAGGTGGGCAGGTCAGAACATGGTGTGGGACAGGGCCAGCGCCCCGCCGTCCACGGCGAGCACGGCGCCGGTGACGAAGGAGTTGCCGGGGGCCACGAGGAAGAGCATGGGCGCCCGGATCTCGGCCATGGTGCCCATCCGGCCCAGCGGGATGGTCTCCTCCCACATCCGCTCCCCGGCCTCGTCCAGCTCGGCGTCCCCGCCGATCCGGGTGCCCTTGAACGGGCCGGGGGCGATCACGTTGACGCGGATGCCGCGGGGGCCAGCTCGAGCGCGAGCTGGCGGGTGAGGTTGACGATGCCGGCCTTCGTGGCGCCGTAGGCGTAGGACACCATGGGGTCCGTCCGCAGCCCGGCGGTGGAGGAGGTCACCAGGATCCGGCCGTGGTCCGGCAGCACGCGGGCGGCCGCGCGGACGGTCTCGAACGTGCCGTTGAGGTTGGTGGCCACCACCCGGGACCACTCCTCGTCCGTGTAGCGGCCGATGGCCCCGTCCTCGGTGCGGTAGCTGCCGCCGCCGGCGATCCCGGCGTTGGCCACCACCACGGTGGGCCGGCCCACCTCGGCCGTGATCCGCTCGAGGACATCCCCGGCCGTGCCCGGCACGGACAGGTCCGCGGCGTAGGCGTGGGCGGTGCCGCCGGCGGCCGTGATCGCGTCCCGGACCTCGTCCAGGCGGGCGCGGTCGCGGCCGAGCACCACCACGGTGGCGCCGGCGTCCGCGTAGACCTCGGCGGCGGCCTGGCCGATCCCGCTGGAGGCGCCGGTGACCACGACGATGTCCTCCCGCATCGAGAACAGCTCGAGGATCCGGTCGGTGCCCGTGCGGCGGTCGGTCTGGTCGGTGGTGGTCATGCTGTCCCTCTCTGGTGGGTGGGTGGTGCCGGTGGCGTGGCCGGCGGGGCCCGCGCGGAGGCGCCGGCCCCGCCCCGGGGCTCACATGGACGGGGTGAAGTCCGCGGCGTTGGAGCGGTCGATCAGCTCGCCCTCGACCGTCACGAAGTTGTCCTCCGGCAGGGTGCCGTCGGCGCGGTACTCCTCGATGTCCTCGACCACCACGTCCACCACGGAGAACCAGTCCTGGTGGACGGAGGCGTAGAACGGCCCGCCCTTCTTGATCTCCTCGACGGCCACGCCGAGGGCGTCCACGCCGGTGACGTAGGTGTCCTCCTTGCCGGCCTCGGTGATGGCCTGCGCGGCGCCCAGGGCGGCGTGGTCCCAGCCGACCCAGACCCCGTCCAGCCCGTCCGGATTGGCCTGCAGGTAGTCGGTGACGAACTTCAGCGCCTCCTCCTGGGAGGTGCCGGGGTTCAGGACCTGCTTCATGTCGCCGCCGGTGATGTTGGCCCCGGCCTCCTGGAGCTTGTCCATGGCCAGGTTGCTGCGGGTCATGATGCCGATGTGCGGGTCGTGGCCGATGACCATCACGTCCTTGCCCTCGAGCCCGCCCATGGCCTCCTCCAGGGCCCCGACGGTGAGGTCGGCGAGCTGCTCCTGGTCGAAGGTCACGTCCTCCACGAAGGCGTCGTTGGGCTCCACGCCGCCGTCGATCGAGAAGATCGGGATGTCCGCGCCCTCGGCGGCGGTGACGAGGGGGGCGATCTGCCGCGGGTCGGGGAAGCCGGCCAGGATGACGTCCGTGCCCTGGGTGATGGCGGACTGCATGTCCGAGTTGATCTTGTCGTAGTCGAAGTCGCTCGTGTACAGGGTCACGTCCCAGCCCTTGGCCTTGCCCTCCTCCACGAACTTGTCCAGGGTCAGCTTGCCGCCCGGGGTGCCGTAGCCGGCGGTGAAGGCGGCGACCTTGAAGGTGCCGTCGTCGCCGGCCGCCCCGCCGCTGCCGGTGCCGCCGCCCGCGTCCCCGCCGCAGGCGGAGAGGGTCAGCAGTCCGGCCACGGCGAGACCGGTGGTGAGGGTGAGTCGAGTACGCATGGTGTTCTCCCTGGGGGTGGTGCCGCCAGCGGCGGCAGCGGAGGTTGGGGTAGGGGCTGTGGGGCGTGCGGGGGCGGGGACCGCGGGGGTGCGGACCCCCGGGCCCGACGGCGGCGGGCCCGGTCGGCGGGCCGGCTGGCCCGCCGGTCGGCCTGGGCGGCCTAGGCCTGCCGTGACTTCACGGAGGACAGCAGCACCGCGGCGACGATGATGACGCCGGTGAGCACCTGCTGCACGTAGGTGTTGACGCCCACGATGTTCAGGCCGTTCTGCAGGACGCCGATGATGCCGACGCCCACGAGCGTCCCGCCGAGGTTGGCCTGGCCGGAGCCGGAGAGGGTCATGCCGAGGAACACGGCGGCCACGGCGAGCATCATGTAGTCGTTGGCGCTCGTGGCGCTCGCGCTGGAGAGCCGGCTGACGAGGACGATGCCGCCGAGGCCGGAGGTCACCCCGGCCAGGGCGAAGGCCCAGAAGACGTTGCGGCGCACGCTGACCCCGGAGAGCCGGGCGACCTCGGCGTTGCCGCCCACGGCGTACCAGCGCCGGCCGACCGTGGTGTAGCGCAGCACCACCCAGACCAGCGCGGCCACGATCACCGCGAAGACCACCGGCAGCGGCAGCCCCAGCGGCCGGGCCTGGCCGATCCAGAAGAAGGAGGCCGGCATGCCGTACAGCGTGGTGCCGTCCGTGACGATGAAGGCGAGACCGCCCACGGTGGTCAGCGTGGCCAGGGTGGCCACGATCGCCGAGATGTTCAGGTAGGCCACGAGGAAGCCGTTGACCATGCCGACCGCCAGGCCCACGCCCAGCCCGAGCAGGATGGCCACCGGCACGGGCAGCCCCGCGAGCATCAGCGCCGAGGCGCTGGCCCCGGACAGCGTGGCGGTGGTGCCCACGGACAGGTCGAAGTGGCCGGTGACCATGACCATGGTCTGGGCGGCGGCGATGATCGTCAGGATCGCCACCTGGGCCAGGATGTTCGTCAGGTTGCCCAGGGACAGGAAGCCCGCGGGGCTCAGCGCGCCGAAGACGGCGATGAGCGCCACGAGGGCGATCACCGTCCCGCCCTGCCAGACGAACTGGACCAGCGGCGGGCGGCGCTCGGGCAGGACGGCCGCGGGGGCGGTCTCGGTGGTGGCCATGTCAGGCCTTCCTTCCGTAGCAGTAGGTCAGGAGCAGTTCCTCGTCGGCGCCCTCCGCGGGCACCTCGCCGGAGACGCGGCCCTCGTGCAGGATGAGGATCCGGTCGGACAGCCCGATCAGCTCGGGCAGTTCCGAGCTGACCGCGATGATGGTGGTGCCCTGGGCGGCCAGGTGCCGGATGAGCCGGTAGATCTCGGCCTTGGTGCCCACGTCGATCCCGCGGGTCGGCTCGTCCAGCAGCAGGACCCGGGGCTTGCGGGCGAGCATCTTGGCCAGGACGACCTTCTGCTGGTTGCCGCCCGAGAGCAGGCCCACGTGCTGGCGGGGCCCGCGGGCCTTGATGCGCAGCTCCTCCATCCCGCGCCGGGCCAACTCGGCCACGCGGCGGGAGGACACCCAGCCGGCGGAGCTGACCTCGCCCAGGTTGGCCAGGGCGATGTTGTCTTGGATGGAGGCCGCCAGGGACACGCCCTGGCTCCGGCGCTCCTCGGGGACCAGGACCATGCCCGCCTCCAGGACGGCGCCGACGTCGGCCCGGCCCGGCAGCTGCCGGCCGGAGACCGTGACGGTGCCCCCGGTGGTCCTCTGGGCGCCCGCGAGCAGCCGCAGCAGCTCGCTGCGCCCGGAGCCGGCAAGGCCGCCGATGCCGAGGACCTCCCCGGCGTGCGCCGTGAGGGACACGTCCCGCACGCGCCGGCCGGTGAGCCCGGCCACCTCCACGACGGCCCGGTCCGTGGCCGTGCCCCGCGCCGGGAACAGCTCGCCCTGCGCGCGGCCGACCATGGTGGAGATGACCTCGTCGATCGTGATGTCCGCGACGTCCCGGGTGGTGATGGTCGAGCCGTTGCGCATGATCGTCACCCGGTCGCACAGCTCGAAGACCTCCTCGAGCCGGTGGGAGACGTAGACGATGCCCACGCCCTCGGCGCGCAGCCCGCGCAGCACCGCGAACAGGTCCGTGATCTCGGTGTCCGTCAGGGACGCCGTGGGCTCGTCGAGGATGAGCACCCGGGCGTCCGCCGCGAGCGCGCGGGCCACCGCCACCATGGTCTGCTGCACGGGCGAGAGCCGCCCGGCCAGCCGGCGCACCGGGATGCGCTGGTTGAGCCGGTCCAGCTGCCGCTGGGCCCGGCGCCGGACCTCGGACCACCGGACCACGCCGGCCGTGGTGGGGGTGGTCTCCCCCAGCAGGATGTTCTCGGCCACGCTGATGGTCGGCACGATCGAGAGCTCCTGGTACAGGGCCACGACCCCGGCCCGGTGCGCGTCCCGCACCCCGGAGAACTGGACGGGCTCCCCGGCCGAGGTGATCGTGCCGGCGTCGGGACGGTGCACGCCGGTGAGGACCTTGATGAGGGTCGACTTCCCGGCCCCGTTCTCCCCCAGCAGGGCGTGGATCTCCCCGGGGCGGACCTCCAGCCGGGCCTCCGTCAGCGCCGCGACGCCGTCGAAGTGCTTGGAGATGCCCTCGGCCCGCAGCGCGGGTCCCCCGGTGCGCTCGCCGGCGCCTGCCGCGCCGGTCGCCGCGGTGGTGGCGGCGGTGCTCATGGCCGGCGCCCCTCGTCGTCGAGCCGGTTGCAGCGGATGACCACCTTGGGGTGCTCGCCGCTGACGTGGGCGGCGAAGGCCTCGGGGCCTGCTCGAGGTCGAACACGGCCTGCAGGAACGGCTCCAGGTCCAGTTCCTCGAGCAGCCGCACGGCCCGGGGGAACGTGTACGGGGACAGGAACACCCCGGTCAGGGTCAGCTCGCGGCGGTAGAGGTGGTCCGAGAGGTTCAGCGGCAGCTCGTAGTCCTCGGGGTACATGGCCCCGTAGACCACGGTGCCGCCGGGGGCGGCGATGTCCAGCAGGCCCGCCACGGCGTGCCGGGAGCCGGAGGCGTCCACCACGACGTCGAAGCCCGCGCCCGCGGTGATCTCCCGGGTGCGCTCGGCGAGGGACTCGGTGGTCGGGTCCACCACGTGCCGGGCGCCGAAGCGCCCGGCCAGCTCGCGGCGCTCGGCGATGGGCTCGATCATGGTCAGCGCGGTGGCCCCGTGGCGGTGCATCAGCTGCAGGACCAGCTGCCCGATGGGCCCGCCGCCGCAGACGGCCACCCGGTCCCCGGGACGCACCCGGGTCTTGTCCGCGATGCGCACGGCCACCGAGGTGGGCTCCAGCAGGCAGCCCTCGAGCAGGGACACGCCCTCCGGCAGCCGGTACACCTGGGACTCGTGCCAGACCACGGAGCGGGCCATGCCCGGCCGGTTGTACTCGCCCAGGTGCTCGCAGAACTGCTGGCGGCCGTCCTGGCAGGGCGGGCAGGTGCCGCAGAACCGGACGAAGTTGCCGGAGACGCGGTCCCCCACGGCCAGGTCGGTGCGGCGCACGCCGGGGCCGAGCTCGGCCACGATGCCGGAGACCTCGTGGCCCAGGCCGATCGGCACGTCGGTGCCGAAGAACCCCTCGGCCAGGTGCGGGTCCGAGCCGCAGATCGCCGCATAGGCGACGGTGATGCGCACGTCCTCCGGGCCCAGTTCGTCCGCCGGGAGGGTGACGACGCCGATCTCCCCGCGCCGGCCGGCGTCGGGATCCCGCAGGCTGCCGATCCGCGTGACCGCGACGGTCTCCACGCCGGGCGCCGCCGGCGCCCCCGGCCCGGCGGCCGGCGCGGTGGCGGTGGCGGTGTCCGTCCCGGACGCCGCGCTCATGCCGAGGCCCCCTTCAGGCCGGCGACCTCGAGGGCCGCGTCCACGGTGGCCGCCAGGCCGTAGCCGTGCTTGTCCCGCAGCTCCGTGTCCTCGCCGAAGCCGGCGAACACCTGCGGGATGCCGAGCCGGCGGAAGCCCCCGAGCCGCACGCCGTGGTCCACGAGGACGTCCGAGACGCGGGAGGCGAGACCGCCGTAGGCCAAGTGGTCCTCGACCACCACGAACCGCCCCGTCTCCTCGGCGCAGCGCAGGATGAGCTCCTCGTCGATCGGCTTGAGGGTGAACATGTCGATCACCCGGGCGTCGAGGCCGTGGTCCGCGGCCAGCACCTCGGCGGCCTGCAGCGCCTGGGCGACCGTCTCGCCGTGGGCCAGCAGGGTCAGGTCCCCGCCCTCGCGGGCGGTGATGCCCCGGCCGATCCGCACCTCCACGCTGCCGGGCTCGTAGACTACCCGGTCCTTCTTGCCGACGGCCAGGCGGATGTAGAGCGGGCCGGTCATGTCCATGGACTGGCGCAGGACCTCCCCGACCATGAGCGGGTCGCCGATCGAGGTGACGGTCATGTTGACCAGGGAGGTCATCAGGCCCAGGTCCTCCACCGCGTAGTGCGTGGAGCCGCCGTTGCCGACCAGCCCGCCGTGGGTGCCGACGATCTTGACCGGCAGGTTCGGGTAGCAGATGTCCGAGCGGACCTGCTCGAGGGCGCGCATGCTCAGGAACGGCAGCATGCCCGAGACCACGGGGACGTTGCCCTCCGCGGCCAGCCCGGCGGCGATGCCCACGCACGCCTGCTCGGACAGGCCCACGTCCACGAAGCGGTCCGGGAAGGCGTCCCGGAACTCCACCAGGGTGGCGCCGATGTCCGGGGTGAGGACCCACAGGTCGTCCCGGTCCTCGCCGAGCTCCTTGAGGGTCTGCCCGATCACCGTGCGCGAGGACAGCAGGTCCCCGAAGGTGAAGGAGGTGATCTGGTCCGTGCTGGTCGCCATGTCAGGCCACCTTCCGTCCGTCGGCCAGCGAGGCCAGGGCCCGCTGGAGGTCCTTGTCGTTGAGCGAGCCGGCGTGCCACGCCAGGTTCCGCTCCATGAAGTCCACGCCCTTGCCCTTGACGGTGTCCGCGATGAGCACCGTGGGGGTGTCCGAGTCCGGGGCGGGCAGGCCGTCGACGGCCTCCACCAGCGCGCCCATGTCGTGCCCGTCCACCTCGACCACGTTCCAGCCGAAGGCCCGCCACTTGTCCGGGTACGGCTCGAGCTTCACCCGCTCCTCGGAGAAGCTCGTCATCAGCTGCCGGTTGCGGTCGATGACCGCCACGAGGTTGCCCAGGCCGTTGCTGTGGGCGGCCAGGGCGGCCTCCCACACGGAGCCCTCGCCGGTCTCGCCGTCCCCCATCAGCGTGAAGACGCGGTGCTGCATGCCCTGGCGCCGGCCGTGCAGCGCCATCCCCGTGGCCAGGGGCAGGCCGTGGCCGAGGGAGCCGGTGGAGACCTCCACGCCGGGCAGCTGGACCTTGCACGGGTGCATGCCGTAGGCGGAGTCCAGGCGCCCGTAGGTGCGGACGATCTCCTCGTAGTCGAAGAAGCCGCGGATGGCCATGGTGATGTACATGCAGACCGCGGCGTGGCCCTTGCTCAGGACGAACCGGTCCCGCTCGGGGTTGCGCAGGTCCTGCGGGTCCACGTGCATGCCGTACTGGAACAGCACGGTGAGGAGGTCCGCGGAGGAGAGGTCACCCCCGATGTGCACCGCTCCATCGTATTCACCGCACAGGAGAAGCAGTTTCTCCCGCAATTCATAGGCCTTTTCCTCGAGCTCGGAGACAGACGTCTCCGGCCGCGTGATGGTTGCTGCCATGTGATCCCCCAGGGATTCCTCGAGATCCCAGCCACTTTGCTGAGATGTGAGATATGTCACCGGAGAGCCTAGGGCGCGACCGGGACGACGGCAAGGGGAAATTGCATCATTTTTGCGCTAACTCGCCCGACCGGCTGTTGACCTGCGTTTTCGCGCAGAAATCCGCGGGGGCGTGGGGTGCGGGAGCGCCCCTCGGCGCCCAGTCCCTTGACGACCCCGGCCACCCTTGGTTCACTATCGAGAGAGTGATTCGCCTCACATGCGCGCCGGTCCGCCCGCTGACGCGCCGTCTCATGCAGGAATCCAGTTCTTCTCGAGCGTGAATCGCTTTCTCGACCTCTCCCCGCCTATTCACACCCCGAAAGAGGCATCATGACCGACACCAGCACGACCGCCCCCTCCGCCGCCCAGGGCGAGGGACCGGTCCGCACCCCGCTGTACTACGGCGGCCGGGAGCACTCCACGGAGCGGACGCTGACCATCACCAACCCCGCCAGGCCGTCCGAGGTGGTCGGCGAGGCCTCCGCCGCCACGCGCGAGCAGGCCCTCGAGGCCGTGGCCGCCGCCAGGGCCGCCTTCCCGGAGTGGGCGGCCCTGACCGGCGCCGAGCGCGCGGCGCGGCTGACCGAGGCCGCCGGCGCCATCATGGAGGACTCCGAGCGCGAGGCCGCCATCCTGTCCGCCGAGAACGGCAAGGTGATCGGCGAGTCCACGTTCGACCTCATCGGCCTGGTCCAGCGCACCGAGCTGGCCTGCGGGCTGGCGGAGGAGGTGGACGCCGTCGAGACCCTCCCCGGTCCGCCCACCGAGGTGGTCGTCTCCCACCAGCCGATGGGCGTGGTGACCATCATCGTCCCGTTCAACTGGCCCATCGCCATCCTCGGGGCCTCCCTGCCGTACGCGCTGGTCGCCGGGAACACCGTGGTGGTCAAGCCGCCGCCGTCCTGCCCGCTGGCCACCACCCGTGCCGTGCAGCGCCTGGCCGAGCGCCTGCCGGCCGGCGTGCTCAACGTGGTCACCGGCGAGGACGCCGAGATCGGCGAGGCCCTCGTGTCCAACCCGGACGTGGCCAAGGTCTGCTTCACCGGCTCCGTGCGCGGCGGCAAGCGCATCATGGCCATGGCCGCCGAGTCCCTCACCGCGGTCACCCTCGAGCTGGGCGGCAACGACGGGGTGCTCATCCTGCCGGACGCCGAGTTCGACCAGCAGGGCCTGGACCTGCTGTTCATGGGCATCTACGGCACCACCGGCCAGGTGTGCATGAACGCCAAGCGGATCTACGTGCACTCCTCCAAGAAGGACGAGCTCGTCGCCGAGCTGACCAAGCGCCTGGAGCAGGTCAAGCTGGGCCCGGCCACGGACCCGTCCACCACCATGGGCCCCTTCCACCAGAAGGCCCAGCTGCAGTTCGTGCAGGACCTGGTGCAGGAGGCCCGGGACGCCGGCGCCGAGGTCCGGGAGTTCGGCGAGCTGCCGGGCGGCGAGTGGTCCGAGGGGTACTTCATGCGCCCCTCGATCGTCCTGGACCCGGACCCCTCCCTGCGCGTGGTCACGGAGGAGCAGTTCGGGCCCACCATCCCGATCATCACCTTCGAGGACGTGGAGGAGGGCATCCGGATGGTCAACGACACCCAGTACGGGCTGTGCAACTCCGTGTGGACCTCGAACGAGGACACCGCCCGCGAGGTCGGCGCCCGACTGCAGGCCGGCTACGTCTTCCACAACACCCACGGCCCGGTGCTGCTGGACCAGCGCGCCCCGTTCGGCGGCGTGAAGCAGTCCGGCATCGGCCGCGAGATGGGCACGATCGGCCTGCGCGAGTTCCAGGAGCCGCACGCCCTGGGCATCCTCAAGGGCGGCCCCGCCCCCGCGGGCGAGGGCAGCGCCCCGGTGGGCTGAGTCGCCGCAGACCCCGATGCTTCCGGGTCGCATTCCCCGGATGCCGAGCGCCGGCATCCACGGAATGCGACCCGGGAGCGCACCGCCCCCGAGCCACCCCCAGTCACGCGCCCGCTCCGCGTCGGGACACGCCGCGCGGACCTCAGTCCACGCGCGAGGTGCCCAGGCGGGCCGTCATCCGCGGGTCGCGGTGGTCGAAGAAGGCCGAGGCCCCGGTGTCCAGGGCGGCGATGCGGTCCATCTCGTCCTCCGCGAGGGCGAAGCCGAAGACGTCGAGGTTCTGGACGATCCGCTCGGGCGTCACCGACTTGGGGATCGCCACCACCTCGCGCTGGACCAGCCAGCGCAGGACCACCTGCGCCACGGACACGCCGTGGGCCTCCGCGATGGCGCTCAGCTCGGGATGCGTGAACAGGCCGTTCCGGCCCTCGGCGAAGGGCCCCAGGACATGGTCTGCACCCCGCGCTCCCGCATGATCCGCTGGTCCTCGACGCGCTGGTGGAAGGGGTTCACCTCGACCTGGTTGACCGCCGGGGTGACCTCGTTGTGGAGGATGAGGTCCACGAGCCGGTCCGGGTGGAAGTTCGAGACGCCGATCGCGCGGGCGCGCCCCTGCCGGTGCAGCTCCTGCATGGCGCGCCACTCGCTGTAGTAGTCGCCGTAGGGCTGGTGGATCAGGTACAGGTCCACGTACTCGAGCCCGAGGCGCTGCAGCGACCGCTCGAAGGCATCCACGGTGTGCTGCTCCCCCGAGTCCTGGATCCACAGCTTGGTGGTGACGAACAGCTCCTCGCGGGAGATGCCGCTGGCGGCGATGGCCCGCCCCACCGCCTCCTCGTTGCCGTACGCCGCGGCCGTGTCCAGCAGGCGGTAGCCGGCCTCCAGGGCCGTGGAGACCGCCCGCTCCGTGTCCTCGGCGGGGATCTGGTAGACGCCGAAGCCGAGGATGGGCATCTGCGCTCCGGTGTTCAGGGTGACGGTCTGCATGGGGACTCCTGCCTGCGCGGGATGGGGAGCGGTGGGGAATGGGCGCGCGGCCCAGTCCAGCACGGCCCGGTCCCGCACCGACAGTGGCCGTCGACGCCCCCAGCGCCGCCCCTCATCACCCGTCACGTACACGACGAGCGTGGCGACACGCCGCGCGAGGCCACGTCGGTCGCGTACGTGACCCTGGGTGGGTGGGCCCACCGTGGGAGCCGGAGGCGCGGGTCCCGGGCGCCACGGGCCGGAGGCGCGGGGCCGCCGGGCGGGCGATCGCGTAGCTTGGGTGGTCGTGACTCCCCCGCCCGAGCCCCCTTCCCCGCGCCGTCCGGAGGGCCCCGCCGGCCCCGACGCCGGCCCCCTCGCCCCCGGCGCCCGCCCCGCCCGGCCGCCGGCCGGCGTCGCGCTGGCCTCCCTGACCTCCAGCGTGGACCGCTTCGCCGTCTCCCCGCTGTTGGTGGTGCTCGCGGCGGACCTCGGCGCGACGCTCGCCCAGGCGCTCGCCGTGGCGGGCGCGTACTTCCTGGCGTACGGGTTCACCCAGCCGCTGTGGGGCACGCTGTCCGACCGGTTCGGCCGGCTGCGGCTCATGCGCGTGGCGCTGCTCGGCGCGGTGCTCACCGGCGTCGCCTCGGCGCTGGCCCCGAGCCTCGCGGTGCTCGTCGTCGCCCGCGCGCTGACCGGTGCGTTCTTCGGCGGGATCATCCCCACGGCCATCACGTACATCGGGGACACCGTCCCGGGGCCGCACCGGCAGGCGGCCCTGGCGGACAACATGGCGGCGATCGCGGTCGGCACGGCGCTGGCCACCGCGGCCGCGGGTGCCGTGGGAGAGACCGCCGGCTGGCGGGTCATGTTCGCCATCCCGCCCGCCCTGGCGCTGCTGTGCCTGTGGTCCCTGCGCGGCCGCCCCGAGCCGGAGCGACCCGCGCCCACCCGGCTGTGGCGGGCGATCACCGCCGCCCTGTCCGACCGCTGGATGCTGCTCGTCATGGTGCTCGTCTTCGTGGAGGGCGCCGTGGTGCTCGGCATCCTCACCCTGCTCGCCCCCGCCCTGCAGGACCAGGGGCTGGACGCCACCACGGCCGGGCTCGCCGTGGCCACCTACGGCGTCGCCACGCTCGCCGCGAGCCGGCTCGTCCGCCCGCTGTCCCGGCGCCTGTCCCGGCCGGCGATCATGGCGCTCGGTGGGGCGGGGCTGGTGGCCGGGTACGCCGCCGTGGCGATCCACGTCTCGGTGGGCACCGTGGTGGCCGCCGCCCTGCTGCTCGGCTGGACGTGGGCGCTGCTGCACACCTCGCTGCAGACGTGGGCCACGGAGGTCCTGCCCGCCCTGCGCGGCACCGCCGTCGCCCTGTTCGCCGCCTCCCTGTTCGCCGGCAGCGCGGTCGGCACCGTGGCCGCCGGTCCCTTCGCCGACGCCGGCCGCTGGGCCGGGCTGTTCGGCGTCACCGCCGCGGTGGCCGCGGCCCTCGTGGTCGCCACCGTGGTGGGGCGGCGGGCACACCTGCGCGGCTGAGGGCGCCGGCGGCGGGCCGGGGGCGCCGCGCCTCCGCCGCGCCGCCGAGGTGGGGCGACACCATGCCTTCCGGCCGGACGGGCGCCGGGCCTACCGTGGGCCGCGGGGTCGCCGGACGGACCGGCCGGACGGCGACGGGCGGACCCCGCCCGGACGACGGAGGACGGACATGACCGAGGACCTCGCATCGCTGGTGCGGCGCCATGTGGACGCCGGCACGATCCCCGGGGGCATCCTCGTCCGCAGCCGTACCGGCGGCTGGGACGGGGCGGAGGTCGCGTGCGCCGGCGTCATGGCCCTGGACGGCCCGGCCCTGCGCCCGGACGCCATCATCCGCATCCAGTCCATGACCAAGCCGATCACCGCCGCCGCCGCCCTGCTCGGGGTCCAGGACGGCGCCCTGTCCCTGGACGACCCGGTGGAGCGGTGGGTGCCGGAGCTCGCCGGGCGCCCGGTGCTCCGGGCCCCGGGGGCCGCGCTGGACGACGTCGTCCCCGCGGCCCGGCCCATCACCGTCCGGGACCTGCTCGTCAACGGCTCGGGCTACGGCATGGAGATCGTGGACTCGCCGCTGGCCCGGGAGACCGCCGCGCTGGGGTCGCGGCCGGCCCGGAACCGCTCACCCTCGGGGCGGACGAGTGGCTGCGGCGCCTGGCCACCCTGCCGCTGGCCCACCAGCCCGGGGAGGGCTTCCGGTACCACACCAGCTTCAGCCTGCTCGGCATCCTGCTGCAGCGCTGGTCCGGGCAGCGCCTGCAGGACCACCTCGAGCGCGTGCTGTTCGCGCCGCTCGGCATGCCGGACACCGGCTACTGGGTGCCGGAGGCGAAGACGGACCGGTTGCCCGCGGCCTACCGCCGCGTGGACGGCACGCTGCGGGAGACCGAGCCGCTCGGCGGTGGCTTCCATGCCGGCGAGCCGCCGTTCGACGTCGCCCACGGCGAGGTCGTCTCCACGGCCGAGGACTTCCTGCGGTTCGCCCGGATGATCGCCTCCGGCGGCCGCCACGAGGGCCGCCGGGTCCTGGACCCCGCGCTGGTCGCCGAGATGACCCGCGACCAGGTGGCTCCGGGCGCGAAGACCGAGGAGAGCTTCTTCCCCGGCTTCTGGGAGGACACGGGCTGGGGCTACGGGCTGTCCGTCCAGACCGGCGGGGCACACGCCGGGCGGCTCGGCTGGTCCGGCGGGCAGGGCACCACGTTCCTCATCGACCCCGACGGCACGATCGTCGTCTTCCTCAGCCAGGTGGAGATCGACGAGCGGATGTGGGCCGTCTTCGCGGACGTCACCGAGCGCGCCGCGTGAGCCGACGGCGGCCGGGCCGGCGCTCGATCCGGCCGGGACCCGCCGGCGCGACGGCGGCCGGGCCGGTCGCGAGGACCGGCGTCCCGCAGCCCCTGTCCCCTGCCGCCCCGGCTGCGACAATGGCCGCATGAGAGGCACCGCCACGATCGTCGGCGCCGGCATCGCCGGCCTGTCCGCCGCCACCGCCCTGCACCGCGCCGGCTGGCAGGTCACCGTCCACGAGCGCGAGCCGCGACTGTCCACGGCGGGCACGCAGCTGGGTGTCTGGCCCGGCGCGTGGCGCGCCCTGCGCGAACTCGGCGTCGCCGAGCGCCTCGAGGGCACCGTGCTGGGCGGCGACGCACCGGATGCCGCGGTCTCCGGCGGGAGGATCCTGCGCCCGGACGGCACCGTGCTGGCCGAGGTCTCCGGGCGCGGCCGCGGCGGGCAGCTGCACCTCGTCCCGCGGATGGCGCTGCTCGAGGCCCTGCTCGCCGGGCTGCCGGAGGGCACCGTGCGGTTCTCCGCGCCCGTGGGACCGGACGCGCCCGCTCCGCCGGCCGACGTCGTCGTGGGCGCGGACGGGATCCACAGCGCCGTACGCGATGCCGCGTTCCCCGGGGCCCGCGTCTCCGACGCCGGCCTGGTCGCCTTCCGCGGCGTGGTGCCGGTGCCGTGCCGGGAGGCGGCCGAGACGTGGGGCACGGAGCTGCTGTTCGGCACCACCCCGTTCCCCGGCGGTGGCACCAACTGGTACGCGTGCATGCCGCTCGAGCGCGCCGGCTCGCGCGCGAAGGACCCGCTGGCCGTGCTGCGCCGCGAGTTCGCCGGCTGGCACGAGGACGTGCAGCGCGTGCTGGCGGTCCTCACGCCGGCGACGATCGACCGGCGCCGCCTGAAGTGGTCGCAGCCGCTGCCCTCCTACGTCGCGGCGAACACCGTGCTCGTGGGGGATGCCGCCCACGCGATGCTGCCGCACCTGGGCCGCGGCGGCGGGGAGGCGCTCACGGACGGACTGGTGCTGGCGGAGTCGCTCGTCGCCGCGCCCACCGTGGCCGAGGGACTGCGCCGCTACGACCGCGCCCGGCGCCGGCCCACCCAGCGGATCGTGCGGGCCTCGGCGCTCATGGCCCGGGTGAGCAACCGGACCCGGAACCCGGCGCTGCGCGACGCGGCGGTGCGCGGGCTCGGGTCGCTGGTCACTCTCCGCAGCTGACCTGCGCCTATGCTCCTGCCATGACCTCGTCGCGGCGTGGGCCGCTCCCCCTCTTACCCGCCCGTTCCGGCGGCCACCCCGGCGGCCTCCGTGCCCGCTCCTCCACCGTCCCCGGCGCCGTGCGCGCCGCCGCGGTCCTGGGCGCCGGCGCGCTCCTGCTCACCGGCTGCTCCGGCGTCCCCGACGCCGTGGACGACGCCGCGCGCGGCCTGGGCATGGGCCTCGACCCGGGCCGGACCGCCGTCGTGGACCTGTCCGTGGGCGACTGCTTCCAGGAGCCCACCGGCAGCGAGGACGAGGAGGTCCTCGCGGTGGCCACCGCGGACTGCGCGGACGAGCACGACAACGAGCTGCTGCACGTGCTCACCCTCTCCGAGGACGTGGTGCGGTTCCCCGCGGACCCCGAGGACGAGGCCTGGCTCGGCACGGAGGACGCCTGCTACGGGCAGGTCTTCGAGGACTACGTCGGGGAGTCCTGGGAGCACTCCGCGTGGGACGTGTACACGTTCCGTCCCACCCAGGGGTCCTGGCTCGACGGCGACCGCGCGGTCCACTGCGTGCTCTACGACGCCGAGGGCCGCCGGTGGACGGGCAGCCCCTCGACCGGCGACGCCGTCCTCGGGGCGGGGTCCTCCGGGGAGCCGGCCCGCGCCGCCTGGGGCCCGTAGCCTGAAAGCCATGGACACTCCCCCGAACGGCACCGCCGCCGGCAGCGCCCCCCGGGCGCTCGACGACCTGCTCCGCGACCCCGTGGTCGCCCGCCTCGCGGCGGGCCGGGAGTCCGCCTGGTTCCGCGGGACCCCGACGCCGGCCGCGGACGTCCTGGGCCGCTCGCCGCAGGTGGCGGACCGGGTGGAGGAGGCGCGCGCCCGGTTCCGCCGGTTCGCCCCGTGGTTCCTCGAGCACTTCCCGGCCTCGGCGCCCACGGACGGCATCCTCGAGTCCCCGCTCCTGCGGGCGCCCGCACTGCAGGCGGAGCTGGACCGGCTGACCGGCCGGCGGCTGCCGGGCCGGCTGTGGGTCAAGCGCGACGACGCCCTGCCCGTGAGCGGGTCCATCAAGGCCCGCGGCGGGATCCACGAGGTCCTCGAGGTGGCCGAGCGGGTGGCCGCGGAGGCCGGGGTGGCCGCCGACAGCCCGCAGGCCCGGGCGGTCTTCGCCGAGCACGGCATCGCCGTCGGGTCCACGGGCAACCTGGGCCTGTCCATCGGCATCGTCGCCTCGGAGCTGGGCTTCCGCACCACCGTGCACATGTCCGTGGACGCCCGGGCGTGGAAGAAGGACCTGCTGCGCTCACGCGGGGTCGAGGTGGTCGAACACCCCGGCGACTTCTCCGCCGCGGTGGACGCCGGGCGCCGGGCCGCCGAGGCGGACCCCAGCGTGCACTTCGTGGACGACGAGTCCTCGCTGGCCCTGTTCTCCGGCTACGCCGTGGCCGGCCGGCGGCTGGCCGGCCAGCTGGCCGCCCTCGACGTCCCCGTGGACGCGGAGCACCCGCTCATCGTGCACCTGCCCTGCGGCGTGGGCGGCGGACCGGGTGGAGTGGCGTACGGGCTGAAGCTGGCCTTCGGCGACCACGTGCACTGCGTCTTCGCCGAGCCCACGGCGGCACCCGCCATGTCCCTCGGCGTGCGCACCGGGCTGCACGGGGCGATCAGCGTGCAGGACATCGGCCTGGACGGGCGGACGGTGGCGGACGGGCTGGCCGTGGGCCGGCCCTCCCAGGTGGTCGGGGAGCTCGTCCAGGACCTGGTGGCCGGCTACCTCACCGTGTCCGACGACCGCATGCGGGGACTCGTCGAGGTCGTCCACCGCACCCAGTCCTGGCCCGTGGAGCCCTCGGCCACCGCGGGGCTGCCGGGGCCCTGGACGGTGACGGGCGCGGAGGACTTCCGCGCCGCCGTCGGGCTCTCGGAGGCCGCGCTGGAGGGGGCCAACCACGTCGTCTGGTCCACCGGCGGCAGCATGGTGCCGCCGGAGGAGATGCGGGGCTACCTCGAGGCCGGCCGCTCCGCGCTGGCGTCCCTTTCCTGGCGCTGAGGGGCGGGCCGGGCCGGCCCGTCCTCGTCCCCGCCGGGGCCCGCCGGGGCCACGATGGACAGGCTCCCGGTGGCCAGCGGCTCCGGGGCGATGTCCCGCTCGATCGTGGTGGCCAGCGGGTGCTCGCGCACGAACAGCAGCAGCACCGCGGCCAGCACGGCCAGGGGCGTGACCCACAGGAAGATCGGCGTGAGCGCGTCCGAGTAGGCGTGGACCACCAGCTCCCGCACCGGTCCCGGCAGCTGCGCGACGGCGGCCGGCGTCAGGGACTCGTGGTTCCCGGCGGCCCCCGCGGCGGCCGCCGGCATCCGCTCGGTGATCAGCGCCGAGAGCCGCGCGGCGAAGATGCTGCCCACGAGCGAGGAGCCCAGCGTGGCCCCGATCTGGCGGAAGTAGTTGTTCGCCGCGGTGGCCGTGCCGACCTGTGCGGACGGGAAGGTGTTCTGCACCACCAGCACGAGCACCTGCATGGACAGGCCCAGGCCGAGCCCGAGCAGGGCGAGCATCCCGCTGGCCACCCACACCGGCTGGGCCGGGTCGAGGAAGGACAGCAGCACCATGGACGCCGCCACGATCACGCTGCCGACGATCGGGTACGCCTTGTAGCGCCCGTGCCGGGAGATCCAGTGGCCGGAGAGCGTCGAGGCGCCCACGATCATCGCCATCATGGGGATCATCAGCAGGCCCGAGGCGGTCGCGTCCACGCCGAAGGCCATCTGCAGGTAGGTGGGCATGTAGCCGAGCACTCCGAACATCGCGACACCGGTGAGCAGGCCCGCCGCGGTGGTCAGGTTGAAGTTGCGCCGGTGGAACAGGTGCGGGGGCAGGATCGGCTCCGCGGCGCGGCGCTCGACCAGCACGAACGCGACGCCGGCCACCACGGCGAGCGCGGCCAGGCCCAGGATGACGGGGTCGCCCCAGGCGTAGGAATGCCCGCCCCACGTGGTGACCAAGATCAGGGCGGTGGTCGCGACGGTCACGAGGGCCATGCCGCCCCAGTCCAGGCGCGGCCGGCCGGGGGGCCGGGGCAGGTCCAGGAAGCGCAGGGCCGCGGCCAGGGCCACGACGCCGAGGGGCAGGTTGATCCAGAACGCCCAGCGCCAGCCCGGTCCCTCCGTGAACCAGCCGCCGAGCAGCGGCCCGGCCACCGAGGACAGGGCGAAGACGCCGCCCATGATGCCCATGTACTTCCCGCGCTGGCGGGCCGGGACCACGTCCGCGATCGCGGCCTGGGACAGGATGATCAGTCCGCCGCCGCCGAGGCCCTGGATGACGCGGGCGATGATGAGGGCTGTCATGTCCTGGGCCAGGGCGCCGACCACGGAGCCGGCCATGAACACCAGGATCGCGCCGATGAGCAGCGGCTTGCGGCCGATCTGGTCGCCGAGCTTGCCGTAGATCGGCATCATGATCGTGGAGGCCAGGATGTAGGCGGTGATGACCCACACCATGAGGCTCACGCCGTTGAGCTCGCCGACGATCGTGGGCAGCGCCGTGGAGAGAACCGTCTGGTTCAGGGCGGCCAGCAGCATGGAGAGCATCAGGCCGATGAACAGGGGCACGATGCCGTGGGCGGGCCGCGCGGGCGCGGCCGCTGCGGGGGTGGTGGAGGCGGTGGGTGCGGAGGCCTGGGCGCGGGTCTGCTCGGTCGTCATGACAACTTCCCGTAGAGGTCCTGGAACAACTCGATCGCGTCCCGGACGGTCTCCGGCTCGAGCTGGCCGCTGGGCAGGGGGCCCTGGGCCATGACCGCGTAGCGCAGGGGGACCCCGGCCGCGGTGGTCAGCATGCGGGCGGTGTCCTCCACGCCGTGGCCGTGCAGGCCGCGCGACCACTCGGGGTGCACCGCCATGGCCTCGGCGAGCGCCTGCTGGACGAGGTCCTCGCACTGCAGGGACAGCTCGCGGCGGCGGACGAGCAGGTTCGGGTACTTGGCGAACAGCCGGCCCCGCCGCTCCACGTCCCGGTCCGCGTAGCCGCTGCGGCTCACGTCCAGCAGCAGCTCGGTGGTGCGGCGCAGCAGGTCCCCACCGTCGAGGAAGCCCTCCGGCAGCTCGGGGGCCGCAGGCGCCCGGACGCCGAGGATGGCGTCCTCCTTGGTGGGGAAGTAGTTGAAGAAGGTGCGCTGGGAGACGCCGGCCTCGCTGGCGATCGCCTCCACCGTGACGCACGTGGTGTCCTCGTCCAGGGCCAGTTCGGCGGCCGCGTCGTGGATGAGGGCCCAGGTCTCGAGCTTCTTGCGCTCGCGCAGGGAGAGGTCGTCCGAAGGGGGCATCCCGAAATTATTGCACGACTGCACTTTGTGCACAACTGCACGACGGATGGCGGACTCCGCCTCGCCCGCCCTCCGGACGCTGACCATCGTCCGCCGTCCCGCCTACCCTGAGCCATGCCCACCGGCGTCCCGGGTCCCACGGCGGCCCCCGGCCCCTCCCTGCAGCAGGCGCTGAGGACCGAGCACCGGGCCGTGCCCGGCCTCGTCCAGGCCCTCGGCCTGCTGACCACCACGCAGGCCGGCCTCGTGGAGCTCACCGAACGGGCCCTGCAGGACAGCCCCGTGCTCGAGCGGGCGGACGGGGCGCCGTGCCCGGGGTGCGGCCGGCACACTGCCGGCGGACCGTGCCGGCGGTGCCGGCACCTCGCCCACGGTCGGGAACTGCACGAGGACACCGACGCCGGCACCGACCAGTTCCGCACCCTGGAGGCCCAGGCGCGCCTCGAGGTGCGCCCCGGCCACGGCGCCGAGCTCACCGTGGTCCTGGGCCACCTCACCGAGCGCGGGCTGCTGGACGCCCCCGTCCGGGAGATCGCCCGGCTCCACGGCCTGGAGCCGGGCCGGGTCGCCGAGGCCCTGCGCGCCGTCCGGGCCGCCGGGCCGCCGGGACTCGGCGCCCCGGACGTCACCACGCTGCTCGCGGAGCAGGCCGCCGCGCTCGTCGCCGCGGGCTCGGCGCCCGCCTGGACCGCCGACGTCGTGGCCTCCTGCCTGCCCGAGGTCGCCGACGACGACCCGGCCGGCGCCGCGCGTCGGCTGGGGATCACCCCGGCGCAGGCGGCCCAGGCCTTCGAGGTGGTGCGCCGCCGGCTCCGCCCGGCCGTCCGCTGGGACGAGGCCGAGCCGCCGGCCCGGGTCCCGGCGGACGTCTTCGTGTACCGGGCCGCGGACGGCGGGCTCGACGTCGAGGTCCCCGCCAGCGCGTGGTTCGGACTGGCGATCGCCCCCGTCCCCGCCGCCGTGGCCGCCTCGGCGGAGGCGCGCGCCTGGCTGCGCGGCCACGAGGACCGGGCCCGCCGGCTGCTGGCGCAGATCGACGCGCGGGCCAGCGTGCTGGAGCGGGTCGCCCGCGCCGCGGTCGGCTTCCAGCGGGGATTCCTGGAGGCCGGGGCCGACCGGCACCGACCGCTGACCCGGACGGCCCTGGCCCACGAGCTCGGCATGCACCCCTCCACCGTGAGCCGGGCCGTCAAGGACAAGTGGATGCGGGTGCCGGAGGGCCGCGTGGAGCCCCTGGCCCTCCTCTTCGGCACCTCGGTGGCCGCCCGGGCCGCCCTCGCCCGGCTGCTCCGGGAGGCCGGCGGCCACCGGACCGACGCCCTGCTGAGCGGGGAGCTGGGGCACCGGGGCTTCCCCGTCGCCCGGCGCACCGTCGCCAAGTACCGCGCGTCGCTGCGCTGACGCCCCGGCGCCGTCGCCCCCGTCGCCCCCGAAGCCCGGTTCGCGGCCCGCGCGAAGGCCGCTTCGCCCCGTCCGCCGGCAGGAGGCCCCCGCACCGCCCGTCGCGGGCGGGGATCCGCGCGATCCCGCGCCGCCGGCATCCCCGGAGGGCGTGGCACGGATTGTGCAGTGGAGGGGGTAAGCGGACCTCCGCTGAGGTGGACCAACCGGATCCGCCCGTACCCGGAAGGAAGAACCATGCACGACATCGACCGGGCCCTCTTCGAGGACGAGTCCGAGGGCGGCACGTGGGGAGAGGTCGCCGACGAGTACGGCACCTACGAGCAGTCTCCGGCGGCCGCCTACGGCTCCCCGGCCGGCGAGTCCGAGACCGACGAGCTCGACGCCGGCGAGCTGTGGGGCGAGGTGACCCGCGGGACCAGCGACATGGCCCTGGCCGCGGAGCTGCTCGCCGTCTCCGACGAGGCGGAGCTGGACCAGTTCCTCGGCAACCTCGTCAAGAGTGCCGTGTCCGCGGGCAAGGCGTTCGTGAACTCCTCCGCCGGCCGCGCCGTCGGGGACGTCCTGAAGTCGGCGGCCCGCCGGGCGCTGCCCCAGCTCGGCCAGGCCATCGGCAACTACGTGGCCCCGGGGGCCGGAGGGGACGTCGGCCGGAAGGTCGGCTCGTGGATCGGCACGAAGTTCGAGACGGGCCTGGACCTGGAGGGGCTCACCCCGGAGGACCGCGAGCTGCAGACGGCCCGCACCTTCGTGGACTTCGCCCGCTCGACCGCCCGTCGGGCCGCCGCGACGCCGACGACCACGCCCCCCATGATCGCGGCCCGGAACGCCGCCCTCGCCTCGGCCCGCCAGGTCCTGCCCCGCCTCGACGCGCCCCGGACGCCGGGGGCCGCCCGCGCCGCGAGCGGTCGGTGGGTCCGCCGCGGCCGGAACATCGTCATCCTCGGCGCGGGGTGACCGGCCCTCCGTCCCCTCCCCGACACCCCCGCCGCCGGACCGCCCCCGGCCCGGCACCGGCCCCTCCCGCCCGTCTCCGGCGCCCGTCCCGTTCCCGTCCATCCACCATCCACGCAGCCCACCGGGCACCCCAGGCAAGGAGTCTGATCATGAGCATCTACGCTGGCGAATCCGAGACCGACTACGAGTGGTCCTCCGAGGGAGAGGACGAGGGCTACGCCTTCGAGTCCGCCGACCTCGAGGGACAGGACCTCGAGGACGAGATCGACCCCGAGGTGGAGTCCGAACTCGCCCTGGAGCTGCTGTCCGTGAGTTCCGAGGAGGAGCTCGACCAGTTCCTCGGCAAGCTCGCGCGCAGCGTGGTCCGCGGCGCCGGGAAGTTCATCAAGTCCCCCATCGGCAGGATGGTCGGCGGCGCCCTGAAGACCGTGGCGAAGACCGCCCTGCCCGTGGTCGGCAGCGCGCTGGGATCGTTCGTGGCGCCGGGCATCGGCACCGCGATCGGCGGCAAGCTCGGCGCCATGGCCGGGAACCTCCTCGAGGCCGAGGAGGCCGAGATGATGGACGAGGCCGAGGCGGAGGAGGAGGCAGCCCGCCGCTACATCCGCTTCGCCCGGGCCGCCTACCGCAACGCCGCGCGCACCCCGCGCTCCGTGCCCCCGGCCGCCGCCGTCCGGGCCGCCACCCGCAGCGCGGCACGGACGTACGCCCCCGCGCTGCTCCGTCCCGCCCGTCCCGGCCGCCCCCGGTCCGGCTACGGCCGCCAGTCCTACGGCGGACCCGGGCGGACCTGGGGAGCCCCCGTCCGGGCCGTCCGGTACTACGACCGGTACGACGACCGCGGCGACGGGGACGACGGGGGCCGGACGGAGGGCCGGTGGGTGCGCCGCGGCAACCGGGTCATCCTCCTGGGCCTCTAGGACCGCGAGCACGCGCCGAGGGAGGAGGTGGAGGACGTGGCCGACCGCTCTGCCGGCTTCGACCTGATCGAGGGCGAGGCGCACAGCCTGCTCGTGCGACTGGACACCATCCGGCCCTTCGTCATGCACGAGACCATGGTGCTGGCCGCGGCCCTGCCGCCGGCCGCCCAGTGGCAGATCGAGCGGTTCCTGCACCTGGGCCGCAATGACCTGCGCCGCCGGCTCGGCGAGTTCATCGAGTGGCTGCACGCGGAGGGCCGGACCGCCCCACCGGCCGAGCAGCAGAAGCGGTTCGTCATGCTGCGGCTGCAGTTCAACGTGGTCCTGGCCCAGTTCGACCTGTTCACGGAGGTGGTCACCCAGCGCAGCGAGCACTCCACCGGGGTGTGGCTGGCCGGGCTGGACATCCTCGCGCAGGACGCCCTGTCCGTGCGGGCACGGCCGCCGGGCGACCCCCACATGGTCGTGTACCTGGCCCGCGGGGCCGGGGCGGCCATCCGGCGGGCCAAGACCCGGCTGCCGGGCGGCCAGCCGAACCCGGTGGGCATCATCCGGCTGCCCCGCGAGCGGATGATCGGCAGCGGCCTGGCCTCCTCGCTCATCCACGAGGTGGGGCACCAGGGCGCGGCCCTGTACGACCTGGTGCCCTCCCTCAAGGCCGAGCTGGACCGGTGGGCGGCGCGCGAGCCGGACGGCCACTGGGACACGTGGTCCCTGTGGATCAGCGAGATCGTGGCCGACCTGTGGTCCGTGGGCATGGTCGGGATCACCTCGACCGTGGGGCTGCTGGCGGTGGTCAGCCTCCCCCGGTACTTCGTGTTCCGGCCCACCGGCACCGATCCGCACCCCATGCCGTACCTGCGCGTGCTCATCAGCGCGGCGATCGGCCAGGCCCTCTACCCCCATCCGCAGTGGGCCCGGCTCGCCGCGACCTGGCGGTCCATGTACCCGTTGCGCGGACTGCCCGCGGAGCACCGCGACTGGATCGCGGGCTGCGAGGAGCGCATCGGGGACCTGGTCCGGGTGCTCCTGCGGCACCGGTCCCGGGGCACCGGCGGCCGGGAACTGCGCACCTTCTGGCCGACGGCCCAGCGGCAGCCCGAGCAGCTGCTGCGCCTGCACGCCGCCTGGCGCCAGGACCTGGCCGTCATGGCCCGCCAGCCCCCGTCCCTCGTGTTCGCCGTGGTGGGGCAGGCCAAGGCTGCCGGCCTCATCACGCCCCACGCGGAGAGCGACCAGCTCTCGGCCGTCCTGACGGCGTGGGCCGTCCGGAGCAGCCTCCGGAGACCGTTCCCCCACCATCCACCCCTGCCGCCGCGGTCCCTCCCGGGCCCACGGCACCACGACCCGATAGGAGCCCGCCATGCGCTATAACCACGACGCCCGCCACCCCGCCGTCGTCGGACAGACGATCAGGATCGAGTTCGCCCTCGACAACGAGGGAGCCGGCAACTTCGACTTCCAGGTCCTCGACCCGAACGGCGACGCCGTCCTCGACGAGCAGAACGCCCGCCTCACCCCCGCCCGGGGCATCAAGAGGAACGTCGACCTCGAGACCCCCGGTGACCACACGGTGCAGTTCCGCACGGCCGGCCGCGGCAACTGGACCGAGCTGGAGACCTTCGAGGTCCACCTGGCCGACCCGGACATCACGAACGTGGCCCTCGTGCCGAGCGCCGGCGCCGACAGCGCCCAGCGGCGGCTGTGGGAGTTCATCGACGACGTCACGGACGACCTGCGCTTCCGCAACTTCGCGGAGGCCTTCGAGGACGCCCGGTACGACCAGGTCCAGGGCCCCCGCGGCGCCCTCGGCCCCGTCCGGCCGCGCAACGCCCTCGGCGGGCCGGACAACCCCGCCTACGGGACGCCCACGTACCGGCACCTGCACCGGATCGCCACGGAGTTCGTCACGGACCGGTCACTGGGGGCCAACCGCGCGGAGGCCCGCCTGTCCTACGTCAGCCGCCAGGCCGCCCAGGAGAGGACGGCCCCCTACCCGGACCCCGTGGAGAACACGGAGTACCCCCTGGACGGCGTCCCCTTCGTCGAGCTGATCTACGTCTACTGGATCGAGGAGGCCATGCTCTTCCAGTCCCTGAACCACATCATCGCCCGGTTCCAGAACCGGCGAGTCGGCCGGGAGCCCGGTCCGCTGGCCCGCTTCGCCGTCAGCCCGCTGCTGCCCCTGCGGGGCCTGCTGTGGGGGCTGTCCGAGGCGGAGCGCGAACGCCTCTCGGTCCGGCGCCGGGACAACGAGTACGGCTACGAGTACGGCCTGCACCTCGTCGGCCGGGCCGTGCCGCCCCCGGACCTCGCGGTGGAGCGCAGGACCCAGTTCCTGCCGGCCTTCCACGGCCTGCTGAACTCGGCCCAGCAGTACTACCGGGAACGGGACGACCTGACCGTCCAGGCGGACGCGTTCCCGCTGCTCAACAGCCTGCGCGAACTCCACCTCGTCCTGGCCCGGGGCGCCAACAACCAGTTCGCCGACCTCCCGCTGACGGCGCGGATCGAGACCATCGACGTGCAGTGGACCCTGGCCCAGCCGGAGATGCGCCAGTTCCTCGGCGGGCCGACCATGGTCCCCTACGAGGAGCCGTGGATGGACCGCGTGGACACCATGAAGCAGCTCTTCGGCTGGTCGGACGCCAGTGTCACGCACTTCTACGACCTCGCCTTCCACGGGGAGCGGCTGGTGCTGTCCGTGCGCCACGGGGACTGGAACGCCGCCGGGATGAGGGGCGCGGACGCCGAGAACTGGGCGATGCACTTCCGCAACTCGGTCCAGCGGTACATCCACGCCTACCGGGCGGTGACCGGGGTGGACCTGGCCCAGCGCGTGGACACCACGATGCCCTCCACGCTGATCTCGCGCCGGCTCGCCCGGCAACTGGTCTAGGCCGTCCGGCCATGGGCGCCTCGGCCCGCGGGGCCGACTTCACCCCGGCGCTGTTCCTCGGGGAACACCACCCCAGCGAGGGGCTCTCCCCGTGGTCCCACCTCACCACGGGCGTGCCCGCCGTGCTGGGGGAGTCTGCCACCGCCGTCCGCCTCGCCACCACCGTCGCCCGGCGGCAGGGGGCCGAGGCGGGACTGGCGGAGCGGTCGGCGCTGCACGGGCTGATGGACGTCCTGGCCGTGTTCCCCGGCCCGGGGGCACCCTCTGGGTGGACGACGCCGCGTATCCCCTCGCCCGTTGGGCCTGCCTGGTGGCGCGGGCCCGCGGCGTCCCCGTCCACGTGTTCCCGCACCACCGGCCCCCGCCCCGCGTGCCGGCCGGGTCCTGGCTCGTCACCGACGGCTGGTGCCAGGGCTGCGGCCGGCCGGCGCCGCTGGGCCGGCTCGTGGCCCTGGCCGCGGGCACCGGCGGCCGGGTCCTCGTCGACGACTCCCTGGCCTTCGGGGTCCTGGGCGCCCGGCGCCCCGGGACCGGCCCCTTCGGGGACGGCACCGGGACGGTGCGCCGGCTCGGCCTGGGGCACGACGGCGTCGTGTGGCTGGCCTCGCTGGCCAAGGCCCACGGCACGCCGGTCACGGTGATCACCGGGGACCGTGGCACGATCGCCGAGGTCGCCCGCCGCGGCGGCCACCGAACGCACTCGAGCCCGCCCTCGCAGGCGGACCTCACGGCGGGGCTGGACTCCCTGGCCCGCGCCCCCGAGCTGGACCTGCGCCGACGGCGGCTGTACCGGCTGACGCT
This sequence comes from Citricoccus sp. SGAir0253, assembly GCF_005877055.1. NCBI lineage: Bacteria > Bacillati > Actinomycetota > Actinomycetes > Micrococcales > Micrococcaceae > Citricoccus > Citricoccus sp. SGAir0253. The sequence continues at coordinate 222,102 of NZ_CP039424.1, read as the reverse complement.
GCGCCTGCGGGACGGGTTCCGGGACGCCGGCCTGGAGCCCCAGGGGCCGCCGTTCCCGATCGTGGCCTCCCGGCTCGACACGGCGGCCGAGGCCCACGGGATCCTCGCCGCCCTGGCGCGGGACGGGTTCCGGGCCCTCATCCAGGTGCCGCGCTGCCGCCCGGGATACCTGCTGGCCGTCGTCGTCCGCGCCGACCACCGCGCCGCGGAGGTCGAGGGCCTGGTCCACTCGCTGCGGCGCGCCGCGGTGGGACGGCGGGCGGCGTGATGGTCCCGGGCGTCATCGACTCCCACGTGCACCTGGGGTTCGGCACGGTCCCGCTCGGCTCGGGGGACGCCCTCGAGGACCTGCGGTGCTGGCGGCGGCGCGCCACCGCCGCCGGGGTCCGGCGCGCCGTGCTGATGGCGGCCCCGGTCGGGGACTACGGGGAGGCCAACCGGCTGGTGGCCCGCGTCGCCCGGAGGGAGCCGGACCGGTGGCTCTGGTACGCCTTCGTCAACGCGGTCGCGGACCGCGGCCGGGTCGAGGACGTCGTCGCCGCGGCACACCGGCGCGGCGCGTGCGGCCTCAAGGTGCACTGGTCGGACGGCCCCGCCACGGACGAGGTCGGCGAGGCCGCCCGCCGGCACCGGATGCCGGTGCTCTTCGACCCGGCCGGGGACGTCCGGCTCGTGGTCCGCCTCGCCGACCGCCACCCGGACGTGGCGTGGATCGCCCCGCACCTGTCCTCGTTCGCCGATGACGTGAGGGCCCAGTCCCGGCTCGTGGACGTGCTGGTCCGCCGGGCCAACGTCTTCACGGACACCTCGGGCGTGCGCTACTTCGACCTGCTGCAGGAGGCCGTCTGCCGCGCCGGCGCCCACAAGGTCCTGTTCGGCAGCGATGGCCCCTTCCTGCATCCCGCGCCCGCGCTCGCCACGGTCCGCGCCCTGCGCCTCGACCCCGCCGACCGTGCCCGGGTGCTGCGGGAGAACGTCCTGCGGCTCACCCGCCCCGCCCGAACACCGTCGACCCGAACATCGTGGACCCGAACACCGTGAAGGAGAAGCCATGACCGTGCCACCGTGGGACGACCCGCCCGAGACCGCGCTGGAGGCCGAGTGGAGCACCCGCTTCCGGGAGGCCCTCGGACGCCTGGGCCGGGTGTCGAGGACGGGCATCGCCGAGATCAAGCCCCACAAGGACGACCAGATCCGCAAGGGGCTGTACCAGTTGCGCGAGTACCTGTTCCGGATGCGCGTCCCGACGCCGCGGCGCGTGGGCTCGGCCTGGCTGCTGACCTACCGCCCCCTGTCGCCGCCCGGCGGCCCGCGGTCCGGCGGCACCGTGCTCCAGGTCGTGGCGCACCGGATCGACCGCGGCCGGCTGCTTCCCCCGCACGTCACCACCCGCCGCGCCCTCGCGGCGGCCGGTCCCCCGCCCGGCCTGGCCGCCCTCACCGAGTACCGGGCCGTGCTGCCGGCCCTGCGCCTGCCCCGGTCCCTGCCCTCCTCCATGCCGTTCCCGACGCCGGCCCGGCCGGACGCCTTCGGCCTCGCCGTGGAGGACCCCATCCGGGCGCTGTTCCGGAGGTCGCTGGGGATCGCGACGCTGAGGGCCCCGGCGAGCCGGGCCGACGTCCAGTGGGAGACGGCGAGGTTCTATGACGAACTCACCGCCGCGACGGGGGATCCCTACTGGCGGGAACTGGCCGGCGAGCTGTCGGGCGGGCTCGTGGGCGGGTCCGCCAGCGGACCGGCCAGCGCACCGGCGCGGGGGCCGGCCGGCGGTCCGACTCCGGAACCCTGAGGGCCGGCGTCGGCACCCGGTGCCCGGCCGTCTCCGCCGGGCGCGGCCGCACGGTCGCCCGCCGCGGAGCGCACCGCGCGCCGCTGCTGCACCGCCCGCACCGAGACGCCGAGCAGGGACGCGGCGGTGCGCAGGTTGCCCTCGCTGCGCTCGACCGCCTCGTCGAGCGCCACGGTGCCGGCGAGCGCCTTGATGTCCTGCAGCCCCAGCCCGCGGTCGAGGGCCCACGCCACCGCGGCGCGGACCGGGTCGTGGCCGTCCACGCACCCGGCGGCGAGGCCGGGTGCCGGAGGTCCTGCCGGAGCGGTCTGGAGCTCCCCGGGCGCCTCCGGTCCCGGCACCCCGGCCGCCGGCGATCCCCGCTCCGCGTCACCGGCCCCCGGGCGGGCCGGGGCCTGCGCGGCCCCGGGATCCCCGGCGACGTCGGGCAGCCCGGGCCACCCCACCACGAGGCCCGGCACCGGGCGGTCCGCCGGCGGCAGGTCGCCGGGGGTGATGGGCCCGCGGCCCACGTGCCGCGCGGCCACCCGGTGGGCCAGCTGGCGCAGGTCCCGCAGGTTCCCCGGGTAGTCCCGCTCCAGCAGCAGCCGCTCGACGGCGGGGTCGAGCCGCTGGTCCTCGCGGCCGAGGGCCTCGGCGCAGAAGCGGAGGAACAGGGCCACGGCATCCTCCATCCGGTCCCGCAACGGCGGCAGCGTCACGGTGATCGCCGCGATGCGGTGGTACAGGTCCGCGCGGAACCGGCCCTGGCGGACCTCCACGTCCAGTCGCCGGTTGGTCGCGCAGACCAGGCGGAAGTCGCTGTGCAGCCACCGGTCCCCGCCCACCCGCTTGTAGGTGCCCTCCTGGACCACCCGCAGCAGGTCCGGCTGCACCTCCGGCGGCAGCTCGCCGATCTCGTCGAGGAACAGGGTGCCGCCGTCGGCCGCGGCGCACGCCCCGGTCCGCACGCTCACCGCCCCCGTGTAGGCGCCCTTCTCGTGGCCGAAGAGCTCGCTGCCCAGCAGCGTCGGCGTGATCGTGCTGCAGTCCACCACCACGAGGGAGCCGCGGGCGGTCCCCACCGCGTGCGCCACCCGGGCGGCCAGTTCCTTACCCGTCCCGGTCTCGCCCTGGATGAGGATCGGCGCCCGCCCGTACCGGGAGGCCACCACGAGGTCCCGCAGGGCCTCGGTCAGCGCCCGGCTCGTCCCGAGCACGTGCCGTCGCACGGCGGGCGAGCCCAGGAGGCCGGCCACCTCCCGCTCGCGCCGGACCCAGGCGCAGACCGGGTCGGGGTCCCCGGACCACGGCAGGCACTCGGCCGCCCCCGCGGCCAGGACCGGCCACGGATCCACCCCGCGGTCCGCACCGCCCACGACCATCACGCGGCAGCGGAGCCCCGCCGCCTCCTCCAGGACGCGGGCCAGGTCGGCGGACCAGGCCTCGGCCAGCACGATCCCCACGTCCGAGGGGTCGGGATGGTCCACGGGCGCCAGGTCGATGCCGGACCGGCGGCACTCATCGAGCAGTTGCCGGGTCCACTCCCGACGCCCGAGGTCCACCGCCCATTCCATGTCCCGCCCTATGCTCGGGGATCGCGCACTGGCATGGGCGTAGCCGAGCCGACAGGGCACGCCCCGGTCGCCATCCCGCCCCGGGGCCGCGGACCCATCCCCAGGTACCGTCGCCAGCAATTGAGTCACAGTGTCGGAGCGGCCCGGGACCCCGTCAAGGCCTCCGAACCCCCATCTGGCGGTCGAAAGTGCACCGAGAACAGGTCCGAACAGGGCCTTTCCGGGGCGCTTTCGACCGCTGGATGCGCGGGGTGGGTGAAGGGAGTCGGTGCCGGGGCCTCAGTCCACCAGCAGGGGCCTCAGTCCACCGGCAGCGGCCGCGGGGCCGGCCGGGCGCCGGCCATCGACTCGGCCATGTACTCCGCGACCACGTGCTGGGAGATGGGCAGGTCCAGGACGAACACGCCGCGCGAGCCCCGGGCCACCCAGTCGCGCAGCGCGTCCAGGTCCGCCAGGCTGCGGGCCCGCATGCCCTCGGCCCCGAACGCCCGGCCGAGCGCGGCGAAGTCGACCTCGGGGATGAGCATCGCCCGGTCGTCCAGCCCGCGGGCGGCGTACTGGTGGATCTCGGCGCCGTAGGCGGCGTCGTTGAACACGACCACCACGCCGGAGGCGGCCTGGCGCACGAAGGACTCGAAGTCGGCCAGTGCCATCAGCCCGCCGCCGTCGCCGGTCACGAGCACCGTGGTGCGCTCGGGCCGGGCCACCGCGGCGCCCACCGCCGAGGGGAAGCCGAGCCCGATCGACTGGAAGGCCGTCCCGACGAACAGGTGCGAGCGCGGGTCCGGCACCGAGCACGTCAGCGGGATCCAGCCGATGAAGTGCCCGCCGTCCTGCACGAAGGTCCGCTCGGCGGGCAGGATCTCCTCGAGTGCCAGCGCCATGGTCCGCGGGTCGAGCCGGCCGTCCTCGGCCAGCCCGTCCTGCGGGGAGCCGTCGGCCTTCACCGGCTCCACCGCCGGGGCCGCGGGGATGGGCCGGCGGGCGCGCCAGCCGCCGTCGGGACGGCCGTTCTGCGCCGGGGTGGCACCCAGGCCGGCGGCCAGGGCGTCCAGGGCGGCGCCGGCATCGGCGAGGAGGAAGTGGTCGGTGCGCCCGTGGCGGGCGGCGGCGCGGGCGTCCACCTGGAGCACGGTGGCCTCCGGGGCGAACAGCGTGCCGTAGCGCATCTGGAACGGGTTCATGCCGGCGCCGACGACGAGCACCACGTCCGCCTGCCGCATGATCGCCGCCCGCTCGACCCGGGCGAAGCCGCCCGCGATGCCGAGGTCGCCTGCGGGCCCGGCCACGTTCCGGGCCATCACCGAAGTGGCGAGGAACGCCCCGTGCGCGTCGGCCAGCCGGCGCAGCGCCGCCGGGGCGCCCGGGGAGTCCACGACGCCGCGGCCCGCGACGACCAGCGGCCGCTCGGCGCCGCGCAGCGCGGCCCGGAAGGCCTCGAGGTCGGCCTCCGTGGGAGCGGACACGGCGGCAGGCAGGGCGGCGGCCAGGCTCCCCGGCCGGGTGGCGGGCCCGCCCGCGGGGTCCGCGGCCGGCGTCGGGACCGGTGCCTCGGCCGCCCCCGGAACGGAGCCGGCCCGCACGGGCGCCTCGACCAGGTCGTAGGGGATGGCGACGACGATCGGGCGGGACCCCGCGGCGGCGCGGGCGTAGGCGTCGCGCACCTGGGCGGCGGGATCGCGGTCGTCGAGGCGGACGGTCTCGACGCCGGCCGCGGCGGCCATGCCGACCTGGTCGACGTCGAAGAAGCGCGGGCCCGTGGTGGGGGCGTCGCCGACGATGAGCACGAGCGGGACACGCGCCAGGGCGGCCTCGGACAGGGCGGTGAGGGTGTTGGTGAAGCCGGCGCCGTAGGTGACGGTGGCGGTGGCGATCCGGCCCGACGCGCGGAAGGCGGCGTCCGCGGCGGCGACGGCCCCCGCCTCGTGCCGGACGGTGACGTACGGGAAACCGGTGGAGGTCAGCTCGCTGACCAGGTGCGCGTTGCCGTTGCCCATCAGGCCGAACAGGCACGTGGCGTGCTCGCGGACCACCTGCGCCACGGCCTGGGGCACGGTGGGCACGCGGGGCGCGGCCGGGACGGACTCGGCGGTGGTGACGGGGGTGTCGGCGACGGCGGTCATGGCGGCGCTCCTCGGGTCTCGGGTCGTCAGGGCTCTCGAGAGCGAGTGTGGCCACGATCCGGGCACTGTGCAATCGTCGCGCCGATCAGTGTCCAGTCTGTGCAATCTGTCCGGGGCCGAGGTCCAGTGACCGAGCATTCTGGCCAGTCGAGGTCAGGCAGGCCCGCCAGGCTGCCGGCCGTCGCGCGCGACCGCGTGGAGCAGCGGCAGGGTGCGCCCCTGCTCGTGCGTGCGCAGGGCGAGGGAGGACGAGGTCCGGGCGACCCCGGGGACCTGCGAGATCCGGTCCAGCACGTCCTGCAGGTCGGAGCCGTTGCGGGCCACCACGCGCAGGTGGAGGTCGTGGTCCCCCGTGACCGTGTAGAGGTCGGTGACCTCGGGGATGGCCTCGAGGATGGCCTCGGTGACGGGCTCGTGCCCCACGTGCTGGTTGATGTCCACGGAGCAGAACGCCACGAGGTCGTAGCCGAAGCCGGCCGGGTCCACCTGGGGCACGATCGCGGAGATGACCCCCTCGGCGTGCAGCCGGGCCAGCCGGCTCGTGACCGTGCCGCGGGCCACCCCGAGCCGCCGGGCGCACTCGAGCACCGGCAGCTGCGGGGAGTCCGTCAGCAACTGGATGAGCCGGGCGTCGAGGTCATCGGGGCGCATGCCCCCATCCTCGCACCGCCCCCCCCCGAATGCGCCTGGCGGTCGATTCCGCCCCGGTCGTGACCCGCTTCCGGGGCCGGACGGGGCGGAATCGACCGCCAGGTGCAGGGAGGAGACGAGGGGGGGCGGATCAGCGCCCGTGCAGGGAGTTCAGCTGCTCCGCGGCGGACTCGACGGCCTCCTCGGCGGAGGGCTCGTCGTGCTGGTGGCCGCCCTGCTGGGCGGCCTGCTCCTCGGCGAGCCGGCGCACCTCCGCGATGTCCAGGCCCTTGACCTGGTCCAGCAGCTGGTCCAGGGCGGATCCGGGCAGGGCACCGGCCTGGGAGAACACCAGGACGCCGCCGCGGAAGGCCATCAGGGTGGGGATGGAGGTGATGCCGGCCATCGCGGCCAGCTGCTGCTCGGCCTCGGTGTCCACCTTGGCGAACACGACGTCGGGGTGCTTCTCCGAGGCGGCATCGAACACGGGGGCGAACTGGCGGCAGGGCCCGCACCAGGCGGCCCAGAAGTCGACGAGGACGGTGTCGTTCTCGGCGACGGTGGTGCCGAAGGAGTCGACGGTGAGGTCTACGGTGGCCATGGGAGTCCTTCCGGATCGAGGGCGATTCTGGCGGGTACAGCGACCCGGGCCCCCGAGATATTCCCCCGGGGGTATTTCCCGACGGCGGCGCCCCGCCCTCGCGCTCCGACCTTCCCGACCACGACGCACCGCCCCCGCACCCGGATGTCATGGCCCAGGAGACTCGTCACCTCCGGGACCGCACATGACGAGTCTCCCGGGTCATGACGGACGGGCTGCGACGGGCGAAGCGCGACGGAATGGCGAGCGCAGCGGTCGGCCGCACCTACGGGCGTCCGCGCACCAGTTCGCCGAGCAGCCGGGCGAGCTCGGCCCGGTCCGGTTCCGAGAGCACGGAGAAGTAGTCACCGGCCTGCCGCCGTCGCTCCTCCCGCACCTGCGAGCGCACCTCCGCGCCCCGGTCCGTCAGCACGATGCGGGTGGCGCGGCGGTCGGCCGGGTCGGGACGGCGCTCCACGAGCCCCTTGGCCTGCAGCTGGTCCACGACCTCCGTGGCCGAGCGCGGGGCGATGCGCAGCCGCTCGGCGAGGTCCTTCAGTCGCAGCCCCTCGGAGACCGTCCCCGCACACGCCCCCGCTTCCGGCGTGGTTCCCTGGCCCGAGGCCGGTTCGGCTCCCTCCCCCGGGGCCGGTTCGGCTCCCTCCCCCGGGGCCGGCGCGGTTCCCCGCTCCGCCCCAGGTCCGGAACGCGCCACCGCTGCCGAGGCGCCGCCGTCGGGATCCAGCGCGGGCCCGTCACCCCCGACCGCCGGCGCCGAACCGGAGCGCCCGCGCAGGACCTCCGCATGGCGGTGCGCACCCCCGCCGATCGCCTGGAGGGCGCGGAACTGGTACGGGCTCAGGTCGAAGGGGGCCAGCTGCTCGCTCCAGCGGTGACGCAGGCGGCGGAAGGCGACGTGCATGAGGTCGCCGAGGTCGGGCGTGGCGCCGGGAGGCTCCGCGGGTGAAGGCATGGCTCCATCGTACCGACTTCTTGAACGGTTACCTCTTAGTGAGGTAACCTCCCTTTATCCCCACCCCAGGAGGCCCTCACGAAGGAGCACCTGCCCATGCCGTCCCTCGCCCCGCACGCCACCGCTCCCCTGCCCGGCACCCCCGCCGGCAGTCCCGCCGATCCCGCCACCGGCCCCGCTCCCGGCCGCCCCGGCCGCGGCCCCGCCCGCCTCGACCCCGCCGACCGTGCCCAGCTGCAGCGCCACCCCGTCTCCCTGCGCCGGATCGCGGCCCTCTTCGCCCCGCACCGGGCGACCCTCGCCGTCGTGGTCCTGCTGATCACCGCCTCCTCCCTCATCACCCTCGCCCAGCCCTTCCTGGTGCGCGGGGTGATCGACGACGCGCTGCCCCACGGCGACCTCCCGCTGCTGGCCCGGCTCACCGCGGCCATGGTGGTCGTCGCGGCGCTGACCGCGGTGATCGGCGTGGTGCAGACGTGGCTGGCCACGCGGATGGGCCAGCGGGTCATGCACGCCCTGCGCGTGCGGCTGTTCACGCACCTGCAGGGGCAGTCGCTGTCCTTCTTCACGCGCACCCGCGGCGGGGAGGTCCAGTCGCGCCTGACCAACGACATCGCGGGCATGCAGTCCGTGGTCACCTCCACGGCCACGGGCGTGGCGACGAACGTGACCACCACCGTGGGCACCGCGGTCGCCATGGTGGCCCTGTCCCCGCAGCTGTCCCTCATCTCCCTCGTGGTGCTGCCCCCGGCCATCTGGCTCTCCCGGCGCGTGGCGATGATCCGCCGCCGGGTCCCGGACGAGCGCCAGCAGGCCCTGGCCGCGCTGCACACGCAGGTCGAGGAGGGGCTGAGCGTGTCCGGCGTGCGCCTGGCCAAGACCCTGGGCACCACCGCGCGGGACGCCGAGCGCTTCACCGCCCGCTCCGAGTCCCTCATCGCCCTGGAGCTGCGCTCCCAGCTGGCCGGCCGGTGGCGGATGGCCACCATGCAGGTCGTCTTCGCCGCCATCCCCGCGGTGATCTACCTGGCGGCGGGGCTGCCGGCCACCTCCGAGGGCATGACCATCGGCACGCTCGTGGCGTTCACCGCCCTGCAGGGCCAGGTGTTCCGTCCCGTCATGGGGCTGCTGAACATCGGCGTGCAGTGGGTGACCGCCCTGGCCTTCTTCTCCCGCATCTTCGAGTACCTGGACCTGGTCCCCGAGGTCGCCCCGCCGGACGCGCCGGTGGCGCTGGACCCGGCGGGCGTGCGCGGCGAGGTCCGCCTCGAGCAGGTCTGCTTCGCCTACGACGACGGCGCCCGCCCCGGGGCGGACCCCGCACCCGGCGCGCAGCCCGCCTCCCGCCCGGTCCTGGACCGCGTGGACCTGGTGCTGCCGGCCGGGTCGACGACGGCCGTCGTCGGGCCCACCGGCTCCGGCAAGTCCACCCTCGCCGCCCTGCTCCCCCGGCTCCACGACCCCGCCGGCGGACGGGTGACGATCGACGGCGTGGACGTCCGCCAGATCGCCCCGGCGGACCTCTCCCGGATCGTCGGGGTGGTGTCCCAGGAGACGTACCTGGTGCACGCCTCGGTGCGGGAGAACCTGCTGCTGGCCGACCCGCAGGCCACCGACGACCGGCTGTGGGAGGTGCTCGGCGCCGCCTCGCTCGCCGAGGCGATCGCCGCCCTGCCCGAGGGGCTCGACACCCTCGTCGGCGCCCGCGGCCACCGCTTCTCCGGCGGGGAGCAGCAGCGGCTCGCGATCGCGCGGACCCTGCTGCGCAACCCCCCGGTGCTCGTGCTGGACGAGGCGACCTCCGCCCTGGACAACACCACGGAGGCGCGCGTGCAGGCGGCCCTGGACCGGCTGGCCGTGGGGCGGACCACGCTGATGATCGCCCACCGCCTGTCCACCGTCACGCGGGCGGACCAGGTGGTGGTGCTCGACGGCGGCCGGATCGTCGAGCGCGGAACCCCGGCCGAGCTCGCGGTCGCGGGCGGGCCGTTCAGCGCGCTCACGGCCCGGGGCGAGCCCGCGGCCCTGCCGGCGTGAGGGGCCGGGGCGGGTTCCGCAGGGCGGAACCCTCGCCCCTGGACTCGACGGCGGCGCCGGGGCGGCGTAGGACTGGGGGACCAACCGAACCGTGAGGACCTCCTGACGGGCCCTCTCCCCAGTGGACCTGGCGCCCCGGGCCCGTCCTCCGCAGTGCACGAGGAGAACCCATGTCCCAGCGAGTGCTCGTCACCGCCGGCGCCTCCGGCATCGGCCTGGCCATCGCGAAGGCCTTCGCCGCCACCGGCGACCGCGTCCACATCGCGGACGTCGATCCCGAGGCCGTGCGGGCCGCACTGGCGGAGAACCCGTCCCTGTCCGCCTCCGTGGGAGACGTCAGCAGGGCCGCGGACGTGGACGCCATGATGGCAGACGTCCGCGAACACCTCGGCGGGCTGGACGTCCTGGTGTCCAACGCCGGCATCGCCGGGCCCACCGCCCCGGTCGAGGAGTACGACCCGGAGGCCTGGAACGCCGTGGTCACCGTCAACCTCACCGGGTCCTTCGAGGTGGTCCGCAAGGCCGTGCCGCTGCTGAAGGAGAACGGTCGCGGCACCATCCTGGTCATGTCCTCGCTGGCCGGCCGCGTCGGCTACCCGAACCGGATCGCGTACGCCACCACCAAGTGGGGACTGGTCGGCTTCACCAAGACCCTGTCCCTCGAACTCGGCCCGCACGGCATCACCGTGAACTCCATCCATCCCGGCGGGGTCGAGGGCCCGCGCCTGGACCGGGTCTTCGAGGGCCGCGCCGCCGTCTCGGGGCGCACCGTGGAGCAGGAGCGCCAGGCCGCCCTGGACAACCAGGCGATCAAGTCCTTCACGGCCCCGGCGGACATCGCCGCCCTGGCCGTCTTCCTCGCCGGCCCGGCCGCCCGCACCATCTCCGGCCAGCAGTTCAGCATCGACGGCGACTCGAAGGCGGCCCAGTGACGGCATCCGCCCCCTGACGAGTCCGGACGGGCCCCGGAGGTCGCGCGCGGGCAGCCCGGCCATGCCTTGACGGAGGGCGGGGCAGCCGGTTGACTGACGTGATCCGCGTCACGCCCCCGGAAGCGCGGTGCGCCCCGTCCTCGTGGTGGTTCCATTCCACCGCGGCCCGGCCAGGACCTGGCCCGGGCCCGTCTCGAGAGGACCCCATGACCCGCCCGTCACACTCCGCACCGCACCGCACCACCTCCCCCGCAGCACCCGAGGCCTCGCCCGCCGCAGCCCCGCACCCGGGGCGCCGGCGCACCGGCCGGCTGGCCGCCGTCGTGCTCACCGCCGGGCTGGCCCTCGGCTCCGGCCTGGCCGCCCAGCCGGCCCTCGCCGTCGGGGAGGGCCCCAACTACGGGGGCCACGAGACCGTCAACACCTCGATCCTCACCACCTACGACGAGCTCGTGGCCGAGCTGCAGACGCAGGACGCGCGGCAGGAGGCCATGGAGCTGGAGGTGATCGGCCAGACCGTCAAGGGCCGGGACATCCACCTCGTGAAGTACCTCTCCGACCCGGAGAACCCGACGATCCTGTACCTCACCCAGCAGCACGGCAACGAGCAGCTGACCACCGAGGGCGCGCTGTCCTTCATCAGGTCCCTCGGTACCGGGAAGATGGGCGGCGTCCTGGAGGACGTCAACATCCTCGTGCTGCCGATGCTCAACGCGGACGGCGCCATGGGGGACGTGGACTTCCCCCTGGACGACTACATCGCCTCGGGCGAGCGCCACCTCACCCGGTACAACGCGAACGAGGTGGACCTGAACCGGGACCACGTCACGAAGGTCGAACCGGAGACGCGCGCGCTGCACGAGAACGTGCTGCAGGCCTACGACATCGACTACATGATCGACCTGCACCACCAGGGCAGCCGCTCGCAGGCCGACGGAGAGCTCGTGTCCGGCTCCATCCTCTACCCGACCACCCCGAACGTGGACGCGGACGTGCTCGAGGGATCGCAGCGCCTGGGCTCGGTCGTGTACGGCGCGATCGAGCCGACCGGCTGGGGCCACCTGGGCAGGTACGTGGGCGGCACCAACGAGGACATCGGGCGCAACGGGATCGCGGTGGAGTACGGCATCTCCACCCTGCTGTTCGAGATGCGCGGCATGGCCGACCACGAGAACGAGGGCTCCGTGCTGGGCCAGAAGTCCAACGGCTACCTCATCCGGCAGACCGTCACCACGCTCGAGGCCACGGCCCGGGCGATCGCGGACGGCTCGGTCGATACCGCGGACACCTCCTTCTGGGAGACGCTGACCCCGCAGTCCTGGGCGGGCTGGCCGGCCGAGTGATCCGGGTGGCCGCGGGCCGACCGGGAGTCGCCGCGGGCTGATCCGACGCGCGGTGGGGCGGGACGGCGCCCGTTCCACCCCACCACCCGCCGGCCCCCGGCATCACGGACTGGCCAAACCCCGGGCGGTCGTGCTTACGGTGGGCCTTCGAGATCCCAGGCGAAAGGCGAGGAACCATGACGGACCGCAAGCACCAGCCGAAGATCCCCGGGTCCCCGGGCAGCGGGGAGCCCACCCTCGAGGAGCCCACCACCCCGGCGGGCCCGCCGCCGCCGGCGCCGGACCAGACGGGTCCGGCCACGGTCTCGCCCACGGGGCAGGAGACGGGGGCGCCGCAGGAGGCCATGGGCCAGGGCGGGGAGTTCCTCACCACCGCGCACGGGGCGCGGCTGCGGGACACGGACCACTCGCTCAAGGCGGGTCCCCGCGGGGCCATCCTGCTGCAGGACCACCACTTCCGCGAGAAGATCAGCCACTTCGACCACGAGCGCATCCCCGAGCGCGTGGTGCACGCCCGCGGTGCGGGCGCCCACGGCGTCTTCGAGGGCTACGGGACGGCCTCGCGCATCTGCCGGGCCGGGGTGTTCGAGAAGGGGAAGCAGACGGACGTCTTCGTCCGGTTCTCCACCGTGGTCGGCTCCCGCGGGTCCACGGACCTGGCCCGGGACACCCGCGGCTTCGCCACCAAGTTCTACACGGACGAGGGCACGTGGGACCTGGTGGGCAACAACATCCCGGTGTTCTTCATCCAGGACGCCATCAAGTTCCCGGACGTGGTCCACGCCGTGAAGCCGCACCCGGACCGGGAGATCCCGCAGGCCCAGTCCGCGCACGACACCTTCTGGGACTTCGCCTCGCTGCACACCGAGTCCCAGCACCACACCATCTGGTTCATGGCCGACCGCGGCATCCCGCGGTCCTACCGGATGATGGAGGGCTTCGGCGTCCACACCTTCCGGCTCATCGCCCCGGACGACTCCACGGTCCTGGTGAAGTTCCACTGGAAGCCCAAGCTCGGCGTGCACTCGGTGACGTGGGAGGAGGCCCAGCTCATCAGCGGCGCGGACCCGGACTTCCACCGCCGGGACCTGGCCGACGCGATCGAGGCCGGCGCCTTCCCCGAGTGGGAACTGGGCGTGCAGGTCTTCGAGGACACCGAGGACCAGACGTTCGCGGGCATCGACCTGCTGGACCCCACCAAGATCGTGCCGGAGGAGCTCGTCCCGGTGGAGCCGATCGGCAAGATGACGCTAAACCGGAACCCCTCGAACTACTTCGCCGAGACCGAGCAGGTCGCGTTCAACCCCAACAACCTCGTCCCCGGCATCGACGTCACCAACGATCCCCTGCTGCAGGGCCGGCTGTTCTCCTACCTGGACACCCAGCTCTCCCGCCTGGGCGGGCCGAACTGGACCCAGCTGCCGATCAACCGACCGCACGCGGCCGTCAACGACATGCTGCGGGACGGCATGCACCAGACCGCGGTGCACCGGGGCGTGGCCCCCTACCGGCCCAACACCCTGGACGGCGGCAACCCCTTCGAGACGCCCGACGGCGACCGGCCGTTCATCGACCACCCCGCCCCGGTGCCCGCCGGGGTGAAGGAGCGGGCGCTGCCCGCCTCCTTCGACGACCACTTCAGCCAGGCGCGGCTGTTCTTCCAGTCGCTGAGCCCGGTGGAGAAGGAGCACGTCGCGCAGGCGTACACCTTCGAGCTCGGCAAGTGCTACGAGCAGGTCATCCGGGAGCGGCAGCTGCGGGCGCTGGCGAACATCGACACCACGCTCGCCGAGGTGGTCGCCGAGGGCCTGGGCCTGCCGGCGCCCGAGCCGGACGGTGCCCTGCCCGAAGTCGAGCCGTCCCCGGCGCTGTCCCAGGTGGGCGGGGAGTGGCCGGTGGACGGCCGCCAGGTCGGCATCGTGGTGGGCCCGGAGGTGGACACGGGGACCGTGGCCGAGGCCGTGTCCGCCGTGGAGGACGCCGGCATGGTCCCGCTCATCGTCGCCCCCTCCGGCGGCCCGGCCGCCGAGCGGCTGCTGGGCCAGGACCTCATGGCGCAGCGGACCTACCTGACGGCCCGGTCCATCGAGTTCGACGCGCTCATCCTCGCCTCGGCCACGCCGCCGGCCCCGGACGCCGCCCACGGGCTGGACGCCAAGGCCGCGGCGGCCGGGCCCTCGGGCATCGACCCGCGCGTGGCCCTGCTGGTGCAGGAGGCATGGCGCCAGGCCAAGGCCATCGCCGCCGTCGGCGCGGGCCGGGAGGTCCTGGAGACGCTCGGCGTCGAGGACAGCGCCGGGGTGCTCACCGGGAAGGGCGGCAAGGACGTGGTGCAGCAACTCCTGCCCCTGCTGAAGGCCCACCGCGCCTGGGAGCGGTTCCCCACCACGGGCCGATTCGGGTGAGCGCCGGCGGCCGCGGCCCCCGGCGCCCGCGAGCGCCGAACCGGCCGGGGCCGCGGGGCTGAACGATCCCAGAATGCTCCCAGCCGACATGGGGCGGGTTCCCACCCGCGCTCCCTAGGCTGGAGCCACCTCATCAAGGTGCGAGTGATGACAGGGGGCCCCGGGCCCGGCAGATGCGTTCCCCTCACGCAGCCGGATCACCCGGGGCCCTGCTCGTGCCCGGCCCCTTCCCCTCGGGGTGGCCCGCCTGCCTACGGTGGGCGGACACCCGGACCCGGGACGTCCCCGTCCCGGACCACACGCCGAACCGTTGCAGGAGGAACCATGTTCACCCAGAACGTCGCCCCGGGCGTCCACCTGATCGAGCACGCGCACGTCAACTGCTACCTGCTCGAGGACGACGACGGCCTCACCCTCGTCGACGCCGGCCTGCCCGCCGTCTGGCGGGAACTGGGCGAGGCGATCCGGACGCTCGGCCGCACGCCGCGGGACCTCAAGGCCCTCGTGCTGACCCACGCCCACTTCGACCACGTGGGCGTGGCCCGCCGGCTGGTGCGGACGCTGGGCATCCCCGTGTACGCGCACCGGCTGGAGTACCGGCTGGCCGCCCACCCGTACCGGTACGCCCACGAGAACCCCCGGGCCGTCTACCCGATCCAGCACCCGCGGGCGGTGCCCGTGCTGGGCTCGATGCTCGCGGCCGGGGCGTTCGCCGTGAGGGGCGTGCAGGCGACCGAGCCCCTCGAGCCCGGCGCCACGGTCCCGGTCCCCGGCCGTCCGCGCGTCGTGGCCAGCCCCGGGCACACGGAGGGCCACTGCGCCCTGCACCTGCCGGAGCGGGACGTCCTGCTCAGCGGCGACGCCCTCGTGACGCTGGACCCCTACACGGGCCGTACGGGCCCGCGGATCGTCGCGGGGGCGGCCACGGCGGACAGCACCCTCGCCCTGGCCAGCCTGGACGCGCTGGCCGAGACGGGCGCCGGGATGGTGCTCACGGGCCACGGCCGCCCGTGGGACCGGGGCGCGGTCGCGGCGGTCGCCGAGGCGCGCCGGCACGGGCGCGCCTGATCGGGCGGCCCGGGCCGTCCGACCAAACCGGGCTGGCCGGTCGCTCGCCCCGGCCATGACATCACCGCCCTGAAGGCCGTCCTGTCACCGCCCTTGCGCGGTGGGCGCCGCAGCCCGGACCATCCGGCCGGTTCAGCCGACGAGGCGGTCCGTGCGGCCGAGGTCGTCGATCGACCGGACCGGGAACTGGCGCACCGGCCGGGTCGGCAGCGGGTCGATCGGCTCCCAGCCGGCGCGGCGCAGGGCGTCCGTGTAGACGTCCGGCTCCCAGTCCTCGGAGACGGGGACCGGCACGGTGTAGTGCACGGACCCGGCGTCCACGACGCACCCGTCCACGTCCACGAGGGAGCCCTCGCCGATGATGATGTCGCTGAACCACCCGCAGGGTCCGTCCAGTCCGGTCAGGCCCCGACGCGTCGGGTCCTGCAGGTCCGCCACGTATTCGGCATCGCCGAAACAGGCAGTGAATGTGCTCGTCATTGAGCTGGTTCCTTCCCCCAGGGCATGCACCCGCCAGATCGCAGCGCACCTGCCGACGGGTTCCCGTCATGGTCCATGGGACGGCGGAGACTGTCAAGGGACGTGACGCGCTGCGACGGGGACGTTACCGGCGGGCGGCCGCCGAGCGGAGGGCCCAGGCCGCCAGCCACCCGGCCTCGACGGCGGCGTCCGCGAGGTACACCCGGCGGATGCTGCCGCTGCCGCCGTAGACGGCGTCGACCGCCCCGAAGGCCAGGGCCGAGCCGACCCCGAGCCGGCGGGCGGCGGCCCGCCCCGGGGCGGTCCCGCGGGAGCGGAGCATCGTCCAGCCGATGGTGGCCGTCAGCCCGGCCACGGTCTGCACGAGCCACCGGTCCACCTTGGGCCCGGTGACCGCCTCGAAGCTGCGGTAGTGGACCAGCGGCCAGGTGCCCGTGACCAACAGGTACAGGCCCTGCGCCGCGGCCAGCTCCTCCAGCCGCCGTCCTGCGCCCCGCCGGTGCATGATGTGCCGTCCCATCGCTCCCGCTCCCGTCCGCCTGTCCGTCCGTTCACGTGTCGGCCTGCCCGCATGCCCGCGCGAGGATCCCCGCGCCGGCCTCGCCGCCGAGAATCCTCGCCGCCGCCGGGGCGGCGCGTCGGCACCCTGCCGGGCCCAGCGTAGGGACCGCTGCGCCGCCACGGGGAGGGTCCGCCGTCGCCGCCCCTCGACGGGCACCGCTCCGGTTCCGCCCCGGAACCCCGTGCGGTCACCCGACGGGCCAAGCGGAACTGGACCGGGCGGCGACGGCGGGCGATGCCGGACAGGACCGAGCGGGATCGTCGGACCACCTCCGGACCGGCGACCTTGACCCCCTCGCTACGCTGGCCGCATGACCCCTCCGGACACCGCCGTCGCCCTGCAGTCGCGCTTCGCCACCGAGCTGCCGGAACTGGGCATCCCCTGGCAGGCCGCCGAGTGCCCGGAGCCGCGGCTGCTGGTGCTCAACGAGCCGCTGGCCCGCGAGCTGGGCCTGGACCCCGCGTGGCTGCGCACGCCGGACGGCGTCGAGTTCCTCACCGGCCGGCTCGTGCCGGAGGGTGCCGCCCCGGTGGCGCAGGCCTACGCCGGGCACCAGTTCGGCGTGCCGGTCCCCCGGCTCGGCGACGGGCGGGCCCTGCTGCTGGGCGAGGTCGCCGCCGCGGACGGGACCCTGCAGGACGTGCACCTCAAGGGCTCCGGCCCCACGCCGTTCTCCCGCGGCGGCGACGGCTGGGCCGCCGTCGGACCCATGCTGCGCGAGTTCCTCGTGAGCGAGGCGATGCACGCCCTCGGCATCCCCACCACCCGCTCCCTGGCCGTCGTGGCCACGGGCCGCACCGTCTACCGCGAGGAGGGCCCGCTGCCGGGGGCCCTGCTGGTGCGGGTGGCCGCCAGCCACCTGCGGGTGGGCACCGTGCAGTACGCCCGGGCCCTGCCGCAGGAGGACGTCCTGCCCCGGCTCGTGGAGCACGCGATCGCCCGCCACCACCCGGAGGCGGCCGCGGACGCCAACCCGCCCCTGGCGCTGCTGCGCTCCGTCGTCGCGGCGCAGGCCCGGCTGGTGGCCCAGTGGCTGCTCGTGGGCTTCGTGCACGGCGTGATGAACACGGACAACATGACGCTGTCCGGCGAGACCATCGACTACGGGCCGTGCGCCTTCGTGGACGGCTTCGACCGCGCCGCCGTGTTCAGCTCCATCGACACCTCCGGCCGCTACGCCTACGGCCACCAGCCGGCGATCGCCCAGTGGGACCTCGCGCGCCTGGCCGAGGCGCTGCTGCCGGTGCTGCACGAGGACCCCAACGAGGCGGTCGCCCTGGCCACGGAGGCCGTCGAGGGGTTCGCCCGGGCCTTCGGCACCGCCTACACGGACGGCATCCGCCGCAAGCTCGGGCTGGCCGGGGACGTGCCGGCCGAGACGGTGGGGCCGCTCGCCGACGAGCTGGTCACCCTGATGCACCGCGAGCACCTCGACCACACGGGCCTGTTCCGCCGGCTCGGCCGGGCGGCGGCCGGGGACGCCGGCCCGGCCCGGGCCGTGGTGACCGACCGGCCCACGTTCGACGACTGGCTCGCGCGCTGGCTGGCGCTGGGCCCCGATCCGGCGGTGATGGACGCGACCAACCCGGTGTACATCCCGCGCAACCACCTGGTGGAGGAGGCGCTCGCGGCGGCCCAGGCGGACGACGTCGGGCCCCTCGAGCGCCTGCTCGACGCCGTCACCCGGCCCTACGCGGAACGGCCCGGGTTGGAGCGGTACGCCGAGGGCCCGCCCGAGGACTTCGGCCGCTACCGCACCTTCTGCGGCACCTGACCCCGCCCCTCCCTCCCGGCAACTGGAGGTCGAAAGCGCCCCGGATCAGGGCGGATCAAGGGCGTTTCCGGGGCGGATTCGACCGCTCGATTCCCCGGCAGGACCGGGAGCGCGGGCCGGCGGGAGGCCGGTCAGGGGGTGCGGTCAGGGGGTGCGGGTCAGGGCGTGCGGTCCACCGGGACCAGCCGCACCTCGGCCAGGACCCCGTCCCGCACGAGCGCCGTCATCAGGGTGCACTCGGGCTGGCGGCGGCGGTCCGTGGGCGAGCCCGGGTTGAGCAGGCGCAGCCCCGGGTTCGCGGTGTCCGGCCCCGCCACGGTGTCCCACGGGATGTGGCTGTGGCCGAACACCAGCACGTCCGCGTCCGGGAACGCCGCGGCCATCCGCCGCTCCCGGCCCTTGGCAGCGCCCGTCTCGTGGGTCATGGCGAGGCGCACGCCGCCGATCTCCACCCGCGCCGTCTCCGGCAGGCGTTCGCGCAGCTCCGGGCCGTCGTTGTTGCCCCACACGCCCACCAGCCGCCGGGCACGGGCCTCCAGCTCGTCCAGCAGCTCCGGCACCTGCCAGTCCCCGGCATGGAACACGACGTCGGCCGCCTCCACCGCGTCCCACACCTGTGCCGGGAGCGCGCGGGCCCGGCGCGGGACGTGCGTGTCGGCCAGGAGCAGGAGGCGGACCGGGTCGGAGGGCATGCGGCAAGGCTAGCGGGCCTGCGTCCCGGGCCCGCCGGGTCATCTTTCTACCCCCAGTTGCCCGGAGGGGGCCGAGGTCGGGAACAATGAGACGAAACGGATCCGGCGCGCGCCCGCGCCGCCGGACCCCTCCCCTGCTGGAAGGACCCTCGTGGCAGAACACCAGTTCGGCTTCCGCACCCGCGCCCTGCACGCCGGTGCCGTCCCCGACGCCGTCCACGGCTCCCGCGCCGTGCCGATCCACCAGACCACCTCCTACGTGTTCGAGTCCGCGCAGGACGCCGCCAACCTCTTCGCGCTGCAGAAGTACGGCAACATCTACTCCCGCATCGGCAACCCCACGGTCGCCGCGTTCGAGGAGCGGATCGCCTCGCTCGAGGGCGGCATCGGCGCGGTGGCGACGGCGTCCGGCATGGCCGCCGAGTTCGTCACCTTCGCGGCGCTCGCCCAGGCCGGGGACCACATCGTGGCCTCCTCCAAGCTCTACGGCGGCACCATCACCCAGCTGGACGTCTCGCTGCGCCGCTTCGGGATCGAGACCACCTTCGTGAACTCGATGGAGGCCGAGGACTTCGCCGCGGCCATCCGGCCGAACACCAAGGCCGTCTACACCGAGGTCGTCGCCAACCCGTCCGGGGACATCGTGGACCTGCCGGGCCTGGCCCGCGTGGCCCACGAGGCCGGCGTGCCGCTCGTGGTCGACTCCACGCTCACCCCGCCGTACCTCATCCGCCCGTTCGAGCACGGCGCGGACATCATCATCCACTCCGCCACGAAGTTCCTCGGCGGCCACGGCACCACCCTGGGCGGCGTGGTCGTGGAGTCCGGGCTGTTCCCCTGGGACAACGGCAAGTTCCCGGCGATGACCGAGCCGGTGCCGTCCTACGGGGACGTGTCCTGGTGGGGCAACTTCGGCGAGTACGGCTTCCTGACGAAGCTGCGCTCGGAGCAGCTGCGCGACTTCGGCCCCTCGCTGTCCCCGCAGTCCGCGTTCCAGCTCATGATCGGCGTGGAGACCCTCGCCCAGCGCATGGACGCCCACCTGGCCAACGCCCAGCGCGTGGCCGAGTGGCTCGAGGCGGACGAGCGCGTCAGCTGGGTCAACTACGCCGGGCTCCCGTCCCACCCGCACCACGAGCGCGGCAGGCAGCTGCTGCCGCTGGGCGTGGGCTCCGTGTTCAGCTTCGGCGTCAAGGGTGGCCGGGAGGCCGGTGCCGAGTTCATCGCGAACCTGCAGCTGGCCAGCCACCTGGCCAACATCGGCGACGCCAAGACCCTGGTCCTGCACCCCGCCTCCACCACCCACCAGCAGCTCACGGCCGAGCAGCTCGTGGCCGGCGGCATCCCCGAGGACCTGATCCGCATCTCGGTCGGCATCGAGGACGTCGAGGACATCCTGTGGGACCTGGACCAGGCCCTCGAGGCGGCCGTGAACGGCCCGACGTCGGCCCCGGCGGCCGCCGCGGACGAGGCGCCGGTCCCGGACTCCGTCCCGGCCCCCGCCACGGGTGACCCGAGCGGGAACGCCCCGGCCGCCGTCGGCACCGCAACCCAGGACGCATCCCAGGAGGCCTCCGCATGAGCACCGCACTGCCCGACCGCACCTGGACCGGCCCCTCGGCCCCCGACCGGCTCGCGCTGCTGCGCCGGACGGGGTCCATCGCCATCGTCGGCGCCTCGGACAAGCCCGCGCGCGCGTCCTACTTCGTGGCCACCTACCTGCTGTCCTCGACCACGTTCCGGGTGTACTTCGTCAACCCGATCCTGGCCGAGCAGGGCAAGCAGATCCTCGGCCACCCGGTGTACGCCTCGCTGGCAGACCTGCCCGAGGTCCCGGACCTCGTGGAGGTGTTCCGCAAGGCCTCGGACGCCCCCGGCATCATCGAGGAGGCCCACGAGGCCGGCGCGAAGGCCGTGTGGCTGCAGCTGGGCATCTGGAACGAGGACGCCGCCCATCTGGCGGAGTCCTACGGCATGGACATCGTCATGGACCGGTGCGTGAAGATCGAGCACGCCCGGTTCCACGGCGGGCTGAACCTGGCCGGCTTCAACACGGGGGTCATCTCCTCGAAGCGCCAGGAGCTGGACCGCTAGGACCGGCGAGTCCGGACGGACCGGCAGCATCCGGACCGACTGGTCCGGAGCCGGCAGGAGCACGAACGAGGAGGCGGGGCCCGGACGGGCCCCGCCTCCTCGCGTTCGGTGCGTGCCCCTGAGGTCAGTGGCCCAGGTTCAGCAGCCCCTTCTTGACGTTCTGGGGCCGCTGCATCTCGCCGTGCAGGGCGCCCAGGACGATCACCGTCCCGGCGAAGGCCGGGATGGTCCACTGCAGCATGCGCAACTGGTCCTGGGCCGACTTCAGCTCCGGCGAGGCCGTGGGCGTGGGCTCGGTGGCCCCCTGCGCCCCCTGGTGGGAGAGCTCGTCCACCTTCTTCCCGAGCACGCCGGAGTACAGGGTCACGGCGGCGCCGGCGAGGGTCACGCCGGCCTTGAGCCACGTGTAGCGCATGACGCCCTCCTGGGCGGCGTAGCGGCCCTTGTTCTCCCACAGGATAGGGGCCCACGTGCCCAGGTGCGCGGCGAAGGCCGCCGTCTGCACGGGCGCCCACCTCTTCCAGCCGAGGCTGGACAGCCGGGTTCGCTCGGTGGGGTCCTTGGCCTCGGCGGTGGCCCCGTTCAGTCCCACGGCCCCCATGAGGGAGCCGCCGAACCACGCGGCGGCGGTGAGGTCGTGGATGGATCGTGCCAGGAGGTTTCCGGCCATGGGTGTTCCTGCCTTCCAGTGTTCCCGTTCAACTCTGAACCCCCCACCCTTCCGGTTGCGCCGGGCCGCGTAAAGGGCCGGTGCCCTGCCGTCGCCCGGCCGGTGCGTAGAGTGGCGCCATGACGCAGACCCCGCAGGACGTCCACGCGCTCGCCCACGACGTCTTCGGCTGGGAGGAGCTGCGCCCGAGCCAGGCCGAGGCCGTGGAGGCGGCGGTGGCCGGCCGGGACGTGCTCGCGGTGATGCCCACCGGCTACGGGAAGTCGGCCATCTACCAGCTCGCCGGGCTGCTCGCCGAGGGACCGTCCGTGGTCGTCTCCCCGCTCATCGCCCTGCAGGCCGACCAGCGGGACGGGCTCAACGAACTCGCCGACCGGGCCCGGACGCACGCCGTGGCGGTCAACTCCTCGATCCGCCAGCGGGAGCAGGAGGCCGCCTGGCGCGCCGTCGAGGAGGGAGAGGCCACGTTCCTGTTCCTCACCCCGGAGCAGCTGGCCAAGGACGACGTCCTGGCGCGCGTCCGCGCGCTGCGGCCTGCGTTCCTCGTGGTGGACGAGGCACACTGCGTCTCCGCGTGGGGCCACGACTTCCGGCCCGACTACCTGCGCCTCGGCGCGGCCCGCCAGCGCATCGGCTCCCCGGCCGTCATCGCGCTGACCGCGACCGCCTCCACGCCGGTGCGCCGGGAGATCGTCGAGGGGCTGGGCCTGCGGGACCCCCTGGTCCTCGCCCTGGGCTTCGACCGCCCGAACCTGCACCTCGCCGTCGAGCGCCACCACGAGGCCGAGCAGAAGCGCCGGGCCGTGCTGGACCAGGTGGGCGGGCTGCCCCGACCGGGCCTGCTCTACACCGCCACGCGCCGGGAGGCCGAGGAGTACGCCCAGGCCCTGCAGGAGCGCGGGATGACGGCGCAGCCGTACCACGCCGGGCGCCGGGCGGCGGACCGCGAGCAGGTGCTGGAGGGGTTCCTCGAGGGCGCGCTCGACGTGGTGGTCGCCACGAGCGCCTTCGGCATGGGGATCGACAAGGCGGACGTGCGCTTCGTGGTGCACGCCGACATCCCGGACTCGCTGGACACCTACTACCAGGAGGCGGGCCGCGCCGGCCGCGACGGCGAGCCCGCGCAGGTGGTGCTGCACTACCGCAGCGAGGACCTCGGCCTGCGCCGGTTCTTCGGCGCCCGCCACGCCGACGCGGACGTGGTGGTCTCCGTGGTGCGCCTCCTGCAGGAGGCCTCCGGGCCCGTGCGGCTGACCCGGCTCAAGGAGGCCCTGGACGTCAGCGCCCGCCGCGTCACCGGCACCGTGAACCTGCTCCAGGCCGCGGGCGTGGTGGGCGCCTCCCGCCGGGGCCTGGCCCTCGCCGCGGCCGGCACCACCCCGGAGGAGGCGGTCCGCCTGGCCGAGGAGACCGCCGAGCGGATGGAGCGGATCGACGAGACCCGGATCGAGATGATGCGCGGCTATGCGGAGACGGACGGCTGCCGCCGCCAGTACCTGCTGGGCTACTTCGGCGAGGAGCTGGCGGACCCCTGCGGGAACTGCGACGCGTGCGACGCCGGCACCGCCGAGGACCTCACCCACGACGACGCCGAGTTCCCCCTGCAGAGCGCCGTGGAGCACCGCGAGTGGGGACCCGGCACCGTCATGAGCGTGGAGGACGACCGGCTCACCGTCCTCTTCGAGGAGCAGGGCTACCGGACCCTGTCCCGCGAGGCGATCGAGGAACAGGGCCTGCTGCGCCGCGCCTGATCCGGAGGGGTCGCCCGGGAGCGGTCAGTAGCGCGGCGGGACGCCGCCGCCCGGCCGCCCGCCGCGGCCCCCGCGGTTGCGCAGGAAGCGCTCGGCCATCCCCAGCGCGCGGTCCACGCCCGAGGCCCGGCCGGTGGTACCGCCGGGTGTGGTGCCGGGGGTGGTGCCGCGCGGCCGGCTCCCCCGCTGCCGGGCTGCCCGGGCGATGCCGTCCAGGGTCTGCCGGCCCTGGGGGCTGTTGAGGTAGGACTTCGCCTGGTCGACGATGTTCCTGAAGCGCATGGTGTCCTCCTGGGGTTCGTGGCCTGCGGATGGCGTCCACCGGGGTGGACCCTGCCCACCCTACGCAGTCGGCGGGCCGGGTGCAGCAGGCCGGGAACATGCCGGGGACGCGCGGGGTTCACGTGCGGGCCCGGACCCCGGAGGCCGTGGCCCCGGGGTCCGGGCCGATCCAAACGACCGGGGGCACCAGCAGGGCCCCGGGCGACCGGCTGCGGAGGGGAATCGCATGCCGGGCCCGGGGCCCCTGTCATCACTCGCACCTTCATCACTCGCACCTTGATGAGGTTCCACCAGACTAGGGGCCGTGGTTGTGCGGAGGCCGGGCGCAGACTGTGAGCTGGCTGGCAGTCCTGGAGCGGCCCGAGGGGAGCCCAGCGGAGACGGGGGCGGCTCCGGGCATGGCAGGGCCCCGGGTAGTCCGGCTGCGTGAGGGGAACGCATCGTGCCGGGCCCGGGGCCCTCTGTCATCACTCGCACCTTGATGAGGTGACTCCAGCATAGGAATGCGGTGTGGGAAGGGAATGGGCAGCAGCTGGGAGGTTGCTGTGAGGCCCGCGCCGTCCTCAGCCCAGGATGTCGGTGCGGCGGTTGGCGAGCACGGGGAGGAACTCGCGGACCTCGTCGATCCGCTCCCGGGTGACCTCCGCCGTCGCGATCGCCTCGCCCTCCTCGCCGAGGTAGGCCACGGGGATCGCCAGCGGGTCCACGATCGCCGAGTGGCCGATCGTGTTGTCGCTGCGGGTCCCGGCGGCCACCACCCACACGGTGTTCTCCACGGCGCGCGCCTTCAGCAGGGTCTGCCAGTGCTCGATCTTGTGGTCGCCCTTGAACCAGGCGGCGGGCACCAGCAGCACGTCCGCCCCCGCCACGGCCAGGGCGCGGGACACCTCGGGGAAGCGCAGGTCGTAGCAGGTCATCATGCCGAAGCGCAGCCCGCCCAGCTCGGCGATGGACAGGTCCCGTTCCCCCGGGGTGATCCGCTCGGACTCCCGGTAGCGGAAGGCGTCGTAGAGGTGCATCTTGCGGTACGTGTCCACGATCCGCCCCGTCGCGTCGATCGCCACGAGGGTGTTGTACGGCCGGTCGGTGCCCGAGGGCTCGTAGCCGCCCGCCACGACGGCGATCTCGAGGTCCGCCGCGATCCGGGTGAGGTCGCGCACGAAGCTGGACCAGCCGGCGTCGACGGCCGCGGCGAGCGGTCCCTGGACGTGCCGGACGGTGAACATGGACTCCTCGGGGAAGAGGACGAGCTCGGCGCCGTCGTCCTTGGCCCGCTCCGCCATGCGCTCGATCGTGGCCACGTTCTCCGCCGCCACGCCGGTGGGGCGGAACTGGCCGACGCTGATCCTCATGGTCCGTCCTCCTCGAATGGTCCGTGGGTCCAGCCTAGCCCCCGGCCCGTCGGACCAGACGGTGCAGCGGCCAGCGGGTGAAGGGCGCGTAGGGCGCCACCAGCAGGGCCGGGCCCTCGAGGTCGACGCCGGCCCGCGTCCCGCCGTCCGCGGCCACCAGGTCGTGGCGCAGCCGCAGCGGTCGGCCCAGCGCCCACACCGTCCAGGACCACGTGCGGGCCGTCGCGTCCACGGCGTCGATGCGGAAGGGCAGGCGCAGCCCCCCGTACCCGTGCACGGTGCCACGCGCGCCGGGACGGATCCGGGGGCCGTCCGCCTCCACCCGGCGGATGTGCGGCGCCCACCCGGGCCAGGCGTCGTACCGCTCGTACCGGTCCCAGGCCTCCGGCAGGGGCGCGGACCCGTGGACCTCGACGCGGCGGTGCATGCGGCCATCGTGCCAGCCGGCACGGACCCCGGGGAAGCCGCGCAGGCCCCGGTCAAGGAGCCCGCGGCCCATGGAGCGGCGCGCGCGGGCGTCCTACCCTGAGGGCATGCCAGCCAGCGGCCCCCCGGTCGGCCCGTCAAGCCGCCCGTCCCCCTCGCCGTCGCCCCGACCCGCCCCCGTCCCGCCTCCGCGTCCGGCGCCCCTCACCCCTGCGCCGGGCTCCGTGCCGGGCCCACCCCCGGCGCCCGGGGCCACCCCCTCCGCGCGGGCCCCGCGGGTGGTGTCCACGGACGTGCTCGTGGTCGGCGCCGGACCCACCGGCCTGATGGCCGGGGCGTGGTGCGCCCGGCTGGGCCTGCGCGCCGTCGTGGTGGACGCCAAGGCCGGCCCCACGCGCGAGTCCCGTGCCCTGGGGCTGCAGTCCCGCTCGCTGGAGGTGTACCGGCAACTGGGCCTCGCGGAGGCCGTCGAGCGGGAAGCCGTGCTGGCCCGCAATGTCAGCCCCGGGGTGGGCCGGCACCGGCTGGGCACCGTGCACCTGGACCGGATCGGACACGGACTGACGCCCTTCCCCGGGCTGCACGTCCTCGAGCAGAGCGCCAACGAGCGGATCCTCGCCGAGCACCTGGCCGCCGTCGGGCGCCCGGTCGCCTGGCGCCACGCCTTCCGGTCCCTGGGCACGACGCCGGAGGGCCGGCCCGCCGTCGGGCTCGACTCCCCCACCGGTCCGGTGACGGTGCGCGCCCGGTACGTGATCGCCGCCGACGGCGCCTCCTCCCCCGTCCGGCACGCGCTGGGCACGCCGTTCGAGGGCAGCACGAGCCCCTACGAGTTCTACGTGCTCGACGCGACGGGGGTGGAGGGCCTCGGCGACGGGATCGAGATCCGGTTCTCCGGGGAGCACTTCATGCTGGCGTTCCCGATGGGCCGCGACGAGCGGGGCGGCCGCCGGTCGAGGCTGCTGGGCATCCTGCGTGCCGAGGACCTCGCCGGGGCGGAGGGCGGGGAGGCCGCGCCCGACGACGGCGCCGTCCGGCTGGAGGCACGGGCGCGGGCGGCGCTGGCCGAGCGGTTCAGCGTCACCTACGCGGGCGTCTCCTGGTTCAGCCGTTACCGCGTCCACCACCGGGTGGCCGCGGCGTTCCGGACGGGTGCGGTGTTCCTCGCCGGGGACGCCGCGCACATCCACTCCCCGGTGGGCGCGCAGGGCATGAACACGGGGCTGCAGGACGCCCAGGACCTCGTGTGCGCGCTCGCGGACGTGCTCGCCGGGCGGGCCGACGAGTCGCGGCTGGAGCGCTACGAGGCCGAGCGCCGGCCGGTGGCGCTGACCCTCGTGCGCTCGACCGACCGGGTCTTCGCCGCCGTGACCTCCCTGCGCCCGTTCGCCAGGGTGGTGCGCTCGGCGGTGGTGCCGGTGGTGCTGCCCGTGGTCCTGCGGCTGGTGCCCCGCTCCCCCGCCGGCGGGCGGCTGTTCGGCTACCTGTCCCAGACGCGCATCCACTACTGGATGGGTCCGGGCCCGCGCCGCCCGCCCGGGCAGCCGCGCGGGCGCGTGGTGGGCCGGCGCCTGCCGTGGGTTCCCGACGCCGGCCACGAGGGTCCGGTGCCCGGCGGCGACGGCCGCGGGGACAACCACGAGGCCCTGTGCCTGCCGCGGTGGCAGGTCCACGCCTACGGCCCGGCCGCGCTCCCGCTCGCGCTCGCGCTGGCGGAGGAGCACCGGGACCTGGCGGTGGACCACCGGACGGGGAGCCGCCGCCCGGCGGTGCCGGCGCTCGCCGTGGCGGCGGGCGCCGGTCCGGAACCGGGCGCGGGACCGGACGGGCCGGCGTCGGGCCTGCCGGTGTTCGCCTTCCGCGCGGCGCCCGAGGCGCGGCTGCCGGACGGGACGGCCGTGCTGGTGCGCCCGGACGGGTTCGTCGCGGAGCTGCGGCTCAGTCCTCGATGAGGTCGCGGACCTGGACGACCTCGTCGCGGCCCGGGCCCACGCCGACCGCGGAGATCCGGGTGCCGGACATCTTCTCCAGGGCCAGGACGTAGTCGCGCGCGTTGGCCGGCAGGTCGTCCAGGGTGCGCGCCCCGGAGATGTCCTCGGTCCAGCCCTCGAAGTACTCGAAGACGGGCGTGGCGTGGTGGAACTCGGTCTGGGTCATCGGCATCTCGTCGTGCCGCACCCCGTCCACGTCATAGGCCACGCACACCGGGATCTGCTCGATGCCCGTGAGCACGTCCAGCTTGGTGAGGAAGTAGTCGGTGAAGCCGTTGATCCGGGTGGCGTGGCGCGCCATGACGGCGTCGTACCAGCCGGTGCGGCGCGGCCGGCCGGTGTTCACGCCGAACTCCCCGCCCACGGTGCGCAGGCGGGTGCCCATGCCGTCCTCGTCGAACAGCTCGGTGGGGAACGGCCCGGCGCCCACGCGGGTGGTGTAGGCCTTGATGATCCCGATCGTGCGGGTGAAGCGGGTGGGGCCGATGCCCGCGCCCACGGAGGCGCCGCCCGCCGTCGGGTTGGAGCTGGTCACGAACGGGTAGGTGCCGTGGTCCACGTCCAGGTAGGTGGCCTGGCCGCCCTCCATGAGGACCACCTTGCCGTCGTCCAGGGCGTCGTTGAGCAGGATCGTGGAGTCCACGACCATGGGGCGCAGGCGCTCGGCGAAGGACAGGAAGTACTCGGCGATCTCGTCCACCGTGATCGCGCGGCGGTTGTAGAGCTTGACCAGCAGCTCGTTCTTCTGGCGCAGCGCGCCCTCGACCTTCTGGCGCAGGATCGACTCGTCGAAGACGTCCTGGACGCGGATGCCCAGGCGACCGACCTTGTCCATGTAGGTGGGGCCGATGCCGCGACCGGTGGTGCCGATGGCCCGCTTGCCCAGGAACCGCTCGGTGACCTTGTCCATCGTCTGGTGGTACGGGGCCACCAGGTGGGCGTTGGCGGAGATGCGCAGGTGGTCGCAGCGCTGGCCGCGGGCCTCCAGGCCGTCGATCTCCTCGAACAGGGCCTCCAGGTTGACGACCACGCCGTTGCCGATCACCGGCACGGCATTCGGGGACAGGATGCCGGCGGGAAGGAGCTTGAGCTCGAACTTCTCGCCGCCGACCACCACGGTGTGCCCGGCGTTGTTGCCGCCGTTGGGCTTGACCACGTAGTCGACCCGGCCGCCGAGCAGGTCGGTGGCCTTGCCCTTGCCCTCGTCGCCCCACTGGGCGCCGACGATCGCGATTGCTGGCATGAGTGCATCACTCCTGAGCAGACCGGCCGCGCGGCTGCTCCGCGCACCCGGCCCTCGACATGGAAAACGCCCCCGGTGAGGCGTCCGCGGGGTCGATCCCGGGACTCCACCGTGCGGTATCTCACCTGAGGGCCTTACATCCGGAGTTTACCAGCCGGTCCGGACCGGGTTCCCGACGGCGGCCCCGCACCGTCACGGTACGGGGCACCGGGGCTCAGGGAGCCTTCTCCGCGTAGTTGCGCAGGGCCTCGAGCTGCCCGGCCTCCGCGTCGGCGAGCGCGGTGGCCAGCCCGAGGGCCTCCTCGTGCAGGTCGGCGGCGGACCGGATGGCCACCCGCAACTGGACCGTGGTGGTCCCGGCGTCCGGGGTGAGCAGGTAGCCGTACTCCACGCGCAGGTCCGCGTCGTCCGCCCCGGAGACCATCGTCAGGCCGTGGCCGGGCTCGAAGGTGGACAGGGTGTACTGCCGCTCGTGGCCACCGGAGGTGTAGGTGAGCTCCTGCCCGGGGCCGACGGGACCGTTGACGTGCATCTCCTCCACGCCCGGCATCCAGGCGGGGGCCGCCGCCCAGTCCGTGAGCAGGTCCCACACCCGCCCGGGGGGCAGGTGGACGACGATCTCGTCCTCGAGTGCGGTGAGCGTCTCCATGACTGCATCCTGACGCCGCACGCCCGGGGGCGGAAGGGTGGGGAGGCGGGACGCCGGGGCGCGGGCGGCACCCCGGCGCCCGCCGGTGAGGCCTGTCACATTGACGCCCGTCACGCCCCTGCCTACCGTGAGGCATGTCACCCCCGGTCCGGCGCGCGTCACATCGTGCCCGGCCACGGGGCACATTCCAGTCAGAGGGACACCGCTCCGCGGTGGGAGACCAGGAGACCGCACCATGTCCAGCACGCCCGGAAGCACCGAGACGCGCCCCCGCCCGGAGGGAACACCCCTGTCCCGGGCCATGCGTCCCGTGAACAACGCGGTGGAGCGGTTCATCCCCTCCTCCCTGGTCTTCTCCATCATCCTGACGTTCGTGGTGGCCCTGCTGGCCCTGCTGCTGACGGGGACGGGCCCGGCCGACCTCGTGGTGGCCTGGGGAGAGGGCCTGGCCGGACTGCTGGACTTCATCACCCAGATGGCCCTGATCCTGCTGCTGGGGCACATCCTGGCGAACACCGGTCCGGTGCGCCGCCTGCTCGCCTTCCTGGGCGGGGTGCCCCGCACGCCCCTCGCGGCCTACGTGTTCGTCTTCGTCGTGGCCGCCGTCGCCAGCCTCATCACGTGGGGGCTGGGCCTGGTGGTCGGCGCCCTGCTGGCCAAGGAGGTCGCCGCCCAGGGCCGCGAGCGCGGCCTGGCCCTGCACTTCCCCATGCTGGTCGCCTCCGGTTTCGCCGGCTTCGTGGTGTGGCACATGGGCTACTCGGGCTCGGGACCGCTGACGGCCGCCACGGAAGGCTCCTTCCTGACCGAGTCCCTGGGCGGCCAGACCGTGCCGATCACCGAGACCACCTTCTCCTCCTGGAACATGCTGGCGGCGGTGGCCACCATCGTCGTCGTGGGCCTGGCCCTGTTCCTCGTGGCACCGCGCGGCGGGGACCGGGTGGTGGAGCTGGAGGTGGACGCGCGCGACCGGGACGACGACACCGGACAGGAGGAGGTCGTCACCCCGGCCGACCGCCTCGACGCCAGCCGCCTGCCGACGCTGCTGCTGGGGCTCATGCTCGTCGCCTACCTGGTGCTGCACTTCGCCCGGGGCGGCACGCTGACCCTGGACACCGTGAACTGGTCCTTCCTGGCCCTGATCCTGCTGCTGGTGCGCAATCCCTTCGAGCTGATCCACCTCACCAAGGAGGCGGCGTCCAACGTGGGCGAGATCCTGCTGCAGTTCCCCCTGTACGCGGGCATCCTCGGCATCATGACCGGATCCGGGCTCATCCAGGTCTTCTCCGACGCCTTCGTGGCGATCTCGAACCCGGTGACCTTCGGCGTCCTCGCCCTGCTGTCCGCCGGCCTGGTGAACTTCTTCGTCCCCTCGGGCGGCGGGCAGTTCGCCGTGCAGGGACCCATCATGCTGCAGGCGGGCGCCGAGCTCGGCGTGGATCCCGCGATCACGATCATGGCCGTGTCCTACGGCGACCAGTGGACGAACATGGTGCAGCCCTTCTGGGCCATCCCGCTGCTGGCGATCGCGGGGCTGAAGATGCGGGACATCCTCGGCTACACGACCATGGTGCTGCTGGCCTCCGGCCTCGTGTTCGCCGCGACCCTGGTGCTCGTCTCGCTCTGACCGACGTGGGCGGCACGGGAGGACGACGGAGGGGCCGCGGGGGGCAACAGGAGGGGCCACGGGAGCGCGGCCCCTCCAGGGAACGGCATCGTCGCAGGTCGTGACAGGAAACGAGGGAGCGGGCATACTGTCCTGGCACCCACCGGGCGCCTCGCATCCTGATCCCCCTGGAGCACCTCATGGCCACTGCCCTGCCCTCCCCTGCCCTGCCCTCCGCCGGCCGCCGCCGAGGCCTGCCCCTCGGCCGCCGCACCCTGCGGGCCGCCGTCGCCGGCGTGCTCGCCGCCGGGTTCGTCCTGCTCGGGGTGACCCCCGCCGAGGCGGCCACCACCTACAGCGCCCCGCTGCGCACCGCGGTGAAGTCACTACCGGTGGCCGCCGAGTCGAACTCCGGCTACGACCGCGACCGCCAGTTCGGCGACTGGATCGACGCCGACCGCGACTGCCAGAACACCCGCGCCGAGGTCCTGCTGCAGGAGACGAGGGCCCGGGCCACCTACACGACCTCCCGCAAGTGCACCGTCCGGGGTGGCAGGTGGGTGACCAGTTGGGACGGCAGGACCCACACCAGCGCCTCCACCGTGCAGATCGACCACCTCGTCCCCGTGCACGAGGCCTGGGGCTCCGGGGCCCGGAAGTGGACCAAGGCCCGCCGCGTCGCCTTCTACAACGACCTCGGCGACCGCCGCACGCTGAGCGCCCAGACCTCCGCGCTGAACTCCTCGAAGGGGGCCCGCGGCCCGGAGCAGTGGCTCCCGCCGCGGAACCGGTGCGCCTACGTGGGCGAGTGGGTGGCCGTGAAGAAGCGGTGGGGCCTCACCGTGGACAGCACCGAGAAGGCCGCGCTGACGCGGCTCGCCGCGGGCTGCCCGAACGTGACCCTCACCGTCGTCCGGCGCTGAGAGGAGCCCCACACCGGCCCGGTCCCGACGGCGGACCGGGCCGGCGGCGTGTCCGGCGCCGACCTCAGAGGGCACTGACAGACCCGCCGGACCCTTCGGACACAAATCACTTTGAGGAGTTTGGTCATACCGATTTGACGTATTTATGCCTACCTTAAGGGTCGGCTTACTTGCGCATTTCCTGAGCCGGAATATTCTTGATTCATTGCCGGAGCACGAAGGCTCGGGCACGGACTGACAAGGATGAGCACCATGACCACCGCCGTGCGCTCCTGCGCCGCCACCTCCTGTTCCTTCAACCACGACGGCTGCAACGCCCTGGCGATCACGATCGCCGGCGCCGAGGCCCAGCCGACCTGCGGCACCTTCGTCCAGCTGGACGCCCGCCGCCCCATGACCGGCGAGGCCAGCAGCGTCGGCGCCTGCCACCGGATGGAGTGCTCCTACAACTCCGACCTGGTGTGCACCGCCGAGGGCATCGAGGTCACCGACACCGCCAACTGCGCCACCTACACGGTCTCCTGACCGGCCGCCGTCCCCCGGACGGCCCACAGCACGAAGGCCCCGCCCCGGGATCCACCCGGGAGGGGCCTTCGTGCTGTGGGTCTCGAGGTCGGCGAGGCCTTGGGCTCAGGCCTCCAGGGCGGCCACGCGGCGGGCGGCCAGCTCCTCGAGGAGGCGGTCCCACGCGCCGGCACCGTCGCGCACGGCGCCCGCGGGCGCCGGCAGCGGCACCTGGACGATCCAGCCGCGCTCCCCGGCGAAGCGGGCCAGGGTCACGCACCCGTGGTCCACGTCCACGCAGTGCGCCGGGTCGACCGTGAGGTCCGCGGAGTCGGGCACGCCGAGGTCCTCGGCCCAGCCGGGGAGCACTCCGTCCAGCACGGCATCGGCGACGCCGGCGAGCACCTCCGCGGGGGCGGCCAGGACCGCCTCGGCCAGGGCGTCGGTCGAGGGCGCCGGGATCGCCGCCTCGGCGACGATGTCGGCCTCGTGGGCGGTGACGCCCGCGCAGTCGTGCAGCAGCACCCGGTCGGTGGTGATGACCCCCACCCGCACGCGGGGTCCGACATCCTGGACCAGGCCCGCCACGCGGCCCGTGAGCCCCAGCGCGGCGACCTCCTGGGTGTCCCGGCACCAGCGCAGGGTGCCGAGCAGGTGCACCGAGGCGAGGCGCAGGCCGAGGGCGTGGTCCGCGGAGTCCCGCAGGACGTCCATGCGCACCTCGATGTCCTCGGGGGTGTGGAACGCGCCGAGGGAGTGGAAGAGGTTGGGCACGTCCGCGACCACCAGCTGCCCGGAGCGGGAGACGCCGTGGACCGCGGACGAGAGCGTCTCGCCGGCGCGGTAGGCCGTCAGTTCCACCGAGCCCTCGCCGGCCAGCATGCGCCGGGTGAGCGAGCGGGCGTGGGCGGAGCGCAGGACCGGGTCGCCCGGGGCGAGGGCCAGGGCGGTGTGCGGCATGGAATGCATGGGGATCCTCTCAGGACGTTCGCATTCCAGTAAGGCATACCTCAGTCGATTACGCAACGGGGCCGTGTGCTTATGACGCCCCGTGAGCCCCGCGAGGCGGAACACCCACCCGCCCGAGGATCGCGCTGACCGGGACGAACGGATTCCGCCAGGTGCGCGCGTCGCTCGACCGGGCCCTGTTGTCCCCGAGCAACATGACGTGACCGGCGGGCACGCGGAGGGAGCGGCCGGGTCCGCCCCGGTGGAGGACGTACGGCTCCTCGAGGGCGTGCCCCTCGACGACGACGCGGCCCCCCGCCGCGACCTCCACCCGCTCCCCCGGCAGCCCGATGACGCGCTTGACGACCGGGCGGCCGAGCTCGGCCGAGTGAGCGACGACGACATCGCCCCGGCGGAGGCGGCGGGCCACACCGTGGCGTCGCACGAGCACCCGACGGCCGGGGCGCAGCGTGGGGACCATCGAGTCCGCCTCGACCTCGGCCAGCACCACGAGCCACCGGCGGACCGCCCAGCCCACCAGCAGGGCCAGGCCCGCCACGGCGGCGAGTGCGGGCAGCGGCTGCACCGCGGCCCCTCAGTGGTGGTGCCCGCCGGCGTGGCCGTGGGCGTGGTCCCCGCCGTGGTCGTGCTCCTCGCCCCCGGCGTAGTGGACGAACCCGACGTAGGCCTCCACGTACGCCCGCCCCGCGTCGAGGTCGGTGGGGTCGTGGTCCTGGCGCTCGCGCACCGCGGCGAACCGGCGCTCCAGCTCGTCCCACCGCTCGGCCGGCACCAGCTCCTCCAGCGGCGAGAGGTCACCGGAGGCGAGGGCCGCGTCCGCGGCGGTGACCCACTCGTCCACCGGCGTCCCCGAGGGCTGGAGGCCCGTGTAGGGGGCGCCCTCACCGGCGCGGTGCACGCGCACGAGGTTCTCCACGAACCAGCGGTCGGCGACCTGCCGTGCGGCCTCGCCGAGGCCCCGGGCGGCCCGCGCGGAGGCGAAGACCTCCCGCAGTTCCGTCTCGCCCTCCGGGCCCACCCAGCGCAGGGCCAGGGCGAGGTTCCCCGTCTCCAGCGCCTGCATGCCGTCCCGCGCGGTGGGACCGTCCATGGTGTCGCAGTGGGCGCTGGCGCGCAGCGGGCGCAGCAGGACGAGGGCGAGCGTCGCCGCGAACACGAGGGTGACGAGGACGGGGGTCATGCCGATCTCCTTCGGGAGGGGTGGGCCGCGGAGCGAGGCCTCGCCGCGGCCGGCCGGGGCGCCGCCGTCGCGGGACGCGGCGGGTCACGCCTCCGGACCGCTCCAGGCCAGTCCAGCCCGAGGGAGCGGGCCCCGTCCAGACTCCCCGGCCCGCCCGGCACCCACGGTCCTGTCCTCCCGCCCGATCCAGTCCCCACCCCGACCTGTCCTCACTCCGGCCTGTCCCCATCCCGCCCTGGAGACAGCCCCACCGCACCCCTTCCCCACCCCTCCCCCGGGAAGGCTCGCGCGCATAGGGTGAGGTCACACCGACTGAGAGGACGGCCATGCCACGCACCTACGTCATCACCGGGGCCGGATCCGGCATCGGCGCCGCCACCGCCGCCCTGCTGCGCGAGGGCGGTGACACGGTCGTCGGCGTGGACCTGCGGAACTCCGACGTCACGGGGGACCTGTCCACCCCCGACGGCCGCCGCGCGGCGGCCGAGGCCGCGCTGGACGCCGCCGGCGGCCGCGTGGACGCGGTGATCGCCTCCGCCGGCATCGCCGCGCCGCAGGCGCTGACCGCCGCCGTCAACTTCTACGGGGTCACCGAGTTCCTCGAGGCCCTCCGGCCGACCCTCGCGCGGTCCGAGGCGCCGCGCGCCGCCGTCGTGTCCTCGATGTCCTCCCTGCAGCCCAACGCGCCCCACCTCGTGGAGGCGCTCCTCTCCTCCACCGAGGAGGAGGCCCTGGGGATCGCGGAACAGCTGGCGGCCGACCCGCAGCTGGGCAACCTCATCTACGCCTCGAGCAAGAGGGCGCTCTCGCGGTGGGTGCGCGCCCGGTCCGTGACGCCCGAGTGGGCGGGGGCGGGGATCCCGCTCAACGCGGTGGCGCCGGGCATCGTCCGCACGCCGATGACGGCCGACCTGCTGGCCACCCCGGAGTCCGTGGCCTTCCTGGACGCAGTGGTGCCGATGCCGCTGAACTACCACCAGCCCGCGGAGTCGATCGCCGCCCTGCTCATCTGGCTCACCTCGCCGCAGAACACGCACTGCGCGGGGCAGACCATCTACTGCGACGGCGGCAGCGACGTGGTCCTGCGCGGCGAGGACGCGTGGAGCTGGGCCGATCCGCGGGTGAACGAGTACTTTCAGCGGCTCAGCGTCGGCGGCGCGGGAGCAGCCGGGGAGGGTGCCACCCCGGCCCCGACCGCCTAGGGTGCGCCGGGAGCGGCGCGGTGGCGGCCGCCGTCGGGCCCTCGATGCGGAGGTGCCCGACGACGGCCGCCGGCCGGCTCAGCCGATGGCGATGGAGTCCAGGTCCTCGCCGATGACCAGCTCGCCGGAGAAGCCGGTGCCGGCCTTCTTCCACTCCTCGACCGGCCAGTTGCCCGGCACCAGGTGGTTCAGGACGAGCTTCTTCACCCCGGCCTGCTCGGCGATCGAGCCGATGTCCTGGATCGTGGTGTGCGCCCCGATCAGGTGCTGGTACTCCGCCTCCGCGGCGGCGTCCCGCGGCTCCGGGTGGCGCTGGGCGACCCACTCGGCGGCGATCGCCTCGTGCACCAGGATGTCCGAGCCCTTGGCCAGCTCCACGAGGTTCTCGCTGGGGCCGGTGTCCCCGGAGAAGGTGACCGAGCCGCTGTCCGTGTCGAAGCGGAACCCGAACGCCGGGAAGACCGGGGCGTGCTGGACGAGCGTGGCGGTGACCTTGACGCGGTCGTCCTCGAACACGTCGATCGGGCGCATCGTGGGGTGCGGGTCCCCGTTGGGGTCGTCGACCAGGTTGGCCGGCAGCTCGATGTCCCGGCCCACGAAGAAGTCCCGCGGCGGCGGGTAGCCCGAGTCGACGATGCGGTCGTTGAAGTCGGTAGCGAAGGTCTTGATCATCGCCTCGATCGTCTCCCGGGTGCCCGGCGTGGGGCTCTTCGGGTTCACCACCTGGTCGGCGGGGATGCCCTCGCCCTTGTAGTTGACGGGCAGCGCGCCGCGGTCACCCGGGCCGAAGATCTGCAGGACCCGGTCCGGGATGGCCACGCCGTTCTGCAGGCCGGTGCCGACCAGGTTGTACAGGTCGGAGATGTGGTCCGAGTGCAGGTGCGTCAGGAACACGGCGACCAGGGCGTCCAGCGGGCCCCGCATGTCCTTGTCCCACGTGCCCAGCTTGGCCTTCTTGATCTGCTTGCCCACGCCGTCACCGGCGTCCACGAGGTAGTACTTGTCCCCCACCACGATCGCCGAGGCCACGCCCTCCCGGTCGGAGTCGTTCCACCACGGCGGGCCGCCGCTGGTGCCCAGCAGCACGAGGCGGTTCTTGGCGTCCGTGGTCAGCGGGGCGCGACCGCGGGCCGGGGAGGCGGACGGCGCGCCGGAGGCCGCGCCGTTGGCCGGGCGGTCGGCCGCGTTGCCGGCCGGCGCGTCGGCGTCGGCCGGGGCGCACGCGGTGGCCAGCGGGGCGAGACCGAGCGCGGAGGCCAGGCCGAGGGCCCGGCGGCGGGAGACTCCCCTCGAGGAGTCGGCGGGGAGACGGGGATCGGGCATGGAGACACCTCTACAGCAGGGGGTTGGATGAACGACCATCCAGTATTCCCGGCGGGGCCTCCGCGCCGCGGAGCATTCCCGCTGTTACTCATACATGATCGGGGTCGATTGTTCCGCTGCGGCGAATGGATCCAGGTCAGAAGGAGGGCGGGACCCGCGAGGGAGACCGGGCGAAAAACCGAGGGAGACGCCCGACGCGCGGGGTGGACGGCCGCGTCCGGGGAACCACCCGCGGGCCGACGGTCCGGGCGGTCCCGCCTACGCTCGCTCCCGCCCGACACGGCGGGCGAGGCCGTAGGCCGGGGCGCGGGCCGCACGCAGCCACACCGGCACGGTGAGGCCGGCCGGCGGCTGGGCGACCGGCCGGAAGCGCAGCCCGGCGTCGTCGGGACCCGCCGCGGCCTCCGCGCCCCGGGCCCGGTGGGGCGGACGCTCCGGGGCCGGCACGTCCAGGACCACCCGGCCCAGGCCCCGCCAGGGGCCCGAGTTCCGCGAGCACGAGAACCGGTAGCGGCCCGGACCCTCCGGGTCCAGGCGGAAGACGAGGTGCCCGCCCGCCCCGAGCAGGGGGAACATGGTGGTCAGCGGTCCCGCCGTCGCCGAGAGGTGGAAGCGGAGGACGTACCGCGTGAGCCGCCCGGTGCCCGTGGAGGCGAAGAGCAGGTCGGCCGGGCCGCCGTCGGGCCCGGCCGCGGGGATGCGCAACGCCACCCCGATGACGTCCGGCAGGTGCACGGGCCAGGAGGCGGCCCGGGAGAGCCGGGCGACCAGGGGCCGCTCCCCCGCCGCGTCCAGCAGCGGCGAGCCGGTGCCGCCCGGGGCGTCGATGACGAGCGTGCCGGGGACGACCGTGCCCACGGTGTGGACGGGGCGGTTCCGGCGCACGGCGGCGAGCGCCCCGAGGCCGGCGGCCAGGACCAGTCCGGCGGCGCCGCCCAGGGCGACGCCGGCAGCGCGCGCGCTCTCGATGGCTTCCTCCTCGGAGGCTGGGGTGGCCGGGCAGGGTGGCTTGGTGTGCCTGGCGGGCGTGGACGTGTCCGGGCCACTGGGCGCCAGACTAGCGGAGACGCTGGGCCCGGTCCGGCGAGGGCTCCTCCTCCCTTCAGTCGCGCAGCAGGTGGGCCTCCTCGCGGATCAGCCGACGCGTCCGGTCGGTCATCGAGCGGAACTGCATGTTGATGGCCACCCGCCCCTGCTCCTCGTCCAGGTCGAACCGTTCCTGCAGGGCGTGCAGGGCGGCCGCCTCGTCGGTGGCGGAGAGCATGACGTCGAGGAACCGATGCGGGTCCTCAAGCACCCGAAGGAGTCCTTGGATGACGTGGAGTCTTCCCACGCGTTGACGCTGGTCCAGGTCGTCGTGGTCCATGCCGGCCCTCCTCAACGGTTCAGCCCCCCACCCGGGGCCCGACAGGGTACGTCGACGCCCAGCGCGACGTTAATCGCTGGACAGCCCGTGCCGCCACGCAGCTCGGACGAAGGACCGCCGCGTATCTCCCCAGGCCACTGCATGCACCGAAGCGGCATCCTTCGCGCCGGACGCGGAGACTGTCTGTTGGGGATTCCCAGCCACAACAGATTTGGTGGCTCGGCGCCCGCTCGTGCCAGAGGTCGGAGTGCTTCCCCTACTGCAGAGTCGATGCAGGTTGTTGCCGTGCGCCTCACCGCGGAGGAGATTGCGGCACTGGATGAAGTAGCCGAGCGAGAGCACCTGTCACGCTCCGAGGCGATCCGCCGCGCCCTGACTGACTTCGCAGCGTGAAGGTCCACGCCAGCGCACTCAAGCACGGAGTGGTTCCCGAGGACGCGATCCAGGCTGCCGACTGGTGCCAGGGGATCGAACCCCTTGAAGAAGACGACTGGCCGCATCGTGAGTTACGGCTTGGCTTCGATACCCGCGCTCGATTCTTGAGACCGTTGTGCTGGTCTTCGACAGTGGCGAACAGATGGTGATCCATGCCATGCCCGCCAGACGCCAATACTGGGACCTACTTCCTTGATCCCCGCCGGGTTCCTTGTCGCGAAGCGGCCGCTGGGCGCCGGTGGCGTGGCGCCGGCGCCCAGTGTAGATGCGGGCCGCTGGACTGCCGGCGCCACTAAGGTCTCACCGTCGGGGTGTTGATGCCGCCAGCCCGGCCTCGGCCGCGGTGCGTTGGCGTTCGATGGCGCGGTAGACCGTGGATCGGCCGACACCGAAGAGTTCGGCGACCTCGAGGATGCTGTACTGGCCGCTGTGCACCAGCGAGACCAGATGGGCTTCCTGGCGACGGTTGAGCTTGGGCTGCTTGCCCCGCAGCCGGCCCTTGGCTCGGGCGACCTTCATCCCCTCGCGGGTGCGCAGCCGGATCAGGTCAGACTCGAACTCGGCGACCATGGCCAGGACATTGAACAGCAATCGTCCGATGGCGTCCGTGGGGTCATAGACCGACCCACCCAGCGACAGGCTGATCTGCCGGGCCGTCAGCTCGTCGGCGATCGCCCGGGCATCCGGCACAGACCTGGCCAGGCGATCGAGCTTGGTCACCACCAGCGTGTCACCGGCCCGGCCGGCGGCCAGCGCCTCGCGCAGCCCGGGTCGATCCCGGTTCGTACCAGTCAGGCCGTGGTCGACATAGACTCGATCTCGTTCGACGCCCAAGCCGAACAGAGCATCTCGTTGAGCGGTCAGGTCTTGCTGGTCGGTGGAGCAACGGGCGTAGCCGATAAGCAGTGCGCTCATGGCGCACCTCCTAAAAGGTTGACTCGGCCAAGCCCGGAGTGGCTGGGCTCGAGCATCGAGCAGCGCTCGACCCTCTCACCAAGCGCCTTCCGTAAGCGACTCTGCAAGGCCCAATAACCAACCCTTTAGAGGATCCCCGCGTGAGACTGTCCAGTTGTGTGCATCAGGAGGGCCTGGCGGTGCGAGCACCGGTGTTCATCCGGTCCACTCGTCCGGGTCCAGCCGGGCCCGGTGCTGGCCTTCAAAGAATGCCGACGGGGAGAACCACTCGCTAGGGCGGGGAACGTTCCCACTGCCGCGAGGCTCAGGTTGCCCTGGTGTCGATCCCGAAAGCTCCGCTGCCGGAGACGGCTGCGAGGGCGCCTCGGCTCGGCCGATCATCCAACCGGTCAGGAACGAGGCGATCTCCACCGGGGTGCCGTCCGGGACGTACCAAAGGCCGGGACCCTCCTGGACCGATCCTGGCTCTCGTCCGGGCTGAATGCGGTCGTCGGTGGAGTAGTGGCCGTTGAAGATTAGGGTGGCGGTGATGTGCCGGTACTCGAGATAGACCAGCCAGTAGTCGCGCTCTTGGATGTCAGGGTCGGCCTCGACCACCGAGTGGTCCGTCAGCAGCTCGACGACGCGTTCGATGACGAGCATCACCGGGCTCGTTCCATGGTGGGGTTGAGGTCCTTGACCAGCAGGTGATCGCGTTCGGTCTCATGCCGGAGCATTCCCTCGGGGGTGATCCAGTCGTACTCGCTGACATCAATGATCCCGGTGGGGCGGTAGCCCAGGCGGCGGTACAGGCGCTCCGCGTCCGGGTTGTCCTCGGCGACTCCCACCGCCACCTGGTACCGGCCGGCTTGCGATGCGCTGTCCTCGGCGGCGGCGATCAGGGCACTGCCCACGCCTTGTCCGCGGTACTGGCCACGGACCTGCAGGTGATTGAGTTCCACCGCCCCGGGGTACGCAGTCCGGGCGTTGGACCCGATGCACCCACCCCACTGCAGTACCCCGGAGCCCAGTGGCTCCTGGTCCTGCCATGCGACCAGGTAGGTGGCCTGGCCGGCCCGCTGGCGGGCATGGTGCGCCTCGTGGACGCCACCGGGCGTCTCCCAGCGCGAGCACAACACGCTCAGGTCCGCGTCGGTGCAGGGGCGAACATCCATTCCCCCATTCAACAAGACTCACCCGGAAAGGGATCCCCTTACGGCGCAGTGTCGACGTTCCCTGGCCGATCAGTGAAGACCACTTCTGACATCAGTGACGTCGACTTCTGAAAGCGACATCGTCGGGTACATGCGGGTGTCCAAGGCCGACGGGTCCCAGACCACCGACCTGCAACGCGACGCTCTACTCGCCGCCGGCGTGAAGTCCAAGGCCCTCTACGAGGACAAGGCCTCCGGCAAGACCGACGACCGCCCCCACCTGGCCGCCTGCCTCAAGGCCCTGCGGGACGGGGACACCCTGCTGGTGTGGAAGCTGGACCGGCTCGGCCGGGACCTGCGCCACCTGGTCAACATCGTGCACGACCTCACCGAGCGGGGCGTGGGCCTGAAGGTCCTCACGGGCAGGGCGCGGCCATCGACACCACCACCGCCTCGGGCAAGCTGGTCTTCGGGATCTTCGCCGCCCTGGCCGAGTTCGAACGCGAGCTGATCTCCGAACGCACCAAGGCCGGCCTGGCCTCGGCCCGCGCCCGGGGACGCAAAGGCGGCCGGCCCCACAAGATGACCCCGGCCAAGATCCGCCTGGCCATGGCCTCCATGGGGAACAAGGACACCAACGTCGGGGCCCTATGCAAGGAGTTCGGCATCACCCGCCAGACCCTCTACCGCCACGTCTTACCCACCGGGGAACTGCGCGAAGCCGGACAGAAGGTGCTGGCCCAACGCCGCTGACCACCCTGCGGTGCTCGGGGAAGGCGGGGTTGAGCACTTTTGGCGGAGCGCGCTGCAGCGGTGCCCCACTCTCATCCGTCGCTCAGACAGTCACGGGCGCCCCATCGGGACTGTAAGAAAAACGGTGTGTGAGGGTCCGGCCTGATCCGAAAGGAGACGGCCGTGACTGACACGACCGAGGCAACAGAGGCGATGATCGATCCCGTGACCGGAGAGATCATCGATCAGAAACAACTCGCCGAACAACTGCTCGCCCAGGCCAAGGAGCAAGGCGTGAGCCTGGTCGGCCCCGGCGGGCTGCTC
Organism: Citricoccus sp. SGAir0253; assembly: GCF_005877055.1. Classification (NCBI taxonomy): domain Bacteria; kingdom Bacillati; phylum Actinomycetota; class Actinomycetes; order Micrococcales; family Micrococcaceae; genus Citricoccus; species Citricoccus sp. SGAir0253. Next base: position 180,088 of record NZ_CP039424.1, on the reverse strand, counting down.
AACCAGCTGACGAAGAACGTGCTGGAAACGGCGCTCGAGGCGGAGCTGACTGAGCACCTCGGCCACGAGCATGGTGAGGTGCCGATCGCGGAGAATATGCGCAACGGCACGAGATCGAAGACGGTGTTGACCGAGATCGGCCCCGTGCAGATCGAGGTGCCGCGGGATCGGGAGGGGTCCTTCGAGCCGGTGATCGTGCCCAAGCGCAAACGGCGCCTGGACGGGATCGACCAGATCGTGCTGTCCCTCTCGGCTCGGGGTTTGACGACCGGGGAGATCGCCGCGCACTTCGAGGAGGTCTACGGAGCCACCGTCTCCAAGGACACCATCTCCAGGATCACCGAGAAGGTCGCCGGGGAACTCGCGGAGTGGTCCGCCCGGCCGCTGGACTCGCTCTACCCGGTGATCTTCGTCGACGCCATTGTGGTCAAGGTCCGGGACGGTCAGGTGCGCAACACCCCGTTCTACGTGGTCATGGGCGTCACCACCAATGGAGAACGCGACATCCTCGGGATCTGGGCCGGTGACGGCGCCGAGGGCGCCCGGTTCTGGCTGCAGGTCTTCTCCGAACTGAAGAACCGGGGCGTGGAGGATGTGCTCATCGCCGTGTGCGATGGGCTCAAGGGCCTGCCGGAGGCGATCACGACCACCTGGGAGCGGACGGTGGTCCAGCAGTGCATCGTGCATCTGATCCGCAACAGCTTCCGCTACGCCGGCCGACAGCACCGCGACGGGATCGTCAAGGCCCTCAAGCCGGTCTACACCGCCCCGAGCGAGCAAGCGGCGAAGGACCGCTTCGCCGAGTTCAGGGACGAGTGGGGTCAGCGGTATCCGGCGATCGTGCAGCTCTGGGAGTCCTCGTGGGCGGAGTTCGTGCCGTTCCTGGAGTACGACGTGGAGATCCGCCGGGTGATCTGCACGACCAACGCGATCGAGTCGATCAACGCCCGCTACCGCCGGGCGGTCCGCGCCCGGGGCCACTTCCCGAACGAGGCAGCCGCCCTGAAGTGTCTGTATCTCGTCACCCGGTCCCTTGATCCCACCGGCGGCGGGAGGGCACGCTGGGTGATGAGGTGGAAGCCGGCGCTCAACGCCTTCGCGATCACCTTCGCCGGACGGTTCGAGAGAACCACTCACTGATGAAAACCGCCGGACCCCACACACCCTTTATCGGACAGTCCCGCCCCATCGGGGAGAGGCCTGTTAGTCGGTCGTGCGCAGCACGAGCAGGAGGTCTCCACCGGTGACTTGGGTGACGCCGGTGAGGGCGACGCGTTGCACGGTGCCGGCGATGGGTGCGGTGATCGCGGCTTCCATCTTCATGGCCTCAATGGTGGCGACCTGGGTTCCGGCCTCGATGGTGTCACCCTCGGTGACGGTGACGGTGACGGCACCGGCGAAGGGTGCGGCAACGTGGCCGGGGGCGGTGGGGTCAGCTTTCTCGGTCTCGGGCACGATGGAAGCCGCGTGGGTGTCTCGCACGTCGATGGTGCGCGGCTGGCCGTTGAGGGTGAGCATCACGGTGCGCATGCCCTTCTCATCGGCCTCGGAGACCGCCTGCAATTTCACCAGCAGGCGCACGCCGGTGCCCAGGGAGATCACGTGTTCGTGTTCCGTGGTGAGGCCATAGAGGAAGTCCCGGGTGTGCAGCACGGACAGGTCTCCGTACTTGGCCTGGCCGGTCTCGAAGTCCCGGGTCGGGCCGGGGAAAAGTAACCGGTTCAGGGTGGCCCGCCGGGTCGTTGAGTCGGCGGCCAGTGCCCCGGTGTCCTCGGCGGACAGCTCCGTCACGCCCACCTTGACGTTGCGGCCCTGGAGCGCCTTGGAACGGAAGGGTTCGGGCCAGCCCCCTGGCGGGGTGCCCAGTTCCCCGGCGAGGAAGGCGATGACCGAATCGGGGATGTCGAAGCTCTGCGGGTCGGCCTCGAACTGGGCCGGGTCCACGCCCATGCCCACCAGTTGCAGGGCCAGGTCGCCGACGACCTTGGAGGACGGGGTGACCTTCACGAGCCGGCCGAGCATGACGTTGGCGGCGGTGTACATGTCCTCGATGGCCTCGAACCGTTCGCCCAGGCCCAGGGCGATGGCTTGCTGGCGCAGGTTGGATAGCTGTCCGCCGGGGATCTCGTGCCGGTAGACCCGCCCGGTGGGGGCGGACAGGCCGGACTCGAACGGGGCGTACATCCGGCGGATGACCTCCCAATAGGGTTCCAGGGCGGCGACGGCGTCCAGCGGGATCCCGGTGTCCCTCTCGGTGTGTTCCAAGGCGGCAACCAGGGCCGAGGCTGAGACCTGGGAGGTAGTGCCGGCCATGGAGGCGTCGGCGACATCGACCGCGTCGACCCCGGCATTCACGGCGGCCATCACGGTGGCCAGCTGCCCACCGGCGGTGTCGTGGGTGTGCAGATGCACGGGCAGCTCGAACCGTGCGCGCAGGGCGGTGACGAGCTTCGTGGCCGCGGCCGGGCGCAGCAGTCCGGCCATGTCCTTGATCGCCAGGATATGGGCGCCGGCCTGGACGCACTGCTCGGCCAGGTCCAGGTAGTAGTCGAGGGTGTAGAGGTCTTCGGCGGGGTTGTTGAGGTCGCCGGTGTAGCACAGGGCCACTTCGGCCACCGCGGTACCGGTCGCCCGGACCGCCTCGATCGCCGGGCGCATCTGCTCGACGTCGTTGAGGGCGTCGAAGATGCGGAAGATGTCCACCCCGGTCGAGGCGGCCTCGGTGACGAAGGCGTCGGTCACTGCGGTCGGGTACGGGGTGTAGCCGACCGTGTTGCGCCCGCGCAGCAGCATCTGGATGGGGATGTTCGGCATCGCCTCGCGCAGGCGCGCCAGCCGGTCCCAAGGGTCCTCACCCAGGAACCGCAGCGCGACGTCGTAGGTCGCCCCGCCCCAGGCCTCGACCGAGAGCAGCTGGGGCAGGGTGTGGGCGTAGGCCGGGGCGGCGGCCAGCAGGTCCCGGGTGCGCACCCGGGTGGCCAGCAGGGACTGGTGGGCATCCCGGAACGTCGTGGAGGTCACGGCCACCGCCTGCTGTGCACGCAACGCCCGGGCGAAACCGACGGGACCGGTGTCCTGGAGGACCTGGCGCCACCCCGTCGGCGGAGTGTGCCCGGAGGGCCCGTCGAAGGGGGAGCGCATCGGCTCGTCCTGTTTGTCCCCGGGGTAATGGGGCAGCTTCGTGCGCGGGTCGATGCCCTCGACCCGAGGGCCGTGGGGCTGGTTAACCGTGGCTTCGGCCAGCCAGGTCAGGGCCTTGGTGGCCCGGTCGGCGGAGACCCGGGCCTGGAGCAGCTCGGGGCGGGACTCGATGAAGTCGGTGGCCACGTCCCCGGCCAGGAACTGTGGGTCGGCCAGCACTGCCTGGAGGAACTGGATGTTGGTGGCCACCCCCCGGATGCGGAACTCGGCCAGGGCGCGCCGGGCCCGGCGCACGGCGGTGGCGTAGTCCCGGCCGCGGCAGATGAGCTTGACCAGCATCGAGTCGAAGTGCGGGGAGATCTGCGCGCCCGCGTACACGGTGCCGCTGTCCAGGCGCACCCCGGCCCCGCCGGCCGAACGGTAGGCGGAGATCCGACCCACATCGGGGCGGAACCCGTTGGCCGGGTCCTCGGTGGTGATCCGGCACTGCATCGCCGCGCCCCGGATCCGCAGGTCCTCCTGCCGGATCCCGAGCTCATCCAAGGTCTGGCCCGCGGCGATGCGCAGCTGGGAGGCCACGAGGTCGACGTCGGTGATCTCCTCGGTGACCGTGTGCTCCACCTGGATCCGGGGGTTCATCTCGATGAACACGTGCTGACCGGCACGGTCCCCGGCGGTGTCCACGAGGAACTCGACCGTGCCGGCGTTGACGTAGCCCAGCTCACGGGCGAAGCGCACCGCGTCGGTGTGCAGGGCCTGACGGATCTCCTCATCCAGGTTCGGGGCCGGGGCGATCTCCACGACCTTCTGGTGCCGGCGCTGCACCGAACAGTCCCGTTCGAACAGGTGCACTACCTCGCCGGTGGCATCGGCCAGGACCTGGACCTCGATGTGCCGCGGGCGCAACACTGCCTGCTCCACGAACATGGTCCGGTCCCCGAAGGCCGTGTCGGCCTCGCGCATCGCCGCGGCCAGGGCTTCGGGCAGTTCCCGGGCGGTCTCCACCCGGCGCATGCCCCGGCCGCCGCCGCCGGCTACCGCCTTGACGAAGACCGGGAACCCGATCCGCTCGGCCTCGCCCAGCAGGTACTCCACGTCCGAGGACGGCTCCGAGGAATCCAGGGTCGGGATCCCGGCCCGCTTGGCGGCCCGCAGCGCCTGCACCTTGTTGCCGGCCAGTTCCAGGATCTCCGCCGCCGGGCCGACGAAGGTGATGCCCGCCGCCGCGGCCGCCCGGGCCAACTCCGGGTTCTCGGACAGGAAACCGTAGCCCGGGTAGATCGCATCACACCCGGCTTCGATGGCGATCCGGAGGATCTCCTCCACGTCCAGGTAGGCCCGGACCGGGTGGCCCCGTTCACCGATCTGGTAGGCCTCGTCGGCTTTCTGCCGGTGCAGGGAGTTGCGGTCCTCATAGGGGAAGACCGCCACGGTCTGGGCCCCCAGCTCGACGGCCGCCCGGAACGCCCGGATGGCGATCTCGCCGCGATTGGCCACAAGGATCTTCTGGAACACGAACATCACTCCGTTCCGCTGCCGTGAGCACCCGGAAGGCGCACGGAGCTGTCGAAAGGTACAAGAGGACCGGGCACCACCCGGTCTCGGGGCGCGGTGAGGCCCCGCCGCGGTGATCGGCCCCACCGCGGGCAGGCCACTGGCCGGCAGGTCCCGACGGCCGGCAGGCCTCGGGGTGGGGGTATTAGCCGAGCAGGATGACGTCGAGCCGGCGTGGGCCGTGGACGCCCTCGACGCGTTCGAGCTCGATGTCCGAGGTGGCCGAGGGCCCGGAGATCATGGTGATCGGCGCGGTGGGCTCGACCCGGACCAGGGCCTCGGGGATCAGTTCCACCACCGATGCGGCCGGAACCACGCAGATGTGGTGGTCCGGGACCAGGCTGATGGCCCGGCGTCCCTCGTCGGGGCGGGCGGTGAGGAAGATCGTGCCGGTCTCGGCGCAGGACACGGTGGAGGAGGTGACCACGGCGTCCACGGCATTGAGTTCCCGGACCCCGAGCACCCGTCCGTGTTCATCCGTGGACTCCCGGATCATCTGGAGGGTGTCGGTGTCGGCCGGCAGCCAGGATGGGTCCAGGCCAGCGGGGACCACGTACCGGGCGGATGAGCCCAGCAGCTCGGTGATGCGTGCCGGTAGGGTTTCCACGTTCTCGTGGTGGACCGTGGCCTTGTAGTCGACGAGCCGGTCCTCGAGCATCTCCAGGACGTCCCCGGCGGGCCGGTCGGACACCGTGCGGTAGGCGCGTTCCACCGTCGGGGCGGTGGGCTGGTCGGCCAGGGCGCCGCGGATGCGGGCCAGGATCTCGGTCTTGGCGTCGGTGCTCATCGGTCGCCCTCCTTTAACTGGTGCGGGTCGGTGGGTTGGGCTGGGTCGGCGTTGGGCGCCGTCCCGTCCGCGCGCACCCGGTCTTGCGTTTCGTCGGCGTGTTGGGCCCACCAGTTGCGGAAGGACTCACGGGGCGGTGCCGGGATGTCGCGGACGTCGGTCCAGCCACCGGCCATGCCGGGCAGCCAGCTGATGCGTCGGTCGTGGCCGGCCACGGCCCGGCCCAGGGGCAGGGCCCGCTCGGCCAGGGCCATGCGCCGTCCGGAGGACATCACCATCGAGGCGCCCTTCATCATCAGGTCCATCTCGGACGGCGGGTGCGGCAGCCGCTGGAACAATCGGCGCACCCGGCCCGAGGCCGGTCCCGATGCCGATCCGGTGCTGCGGCCACCGCCGGTGTTCTCGGCGGTGGCTTGGGGGCCGGCCGGAGTCTGAAGGGCGGCGGTGGCGCCGTCTTCGGTGGGGACCGCGTCGGCGGCGGGGCGCTGGCCGTGCTTGGTGCGCACGTCCTCGTCGCGCAGGTGCACGAGGATCTCGGGGATGTCGATCTTCACCGGGCACACGTCGTAGCAGGCCCCGCATAGGGTGGAGGCGTACGGCAGGGAGGCGTTCTCCGCCGAGGTGATCCCGGTCAGCTGGGGCGAGAGGATCGCCCCGATCGGGCCGGGGTAGGTCGAGCCGTAGGCGTGTCCGCCGGCCTGTTCGTAGACCGGGCACACGTTCAGGCAGGCCGAGCAGCGGATGCAGTGCAACGCCGAGCGGCCGGCCGGGTCCGAGAGCACCGCGGAGCGGCCGTTGTCCAGCAGCACCACGTGCACGTCCTGGGGCCCGTCCCCGGGGGTGACCCCAGTCCACATCGAGGTGTAGGGGTTCATCCGCTCACCCGTGGAGGACCGCGGCAGCAACTGCAGGTAGACCTCCAGGTCGGCGAAGGTGGGGACGAGTTTCTCGATGCCCATCACGGTGATCAGCGTCTCGGGCAGGGTCAGGCACATCCGCCCGTTGCCCTCGGACTCCACCACGGTCAGCGTGCCGGTCTCGGCGACCCCGAAGTTCGCCCCGGAGATCGCGACCTTGGTGGAGAGGAACTTCTCGCGCAGGTGGGCGCGGGCGGCCTCGGCCAGGTCGCGCGGCTCGGAGGTGAGGGTCTCGTCGGTCTCGGTCATCTCCCGCAGGAAGATCTCGCGGATCTCGTGGCGGTTCTTGTGGATGGCCGGGACCAGGATGTGCGAGGAGCGGTCGTGACCCAGCTGGACGATCAGTTCGGCCAGGTCGGTCTCGGTGGCGGTGATCCCATGTTCGGCCAGGTGGCGTTCCAGGTCGATCTCCGCGGTGGCCATGGACTTGATCTTGATGGCCTCGGTGCTGCCGGTGGCCTGGACCAGGTTCGTGATGATCCGGTTGGCCTCGGCGGCGTCCCGGGCCCAGTGCACGGTGCCGCCGCGGGCGGTGACGTTGGCCTCGAACTGCTCCAACAGCTCGGGCAGGTTCGCCATCACCGACTCCTTGAGGGCCGAGCCGGCCGAGCGCAGCGCCTGCCAGTCCGGGAGCTCGTTGACCACGTTGGCGCGCTTGCCGCGGATCGTGTGGGTGGCGTGGCGGATGTTGGCCCGCATCTGGGTGTTGCCCATCTCGGTCCGGGCCGCGGCCGGGAAGGCGGTCTCGGCGTGCAGGTTCCCCTGCCCGTGCACGGGGCGGACGGCGGGCATCCCGAGGGCGGTGCGGCTCATCGGCTCTCTCCTGAATCGGCGGCCACGGCCGCGGGGGCATCACTACTGGCCGAACCGGCGGCCGAACCGGCGGCGGCTTGGGTCCGGTGGCGTCGTCCGGTCGGGCCGGGGATGGACAGCTCCACCGGCCCGGTCACCTCCAGCGGGTTCTGCCGGGTGGAGGCCAGGATCTCGGCGAAGTGCACGGTGGCCACCCCCGCGCCGGTGCGGGAGATCGCCCCGCCCAGGTGCATCAGGCAGGAGGCGTCCCCACCGGTGCAGACCTGGGCGCCGGTGGCGGTGATGTTGCCGATTTTCTCCTCGGCCATCGCCGCGGACACGTCCGGGTTCTTGAACGAGAACGTGCCGCCGAACCCGCAACACTCCTCGGCGTCGGGCAGCTCGGTGAACTCCACCCCGGCCACGGAGCGCACCAGGTCCTTCTGCCGGTCACCCAGGCGCAGCAACCGCATCCCATGGCAGGACGGGTGATACGTCACCGTGTGTGGGAACCACGACCCCAGCTGCTCGGCGGCATCGGACACCCCGAGCACGTCCACCAGCAATTGGGAGAGCTCATAAGTGGTCCCGGCCACCGCCTCGGCCCGTCGAGCCAGGTCCTCGTCCCCGCCGGCCCGGGCGACCATCGGTTGCTGGTGCCCCAGGGAGGCCACACAGGACCCCGAGGGCGCCACCGCGACGTCGTAGTCCGCGGCACTGAAGGCCTTCACGTGGTTGCGCACCACCGGCAGCGCGTCCTGTAGGTAGCCGCTGTTGACGTGCATCTGCGAACAGCACCCCTGCCCGGGCGGGAACACCACCTCGTGGCCGAGCCGCTCCAGGACCCGCACGGTCGCCAGAGCGACCCGCGGGTACATCGCGTCCACGATGCACGTGGCGAACAAGGCGATTCTCATGCGACCTCCATCGGCAAAAGAGGGACTGGGACCGATCGAGCCCCTGTGGTCAGACCACTATAAGCGAGTGATGGCCGCCACACAATCGGCCGCGTCGGGGCAGCCTTCCGTTCCGGTGAGACGCGCGGGGGAGGGGCGGGCCTACCGCGGGAGAGAAATTGGAGGGCGGTTGACGTGTGTGACTCACCTCATATATCGTCTGTGGCCTGACCACTGTGGTCAGTCCACATCTGACCGGCGTTGCCGGTTCCCGACCGCCCCATCCAGGAGATCCGCGTGAGCACATTCATCGCGATGCCCGACGCCGTAGCCGGGAGCGTGGCGCTCTCTGCCCTCGTCGGCTCCCTGCCTCTGATCACGTTCTTCGTCATGCTGTTGGTGGTGAAGGCCCGGGCGTACATCTGTGGCGTGGTCGCTTTGCTGGTCGCCCTCGCCGTGGCCGTGGTGGGCTTCCACATGCCCGGGGACCTGGCCCTGCTCTCGGTCACGCAGGGGGCCGTGTTCGGACTGTTCCCGATCGTGTGGATCGTGGTCCTGGCGCTGTGGTTCTACCAGGTGACGGTGCTCAGCGGACGGTTCGAGGACATGCGGACCCTCTTCGACACCATCGGCGGCGGGGACCTGCGCATCCAGGCCATCCTCATCGCGTTCTGTTTCGGCGGCCTGCTGGAGGCCCTGGCCGGCTTCGGCGCCCCGGTTGCCATCACGGCCACCATGATCCTGGCCCTGGGGTTGAAGCCGTTGAAGACGGCCACCGTGGTGCTCATCGCCAACACCGCCCCCGTGGCCTTCGGCGCCATCGGCATCCCCATCACGACCGCCGGCGTGCTGACCAACCTGGACCCGGCCGACATCGGCGCGGTCGTCGGACACCAGGCCCCGTTCCTGGCCCTGCTGGTTCCCTCCTTCCTGCTGCTGATCATCGATGGCTTCCGGGGGCTGCGCGAGGCCTGGCCGGCCGCCCTGGTCATCGGCGCCACCTTCGCCGTCGCCCAGTGGTGGAGCGCCACCTACTTCTCCTACGAGCTCACCGACGTCGTCGCCTCGCTGGCCGGGCTGGCCGCCGCCGTAATATTCCTGCGGTTCTGGAAGCCCAAGGGCGCCGACGCGGTGCGCGACCGCCTGGGCGTGGCCAAACCGGCCTCCCCGGAGTCCCTGACGCCGGCGCGCATCTGGATGGCGGTGCTGCCCTATATCCTCGTGGTCGCGGTCTTCGGCATCGCCAAGCTGTGGACGATCGGAGTGGATATCCCGGCGGCGCTGGCCGCCACGGACATCGCCATCCCGTGGCCCGGACTGGACGGGCGGCTGCTCAATGCCGACGGCGAGCCGATCACCAACACCGTCTACAAGTTCCAATGGCTCTCCAGCCCGGGCACCCTGCTGCTGATCGCCGGGCTGCTGGTGGCCCTGATCTACTCCCTCTTCAACGCCCACGGCAAGTTCCGACTCTCCCTGGGCAACGCCGTGGCGGAGATCGGCAGGACGTTCTGGCGGATGCGCTTCGCGGCCCTGACCATCATGGCCGTGCTGTCCCTGGCCTACGTGATGAACTTCTCCGGCCAGACCATCGCCATGGGCACCTGGGTGGCCGGACTCGGTGCCGCCTTCGCCTTCTTCTCACCCGTCCTGGGCTGGATCGGCACGGCCGTGACCGGTTCGGACACCTCGGCCAACGCACTGTTCGCCAACCTGCAGAAGACCGCCGCCCTGGAGGCGGGCCTGGACCCGCACCTGATGACCGCCGCGAACACCTCCGGCGGGGTGGTCGGCAAGATGATCTCGCCCCAGTCGCTGGCCATCGCGGCAACCTCGGTGGCCATGGAGGGCAAGGAATCGGCCATCTTCCGCTCCGTCATCTGGTGGTCGGTCGGCCTGCTGCTGCTGCTGTGCACCCTCGTGTTCCTGCAGTCCAACGTGCTGGCCTGGATGCTGCCGGGCAACTGAGAACGCGCCCAAAGCCAGTACGATGAGTCGGTCCACCTAGGCCCCGGAGATACCCATGCCCCCCACGTCCCGTACTTACACCGTCGTGCTCGACTGGCTGGAGCAGCGGTTGAGGTCCGGGGAGATCTCCGTGGGGGACAAACTACCCAGCGAACGCCAGCTCGCCGAGGAGTTCGCCATCTCCCGGGCATCGGTCCGCGAGGCCGTGCGCATCCTCGACGCCATGGGCCTGGTCCGATCCGCGACCGGCTCCGGACCCAGCTCAGGGGCCGTGGTGATCTCCGAACCGTCCTCCGCCCTGGCGTGGGCGCTGCGGATGCACATCGCCACCCGGTCCCTTCCGGTCCGGGACATCGTCCAGACCCGACTCCTGCTGGAAACCCAGTCGGCCCTCGACTCCGCCGCCGCCCCGGACACGGAACAGCGCTCAGAAATCCTGAACCAGGCCGCCGAGCTGCTCGACACCATGGACGACCCGGACCTGCCTTCCGGGTGGTTCCACGAACACGACTCCCAATTCCACACCCTGCTTAGCTCCCTGGCCGGAAACGTGGTGGTCGAAACCATCATGGACTCCCTCCGTCAGGCCACCATCAGCTATGTCCAGGAAACCGTCGCAGGCCTACCCAACTGGGCTGACGTGCGGTGCACCCTTCAAGACCAGCACAAGACCATCCTGGAAGCCTTCCGTGACCGACGCGGCCAGGACGCCGCCGACGCCCTACACCACCACATCGCCTGGTTCTACAGCCTCAGCGAAGACCGCAACGGCACAAACGACCAGGCCACCCCTGCTCCGACGGGCACGGCAGGTGCCGCACAGCGTTCCTAGCTCTTCATCCCTCCAGGAACACCCCAAAACCAGCACCCAGGTCAGACACCGCTAAGGCCTGACCGGAAAGAATGAAAAGGCCCGGGGCTCGCTTCTCCCTGCGAGGAGAAGGCACCCCATCGAGGCAAAGCTCCCGCGCTCAGCCCGCGACATCAGTGACCTCGACGAACCAGATCTCAACGGGCTCGCCGGGCCGGACCGTATGACAGAACCGGCTAACAAGAACAAGGCTGGACCGAGCATCCCACCGGCGTGAAGCCGGACTGATCGAGGTCGCTGTCGATGACTACTCATCGACGCGGAGACGACGGGGGAATCGAGTGCAGGGCGCTCCTGACATCAGTGAAGCCCACTTCTGAACCTGACACGCGTACCCAGGCTTGCCATCCGGCCCTCGTCTCAATAGCTCGACTGTTCTCAGGTAGTTGAGACGCTGGCGAATGAGACAAAAGCGCGTGATTGTGGCGTCGGCAAGTTTCGCCAGAATCCGGGGGAGTGGGGTCTGTGGCTTTCACCGGTAAATGGCGGTGTTCTGTCGATGCTCAGTGGCGGCTTCCGGTCCGAGGACCTGGCCGCCGGGGCTGCGCTGGCTCAGGTTCCGTAAGCCGATCGTTTTGCGGAGGTGGGTCGTCTACACGAACAAGGCGTGCTCCAGTGCCTCCCGAGAGTAGCGCGGTCTGATCTTGGTGCGGAGATGGCCAGCACCGCGGCCCCGAACCTGGGCGCCGCTCCAGTGCCATCGTTAGAGCCCTGTGATCTGCCTCGCCCCTAATCTGACTAGGGTGGATGGAAACGCCTTCTTCGACGTGCAGGAGTGCCAGTGCAGCGTAGGTATCCAACCGCAACCGCGATGCTCACGCTCCTGCTGGTGACCGGCTGCAGCCAAAGTGGTGCCGGCTTCGCCGTGCTGGAAGAACCGGCGACAGCTCAGGATCAGCTCTCGGCCGGAGATGGACGGCTCGAGGACTCTGCCCTGCAAGACCTTAAACCGGACAGTGCACGATTCCTCGCCGATCATGAGGGGATCTCATACTTCTTGGCCGCCCCAGCCGATCCGGGCATGGCCGGGGGTGTGTGCATCGTGGCCGTGGAAGCCGGTGTGACGGGTTGCTTCGGCCCGGGGAACGGGCAATCCGAGATGGGGACGGTGAGTTTCGAGGGCCAGCAGGCCACGGCCGTTCGCGACGGGGCCGACGTTACCGGCCTGACCGACGATGGGTGGACGCAGGTCCACGACAACCTGCTGATTCGCTGACCCGGATGACTTTGATGGGCCACCGCGACCAGGCCTGCCCGATCCGGCATTCGATGCCCAGAGCATGCACCCGGACACCATGACTCCCGCGTGACCGACATCGAAGAGTGTGGGTACTCGCTGAGGGTCCTTCAGCATCCAAAGTGAGTTGTACGAAGACCAGGGACCGTCGAGACATGCTGCCCTTCAGGACGCGCCGGGCTACCCGATAGGGGAACCCCCACCGGACCTTCCCCGGGTTGACGTAGACCGACGTCGCAGCCCCTCGGCCAGCGTCCCGGAGGCCCCGCCCGGTGGTCCGCCCCGGTGACGGGGCGTCATGCGGGGCACCCTTGAGGGCCCGCCCTCGTCGAGGCCACCGCGCCCGCCGGGTTCAGGAGGGTCGCTGTGCAAGACGCGCAGCCAGGAGACCGCCGGTACAGAACAGGACGGTCAGGACCAGCACCAGCACCAGGGGAGCCGTCCAGCCACCGGAGGTCGCGTTCAGCCAGCCGGCCAGGGGCGGGGTGACCGTGGCGACCAGGTAGCCACCGGTCTGCACCCACGCCGAACCGGAGGCGGCCTGGGCGTCGGTGACGGCCACCCGGGCGATGATGGAGAAGATGGCGGTGAATCCTCCGCCCTGGGCGATGCCGCCGATGATGGACCACAGCACGTAGGTCTCCGGGGCCAGCAGCAAGCCTAGGGGCAGGGCGATCCAGAGCGCTCCCATCACGGCCACCGGAACCCAGTGCCTGCGGGCCCGGAGCGTGATCACCGGCACGCCGAACGCTCCCACGATCGCCGCCACCTGGAACAGCGAGGCCGTGGCGCCCGAGGCTCCCGCCGCCAGTCCCATGGCATCGCCCAGCAGGGTCGGCAGCCAGGTGGTGGTGGCGTAGTAGGCCCCGGACTGCCCGCAGAAGGCCACGGTGAGCAGGACGACGATCATCCGGAAGCGGGATCGGCCGGCGCCCGGGGCCGGCGCCGGGGCGTCCACGGCACCGGCCGAGGAGGTGCCCGTCGCGGCGTCGGGAAGACCGGGGACCGGGGCGGTGGCGCGGGCGCGCAGGCGCCGGGACCACCACAGCCAGTAGGCCAGTCCGCCGGCGGTGAGGACCGCCCAGGCCGCGATGGCCCAGCGCCAGCCCATGGCGTCGGCCAGTGGCGCGGTGACCACCAGCGTGAGCATGGAGCCGACGTTCATGGCCGCCGAGTACGCGCCGGTGGCCAGGGACACCTGGCGCCAGGGCACGTCCCGCCGGATGATCACCGGTACGACGATGTTGCCCAGGGTGATCGCGATGCCGATGACCGCCGTCCCGGCCAGCACCACCCAGGCCGGTCCGGTGGACCGGATGACGGTGCCCGCGAGCACGCCGGACAGGCACAGCAGGACGACCGCCTCGGGGCCGAAGCGCCGGATCCACCGGGTGGCCAGCGGGGTGGCCAGGGCGAACAGCAGCACGGGCAGGCCGGTCAGCAGGCCGGCGCCGATGGCGTTGAGCGAGGTGTCGTCCCGGATCGGCCCGAGCACCGCGGTCGGCGCGATGATCGGGGCGCGCAGGTTCAGGGCGAGGACGACGATGCCCGCGATGACCCAGGGCAGGGCGGGGCGCAGGACTGGCGAGCGGTTCGTGGCGGACTCCTTCGGCGCTGCGGGCAGCGATCGCGTGGCGGATCCCGGGCCGGACCCTCGTGCTGCGCGTGCCCCTGTCAGTCTGCCAGTCGGCGCGGGTCAGTCCCGCCGGGGACGGCGGGGCCCGTCCCTCCGGGCCCGGCACGCAACGCCTCGTCCCGCACCGCCCCCCGTCGAGCCCTCGGACTCATGGATCCTGGGCGTTCGGAGGGGTGAAGAGCTCCTCGATGGTGCAGTGGAAGGCCTGTGCGAGCCGGAACGCCACGGGCAAGGAGGGGTCGTACCGCCCCTTCTCGATCGAGATGATGGTCTGCCGGGAGACGCCGAGCTCGTCAGCCAGTCGCTGCTGGGACCAGCCAAGGCCCTGCCGGTGCTGCGGAAGCGTGTTCTCCACTACCGCGCCGCCCTCTTCAGCCACAGGTAGCGCACGGCGAGGTCCAGCATGGCAAAGAGGACCAGTGCGGACAACGCCCAGGCCAAGGGTGCCTCGGTTCCCGTGAACGCGAGCGCACCGGCACCGAGGCCCCCGACGATGAGGACGTCTCCGAACGCCCCGCCGGCCGCCCTGTCGTACCAGGCCGACTCGATCGAGTCCTCCGGCTTCTCGAGAGCCCCGGCCAGCGTTGAGCGATCCACCAGCACCGCCCAGGCGAGCACTGCCGTGACCGGCAGGGTGACGACGGCGACCACGGAGAAGGCCAGCACCGGATCCTGCGTGTTGCCCAGAACCAGGAAGAGTCCGCCCAGGCCGGCTGACACGAGGGCTCCGGCAGTCAGTGAGGCCGCCAGCAGTGTTGTCGAGCCGCCGCCGAACCGCGCCCGCCCCCATGCGCTCTTCATGCCCCTGTTGGTGTCCATCGTGGAGGTCCTTCCCCTCGTCCATGACCTGCAGTGTCAAACACACTTTACAGACAAGACCGCTTGACGTAAAGGCCGCTTTACAAGTCTGCGGAAGGTCCTGGGCGCGGTGGCCCTGCTGCGGTCTCCGATCCCCAGGAGGTGGATGACCTCCGCCCGGCGGCACCTCCCGGGCTCGATGGAGGTGCCGCCGGGCGGAGGCCGGTCTCGGGCCTGGATCCGTGCCGATCAGTCGGTGCGGACGGTCCGGGGATCGACGTTCCGGGCGGCGAAGATCAGCAGCCCCGAGGCCAGGATGGGGACGACGCCCCACCACATCGCCGCGTTGACCCAGCCCGCCCCGGCGGTCAGGGTGGCGGTGAGCAGCAGGCCGCCGATGATGGCCCCGACCTGGCCGGCGGCGTTGATGATCGAGCTGCCCGTGGCGCGGGTGTGGACCGGGAAGCTCTCGCCGGTGAAGAACAGCAGGGCGGAGAACGGGCCGATCAGGAAGAACAGTCCGGCGCTGTACAGGGCCACGATCAGCGGGAAGTCCCCGTTGGGCACCTGGAGCATGGTGAAGAAGGAGACCGCGCACAGGATCCAGCCGATCCCGATCGCGTTGCGCCGCCCGATCCGGTCGCCGAGCCAGCCGTGGAACAGGTACCCGGCGAAGGCGGTGGCGTTGGAGATGATCAGGATCAGCAGCGCGTTGTCGAAGGCGATGTCCTTGCCGTCCGGCGCGGACAGCAGTGAGGTGCCGAGGATGGAGAAGGCCAGCACGCCGAGCCAGTTCAGCAGGAAGGCGCCGCCGATCGTGAGGGTGGACCGCAGCGATTCCCCGCGGAACACGGAGACGAGGGGGCTGGCCTGGGCGGTGACGTCGATCCCGTGCTGCACGCCGAGGCGCTGGGCCTCGACCTCCTTGCCCTCGGCGAGCAGGTGGTCGATCTCCCGACGGCGGGCGAACTGGGGGCTCTCCCGCAGCCAGCGGCCGGCGATGACGATGAACACGGCCGGGACCGCGGCGACGATGAAGCACAGTTGCCACCCGCCGACCGGGAACAGCAGGTAGACCGAGCCGGCGGCGAGCACGGAGCCGATCGGCCAGCCCGACTGGACGAGCGAGTACACCAGTCCGCGGCGCCGGGCCCTGGCCGGGTCCGCGTGGCTGTGGGCGAACATCTCGTTGAGGTAGGCCGCGTTGATGGCCTGTTCGGCGTAGCCCAGGCCGGCGAGGGAGCGGACGAGGACGAGGAAGACGATCCCCAGTCCGACGGTGATGCCGGCGACCCAGCCGACCATGGCGGTCAGCAGGGAGGCGACCGCCGCCCCGATGACCGCGACGAGGATGCCCTTGCGGCGGCCGATCCGGTCGACCACGGGGCCGATCGCGAAGGCCACCAGCGCGGTGCCCGCCGTGACCCACGTGTTCACCTCGGTGGACTGGGCGGCGGACCACCCGAGGTCGGAGGCCAACTGGGGCAACAGGTTGCCGAAGAGGACGAAGTCGTAGACCGCGAAGGTCCAGGCGAAGAAACAGATCCAGGTGGCCAGGCGGACGTCCTGGGGGGTGATGTCGGTGGACTCGACCTGCCGGGTTTGGGTGATGGACATGGCGGTTCCTTGCGTGGGTGGGAGGGGGTGCCCGAGGGCGCGAACGGCCGGGGCGGGGTGCCGATGAGTACCGCTGGGGAGGGCGGTGCGGGAGCCGGAACGGGGGAAGGGGTGGCCGGGGCCGGTGCGTGACCGGCCCCGGCCACCCCTCGCGTGGTGCTGCCCCGGGTCAGGAGACGGTGCTGAGCTCCGCGCCCCGCCGCTCGCGCTGCTGGGCGGTGGCCGTCAGGTCGACCGTGAGCCGGCCGTCCACCTCCTTGAGGACGACGCCGTAGTCGCGCGTGGCGGCCTCGGCGGTGGTGAAGCCGTCCAGGACGTCCTCGAGCACGCGCAACGGATCGCGCTTCAGCGGATCGCCGAAGCCGCCGCCGCTGGGGACGGTGATCTGGAGGGAGTCACCGGCCTGGATCTGGCGGCCGGTCACCTTGGACGGCCAGGACTCCTCGCCCTCGCGGCCGGGGTTCTTCACCAGGGAGGCGTTGAGCCCGTCGTGCCCGCCGTAGGCGCCCCACGGCGCGTCCGAGTCGTGGCGCTCGCCCTCGCACGTGACCACCGTGTCCGTGAGGAAGGTGTTCTCGCGCACGATGCCGATGCCGCCGCGGTACTCCCCGGCCGCGGCCGGCTCGGAGCGCAGCTCGTACCGGTCGGTGCGCATCGGGAACCGCCACTCCAGCTCCTCGATCGGGTTGTTGCGCGTGTTGGCGATGAGGTTGTCCACGGAGTCCGGCCCGTCGCTCGTGGCCCGGGCCCCGTAGGAGCCCTCGTTGACCTCGAGGTAGACCCAGTACTCGCCCTGCGCCTCGTCCCACCCGGAGTAGGACATGAAGTGGATGTGGGCGGAGTTGCCCGCGGTGACCCGGTCCGGGATGACCGGGGCCAGGGCCCGCAGGGCCAGGTCCACGGCCCGCTGGACCTGGGAGAACCGGGAGAACGTGGCGGCCGGGTACTTCGGGTTGAAGATCGTGCCCTCGGGGGCGATCACCTTCAGCGGCTTGAGCATGCCCTCGTTCTGCGGCACGAAGACCGGGAAGGCGACCTCGTCCAGGAACATCATGCGCGTGATGAACGTGAACGCCGAGACGGTGGTGCCCTCGAACGCGCAGTTGTACGCGGTCGGGACCTGCTCGGAGGAGCCGGTGAGGTCGTAGGTGATCTCGTCGCCCTCCACGATCACCTTCACGGCGATCGGCAGCTTCTTGCCGTAGTTGCGGCCGTCGTCGTCCAGGTAGCCCACCTCGGTCTCGTAGACGCCGTCCGGGATCTTCGCGATCTCCTGCCGCAGCATCCGCTCCGAGTAGTCGATCCAGCTCTGTCCGGCGTCGCGGACCGCGTCCCGGCCGTAGCGCTCCACGAGGGCCAGGTACCGCGACTTGGCGAGCTCGCAGGCGGCGATCATCGCCTGGAAGTCGCCCTCGTTCGAGGTGGGCGTCCGGGTGTTGTGGAGGATGTGCCGGATCAGGGACTCCTGCCGGACGCCCTTCTCGTAGACCTTCACGGCCCGGAAGATGGTGCCCTCGGACTGGACGTCCTGGATGTCCACCATGAGACCGGAGAAGGCCCCGCCGTTGTCGATGAGCTGGCCCGAGGCCCCGGCGAACCCGACGAGCTCACCGTCGTGGAAGATCGGCTCGATGATCGCCACGTCCGGGGAGTGGGTGGCCCCGAGGTAGGGGTCGTTGTGCAGGATGACGTCGCCCTCGTGGATGTCGTCCCCGAGGACCGAGATGACCCCCTTGACGATCTTCGGCATGGACCCCATGAACATCGGCGTGGAGTCGGACTCTGCCAGGACGTTGCCGTCCTT
This sequence comes from Citricoccus sp. SGAir0253, assembly GCF_005877055.1. Lineage (NCBI taxonomy): Bacteria > Bacillati > Actinomycetota > Actinomycetes > Micrococcales > Micrococcaceae > Citricoccus > Citricoccus sp. SGAir0253. The sequence continues at coordinate 162,070 of NZ_CP039424.1, read as the reverse complement.
GTCGAACAGGCCGGCCCCGAGGTCCTCGGACTCGCGGATGATCGAGGAGTACGCCATCCGGAACAGGACCGAGGCCATCTCCTTGGCCGCGGAGTTCAGGGCGCCGCCGATCACGCGCATGAGGATCGGCGTGGCGAGCTTCTCGGCGGTCTCCGTGGCCACCGGGCAGGCGATGACCAGGTTGCCGGCCTCGTCCACCCGGCCGCTGAAGGCCGGCGGCACCACGACGGTGGAGTCGTACTGCTCGATCACCGCCGGTCCCACGAAGGTGGTGCCCACGCCCATCCTCTCCCGGTCGTAGAAGCCGGTGTCCACGGTGGTCGGCTTGCCGTCCACGTCGAAGGTCACCGGCCGGGTCTCGACGAGGGCCGACTCGAGGCTGCCGGACTGGGTGGCCTCCGGCGTCGGGAGCTCGTCCATCACGGCGCGGGCCTCGACGCGGATGTTGATGACCTCCACGGCGCCGTCCTTGAAGCGGTGGCCGTACTCCTCGAAGTGGGCGTCGTGGAAGGCGGCCTCGGCCTGGTCCAGCCAGGCCGTGGTCACCGGGCCCTCCGGCACGTCGAAGCGGATCTCGTAGCCCTGTCCCTCATAGCGGGCGTCGGCCAGCCAGTCCAGCCGGCGCCGCCCGGCCGGCACGCCCTCGGCGTCGAGCTGGGCGTTCGCCTCGCGCTCGAGCTGCTCGAAGGAGGCCTGGATGACGGCCGGGTCGGCGTCGGCGAACCGGAAGCGGCTGGTGGCCACGAACTCGTACTTCTCGTCGGTGGCCAGCAGGCCGGTGGCCGCGATGATGCCGGGGTGGGCGGGGATCAGCACGTGCGGGACCTCGAGCTCGGCCGCGATCTCGCAGGCGAAGAGCGCCCCCGCGCCGCCGGCGGCGACGAGGGTGAAGTCGCGGGGGTCGTAGCCCCGCCGCACCGAGTTCTGCTCGATCGCCTGGGTCATGCCGAACTTCTGGATCTGCAGGGCGCCCAGCGCCGCCTCCTCCACGGACATGCCCAGCTGGTCCGCGAGGCCCTGCATGGCCGCGCGCGCTCCCTCGAGGTCCATGTCCAGTCCGGAGCCGGCGAGGACCCGGTCCGGGCGCATGCGGCCGAGCAGCACCTGGGCGTCGGTCGACGTCGGCTCGGTCCCGCCGCGGCCGTAGCAGACCGGGCCGGGGACGGCGCCGGCGGACTGGGGGCCGACGCGGAAGACCCCGCCGGCGTCCACGTACGCGATGGACCCGCCGCCGGCGCCGATGGTGTCGATGTCCACCATGGGCACCATGGCCTGGTGGTCCCCGATCTTGGTGTCCAGCAGGTGGCGCATGCGCAGGTCGCCCTGGTAGGCGACGCCGATGTCCGCGGACGTGCCGCCGATGTCCAGGGTCACCACGTTCTCGAAGCCGGACTGCTTGCCGGCCCACACCCCGCCGATCAGTCCGCCGACCGGGCCGGACATCATCAGCGTGACGGGACGGCGGGCCGCCTCGCGAATGGGCACCATGCCACCGGAGGACTGCATGAGCAGGATCTCCCGCTGGTAGCCGAGGGCCGTCACCTCGTCGTGGAGCCGGTGCAGGTACGCCGAGACGCGGGGGCCGACGTAGGCGTTCAGCGCGGTGGTGGAGAACCGCTCGTACTCCCGGTACAGGGGGACGATGTCGCTGGACAGCGAGAGGAACGCCTCGGGGAACTCCTCGCGGACGATCTCGCCGATCCGCTGCTCGTGGACCGGGTTCAGGTAGGAGTGGAGCAGGCAGACGGCGATGGCCTCGACGCCGGCCGCCTTCAGCTCCCGCACGCGCTCGCGGACCTCGTCCTCGTCCAGGGGGCGCAGGACGTCGCCGTGCGGGGCGGTGATGCGCTCGTTCACGGTCAGGCGGTGGCGGCGCTTGACGAGCGGCTTGGTCTGCCAGGGCAGGTCCTGCTGCAGGGAGAAGTTGTGGGGCTTCTTGTGCCGGGCGATGTGGAGGATGTCCCGGAAGCCCTCGGTGGTGATCATGCCGACCTCCGCACCGGTGTGCGTCAGCGCGGTGTTGGTGGCGACCGTGGTCCCGTGGACGAGCTGGTCGATCTCCGACAGGGCCACCCCGGCCTTCTCGCAGAGCCTCGCGATCCCGCTGACGACCGCCTCGGAGGGATCGTGCGGGGTGGAGGGGACCTTCTCCACGACGGCGAGGCGCTGCTCGTCGTCGGAGAAGTACAGGTCGGTGAAGGTGCCGCCGACGTCTACTCCGATGCGCTTCATGATGGGTCCTTTCGAGAGGGGCTCGGGACTTGGTGGGGATGGGAGGATGGTTTCGAGAGGTGGAGTGGAACTCCATCCGGGGCGGGAAGCGGGCCGGACGGCCCGGGCCGACCCCGAAGCAGGCTGTGACCTGGATCACGGGTTGCTTGGCTAGCAATGTAGTTCCATCTAGAGCAACGCGCAATGGCTCGTTTCTCCGCCCGTCCCTTCCCATGTCAGGCGCTGGAGCCCTATCTTCGGCCGATGTGTTGTGGTTACACCAACAGAATTTCCTCCCGCGCAACGACATCGCAAGGCCTGGGAGGTTAAGTCGGCGTTTCCGGGATGTTGCGCGAGCCCCCGCGGAGGGACGCGGCCCGCGACACCGGGGGGCCGGTGGGGGGCGCGAGGGCATCGCCTAGCATGTTCACGGACAGGCGGCGGAGGCACGGTGCACTCGCCCGGGGAGGAAGATCATGCCGGGAACCCAGTCCCAGGGGGACAAGCCGCAGGGTGCGGCAGCGTCACTGCTGAACGGGCTGGCGGTGCTGGAGGCCTTCTCCGTGACCTCGCGTCCACTGCTGGGGGTCACGGAGATCTCCGAGCTCGTCGGACTGCACAAGAGCACCGTCTCCCGGATGCTCGCCGGCCTGACGGAGTCCGGCTACGTGCAGCGCGACGAGGACTCCGGGCGCTACCGCCTGGGCCTGGGGATGATCGGCCTGGCGGGCCCACTGCTGGCCGAGCTGGACGTGCGCCGGGCGGCGGTGCCCCACCTGGAGGAGCTGACCGAGGCCACCGACGAGACTGCGGCGATCTCCGTCTGGAACGGCACCAACGCGATCGTGGTGGAGCAGACGGCCAGCCCGCACCAGGTGAAGCACAGCGCCTCGATCGGCACGCGCTACAACAAGTACGCCAGCTCGTCCGTCCGCGTGTTCCTGGCCGAGCTGCCGCCCGAGGAGGTCGGCCGCCTGCTCTCGGGGGGCATCATCCAACGGGACAGCTACCGGGGGCTCGACGACCCAGCCCATGAGCACCTGCGGACCGTCCGGGACCAGGGCTACGCCGTCAACGACGGCGAGACCACCTTCGAGGAGTACGGCGTCTCCGCGCCCGTCCGGGACTACCGCGGACGGGCCGTGGGCTGCATCACGGCCAGCGCGCCGCGGTCCCGGGTGCAGTTCCGGGCCAGCCAGGACGTCCTGCGGGACGCCGTCCTGCGCGCGGCCGGGCAGGTCTCCGCACGCCTGGGCAGCCGCTGAGCGGTCCGCGACGACGAGGGGGCGGCCACGGCGTGGTCGGCAGGCGGGCCGTCAGGCGTCCGCTGCCACCGGGTCGTCGTGGAAGCGGCGCAGCGGACGCCCGGCGGTCTCCCTGATGAAGGCCGAGACCACCACGAGGGACACCGCGGCGACGATCGAGACGTAGACGGCCGGGGCCAGGGAGTTGCCGGTCGATGCCACGAGCCACGTGGCGATGTAGGGGGCGGTGCCGCCGAAGACGGCGTAGGTGATGTTGTAGCTCATCCCCGAGGCCGTGTACCGCACGTCCGTGGAGAACATCTCCGAGATGAGCACGGAGGTCACCACGTTGGCCGTGACGGCTCCGGTGGCGATGAGCAGCTGGCCGGCCACGGCGCCGCCGAGGGTGCCCGTCTCCGCCAGCATGTACGCCGGGATCGTCAGGACGACGAGCAGCGACGCGGCCAGCTGCATGGTGCGACGGCGTCCGATCCGGTCCGAGACGCGGCCCATCACCGGGGACAGGGCCGTGGCGAAGAGGAGGGAGACGAGGCTGGAGAGCAGCGCCAAGTGCTGGGGCAGGCCGACCACCTGGATGAGGAACGTGGCCATGTAGGTGGAGAAGATGTAGAAGGACAGGGCGGTCAGCATGACGAATCCGCCCAGCTTGAGCATCTGCGGCCACTGGGTGCGCACGACCTGGCCGAGGGTCGGGGCCGGACGGTGGGCGGATTCCTCCACCATGGCCTGGAACTCGGGGGACTCGTGGAGCTTGGAGCGGATGTAGAAGGCGATCAGGCCCATCGGGATGGACAGCAGGAACAGGACCCTCCAGCCCCACTCGCCCATCGCCGCGGGCGGGAGGACGGTGCTGAGCAGCGCGCCCAGCCCCGCGGCGAGGGCGAACGAGACGAAGGTGGCCGCGGACATGGCGCTGGAATGGCGGTTCCGCCGGCGGTCCGGGCTGTGCTCGACCACGTAGATGGTGGCACCGGCGTACTCGCCGCCGGCGGAGAGGCCCTGGACGCACCGGGCCACCGCGAGCAGGACGGCGGCCCAGACGCCGATCGCCTCCTGGCCGGGGATGAGGCCGATGGCCGCCGTGGACGCCGACATCAGCAGGACCGTCAGGACGAGGATCCTCTTGCGGCCCAGCCTGTCACCCAGCCGGCCGAAGACGATCCCGCCGAGGGGGCGTAGCGCGAAGGCCACCGCGAAGACCGCGAAGGCCTCCAGCAGGCCGATCACCGGATCGGTGGAGGTGAAGAAGGTCGCGGCGATGTGCGTGGCCATGTAGCCATAGATGGCGAAGTCGAACCACTCGACGACAGTGCCGGCGAAGGACGCGCTCACCACCTTGCGCAGGTGCTCGGGACGGACCTTCTCGAGGGTGTCCGAGAGCCCGCGAGCGGGGCCGGTGGAGTGGGTAGGTGCGTTCGGTGCTCTCATGAGGAGTCCTTGTCCGTGGAGGCGGGGTGGGCCGCGCGCCGTGCGCGACGAGTGACCTGGATCACCAGCTGTTGTTGACTGAGCAATGTAGTTCTGATGGATGCAACACGCAATGGATGGTGGCACGCTATCCCGACTGCGTGACGGCGCTGTTTCACGAGCGTTTCCCGCAGCAACCGGAACGCGGGAAAAGAATTTCCCCGCACCCCTAGCGCCGGGTCGATCGGTGGGTTAGGTTACCTATCACAGCAACCCAGTTGCTTAGTCAGCAACTCAGCATCCCAAGGAGTGAAGAGAACCATGACGATCACGTCCAACGACATCGAGGCCCGTCTCGCAGCAGTGCTGGAGGAGGCCTTCGAGGCCGGCACGAGCATCTACAACGACCGCGGCTTCAAGCGGCGGATCGGCTACGGCAACCGCCCCGCCGTCATCCACATCGACCTGGCGAACGCCTGGACCCGCCCGGGCCACCCCTTCAGCTGCCCCGGCATGGAGGAGATCATCCCGAACGTGCAGCGGATCAACGAGGCCGCGCGCGCCAAGGGCGTCCCGGTCTTCTACACCACGAACGTCTACCGCAACCGGGACGCGAGCTCGGGGACGAACGACATGGGCCTGTGGTACTCGAAGATCCCCGTGGAGACCCTGCCGGCGGACTCGTACTGGGCGCAGATCGACGACCGCATCGCCCCCGCCGAGGGCGAGGTCGTGATCGAGAAGAACCGCGCCTCCGCGTTCCCGGGCACGAACCTCGAGCTCTTCCTGACCTCCAACCGCATCGACACCCTGATCGTGACCGGCGCGACCGCGGCCGGCTGCGTGCGCCACACCGTGGAGGACGCGATCGCCAAGGGCTTCCGTCCGATCATCCCCCGGGAGACCATCGGCGACCGCGTCCCGGGCGTCGTGCAGTGGAACCTCTACGACATCGACAACAAGTTCGGCGACGTGGAGTCCACCGACTCGGTGGTGGACTACCTGAACCGCCTCCCGCAGTTCGAGGACACGGTCCCGAAGACCCTCGCGGATCCGCAGCCCGAGGTGACGGCCCCCGCGGACCCCGCCTGAGCCGCACCGTCCTGACGAGCTCCAGGACCCCGGCGCTCCAGGACCCCCCGACGACGGTCCGGCACCCCTCGAGGGGTGCCGGACCGTCGCGCGTCGGGGGGCCAGGGTCCCCGGACTACCGGCCCCGACCGGACGCGACGAGCCCGCCGGCGACCCGGAACACCTCCGCCGCCTCCGCGGCGCCGAGCCCCGCGGGCAGGGTCCCGCCGAAGGCGTACCCGTGCTCCGCGGCCAGCTCCTGCAGCCGGACGAGGTTGGCGCGGTGCACCGCGCTCGGCTCCGCGGGCCAGCTGCCCACGACCAGCGGCCCCGGCCGCACGCCCCTCCGGCCGGCGGCCTCGAGCGTCAGGCCGGTGTGGTTCAGGGTCCCGAGGTCCGGGCGGGCGACGACGGCCAGCGGCGCCTCACACGCCAGGGCCACGTCCGCGATCGTGTCCCCCGCCGGCGTCAGCTGCACGAGCAGTCCCCCGGCCCCCTCCACGAGCACGGTGTCGTGGGCCGCGGCGAGGTCCGCGATGCGGTCCAGGTGCCGGCGCAGGTCCGGCAGCGCGGCCGCGGCGGCCTCTCCCCCGGCCTCGAGTGCCGCGTCGACGGGCGCCATCGCCGGACCCACCCGCACGCCCTCGGCCACGGTCAGCCGCCCGGGGCGGCCCAGCAGCGCCGCCACCGTGTCCACGTCCCCGGGCTCGTCCGGGCCCACCCCCGTCTGGGCGGGCTTGTAGACGGCCACGCGCTCGCCGGCGGCCAGCGCCGCGGCGGCGAGGCACGCCGTCGCGATCGTCTTGCCGACGTCCGTGTCCGTGCCCGTCACGCACAGCACGGCCGCGCTCACGCCGCCACCCCCGCCCCGGCCACCGCGCGCACGCGCACCGTGCGCGGCGCCTGGAAGGACAGCAGGTGCCCCCAATCCGGCCGGTCCACGCCGGCCAGCCCCGGCAGCGCCCGCGCGCACTCGTGCAGGATCACGGCGGCCTCCATCTCGGCCAGGCCTGCGCCGAGGCACCGGTGCAGTCCGAACCCGAAGGCCAGCGAGGTGTCCGCGCCCGACCCGAGCCCACCGCCGGACAGCCGCAGCACGAGGTGCTCCCCCGCGGCGAAGGCCTCGCCGCCGATCGCGGTGTCCACGGCCACGACCCGGCGCCACGTCGGCACGGACGAGGCCTGGGCGAGCACGGACCCCACCACGTCGCGCGCCGCCGCGGCCCCGCCGTCGGGATCGGCGCACGCCGCCCAGTGCCCGTCGACCAGGGCGGTCGTCAGCACGGTCTGGGCCAGCATCGCGGTGGTCTCCTGGCCGGCGATGACGAGGAAGTACCCGAGCGAGCGGATCCGGTCCCGGTCCACGCCGGCCGCGGCCAGGGCAGCGAACAGGTTCCGCCCCTCCGGCAGCCCCGGCACGGGACCGGCCGCGAGGCAGTCGTCCACGGCCCCGCCGAGCCAGGCGTGGAAGGCCACGGCGCTCTCGGCGAGCTCGAGCTGGCGCGCGGCGTCCGGCCAGCCCCAGAACAGCTCGAGCGAGTCCCGGCTCCAGCGCTTGAGGTCCGCGTGCGGCGGATTGGGCACGCCGGTCAGCGCCTCGAGGATCGCCGGGGGCACGACGCCGGCCACCTCCACCGCGAGGTCGGCCTCCCCGCCCGCGCCCAGGCGGTCCCGCAGCCCGGCGCAGGCGTCCCGGACCAGCCCGGCCACCGGACCGGCCTGCGCGGCCACCCGGGCGGGGCTGAAGTACCGGGCGACGGTACGGCGCACCGTCCGGTGGGCCGCCCCCGAGGCGCTGGCCAGCACGGCGGGCAGGCTGAACCGGGCGGCGGCCAGGCGGCGCAGGGTGGCCGGGGCCAGGGGGACCACCGTGGTCAGGGCGTTGTCCGGCACGAAGTCCTCGGCCCGGCGCAGGATCTCCCGGACCACGGCAGGGTCCTCCACGCAGCGGTGCCGGTCCAGGACCTGTTCCGGATAGGCCTGCGGCAGCGGGGCGGCGATCGGCGCGCCCGCCGGGACGGGGACGCGCTGGGGGACGACTGCCGAGGCCGCGGGGGCGGCCGTCGTCGGGGCGAAGGGGCAGCTCATGGGTCCTCCCGGTCGATGGTCTGCGCCACGGCCTCGAGCGCGCGGGCGAGCCGGCGCCGGCCGTGGTCGGCGTGGACGGTGATGCGCAGTCGGGCGATGCCGTCCGGAACGCTCGGCGGACGGAAGCAGCCCACCGCGATGCCGCACTCCCGCAGGGCCTCCGCCGCGCGCACCGCCCCGGCGGGGGTGCGCATCCGCACCGAGTGCACGGCCCCCGCCCCGCGCTCCACGCGGTCCGCCGTCGCGGGGTGCGCCGCCAGGAGGCGGTGGGCGAGCTCGGCGTTCGCCGCGAGCCGGCCGATACGCCGCTCGTCGGCCAGGGCGAGCGCGCGCCGCGCCGCGCCGGCGGCCGGCGGGGCCAGGGCGGTGTCGAAGAGGAAGGTGCGGGCGGTGTTGAGCAGGTGCTCCCGCCAGGCGCCGGCGGACGGCCCGCCCAGCAGCACCGCCCCGCCCTGGGCGCCCAGCGCCTTGGAGAGCGTCGCGGTGACCAGGACGTGGCCGGCGTCGTGCAGCCCGGCCGCGCGCACCGCCGAGCCGCCGGGCACGGCGGCGAGGGTGTGGGCCTCGTCCACCACCAGCAGCGCGTCGTGCGCCGCGCACACCGCGGCGGCCGCGGCCAGGTCCGCGGCGTCGCCCAGCACGGAGTAGACGGACTCCACCACGACGGCGGCCCGGGCCCGCGGCCCGTGCGCGTCCCGGTGGGCGCGCAGCAGGGACTCGACCTCCGCCAGATCGCCGTGGGCGGCCACGCGCACCTCGGCGCGCGAGAGCCGGGCGCCGTCGTGGAGGCTGGCGTGCGCGTGGGCGTCGAGGACGAGCAGCGCGCCGGGGCCGCCGAGCGCCCCGAGCAGCCCCTGGTTCGCGGTGTAGCCGCTGGAGAACACGAGCGCCTGGCGCCGCCCGGCGTACCGGGCGAGGTCGGCCTCCAGCCCGTGCAGCAGCGGGTGGGTGCCGGTCACCACGCGGCTCGCCCCGGCCCCCGTGCCGTGCGCGCGGGCGGCCAGCGCGGCGGCCCGCACCACGGAGGCGTCCCGGGACAGGCCGAGGTAGTCGTTGGAGGCCAGGTCCTCGGCGCCGGCCGGCAGGGAACGGTCGCGCCGCTCGCCGTCGCGCGCCCGGCGGACGCGGGCGCGCGAGCCGATCCAGTCGCGCCAGGGGTCGGCCGGCGGGGCCGCGGCCGGGACCTCCGCCCGCTCCGCCTCAGCCGTGGACACGGTCCACGCCCTCGACGATCGCCGCGCACAGCCGCGCCACGTCCTCCGCCGGCGTCACGTACGGCGGCATGACGTAGACGAGGTCCCGGAAGGGGCGCACCCACGCACCGCGGGCCACGACCTCGCGGGTCACCGCGGGCACGTCCACGGGACCGTCCAGCTGGACGACGCCGACCCCGCCGAGGACCCGGACGTCCCGCACGCAGTCCAGGCCGGCGGCGGGGGCCAGCCCGGTGCGCAACCGGGACTGCAGCGTCTCCACCTGCTCCCCCCAGGGCTGCCGGGAGCCCGTGAGCAGGTCGAGGGAGGCGGTGGCGACCGCGCAGGCCAGCGGGTTGCCCATGAACGTGGGGCCGTGCAGCAGGGCGCCGCCGTTCGGGCCCGCGCCGAGGTCGGCGGCGACGGCGGTGGTGCACAGCATCGCGGCCAGGGTCAGGTAGCCCCCGGTCAGGGCCTTGCCCACGCAGAGGATGTCCGGCACGATCGCCCCGCGGCCGTCCGGCCCGGCCGTCCACTCCGAGGCGAACAGCCGCCCGGTGCGGCCGAAGCCGGTGGCGATCTCGTCGAGGACCAGCAGCAGCCCGTGCTCGTCGGCCAGCTCGCGCAGCACCCGGACGACGGCCGGCGGGTAGGCGTGCATCCCCCCGGCGCCCTGGAGCACCGGCTCGCAGACGATCGCCGCGAGCTCGGGGGCGTGGGCGGCCGCCGTCTCGCGGGCCGCCGCCTCCCACGCGGCGAGCGCGCCGTCGTCGTACTCCCAGGCCTCGTCCGCGCCGAGCCGCGCGGCGGGCGGGCGGGGCAGGAACACCTGGGCGGGTACGAGCCCGGAGAACTCCGCGTGCATGCCGTCCACCGGATCGCACACGCCCATGGTGGCGAAGGTGTCCCCGTGGTAGCCGCCGCGCAGCGCGAGGAAGCGCGTCCGGCGCGTCTCCCCGCGGGCCGCCTGCACCTGCAGGGCGAGCTTGAGGGCGACCTCCACGCTGATGGAGCCCGAGTCCGCGAGGAACACGTGCTCGAGCCCAGCCGGGGCCATCGCGACGAGCCGCTCGGCCAGCCCGACCGCCGGCTCGTGCGTGAGCCCGCCGAACATCACGTGGCTGAAGGAGTCCAGCTGCTCGCGGGCCGCGGCGTCCAGCACCGGGTTGCGGTAGCCGTGGATCGCGGACCACCACGAGGCCATGCCGTCCACCACCTCGTGCCGGGCGCCCGCGGCGTCCTCGAGGCCGAGCCGGGCGCCGCGCGCGTCCCGGACCGCGTACAGCGCACCGGCGTCCACGGGCGCGTAAGGGTGCCAGAGCAGCCCGGCGTCCCGGGCCAGCAGCGAGCGTCGGCCCGGTGGGGCGGGCGCGGTCCGGGGCTGATCGAGGGTGGGACTGGTCATGCGTTCGGGGCCTCGGCGGTGCCCGCCCCGCGACGGCGGATCCGGGGCTCCACGCCCGCGGGAACCCCGGCCGGGGTGTCGGCGACGGTGTCGGAGACCGTCTCGGCCGAACAGCATCCGCATCCCGCCCCCTCGGCCGCGTGGGAGCCGCACGGCGTCGCCGCCGGTCCACCGGGCACCGCTGCTGCGCCGCAGGACCCGCCGGCCGGCGTCGTGGCCTGCGCGACGGCATCCTCGGCGGGCACTGCCGCCCAGGGGGCCGCCTGCCCGGCAGCGGCCTCGGGGCCCGGGGTCTCCCCAGCGCCCAGGACGCGGAAGCCGGCGTCGGCGATCATCGCGAGGTCCTGCTCGGCGGTCTGCCCCTCGCTCGTGAGGTAGTCCCCGAGGAACAGCGAGTTCGCGACCTCCAGGGCGGTGGCCTGCAGCCCGCGCAGGTGCATCTCGCGGCCGCCGGCCAGGCGCAGCTCGGTGTCCGGGCAGGCGAGGCGGACCAGGGCGAGGATGCGCAGGCAGCGCAGCGGGGTCAGCTCCCACGTGCCGGCCAGCGGGGTGCCCTCGAAGGGCATGAGGAAGTTGACCGGGATCGAGTCGCTGTCCAGCTCGCGCAGGGCCAGCACCGCCTCGACGACCTGCGCGTCCGACTCCCCCATGCCGACGATCAGCCCGGAGCACGGGGACAGCCCGGCGCCCTTGGCCCGTTCCACGGTCTCCACCCGGTCCGCGTAGGTGTGGGTGGTGGAGATCTCCGCGTACTTGGACTCCGCCGTGTTGAGGTTGTGGTTGTAGGCGTCCACGCCGGCCTCCCGGAGCCGGTCCGCCTGGCCGTCCTTGAGCAGGCCCAGGCACGCGCACACCTCCACCTCGGGGTGCTCGGCCTTGAGCCCCTCGGTCATGGTGGCCACGCGATCCACGTCCCGGTCCGTCGGGCCGCGCCCGCTGGCGACCAGGCACACGCGGGAGGCGCCGCCGCCGATGCCCATCTTCGCCTGCTCCACGGCCTCGTCCGGCTTGAGCCACGTGTACTTCAGGATCTCGGCCGTCGAGCCCAGGCGCTGCGAGCAGTACGTGCAGTCCTCGGGGCACAGCCCGGACTTCAGGTTCACGAGGTAGTTCACCTTGACCGTGTTGCCGAAGTGCCGGCGCCGCAGGCGGCCCGCCTCGGTGACCAGCCGCAGGGTGTCCTCGTCCGGGGTGGACAGGATCGCCAGGCCCTCCGCGGCGTTCAGCCGGTGGCCGGCGGCGACGGCGGCGGCCACCGCGAAGGGGTCCGCCGCGGCGGGTGCCGGGCTCGAGGCCGCGGGCGCGGAGGGGGCGACGGCGGCCGGGGCGGCGGGCGCGACGGCGGGCGGCTGGTCCGCCGTGACGGCCTCGGCCGGCGCGGGCAGGGTGGTCTCGGGAGCGGTCTGTGCCATGGATGCCTTCCGGAGGGCCGCGGGCCGGGGATCCGGCCTTGAACGGCGTTCAAGTCAATGCGCTGCCGAGTACAGCACAGTCCTGAACGGTGTTCAAGAAGATGACGGGACGGCACGCCGGCGCGACTCCGTCCGCCTCCGCGGGCGGGGTGAACGCCCGGTGAAGCCGGGATGGCGGCGGACCCTACACTGGAGCGCATGACGCTGACCCGGGAGCAGGTGGAGGACACGGCCCTGGGCATCCTCACCCGCTTCGGCCTGGCGGACCTGTCCATGCGCCGGCTCGCCCGGGAGCTCGACGTCCAGGTCGGCGCGCTCTACTGGCACGTGAAGAACAAGCAGGAACTGCTGGTGGGCGTGGCGGCGCGGCTGTTGCGCGGCGTCGAGGCAGACACCCCCACGCTCGAGGGCGCCGGGGCACGCGAGGTCATCGCACATCTGGCACGGGGCATCCGGACAGCGCTCGTCAGCGTGCCGGACAGCGCGGAGGTCGTCCGGGTGGCGCAGTCCCTCCAGTCGGAGGCCCTCACGCCCCTGAATCGGCTCCGGAGCCTCCTGGAGGCGGCCGGGATCGAGAACGCCGCCTGGGCCCAGCACCTGGTGATGAACCACGTCCTCGGCTCCATCGCGGCCACGCAGGAGGCCGCCCGGCTGGCCACCGTCGATCCCGCGGCTGCCACGAACCCCCTCGGTGACGATGCGTTCGAGTGGGGGCTACGGGTCATCCTCGACGGATTGTTCGGCAAGGCGGCGCCAGCGGAAGGCCTGGCCGGCGGGCCGTGACGCCAGCGGGTCCTACTGGGGCCATCGTGGCCGCCTGCCCGGGTACGGCGTTGCCTCCAGCTGGGCCTCGACGACGGGGAGGAGCTCGCTCGCCATGGGCCAGGTCCCGTACTGCGTCCTAACGATCGGACGATTAGCGACCAATCCGCCCATCCCGAACGGCCGCCCTGAATGCCCCCGATTCGCGGAACGGACCCTGGCGAAGGCCTCGTCCGTCACGTGGAACGCCAACTGCTGCTTGTGCGGTTCGACCCAGGGCGCAGGCGCCACCTCCGCATTGAGGATCTCCTCCCAGGCCAGGGTCCATGCCGGCGTGGTGACGCCGCGTTCGTCGACCGTCACGTGCTGCGGCCGGAGCGCCCCGTTGAGGTAGTACCAGGCGGCGTACCCGGCCAGCAGCACGCCCGGCACCGCGACGACCCGCAGGAAGCCGAGCATCGGGGAGGGATCGCTGAAGAACGAGGCCGGGATCCCGAACACGGCGAGCGCCAGCCAGAGGGTGATGACCAAGCAGGCGATGCCGACAAGATACCAACGCACCACGCCGACCCTCGCCGTGGCCGGCAAGGGGCCCGGGGCCGGGCGAGAGAGGTTGTTCGTCCGGGGAGATTCCGTCATGGCACTACGGTATCCGCTGGGTAGCGGGCCACGTCCCGGATCAACCGTGACAGCGTCTCGTACAGGGCCAGACCGGTCGTCGACTCCAGCCTCACCGTGCCATCGGTCGATGGCGCGACCATCAGTGGCCCCCGCCCGTCCGGTTGGTACCAGGACACCCGGGGTTCTCCGGTGGCCAAGGCAGCGGTCCACCGAGTGCCCTGGCCGGCAAGGACCTCCGCCGCGATGACGTCGCCGGATTCCACGGACCAGGAGGAGGCGTCCTCGACGGAGGCCCGGCCAGGCACGAAGTGGCGTGCCGGTCCGGTGGCCCGAAGGTCCGTGAACCAGTCCGCTCTCGCCCCGGACCAGTCCAGGAGCACGGTGGGCAACGCCAGGGTGAGAAGGGCTCCCACCAGTCGAGATCCGGAACCGGTGGGCGTGAGAGCGCGATCCGTGGGGAACGGCTGGTCGAGGGTGACGAGGCAGTCCATTCCGTCCAGTCGGATCTCACCGTACCGTTCACCGTCGGCCCGGGCCCCGTGAAGGGTCAGGGCGACCGGAAACCCGCCCAGGGTGGCCCATGCGCGCCCCGCGTCCGTCAGTCGGCGCTCCGTCGCGAGTCCGGCCTGGACCAGTTCGGGGTGCGGCGTCGACCGAGTCGCCCCCATCAGACGCCCCCTGATGCCGCCGTGGGCCAGCTCGAGCAGGGAGGACCAGGCCTCCGGGCACAGGGGGACGGTCTCCGGGACGGGACGGAGCAGGGGGCGGGCGGCAAGAATGGGATCAACGCGTTCGAGGCCGGGAGCCCGGGCCGTCTCGGCCCGGGCGGGTACGCCCAGGCCGTCCATCATGGCCCGGTCCTGCAGGTCCTCCGGGATCAGGGGGGTGATGTCGCCCCTGCCTTCCGCTGTCGGCCTGATGCTGTCGGCCATTCGCTGCCCCAACTCCACCAGTCCGCCCAGGGGCGTGGCCGGCCCGATCAGGGTGATTTCGATGACGAAGGCACCGTCCCCGGCGAACCAACGCGCGGACTGGAACGGGATGCCCTCGTGGATCCCGGCCATCACGTGGGCCCGTCCCGGCAATCCCTCCCGCGTCATGAAGGGGCTGATCGCCAGCAGTACCGATCCAGGAACCTGGTCATACGTCGCCGCGGCCTCCCGGGCAGCGGCCTTCGCGGCCCCGCCCTCGGCAGACGGGGCCTCGAAGAAGCGGAGAGCGACATTCGGTGTGACGAAACCCGGGATGGCCAGCAGGGGGTCGTCCGGAGCCCTCGGCTCCCTAATCACCGTGACGCGTTCGTCCGGAAGGTCCACGATCTCCCATTCACCCGGAACGTCGATCAGGAAAGGGCCGATGACCATCGGGACGAGGGCCGGGTCATCGCTGTTCGCCTCAGCGTCCACGGACCCAGTCCCAGGCGTCCTTCAGGCCCTCGCCAGCCATCTTCGACAGCGAATCCCGCTGTCCGTCACCGTCTACGTCCGCCACCGGCACCTCCATGGCGATACCGGCGGCCAGGCCGGCCACGAAGCCCACGACGTTCCCGGGCCCGGGAACCACGGAACCTGCTGCGGCGCCGACGGCCGCCGAGGCGAGGATGGTGGACCCGACGCGTCCGGCAGTGCCCGCGACGGCATTCTCGGTAGCCCGTTGCTCGACCTGCTGTCGATCCAGCTCCGGATTCTCGGCCGCCACCTGCGCCGTCTCGACCTCCCGCTCTTCCCGGTACGTAAGGGTCGCGGTAAACACGGTGCCGATGGTGCCGAGGGCGCGACCCCCGGTCTTGAGCACCCCGGTCGTGCGGCTCGTGCTCACCTCGTACCCTCGGTGCTGCGTGAAGGCCGCGGACGTGCGACCGCCCCGGGCCTCGCCCACGATGGGCAGTCCATCCAGGAACGCCTGCCCGAACCGACCCCCGACGTGCCGGGCGCGCTGGGCCAGGGTCATCCCGGGCGTGCCGGCGGAAGGCAGCGTGTGCCGGTGGATTGCCTCGCTGAGGTGGCGTGGGGGCCCGAAGGCCCGCGACCCACTACGGTGACGTCCTGGTGCGGTGGCTGGAGTCATGAGGGCCGACCACGCGCCCCCGGGGTTTCCCACCACGTCCATCACCGGATCGAGGAACCGGATGTGCCGACCGAAGACCGTGACGTGACGCCCGACGTGGGGGGAGGGAGCATGGGCGCCCTGGCGCAGCGAACGCACCGTACCCGTGTCCGCGATGACACCCGGCAACGCCCCGAACATCACCGTCTCCACGCCCGTCATCGCGGAGGCGCCGACGCTCCTGGCGTCCGGGGAATCGCCGGAGAGCCGGTCGGGGCGGATTCGGCCCAGGGCATCGACGCACGTGCGAATGGCCGTCTCATAGCGGCCCTGCAAGGACCCCGCCGTGCCATTGAGCCGGTAGTACTCCGCCCGGGCCGTTGAGTCTAGGTCGTCCAGGGCCGTCCACCCGTGGGCTGCGTGGAACGCGGCCACGTCGGATCCAAGGGTGGACCGGTCGGATTCGAGTGATCGGAGGCGTTCTGCAAGGGTCAGCAGGGCGGAGTCCGCGGAGACGCCGGCATTCGCCAGCTGGTTCGCCCTCCGCACGGCAGGCATCAGTCCGTTGACGAGCTCGTCGTTCCCCGCCCCATGGTAGAAGGGATCGATCCTCTTCCAGTCGCCATTGAGCCCGTCGACCGTGGTGCGGAATGCCCCGGTGTGCGAGAGGAGGTCCATCCCGAGTTCGTCCAGGCGGTTCGAGGACTCCCACTGGGTCAGGGCGGAGGTGTCGATGGTGACCACGGCCTATCCCCCTGCCCCGTCAGGAGTGTCGGCCTCGACGGTGGCGTTGAACTCCAGGTATGCGTCCCGCGCTTCCCGGGCCGCGGTGATGGCCTCGGTGATGTACGCCTTCGAGTCCGTGGCCAGGACCGCGAAGGTCTCGTCCTTGAGGGCCTGGACCGCGGACAGCAGGTTTGCGTGCCGTGCCACCCCCGAGAGTTCGTCCGCGGTATCAATCACGGAACCCCTGCCGGTGTCGACATCCGCCAGGCTACCGTCCACGCCGTTGACCACACCGTTGAACGGATCGACGTCGATCGTGAAATCGACCATGGCTACCCCCTTTTCGCCATCACCATGCTACGAGCCGGGAGGATCCCGCACTGAGCCCTGACGAGGGTTCATCTCCCCATTGCGCGACGGCGGGCGCCACCCTATAGTCCCGTCGCGCAGGAGCAGCACTCACCCCAGCCGCCCGCCGGACTCCGCCAGGTAGCACACGCCGCACAGGGACTCGTAGGTGACCTCGACGCCGTCGATCGCCACCTGGTCCCCCTCGAAGACGAACCGCTCCACGGCCTCCTCGCCGGTCACGTCCACGACCTTGCGGGTGTTGAAGATGGCCTTGCGCCCGCAGCGGCAGATGGTCTTGAGCTCCTCGAGCGAGTGGGCGAGCTCCATCAGCCGGGCCGATCCGGGGAAGGAGGCGGTGCGGAAGTCGGTGCGGATCCCGTAGGCCATCACCGGCACGTCCTCCACCACGGCGATCCGCAGCAGGTCGTCCACCTGGGCGGGCTCGAGGAACTGCGCCTCGTCCACGAGCAGGCACGCCACCGGGCGGACCGGCGCGTCCACGTGGGCGATGAGCGCCGAGGGGTCCTCGGCGGTGGCGTGGCGGTGGTACAGCTCCAGCAGGTCCGCGCCGGGCGGGACGAGGACGTCCGCCGTGCGGGTCACCCCGAGCCGGGAGACGATCTGGTCCCCGCCCTTGGAGTCGACGCGGGGCTTGGCCAGCAGCACCCGCTGGCCGCGCTCCTCGTAGTTGAACGCGGCCTGGAGCAGCCCGGTGGACTTGCCGGAGTTCATCGCACCGTAGCGGAAGTAGAGTTTGGCCACGGTCGAGCAGTCTAGTTCTGCGCCCGGACGTCCACCGGGACGGCGGGCGCCCGGGCGTTCAGCTGATCCGCGGGCAACGGACCGGCGGTCAGCGGATCGAGTTCGGGTGCTTGGCCAGCGGGGTGACCTTGATCTTCATGTAGGGGTACATGGGGAAGCCGGACAGGATGGCGTGCAGCTCGTCATTGTCCTCGACGTCGTACACCGAGTAGTTCGCGTACTCGCCCACGACCCGCCAGATCGACTGCATCTTGCCCTGGCGCTGCAGGTTGCCCGAGTACTCCTTCTCCTTCGCGACGAAGTCGGCCTTGACCTCGTCCGTCATCGACTCGGGGAACGTCACGTCCATGCGGGCCAGGAACAGCATCGGGCAGCCTCCAGGGTGTCGGGAATTGGTTCGGCACGAACACCCTACCCGCGCCGCGGGCGCCCCGGGCTCCTGCGTCGGCGTGCTCCCGGGTCACGTCCCGGGGGTCCCGGGCGCCGGCACGCACGGTTCGCGACCCGGGAGCCAGGGAGAGCAGCGCGGGCGAGCCGGGGCGGGCGGGGAAGGGACGCCGGCGGCCCGTCAGCCGCGGGGCAGCACGAACCCGGGGCGCCGCACGGCCACCCGGCCCGTGGCGGGCCCCGGGAGCCCGTCGGGGCCGATCGGCAGGAGCACGACGGCGTCCTCCCGTTCCAGCGCGACGAGCAGCCCCGGCCCGGCGGGCCCCGGGGCGAGGGCGATGTGCCGGGGCCAGTCCCCGCCGCAGTCCACCTCGGCGACGAACTCGGGCGAGTCACCCCGGCGGATCACCCCGATCGTGTTGCGCCCGCGGTTGGCCACGTAGACGAGGGTCCCGTCCGCCGAGACCACGAGGTGGCTCGGCAGGTTGTCCCGCGCCGACTCCGGGTCCGCGTCCTGGGCGTGCGTGGGCACGATCCCCACCTCGTGGAAGCCCTCCGGGCCGGGCTCGAGCCCGAGCACGTGCAGCCGGGAGTCCAGCTCCCCCACCACCGCCAAGTGCCGCCCGGGGTGCGCGGCGCCCTCCAGCGGGGGCAGCACCGCGAGGTGCCGGGGCCCGGTCCCGGCGGGCAGGTGGTGCACCGCGCGCGGGGCCGCCGCCACGGCCACGACGCCGGCCGGGTCCCCCTCACCGGACCCCTCGCCGGAGTCGGGGCCGCGGTCGCGGTCCGGGACCTCGCCCGGCGCGCGGCCGGGCTCCTCGCGGTAGGCCTGGCCGTCGGCCGCACCCGGCGAGCCGGCGTCGGCGTCACCTCGGTCGGCGGCCGCCTCGATCGAGGACACGGAGTACTCCAGGATGCGGTCGCCGCCGAGGTCGGTGACGAGCAGGCGGTCGTCGTCGAGGAACAGCACGAAGTGCAGGTGCGGCCCCTCCTGGCGCGAGGGCACGGGACCGGAGCCGGCGGGGGCCTGGACCGCGAGCGCGCGGCCCAGCCGGCCGTCGTCGAGCACGGGGACCACGGTGAGGGTGGCCGAGTCGTAGGAGGCCGCGGCCAGCCAGGTGCCCGCGGGGTTGAGGTCCGCGTGGCAGGTGTTCTCCCCCGCGGTGGGCACGCGCTGGGTGGTGGCCCAGCCGGCCTCGTGCGTGCCCGACTCCAGGGGCGCGGACGGGGAGAGCACTGCCACGGAGCCCCGGCGCACGTGCTGGGCGGCATAGAGCCGGCCCTCGGAGGGCGTGCCCGGCCGGCCCGGGACGAGCCACGAGGGGGCGTCCGGGCCGGAGCCGGCCACGGCCCGTGGCGCGGCCGGCCAGCCCTCCGTGAGGACGAGGCCGCCGTGGGACGGCAGCGCCGGGGCCAGGTCCCCCGGCTCGTTGAAGGTCCCGACGAGCACGGTGCCCCGCGCGGAGCGGGTGCCCGCCGGGCCGGGGGTGGCGCTCACGGCTCAGCCCCGGGCGATCTGCCCTGCGGCGGTGGGGTCGGCGTCCGCGAGGAAGGCCTCGATCCGGTGGACCTCCTCGCCCTCGCCGATCGCCGCGGCCGCCTGGCCCAGGAGGTACAGGCAGCGCAGGAAGCCGCGGTTGGGCTCGTGCTCGTACGGCACGGGGCCCGCGCCGCGCCAGCCGGCGCCGCGCAGGGCGTCCAGGCCGCGGTGGTAGCCCACGCGGGCGTAGGCGTAGGCGTCGATCGTCCGGCCCTCGCCCCAGGCGTCCTCCGCCATGAGCGACCACGCGAGCGAGGACTTCGGGAAGCGGGGCGCGATGTCCTCCGGGAGGTCACCGGCCTCGATCCGGGCGAGGACCTCCGGTTCCTCGGGCAGCCGGGTGGGCTCGGGCTGCATCAGGTTCCGGCCGACGAGGGACGCGTCTGACATGGTGCTCCTTGCGGGACGACGGGGCGGGTTCACCCCCGACTCTAGTCGCGCCCCTCCCGCCGGACGAGGGCCGGGAGCGCCCGGACGCCCTCAGGCGTCCGGGCGGGGGCCACAGGGGTCGGGGACGTCGGGGCCCGTACCGTGCGGGCCGGGACCGGGGGCGCCCGGGCCCCGGCCGTCGTCGTCCAGGCCGAGCTCGCGGGCCTGCCGGGTCCACCGGTCCTGCTCCAGCTCGCGGGCCTCCCGCCGGTCCAGCCGGGCCTCGAGCCGGTCGATCCGGCGCTCCAGCTCGGGCGGGACGGCCCCGCGCTCCAGTTCCTCCACGCGGCGGCGGAGGTCGGCCAGCTCGTCCGGGTCGGGCGCCCCGGGGCGCCCGGGCAGCGCCGTGCCGGTGGTCATGCTCACGAGCATGAGCAGGCCCCAGACCAGGATGGCCACCACCGCGATGGCGGCGAACCACTGCATCCCTCCACCTCCGGCTCAGCCGGCCGCGGCGCTCCCGCGGCCGGTCACTTGATGGACTGCCCCGCGGAGCCCAGCTCCTGGCAGGCCTGCTGCACGCGGGCCGCCATGGACTCCTCGGCCTTCGCGCCCCACGTGCGGGGGTCGTACAGCTTCTTGTTGCCGACCTCCCCGTCGATCTTCAGCACGCCGTCGTAGTTCTGGAACATGTGCGCCACGACCGGGCGGGTGAAGGCGTACTGGGTGTCCGTGTCCACGTTCATCTTGATGACGCCGTAGGACACGGCGTCCTTGATCTCCTGGGCGGAGGAGCCCGAGCCGCCGTGGAAGACGAGGTCGAAGGGACGGTCCTTGCCGATCCTGGCCCCGACCTCGCGCTGGATCTGGTCCAGGATCTCCGGGCGCAGCCTCACGCCGCCGGGCTTGTAGACCCCGTGGACGTTGCCGAAGGTCAGGGCGGTGATGTACCGGCCGTTCTCGCCCGCGCCGAGGGCCTCGATGGTGGCCAGGCCGTCCTCGACGGTGGTGTAGAGCTTGTCGTTGATCTCGTGGGCCACGCCGTCCTCCTCGCCGCCGACCACGCCGATCTCCACCTCCAGCACCTGCTTGTTGGCGTGGGTGCGGGCCAGCAGCTCCCGGCCGATGCGCAGGTTCTCCTCGAGGGTCTCGGCCGAGCCGTCCCACATGTGGGAGTTGAACAGCGGGTCGCGGCCG
The DNA here is from genome assembly GCF_005877055.1 of Citricoccus sp. SGAir0253. NCBI lineage: Bacteria > Bacillati > Actinomycetota > Actinomycetes > Micrococcales > Micrococcaceae > Citricoccus > Citricoccus sp. SGAir0253. The sequence continues at coordinate 141,257 of NZ_CP039424.1, read as the reverse complement.
GCCTTGACCTCGGCCTCGGAGGCGTCCAGCAGGGGCATCACGAACCCGTCCAGCTTGTCCTTGGGGCAGTGGTCCGTGTGCAGGGCGATGTTGACGTCGTACTTCTTGGCCACCTCGCGGGCGAAGGCCACCATGGCCAGCGAGCCGGTGACCATGTCCTTCACGGAGGACCCGGAGAAGTAGGCCGCGCCGCCCGTGGAGGCCTGGATGATGCCGTCCGAGCCGGCCTCGGCGAAGCCGCGGATCGCCGCGTTCAGGGTCTGGGAGCTGGTGACGTTGATCGCCGGGTAGGCGTAGCCGCCGTCCTTGGCGGAGTCGATCATCTCGGCGTACTTGTCCGGGGAGGCGATGGGCATGGCAGCTCCTTGCTGTGGTGACCGTGAGGACCGGCGGCTCGCCGGCCTCGGGTGGCGCGGTCCGCGGTCGGGGCGGGCAGGCCGCCCCGCTGCAGACCCTGTCCTGCGCCCATCCTAGTCATCGCCCGCGCCCTGCGGTTCCCGGGTCCTTGTGCGCGCCGATCCGGCCTCACTACCCTCTGCGGCACTGGTCACGGGGACCAGTGCGAACCACCCAGGAGATGAGGACCATGGCAGACCAGACCAGGGTCACGGACGACAGCATCCAGGTGCGCCAGCTCAGCCACTACCAGTTCAGCTTCCGCGCCGGGGACGCGGGCGGCAACGGCACGTGGACCCTGCAGCTCGTGCTCGACGAGGGCGCGTGGGAGGAGGTGATCACGCTGACGCCCGATGACGCCGACGTCCTCCAGGACGTCCTCGAGGCGACGAAGACGGTCTACTACGACATCGACCGGCGGCTGTTCATGTTCGGCGTGAAGAAGCCCGGCCACTGACCGGCGCCGGGACCGCTCACGGGGCGGCCGCCCCCCCCCCGCTGGGGGACGGCCGCCCCGGCATGTCCGTCCCGGGAGGGGGCGGGCACGCCGGGTGGGAGCGGACGGCTGGGGGCGGCTCGGCTCAGAGCGGGCGCACGGACGAGGCCTGCATGCCCTTGGCGCCCTGCTCGGCCTCGTACTCGACCTTCTGCCCCTCCTGCAGCTCGCGGTAGCCCCCGCCCTGGATGGACGAGTAGTGCACGAAGATGTCCGCGGAGTTGTCGTCCGGCGCGATGAAGCCGTACCCCTTCTCGGCGTTGAACCACTTGACGGTGCCGGTGGCCATGGGAACCTCTCTCGGGTGATGGAGACCCGCCGGTGATCCGGCGGGGTGAAGCGGCATGCTGCATACCGCTTCCCATTGCCCCGTCCGGCCCGAATGGGCCGCGCGGTCCGCAGTGCTGACGGACTGACTGCTCCTGCTACTTCTGGGTGCACTGTACGAGAGAGCGGGGCCGGGAGCCAGAGTCCACGACGCCCCGCCTCCCCGGGTGCGCGGGCGGGCGCTCCGGAGGCGCGGACCGGGGGCGGGCAGGAGCTCAGGGATGCTGGCCGAAGGCGTGCCGGCGGATCCACGCGTGCATCGCGATGCCCGCGGCCACGCCGGCGTTGATCGACCGGGTGGAGCCGAACTGGGCGATGGACAGCGTGGCCTCGGCCGCGGCGTGCACCTCCTCCGACAGCCCCGGGCCCTCCTGGCCGAACACCAGCACGCAGCGCTCGGGCAGGTCGTGGGTCTCCAGCGGCACCGAGTCCGGGAAGATGTCCACGCCGATCACGGCCAGGCCCTCGGCGCGCGCCCAGGCCACGAAGTCCGCCACCGTGGGGTGGTGGTGCACGTGCAGGTACCGGTCCGTGACCATGGCCCCGCGCCGGTTCCAGCGGCGCCGGCCGATGACGTGCACGCCCGCCGCGTTGAAGGCGTTGGCCGTGCGCACCACGGTGCCGATGTTCAGGTCGTGCTGCCAGTTCTCGATCGCCACGTGGAAGGGGTGCCGGCGCGTGTCCAGGTCCGCGACGATCGCCTCGAGCGACCAGTACCGGTAGTGGTCGGCCACGTTGCGCCGGTCCCCGGCGCGCAGCAGCTCCGGGTCCCAGTGCCCGCCGGCGGGCCACTCGCCCTCCCAGGGCCCGACGCCGACCGCGCGGTCCGCGTCCGGCCCACCCTGCGGGGTGGCCGGGGGCACCGGGGCGGCCGGGCCGTCGTCGGACCCGGGACGCGGGCCCGACGCCGGGGCGGAGGTCACCGGCGGCGGTCCACCAGGGCCCACGAGGCCAGGGCGGAGGCGCCGGCGACGGTGAGCACGGAGGGCCAGGCCCCGATCCGCTTGGCCAGCGGGTGCGAGGCGCCGAACCCGCCGAGGTAGAGAAGGGCCAGGGCGGTGGTCGCCGGGGCACCGGCCTTGGCGGCCCAGGTGCGGCCGGCGTAGGCGCCGGCGGCGGCCAGCACCACGCCGCCGAGCGGACGGATGCCGGTCTCCCGCGCGGCCAGGTAGCCGCCGATGAGGCCCAGCGCGGCCAGCGGCGCGGTGGTGACGGACTCGGCGGGCTTGAAGACTCCACGATCACTCATGGCCACCACGGTAGTCGCCCCGCCGCCCCGGGACACGCGGGCGGGAGGCACCCGTGAGGCGAGCGGAGGACCCGCGCCACGCCACGGCCCATGGTCGTTGACGGCCCCCCGTGGCCGAGAGCACAGTAAGACCTGCACCTGCCGCCCCGCCCTCTCGCCGAGGGCCTCGTGGGGCATGGGCCCGGACGGCAGCCGAGACGAGGGATGACATGACTGAGCACTCCGCACCCGCCACCGGGTTGCCACCCACCGCCGTGGACCCGGCGGTGGCCGAGGCCGAGGACCGCCGGTGGACCCCCGGCAAGATCGCCCTGTGGGGCGTGATCGCCCTGCTGGGCGGCGTGGCCTGGGCCGTCCTGGCCATCTCCCGCGGCGAGACGATCAACGCCATCTGGTTCGTGTTCGCCGCCGTGTGCACCTACCTCATCGCGTACCGCTTCTACGCCAGGTACATCGAGCGCAAGGTCACCCGTCCGGACGACACCCGGGCGACGCCGGCCGAGTACAACGAGAACGGGCGCGACTTCATGCCGACGGACCGCCGGGTCCTGTTCGGGCACCACTTCGCCGCGATCGCCGGCGCCGGCCCGCTCGTGGGCCCGGTGCTGGCCGCCCAGATGGGCTACCTGCCGGGGACCCTGTGGATCATCGTCGGCGTGGTGCTGGCCGGGGCCGTGCAGGACTACCTGGTGCTGTTCTTCTCCATGCGCCGCGGGGGCCGCTCGCTGGGCCAGATGGCCCGCGAGGAGCTGGGGGTCATCGGGGGCACCGCGGCCCTGCTGGCCACCCTGACCATCATGATCATCATCGTGGCCATCCTGGCCCTCGTGGTCGTCAACGCCCTGGGCGAATCCGCCTGGGGCGTGTACTCCGTGGGCCTGACCATCCCGATCGCCCTGTTCATGGGCGTCTACCTCCGGTTCCTGCGCCCCGGTCGCATCATGGAGGTCTCGGTCATCGGCTTCGTGCTGCTGATGTTCGCCATCATCTCCGGGCGCTGGATCGCCGAGTCCCCGTGGGGCGCGGAACTGTTCAGCCTCGACCGCACCACGATCGCCTGGGCCATCATCGTCTACGGCTTCGTGGCGGCCGTCCTGCCCGTGTGGCTGCTGCTGGCCCCGCGCGACTACCTCTCCACCTTCATGAAGATCGGCGTCATCGGGCTGCTGGCCGTGGCGATCGTGGTGGTCCGCCCCGAGGTCTCCGTCCCGGCGTTCTCCGAGTTCGCCGGGCGCGAGGACGGCCCCGTGGTGGCCGGCTCGCTGTTCCCGTTCCTGTTCGTGACGATCGCCTGCGGCGCCCTGTCCGGGTTCCACGCGCTGATCTCCTCCGGCACCACCCCGAAGCTCGTGGAGAAGGAGCGCCAGACCCGCTTCCTGGGCTACGGCGGCATGCTCATGGAGTCCTTCGTGGCCATCATGGCGCTGGTCGCGGCGATCTCGATCGACCGCGGCATCTACTTCGCCATGAACTCGTCCGCCGCCGTCACCGGCGGGACGGTGGAGGGCGCCGTGGCGTTCGTGAACTCCCTCGGCCTGGCGGGCGTGAACCTGACCCCGGACGCGCTGACCTCGCTCGCGGCCGGCGTGGGCGAGGAGTCCGTGGTCTCCCGCACCGGCGGTGCCCCGACCCTGGCCGTGGGCATCGCGACCATCATGAACCAGTGGTTCGGCGGTCCGGCGATGATGGGCTTCTGGTACCACTTCGCCATCATGTTCGAGGCCCTGTTCATCCTCACCGCGGTGGACGCGGGCACCCGGGTGGCCCGCTTCATGCTCCAGGACACCATCGGCAACGTCATCCCGCGGTTCAAGGACACCTCCTGGCGGCCGGGCGCGTGGTTGTGCACGGCCATCATGGTGGCGGGCTGGGGGTACATCCTGATCCTCGGGGTCACGGACCCCCTGGGCGGCATCAACACGTTCTTCCCGCTGTTCGGGATCGCCAACCAGCTGCTGGCGGCCATCGCCCTGGCGGTCGTCATGGCGATCGTGGCCAAGCGGGGCACCTTCCGGCACCTGTGGGTGGTCGTGCTGCCGCTGGCCTTCGCGGCCGTCGTGACGGTCACCGCCTCGCTGTTCAAGATCTTCTCCCCGGTCCCCGCCGTGGGCTACTGGGCCCAGAACAGCGCCTTCCGCGAGGCGCTGGCGGCCGGCGAGACGAGTTTCGGCACCGCCAAGTCCGTGGAGGCCATGGAGGCGGTCGTCCGCAACACCACCGTCCAGGGCACGCTGTCGGTCGTCTTCCTCGTGCTGACCCTGATCGTCATCACCACCTCCGTGATGGCCACGGTGCGGTCCTTCCGGGTCCGCGGCCTGCCGGAGAACGAGGACCCGCGCGTCGAGTCCGAGATCTACGCGCCGGCGGGCCTGGTTCCCACCCCGGCCGAGAAGGAGCTCGAGGCCCAGTGGCAGGCCCTGCCGGCCGGGATGCGGCCCGTGAGCCGGAGGCACTGACCGTGTCCGCGGAGCCGCTCCGGGGCCTGCGGGGCGCCTGGCGCTCCACGGGGTGGCTCCTGCGCGGCGTCATGGGGGCGGACGCCTACCAGCGCTACCTGGAGCACCACGCCCGGACCCACCCGGGCACCCCCGCCCTGTCCGAGCGCGAGTTCTGGCGCGAGCGGATGGACTGGCAGGACCGGAACCCGCAGGGCCGCTGCTGCTAGGCCGCGCCCCGCGGCATCCGGCCTCCGGCTCCGGTGCCACTACCGTGGGGAGCGTGGAGACCATCCTCGCCGCCGGCGCCGTGATCTCGGACGAGGCCGGCCGGGTGCTGCTGGTCCTGCGCGGCCGCGAGCCGCAGCGGGGGCGCTGGTCGGTGCCCGGCGGCCGGGTGGAGCCCGGGGAGACCCTGGAACAGGCCGCCGCCCGGGAGGCCCTCGAGGAGACCGGGCTGCGCGTGCGGGTCGGCCGGGAGCTGTGGTGGCTGCGGATCCCCACGGGCGACGGGCGGGCCTACGAGGTGCACGACTTCGCCGCCACGGTCGCCGGCGGCACCCTGGTGCCCGGTGACGACGCCGACGACGCCCGGTGGGTCGGCGCGGCCGCGCTGGGCACCCTGCCCCTCACCACGGACCTGGCCGCCTACCTGGCCCGCGCCGGCGTGCCCCGCCCCGGCACCTAGCGGTCCGGGGCACCCGGGCCGGGCACCGGCGTCGGGCCCTCCGGTGGCGCACAATGGTGCGGTGACGATCGTCGACAACGCCATCTACAAGGACGGCCGGCGCGTGCTGGCCCCCACGAGCCTGCAGCAGACGTTCGAGGAGTGCCAGCGCATCGGCGGCATGGCGTGGATGGGCCTGTACCGCCCGGACGAGGCCGAGCTGCAGGAGGTCGCCGCGGAGCTGAACCTGCACGAGCTGGCGGTCGAGGACGCCCTCTCCGGCGGGCAGCGGGCCAAGCTGGAGCACTACGGGGACCACGACCGGTTCCTCGTGCTCATCCCCGCCCGGTACCTCGACGAGACGGAGACGGTCGAGTTCGGCGAGCTCAACGTGTTCGTGGGACCGGACTACGTGGTCACGGTGCGGCACTCCGAGGTCCCGGACCTGTCCCGGGTGCGCCGGCACCTGGAGCGAGACCGCCCCGACCGGCTGGCCGCCGGCACCTCCGCCGTGGTCCACGGCATCCTCGACTCGGTGGTGGACGACTACTTCCCCGTGGCGGACGGCCTGGAGAACGACATCGGCGAGATCGAGGACCAGATCTTCGCCGGGGACGGGCACGTCTCCCGCCGCATCTACCAGCTCTCGCGCGAGGTGGTGAACTTCCAGCGGGCCGTGCGCTCGCTGCCCATGATGCTCGAGACCATGATCGAGGACCTCGAGGGTGACCCCTCCACGCTCGAGGTGGTCCGCAAGCTGCGCGACGTCCACGACCACACGGTGCAGCTCAACGACCGGGTCACCGCGATGCGCACCATGCTCGAGCACGCCCTGGAACTGGACTCCACGCTGGCCGCGAAGAACCTCGCCGAGGTCTCGGTACGGCAGAACGAGCAGGTCAAGAAGATCTCCTCCTGGGCGGCCATCCTCTTCGCGCCCCAACTCGTCGGGTCCGTCTACGGGATGAACTTCCTGCACATGCCCGAGCTGCACTGGGCCCTGGGCTACCCCTTCGCCGTGGCGCTGATGCTCGCCATGGCCGTGGTGCTCTTCGTGCTGTTCCGCAAGAACGACTGGCTCTGACGCCGGCGGACCGGCCGCCGACCTGCGCGGGGAACGGTCACGACCCCTTGACCCCCTGACGCGCGCCTGCCTACCCTCGCGTCACTTCCCCGGAATCCGTGCCGGCGTCCTCGACCCCGCTGCTTCCGGGCCCCTCCTGCGAAGGGTGACCATGGCCCCCAGCCTCTGGCGGCGCCTCGCCGCCGAGATCCTCGGAACGGCAGTCCTCGTGGTGCTCGGCGTCGGCACGGTGCTGGCCGCCCTGACCGTGGACGCCGGGACCCTCTCCTATCCCGCCGTGGGCTTCATCGCCCTCGGGTTCGCGATCGCGGTGGCGGTGTCCGTCTACGCGTTCCTGGCGGTCTCCGGTGCGCACATCAACCCCGCCGTGACGTTCGCCCTGGCCGTCACCCGGCGCTTCCCGTGGGCGGAGGTGGTCCCCTACGTGGTGGCCCAGCTCCTGGGCGCGGCGATCGGCAGCCTGCTGCTGGTCGCGGCCTTCGGCACGACGGCGGTGGACCTCGGCAGCGGTGCGACGGTCCTGGGCAGCGGCGTCTCCCTCGGCCAGGGCATCGTGGCCGAGGTGCTGGGCACCTTCGCGCTCATGCTCGCCATCATGGCCGTCGCCGTCGACCAGCGGGCCCCCAAGGGCTGGGCCGGGCTCATCATCGGGCTGTCCGTGGCCAGCGCGATCCTCGTCATCGGACCCCTGACCGGCGGCTCGCTCAACCCGGCGCGCACCTTCGGGCCGTACCTCGCCCAGTCCCTGTTCGGCGGGGCGGTCGACTGGTCCCAGTTCGCCGTCTACGTGATTGGTCCCCTCGTGGGGGCCTGCGCCGCCGCCGTCGCCTACGACCTCATCGCCCGTCCGCGGGACCTCGCCGAGGCCGAGCCGCGCGCCGACGACCCGGTGCTGTCCGGGGAGCGGGCCGTCGCGGAGGAACGCCACCGGAGGGACCGGCGCTCCCCCGAGGTCTAGACCACCAAGGGCGAGGGCACCATCCGCCCCCGCCCGTCCCCTGCGTGTCATCCACCATCGAAAGGAACCACCATGACGGGAAATCGCGTAGTCGTCTACAAGGGCCCCGGAGAGGTCGCGGTCGAGGCGATCGACTACCCCAAGCTGGAGCTGCCCTCCGAGGTGGCCACCAAGATGGGGATCCAGCAGAAGGCGCCGCACGCCGCGATCGTCAAGCTGGTGGCGACGAACATCTGCGGCAGCGACCAGCACATGGTGCGCGGCCGCACCACGGCGCCCGTGGGCCAGTCCCTCGGCCACGAGATCACGGGCGAGGTCGTGGAGACCGGCGAGGACGTCCTCTTCGTCAAGGAGGGGGACATCTGCTCGGTGCCCTTCAACATCGCCTGCGGGCGCTGCCGCATGTGCAACGAGGGCAAGACCGGCGTGTGCCTCAACGTGAACCCCGCCCGCCCCGGAGCCGCCTACGGCTACGTGGACATGGGCGGCTGGATCGGCGGCCAGGCGGAGTACGTCATGGTCCCCTACGCGGACTTCAACCTGCTGAAGTTCCCGGACCGGGACCAGGCCCTGGAGAGGATCCTCGACCTGGCCATGCTCTCGGACATCTTCCCCACCGGCTACCACGGCGCGTACACCGCCGGGGTGACCACCGGCTCCACCGTCTACGTGGCCGGCGCGGGGCCCGTGGGCCTGGCCGCCGCGTTCTCGGCGCAGCTGCTCGGCGCCTCCGCGGTGATCGTGGGGGACATGAACGCCGACCGGCTGAAGCAGGCCGCGAGCTTCGGCTGCGAGACGGTCGACCTGAGCCAGGAGGGCTCTCTGTCCGAGCGGATCGAGCAGATCCTGGGCGTCCCGGTGGTGGACGCCGCCGTGGACGCGGTCGGGTTCGAGGCCCGCGGCCACGGTGCCAACGCCGCCGAGGCCCCGGCCACCGTGCTGAACGACATCATGTCCGTCACCCAGGTGGGCGGCGCGCTGGGCATCCCGGGCCTCTACGTGACCGGCGATCCGGGCGGCATCGACGAGAACGCGAAGGTGGGCCAGATCGGCGTCCAGCTGGGCACCGGTTGGGCCAAGTCGCTCTCGTTCACCACGGGCCAGTGCCCGGTGAAGCGCTACAACCGCAAGCTGATGAACCTCATCCTGGCGGGCAAGGCGGACATCTCCAAGGCCGTCAACGCCACCACCATCGGGCTCGACGAGGCGCCCGAGGCCTACCGGGCCTTCGACAAGGGCGCGGCCAAGAAGTACGTGATCGACCCGCACGGGATGATCGCCGCGTAGGCGTCCCGGACCGGGGGGGCGAAGCCGGGCCGGCCGCTTTGCGGGCAATAGCGACCGGTCGCTATTGCCCGCGAAGTCCGGAATGGGCGAGCGGGATCAGTCCAGGCCCAGCTCGTCCTTGCCGAAGGCGAAGAGGTACGGCACGCCGGCCTCGGCCTCGATCCGCTCGGCGGCCCCCGTGGAGCGGTCCACGATCACGGCCACGGCGCGGACGTTCCCGCCGGCGTTGCGCACGCCCTCCACGGCGGTCAGGGCCGATCCGCCGGTGGTGGAGGTGTCCTCGAGCACCACGACGTCCCGGCCCTCCACCGCGGGCCCCTCCACCTGCCGGCCCATGCCGTAGGACTTCTGCGCCTTGCGCACCACGAAGGCGTCCACCGCGCGGCCCTGCCGGCCGGCCTCGTGCAGCATGGCGGTACCCACCGGGTCGGCGCCCATCGTCAGCCCGCCCACGGCGGCGAAGCCGATCCCGGCCTCGTCCAGCATGTCCAGCATGACCCGGCCCACGAGCGGGGCGGCCTCGTGGTGCAGGGTGACCCGCCGCAGGTCGATGTAGTAGTCGGCCTCCTTGCCGGAGGACAGCGTCACCCGGCCCCGGACGACGGCCAGGTCCTGGATGAGCTCCAGCAGCCGGGAGCGGTCCTGTGCCTTCTGCTCGGCGGTGCGCGCCGACGGGGAATCCGGGGTCTGAGTAGTCATGCCGTCCATCCTAGATTCTCGGCCGGACCCCTCCTAGGGTGGTGACATGAGCGACTCCCAGCAGCACCAGGAACCCCCGCAGGAGCGTCCCACCGAACAGTTGCTCAGCTACTGGCTCAACATGGTGGACACGCTCCTCACCCAGCGCGTCAACGAGTCCCTCGCCGAGCACGGCCTGACCCGGGCGCAGTGGCAGCTCATGAACGCCCTCACCACCCGGCCCCAGTCCACGGAGGAGCTCGCCCACGCCCTGCCGATGTCCGTGGCGGGCGCGGACGAGGGGCCGCGGACCGTGAAGGAGCACCTGGACGAACTGGTCGAGTCCGGGTGGCTCGTCACCGAGGGCGACCTCTACACGCTCACCAGCACCGGCCGCACGAGCGGGGAGCGGGTGGCCGCCGTCGTCGAGGAGCTGCGCGCGGACATCACCGAGGGCCTGGACGAGCAGCAGTACGAGACCGTCATGAGCGCGCTGCAGACCATGGCCCGCAACCTGGGGTGGACGCGCAGCTGACCCCCCGCTGACCGGCGGCAGGACCTGCGCGCGGGGGGTCCTCACCCCTAGGCTGGGGCCCATGCGTGAACTGCAGAAGGCGATCATCGCCGAGATGGGTGTCAAGCCGGAGATCGATCCGGCCTCCGAGGTCGAGCAGCGGGTCCGGTTCCTGCAGGACTACCTGCGCGCCAGCGGGGCCCGGGGCTTCGTGCTGGGCATCTCCGGCGGACTGGACTCCACCCTGGCCGGCCGGCTGGCCCAGCTGGCCGTGGAGGGGCTGCGGGAGCAGGGCGTGCAGGCCGAGTTCGTGCCGGTCCGGCTGCCCTACAACGTCCAGCACGACGAGGACGACGCCCAGGCGGCCCTGGACTTCATCGACGGCGACGCCGAGACCACCTACGACATCGCCCCCGCCGTGGACGGCTTCGAGTCCGAGTTCACCGCCGCCACGGGCGAGCCGATCTCCGACTACAACAAGGGCAACGTCAAGGCCCGGGTCCGCATGGTGGCCCAGTACGCGATCGCCGGCGCCGAGGGCCTGCTGGTGATCGGGACGGACCATGGCGCCGAGTCCATCACCGGCTTCTTCACCAAGTACGGCGACGGCGGCGCGGACGTGCTCCCGCTGTTCGGGCTCAACAAGCGCCAGAACCGCCAGCTGCTCAAGCACCTGGGTGCCGAGGAGCGGCTGTGGGCGAAGGTCCCCACCGCGGACCTGCTCGACGACAAGCCGGGCCAGACGGACGAGGCCGAGCTGGGGCTGACCTACGAGATGATCGACGACTACCTCGAGGGGCGGGTCATCCCCGCCGTGACCGCGGAGAAGCTCGAGCAGCTCTACCTGCGCTCCCGGCACAAGCGGACCACCCCGGTCAGCATCCTCGACACCTGGTGGCGCGAGGGCTGACCTCCGCCCCCGCGAGCGCGAGGGATGGCCGGGGCGGCCGGGGAGTGTCGTTAGGCTGGACGGGTGAAGATCGCGACCTGGAATGTGAACTCCCTGCGAGCCCGCGCCGACCGAGTGGAGGCCTGGCTGGACCGCAGCGACGTGGACGTCCTGGCCATCCAGGAGACCAAGTGCAAGGACGAGAACTTCCCGTGGGAGCTCTTCGAGCGCATGGACTTCGAGGTGGCGCACTTCGGCTTCTCGCAGTGGAACGGCGTGGCGATCGCCTCCCGCGTGGGGCTGGCGGACGTGGAGCGCACCTTCGTGGGCCAGCCGGAGTTCGGCAAGGGCGGCGTGGACCCCGTCCAGGAGGCCCGGGCCATCGCGGCCACGGTCGGCGAGGGTGCCGACGCGTTGCGGATCTGGTCCCTCTACGTCCCCAACGGCCGCGGGCTGGAGGACGAGCACATGGCCTACAAGCTGCACTGGCTGGACGTGCTGCGCGAGCGCGCGGCAGGCGCCCTGGCCGAGGACCCGGGGCTGCGCCTGGCGCTGACCGGTGACTGGAACATCGCCCCGCAGGACGAGGACGTGTGGGACATCGAGCTGTTCCGGCGCGAGGGCTTCACCCACGTCTCCCCCGGTGAACGGGCGGCCTTCCACGCCTTCGAGGAGGCCGGCTTCCAGGACGTGGTCCGGCCCCGGCACCCCGGCCCCGGCGTCTACACCTACTGGGACTACAAGCAGCTGCGCTTCCCCAAGCGGGAGGGCATGCGCATCGACTTCGTCCTGGCCTCCCCCGCGCTGGCCGACTCCGTCACGGACGCCTGGATCGACCGCGAGGAGCGCAAGGGCAAGGGCGCCTCGGACCACGCCCCGGTCGTCGTGGAGCTCGGCCCCGCCGCGGGGGCCTGAGCGGGGGCCATGGAATACCAGTCCGAGCTCCGGGTCTACCAGCCCCTCGCCGCCTTTCCCGACGCCGTCCAGGCCGGTCTCCTGCGCGCCCGTCACCGGACGCGGGCGGAGACCGAGGAGGAGGCGGCCCGGCGGGCGTGGATCCGCCTGCTGCGCGACGTGACCGACCCGTTCCCCCATGGTGAGGACCTGGTGCGCGTGCTCCGGGTCCCGGTGGCCGGGACCGGCGCACCCGGGGAGGGGCCGTCGTCGGGCGGTCCGGGGAGCGGCGCCGGACCGGCGTACTCGGAGTACTTCTGCCCCGACGAGATGGCGCTGCGCTGCGAACTCGCCGCGGGGCAGCTGGCCGAGTCGATGCGGCCGCCGACCTTCGGCCTGCTGGTCCCGGAGGCGGCCCGGCAGGCGAACGTGGAGCGGCTGGCCGCGCGGATGGACGTGGAGGACCTCGAGGAGATCCGGCACGTGCACACCCGCACCGCCGTGTGGGGCGTCCCGGCGGCCTGGTTCGCCCTCGTCCACGAGGACGACGCCATCGAGATCGGCACGGACGGCCCCGCCCCGGAGGGGCCCGGCGGCCGGTTCGACGCCGGCTCCGTCCGCTCGGTGCGGATCACCGTCCCGCTGGCCCTCGCCCTCGAGCGCGCCCGGCGCGCCGCCGTCGTGCTCTCGCTGCACGCCCCGGACATGGACCTGCTCGGGGACCTGACCATCCTCGTGTCCTGGCTCGAGTCCTTCCACCCGGACTCCGTGGTGGAGCTGGACTACGGCGGGCTGGCCCGGCTCGTGTGGCCGGACGACTCCCCGTTCGACGTGCACACCGCCCTCGAGGCGCTCGAGGAGGGGGACACGGACGCGGCCGTCGTGGCCAACCACCGCATGGTGCGCCGCTGGCTGCCCGTGCGGCAGCTCGGCCGGGCGAGCTGAACCGGGCGCGGGCCGGGCGCCTCCGGCCAGAGCGGCGACGACCGGCCCGCCGGTGCGGCTCCCCGTCCGGCCGCGGGGCCGGGGGAACCTCGCACCGGCGCGGCGGATCAGTCCACGGGGCGGCTCAGGTCGGCCTCCTCGTACCGGACCATCCGCGAGCCGGTGACGATCCGGTGGCCGGCCCAGAGCGCCAGGAAGACCGGCAGGCCGATGTAGGCGGTGGCGGCCGAGAGCAGGTCGACCTGGCCGACGAAGGCCTGGTGGTTCTGCCCGAGGATCACCACGGCGCACAGCGCGAGCGCGACCACCGGCCCGAGCGGGAAGAACCGCGCGCGGTAGGGCAGGTCGGCGAGGTCGTGGCCCTGGGCCAAGTACGCCCTGCGGAAGCGGTAGTGGCTCCAGGCGATGCCCATCCAGACGATGAACCCGGCCAGGCCGGAGGCGCTGACGAGCCACACGTAGGCGGCGCCGTCGCCCACCAGGGTGGTCAGGAAGCACGCGGCCCCCACCGTGGTGGTGGCGATGAGCGCGTTCATCGGCACCCCGCGCCGGTTGACCCTCGCGAGGAAGCGGGGGGCCTTGCCGCTGTCCGCGAGGGCCCAGAGCATGCGGGTGGAGGCGTAGAGCCCCGAGTTGCCGGCGGAGAGGATGGCGGTGAGGATCACCGCGTTCATCACGGTGGCGGCGGCCAGGACGCCGGCGTTCTCGAACACGAGGGTGAAGGGCGAGATGGAGATGTCCTCCACGCCGCTGCCCAGCAGGTGCGGGCTGGTGTGCGGGACCAGGAAGCCGACGACGGCGATGGCGCCCACGTAGAAGAGCAGGATGCGCACGAAGACGGTGCGGATGGCCCGGGGCACGTTCCGGTCCGGGTCCTCGGCCTCGCCGGCGGCGACGCCGACGAGCTCGGTGCCCTGGAAGGAGAAGCCGGCGACCATGAAGATGGCCAGGATCCCGGCCCCGCCGCCGACGAACGGCGCCTCCCCCGCGGTCCAGTTGGCGAAGCCCGGCGACTCCCCGCCGAGGATGCCCACGATCATCAGCACGCCGAGCACGAGGAAGACCACGACCGTGGCCACCTTGATGAGGGAGAACCAGAACTCGCTCTCGCCGTAGGCGCGCGTGCTCAGGGCGTTGAGCCCGAACAGCACCGCCAGGAACAGCGCCGACCAGATCCACGAGGGCACGTCCGGTAGCCAGTACCGCATGACGAGGGCGGCGGCCACCAGCTCGGCGGCCACGGTGATCGCCCAGTTGTACCAGTAGTTCCAGCCGATGGCGAAGCCGAACGAGGGGCTGACGAAGCGGGTGGAGTACTCCTCGAAGGCGCCGGAGACCGGCAGGTAGGTGGACATCTCGCCGAGGGACTGCATGAGCAGGTACACCATCAGGCCGATGGCCACGTAGGCGAGCAGGGCCCCGCCGGGACCGGCGGTGGCGATGGTGTTGCCCGAGGCCACGAACAGGCCCGTGCCGATGGCCCCGCCCATCGCGATCATCGTGAGGTGGCGCGGCTTGAGGCTGCGCCGCAGCCGGGCATGGGCCTCGGGCGGGGCGGCCAGGTGCGTCGTGGGAGGTGTGAGGGTGTCCATGCGTGCCTTTCCGTGGACAGGACGGGTGGGGGCGCCGGGAGCCCGGGCGCGGTGCCCGGCCGTCCCGGCGGCGGTCAGTCGTTGATGTAGAGCAGGCGCTTGTTGACGAACTCGTCCATGCCCAGCGGGCCGAGCTCCCGGCCGAAGCCGGAGCGCTTGACCCCGCCGAAGGGCATGCCCGCGCCCTCGGCCTCGGCGGCGTTGACGTTGGCCATGCCGGCCTCCAGCCGCTCGGCCACCCGGCGGGCCCGCTCGGGGTCGGTGCTGAACACGGCGCCGCCCAGGCCGTAGGGGGTGTCGTTGGCCAGGGCGACGGCCTCCTCGTCGTCCCGCACGGGGTAGACCACGGCCACGGGGCCGAACAGCTCCTCGTGGTGGGCGGCCATCCCCGGGGTGATGCCCGTCAGCACGGCCGGGGCGAGGTACGCCCCGGGGCCCTCGGCCAGCGTGCCGCCGATGTGCAGGATGGCCCCGGCCTCCACCGCCGCGCGGACCTGGCCGGCCAGCCGCTCGGCTGCGGCCCGGGAGGACAGCGGGGCGTAGGTGCCCGGGGCCTCGACGGCGGGGTCGCCGGGCACCAGCGCGGCGGCCTGCCGGGTCAGCTCGGCCACGAACTCCTCGAAGATCCCCGCCGAGACGATCATCCGCTTGTTGGAGTTGCAGGCCTGGCCGGTGTTGCCCATCCGGGTGGCGAGGGCCGCGCGGGCCGAGGCCGCGACGTCGTCCGTGTCCAGCACGATGTAGGGATCGGAGCCCCCGAGCTCGAGCACGACCTTCTTCAGGTGCCGGCCGGCCTGCTCGGCCACCGCCGCCCCGGCCCGCTCCGAGCCGGTCAGCGAGACGCCCTGGATTCGGTCGTCGGCGATGATCGTGGAGACCTGCCCGTGCGTGGCGAACAGGTTCTGGTACACCCCGGCGGGCACCCCCGCGTCGTCCATGAGCTGCTGGAGGGCCAGCGCGGACTCGGGGCAGATCTCGGCGTGCTTGAGCAGGATGGTGTTGCCGAGCATGAGGTTCGGCGCCGCGAACCGGGCCACCTGGTAGAAGGGGTAGTTCCACGGCATGATCCCCAGCAGCGGGCCGACGGGCCGGCGCTGGATGACGGCCCGCCCGGTGCCGCCGGGGGTCGGCAGGGGCTGGTCCGCGGCCAGGACGGGACCGTGCTCGGCGTAGTACGCGAAGATCTCCGCGCTGAACTCCGCCTCCCCCCGGGCCTCCGAGAGCGGCTTGCCCATCTCCTGCGTGGCGATGGCCGCCAGGTCCCCGGCGCGCTCGGCGAACAGCTCGCCGACCCGCGCGATGATCGCGGCCCGGTCCTCGATGGTCCGGGACCGCCAGTCGCGGAAGGCGGACTCGGCGGCGGCCAGGGCCTCCCGGACCTGCCGGTCCGTGGCGTGCGGGTACTCGGCCAGGAGCGTGCCCGTGGCGGGGTCCACGGAGCGGCAGGCGAAGCGGCCGGCGGCCGGGCCGGAGGCCGGGGCGGCGGGCTGGGTGGACGTGGTGGTCACGGTGGTTCCTCCTCGGGGAACGACGGGTGCTCCGCGGCGGGAGCAGGGGCGGGACCGGACCGTTGCGGGCCCGGCCGACGTGGACGTGGAGAGCACGGGGAGACGGGGGGACGGGGGAACGCGGCCGGGCGGGGGGCCGGGATCCGCCCGGGCGCCCCCGCCCGGATCAGCCGACGGGGACGAGCTCCGCGCGCAGGGCGGCCAGGAACGCGTCCACGTCCTCCTCGGTGGTGTCGAAGCTGCACACCCAGCGGACCTCGCCCCGGGCGGCGTCCCAGTCGTAGAACCGGAAACGTTGCCGGAGCCGGTCCGCGATGCCCGGGGGCAGGGTGGCGAACACCGAGTTGACGTGGGTCGGCTGGGTGAAGGCAACGCCGGGCAGGGACCCGTCCGCGATGCCGGCCTCGATGCCCTCGCGCAGGCGCCGGGCCATGGCGTTGGCGTGGCCCGCGGTGCGCAGGTAGAGGTCCCCGTCCAGCAGGGCCAGCAGCTGCGCCGAGACGAAGCGCATCTTGGAGGCCAGCTGCATCTGGTGCTTGCGCAGGTAGACCAGCCCGTGGGAGGCCGCCTCGTCCAGGACCACCACCGCCTCGGCGGCGAGTGCCCCGTTCTTGGTGCCGCCGAGGGAGAGCACGTCCACGCCGGCGTCGGTGGTGAACGCCCGCAGCGGCAGCCCCAGGGCGGCCGCCGCGTTGGCCAGGCGGGCCCCGTCCATGAACACGGCCATGCCGTGGGCATGGGCGTGGTCGGTGATCGCCCGGAGTTCCTCCGGCGTGTACAGCGTGCCGAGCTCGGTGGACTGCGTGAGGTAGACGACGAGGGGCTGGGCACGGTGCTCGTCCCCCCAGCCCCAGGCCTCCCGGGCGATCAGCTCGGGCGTGAGCTTGCCGTCCGCCGTGGGCACGGGCAGCAGCTTGATGCCGGCGGACTTCTCCGGCGCCCCGCCCTCGTCGACGTGGATGTGCGCCGAGTCCGCGCAGACCACCGCGCCCCAGCGCGGGAGCATGGACTCGAGGCCGACGACGTTGGCGCCCGTGCCGTTGAAGACGGGCCACGCCGTGGCGCCGGCGCCGAAGTGGCCCCGGACCACCTCCTGCAGCCGGGCCGTGTACTCGTCCTCGCCGTAGGCGACCTGGTGGCCGCCGTTGGCCACGGCGAGGGCCTCCAGCACCTCGGGGTGGACCCCGGAGTAGTTGTCCGAGGCGAATCCCCGCACCTGCGGGTCGTGGATCCTCTGCATTCCGTGCATCACCTTTCGTGGATCTCGATGATCGAGTCGTTCAGTCGGGCCGCGTCCGCGTCCCACAGGCCGGCGTAGGCGGCCGCGAGGCGGTCCTCCAGCCCGGCCAGGGCCTTCACCCGGTAGACGACCGCCGCGGCCCGCAGGGGTTCGCCGGCCTCGCGGGCCGCCTTCGCGTAGCCCTGCGCCACGGCGCGGGTCCACGCCTCGGCGGCCGCCTTGACGGCGGCGTAGTTGGCCCCGCCCGCGAGCGGGCGCGCCACCGCCGTCGAGGACACGATCGCCAGCCGGCCGGCCGGCGAGGACCGCAGGTCGTCGTCGAGGGCGCGGCTGACGTGCCGCAGGGCGGTGAGGGAGGGCTCCAGGGCGCGGTAGTCCGCCTCCGCCTGGCCCGCCAGCCCCCCTCCCCCGCGCCAGCCGCCGACGAGGTGGAGGACGCCGTCGACCGCGAGGCCGCGCTCCCGCAGGCGGTCCACGAGGCCGAGCACGGCGACCTCGTCCGCGAGGTCGACCACCTCGGTGTCCGCCCCGAGCGCCGCGAGCGGGGTGAGCCGCGCGGCGTTGCGGCCGGTGGCGACGACGCGGGCCCCGGCGGCGGCCAGGGCGCGCGTCGCCGCCAGCCCGGACGCGCTGCCGGCGCCCGCGACCAGCACCGTCCGTCCGGTCAGGTCGGCCATCGCTCAGGCGTCCGTGGCGCGGATGCCGGCCGTGGACTCGATGACGCCGCGCAGCTTCCGGCCGAGCGCCTCGAAGAACATGGACAGCGGGAACTCGTCGTCCAGCACCAGGTCCGTGTAGCCCCGGGGCGGACCGGCCAGCACGTCCCGCGGCAGTCCCTGCGCCCAGGCGGAGGCGGGGTGCGGGGGCACGACGGCGGCGATGAGCTCGTACGCCTTGAGCCAGTGCAGCGTCCTGGGCCGGTCGATCGACTCCCAGTACAGCCGGTCGACGGCCTCGCCGAGCTCCACGACGGCGTCCGCGATCGCCCCCCAGTCCACGCTGAGCTCCACGTCCCGCCACTGCAGCACGTGCTTGCGGTGGAGCCAGGCGAACAGCAGCTGGCCGCCCAGGCCGTCGTAGTTGCGCACGCGCGAGCCGGTGAGGGCGAAGCGGAAGATCCGGTCGAAGACGACCGCGTACTGGACCAGTCCGGCGTGGCGCCGGGTCTGCTCCTCGAGGGCGGTGAGCTCCTCCCCGGCCGCGGCGCGCGCGGCGAGGCCCCGCTCGATCGACACCGCCTCGCGGAACGCCGTCAGGTCGCAGCGCAGCTCCTCCAGGGTGTAGAGGAAGTACGGCATCCGCTGCTTGATCATGAAGGGATCGAAGGGCAGGTCCCCGCGCATGTGCGTCCGGTCGTGGATGAGGTCCCACATCACGAAGGTCCTCTCGGCGAGGTCCTGGTCCGCCAGTAGGGCCGCGGCCTCGTCCGGCAGTCGCAGCCGGGTGATCTCCGCCGCCGCGGAGACGACGCGGCGGTAGCGGGCCGCCTCGCGGTCCTGGAAGATCGCGCCCCACGTGAACACGGGCGTCTCCCGGGTGGCCACCGTCTCGGGGAACAGCACGGCCGAGTTGGTGTCGTACCCCGGCGTGAAGTCGACCAGCCGCAGGGAGACGAAGAGCCTGTTGCCGTAGTCCCCGGCCTCCAGTGCGGCGATGAACTCCGGCCAGATCGCCTCGACCAGCAGGGCCTCGACGTGCCGGTCCGGCGAGCCGTTCTGGGTGTACATCGGGAACACCACGAGGTGGCGGACCCCGTCCACGCGGTGCCGCTGCGGCTGGAACTCCACGAGCGAGTCGAGGAAGTCCGGCTCGCCGAAGCCGCCGTCGGCCCAGCGCGCGAAGTCCGCCGGCAGGGCCTCGAGGTACGCCGTGTCGTGCGGGAACCGGGGGGCGAGCTCGACGACGGACGCCACGATCTCCTCGACGTGGCGGCGCGCCGCGGGGTGGTCGGTGGGATCGGGCACGGACCCATCCCGGGCCTGCAGGCCCTGCAGCGCGGTGGCCGCGGCCTTCAGCCGCAGCCAGGCCGGGCTGGTCTCCACGCCATGGGCGTCCTCGACGACCTCGGGCTCGCCGATGATCGCCTGCACTGCCTGCTGGGACGTGGACATTTAGGCCCTCCTGATGGGATTGAACGTAAATTTTCCGGTGATATGCATCACACACGGGAACATTCACACACGGCGGGGGTGGTGTCAACTCCCCGAGACGATCCGGGCTGGTACCGTGCACTCCATGGACGATCCCGTGGACCTGAGGCTGGCCACCGAGGTCTCCCACGACCCGCGGGCCACCCTCGCCCAGCTCTCCGAACGGGTGGGCCTCTCGGTCTCGGCCGTGCAGGCGCGGCTGCGCAAGCTCGAGAGCAGCGGCGTCATCACCGGCTACCGGGCCCTGCTGGACCCAGAGGCCATCGGCAGGCCGCTCTCGGCGTTCATCGAGATCACGCCCCTGGACCCCCGCCAGCCGGACAACGCCCCGGAGCTCCTGGAGCCCATCACGGCGATCGAGGCCTGCCACTCGGTGGCCGGGGACGCCGCGTACATGCTGTTCGTGCGCGTGGCCACCCCCAAGGAGCTGGAGGCGCTCGTCAACGAGGTGCGGCAGGTGGCCTCCGTGAACACCCGCACGACCGTGGTGCTGCAGACCTTCTTCGAGCACCGGCCCATGCTCCCCGCCGCCGGGGACTGACCCGCGCTCCGCTCCCCCACCCCGCGGCGCCTCCCGCCCCCTTGCCTCCCGGGTCATGAACCACGGGTCCCGCCGCCCGGCACCCCCGGTTCGCGACCCGGGAACCCACCGCCCACCACGGGCGCACCACTAGGGTGGGACCCATGACCACGGGACCCCTGAGCACCCCACCGTCCGAAGCCCGCAACCGCCCGCAGAACCCCTGGTGGGTGGACGCCGTGATCTACCAGGTCTACCCCCGCTCCTTCGCGGACGCCGACGGCGACGGCATGGGGGACCTGGCCGGCGTCACCGCCCGACTGCCCTACCTGCAGCAACTCGGGGTGGACGCGCTCTGGCTCTCCCCGTTCTACGTCTCCCCGCAGAAGGACGGCGGCTACGACGTGGCCGACTACCGGGACGTGGACCCGCTCTTCGGCACCCTCGAGGACGCCGACGAGCTCCTCGAGGCCGTCCACGAGGCCGGACTGCGCCTCATCGTGGACCTCGTGCCCAACCACACCTCAGCCGCCCACCCCTGGTTCGTCGAGGCCCTGGCGGCGGACCCGGCCACCCCGGAGGGCCGCGCCGCCCGGGACCGGTACATGTTCCGTCCGGGGACCGGCCCGGACGGCTCCGAGCCGCCGAACAACTGGCAGTCCACCTTCGGCGGCCCGGCCTGGACGCGCACCACGGACCCGGACGGGACGCCCGGGGACTGGTACCTGCACCTGTTCGACTCCTCCCAGCCGGACCTGAACTGGGACAACCCGGAGGTCCGCGAGGAGTTCGAGGACATCCTGCGGTTCTGGCTGGACCGCGGCGTGGACGGGTTCCGGGTGGACGTGGCGCACGGGCTGGTCAAGGCCGAGGGCCTGCCGGACCACCACGAGCGCCCCGGCATGGTCACGGACGCCGCCGTGGCGGTCACCCGCCCGGAGGAGTCCGGGGCGCTGCCCGGGCCCGACGACGGCGCGGACGTCTCCGGCCACGCCGAGGAGAACCCCCGGGACCACTCCCACCCGGTGCCGTACCACGACCAGGACGGCGTCCACGAGATCTACCGGTCCTGGAACGCGGTGCTCGCCGAGTACGACCACGACCCGGTGCTCGTGGCCGAGGCGTGGGTGGCCCCGCTCGAGCGGCTGTTCCGCTACGTCCGCCCGGGCGAGATGCACCAGGCGTTCAACTTCACCTTCCTGCTGGCCGGCTGGGACGCCGTGCGGCTCTCGGACGCGATCACCGTGTCCTTCGAGGAGGCGGACAAGGTGGGGGCGCCGAACACGTGGGTGCTCTCCAACCACGACACCGTCCGCCACGCCTCCCGCTTCGGGCTGACGGACCCCACCCGCTACCCCTCGGGCATCGGCGCCGAGGACGAGCAGCCGGACGAGGCGCTGGGCTGGCGCCGCGCCCGCGCCGCCGCCCTCATCGAGCTCGGCCTGCCCGGCTCGGCCTACGTGTACCAGGGCGACGAGCTGGGCCTGCCGGAGCACACCGAGCTGGACGACGCGCTGCGCCAGGACCCCACCTTCTTCCGCACGGGCGGCGAGGAGAAGGGCCGGGACGGCTGCCGGATCCCCATGCCCTGGCGGGCCGGTGCGCCCGGGCTGGGATTCGCCGTCGGGACCGGCTCCGGCACCGGGGAGGCGGCCGGGACCGAGGGGCCCGACGGCGGCACCGCCCCCGGCGGACCGGCCCGGCCCGCGGCCCCCTGGCTGCCCCAGCCGGAGTCCTACGCGCGCTACGCGGCGGACCAGCAGGTGGACGTGGAGGGCTCCACGTTCGAGCTGTACCGCGAGCTGATCGAGGTGCGCGGCGAGCTGGACCTCGGCACGGGCGCCTTCGCGTGGTCGCGGTTCCACAGCCCCGAGCACGGCGTGCTGGCCTTCACCGTGACCACCGGCGGCTGGCGCGACCCGGCCTCCGGGGACACCGTGCCGCAGACCGTGGTGCTGGTGATGGCCAACCTGGCCGAGACCGCCGTGGACGTGCCGGAGGACTACGCGGCGGCGATCTTCAGCCACGACGAGGCGCTGCAGGACGGCCAGCTGATGCCGGACTCCGCCGCCTGGTTCCTGCGGCGCTGAGCCCTCCCGTGGGGCGGGCGACACGCGCCCGCCGCACCGGATAGCCTGCCCGCATGGACCTCGCGAACACCTCCGCCCTCGTCACCGGCGCCGCCTCCGGGCTCGGCGCCGCCACCGCCGCCGTGCTCGCCGGGCGCGGCGCCCACGTGATCGGCGTCGACCTGGCCGCCGCCACCGAGAAGGCCCCGGCCGTCGAGGGCGTCACGTACGTCCCCGCGGACGTGACGGATCCGGACCAGGTGCGGGCCGCCGTCGCCGCCGCCTCCGCGGCCGGTCCCCTGCGCACCGTGGTCAACTGCGCGGGGATCGCCCCCTCGGCGCGCATCCTCGGCCGGTCCGGCCCGCACGACCTCGGCCTGTTCGAGACCGTGGTGCGGGTGAACCTGCTCGGGACGTTCACCGTGCTGACGCTCGCCGCCGAGGCGATGGCCGCCACGGAGCCGGTGGACGAGGACGGCCAGCGCGGGGTCGTGGTGAACACGGCCTCCGTGGCGGCCTTCGAGGGACAGATCGGCCAGGCCGCGTACGCCGCCTCCAAGGGCGGGGTGCACAGCCTGACGATCACCGCCGCCCGGGACCTCGCCGGCCAGGGCATCCGGGTGAACACCATCGCCCCCGGCGTGATCGAGACCCCGCTGGTGATGACGATCAGCGAGGAGTACCGGGCGGGGCTCGCGGAGGGCGTGCCGTTCCCCCACCGGCTCGGCCGGCCCGCCGAGTTCGCCTCCCTCGTGGAGACCTTCGTGGACAACCACTACCTCAACGGCACCACGATCCGGATGGACGGCGCCCTGCGCATGGCCCCGCGCTGACGACCGCCCCGGGGAAGGGAGGAAGGGAGGGTCCGGGGCGGTCGCCGGCAGGGCCCGTGGCAGGGGTCCGGGCGAAGGGAGCCTGTCAGGGCCCTGTGAGGGACCCCACGAGGGCCGGGGGCGCCGCGGGCCGCCGCGCTACGGTGGAGTAATGTCATCGACCACCAGCCCCCCGACCTCGCCGCCCTCGCAGACCCCCGGACCGGTGCCCTCGCAGGAGGTGCCGGCCACCCCGGACGACGCCCAGCGCTCCCGGCTGGTGCCCTGGGTGTTCTGGCCCTCCTCCGTGGTCATCCTGGCCTTCGTGGCCGTGACCATGGCCTTCCCGCAGGCCATGGAGGCCGGCATCGGCGTGGTCCAGCAGGCGATCATCAGCAACTTCAGCTGGTGGTACCTGCTCATGGCCTTCCTGCTGGCCGTGTTCTGCCTCTACCTCATCTTCTCCCGCAAGGGGAACATCACCCTGGGCCGGCCGGACAGCACCCCGGAGTTCTCCACCGGGTCGTGGCTCGCCCTGCTCTTCGCCGCCGGCATGGGCATCGGCCTCGTGTTCTACGGCATGACCGAGCCGCTCATGCACTTCGCCACCCCGCGCCCGGCACTGGAGGCCGAGCAGGCCTCCGCCGCCGTCCGCGCCCAGCAGGCCCTGTCCACCACGTACCTGCACTGGGGCCTGCAGCCGTGGGCCATCTACGCGGTCGTCGGCCTCGCCGTGGCCCACGCCATCCACCGGCGCGGGCGGCCACTGTCCATGCGCTGGGCCCTCGAGCCGCTCATCGGCGAGAAGGCCACGCGGGGCCCGTGGGGCCACCTCGTGGACGCCACCGCCCTCGTGGGCACCGTGTTCGGCGTGGCCACCTCCCTGGGCCTCGGCGTCACGCAGATGTCCGCGGGACTGCGCTCGCTCGGCGTCGTCCCCCAGGACAGCCCGTGGGTGGAGTACGCCATGATCGCCGTCATCACGGCCTTCGTCCTGTGGTCCGTCATCTCCGGCGTCAACCGGGGCATGAAGTGGCTCTCCACCACGAACCTGCTCATCGCCGCCGGCTTCGTGCTGTTCCTGCTCATCGCCGGGCCCTCCCAGTTCCTGCTCAAGGAGCTCGTCCAGACCCTGGGCGGCTACCTGCAGGACTACATCGGCATGTCCCTCGACGGCTCGGCCTTCTACGGCCAGGCCGGCGACGACTGGCAGGCCGGCTGGACCACCTTCTACTGGGCCTGGTGGATGTCCTGGACCCCGTTCGTGGGCGTGTTCATCGCCCGCATCTCCCGCGGGCGCACGGTGCGCCAGTTCATGGTCGGCGTCCTGCTGGTGCCCACCGCCATCTCCGTGGTCTGGTTCGGCGTGCTCGGCGGCACGGCGATCTACCAAGAGATCAACCGGCCCGCGGGCTACACCTCGGTGATCGGTCCGGACGGCTCGGTGGACGTCAACTCCGCGCTGTTCCAGGTGCTCGAGCAGCTGCCCGGCGGGACCGCGCTGATCATCGGCGCCATCCTGCTCTCGGCGATCTTCTTCATCACGTCCTCGGACTCCGGCTCCCTCGTGATGGCCATGATCGCCACGGGCGGGGACCCGGAGCCGGCCCACCGGTACCGCGTGTTCTTCGCCGTGGCCACCGCGCTGATGGCGGCGGCCCTGCTGCTGGCCGGCGGGCTGACCGCCATCCAGACGCTGGCGATCACGATCGGCCTGCCGATGAGCGTCCTGCTCGTGCTGATGTGCATCGCCGTGTTCCGCGGCCTGGACGCCAACGTCCGCCGGGTCGAGGCGCTGCGCCGCAAGGCCTTCCTGGCGGACATCCAGGAGCGCTTCGGGCTCAGCACGGACGACGACGCCCAGGAGACCGGCGGGATCTCCGCCGACTTCTGGTGGGCGAACCTCTCCCGGTCCCGCCGCCAGCAGATCGCCCTCGACGCGGCGGTTGCCGAGGGGGCCGACCCCCGACCGGCCTCGCGGACGTCCTGGCTCTCCCGCCGGAGGGCGGAGGACGGCGGGCGCCACGCGCCCGGGCGGGACTAACGGGGCGGACCGGCCCCGGACCGGTCCCGCGCCCACGGACGACGACGGCCCCCGCCACGCGGCGGGGGCCGTCGTCGTCCCGGTGGGGTGCCGGAGCGCCGGCAGCGCGCACAGGACACTCCCCGGGAACGACGAAGGCCCCCGCGGGAAGCGGGGGCCTTCGGTGCTGCTGGTGGCTCCGACCGGCGTCGATCCGGTGACCTTTCGATTTTCAGTCGAACGCTCTACCAACTGAGCTACAGAGCCTGGCACCATCCGGTCCGTGGACCGGTGATCACCAAGATCCTCCGTGCCGGCGAGACCGGCGATCGGAACATCCGAGCGACCCTGACGGGACTTGAACCCGCGACCTCCGCCGTGACAGGGCGGCGCGCTAACCAACTGCGCTACAGGGCCAGTGTGCGAGACCTAACTCTACCAGACGTTTTCCGGTGGTCTGACCACCTTCGCTCTCCGGTTGCCCGGATCGCCTGGAACAGCGAGACTTGCGTACCCCCAACGGGATTCGAACCCGTGTCGCCGCCGTGAAAGGGCGGTGTCCTAGGCCTCTAGACGATGGGGGCCCAGTCGCTCCGGGTTCTCCGAAGTGGACCTGTAAGAGTGTAGAGGCTTCCGGGCGTCCACCGCAAACCGGCTCCCGCACCGGCCCGGCCCGCGAGAGGGCACGATGGAGGGATGGACACCACCGAGCACCCCGCAGGACCCTCCGAGGACCCCGACGCCGGCCGCTCGCCGGACGGCGTCGGGGTCGAGATGTCCGAGGAGGACTTCGACCGCGCCGTGGCGGAGGCCCTCGACGCCCTGCCGCCGGCCCTGGCCGAGCGGCTCTCCAACGTGGCCGTGTTCGTGGAGGAGGAGTACGAGCCCGAGCCGTGGGAGGACCCGGACACCGAGCTGCTCGGGCTCTACGACGGCATCCCGCTGACCGAGCGCGCCGGGATGCCGTGGCAGCTGCCGGACCGGATCGTCGTCTTCCGCGGCCCCCTGCTGAGGATGTGCGCCGACCGCGAGCACCTCGTGGAGGAGATCACCGTGACCGTGGTGCACGAGGTGGCGCACTTCTTCGGCATCGACGACGCCACGCTGCACGAGCTCGGCTGGGGCTGAGCGGCGCGGGGCGGCTCAGGAGTAGGTCGGCCCGAAGCGCGCCCGCGTGGCCAGGCGGCTGTCCTTGAGGTAGGGCACCACCATGACGGGTCCGTGCGCGTGGGAGATGACGCCCTGGCTCGTGGAGCCCAGCAGGGCGCCCGTGAAGCCGCCGTGCCCGCGCGTGCCGACCACGGTCAGCCGGGCGGTCTTCGACTCGTTGACCATGACGTCCACGGGCACGCCGTCGACGATCTCGGCGGTGACCTCGAGCCCGGGGAACTCGGAGCGCAGCCACTCGGCCCCGGCGTCCAGCTTCTCCTGCATGTCCTCGACCATCGCCTGCTCGTCCACCGTGGCCGGCAGCCAGGCCACGGCGCCGGAGATCGGCGGCATGGCGATGACCACGCGCAGCGGGCTGTGGCGGACCTCGGCCTCCAGCGCGGCGGCCAGGGCGGCGACGCGGCCCTGCTCGGAGCCGTCCACGCCGACGACCACGGGCACGCCCTCCGCGGCGCGCGTGGCGTGCTCGCCCTTGGGCACGATCACCACGGGGCACTTGGCGTGGGCCGGCAGCGCCGAGGCCACGGAACCGAGCAGCCGGCCGAAGAACCCGCCGCGGCCGCGGGTGCCCGCCACCAGCAGGTTCGCATCGGCCGAGTAGTCCACCAGGACGCCCGCGGCGTCGCCCATCTCCACGCGGTGCACGAGCGGGACGGCGAGGGTGCCGATCTGGTTGACCACGCCCTGCAGCACCTGCATCGCGCCGTCGCGGATCATCGTGTCGTCCGGGACGCCGTACCCGGCCTCGAGGGCGGAGGCGGCGAACACCGGCATGGTGTAGGCGGTCACGAGCGTCAGCGGCAGGTTCCGGGCCTCGGCCTCCCGGGCGGCCCACTTCGCGGCGGAGACGGACTGCTCGGAACCGTCCACGCCCACCACGACGCCGTGGGTGGTGGCCTGTTCCGGGGTGATCGGGGTGCGGTCCTGGTCGTGGGTTCCGGTCATGACGGCCTCCTGTGGTTCACGCCGTTGTCGTCGTTGACACGGGCGGATGATGGTTCCAGTCTAGTGCTCGGCAGCGGCTCGTCGAAGGGTCGCGCCCCCGCCGCGAAGCCGTCCACGGGCTCCACGAGCCGGGCCGGCAACGGGTCCGCGAGCAGGTGCCGCACGAGGGCGTCGCGCCCCTGCGGCCCGTCCCCGCCGGCGGTCAGCGGGCCGTTGGTGGCGGCCAGGACGATGTTCCCGCGGCGGCGCCCCTTGAGCATCTGCGGGTCCGCGATCGCCGCCACGGTCCGGAACGCCGCGCGCAGCGTGGCCGCCTCGCGGCGGGCGGCCGTGAGGTCCGGCCCGCCGCCGTGGTTGACGAGGTACATCCCGCCGTCCCCGAGGACCCGGGCGGCGTGGTGGGCCGCGTCCAGCCCCGTCAGGTGCGCCGGTGTCGCCTGGTCCCGCGGTCCGGACCCGGCGAAGACGTCGCGCACGACCACGTCGCGGCTGCCGTCCCGGGACCCGGCCAGGACCTCGCCGGCCTCCCCCACGCGGATCCGCAGGGCGGGGGCGCGGGGCAGGCCGAAGCGGTCGCGGGCCAGGGCGGCCAGGCCGGCGTCGAGCTCCACGGCCACCTGCCGGGAGCCCGGGTACCAGGCCGCCGCCCAGCGGGCGAGGCTGCATCCGGCGGCCCCGAGGTGCAGGATCCGCAGCGGGGCGTCCCGCCCCCAGCGGTGGCGCACGACGGCGGCGATCCACCGCATGTACTCGAAGCCCAGCTCCAGCGGGTCGTCCGGGTTGAGCTGCGAGGACTCCGCGCCGTTGAGCCGCAGCAGCCACGCGCCCTCCGTGAACGGGTCGCGCAGGATCTCGGCGGTGCCGGCGTCGATCGGGTAGAGGCCGGGCTCGATCGAGGGCTCGCCGCCCGCGCCCCGCCGGGACGCGGGGCCGCCCGCGGCCGCAGACCGGCGCCGGGCGGAACGGTCACGCGCCACGGCGGACCATCCGCTGGGCGTCGAGGCCCGCCCAGGGGCCCGTCATCGGTTCCGGGTCGCCGACCTCCACGAAGCCGTGGCGGCGGTAGAGGGCCCGCGCCCGGGCGTCGACGGCCGGGACGGAGAGCCGGCAGGGCGCGTCCCCGATCGCGCGCTCGAGCAGGGCGTCGGCCACCCCGGTGCCCTGGGCCTCCTCCAGGACGTGGAGGGAGTACAGCTCGAGGGCGGGCAGGGAGGTGCCCGCGCCGCCGTCGGGCTCCCGGGCCGGGCCGGCCGCGGCCATGCCCACGCACCGCCCGCGCGCGTCCTCGGCGAGCCACAGCGCGGTGCCGCGCGCCAGCTCGCGGCGCCAGTGCTCGAGCTGTCCGGGCAGGCTCGCCTCCGCGGCGGCGAAGAACGCCTCGTCGCGCACGGAGCCGTAGGCCTCGCGCCAGGCGCGGGCCTTCATGGCGAGCACGGCCTCGAGGTCGGCCCGGGCGGCGTCGCGGACGTAGTGGCGGGGCCGGTCGTCCCGGCGGCTCACAGCTCCTTCAGGGCCGCTTCGAGCCGCTCGACCTTGCCGTCCAGCTCCCCGCTGTGGCCGGGGCGGATGTCCGCCTTGAGGACGAGGGAGATGCGGGAGCCGAACGGCGCCACCGCCTCCACGGCACGCTTGACGACGCCCATGACCTCGTCCCACTCCCCCTCGATCTCGGTGAACATCGAGGAGGTGCGGTTCGGCAGCCCGGAGTCCCGGACCACCCGGACGGCGGCGGCCACGGCGTCGTGGACGGAGCCGTCCGGGGCCTCGGCCCGGGCGGCGGATCCCTCGGGGCGTCCGGAGGGGGAGACGGAGAAGGCGACGATCATGCCTCCAGTCTGCCGCACCCCGCCGGGCGCCCCAAGGGACGCCGGGAGGGGCGGGTCAGGCGCCGCCGCCGAGGAGCGGGGCCACCGCCTTGACCAGCTCGTTGCCGCCCAGCAGCACGAAGACCAGCGCGGTCAGGCCGAGCAGCACGTTGTGGAACCACCGGTTGCGGAACCGCGCCGGGACGGTCCGGCGCTGGTTGTTCAGGAACAGCAGGGTGATCGCCAGGAACGGCATGAACAGGGCGCCGAGGGTGCCGTAGAGCAGGATCAGGAAGATCGGCCGGTCCAGGAACAGCAGGGACATCGGCAGGATGGTCAGCCAGATGAGGTAGAACCGGGCCGGCCTCGACTCGAGCGAGGGAGCGTCGTCCTGGTCGAGGCTGTCCGCGGGCTTGCGGAAGTTCGTCCAGAAGTCGGCGAACATCAGCGAGACGCCGTGCCACACGCCGAGCAGGGAGGAGAAGGAGGCCGCGAAGAACCCGACGAGGAAGATCACCGAGAAGGCCTGGCCGTAGCGCTCGGCCAGGACGTTGCCCACGTCCAGCAGGCCGCGGTCGCCCGCGGAGATGGCCAGGCCGGCGGAGTGCAGCAGCTCCACGCCCATGATCATGGTGGCGATGACGAAGACGCCGGTGAGCACGTAGGCCGTGGCGTTGTCGTAGCGCATGACCTTCATCCACTTGGGCGTGTTCCAGCCCTTCTCCCGCAGCCAGTAGCCGTAGGCCGCCAGCGTGATGGTGCCGCCCACGCCGCCGGCCAGGCCGAGGACGTAGAACATGGCGTCCGGCTCGGCCGGGATGCGCGGGACCAGCCCGGTGAGGATCTCCCCGAGGTTGGGGGCGGTCAGCGCGGCCGAGACGAGCACCGCGACGAACATGATGCCGATCAGCACGGTCATCAGCTTCTCGATGAGCCCGTACTTGTTGATCCACACGAGGGCCAGGCCGATCAGCCCGGAGGCGATCGCGAAGACCTTGGAGTCCACGCCCGGGAACAGGGCCGCCAGCGGCAGCGCCACCGAGCTCATCGCGGTGGCCCCGTACACGAAGCCCCAGACGATGATGTAGATGCCGAAGTACCAGCTGGTCCAGGCCCCCAGGGTGCGCCAGCCCTGGAAGATGGTCTTGCCGGTGGACAGGTAGTAGCGGCCGGTGCCCTCCACGA
Organism: Citricoccus sp. SGAir0253; assembly: GCF_005877055.1. Classification (NCBI taxonomy): domain Bacteria; kingdom Bacillati; phylum Actinomycetota; class Actinomycetes; order Micrococcales; family Micrococcaceae; genus Citricoccus; species Citricoccus sp. SGAir0253. Next base: position 111,419 of record NZ_CP039424.1, on the reverse strand, counting down.
GCACGATCTTGAAGATGACGCCGAGCACCACGGCCCACATGAGCATGTAGCCGTAGCGGGAGCCCGCGGTCAGGGTGGCGACGAGGTCGGCGGCGCCCACGCCCGTGGCGGCGGCGACGATGCCGGGGCCGAGGGAGTTCCACCGGACCCGGACCGGGGTCTCGTCGATCTCGGCCTGCGTGAACCCGACGACGTCGGGATTGTGGACCGGATGGTGGCGGTCCACGGGGTGATGCGATGACATGGTCTCCCCTTGGGGTGCGAGGTGGGGTGCGATGGGATGCCAGGGCGGAGGGCACCGCCATGACCTAGGACACGGTAGTCGGTGACGCGGGTCGCCGCCGACGCCGGCCGCCCCGTGACGCCGGCGCCGGGCCCGGCCCGACGGGCCCGGCCCCACGGGACCGGGCCCGGCGGAGCGGGGTGCACCCCGGCCGCCTCGGCACGGGGCGGAGCCGGACGGGGAGCCGGACATAGAGTGGGACCCGGAGCAACCGTCCACGGGAAGGCTTGGAACGCGACATGACGCAGGGCATCTTCGTCACCACCACCACGAGCGGGGCGGGCAAGTCCCTCGTCACGCTGGGCCTGGCGGACTCGCTGTACAAGCGCACCGGGTCCATCGGCTTCTTCCGACCGGTGGTCCCGGGGGGATCGGTGGACACCGACCCCATGGTCCTGCTGATGCGGGAGAACTACGGGCTCGACGCCGAGCGGGCCCGGGGCGGGATGACGGCGGCCGAGGCGCGGGGGCTGATGGCGGAGGGCCGCTCGGACGAGCTCCACGAGCGGTGCGTGGCGCTGTTCGACGAGATGGCCGGCCGGTGCTCGATCATCGTCGTGGAGGGCACGGACCTCACCGGGGCGGATCCCGCCTTCGAGCTGGACCTCAACGCCTCCCTCGCCCGGCACCTCGGGACTCCCGTGGTGGGCGTCGTCTCCGGCTCGGGGCTCGACGCGGCCGGCGTCGCCGACGCCGTGGACCTGGCCCGGCGCACCCTGGACGAGTCCGGCGTCGAGCTGCTGGCCATGATGGTCAACCGGGCGGACCCGGCCCGGCTGGACGCCGTCGCCGCGGCCATCCGTCCCGGCCGGCACGCCTGGCCGGTGTACGTCCTGCCGGAATTGCCGGAGCTGGCACTGCCCTCCGTCGCGGAGGTCGCCGCCGCCCTGAACCTGACCCAGGTGGCCGGCAGCACCAACCTGGACCGGGACGTCTCCGAGGTCCGCGCCGTGTCCATGGAGGGCGGGAACTTCCTGCAGATCCTGCGCGAGGGCGCGCTCGTGCTGGTCTCCGGGGACCGCTCGGACGCCGTGCTGGCCACGGTGGCCTCCGCCCTGGCCCCCGAGTTCCCGGTGCCCTCCGGGATGATCCTGACCAACGGGATCGAGCCGAACGAGAGGATCCAGCGGCTCTACGCGGGGGCCTCGTTCCCGATCTTCAGCACCTTCGCGGACACCTTCGGCACCGCCCGCGCCGTGGCCACGGTGCGCAGCGAGCTCTCCAGCGCCCAGCCCCGCAAGACGGCCGCCGCCCTGGGCGCGTGGCACCAGCGCGTGGACGGCGACGAGCTGTTCGAGCGGATCCGACTGCCGCGCGCCGAGCGGACCACCCCGCTGCGCTTCCTGCACGGGCTGATCGAGCGGGCGCGCGCGGACCGGCAGCGGATCGTGCTGCCGGAGGGCGAGGACCCCCGCGTGCTGCGCGCCGCCGAGATCCTGCGCCGCCGGGACGTGTGCGACCTCGTGGTGCTCGGGGCGGAGGCCGCCGTGCGCGAGGTGGCCGCCCGCGAGGGCGTGGACCTGACCGGGTTGGAGCTCGTGGACCCGGCCACCGCCGCGGACCACGAGCGCTACGCGCAGGAGTACGCCCGGCTGCGCTCGCACAAGGGCGTGGACATCGCCCGGGCCCGCGAGGTCATGACCGAGGGCGCGTACTTCGGCACCATGATGGTCCACCTGGGGGACGTGGACGGCATGGTCTCCGGGGCCGCCCACACCACCGCCAACACCATCCGTCCGGCGCTGGAGTTCGTGAAGACCCGGCCCGGGGTCTCCATCGTCTCCTCCGTGTTCTTCATGCTGCTGCCGGACCGCGCCCTCGTCTACGGCGACTGCGCCGTGAACCCGGACCCGGACGCCGAGCAGCTCGCGGACATCGCCTACGCCTCCTCCGTGACGGCGGCGCAGTTCGGCGTGGACCCGCGCGTGGCCATGCTGTCCTACTCCACGGGCGGCTCCGGCTCGGGCGAGGCCGTGGACAAGGTGCGCGCCGCCACGGAGCTGGTGCGCCGGGACCACCCGGAGCTCAAGGTGGACGGCCCGCTGCAGTACGACGCCGCGGTCAACGCCTCCGTGGCCGCCTCGAAGATGCCGGACTCCGAGGTGGCCGGCCAGGCGACCGTGTTCATCTTCCCGGACCTGAACACGGGCAACAACACGTACAAGGCGGTCCAGCAGTCCTCCGGCGCCGTCGCCGTCGGGCCCGTGCTGCAGGGCCTGAACAAGCCCGTCAACGACCTCTCCCGCGGCTGCACCGTGGACGACATCGTCAACACGGTGGCGATCACGGCCATCCAGGCGCAGGGCGCCTGAGTCCCGACCAGCAGCCCCGTCCCGTCCCCTCCCGACCGGCCCCGCCGGCTCCGAAAGGCCCCCGCCATGCTCATCCTCGTCATCAACTCCGGCTCGTCCTCGCTGAAGTACCAGCTCCGGGAGGTGGCCGACGACGCGGGGAGGCCGGACGGGACGGCGGACGGTCCCGGGGCGGTGCCGGCGGACGCGGTGCTCGCGCGGGGCCTCGTGGAGCGCATCGGCGTGCCCGGCTCCGGGATCGACAACCACGCCGAGGCCCTGGACCGGGTGCACGCCGAGCTGGCGGAGGTGATCGGCGACCGCAGGATCGACGCCGCGGGCCACCGCGTGGTGCACGGCGGCGAGCGCTTCAAGGCCCCGGCGCTCGTGACCAACGAGGTCATCCGGGCCATCGAGCGGCTGGCCCCGCTGGCCCCGCTGCACAACCCCGCCGCCGCCCAGGGACTGCGCGCCATCGGCGAGCGCTGGCCGGACATGCCCCAGGTGGTCGTCTTCGACACCTCCTTCCACCAGACGATGCCGGAGGAGGCCTGGCGCTACGCGCTGCCGGACGCGCTCTACACCGAGGACGGCATCCGCCGCTACGGCTTCCACGGAACCAGCCACGACCTCGTCACCGGGATCGCCGCCGAGACGCTGGGGATCCCCCGCGAGGAGTTCCGCGCGGTCGTCCTGCACCTGGGCAACGGCGCCTCGGCGACCGCGATCCGCGGCGGGCGCTCCGTGGACACCTCCATGGGCTACACCCCACTGGCCGGGCTCGTCATGGGCACGCGCTCGGGGGACGTGGACCCCTCGATCATCACGCACCTGATCCGCAACGGCACCTACGACGCCGAGCAGATGGACCGCGTGCTCAACAAGGAGTCGGGCCTGCTGGGCATGTCCGGCCACGCGGACATGCGCCAGGTGGTGGACAACGCCCACGCCGGGGACCGCCGGGCCCGGATGGCGCTGAAGGTGGCCTCCTACCGGCTGGCGAAGTACGTCGGCGGCTACCACGTGGCGGTCGGCGGGGCGCAGGCGGTCGTGTTCACCGCCGGGATCGGGGAGAACTCGGCCCCGTTCCGCGCCGCGGTGCTGGACCGCCTCGAGCCCCTGGGCATCGCCTACGACGCCGAGCGGAACCTCGAGCGCTCGGACGCGCCCCGGGTGATCTCCACCGAGGACTCCGCCATCCCGGTGCTCGTGGTGCCCACGAACGAGGAGAAGGCGATCGCCGAGCTGACCGTGGACGTCGCGCGGCGGCACGGGGCGCTGTAGCGGCGGAGGCTCCCGGGCTCAGGCGGCCTCGGGGTCGAGGTCCAGCGCGTTGCCCGGGATCGAGGCGAGCAGCCGGCGGGTGTAGGGGTGCCGCGGGTTCGTGAAGACCTCCTCGGACGTGGCCGCCTCCACGAGCTCACCGTCCTTCATGACGCACACGTAGTCGGAGACGAGCCGCACCACGGCCAGGTCGTGCGAGATGAACAGGTAGCTCAGCCCCAGCTCCTCCTGCAGCGCGCCCAGCAGCCGCAGGATCTGGGCCTGCACCAGCACGTCGAGGGCGGACACCGGCTCGTCGCACACGATCAGGTCCGGGTTCAGGGCCAGCGCCCGGGCGATCGCCACGCGCTGGCGCTGGCCGCCGGAGAGCTCCGAGGGATAGCGGCGGACCATGCCCGCCGGCAGCGCCACCTGCTCCATCAGCTCCCGCACCCGGGCCCGGCGCTCCCGCGCCCCGCCCCGGCGGTAGGCCACGAGGGGCTCCTCGATGATCCGGCCCACCGTGAACATGGGGTTCAGCGAGGAGTAGGGGTCCTGGAACACGGCCTGCACGCGCTGGCGGAAGTCCCGCAGCCCGCCCCGGTCCAGCCCCAGCACGTCCCGACCGTCGAACTCGATCGAGCCGGAGGTCGGCTCGATGAGCCGCAGCAGCATCCGCGCCGTGGTCGTCTTGCCGGACCCGGACTCCCCCACGATGGACACCGTGGTGCCCCGCGGGATCTCCAGCGTGACGTCCCGCGCGGCGTAGAAGTCCTCGCGGCCGCGTACCGGGTAGGCCTTCGTCAGGCCGGTGATCCGCACGAGCGGCTCGACGGCGGCCCCGGCACCGGTCGCCGTCGGGCTTCCCGTCCCCGGCCCCGCCGATTCCCGGCCCGGCCCCGTGCCCCCGACCCCGGCGCCGTCCCGCCCGCCCGCCGCGGCCGGCGTCGCGCCGTCCTGGTCACCCGGCGCGCCGGCCCGGTGCGGGCCCGCGGCGAAGGCGCCGGGCGTGAGCCGGACCGCGGCCACGGACGGCGCCGCCTGCACGAGCGACTGCGTGTAGGGGTGCTGCGGGTCCTCCAGCAGCCGCGCCGCCGGCCCCGTCTCCACCACCCTCCCGCGGTGCATCACCACCAGGTCCTGGGCGCGCTCGGCGGCCAGCCCGAGGTCGTGGGTGATGAGCAGCACCGCGGTCCCCAGCTCGGCGGTCATCTGCTCGACCTGGTCGAGGATGACCCGCTGGACGGTCACGTCCAGCGCGGAGGTGGGCTCGTCCGCGATGAGCAGCTGCGGGCGGCAGGCCAGGGCGATCGCGATGAGCGCGCGCTGGCGCAGGCCCCCGGAGAGCTCGTGCGGGTACTGCCCCGCCCGCCGCTCGGGTTCCGGGATCCCGGCCCGGCGCATCACCTCGGCCACCGCGCCGTCCACGTCCCGCCGGGTGGCCAGCCGATGCGTCAGCAGCGTCTCGGCCACCTGCGTGCCGATGCGGGAGACCGGGTTGAGGTTGGACATGGGGTCCTGCGGGACCAGCCCCACCTGGCGGCCGCGCAGGGAGCGCATCCGGGACTCCGGCAGCCCCACCAGGTCCTGGCCGTCGAAGCGGATGGAGCCTCCGGTGACCCGCCCGTTGCCCGGGAGCAGCCCGATGGCGGCCATGGCGGTGGTCGACTTGCCGGACCCGGACTCCCCCACGATCGCCAGGGTGCGGCCCGGCGCCACGGCCAGGGACACGCCCTCCACCGCGCGCACGGCGCCGTGCATCGTGGTGAAGTCGACCTGCAGGTCCGAGATCTCCAGCAGGGGCCGGGCCCCCTCCGGTCCCACGTCCGTCCGCGCTGCCGCTCCCGGGTCTACCCGCCCGTCCGGCTCCGCGGCCGCCGCCCGGCGGCGCCCCACGCCGTCCTCTATCGGGTCCTGCATGCGGTCCCTCCTCTCGTGCTCGTTCCCCGGTCCCGCGGCCGCCCCGCCCACGCCGCTCACCGCGCCCGCGACTTCGGGTCCAGCGCCTCGCGCAGGGACTCGCCGAGCAGCGTGAACCCGAGCGCGGTGACGGCGATGCACAGGCCGGGCAGGAAGGCCAGCCACGGGGCGATGCCCAGTTCGGCCTGGGCGTAGGTCAGCATCCGCCCCCACTCCGCCGTCTCCGGCCGGCCACCACCGAGGCCGAGGAAGGACAGTGCGGCGGCGTCGATCACGGCGGTGGCCAGCGTCAGCGTGGCCTGGACGATCACCGGCCCCACCGAGTTGGGCAGCACGTGGCTCATGGTGATGGTCCGCCGGCCCAGCCCGAGCGTCTGGGCGGCCAGCACGTAGTCGGAGCCCTTCTGGCTGAGCATGGACGAGCGCAGCAGCCGGGCGAAGATGGGCACCTGGGACACCCCGATCGCGATCATCACCGCGTAGGCGCCCTGGCCGAGCACCGCCGCGATGGAGACCGCCAGCAGCAGGTTCGGCACGGAGAGCAGGATGTCCACGATGCGCATCACGAGCCCGTCCACCCAGCCGCCGAACGTGCCGGCCAGCAGGCCCAGCAGCATGCCGCCGACCAGGCCCAGCGCGGTGGAGACGATGCCGATGACCAGCGAGGACTGCGCCCCCCAGATGAGCTTGGACAGCACGTCCCCGCCGAAGCGGTCCAGCCCGAGGGGGAACGCGGGCAGCTCCCCGGGTCCGGGGATGTCCCCCGGGGTGATCTCCCGGGCGCCGGGCACGGACTCCCCGGGGTACGGGGCGAGCACCGGCGCCAGCAGGGCCACGAGCAGGAACAGGGCCACGATCACCGCCCCGGCGATCGCCGCGGGGTTGCGGCGCAGGCGCTGGAAGGCGTCCCGCCACACGGAGGTGCCCCGGGCCGCGCCCGAGCCGTCACCGCCGGCGCCGGCCTCCGGGCCGGGCGCGCCGCCGTCGGGCACGGGAGCGGCCGCGAGCGGCACGCCGCCCGGGACGCGCTCGGGCCCCGGCCCCCCGCCGGGGACGGGGGCACCGCCGGGGACGGGCGGGAGGTTCACGCTCATGAGACACGCACCCTGGGGTCGATGAGGCCGTAGGAGACGTCCACCACCAGGTTGATCAGCGAGTAGATCAGGGCGATGAAGATGATGAACCCCTGCAGGACCGGGAAGTCGAGGTTGAAGATGGCGTCCCACAGGAAGCTGCCGATCCCGTTGAACGCGAAGACGGTCTCCGTGAGCACCGCGCCGGAGATCAGCAGGCCCAGCTGCAGGCCGAGCGTCGTGATGACCGGCAGCAGCGCGTTGCGCATGACGAACCGGTCGCGGATGAGCCGGGGCGCCAGGCCCTTGGCCCGGGCGGTGCGCACGTAGTCGGCGTTCATGACCTCCAGCACGGAGGCCCGGGTGATGCGCGCGATGATGGCCAGCGGGATGGTGCCGAGCGCCACCCCCGGCAGCACGAGGTGCAGCAGCGCGTCCCACGCGGCGTCGTACTCCCCCGTGATCATCCCGTCCCACACGAACAGGTTCGTGTAGTGCGTCGCGTCGATCCGCGGGTCCTGCCGCCCGTCCGTGGGCAGCCAGCCCAGCTGCACGGCGAACACCCACTTGAGGATGAACGCCAGGAAGAACACCGGCACCACCACGCCCATGAGGGACAGCAGCACGGCGACCTGGTCCTGCCACCGGCCCACGTGGCGGGCGGCCCAGTAGCCCAGCGGGATCCCGAGCGCCACGGCGAAGACCATGGCGAAGACGGTGAGCTCCAGGGTGGCGGGGAACCGGGAGGCGAACTCCTCCAGCACGGACCGGCTGGTCTGCAGCGAGGTGCCGAAGTCCCCGGAGATGATGCGCCCCATGTAGAGGACGTACTGCTCCAGGAGGGGGCGGTCGAAGCCGTAGGCCTCGTTGACGCGGGCCACGGCCTCCGGGGTGGCCTTGTCCCCCAGCAGGGCGGTGGCCGGTCCGCCGGGCAGGGCCCGGACCCAGAGGAAGAGCAGCACGGACAGGCCGAACAGGGTGGGGACCAGCAGGAGCAGCCTCCTGCCGATGAGTCTGAGCACGCGGCGTCCCTTCGAGGGTGGCGTCGGGGTCCCGCGGACGGGACCCCGACGGTCACTCGTTCAGCTCGATCTCGTTGTAGACCTCGTCGTTGACGGGGCTCGCCGGGTAGTCCTCCACCCGGTCCGCGAACGCCAGGGACGGGGCCGGGTGCGCCAGCGGGACGGCCGGGACGACCTCCGAGACCATGCGGTTGATGTCCTCGTACTGGGGGGTCTGCTCCTCGAGGGACGCGGTCTGCCGCGCCTTCTCGAGCGCCGCGAAGAGCTCCGGGTCGTCGAGGCCGAACTCGGGCTTCTCCTGGCCGAAGAACACGCCCACGAAGTTGTCCGTGTCGTTGTAGTCACCGGTCCAGCCGAGCAGGTGGATGCCGTGGTCGGAGGTGCCGTTGATGCGGTCCAGGTAGTCCGGGCTCCACTTCTCCGGCACCGGGTTGACCTCGATGCCCACCTCGGCGAGCTGGCCGGAGATGTTGGAGAAGGCCTGCTCCGGGGTGGGCATGTAGGGCCGGGAGACGCCGGTGGGGTAGTTGAAGTCCACCGTGAACCCGTCCGGGTAGCCGGCCTCGGCCAGCAGCTCCTTGGCCCGCTCGGGATCGTAGTCGTAGGTCTCCACGTCCTCCGTGTAGCCGTTCACGGAGTCCGGGATGAACTCGATCGCCTTCTTGGTGCCCTCGGGCAGGGTCTGGCGGATCAGCGCGTCCTTGTCGATCGCGTGCGAGATGGCCTGGCGCACCTTGACGTCCTGCAGTTCCTCGACCTCCTGGTTCAGGCCCAGGTAGAGGATGGTGAACGGGTCGCGCGTGAAGATCTTGAACCCGGCCTCCTCCAGGTCGGCCACGTCGGCCGGGGCCACCAGGTCGTAGCCGTCGATCTCCCCGGCCTCGAGGGACTGGCGCCGGGCCACGGGGTCGTCGATCACGCGGAAGGTGATCTCCTGGACGTCGCCCTGCTCGCCCCAGTAGTCCTCGTTGGCCGTCAGGGTGATGTCCTGGCCCACGTTCCAGGACTCGAACCTGAACGGGCCCGTGCCGGTGGGGTGCGCCCGGGCGTACTCGGTCAGCTGCGGGGACTCCGCGGTGCCCTTGGCCTCGTCCGCTCCGTACTCCTCCATCGCGGCCGGGGACTGCATGGCGAACGCGGGCAGGGACAGCGAGGCGATGAACCCGGCCCACGGCTGGGCCAGGGTCACGGTGGCGTGGTTCTCGTCCACGGCCTCGCAGGACTCGTAGACGGCGTCCTCGGGCTTGTCGGCGAAGCCGCGGAAGAGCTTGCCGTAGTAGTAGGACATCGTCTCGGCCTGCTGGATGCCCGTGAACCCGTACCAGCGGTCGAAGTTCGCGCACACGGCCTCGGCGTCGAACGGCGTCCCGTCGTGGAACGTCACGTCCTGCTTGAGCGTGAAGTCGTACGTCAGGCCGTCGTCGCTGGCCTCCCAGGACTCCGCGAGCAGCGGCGCGGGGTCCGGGGTGCCCGGCTCGGTGCCGACGAGCCCCTCGAACACCTGGCGGGAGACGCGGAACGTCTCGCCGTCGTTGGCGAAGGCCGGGTCCAGGGTCTTGGGGTCGGAGGACGAGGCGAAGATGAACCGGCTGTCCACCTGCTCGCTGGATCCCCCGGAGCCCTCGGCGTCCCCTCCGCCGGAGTCCTCGCGCTGGCTCTGGGCGCAGCCGGAGAGCAGCAGGGCCGCGGCGGCCGCGGCGGCGGTCAGGGCGGTGAGGCGTCGCCTGGCGGATGCGGGCATGGGTCCCTCCCGGGTGTCGAGTGACGATCGAGTGACGGCGAGTCGTGCGGGGGCACTCGTGGCGCCCCGGTGCGTACCGTGAGCATAGTCACACCGACGGCGGTCGCGGGAGCCCCCGGGGTCCCTCCCGGCGGACTCCGCGCAGGTCAGCGGCGCCCGGCCGTGGCGTACCCCGCGACGTGCGGCCCCGACAGGGCCTCCGCCACGGGTGCCGGGCGCGCGGCCAGCTGGGCCAGGACGCGCGCGGGCAGGTTCGTGGTGATCTCCTGCACCCCCAGGCCGCGCAGCAGTTCCACGTCCGCGGGCCGGTCCGCGGTCCACACGCGCAGCCGGCGTCCGGCGGCGTGCCAGGCCTTGACGTCGGCGAGGTGGCGGCGCACGTACGCCACCCCGGGCCCGGCCATCCCCGTCCGGCCCTCCCGGACGAGCCGCTCCGCGTCCGCCACGGCCTGGCGCAGGGTGGCCCGCACGGCGGCGCGGCTCAGCGGCCCCAGGCTGAAGCGGCTGGGCACCGGCTCGCGCGGCACCACGGTCAGCAGCTGGCAGAGGTGGTCGGTGCCCGCGATCGGGGCGAGGTACTGCAGGGAGCCCGGGTAGAAGCTCATGAAGGACACCTCCACCGCGCCCACGCGCGAGGTCTCCGGGTCCCAGCCCGCCGCGAACAGGGCCGCCAGTGCCCGCTCCTCGAGCTCGTGGCCGAAGGGGCTGGGGTGCTTGAGCTCCACGGCCAGCCGCACGGGCCGGCCGGCGGCCACCAGCAGGTCCACGAGCTCGGGCAGCGTGAGCAGCTGGGCCGAGGGGGGACCGTAGTCGCCGGGCAGCCGGGCGCCCTTCCAGCTGTGCACGTCCAGCCGGCGCAGCTGGGCGAGCGTGTGGTCGGAGACGGCACCCGAGCCGTTGGTGGTGCGTTCGAGGGTCGCGTCGTGCAGGCACACCAGGTGCCGGTCCCGCGTGAGGTGGACGTCCACCTCGACGCCGTCCGCCCCCTCGGCCAGGGCGTGCAGGAAGGCGGCACGCGTGTTCTCGGCGTAGGCTCCCGAGGACCCGCGGTGGGCGATCACCAGGGGACGGTCGTCGACGGGGGGACGGTGTTCCGGGCTGACGGGAGTCGGGGTGTCGGACACGCGGCCAGCCTAGGACCGGCGGTGTGCCGGACGCCGCCCCCGGGAGGCGACCGGCTGGTTAACTTGTGCTGACACCTTGACCCCGGCCGGAGGACCCATGGACGAGAACCTTCCCGACGCCGGCCCCGCCCCGGCCCGCCCGGACGCGCCCGCCGCACCGGTGGGGACCACCGGGACCGGTGCCCCCCACACGACCGCGGGGGGCGGGGATCCCGGCCGGGCGCCGTCGGGACCGGGTGCCGTCCGCGCCCCCGAGGCCGGGCCGGTCCGCGCACGGCGGCCCGGTGTCGCCGGGTCCCACCGCGCCGGGACGGGCCGGGGCGCGGGGCCGCGCGTCCCGCGCACCCCCCGCGGCGGGGAGACCACGGACGCCGAGCGCGCGGCCGGGCTCCGGCGGATGAAGGCCGTGGCCACCGGGCTGCTGGTGGCGCTGGCCGTGGTGTTCGTGGTGGCCTTCAGCCTGCAGGAGCGCTATCCGTGGCTCGCCTTCGTCCGCGCCGCCGCGGAGGGCGGCATGGTGGGCGCCCTGGCCGACTGGTTCGCGGTGACCGCCCTGTTCCGCCACCCGCTGGGCCTGCGGATCCCGCACACGGCCATCATCCCGCGCAAGAAGGACTCGATCGGGGAGTCGCTCGGCACCTTCGTGCAGGACAACTTCCTCGCCGGTGAGGTGGCCCGGGAGAAGCTCGAGTCCCTCGAGGTGGCCCACCGGGGCGGCGCGTGGCTGCGCCGGCGCCCCAACGCCGAACGCGTGGCGGTCGAGGTCTCCGCCGCCGCCGAGGGGATCCTCGCCGCCCTGGACGACGTGCTGGTGCGGGACCTGCTGGCCGGACTGGTCCAGCGCCACATGATCGAGCCGGACTGGTCCCCCACGCTGTCCACGGTGCTGGCCAAGGTGGTCGCCGAGCGGCACCACGACCGCGTGGTGGACCTCGTGGTGACGCGCGCGGGCGACTGGGTGGCCCGGAACCCGGAGTTCTTCGTGGACAGCGTGCGGCGCCGATCCCCCCAGTGGGTCCCGGAGGTGGTGGACCAGCTGCTGGCCGAGCGGATCCACGCCGAGGTGCTGCGCTACCTGGCCTCGGTCCGGGACGACCCGCGCCACGAGCTGCGCCGCTCCGTGGACGAGTGGCTCGACGAGCTGGTCCGGGACATGCGCGAGGACCCCGTGACGCGCGAGCGCGTGGAGCAGGCCAAGCGCGAGCTGTTCGACGACCCGCGCATGCGCGAGTGGGCCGGCCAGGCGTGGGCCACCGCCAAGGACGCCCTGCTGGGCCAGCTGCACGACACCTCCTCCGACCTGCACCGGGCGATGGTCGCGGCGCTGCAGGACCTCGGGGTGCGGCTGCAGGAGGACCGGGCCCTGGCCGGCCGCGTGGACGGCTGGGCCTCGGACGCCGCCCAGCACCTGGCCCGGAACTACGGCCCCGAGCTGGTGGGCGTCATCAGCGAGACGATCCAGCGCTGGGACGGCGAGCAGGCGTCCCGGACGATCGAGCTCTACATGGGCCGGGACCTGCAGTACATCCGCATCAACGGCTCGATCGTGGGCGCCCTGGCCGGACTGGCCATCTACTCCGTGGCCACCGCGGTCCTCGGCTGAGGACCGGGCGCGGCCCGGCGCGTGGCCGAGGACCGCGCTCCGGCCGCGGGCCCGGGCCCCGCCCGGGACGCCCCTACCGCTCCCCGCGGGCCCGCCGGTGGGCCCGGCGGGCCGCCTCGACCTCCGCGGCGAACTCCTCCGGGGTCTCGTCCACGCCGAGCTCGGCCAGCGTCCCCTCGTCCCGCAGCTCCTCGGCGTCCCGGCGCTCGTCCTCGGCGAGCAGGGCGCGGAAGCCGGCCGGCCCGGCGTCCTCCGCGCCGTCCACTGCCTCCGGCGCGGCCGGTTCGCGGCCCGCGTCCTGGCGCGCGCCCCGGCCGGACGGCAGGGCCCGCAACTCGGCGGCCAGCGTGCCGGGGACCTGCTCCGGCAGCGGGCCGAACAGGTCCTGCGCGGCCTTGACCACGCCCTTGCCCATGGCGCGGTTGCCCAGGCCGCCGATCACGGCACCGATCCCGAAGGGCACGAGGCGGCCGAACAGGCCCGCGCCCTGGCGGATGAGGAACCGCTTGAGGAACATCCGCTTCATCTGCTGGAAGAGCGCCTCGGAGATCCCGGAGGAGCCGGACAGCACGGACACGGCGCCGGCCAGCGGCCCGGGGCCGGCCAGCGGCCCGGGGCCGGCACCGTGGGCCTGGCTCGTGAAGTCGCGCAGCAGCCGGCGGCCGTCGTCGCCGAGCATCACCGCCATCACGAGGGTCTGGGCCCGCTGCGGGTCGTCCGTGGGGATGCCCATGAGCTCGGCGATCGACTGCGCGTAGAGGGCGGTCGCCTCGAGGAACCCCACGGTGGCGGCCGCGGACAGTCCCAGCGCGGCCGCGGTGCCCACGCCGGGGACCACGGCGGTGCCCCCGACGGCGGCGCCGCCCCCCGTGACCGCCCTCAGGTACTGCGCCCCCAGCCGCTCGGCCAGCTGGGCGGGCGTGTCCGAGGGGTTCTGCCGCCGCAGCCGGTTGAGGTTGCGCAGCACGAGGGGCCGCTGGACGTCCATGGCCTTGAGCACCATGCGCTGGAACGCCGGCGTGGGGTTGCCCTGTTCGTCCAGGGCCCGGTTCAGGGCGAAGTCGGCGGCCCTTCGCCCGGCCATGCCCGCGATGATCGACCTCTTGGCCATCGTGTCCTCCTGTGCTGGCTGTCCTGGTGGCACCGGGGCGGCACGGGTGGCCCGTTCGCCCCTGCTCCTGAAACACTACGCGCAGGCCAGGCCCGAGCGGGGTCCGGCCGCACGCTCGACCGAAGGGGAACACCATGCGTTTCGGAAGCTCCATCGCCCTGATCGCCATCGGCGCCATCATCGCCTTCGCCGTGCAGGACGTGATCCCCGGCATCGACCTGACGATCGCGGGCTACATCCTCATGGCCGCCGGCGCCCTGCTCCTGGTCCTGTCCCTCGTCCAGATGGGGGCCTCGGGCTCCCGGCGCCGCGTCACCGAGGCCCGGAACGTGCAGGACCCGGACACGGGCGAGTCGATCACCCGGCGGGAGACGCGCGACTACTGACGCGCGGCGGCCAGGGCGTGCTTGAGGAAGATCCGCACGTCCCTGGCCTCCTCCGGGCTCGTGCCGTGGCCCATGCCCTCGTAGGTGCGCGCCGTCAGGTGGGTGTGCCGCTCCAGCCAGTCGGCGGTGAACGCGATCGCGTCCGGGTTGATCACCAGGTCCGCGACGTCCCGGCCCCAGAAGAACGGGCGGGGCCCGGGACCCTCGGGCGGGGCGTCGAGGGTGGCCAGCAGCGGGTTGGACAGCACGAACCCACTGAGTCCCACCACGCAGGCGAAGGCCTCCGGCCTCAGCCGGCAGACCGTCGAGGCCATCGCCATGCCCTGCGAGTGCCCGAGCAGCGCCACGGAGCCGAATCCGGCGCCGGACACCTCCTCGGCGTCGAGCAGGTCGAACACCCGGTGGGCGGAGGCGACCACCTCGGCGAAGTCGTTCGTCAGGAAGTAGTCCAGCAGGAACCAGCCCCACGCGCCCGGGTCCGGCCCGCCGGGGCCCGCCCCGGCGCCGTCGGTCCCGTCCGCGACGGGGTAGGCGCCGGCGTCGATCTCGAACCCCCCGCGCACGGCCAGGCCGGTGGTGCCCTCGGGGAGCATGCCGAAGTAGGCCTGGGCCGCGCGCACCTCGTTGGCGCCGTAGCCGTGGACCACCACCACCAGGTCGGTGCCGCGGCGCTCGGCGGGCGGACGGGACCAGACGACGTGGTGGCCGCTGGAGAGGGTCTGGGCGTGCACGGTCGGCCTCAGCCCAGGGTGACGTCGGCCCACACGAGCCGGTGCTCGCTGAGGCCGGCCCGGTCCGCGTCGCCGCCGGTCGGCGTCAGGTGGGAGCCCAGCTGGCCGGGGAGGGGCCAGAACACGCCCGAGGCGCTCGTGGACAGCGAGGCGGAGGGCAGGACGAAGTCGGTGCGGTCCAGGACCAGCTCGCCCTCGCCGTCCCGCACCGCGTGGGTGGCCGTGGCCTCGTCCCGGTCGGCGGCGCGCGCCCCGGCGGACTCCGGCTCCGGGTCCCGGATGACCTCGGCGTCCAGCAGCGCCCGGATGGCCGAGGGGTGGTCCTCGTCCAGGGCGGTCCCGGTGCGGTCCCCGAAGGTGCCGGCGAGCACGAAGTCGCTGTCCCGCGCCAGCCCGCCGGACCGGCCGGCATCGTCCGTGATGTAGTCCCCGCGGCCGGTGACGTAGTCGGACCAGAACCGCATCTCGTCGTGGTGGCGCGCGGCCGAGGACTCCCCGGACGCGGGGTCCACCGGCTGGGAGGCCAGGACGTGGACCGTGCGGCCGCCCACCCGCACCGGGATGTCCCAGTGGGCGGTGGAGGACAGCCGCAGCACGGACCGCTCGAGCTCGGTGTAGTCGTCCTCCGGCAGGGCGTTGTAGGGCATCTCGTCCCAGCGCAGGTCCCGGAAGGTGCGGATCGACCCGGTGTCCAGGGGATAGCGGGAGTAGAGCACCATGCCGTGCTGGCCGGCGAACTCGCCCGGGCCGAAGGAGTCGCCCGTCCCGCCGATCACGCCGTCGTCGTCCAGGTCCGCCCCGGTGTCCACGCCGTTGTTGACCTCGGCCGTGTAGACGTAGGGGTAGTCGATGCCCTCCTGGCCGCCGGTGCCCACGGCCAGGTAGTTCGTCCGGAAGTCCCGCGCGGCCTCGTCGCCGCCGTCCACGTCCACGTCCGTCAGCAGCACGACGTCCGGGGCGGCGCGCTGGACGGTCTCGGCCACGCGCTCGGCCCGCTCGGAGCCGGGGGCCGAGACCTCCTCGGCCAGCCGGCCGGGGACGGATCGGCTCAGCCCGGCCGAGAAGGTGGCCACCCGCAGGTCGCCCGGCCGGGCGGCGGGCACCTCGCCGGCCCGCATCCA
This sequence comes from Citricoccus sp. SGAir0253, assembly GCF_005877055.1. NCBI lineage: Bacteria > Bacillati > Actinomycetota > Actinomycetes > Micrococcales > Micrococcaceae > Citricoccus > Citricoccus sp. SGAir0253. The sequence goes on along the minus strand of NZ_CP039424.1, from coordinate 95,750 downwards.
CTGCAGGCGGCGCACCAGGTCGGGGTGCTCCGGCAGGGCATCGTCGAGGTCGAACGCGAGCCGGGTGTCGCGTCCCGCCACCATGGCCGCGTGCACCTCGGGACCGGGGGCCGCGGCGGCCCCGGGGATGCCGAGGGCCGTGGCCACGGCGGCCACGGGCACAAGGGCGCCGCCGAGGAGGACCCTGCGGCGGAGCCTCCGGAGGGAAGCACTCATGCCGATCAGGGTAGGCATGAACCGCACGCCGCGACAGGGGGTTACTGACCGGTAGTTCATCCTCGGCCCGGCGGCCGACGACCGGGCCGCTCGGCCCCCGGCGCGTGCGGAGAGGCCGGGAACGCCCATGTCACGCGGCTTCTGGCCCGCGTGCCGCCGGGCGGCAGCCCACCGCGCCCATCCCGGGCACCCTCCGGCCGACCGCCCGAGGGTTATGGAATCTTGATGCGGACCGGGGGGCCGTGACCATTCCGAAACCTCTCGCGCGGCGAGGGGCGAGCACCCGTCCTCCCGGACGGCGACGGTCCCCGCCGCGGACGCCGTCCACGGCGGGGACCGCCCGGTGGTGGGCCCTGCGGGGCTCGAACCCGCGACCAGCGGATTAAAAGTCCGATGCTCTACCAACTGAGCTAAAGGCCCCCGGCCTGCCCGAGGCCGCTGTCCATGCTACCGGACGGGGCCGCCGTCGGACCCGGGGATCCGGCCCGCGGAGGCCGGCGGGCACGGCGCACGGCCACGGCCAGCCACCCCTCAGGATGGAGGCGTACCGTGGGGGAACCCCCGTCCCCGCACCTCGAGAGGTCCCCCACCCGTGACGTCCCCCCGGAGGCAGTCCCACCGGTCCCCGAGCTCGACGGCGGCCGGCACCGTCCGGCACCACCGGCCCCGGCCGTTCGCTCCCGAGCAGTTCGCCCCCTTCGAGGGCGGCCCGGACCCGGCGGAGACGGCGGAGGGCGCGGCCCTGCTGGCGCGCGCGCTGGTCGAGGGCGGCCGCGGCGGCGCGGACGAGCAGGCGGTGCAGCGGCTCGTGGGGCTGGTGGAGGAGACCGGCATCGACACCGTGGCGGGACTGTGGGCCGACGCCCCCGCGATCTCCCTCGGCGGCGCCCTGTGGCGGCTGTACGCCCTGCGCACCGCCACGACCCGCAACGGCGCCCAGTGGGCCGCGTGGTACCGCGCCGGCTACGGCGCCCACGTGGCCCGGGCCATCGCGGGGGCGATCGAGCCCCCGGGCGCCCGCGAGCTGCAGGTGCTCACCGACCACATCCTCACGGGCGCCTTCACCGGGGACTTCGACGTGGCCCTCGAGCGCGCCGCGGCGTACTGCCGCGTGGTCTGCCTCGGCCAGGCCCACCACGCCGAGGCGCTGGAGGCGGGCCGGCCGGAGCAGGCGGGCGCCCTCCTGCGGCAGGCCAAGCGGCTGCTCGGCACGGCCGAGGAGCTGGAGGAGGCCGCGGCGGCCTGGCGCGCCGGCACCCTGGACTGAGGGGCCGCCCTCGCGCATTCCCGGTTCCGCCGCGGGCTGATCCCGCCTCCCGCGGTGGACAGCGGCCCCGTCCGGCGCGCACACTGGATGCCGGTGCCGGGCCGCGGTAACCCCGGGCTCCAATATCTCGCCGCCACGAGCGGCCACTCGCCGAGAGGCGTTCCCGGTCCGGCACCGCCCTCCCCCCGGACGTCGCTCAACAGGACTCCGGACGCCGCCCCGGGACCCCGCGGCGGGCTATCCTACGGGGTGATGAGCTTCTCCCTGTCCCGGTTGCTCGCACCGGACTCCGCCAGCCTCGAACACCTCGCCGCCCTCACCGCAGCCATGCGCTCCGCCGTGGACCAGGTCTCCCAGTTGATGGGCTCCACCCCCGCCCACGCGGCGGACGTGGACGCCGAACTGGCCCGGATCGACGCCGAGGCCACGGCCCGGCTCATGGGCCTCATGACCAGCCTGCGCAGCGCCTTCATCACCCCGCTGCCGCGGGAGGACCTCTACCTCCTGGCGGACGGCCTCAACAACGCGGTGGACAAGGTCTGCATCGCCGGCGGCGTCATCATCGCCACCCAGCAGTACCGCCTGCCCGGCGAGGCCATGGACATCCTGGAGATCCTGGGCCGCCAGGCCGACCTGCTCGAGGACGCGACGCGCCAGTTCCGGGACCTCGACCAGCTGGAGGAGACCTGGGTCCAGCTGCAGCGCATGTGCACGCGGGCCGAGCGCCTCCTGGTCCAGTGGGTCTCGGGGATGACCGGGGACCTGCTCCAGCGCAACTACAACCGCCAGCGGGAGACCGCCCGCGGCCTGGAGGCTGCCGTCGCCGCCGTCCGCCAGGTCGCCGTCCACCTCGGCCGCGTCCTCGTGCGGGAGTCCTGACCGGTGCCCACCACGCTGCTGGTGATGACGGTCGTCGTCGTCGCGCTGTCCCTCGCCTTCGGCCTCGTCAACGGCTTCCGCGACGCCCCCAACGCCATCGCGCTGCCCGTGCGCAGCCGCGCCCTGACGCCGGGGTCGGCCCTGGTGCTGGCGGCCGCGATGAACGCGGTGGGCGGAGTGCTCTCCGGCGGCCTCCTCTCCACGGCGTGGGCCGCGCTGCCGCCGGGCCTCTACCAGGGCGGCTCCGGACTGCTGCTCGGCACCGCCGCCCTGCTGGGGGCCGTGGGCTGGGGCCTGTTCGCCTGGGCCCGCGGGATGCCCGTGTCCATGACGCACTCCCTGCTGGCCGGGCTGGTCGGGGGCAGCGCCGCCCTGGCGATCACGGGCGACCACGGGATCGACATGGACTGGTGGTGGGGCCTCGTGCTGGTGGTGACGCTGGGGCTGGTGGTCACCCCGGGCCTGGCCTGGCTCCTCTCGTGGCTGCTCGTCACCCCTGCGGCCTGGCTCGGCCGGGAGGCGGCCACCCGGACCGTGAACCGGGTGGCCCGGATGGCGCTGTCCGTCACCGGGGCCGCCAACGCCCTGGGCCACGGGGTGCAGTCCGGCCAGCGGGTCAGCTTCGGCCTGCTCCTGGCCTTCGTCCCCGCCGGCATCTCCCTCGGGTCCGCGTGGTGGATCCCCGTGCTCGCGGGAGGCATCCTGGGCCTCGGCACCCTCCTCGGGGGCTGGCGGATCGCGCACACCCTGACCGAGCGGATCGTGGTCCTCGATCCCCTCCGCTCCGCCGTCGCCTCCACGGTGAGCGCCCTGCTGCTGTTCGCCGGCTCCTACGCCCTCCACCTGCCCCTGTCCTCCACGCACGCCACGGTGGGGGCGATCGCCGGCGCCGGGCAGAACCAGCGCTACACGGCGGTGCGCTGGCAGGAGCTCTCCCGCATCGCGTCCTACTGGGTGGTCACGTTCCTCGCCTGCGGCGGCGCGGCCCTGCTCCTCGCCGCGGCGGGCACCCCCCTGCTCTGAGCGCGCCGCGCCGGAGGGCGCGACCGGGACCCCGGGGACGACGACGGGGCGGGCCGGGCGGCGCGTCGAGGCCGGCCGCGCGGGACCCCGGGGACGACGACGGGGCGGGACCCGCGCCGGATCCCGCCCCGTGGGTGCCCGGGAGCGCTCGCCCCCGGTCTCCCGGTCAGCCGAAGCGACCGGAGACGTAGTCCTCGGTCTGCTTGTTCTTGGGGTTGTTGAAGATGACGGAGGTGTCGTCGTACTCGATGAGCTTGCCGGGCTTGCCGGTGCCGGCGATGTTGAAGAACGCGGTCTTGTCCGCCACGCGAGCGGCCTGCTGCATGTTGTGGGTGACGATGACGACCGTGTAGTTGTCCTTGAGCTCGTTGATGAGGTCCTCGATCGCCAGCGTGGAGATCGGGTCCAGCGCCGAGCACGGCTCGTCCATCAGGATGACGTCCGGCTCCACGGCGATGGAGCGGGCGATGCACAGCCGCTGCTGCTGGCCGCCGGACAGGCCGGAGCCGGGCTTGTCGAGGCGGTCCTTGACCTCGTTCCACAGGTTGGCCCCCCGCAGGGACTTCTCCACGATGTCGTCCGCCGCGGACTTGGACATCCGGGTGCCGTTGAGCTTGTAGCCCGCCAGGATGTTGTCCCGGATGGACATGGTGGGGAACGGGTTCGGCCGCTGGAACACCATGCCCACCATGGTGCGGACGGTCACGGGGTCCACGCCGGGGGCGTAGATGTCCTCCCCGTCCAGCAGCATCTTGCCCTCGGCGCGGGCCCCGGGCAGGACCTCGTGCATGCGGTTGATGGTGCGCAGGAAGGTGGTCTTGCCGCAGCCCGAGGGGCCGATGAACGCGGTGACGGACCGCGGCTCGATGTTGATGTTCACGCCCTCCACGGCGCGGAAGCCGCCGTAGTAGACGTTCAGGTCGATGGCGTCGATGCGCTTGGACATGGAGCTTTCCTTCTCTAGCAGTCTGCTCGGCTCAGCGGCCGGTCTTCTTCGGCGCAAACGCCTTGGCGATGATGCGGGCCGCGAGGTTGAGCAGCATCACGATCACGATCAGCACGAGCGCGGCCGCCCAGGCGCGCTCCGCGGACGGCAGGCCGGCGGCCGGGGCCGTGGGGTTCATCAGCTGGCGGTAGATGTAGACCGGCAGGGCGGTCATCCACTCGCCGAACGGGTTCCAGTTCACGGTGGCGGCGTAGCCGGCCGTCACCAGGATGGGGGCGGTCTCGCCGGTCACCCGGGCGATGGCCAGGGTGACACCGGAGGCGATGCCGGACATGGCCGTGGGCAGCACGACCTTGAAGATCGTCCGCCACTTGCGCACGCCCAGCGCGTAGGAGGCCTCCCGCAGCTCGTTGGGCACCACGCGCAGCATCTCCTCCGTGGAGCGGACGACCACGGGGATCATCAGCACGGACAGGGCGATCGCCGCGGACAGGCCCATCTTGACCATCTGCAGCTGGCGCGGGCCCTCGCCCAGGATCGAGGTGATCACCAGCTCCATGAGGGCGAAGGCGAACAGGCCGGCCACGATGGACGGGATGCCGGTCATGACGTCCACGAAGAACACGATGGACCGGGAGAACCAGCCGCCCCGTCCGTACTCCACGAGGTAGATGGAGGTGAGCAGGCCGATGGGCACGGAGATGACGGTCGCCAGCAGGGTGATCATCAGGGTGCCCACGAGGCCGTGCAGGAAGCCGCCCGCGAGCGGCGCCCCCTCCTCGACCGTGGCGATGTCGTCCGCGCCGGTCACGCCCTGCATGTCCCGCCACAGCAGCTGCGGGGTCTCGATCAGCGTGGGCAGGCCGTTGGCCAGCACCGTCCAGATGACGGAGAGGAGCGGGATGAGGGCCAGGATGAAGGCGGCCCACACGAGGTTGCGCCAGAACCCGTCCGTGGCGCGCCGGCGGTTCTCCACCACCAGGGTGGTCACGTACATGCCGGCCACGTAGAGGACGGCGGAGAGGACCAGCCAGCCCACCCAGCTGAACCCGCCCGCGCCCACCAGTGCGGTGAGCCCGGCGGCCACCACGAGGGCGCCGGCCAGTACGGCCATCCAGGTCCAGCCGGGCATCTGGCCGGCGGTCAGCGAGTTCCTCTGCCGGGGGCCCTGCTGGGGAGCGCGGTGCCGGGCAGCGGTGTCGTTCGTCATCGTCATCAGTTCGCTCCCGAGAATTCCTTGTGGCGGCTCACGATCCAGCGGGCCACCATGTTGACCGCGAGGGTGATGATGAACAGCATCAGGCCGGCCGCGATCAGCTCGGACTGGCGCATGCCGAAGGCCTCGGGGAAGTTCAGCGCGATCTCCGACGGGATCGTCGCGTTGCGGCCCGACTGCAGGAGGCTCCAGGAGAAGATGCCCGGGGACAGCACGAGGGTCACCGCCATCGTCTCGCCCAGGGCACGGCCGAGGCCCAGCATGACCGAGGACACGATCCCGGCGCGGGCGAACGGGAAGACGGTCATCTTGACCATCTCCCAGCGGGTCGCGCCGAGGGCGAGGGCGGCCTCCTCGTGCAGCTTGGGGGTCTGCAGGAAGATCTCGCGGCACAGCGAGGTGATGATCGGCAGGATCATCACGGCCAGCACCACGGCCGCCGTCAGCAGCGTGCGGCCCGTCGTGGACGGGGAGCCGGAGAACAGCGGGATCCAGCCCAGGTACTCGTTGAGCCAGCCGTAGATCGGCACCATGGCCCCCGCGAGCACGGTCATGCCCCACGCGCCGAACACCACGGAGGGGATCGCGGCCAGCAGGTCGATCACGTAGCCGACCGGGGTCGCGATGGACCGCGGGGCGTAGTGCGAGATGTACAGGGCGATGCCCACGGCCACGGGGGTGGCCAGGATGATCGCGATGACGGACGCGATCAGCGTGCCGGCCATGAGCGGCCAGACGTACTGCCAGAACGTGTCCGCGCTCTCGATGGAGTCCCGGTTCGAGAACACCTCCGGCCACAGGGCCGGCAGGGACTCGTACACCAGGAAGATCGCCACGAAGGCGAGCACGAGCAGGATCAGGGCACCGGCAGCCAGCGCCAGTCCGGAGAAGACGCTGTCTCCGGCCGCGCCGCCGCGCGAGCCCTTGAGCGACGTCTCCTTGGACGGCTCGGTGGCTGTGTCAGTCACGGGGACTCCCTTCGGAGTTCGTGGTGCGGGCGGTGATCCCGCATCCGGGGGGTCGGATGGCCAATCTAAGCATGACGCAGCCGCCGGTCCTCACGAGGAGGGACCGGCGGCTGCGTCAGGTGTCTGTCAAGACCGGTCGGAACCGGGGGTCAGCCCTGGACCGAGATGGCCTGGATGTCCTCCAGGGCGGCCTCGCGGGTCTTGTCGGAGATCGGGGCGCTGCCGGCGGACTCCTCGGCGGCGGCCTGGCCCTCCTCGGAGACCACGTACTCGCCGAAGGCCTTGGCCATGTCGGCGGTCTCCTGGTCCTGGTACTGGTTGCAGTAGATGTGGTAGGAGACGAGCACGATCGGGTAGACGCCGGCCTCGGTGGTCTTGCGGTCGAGCTCGACGGCCCCGGCCTCGGCCGGCTCCGCCTTCTCGACGGCGGCGGCGGCGGCCTCGGAGGAGTAGGGCACGTACTCCTCGCCGACCTTGACGTCCACGGTGCCGAGCTCGCCGATCTGGGAGGCGTCGGCGTAGGTGATGGCGCCGTCGGTGGACTGGGTCAGGGAGACGACACCGGAGGTCTGCTGGGCGGACTCGGCGGTGATCTCGGAGGGCCAGGTCTCGACGACGTCGTAGGTCCAGGCCTCGGGGGCGGCGGCGGCGAGGTACTCGGTGAAGTTCTCGGTGGTGCCCGAGTCGTCGGCGCGGTGCACCACGGTGATCGGGGTGTCCGGCAGCTCGACGCCCTCGTTCTGCTCGGCGATGGCCGGGTCGTTCCAGGTGGTGATCTCGCCGGTGAAGACCTTGGCGATGGTCTCGGCGTCCATCTTGATGTTCTCGTCGACGCCCTCGAGGTTGTAGGCCACGGCGACCGGGGAGATGTAGGCCGGGACGTGGAAGACGCCCTCCGGGCCGCAGACGTCCTGGGCCTGGGTCATCTCCTCCTCGTCCATCGCGGCGTCGGAGCCGGCGAAGGAGTACTGGCCGGCCAGGAAGCCCTCGCGGCCGGAGCCGGAGCCCACCGGGTCGTACTGGACGGTCAGGCCCGACTGGACCTCGGTCACGCCGTTGGTCCACGCGGTCATGGCCGACTCCTGCGAGGAGGCGCCACCACCGATCAGGGTGCCCTGCACCTCGGCGGGGGCCGAGCCGGAGCCGCCCTCGGCCGCGGGGGACTCGGAGGAGCCGCCGTTGCCGCCGCAGGCGGTCAGGGCGAGGGCGGCGACGGACAGGACGGCAGCGGAGCGGCCGAAGCGGAGAGCCTTCACGGGATGCCTCTTTCGAGTTTGACGACAGTGCCGGCGAGGCCATCGCCACCGGCTGCCCGTGGTCTCACGGGCGCGGGACTCCTGGTGCTGCGGGCCTCGTTCCATCGAAGAAGCTAGGGGCGGAAGGTGACACGGAGGGCGGTCGAAGATTAACGCGACCTTAACGAGCCCACCGCCCCCGACGCGGACGCGTGGCCCCGCAGCGCCCACCGCAGCCCGGAATCCCGGCCCTGGGGTGCGCATCCCGAGCCCCGGACCGGGCGGCGCGCGGGCCCCGCCGGCGTCGTCATTGTGAGTAATCTCACGACATCGACCGGTAGGGTGTGGCAGGGCAAGGGTCCGCCCGGGGTGGTCCTTCGGCCCGTCCCCCACCGCCCGCCGTAGGCTGGTGCCATGCACGAGACCGCCTCCCGGGCCGCCCGGTCCCCCGCCCTGCGGGAGGCGTGGTCACGCACGCGGTCCTTCGGCCGCCGGCGCGTGCGGGCCGGGGCGGCCCGGGTGCGCTCGAGCGTGGTGCCGGCCGCCCTCAGCGCCGTCTGCGCCGTGCTCGCCTACGTCTTCGCCGAGTTCGTCCTGGGCCACGAGGACCCGCTCTTCGCGGCCACCGCCTCGCTCATCGCCCTGGGGTTCAACCGCGACCCCAAGGTGCGCAAGGTCGTCGAGGTGGCGGCGGGCTGCACGCTGGGGATCCTCATCGGCGACCTGATGCAGCACGCGCTGGGCCAGGGCTACTGGCAGGCCGTGCTGGTGGTCTTCACGTCCATCATGGTGGCCCGCTTCCTGGACTCCGGCGCCGCCTTCACCCTGCAGATGAGCCTGCAGTCCATCCTCGTCGTCCTGCTGCCCGCCGGGCAGGGCGGGCCGTTCACGCGCAGCCAGGACGCCGTCGTCGGGGGCCTCATCGCCCTGCTCGTCACGCTGCTGTACCCCAAGAACCTGCAGAAGGACGCGGCCACCGGGCTGCGGGACCTGCACGCGACCATGACCCGCACCCTGCGGGACTGCTCGGAGGCGCTGCGCGGCGGGGACTCGCGCACCGCGTGGATGGCGCTCGTGGCCTGCCGGGGGACGCAGGCGGCGGTGGACAACCTGCAGAAGGACATCCGCAACGCCCGCGAGGTGGCCACCTTCTCCCCCACCCAGCGCCGCGCCCGGCCCCAGCTGGAGTCCACCGCGCACGCCGTGGAGAAGTCGGACCTGGCGGTGCGCAGCCTGCGCATCGTGGCCCGGCGGGTGATCAGCGTCATCGACAACGACTCCCTGGACGAGGAGGGCGTCCAGCGGCTCGCGGACTGGTTCGACGAGGCGGCGGACGCCGTCGCGATCCTGGGCCGCTCGCTCGGCGAGCCCGGCGCCCGGGGGCGGCACCGGTCCCTGTCCGTGGCGCGCGACGCCCTGGGCGGCGCCGCCGCGCGGCTGGACCCGGCCGACCTCGGCGCGACCTCGCTGCACGGCGAGGCCCTCGTGATGCTGCTGCGGCCCATGATGGTCGACCTGCTCGAGGCCACCGGGGCCACGCACGAGGAGGCCGTGTCCTACCTCCCGCGGCTCTGAGCCGGCGCGGCGCTATCGCGTCCGGCCCCGCCACTAGCCTTGGTGCATGGCAACGAAGACCGCGAAGCGCGCGAACCCCGGCTACCGCTGCAGCGAGTGCGGCTGGACCACGGCCAAGTGGGTCGGCCGGTGCGGGGAGTGCCAGGCCTGGGGCACCGTGGTGGAGACCGGTGCGGACGCCACCGCCGGGCGCACCCCGGCCGCGACCGTGGCCGTGCCCGCCGTGCCCATCGGGGACGTGGACGCCTCCCAGGCGCGCTTCCACACCACCGGGGTGTCCGAGCTGGACCGCGTCCTCGGCGGCGGGCTGGTCCCGGGCGCCGTCGTGCTGATGGCCGGCGAACCGGGCATCGGCAAGTCCACCCTCCTGCTGGACGTGGCCGCCAAGGTGGCCCGGCACCGCCGGCCGGAGGGCGCCACCCGGACCGTGCTGTACGTGACCGGGGAGGAGTCCGCCGCCCAGGTGCGCCTGCGCGCGGACCGCATCGGTGCCGTCGCGGACACGCTGTTCCTCGCGGCCGAGACGGACCTCGGCCGCGTGCTGGGCCAGATCGAGAAGGCGGACCCGGACCTGCTCGTCGTGGACTCCGTGCAGACCCTGCAGTCGCAGTCCGTGGAGGGCACCGCCGGGGGCGTCACCCAGGTGCGCGAGGTGGCGGCCAGCCTCATCACCGAGGCGAAGAACCGCAACATGACCACCGTGCTGGTGGGGCACGTGACCAAGGACGGCTCGATCGCCGGCCCGCGGCTGCTCGAGCACCTCGTGGACGTGGTCTGCCAGTTCGAGGGCGAGCGCCACTCGCGCCTGCGGCTCGTGCGCGCCGTGAAGAACCGCTTCGGCCCCACGGACGAGGTCGGCTGCTTCGACCTGGGCGACTCGGGCATCCTGTCCCTCGAGGACCCCTCCGGGCTCTTCCTCTCGGGCACGAAGACCGCCGTGGAGGGCACGTGCGTGACGGTCACCCTGGAGGGCCGGCGCCCCCTCGTGGCGGAGGTGCAGTCCCTGCTGACGCCCTCGGGCCAGGGCGCCGCCCGGCGCACCGTGAGCGGCCTGGACTCCGCCCGGATCACCATGATCTTGGCCATCCTGCAGCGGCGGGCCGGCTTCCCGCTGACGGACGACGACTGCTACGTGGCCACCGTGGGCGGCGTGCGGCTGACCGAGCCCGCCTCGGACCTCGCGGCGGCCCTGGCGATCGCGAGCGCCAAGGTCAAGGCGCCGGTCCCCTCGGGCATGATCGCCTTCGGGGAGCTCGGGCTCGCCGGGGAGGTGCGCCCCGTGCCGGGCATCGGCCGGCGGATCCGCGAGGCCGCGCGCCTGGGCTTCCGCCGGGCGGTCGTGCCGGTCTCGCCGGAGCCGCTCGGCGAGCTGCCGGAGAACGTCACCGTCTCCGAGGTGGCCACCCTCGAGGAGGCGCTCAAGACCATGCGCCACTGGGTCGGGGGCTGAGCCGGCCGGCGGCTCCCGGCGGCCCGCGGACGCCCGCGGCCGCGCCCCGGGGTCATCGGGCCGAGGGCCCACCCGGCCACGGCCGGACCCCGGGGTGCGGGCCGGACGGCGCTACTGCAGCGTGAAGGTCACCGGCTGGGCGGTCAGGTCGCCGAGGGAGACCTCCAGGCGGTAGGTGCCGCTGCCGGGCGTCGCGGTGACCTCGGCGCACTGCGGGGCCGAGCGCACGCGCGGCCACGTGAACCGGGAGCGCTCCTGCTCGCCCGGGGAGATGACCATCATCGCGTCCTGCCCCTCCACCTGGCAGTCCTCGGTGGAGAAGATCCGGTCCGAGCCCGAGTACACGGTGAAGACCTGCTGGGTGGTGCCGAGGTTGGCCTGGCACGGCTCCTGGCCCGTGTTGTCCACCCGCAGTTCCAGCACGGGATCCTCCCCCTCGCCGTACGCCTGCCGGTCGGTGGCCCCGGAGACCACCAGGTCGCCGGGCAGGCACTCGGGTGCGGTCGCGCTCGGCGAGGCCCCGTCCGAGGCGTCCGGGGACGCCGAGGCACCGTCGGAGGGCGAGGCCCCGTCGGAGGGGGAGGCGCTGGCGCCGCCGGTCGCGCCGGGGCTGGCGGAGGGGTCGGGGGACCCGGGCGACGCCTGGTCCCCGGCGGGGGAGGCCGGGGCGGTCGCGACGGGGGACGCGGGCGCGGCGGCCTGGCCGGCGTCGCCCCCGTCCGGCCGGAACAGGGACACCAGCCACCACACCAGGCCCACGACGACCGCCAGGACGACGAGCAGGAGCACGAGGGCCGTGAGGCGGCGACGCCGGTAGACCTCGGGGGGCTGCGGACCCAGCAGACCGCTGTTTCGGGGCGCACTCGACATGGCTCCAGACTACGGCTCGCGCCCCCGGGAATCCGGCAGTAACCCGGCACTAGACTGGAACGCATGCCTGATGCCCGGTCCGCGCCCTCCCCGGAGGGGATCACGGCCACCCTGCACCGGCGCGTCAACGGCTGGTTCGCCGCCCACGGCCGGGACCTGCCGTGGCGGGACCCGGCGTGCACCCCCTGGGGGATCCTGGTCAGCGAGATCATGCTCCAGCAGACCCCCGTGGTCCGGGTCCTGCCCGTGTGGACTGCCTGGATGGAACGCTGGCCCACCCCGGCGGACCTCGCACGCGAACCGGCCGCGGAGGTCATCCGGGCGTGGGGCCGCCTGGGCTACCCCCGGCGCGCCCTGCGCCTGCAGGCCGCGGCGGCGGCCATCGCCGAGTCCCCGGGCGGGCTCGTCCCCGCCGACCACGGGCAACTGCTGGCGCTGCCGGGCGTCGGCGCCTACACGGCGGCCGCCGTGGCGTGCTTCGCCTTCGGCCAGCCGGAGGTCGTGGTGGACACCAACATCCGTCGCGTCCACGCCCGGCTCGTCTCCGGCCGGGCCCTGCCGGAGAAGTCGCTGACCGCCGCCGAGATGGCCCTGGCCCGGGACCTCATGCCGGCGGACCGGGACGAGGCGTGCCGCTGGAACGCGGCCGTGATGGAGCTGGGCGCCCTGGTGTGCACGGCCCGCTCCCCGCGCTGCGGGGAGTGCCCCGTGGCGGACCTGTGCGCCTGGCGCGCCGCCGGCATGCCCGAGCCGCACTACCGCCCCACCGGGCAGGCCTGGGCCGGCACGGACCGGCAGGTGCGCGGCGCCATCATGGCCCTGCTCCGGGAGGAGGGCCCGGTCCCCGTGGCGGCCCTGCCGCGGCGCACACAGGAGTCCGGGCGCCTGGGCTCGCACCGTCCCGAGGACGCCCAGCTGGACCGCTGTGTGGCGGGGCTGCTCGCGGACGGGCTCGCGGTCCGTCACGACGACGGCCCGGAGCCCACGCTCAGCCTTCCGGGCTGAGGGGTCTCCGGGCCGAGGGCCCCGGGGCGCCGGAACGGGTCCCGGGGATCAGCGGGTCAGTGCTTGTCCCCGCGGAAGGCGTCCTTGACGTCCTCGACGGCGTTCTTGAGGTTGCCCTTGGCCTCGTCGGCACGGCCCTCGGACTTCAGGCGGTCGTTGTCCGTCGCCTCGCCGATGCCCTGCTTGATCTTGCCCTTGGCCTCCTCCATGCCGTGTTCCACGCGATCTCCGGTACCCATGGGGAACCTCCTTGACCAGACGGGCCCCGGCCCGGTGCCGGTGGCCTGTCACCACAAGAAACCACGAGCGGGCCCGGCCCGCAAGGCATCACAGGTGGTGGATCATGCGGGTGTTGCCGAGGGTGTTGGGCTTGACCCGGGCCAGGTCGAGGAACTCGGCCACGCCCTCGTCGTGCGAGCGCAGCAGCTCCGAGTAGACCTCAGGGTCCACCGCGGACTGGTCCGCCATGACCTCGAAGCCATGGCGCGTGAAGAACTCCACCTCGAACGTCAGGCAGAACACCCGGCCCACGCCCACGGACCGCGCCCGGTCCAGCAGCCGCTCGAGCAGCAGGTGCCCCACGCCGTGCCCCCGCCAGTCCGGGGAGGTGGCCAGCGTGCGCACCTCGGCGATGTCCTCCCAGATCACGTGCAGGGCCCCGAAGCCCGCGAGGGAACCGTCCGGGGCCTCCGCCACGAGGAACTCCTGGATGGCCTCGTAGTAGGCCACCGCCTCCTTCTGGAGCAGCACCCGCTGGCGCGCGAGCGGCTCCACGAGGGCGCGGATCGCCGGGACGTCCTGCGTCCGAGCCGGACGGAGGTGCAGCTGGGGGGAGTCCATCGGTTCAGTGTAGGCCCGCGGTGGGCGGGCGATCACGGGACGGGCGGGAGCCGGCCGGGGCCGCTCCGCCGCTCCGCCGGCCGCGTCCCGGAGCCCGGACCGCACCGACGTCGGCCCCGGCCGGGGCGGCGACGGGACCCGGGCCCGCGGGGGACAGCGGGTCGAGGGTGGCGGGAGGGGTGCCGGTCCGGGGACCGGCACCCGCCGGGGTCACTGGCCGGAGGCCTGCGCCTCGATCTCGCCGGCCACGTGCGTGCCCTCGATCGCCTCGGGCCTGCCGCTGGAGGCGAAGGTGAGCTTGGCGGTCTCCCCCTCGCCCTCGAGGTCCACGGTGATGCTCGAGCCCGGGAGGATCTCCCCGAAGAGGATCTTCTCCGAGAGCTGGTCCTCCACCAGGTGCTGGATGGTCCGCCGCAGCGGGCGGGCACCGAAGGCCGGGTCGTAGCCGCGGTCCGCCAGGAAGCCCTTCGCGGCCGGGGTGACCGTGATGGTGAGGTCCTGGTCGTCCAGCCGCTTCTGCAGCCGGGCGATGAACAGGTCCACGATCTGCACGATCTCGCCCTTGGACAGCTGGGGGAAGACGATGACGTCGTCCACGCGGTTGAGAAACTCGGGCCGGAAGTGCTGGCGCAGTTCCTCCTGGACCTTGCCCTTCATCCGGTCGTACCCGGTCTGGGTGTCCGAGGCGGACTGGAAGCCCGTCATGACGCCCTTGGAGATGTCCTTGGTGCCGAGGTTCGTGGTCATGATGATCACGGTGTTCTTGAAGTCCACCACGCGGCCCTGGGAGTCGGTCAGGCGACCGTCCTCGAGGATCTGCAGGAGGGAGTTGAACAGGTCGGCGTGCGCCTTCTCCACCTCGTCGAACAGCACCACGGAGAACGGCCGGCGGCGGACCTTCTCGGTCAGCTGGCCGCCCTCCTCGTACCCGACGTAGCCGGGAGGGGCACCGAAGAGCCGGGAGACGGTGTGCTTCTCCTGGAACTCGGACATGTCCAGGGTGATGAGGGCGTCCTCGTCCCCGAACAGGAACTCCGCCAGCGCCTTGGCCAGCTCGGTCTTGCCGACGCCCGTGGGCCCGGCGAAGATGAACGAGCCCGAGGGCCGGTGCGGGTCCTTGAGCCCGGCCCGGGTGCGCCGGATGGCCTGGGACAGGGACTTGATGGCCTCGTCCTGGCCGATGACCCGCTGGTGGAGCTCGGCCTCCATGTTCCGCAGGCGGTCGGTCTCCTCCTCGGTGAGCTTGAAGACCGGGATGCCGGTGGAGGCGGACAGCACCTCCGCGATGAGGTCCTCGTTCACCTCGGCGATGCCCTCGGTGACGCCGGTGCGCCACTCCTCTTCCTTGCGGTTGCGCTCGTCCGTGAGCTTCTGCTCCTGGTCGCGCAGGTTGGCGGCGCCCTCGAAGTCCTGGCCGTCGATGGCCGCCTCCTTCTCGGCGCGCACCTCGGCGATCCGGGAGTCGTACTCCTTGATCTCCGGCGGGGTGGTCATGCGCTTGATGCGCAGCCGCGCCCCGGCCTCGTCGATCAGGTCGATCGCCTTGTCCGGCAGGAACCGGTCGGAGATGTAGCGGTCCGCGAGGGAGGCGGCGGCCCGCAGGGCGTCCTCGGTGATGGACACCCGGTGGTGGGCCTCGTAGCGGTCCCGCAGGCCGCGCAGGATCTCGGTGGTCTCGTCCACGGAGGGCTCGTTGACCTGGATCGGCTGGAAGCGGCGCTCGAGCGCGGCGTCCTTCTCGATGTGCTTGCGGTACTCGTCCAGCGTGGTGGCGCCGATGGTCTGCAGCTCGCCGCGGGCCAGCATGGGCTTGAGGATGGAGGCCGCGTCGATCGCGCCCTCGGCGGCACCGGCCCCGACGAGGGTGTGGATCTCGTCGATGAACAGGATGATGTCCCCGCGGGTGCGGATCTCCTTGAGGACCTTCTTCAGGCGTTCCTCGAAGTCACCGCGGTAGCGGGAGCCGGCCACGAGGGACCCGAGGTCCAGCGTGTACAGCTGCTTGTCCGTCAGCGTCTCCGGCACGTCCCCGCGCACGATCGCCTGGGCCAGGCCCTCGACCACGGCGGTCTTGCCGACGCCGGGCTCGCCGATCAGGACCGGGTTGTTCTTGGTGCGCCGGGAGAGCACCTGCATGACGCGCTCCATCTCGAGCGCGCGGCCGATCACCGGGTCCAGCTTGCCCTCGCGGGCGGCGGCGGTGAGGTTCCGGCCGAACTGGTCCAGCACCACGGAGCCGGCCGGGGCGCCCTCGGTCTGGCCGCCGGAGGACACTCCGGCCCCCGCGGCCTCCTTGCCGCCGGCCCCGCCCTGGTAGCCGGACAGCAGCTGGATGACCGTCTGGCGGACGCGGTTCAGGTCCGCCCCGAGCTTCACGAGCACCTGGGCGGCGACGCCCTCGCCCTCGCGGATGAGGCCGAGCAGGATGTGCTCGGTGCCGATGTAGTTGTGGCCCAGCTGCAGCGCCTCGCGCAGGGAGAGCTCCAGGACCTTCTTCGCGCGCGGCGTGAAGGGGATGTGGCCGGAGGGGGTCTGCTGGCCCTGGCCGATGATCTCCTGGACCTGCTCGCGCACGGCCCCCAGGGAGATGTTGAGCGACTCGAGGGCCTTGGCGGCCACTCCCTCGCCTTCGTGGATCAGACCGAGCAGGATGTGCTCGGTACCGATGTAGCTGTGGTTGAGCATCCGCGCCTCTTCCTGCGCGAGCACCACCACCCGCCGGGCACGGTCCGTGAATCTCTCAAACATGGGCACACTCCTTGCTGACTGTGCCTCCGATGCTACGCACCGGTGGACGGCTGCGGGCGACTGTTCGCCACAGGGAGAACAGCCGCCCGGGAGCCTTCCGGAGCCCCGGCGCCGGGCTACTTCTTGGCGTTGCGGTAGGCCTCCACGATGTCCCGGTGCAGCCGTCCGCGCTGGGACACCTCGTAGCCGTTCTCCGCCGCCCACTCCCGGATCTTCGCCGCCTCGTTGGCGGGGGCCGGCGGGGCGACCGCGCGCGCCTTGCGGATGTACGCCTTGAGCGTGGTCCGCAGTTCCTTCGCGTGCTCCGCCGAGAGGTCGATCTCGTAGTGCCGACCGTCCAGGGCGAACTGGAGCGTCTCCTCGGCCGGAGTTCCGTCTAGATCGTCAACCAAGACCACTTCCACTTTCTGCGCCACGGCGTTTCCCCTTCGGTCGAGCCCGGTGCGTCAGTCGATCTGACGTTCACCGACACCGGTTGATCGAATATCCCGTCAGGGGAATGAAGATTCCGCGGTCGAGGATCCGGCGCCGGTCCCCAGTATCCCGGATGATTAAGGAATTGTTCAACTTGAGCGGACTGGATCGCGACCCCCACGGCGAAGTCCCCGCTCCACAATGGGGCATCCCGTGTCCGGGAATGTCCCATTGAGCAGGGCATTCCGGGCAGGGGTGGCCCGGGATCCCGCTGCGGCGTCCCGTCAGCCCGCTGCGGCGTCCCGTCAGCCCGCGGCGTCGTCGCGCCCGGGCCCCGGCTCCGCGGGGGGCGCCGTGCCCTCCCGCTCGGCGCGCAGCCGCGCCCACTCGCGCGCCTCGCGCTCCTCCAGCTCGGCCCGCGCCTTCCGCTCGCCGCTGTCGGCGCGGAACAGGGAGCGCATCACGAGCCAGAAGATGAGCCCCAGCCCCACGGAGGGGGCCAGGACGGAGAAGTACTCCCAGAACGAGGCCATCAGCCGGCGGCCCCCGGCGCCTCCGGCTTGAGCAGCGGGAACAGGATGGTCTCCCGGATGCCGGCGCCGGTGAAGAGCATGACCAGGCGATCGATGCCGAGGCCGATGCCGCCCATCGGCGGGGCGCCGTACTCCAGCGCGCGCAGGAAGTCCTCGTCGAGCTGCATGGCCTCGTCGTCGCCCGCGGCGGCGGCCTCGGACTGGGCGGTGAGCCGCTCGCGCTGGATGACCGGGTCGATGAGCTCGGAGAAGGCGGTGCCCCGCTCCATGCCGCCGATGATGAGGTCCCAGGCCTCGATCACCCCGGGCTCGGAGCGGTGCGGGCGCGCCAGCGGCTGGGCCGCCGGCGGGTAGTTGTACACGAACGTGGGGTTGATGAGCGTGGGCTCCACGATCTCCCCGAACAGCTCGATCACGAGCTTCTGCTCGTCCCAGAACGGGTCGAAGGCCACCTCGTGCTCCTCGGCGATCCGACGCAGCACGTCCGCCGGGGTGTCCGGGGTGACCTCCTGGCCCACGGCCTCGGACAGCCCGGGGTACACGGCCAGCCAGCGCCACTCCCCGCCCAGGTCCACGGTGCCGCGCGGGGTCTCGAGCGTGCGCCCGGCGCCGACGGCGTCCGCGGCGTTGAGGATCATCTCCTGCATCCGCCGGGCCATGACGTGCATGTCCGCCCAGGCCTCGTAGGACTCCAGGGTGGTGAACTCCGGGGAGTGGGTGGAGTCCACGCCCTCGTTGCGGAACACCCGGCCGATCTCGAAGACCCGGTCGATGCCGCCCACCACGGCCCGCTTGAGGTAGAGCTCGGTGGCGATGCGCAGGGTCATGTCCTGGTCGAACGCGTTCAGGTGCGTCTTGAAGGGGCGGGCGTGGGCGCCGCCGTGGATGAGCTGGAGGATGGGGGTCTCCACCTCCACGTAGCCGTGGTCCTCGAGGGTGCGCCGGATCGAGCGGATGACCGCGGCCCGGGTGTGCACCATCTGCCGTGCCTCGGGGCGCACGATGAGGTCCGCGTAGCGCTGGCGCACCCGCGTCTCCTCGTTGAGCTCGGCGTGCAGCACGGGCAGCGGCCGCAACGCCTTGGAGGCCATCTGCCAGCCCTCGGCCATGATGGACAGCTCCCCGCGCCGCGAGGCGATCACCTCGCCCTGGACCGCCAGGTGGTCGCCCAGGTCCACGAGGCGCTTCCAGTCCGCGAGGGACTCCTCCCCGACCTTGGCCAGGGAGACCATGACCTGCAGCCGGGCCCCGGCGCCGTCCTCGCCGCCCTCCTGGAGCGTCGCGAAGCACAGCTTGCCGGTGTTGCGCAGGAACACCACGCGCCCGGCCACGGCGACCCGCTCACCGGTCTCGGCCCCCGGCTCCAGGTCCGGGTACGCGGCGCGGACCTCGGTCAGGGAGTGCGTGCGCTCCACGGCGACGGGGTACGCCTCCCGGCCGGCGGCGAGGATCTCACCGCGCTTGTCCCGGCGCACCTGCCGCTGGTCGCTCGTCGTGGGGTCGCTGGGCTGGCCGCCCGCCGTCGCCGGCGGGACCGGGGTGTTCTGGGTCGTCACGGTCCACCAGTCTACGGCTCACCAGATGGTGACGCGGTCGGCCGGGTCCAGCCACATGGGGTCCCCCGGCTCGGTGCCGAAGGCCTCGTGGAAGGCGTCGAGGTTCTTCACCACCTGGTTGCACCGGAACTCGTTCGGGGAGTGCGGGTCCGAGGTGATCCGGGTGATGGTGGTCTCCGGCCGGGACAGCTGGCGCCAGCACTCGGCCCAGGAGGCGAAGAACGCCCGGTCCTGCTCCACGCGCGCCGCCTCCGCGTCCGCCCGCTCGGCCGGGCCGTCCGCCTGCGGCCGGGCCCCGGCCCGCGCCGCCCCGGCGCCGCCGACCGTGGGCACGTCGCCGTCGGCCACCCCGCCGCCGTCGCCGGCCGGGCCGGCGTCGCCGTGCTCCTCGCGCCAGATCCCGAGGGCCTCGTACGCGATGCCCAGCCCGCCCAGGTCCCCGATGTTCTCGCCCAGGGTGAGCCGCCCGTTGACGTGGTGCTCCGGCGCCTCGGCGGGGGAGAGGACCTCGTACTGGTCCACGAGCCGCGCGGTGCGCTGCTCGAACGCGGCGCGGTCCTCGTCCGTCCACCAGTTCTGCAGCGAGCCGTCCCCGGCATACTGCGAGCCCTGGTCGTCGAAGCCGTGGCCGATCTCGTGGCCGATCACCGCGCCGATGGCCCCGAAGTTCTCCGCGGGGTCGCGGTCCGGGTGGAAGAACGGCGGCTGCAGGATGGCCGCCGGGAACACGATCGCGTTCTCCAGGGGCGAGTAGTAGGCGTTGACCGTCTGCGGGGTCATGTGCCACTCCTCCGGGTCCGGCCCCGTCTCGATCTTGGACAGGTCCCGCTCGAAGCCGAACGCGGCGGCGGCCCGCACGTTGGCCACGAGGTCCTCGGGGTCCACCTCGAGGGCGGAGTAGTCGATCCACTTCACCGGGTACCCGACCATCGGCTTGAACATGGACAGCTTCTCCAGGGCCCGCTGCCGGGTCTCCTCCCCCATCCACTCGAGCGTGGTGATGGACCGCCGGTAGGCCTCGAGCAGCGTGGAGACCAGCTCGTCCATGGCCGCCTTGTGCCCCTCGGGGAAGTGCCGCGCCACGTAGAGCCGGGCCACGTCCTCGCCCACCGCGCCGTTGACGAAGCCCACGCCGCGCTTCCACCGCGGCTTGACCTCCTCCGCCCCGGCGAGCTTGCGGCCGTAGAAGCTGAAGTGCTCCTCCACGAAGGCCTCCGTGAGGTACGGGGCGGCCGAGCGCAGCACCTGCAGCTGCAGCCACAGCTTCCAGTCCTCCAGGTCGGCCTCCACGAGCAGGCGCTGCATCGCCGCGAGGAAGTCCGGCTGCCAGGCGACCACCTCGGCGCTGCGCGAGCCGGCGGCGCCGATGCCCTCGAGCCAGCGCTCGGCGAGCGGGAAGGAGTCCAGCAGCGCGGAGCGGTCCAGCAGGTTGTAGCGGGCCACGGCGTCCCGGCACTTCACCACGTCCCAGTGGGCGGCGGCGATACGGGCCTCGAGGTCCACCACGCGGTCCGCGTCCGAGCGGGTCTCCGGGGAGTCCCCGCCGATGCCGCCGAGCTGGAACATGTTGGCCACGTGCTGGCGGTAGTCCGCCACGAGGGGGGCGAAACGCTCCTCGCGGTAGTAGGACTCGTCCGGCAGGCCCAGGCCGTCCTGCAGCAGGTGCAGGAGCATGCGCTCGGGGTTGCCGGCGTCGTTGAGGGCACCCGTGTGGATCAGGCCGCTGACCCCGGAGCGCTGGAACCGGCCCGAGAGCTCGATGAATTCCTCGGGGGTCTCCACCGCCGTCACCTCGGCCAGGTCGGCCACGATGGGCTCCAGCCCGCGGTCCTCCACCGCGGACTCGTCCATGAACGAGGCGTAGAGGGCGCCGATGCGCCGGCGGGCCCCGGCGTCGTCGTCCCCGGCGGTGAACGGGCCGGACTCCCGGCTGGCCCCGGGGCCGGACCAGAAGTGCCCGGCGGCGTCCTCCGCGATCCGCCGGACCGCGACCTCGGAGGCGTCCCGCAACTCCATGAACGCCCCGTAGGACCCCTGGTCGGCCGGGATCGAGGCGGTCTCCATCCACGCCCCGTTGACGTGCCGGTACAGGTCCTCACGGGCGGTGGGCTGGCGGGTGGCGGTCACGGTCTCGGTCACGTGGGCTCCTCGGGCTGACGGGGACGACGGCGGCGCCGGCGCGCGGGTGCGCCGGGCCCGGCGGGTCCCGGACCGGAACGCCGGACGGGCCCGCGGGCCGGGCTTGGGTCCGATCCTAACCGGGGCGGTGCCGGGCGGGGCCGGGAACCGGACGGGAGGCCGGGCGGGGCCGGGAGCGGGGGCCGGCGCCGGGAGGGCGGCGCGGGGAGGGCGGCGCGGGGCCGGGCGTCAGGCCGAGGCGGCGGGCAACACCATGTTGTCGATGAGCCGCACGGGCTCGAACTCCGCGGCGACCAGCGCGAGCGCCTCCCGTTCGAGGGGTCCGGCCAGTTCCGCGGCGCCGAGCGGCTCGAGGGTGGCGTGGTCCACCACCTCGAGGTAGTCCAGGGTGGCCAGGGGCTCGGCCCGAACCATCTCCCGCGCGGCGTCCACGTCCAGCGGGCGGCCGGCCTCGGCGGCCAGCCGCAGGGTGTCCAGGGCGCGGTGCAGGACGAGGGCGGCCCGCAGGGCCTCGGCGGACAGCCGCGTGTTCCGGCTGGACAGGGCGAGCCCCTCGGGGGACCGCACGAGGGGCACCGGGCGGATCTCGAGGTCGAAGTCGAGGTCGGCCCGCATGCGCCGCAGCACGGCCAGCTGCTGGGCGTCCTTCTGGCCGAAGTAGCTGCGCAGCCGGGCCGGGGCCGGCGGCATGGCCGCGTGCCAGAGCTTGGCGACGACGGTGCAGACCCCGTCGAAGTGCCCCGGCCGGCTGGCGCCCTCGAGCACCTGGCCCATGGCGCCGGCCGAGACGGTGACGATCGGGGCGTCCGGGTAACCGGGGTACATCTCCTCCAGCCCGGGGGCGAGGACCAGCTCGCAGCCCTCCGCGCCGAGCACCCGGCGGTCCGCCTCGAGCGTGCGCGGGTAGTTCTCCAGGTCGGCGGGGTCCCCGAACTGCAGGGGGTTGACGAAGACCGAGGCGACCACGATGTCGTTCTCCTGCCGCGCCTGTCGCACGAGGGCCGCGTGCCCGCCGTGCAGGGCGCCCATGGTCGGGACCAGGCCCACGGTGGGCTCGGGCACCCCGGAGGCGACGACGTCGCGCACCCGGGCGGCGAGCGCCGCCCGGAACCCCTCCCGGGTGGCGTGCACGGCGGGCAGGGGGCGGTCGCCGGGGGCCTGCCGGACGGTGTCCTCCAGGGTGAGGCCGGTGCCGGCGGGGACGGGAGTGCGGTCGGGAACGCGGTCGAGCGGGGTCACGGCCTCGAGTCTACGGACCGGCCCGCTGCGGGGAGCCACGGTGTCCCAGCAGTGGCCGGGGTCACCGGCCGGCTTGGCGCCGGCCGGGTGCAAGCTGGGAAAACCTCAAACCGGCCGCCAGTCATGTCCATCCGTGCGGAAGTGTGCCTAGGGTCGCCGTCTAGGCACGGCCGATACCCGAGGCCGTGGCCCTGAACGGGAGGGACAACTGATGACGCTGAACCCCGAATACCCCACGACGTCCGGCGGTGGGACGCAGGACGCGGCGAAGCAGGAGGCCGGCCGGCTCGGCACGGAGGCGCAGGACGCCGCGCGGGACGTCGCCGGCACGGCCAAGGACGAGGCCCGCCACGTGAAGGAGGAGGCCGTCGGCCAGGCCAAGGACCTGGCCGCCTCGGCCCGGCAGGAGGCGACCTCGCAACTGTCCACGCAGAAGGACCGGCTGGCCTCCCAGTCGCGCACCGTCTCCGACGACCTCGAGCGGATCGCCCGCGGTGAGCGCCCGGAGTCGGACATGGTCAACCAGGCGGTGTCCATGCTCTCGGAGCGGGCACGCCGGGTGACCGAGCACCTGGAGACGCGCGAGCCGATGGACCTGCTCGACGACGTCCGGCGCTTCGCGGCCCGGCGTCCCGGGACCTTCCTGGCCATCGCCGCGGGCGTCGGCCTGGTCGCCGGGCGCCTGACCCGCGGCCTGAAGGACTCCTCGGGCCATGAGGTGCGCCCGACCACGGCGCCCGTGCGCCCCGGTCCGGCCACCGGCCCCGCGCCGGTGGGCCGGGTGCCGGGGACCGTCTACCCGGGCGACACCACCCCGGCCGGTGCCTCCCTGGGCGCGGGGGCCGGTAGCGAGTACTCCGCGGCGGCCTCCGGGGACGGCTACGCCGGCCCCCCGGCCGGCGTCTACCCCGGGCAGGGGACGGGGGGCCATGACGCGGACGCACCGTTGCCGCCCGCCGTGCCCCCGACCGTCGGCGGCGCCGACGAGGAGCCCGACCTCGGCACGGGCGCCCCGGCCACCGAGGTCCTCGGGACGCCGGCGGCCGAGAAGCCGTACGGCGCCGGCCCGGGCGAGCCGGGAGGTCGCCCATGACCACGGACCCACGCCAGGAGGCGCCGGTGCCGCCCCGGGCGGCCGCCGCGGCCGCGAGCGACCCCCTGGGCCATCCCGGCCCCGCGACCGGGGCCACGGCAGCGCCCGAGCCCGAGGCCGAGTTCCGGGCCCGCCACGAGTCGCTCGGGGAGATGTTCGCCAGCTTCTCGGCGAACCTGAGCACCCTGTTCCGGCAGGAGATCGCCCTGGCCAAGGCCGAGGCCACGGTCGAGGCCAAGAAGGCCGGGACGGGCGCCGGGATGTTCGCCGGGGCCGCGCTCGCCGCCGTCTTCGTGCTGCTGTTCCTGTCCACCGCCCTCATGTGGGCGCTGTCCGCGGTCATGCACCCGGGCTGGGCGGCCCTGATCGTGGCCGTCCTGTGGGGCATCGTGGCCGCCGTCCTCGCCCTGATGGGCAAGAAGCACTTCGAACGCCTCCGGGGCCTGCGCCAGACCCAGGAGACGGTCCAGGAGATCCCCGCGACCCTGAACCCGAACAAGGAGACGCCATGAGCAACAATCCCGATGAGATCCGCGCCGACATCGAGCGCACCCGGCACGAGCTCGGCCGCGACGTGGACGCCCTGGCCGAGAAGACCAGTCCCACCCGGGCCGTCCACCGGCAGGGCGACCGCGTCCGCGAGGGCCTGGTCAACCTCAAGGAGTCGGTCATGGGATCACCCCATGACACCTACGACCCGTACTCCGCCGGGACCGGCTCGCCGGGCCTGGCCGACCGGGCCCACGGGCTCGCCGACGAGGCCCAGCACCGGGCCGAGGACGCCGTGCACGCCGTCCAGCAGGCCCCCGCCCGGGTCCGCCGCAGCACCCGTGGCAACCCGTTGGCGGCGGGGCTGATCGCCCTCGGCGCCGGCTGGCTCGTGGGCTCGCTCATCCCGGCCTCGCGTGCCGAGCAGGACGCCGCCGAGCGGGTGAAGGAGCACGCCGGGCCGGTGGTGGACGAGGCCAAGTCCGTGGCCCGGGACATGGGCGAACACCTCAAGCCCCAGGCGCAGGACGCCGTGGACTCCGTCAAGGAGACCGCGACCTCCGGCGTAGAGCACGTCAAGGCCGAGGGCCAGGACAAGGCGGGCCACCTCAAGGACGAGTCCACCCGGGCCGCGCAGAACGTCAAGGGCGCGAGCGAGCAGTACTGAGCCGTACAGCGCGTCACGGCGCCGGGGGCGCCGGTGGTCCAGGGACCGCCGGCGCCTCCGGCGTGTCCGGCGTAGTCAGGCGGCGCCGGGCGCGGTCCCCGGCCCGCCCTCGGCGAGCACCTCGAGCAGCCCGGCGGCGACGTCGTCCCGCAGGGCACCGCGCGCGTGGGCGCGCATGGCCGTCGCGCGGGCCAGCTGCCGGTAGGTCTGCAGCACGTCGGCGGGCATGCCGTCCTCCAGGAGCGCGGAGAGCACCTCGAGGTGCCGGCGCACGGTGCCGACGTCGCCGCGCGCCACCGGCCCGGTGAGCGCCCCGTCCCCGTTGGCCAGCGCGTTCTCCAGGGAGGCGTGCATCAGCGGCGAGAGCATCCGGTCCGTCTGCTCCACCCCGATCGAGGCGAGCAGCTGCGCCGCCTGCGCCGTGAGGGTGACCAGGTGGTTCGAGGCGTGCGAGAGGGCCGCGTGGTAGGTCCCGCGGTCGGCCTCGGCGATGACGGTCGGCTCCCCGCCCATCTCGACCACGAGGGCCTGGGCCACGGGCAGGACGATCGCGTCCGCGGTGACGCCGAACATGCAGTCCTGCAGCCGCGCGAGGTCCAGGCTCAGCCCCGTGAAGGACATCGCCGGGTGGATGGCCAGCGGGATGGCCCCGGCCGGGCGCACCGGGTCCAGGACGGACACCCCGTGCCGGCCCGAGGTGTGCACCACCAGGTGCCCGGCCTGGAAGTGGCCCGCCTCGGCCAGCCCCGAGACCAGCTCGGGCAGGATGTCGTCCGGCACGGCGAGCAGGACCAGCTCGGAGCGGCGCAGGATCTCGGGGATCTCGAGGACCGGCACGTCCGGCAGCAGGGACTCCGCCCGGGTCCGGGAGGCCTCCGAGACCGCGTGGACGCCCGTGACCGCGTGGCCGGCGTTGCGCAGGGCGGCCCCGAGCACGGCCCCCACCTTCCCGGCGCCGATGACGCCGATCCCCAGCCGGCCGGGCCGGCTCTGCGGTGCGTTGCCGAAGGGCGAACTCATCGGGCCACCTCCTGGGTGCGTCGGTCGAAGCGGGCCAGTTCCTCCGGCCGCATCCACTGGTTGCGGTCCCGCAGCCGGCGCGAGACGGCCGCGATGTCCGCCGCCTCCCGGAACAGGCGGCGGGCCACGGCGGCGTCGGCGTGCTCCAGGGCCGGCGCGATCGGGCCCGGGGTGGAGTGGAACCGCATCCGCGCCAGGCCCAGCCGCCGGTCGAGGGGGCCCTGGCGGACGTCGATGGACTGGATCCGCTCGTGCGGCAGGAGCACGAGCCGGCGCTCGAGACGGCCGGAGCGCAGCATCAGCATGGTGCGGGTGGAGCGGAATGCGTTGCGGCGCCACGCCAGCGGGTCCAGCCAGCGGGCCCGGCGCGGGGAGGCCGTGAACCCGCGGTCGTCGCCCCGGCCCACGATCCCGGCCCGGATGACCTCCGGGGCCTCCTCCACGCCGGGGTCCGGGGCGACCACGGACAGCACGCGCAGCACGTCCTCGAGGGTGCCCACGGGCAGCACGAGGGTCTTGTCCGGGCCCCCCGGCTCCGTGCCGGGGCCGTAGCCGGCCACGTTCACGTTCATCCGGTACCAGCCGAAGGGGCGCCAGAACAGCCCCTGCCGGACGGAGACCGCCTGCACGCGCCCCGGCGGCACGGTCTGCTGCGCCGTCTCCAGCAGGCCGTAGCGCAGCCGCAGCCCGTCCGGGGAGGTCGCCACCGTGAAGGCGTAGCCCTTGCTGAACCCGCTCCACAGGAAGCTCACGAGCGAGAAGCCGAAGGGGATGAGGGAGAACAGGAGGGCCGCGGACCACGGCTCGTCGATGCCGGCCGGGAGGACGGCATCGGCGAACGCCGAGCCCGCCAGCAGCAGGACCAGGACCGTCGCCATCCCCGCCGTGCCGCCGGACAGCAGCAGCGAACCGACCAGCCGCGGCACCGGGACCTGCAGCATGACCTGCTCGGGCGCCTCGGGCAGGGGGTGCGGCACGGGAGGCCCGACGGCGGCGCCGGCCCCCGCGCCCGACGGCCCCTCGCCCGGTGCCGGTGCCGGGCCGGGTGCCGGCGCGCCCGCCGGACCGTGCCGGCCCTCGCCCGTGGCCCCGGCCCCCGGGGCGAGGGCCACCGCGGCGTGGCCCGGAGCATGGCCCGGTGCCGGGTCGGACCCGGGCCGGACGCCCGCGGCGCGTCCCATGATCTCCGCGCGCAGCACGCGGGCCTCCTCCTCCCGGATGAAGGCCAGTTGCAGGGCGGTCCGGCCGCCGTCGGCCGCCTCGAAGCGCAGCTCGGCGAGGCCGAAGACGCGCGCGAGCAGCGGCTGGCGGATGTCCACCGCCTGCACGCGGTCGTACCGGACCCGCCGGTGCTGACGGAAGACGACGCCGCTGTCCAGCAGCACCTGCTCCTCCCCCAGCCGGTACTTCGTGAACCGCCACGAGAAGAAGTAGGCGATCACCATGACCACGAAGACCGCACCGTAGACCGCGAGGGTCATCCACAGCCCCTCGGCGGCGCGGAACTCCCCGGCGCCCACGAGGGCCCCGACGAGGTCCTCGCCCACCGACTGGGTGGCCACGAACAGCAGCCCCACGAGGACCACCCAGCCCCGCACCCAGGGGCTGATGGGGTGCACGCGGTGCCAGTCGCCGTCGGCCGCCTCCGGCCGGTCCGGCCCCGCGCCGGTCACAGCCCCGCCAGCCGGGCCTGCCCGCGGGCCATCAGGCGGTCGCGGAGGTGCTCGCTGTCCTCGACCGGGATGCCCGGCAGGGTGGCGTTCGTGGCGGCCGAGGCGGTCTGCAGCTCGAGGGTCCGGATCCCGAAGCGCCGCTGCACCGGGCCCTCCTTGACGTCGAGGTACTGGAGCCGGCCGTAGGGCACCGCGAGGACCCGGCGGAAGAACAGGCCCGAGCGGACCAGGACGTCGTCCTCCCTCTCGGCGTAGCCCAGCGCGCGGACCTGCCGCGGGACGAGGGCCAGGTCCACGAGCGACCACACGAGCACGACGGCCGGCAGCCCCCACGCCAGCCACGCCGGGTAGCCGGGCCACGCCCCGGCCAGGCGCAGGACCAGCGGCACGCAGGTCACGAGGAGGACGGCGAGGGCCCCCAGGCCCTCCCCCAGCATCCGGGCGGGGATCAGCTTGCGGGAGACGGGCGTCCACTCCACGCCCTCGAGGGACCGCAGGTCCCAGGCCGTCGCGTGGTCATCGTCCCGTGGACCGGGCATAGCCGCCCTCCCCTTCCGTGCCGTAGGCGGGGCCCTGGGTGCGCCGGGTCCCGTCCGGGTCCCCTCCGGACCCGTTGGCGGTGCCGTCCGCCCCGTCGTCCGGGGGCAGCCGGCAGAACTGCTCCACCACGAACCCCACGATAACCAGCACGAGGCCGCCGATGATCATCACCAGCGCGTCGTTGACGGTGGCCGTGCCGAATCCCGTGGCGGAGGCCAGGTGGACGAGCACCCCGGCGTGCCATCCGGCGATCAGCGCGCCCGCGTACGCCCCGGACTGCGCCAGGACGAGCGTGCGGGCCGCGGCCACCGGGTCCATCCGCGCGGCCGGCGGGCGCCGCTTGTCCCGCTGGACGCGGATCCCGAGGGCCAGGACCAGCACGGCCACCGCCGCGAGGGTGACCACCGAGGACGCCACGAGCACGGGGGCGACGAGGCCGGACCGGGCCGCCAGCAGCGCGCCCAGCCAGCCCAGCACGCCGCTCACGGCGCACACGACCAGCAGCCACAGGGGACGGATCGAGCTCACGACGCCGGCGCTCCCGGCCCCGGGGCGGCGGGGGCGTCGCCCAGCCGGCGGACGGTGCCGGCGTCGGCCGCGCGGGCCGCGAGTTCCGCCACGGGCACGCCGCCGAGCCGGGCGTCGGGATCCAGCCAGGACCACGGGGCGAGCACGAAGGCCCGCTCGTGCGCGCGCGGGTGGGGCAGCGTCAGCTCGGGGACGTCCGAGGCGAGGTCGGCGTAGGCGATGATGTCCACGTCCAGGGTGCGCGGACCCCAGCGCACCTCGCGGGTGCGGTGGTGGGCCTGCTCGACGGCGTGGCAGGCGGCGAGCAGTGCCCGCGGGGCCAGGGTGGTCCGGATCGCCAGGACCAGGTTGAGGTAGTCCGGCTGTCCCGCCGGGCCGCCCACCGGCGCCGTGACCGCCACGGGCGAGACCCCGGTCAGCTCGATGCCCTCGCGCTCCGCCAGGGCGCGGACCGCGGCCTGCAGCGTCGCGGCCGGATCACCGAGGTTGGCCCCGAGGGCGAGGACGGCCGGGACCGGCCGGCCGGGCGCCCGGTCGAGCGGATCGGCCGGCGCGTGGGGCCCCGCGCCCTCCCCCGGCGACCGGGGCGGCACGGGCCCGTCCGCGGGCGCCGCCTCCCGCGCGTCGGGATCCCGGCCGGTCACGGCCGGCTCCGGGAGACGGTCACGGCGACGTCGGCGAAGTCGGCCTCGATGGGCGCACCGGGCTTGTGCACGGTGACGTCCACGGCCGCGGCGACCGGCTGGGAGTCCAGGACGGACCGGGCGATGCGCTCGGCCACGGTCTCGATGAGGTCGACCGGCTCGCCCGTGACGACCTCCAGCACGGCGCCGGCGACCTCGGCGTAGTTGACCGTCAGCGAGAGGTCGTCGGTGGCGGCGGCCGGCGCCACGTCCAGGTGCACGACGACGTCCGTCACGAAGTCCTGGCCGTCCCGCCGCTCCTCGGGGAAGACCCCGTGGAAGCCGCGGGCGCGCAGGCCGGTGAGCGCGATCCGGTCCGCCACGCCGCTCACGCCCCCGGCTGGCGGCCGACCGGTCCCGGGCCCCCGGTCCAGGCCCGGGCCACCTTCACGGCGTGCAGGGAGGACTCCACGTGGTGCACGCGCACGCCCCACGCCCCGTGGGCCGCCGAGAGGGCGGAGACGGCGGCGGTGACGTGGTCGCGGTCCTTGGGGGCCGGCTCGGCGCCGGACCGGGTGGCGAGCAGGCTGCCGAGGAAGCGCTTGCGGGAGGCCGCCACGAGCACCGGGAGGCCCAGCCCCACGAGGCGGTCCAGGCCGCGCAGCAGCTCCCAGTTCTGGTCCCCCGCCTTGGCGAAGCCCAGTCCCGGGTCGAGGATGAGCTGTTCGCGGCGCACGCCGGCGGCGAGGAACCGGTCCACGAGGCCGGAGAGCTCGCCCACCACCTCCTCCACGACGTCCTCGTACTCGGCGAGGGAGTCCATGGTCTGCGCGTCCCCGCGGTTGTGCATCAGCACGTAGGGGGCGCCGGTGCGGGCGATCAGCTCGGGCATGTCCGGCTCGTGGTTGAGCCCCGAGACGTCGTTGACGATGACGTCGCCGAGCTTCAGCGCGGCCTCCGCGGTGGCGGTGTGCATGGTGTCCACGGACACCACGGCGCCGGCCTTCAGCAGCGCCTCGATGACCGGCAGCACCCGGTTCTGCTCCGTGAGGGTGTCGATGGCCTCGGCCCCCGGACGGGTGGACTCCCCGCCGACGTCGATGATGTCCGCCCCCGAGTAGTGCAGGCGCAGCCCCTGCTCGATGGCCGTCTCCGTGTCCAGGTAGTCCCCGCCGTCGGAGAAGGAGTTGTGCGTGACGTTGAGGATCCCCATCACGAGCGTGCGGTCCGTGGGGAGGTCGGCCAGGGTCCGGCGGCGGACCTTGCGGATCACCGTCAGCGGTCCCGTCGCCGGGCCGGTGCCTGCCTGTGCTGCCATCGAGTCCAAGGGTGGTCCTTTCGTCTGCGGCCGTCCCGGCGCCGGGCACGGCCGTGGCGGTTCGTCGTCGCGGGTGGTCGTCGTCCGGGCCGGGGCCGGCCGTCGGGATGGTCGCCGGCCGCGGTGGGCCGCTCCGCCGCGGCGTCTCGCGCGGGTCGTCGTCGGGGGGCCGGGCTCAGCCGTGCAGGATGAGCCCCATCGCCTCGGCCCGGGTGGTGGCGTCGCGCAACTGGCCGCGCACCGCGGAGGTCACGGTCTTGGCCCCCGGCTTGCGCACCCCGCGCATGGACATGCACAGGTGCTCGGCCTCGACCACCACGATCGCCCCGCGCGGGTGCAGGTGGGTCATCAGCGCCTCCACCACCTGCGTGGTCAGCCGCTCCTGCACCTGCGGGCGCCGGGCGAAGACCTCCACGAGCCGGGCGAGCTTGCTCAGCCCCGTCACCCGGCCGTCCTTCGAGGGGATGTAGCCGATGTGGACGGTGCCGTGGAACGGCACGAGGTGGTGCTCGCACGTGGAGTAGAACGGGATGTCCTTGACCAGCACGAGCTCCTCGTGGGAGATGTCGAACGTGGTGCCGAGGACGTCCGCCGGGTCCTGGTGCAGGCCGGCGAAGAACTCGGCGTAGGCCTTGGCCACCCGGGCGGGGGTGTCCTCCAGCCCCTCCCGGTCCGGGTCCTCCCCCACGGCCTCGAGGATCTCCCGCACGGCGGCCTCGATGCGCTGCAGGTCCACGCCCGCCGGGGGCAGCTCGGCCTCCGGGTCGGCCAGCAGCCCGGCCACCCGCTCGGCCTCCTGGGCCGTCACTCGATCAGTCTCAGTCA
This sequence comes from Citricoccus sp. SGAir0253, assembly GCF_005877055.1. NCBI lineage: Bacteria > Bacillati > Actinomycetota > Actinomycetes > Micrococcales > Micrococcaceae > Citricoccus > Citricoccus sp. SGAir0253. The sequence goes on along the minus strand of NZ_CP039424.1, from coordinate 64,855 downwards.
CGACAGCGATCCTATCCCTGCGGCTGGGAGGGCAGGTCCGTCGGTCCCGCCCCCGGGCCCCCGCCGGAACCGCCGGGGTCCTCCCCGGGGAGCTGGCTGCCCGGCGTCGGGTCCACGGTGGGCACCAGGGTGTCCGAGGTGGACTCGGGGTCCACCGGCCCGGCCTCGTGCCCGTTGCTCGCGGCGCGCGCCCGGCGCTCCGCCGGGGACAGCACGGGCGGCTGGTCGGAGACGGGCCGGTCCTCGCTCGAGAGCCACACCTCGCGCGGGTCGCGCTTGCGCACGTCCGCGAAGATCTCCGCGATCTGGGCCTGGTTGAGCGTCTCCTTCTCGAGCAGCTCGTAGGCCAGGCGGTCCAGGACGTCCCGGTTCCTCGTGAGGATCCAGTACGCCTCGTCGTGGGCCTGGTCCAGCAGCTGGCGGACCTCCTCGTCCACGAGCCCGGCCACCTGCTCGGAGTAGTCGCGGCCCGCGCCCATGTCCCGGCCCATGAACGGCTCGCCGCTGCCGGCGCCGAGCTTCACGGCGCCCACGCGCTCGCTCATCCCGTACTCGGTCACCATCTTGCGCGCGGTGTCCGTGGCCTTGGAGATGTCGTTCGAGGCGCCGGTGGAGGGGTCGTGGAAGATGATCTCCTCGGCCACGCGGCCGCCCATCGCGTAGGCGAGCTGGTCCAGCAGCTCGTTGCGGGTCACGGAGTACTTGTCGTCCTCCGGCACCACCATCGTGTAGCCGAGGGCGCGGCCGCGCGGCAGGATGGTGATCTTCGTGACGGGCGCCGAGTTGCGCAGGCCCGCGGCCACCAGGGCGTGGCCTCCCTCGTGGTAGGCGGTGACCTTGCGCTCGTGCTCCTTCATGAGGCGCGAGCGCTTCTGCGGGCCGGCCATGACGCGGTCCACCGCCTCGTCCAGCGCCCGGTCGTCGATCAGCTGGGCGTTGGAGCGCGCGGTGAGCAGCGCGGCCTCGTTGAGCACGTTGGCCAGGTCCGCGCCCGTGAAGCCCGGGGTGCGCTTGGCCAGGGCGTGCAGGTCCACGCCCGGCGCCATGGGCTTGCCCTGCGCGTGCACCTGCAGGATCCGGTGCCGGCCCTCGAGGTCGGGGGCCTCCACCGGGATCTGGCGGTCGAAGCGGCCCGGGCGCAGCAGGGCCGGGTCCAGCACGTCCGGCCGGTTGGTGGCGGCGATGAGGATGACGTTGGTGGTGGCGTCGAAGCCGTCCATCTCCACGAGCAGCTGGTTCAGGGTCTGCTCGCGCTCGTCGTTGCCGCCGCCCACGCCGGCGCCGCGGTGGCGCCCGACGGCGTCGATCTCGTCCACGAAGATGATGGCCGGCGAGTTGTTCTTGGCCTGCTCGAAGAGGTCGCGCACGCGGGAGGCGCCGACGCCGACGAACATCTCCACGAAGTCCGAGCCGGAGATCGAGTAGAACGGCACGCCCGCCTCGCCGGCGACGGCCTTGGCCAGCAGCGTCTTGCCGGTCCCGGGCGGGCCGTAGAGCAGCACGCCCTTGGGGATCTTGGCGCCCACGGCCTGGAACTTGGTGGGCTCGGAGAGGAACTCCTTGATCTCGTGGAGCTCCTCGACCGCCTCGTCCGCCCCGGCGACGTCCGCGAACGTCACCTGCGGCATGTCCTTGGTGATCAGCTTGGCCTTGGACTTGCCGAACTGCATGACCTTTCCGCCGCCGCCCTGGACCCGGGACATCAGGAACCAGAACACGAGGGCGATCAGGATGAACGGGACCATGAACCCGAGCAGGGACAGCAGCCAGTTGTTCTGCACCGGCTGGTCCGTGAAGCCGTCCAGCGAGGAGTCGTCGATGGCCTCGACCACCTTCTCCGCGCGGGCCGTGGAGTAGTAGAAGTAGACCTCCTCGCCGAGCTCCCGGCCGTCCTGGACGTAGGGGTCCCGCAGCGTCAGGTCCACGCGCTGCTCGCCGTCCTGGATGCGGGCCTGCTCGGCCTTGTCCTCCTGGAGCAGCGCCAGGCCGACGTTGGTGTCCACGCGGGCGCTCGAGCCCTGCGTGAGGGCGGGGACGAGCAGGACGAGGAACAACGCGGCCAGGACGATCCAGATGATCGGGCCCTTGAAGACCTTCTTGGCGTTCAACAACTCTCCTGACCTCGGCCTGCGGCGCGGACGATCCGTCCACCGGCGGCGGGACACGGTCCTGCCGTACCCGTCAACGGTACCGGGCGCGAGTCTACGGCGCGGTGCTGGGAGCCCGCCGTTCGCGAGCGGTGGAATGCCCGGGGCCACCGGGGGCCGCGGCCGGGACGCCCGCGCGCCGGGGGATCGGCGTCCGGCACGTTGTCCACAGGTTGCCCACAGCTGTTAATCACGCTGTGGACAACCTGTGGAGGCGGCTCAGGAGTAGACGTGCGGGGCGAGCGTGCCGATGAAGTCCAGGTTGCGGTACCGCTCGTCGAAGTCGAGGCCGTAGCCGACCACGAACTCGTTGGGGATGTCCTTGCCGACGTACTTGACGTCGATGTCCACCTTCATGGCCTCGGGCTTGCGCAGGAAGGCGCAGATCTCCACGGAGGCCGGGCCGCGGGACTCCAGGTTGGTCTTGAGCCAGGACAGGGTCAGGCCCGAGTCGATGATGTCCTCGACGATCAGCACGTGGCGGCCCATGAGGTCGGCGTCGAGGTCCTTGAGGATGCGCACCACGCCGGAGGACTGGGTGCCGGAGCCGTAGGAGGAGACGGCCATGAAGTCGAGGGTCACGTGCGAGCGCAGGGCACGCGAGAGGTCGGCCATGACCATGACCGCGCCCTTGAGCACGGCCACCAGCAGGACGTCCTTGTCCTCGTAGTCGCGGTCGATCTGCGCTGCGAGATCCTTGATGGTCTCCTGGATCTGCTCCGTGGTCATGAGCACGTGATCCAGGTCGCCGTGCACGTCCTGTGCTTCCATGCGGGCTGCTCCTGCTGAGTTCTGCTACCGGGATGACGCCGGCGGGCGGTCCGGCCCCGAGGTGGGGGGTGACGGCCGGCCGGCGTAGAAGACCAGTCTCGCATACCCGGCCCGGCGCCGACGGCGCACGGTGACCCCGCCGGCCAGCTCGACCGGGCCCGCCGATCCGCCCCCCGTCGAGCGCGTCCCCACCAGGGCGTCGACCGCCAGCACGCGCTCCCGGCTGGGCCGTTCCCCGCCCGCCGAGACCACCGCGCGGCCGATGACGCGGCGCCGGACCGCGTCCGGCAGGGCCGCGAGGTCCTCGAGCGGCAGGGCCACCGCGGCCCCGGCGGCCGCCCCCGCGACGGCGTCCCGCGCGTCGCCCGCCAGCGGCCCGCCGTCCCCGCCGCCAGCCCTCGGGCCACCGCCCCCCGGACCTCCGGCCGCCAGCCGGGTGTACTCGGCCGCCGCCCACTGGTCCAGGGCGTCCGCGTCCTCGGCGGCCATCTCGGCGCTGCGCGCGAGCGCGGCGGCCACCCCGGGGCCCAGTCCGCGCCGGGGATCCTCGAGCAGGGGCAGGACGAGCGTGCGGACCCGCGAGCGCAGGAAGGCCGGGTCGGCGTTGGCGGGGTCCTCCCACCAGCGGATCCCGGCCCAGCGGCAGATGGCCTCCGTGTCCCGGCGGCCCAGCCCGAGCAGGGGGCGCACCAGGAGCCCGCGCCCGGGCGGCATCCCGGCCAGCGAGCGGGTCCCGGAGCCGCGGGCCAGCCCGAGCAGGACCTGCTCGGCCTGGTCGTCGCGCGTGTGGGCCAGCAGCACCGCCTGCGAACCGGCCCGGGCCGCGGCCGCGGCGAGCGCGGCGTGGCGGGCGGCGCGGGCGTCGGCCTCCGGACCGGACCCGGAGACGGTCACCTCCACGGTCTCCACGGTCACGGGGTCCAGTCCGAGCCGCCGGGCCAGGGCCGCGGCGTCGCGCGCCACCCGGGCCGAGCCGGCCTGCAGGCCGTGGTCCACCACGACGGCGCCGGCCCCGCCGGGCAGTCCCGGCCCGGTCCGCAGGGCCTCGGCGACGGCGACGGCGAGGGCCGCGGAGTCCGCACCGCCGGAGAGGGCGACCAGGGGCAGCGCGCGGCCCGCGACGGCGGCGCGCACCGCCGCGACCGCGCGGTGCAGCGGCTCGGGCCAGCGGGACCGAGGCGGCCAGTCCGGGGGCCCGGCGGGCGCCGTCGGGCCGGGGTGTGCGCTCAGCTGCGCCCCCGCATCCGCTCGATCCACTCCTCGGGGTGGTGCAGCTCGCGCTCGGTGGGCAGGTGCCCGGGGGCCTCCCACACCGCGTTGAACCCGTCCATGCCGAGGTCGCGCACGACCCGCTTCACGAAGCGCTGGCCGTCCCGGTACTGCTGCATCTTGGCGTCCATGCCGAGGAAGCGGCGGACCCACCGGTCCAGGGAGGACCGGGTGGCGTCCCGGTGGTCGAAGCGCTGGCGGATGGTCTTGACGGTGGGCACCACGGACGCGTCGATGCCGTCCATGATGACGTTGGCGTGCCCCTCCAGCAGGGACATCACGGCGGTGAGCTGGGCCAGCCTGGCCTTGTCCTCGGGGTCCTGGATCAGCTCGAGCAGGCCCATCGAGGCCGGGTGGGTGTCGGTGCCGAGCTCGGGCGAGCCCTCGCCCCCGGCCACGGAACGCTCGTCCGCCTCGGGGCCGCGCAGCAGCGCCCGGACGCGGGTGGAGAGCCGCTCGGGCAGGGTGTCCACCTTGTCGAACATGCCCGAGACCATCGTGATGATGTTGTCCTGCAGGTACCCGCGCAGCCACGGGGCGGCGGCGAACTGCACGCGGTGGGTCTGCTCGTGCAGGCACACCCACAGCCGGAAGTCCTCCGGGTCCACGTTGAGCTCCACGCGGACCTCGGCGATGTTGGGGGCCACCAGCAGCAGCCGCCCGCCGTGGGGGCCCGCCGGCGTGCCGTCCGGGCCGGGCAGGGCGCAGAAGGGCTCGTACTGGCCCAGGACCTTCGAGGACAGGAACGCCAGCACGGCACCGGTCTCCACGCCCGTGGCGGACGGGGCGAGCCCGCTCGTGGTCCGGGCGTACTCGGCCGGCCGGGCCGCGCGGATGTGCTCGAACGCGGGGGCAAGCAGCGTGGAGAAGGCCTGGGTGTTGGCGCGGATCCACGTGGGGCGGTCCACCACCAGCACGTCGGAGTCGCGCAGGTCCCGGGCGGCCTCGAGCCGGGTGAGCCGGTGGACGTGGTCCACGGAGGCCTCGGCGGCGCGCCGCAGCCCCTCGGCCTCGCGCTCGGCCTGGCGCCGGGTGAAGCGGGGGCCGGCCGCGCACAGCCGGGCGGCCGTGGCGGCGGCCACGTCCCAGTCGATGGGCGGGGTGACGCCCTGCGGGGTGGGGGCGGCGGGGTCCGAGACGGTGGAGTCCATGGACCCATCCCACCACACCCGCCCACCCCGCCACAGGGGGGCGGCACGGCGCGGGGCGCCCGGCGCGGGGACCGGGCCGGGTCCCCGGTGGGAGGTCGCCGCGGAGGGCGCGGCGCCGGAGGGCCCCGGTGTCCGCGGAGGGGCCCGCGGGGCTCAGTCCACGCGGCTGAGCGCGGCGGCCTGCTCGAGCGCGAGGGCCAGGCCCTCGGAGCCGGCCTGCCGGGCGGCCTCGGCGGCGGCGAGCAGGGGGGCGCGCCCGGCCAGCCGGGACAGGGGCACGACGACCTCCCCGCCCGGGCGCCGGCCCGTGTCCGGCACACGGGCCCGCGAGGCGTGCGTGGTCAGCACCGGCTCGGAGGCCTGCACCTCGGCGAGGACGTGCTCGGGATCGGGCTGGTCCTGCAGCTCCTCGAGCAGCACGAGGCGCTCGTAGACGGCCGGGTTGCCGATCTTGATGCGCTGGGCGTTGATCAACTGGGAGAGCATGGGCGCGGACAGCCCGAGCACGCGGGCGAGGGACCGCTGGCTGAGCCCGTAGGCCGCCATCACGGCCCCGAAGCGCTCGGCGAGGGGGCTGCCGTAGATGGCCCGCTGCTGGGACAGTCGGTGTTCGGTCACGGGCAGGGACATGGCCACGATCCTACCCGCTGGTTTGCGAAGGCAAAGACAGGGCCGGACGGATCACTCGTCCCGACGGCATCCGCACTCGGCCAGCAGCACCGCGCCGCGGTCCACGGCGAGCCGTGCGTCCGTGAGCACGCCCGGCTGGTCCCGGGCGATGAAGCTGAACAGCAGCTGCCGACCGTCCCCGGTCTCCACCGTGCCCGTCAGGGACGCCACCTCGCTGAGCGTGCCGGTCTTGGCGTGCACCACGCCCTCGGCGGGGGTGCCGACCATCCGCTGCTCCAGGGTGCCGTCCCGGCCGGCCACGGGCAGTCCCGTGGCCGCCGTGTCCAGGTCCGGGTCCGTGGCCGCGGCCTGCAGCGCCCCGGTCAGCTGCAGCGCGGTGACCCGGTTCTCCCCGGACAGCCCGGACGCGTCCACGAGGCGCAGGCCCTCCGTGTCCACGCCGAGGCGGGCCACCGCCCGCTCGATCGCCGCGGCGGCGCCCTCGAAGCTGCCCCGGCCGCCCTCGGCGAGGGCCACGTTGCGGCCGGTGGCCTCGGCGACCTGGTTGTCCGAGGCCTTGAGCATGTACTGCACCTGCTCGGCGACCCGCGCCGACTCCACGCCGGCCAGCTCCGTCCCGCGCCCCTTGAGCGCCAGCCGCTCCACGCCGTCGTCCACCACCACGTCCAGGCCCTTCCGGGCCGCGTGGACCGCGAGCCGGTCGCGGAAGACCTCGGCCGCGTAGAGCGCCGGGTCGTTCAGCCGGTCGGTGGCCGTGCTCGGCCACGCCCGGCCGCCGTAGGTGGCGATCGGCTGGACCACGGAGGCGTTGCCCGAGGTGACGATGTCCGGGCTCCAGTCCGGGGAGGCGCGCGGGCCGGCGTACCCCGTGTCGTCCACGCGCACCGTCACGGTCCCCGTGGTGCCCTCCTCGGCCAGCCGGTCCGCCGCGCGCCGGGCCAGCGTCCCGAGCCCGGCGCGGCCGCTGGCCTCCTCGCCGTTGCCGCCCGTGCCCAGCAGCACGTCGCCACCGGCATCCAGGACCACGTGGGTGACCTCCTTGGCCCCCACGTGCCCGGGCAGGGCCACGGCCGAGGTCGTGTAGCGGTGCTCCGGGCCGAGCACCTCGAGGGCGGCGATGGCCGTGAGGATCTTGACCGCGGAGGCCGGCGCCGCGGGCTCGTCAGCATCCCGGTCGTAGAGGACCTCGCCGGTCAGGGCGTCTACGACGGCCGCGGACATCTCCCCGTCGGCCAGGTCCAGGGCCTCGTCCAGGGCGGGCCCGAGGACCGCGGGCTCCGGCGACGGGACCAGCAGGGGGGTCAGGTCCGGCAGGCCGGCCAGCTCCGCGAAGGCGGCCGCCTCCTCCGGGTCCCGGGGCGCCGCCGCGCCCGTCGGTGCCGCGGAGGACGGGGACGGTTCCCCCGAGGCCGGGCGCGAGGACGAGGGGGCGGCCGAGGGGGACGCGGACTCCCTGGCCGACGGGCCCGGCGCGGCGGACGAGGCCTCCGCGCCGTCCGCGGCGCGCCCGGCCTCCGGCCCGGGCAGCCACGCGCCGACCGAGGTGAGCGAGGAGTCCGGGAAGGGGGCCGGCGTCGCGTCCCGGCTGGGCTCGGCGCCGGGAAGCAGTCCCTGCACGTCACAGCCGGCGGTGGCACCGGCCAGGAGCAGGGCCAGCACGGCGCCGAGGGCGCGCCGGGAGGCGCGCGCGGCGGGCCGGCGTCGGGGGTCTCGAGGGGTCACGGCAGGGCTTCCTGGACGGAGCGGAACGGGCCGGGCGTCACGCGGCGGACCGCGGGCGGACGGGAGCCGGGAGGCGCCTGGCCGGGGGCTACCCTTGAGTCTAGATGCCGCGCCCCGGCGCGGTGGCGACCCCCTGACCTCCACGCATCGCCAAGGAGCCTGAATCCATGAACCATGACGTGACCATCGAGATCCCGGCCGCCTCCCGGGTCAAGTACGAGTTCGACCACGAGACGGGCCGGCTGCGCCTGGACCGGGTGCTGTTCACCTCGATGCAGTACCCGACCCACTACGGCTACTTCGAGAACACCCTCGGCGAGGACGGCGACCCGCTGGACGCACTCGTCTACCTGCCCGGGTTCGACCTGGTGCCCGGCGTGATCGTGGAGTCCCGCCCGGTCGGCGTGTTCAACATGACCGACGACGGCGGCGGCGACGCCAAGCTCATCTGCGTCCCCTCGGACAAGCGCTTCGACCACATCCAGGAGCTCGAGGACATCGACGAGTGGCTGCGCAAGGAGATCGAGCACTTCTTCACCCGCTACAAGGACCTGGAGCCGGGCAAGTGGGTCAAGGCCGAGGCGTGGGAGGGCCGCGAAGCCGCCGAGGCCGAGCTGGCCGCCTCGATCGAGCGCTTCGAGGCCGCCGGTGAGCACACCCCCACCGACGAGCCGCAGGGCCGTGACGTCGAGACCGTGGAGCCGGAGCCGGCCGCCGAGGAGGGCCCCGAGGCCGACGTGCCGCAGGGCCGCGGCTGACCCCTCGCGCCTTCCCCACGCCCCCACACTTTGCGGGCAGAAGCGACCGGTCGCTTCTGCCCGCAAAGTCGTCCGGGGCGTCCTCCACGGGCGGTTCCGGGGCCGGCGGGGGCCGCACTGGCAGGATGGGGTCCATGTACGTCCTGACGATCAACCAGCGGGACTCGCGGGAGGTCGGGGACCTGGTGGACGGCCTGCTGCGGTCGCTGCGGCCCGTGCCGACCGTCCTGCCGTTCCAGCGCTCGGTGGGCGACGAGGCGATCGGCGTCGTCGCCGACCCCGCCGCCGCCGTGGACGCGGCCCTCCGGGCCCTGCGGGAGCGGCGCTGGAACGTGGGGATCGGCGTCGGCCCGTTCGGCGCGGCGGGACCGGACGGGGCGTGGACGCCCGGGCCGGTGCCGGACACCCAGGACCTCCGCGACGTCGGCGGCCCGGGACTCGTCCACGCGCGCCGGGCCGTGGAGCGCGCCGCCGCCACGGGCGTGCGCGTGCCCGTGGCCGTGGACGGCCCGGACGCCGAGGCCGCCGCGCAGGCGGAGGCCGTCCTGCGCCTGGTCGGCCAGCTCGTGCTGACCCGCACGGCCGCCGAGTGGGCCGTGCTGGACCTCATGGTCCCGGGCGTGCGCGGCCAGCAGAAGCCCGTGGCCGCGGAGCTGGGCATCACGGTCCAGGCCGTGTCCAAGGCGGTGCAGCGCTCGTTCTGGGCCGAGGAGCACGCCTGCCGGCCCGCGGCCGCGCGGCTGCTCGGCCTCGTGGACGCCGCCGGGGCGCCGCCCTCAGTCGAGCAGTGAGCGCAGCACGGCCGCCGCGCCGTTCTCCTCCACCGTGCCGGTGACCTCGTCGGCCACCCTGACCACCTCGGGCGGGGCCTGGCCCATCGCCACGCCGCGCCCGGCCCAGGCCAGCATCTCGATGTCGTTGCGGCCGTCGCCCACGGCCACCGTGTCGTCGATGTGCACGCCGAGCCGGTCCCGCACCGCCTCGAGCCCGGAGGCCTTGGACACCCCGGCCGCGGCGATGTCCAGCCACGCGGACCAGCCCACCGAGTAGGTGACGCCCTGCAGGCCGATGGACTCCACGGCCTCGCCGAACTCCTCGGCGGAGGCGTCCGTGGAGAACACCACGAGCCGCGTGGCCGTGGCCTCCATCATCTCCTCGAAGGTCACGCCCTCCGCCACCACGCCGAAGCTCATGTCCTGGAAGCGCTCGGTGGACAGGAACCGGCCCTGGTCGTCCTCCACGGCGTACTTGGCGTTCGGCAGCCGGTGCCGCAGCGCGCGCAGCGCCGGCGCCGGGTCGAAGGTCCGGCGGTCGATGACCTCGAACCCCTCCTCGAGGTCCGCGGACAGCCGGAGGGTCACCCCGCCGTTGCTGCAGACGCTGTAGCCGGACTCCAGGCCGATCAGCTCGACGACGGGCAGCGTGGCCCCCAGCGACCGGCCGGTGGCGATGAGCACGTGGTGCCCGGCGGCGACGACGGCGCTGGCCGCCTCCCGCACCTCCGGGTGCATGTGCCCGTCGTGGTCCACGAGCGTGCCGTCCACGTCCAGGCACACCATCCTGCGCCGCCCGTTCCCGTCCGCCCGGCGGCCGGAGGCCGTCATGTCCGACGGCGGCCGGTAGCTGGTGCGCAGCGATCCGGTCCCCGGATCCCCCTTCTCGTGCCGGTCCTCGGTGCCGGCCCTGCCCTGGTTCAACATGGCACCAGTCAAGCAGATGCCGCGGACGGCCAGTAGACCCGCCCCCGACGGCCGGTGGCCGCCGGGTGAACAGTGCCGGTCGGGCGGGGCGGCGCGGGACGGGGCGGCCGGGGCCGGTGGGCCGCGGCGCCGCCTCCCGGCGGGCGCCCCGCGGGACCCGTCAGAGGACGGGCAGCACCTCGAGGCCGCCGAGGTAGGGGCGCAGCGCGGCGGGGACCGTCACGGAGCCGTCCGGGTTCTGGTGGTTCTCCAGGATGGCCACGAGCCAGCGCGTGGTCGCCAGGGTCCCGTTGAGGGTGGCGACCATGCGCGTGCCGGCCTTCGAGCCGTCGTCGTTGACCAGGCGTTCGCGGATGTTGAGCCGGCGGGCCTGGAAGGTGGTGCAGTTCGAGGTGGAGGTCAGCTCGCGGTAGGTCCCCTGGGTGGGCACCCACGCCTCGCAGTCGAACTTGCGGGCGGCGCTCATGCCGAGGTCCCCGGCGGCGGTGTCGATGACCCGGTAGGGCAGCTCCACCTTGGCCAGCATCTGCTCCTCCCAGTCCAGCAGCCGGCGGTGCTCCGCCACGGCCTGGTCCTGGGTGGCGTAGATGAACATCTCCAGCTTGTTGAACTGGTGCACGCGGATGATCCCGCGGGTGTCCTTGCCGGCGGCCCCGGCCTCGCGGCGGTAGCACGTGGACCACCCGGCGTAGCGCACCGGCTCCGCGCCGAGCTCGAGGATCTCGTCCGCGTGGTAGCCGGCCAGGGCCACCTCGGAGGTGCCCACCAGGTACATGTCGTCCCGCTCGAGCTTGTAGATCTCGTCGTCGTGCTCCACGTCGAAGCCAGTGCCCTGCATCGTCTCCGGGCGCACGAGCGTGGGGGTGATCATCGGGATGAACCCGGCCTGCACGGCCAGGTCCAGGCCCATCTGCAGGAGGGCGATCTCGAGCCGGGCCCCCACGCCCTTGAGGAAGTAGAACCGGGAGCCGGACACCTTGGCGCCGCGCTCCATGTCGATCGCGCCGATCAGCTCGCCGATCTCCAGGTGGTCGCGCGGGGTGAAGCCCTCCGCGGCGAAGTCGCGGGCGGAGCCCACGGTCTTGAGCACCGCGAAGTCGTCCTCGCCGCCGGCGGGCACGCCGTCCTCGACGAGGTTCGGGAAGACCCGCTGGAGCCGGTCCAGCTCGGCCTGCGCCCGGCCGGACTCGGCCTCGGCGGCCTTGACCCGGGCGGCCAGGTCCTTGACCTCGGCCAGCAGCGCCTGCTTCTCCTCGCCCTGGGCGGCGGCCACGCGCTTGCCGAAGGCCTTCTGCTCGGCGCGCAGCTCCTCGAACGCGGCGATCGAGGACCGGCGGGTGGCATCGGCGGACAGCATCTGGTCCACGAGGGACTCGTCGGCGCCGCGGGCGCGCTGCGAGGCCCTGTAGAGGTCCGGGTTCTCGGTGAGGTGCTTGACGTCGATCACGTGCCCCAGCCTAGCGGCCGCGCCCCGCGCGCCCCGTAGACTGCGGCCATGCCCCCTGAATTGACCGTGGCCGTCGTGGCTCTCGTCCTCGTCCTCGCCGCCCTGGCCTTCGTCGTCGGGCTGTGGACCGGGCACCGCAGGCTGCGCGGCCGGATGGAGGAGCTGCACGGCCGGGTGGTCTCGCTGCGCGGGGACGTGGGCACCCTGCCGGACCGCATGGCGGAGCTCACCGGGCACGTGGAGGCCCTGGACGGCCAGGTCAGCGAGATGGCCGAGGCCCCGCTGATCGCCCGCGCGCTGGTGCACCCGCGGCGGGTGGCCCTCGTGCTCAACCCCATCAAGGCCGAGGCGGACACCGTGCGCGAGCGGGTGGCCGCCGCCGTGCGGGAGGCCGGGCTGCCGGAGCTGGAGGTCTACGAGACCACCGTGGAGGACCCCGGCCAGCAGATGACCCGGGACGCGGTGGCCGGCGGGGCCGACGTCGTGATCGCCGCGGGCGGGGACGGCACGGTGCGCTTCGTGGCCGAGGAGCTGGCCGGGACGGAGACCTCCCTGGGGGTCGTCCCGCTCGGCACCGGCAACCTCCTGGCCCGCAACCTCAGGTTCCCCCTCGAGGACCTCGACGCCTGCATCAACACCGCCCTGCACGGCACCGCCCGGCAGATCGACTCGATCGACATCAAGGTGGAGACCACGGACGGGACCACCGTGCGCAACACCTTCCTGGTGATCGCCGGCGCCGGCGTGGACGCCGAGGTCATGGGGGACACGCGCGACGACCTCAAGGTCAAGGCCGGCTGGCTGGCCTACGGCGAGGCCGGGATGCGCCACCTGCCGGGCTCCCGCAAGGAGATCTCCGTGTCCCTCGACGGCGGCGCCCCCCGGCGCCGGAAGGTGCGGTCCGTGATGGTCGCCAACTGCGGCGAGCTGACCGCGGGCATGGACTTCGTCCCGGAGGCCCGGTTCGACGACGGGCTGCTGGACGTGGTCATGCTCTCCCCCCGGCACGTGGGCGACTGGATCCGCATCGCCGCCAAGACGCTGACGAAGTCCCGCCACGAGATCCCCGTCATGGAGACCCACCAGGCCACCCGCTGCCGCGTGGTGCTGCACGAGCCGATGGCCGCGCAGCTGGACGGGGACCCGATCGGCGAGGTCCGCTCGATCGACGCCCGGGTCCGCCCCGACTCGCTGCGGATCCTGGTCCCGGCCGCCGACGTGCCGGACTCCGCGGCCGCGCCGGCCATGAAGCCCGAGGCCGTCCCGGAGGAGCACGCCTGAGGCCGGGGCCGCCGGCGGCCGGTCAGGAGGCGTCCGCGCGCCCCAGCAGTCCCTGCACCCACCGCTGGCCGGTGCGGTAGGCCTCGTCCGTGACGTCCGGGCGCACCACGTACCGGCGGTGGTCGGCGCGCGGGTAGGAGCCGAGGAACCGGATCTGCGGGATGATCCGGTACAGCGCCGCGAGCGCGGCGGAGACCCGCTCCTCGGCGAGGTGGCCCTCGAGGTCGATCGAGAAGAAGTAGCTGCCCAGGCCCGCGCCCGTGGGCCGGGACTCGATGCGGGAGAGGTTGATCCCGCGGGCGGCGAACTGCTCGAGGATGTCCATCAGGGCGCCGGGGTGGTCGTCCGGCAGGGGCACGACGACGGTGGTCTTGTCCGAGCCCGTCGGCGCCGGCAGCGTCCCGGGCCGGGAGACGAGCACGAACCGGGTCACGGCCCCGGCGGTGTCCTCGATCGCGGAGGCCAGCACGGGCAGCCCCGTCTGCGCGGCCACGAGCGGGGCGCAGACCGCGGCGTCGTAGCCCGTCTCCGGGTCCAGCAGCCCGCGCGCGCCGGCCGCCGTGGAGGAGGCGGGGATGAACTCGGCCTGCGGGATGTGCGCGGCGGCCCAGTTGCGCACCTGCGCCCAGCCGTGGCTGTGGGTGGCCACGGACCGGACCGCGGACAGCTCCATGTCCCGGCGCCCCACCAGCACGAAGCTGATGGGCACGAGGATCTCCCGGCGGATCTGCAGGGGGTCCCCGCCGGCGATGTCGTCGAGCGTGGCCGTCACGCCACCCTCCACCGAGTTCTCGATCGGCACCACCGCGAAGTCGGCCGAGCCGTCGCGGACCCGGCCGAGCGCGGTGATGACCGAGCCCACGGGCTCGCACCGGGCGCCGTCGACGCCCGGGACCTGGCGCAGCGCCGCCTCGGTGAAGGTTCCCTCGGGACCCAGGAAGACGTACCGGGGGCGTCCGCCCCCGGCGGCCGGGCCGGCGTCGGTCGCGCTCACTTGACGGTCGGCTCGGCGCCGCCGTCGGCCTCCATGGGACGGCCGGACTCCAGCCACGCCCCGGACCCGCCGGCCACGTTGACGGCGGAGTAGCCGCGCGCGACGAGGAAGTCGGCGGCGCGCATCGAGCGCCCGCCCGTGCGGCAGATGACGTAGTAGTCGGTGTCCGGGTCGAGCTCCTCGATCCGGTCCGGCAGCTGGCCGAGCGGGATGTGGAGGGCCCCGGCGGCGCGGCCGAGGGTGAACTCGTCGTCCTCCCGGACGTCCAGGATGGCGGCGTCCTCGGGGACGTCGCGGACACCCACGGTTTCGAACATGCTCATGGCACCCAGCCTAATAGGCTGGCCGCGTGGAGACGTTTCTCGGAGAGTTGGGGACCGTGGGTCACTGGCTGGGCTCCGTCCTCGGCGCGCTCGTGGGTCTCGTCCTGCTGGTGGCGATGGCGTGGCTGATCGCCACCGCGGTGCGCCGCGTCCTCGGCGTGCCCGTCGGCTGGTTCCGCTCGGTGCTCGTGGCCCTGCTCATGGTGCTGAGCACCAACGTGGTCTTCGACACGGTGATCCGCCAGGTCACGGGCGGGGACCGGGGGGTGCTGTCCGAGTCCTCCGTCCCGGCGGCCCTGGTGCTCGTGCTCATCGCGCTGCTGTGGATCTTCGGCCTCGGCACGGCCCTGCTGATGATCCTGGAGATGGTGGTCCCCACCGGCATGCTGCCCAACCCCGTCACGTGGGCCGCCGGCTTGCGCAGCGGCTGGGCCCGCAACCGGCGCTACCGCCAGGTGGTCGGCGTGTTCCTGCGCCACGGCCTCGGGGCGAACCTGCGCGGGCTCGGCCGGCGCGCGGACGACCAGGGCTCCTGGGCCACCACCGCCCGCGCGCTGCGCCGGGCCCTGGAGGATTCCGGCATCACCTTCGTCAAGCTCGGCCAGAACCTCTCGGCGCGCTCGGACCTGCTGCCGGAGGAGGTCATCCGGGAGCTGTCCCGGCTGCAGTCCGAGGTGGCCCCCGAGCCGTGGGGGTCCATCCGCGGGGCCCTGTCGCGCTCGCTGGGCCGGGACCCCCTGGAGGTGTTCGACTGGGTGGACGAGCAGCCGTTGGCCGCCGCGTCCGTGGCCCAGGTGCACCGGGCGCGGCTGCGGGACGGCACGGAGGTGGTCCTCAAGGTCCAGCGCCCCGGCGCGGTCGAGGAGGTCACGCGGGACACGGACATCGTGGTGCGGATCTGCCGCTGGCTGCAGCACAACACCACGTGGGGCAAGTCCCTGAGGATCCTGGACCTGGGCCGCGGCTTCACCCGCTCCCTGGCCGAGGAGCTGGACTACCACGGGGAGGCGGCGAACATGCGGGACATGGCCGCGGCCCTGTCCGGCCACAACATCGCCGTGCCGGCCGTGTACCCCGAGTACTCCTCGCGCCGGCTGCTCGTCATGGACTACCTGCCCGGAACGCCCGTGGGCCGCGCCGGCCCGCGACTGGACGCCCTCGGCCCCTCCGTGCGGCGCCGGCTGGCCCGCGAGCTGGCCACCTCCGTGATGCGCCAGATCATGGACGACGGCATCTTCCACGCCGACCTGCACCCGGGCAACGTCATGCTGTTGGGCGAGGCGCAGTACACGCGGCTGGGGCTGCTGGACTTCGGCTCGGTCGGCCGGCTCGACCCCCGCTCCCAGCAGCAGCTCGTCATGGTCTTCGCCTCGATCGAGCGCAACGACGCCCGCCTGCTCTCCGACGCGCTCGTGGAGCTGCTCGGCCGCCCGGACCAGCTCGACGACCGGCACCTCGAGCGCGAGGTGGGCGAGCTGCTGGTGCGCTACCGCGGCGGGCTGCGCGGCGGCTCGGCCTCCCGGCTGTTCGGCTCGCTGATGCGGCTGATCCTGGACCACCGCTTCGCCGTGCCCAAGGAGGTGGCGGCGGCCCTGCGCTCGCTCGGCGGCATGGAGGGCACCCTGAAGCTCATCGACCCGGAGCTGGAGGTCGTGGAGGCCGCCCGCGAGCTGGGCGCGGAGATGCTCCGGGACCGGTTCTCCCCCGGCTCGCTCAAGGACACGGCGACGACGGCCCTGCTGGACGTGCTGCCGATCGCCGCCCAGCTGCCCCGCCGGGTCAACCGGATCGCCGACGACCTGCAGGCCGGGCGGCTGTCCGTCAACGTCCGGCTGCTGGGCGACCGGGACGACCGCCGCTACGTCACGTGGCTGTTCCAGCAGGTGGTCGTGTCCATCCTCGCCGGGTTCTGCGTGCTCGGCGGGATCGTGCTGCTCGCCTTCGGCGAGGGCGGCCCCGCCATGACGACCTACATGACGTGGCACACCGCGTTCGGCTACATCGTGCTGTTCGCCGGGTTCGTGCTGTCCCTGCGCACCGTGGCCCTCGTGATGCAGCGCCCCGGCCCCGAGGAGACCCCGGAGTAGGCCGGGGACCCGGAGGGCGGGAGCCCGGCCGGGGACCCCGACGGCGGCGCGCGCCCGGGCCGGCCGGGCCCCGTGGCTACAGTGGAGGGCATGGACGACCCGGCCCGCACCCCCGCGTTGACCCGGTGGAGCGCCCTGCGGCTGCGCGACGCCCTGGCCGCCGGGGAGCTCTCGGCCACGGAGGCCACGCGGCACTTCCTGGAGGTCACCGAACGGCGCAACCCCCAGCTGGGGGCCTTCATCTCCGTGGCCCCGGAGGCGGCCCTGGCCCGTGCCGCGGAACTGGACGAGCACTTCGCGCGGCGGGGCCCGGTGGGCGCCCTGCACGGCGTGCCGCTGGCCTTCAAGGACCTCGTGGACGTGGCCGGGATGCGCACCACCTTCGGTTCCCGGGTGGCCGTGGACGCGGCGCCGGCCACCGAGGACGACCCGCTGGCCGCCACGGTGCACGCCGCGGGGGCGGTGTCCACGGGCAAGACGACCGTGCCCGAGTTCGGCCTGCCCTGCCACTCCGAGAACCTCATCTCGGCGCCCGCCCGCAACCCCCTGGACCCCGAGCGCACCGCGGGCGGGTCCACGGGCGGCGGCGCGGCCGCCGTCGCCGCCGGGATGCTGCCCTTCGCCCCCGGCAACGACGGCGGCGGGTCCGTCCGCATCCCCGCCGCGGCGTGCGGGCTGGTCGGCCTGAAGCCCGGCCGGGGCGCGGTGCCGACCGACCGGCAGGAGGACTCGGTGCGCAACCTGTCCGTGTCCGGCCCCCTGGCGCGCACCGCCGCGGACGCCGCGCTGCTCTACGACGCGATGCTCGGCGGCCCCCGCGGGGAGGGCCGCAGCCTGGCCCGGGCGCTGCGGGCGGAGCCGGACCGGCTGCGGATCGGCGTCTCCACCGCCTCCCCGTTCTCCCCCGACCTGGAGATCACCCTGGCCCGGCCCGCCGTCGACGCCCTCACCGCGGCCGCCGCCGCGCTGGACCGCGACGGCCACGAGGTGGCGGAGGCGGCCCTGCGCCTGGCGCCCGGCTACCACGCGGACTTCCGCGCGGTGTGGACCGCCGGGCTCCTGGAGGCGCCGCTGCCCGAGGGGGCGGAGCAGCGGATGGGCCCGCTCGCGGCCTACTTCCTGGAGTTGGCCCGGCGACGCCCCGCCGAGGAGCTGGCGGCGGCCGTGCAGCGGCTGACCGCCTGGGCGGCGGACGCGCGCCGGCAGCTCGCCGCGCACGACGTGGTGCTGACGCCCGTGCTGGCCTTCGCCCCGCCGCGGATCGGCACGTTCACCGCGCTGCCGCCGGCGCAGGACTACGAGCTGCAGTGCCGGTTCACGCCGTACACGTCCATGGTCAACGTCATGGGGCTGCCGGCCGTCGCGGTGCCGGTGCTCGTGGACGACGACGGACTGAGCTGGTCCGTGCAGGCGATCGGCCGGCCCGGCACGGAGGGACCCCTGCTGGCCCTGGCCGCGCGGATGGAGCACCTGCTGGGCCGGGCGGGACTCGTCACCGGCTCCCCGCCCCGGTGAGGAAGACGGCGGTGAGCACGTGCCGCCGCCGCGCCGCGACCTCCCCCATGAGCGCGGGTGCCTCCTCGAAGTCCTCCACGTCCGTGATGAGGTGCTCGCGCACCTCGGGCGCGTGGGCATCCAGCAGCCGGAGGGTCTCGGCCGAGAGCCGGTGCCGGTCCCAGTCGTGGGCCAGCCCCCGCGGCACCCGCCCGATCTGGGCGCACCGCAGGCTCAGGCCGTTGTGGTGGAACTCCTCCCCCAGCCGCACGGCGTCGGCTCCCTCGGTATAGAACGCCAGGTCCACCACGGTGCCCTGCGGCCGCACCGAGCGCAGCGCCGCCTGCAGGGCCCGGGGCTTGCCGCGGCACTGGAACACCACGTCCGCCCCGTGGTCGCCCGTTCCGTGCCGCCACCGGGTCTTCAGCGTCCGCCCCGGGTCGTCCTCCAGGTCCAGCGGCAGGAAGCCGAGCCGCTCCGCCAGGGCGCGGCGCCGCGGGTCGGCGTCGGCCACGGCCACCTCCCGGGCCCCGAGGAAGCGTGCGAACAGGGCGGTGAGCAGGCCGATCGGGCCCGCTCCCGTGACGAGCACGAGCCGCCCCGCCACCCCGTCCCCGAGGGCCGTCACCGGCCCGGCGTCCGCGGCGGCGTGCAGCAGCCCGTTGGCGCAGATCGGCCCGAAGTGGGCCACGAACACGCCCAGCAGCGGGTCGAGGTCCCCGGGCAGCGGCACGAGGTGCTCCGTCACGGGGTCCGCCACGTGCGCGGTCGCGTGGCCATAGGCGGCGGCCAGGACGTCACCGTCCCGGAAGGCGGGCGTGCACGACCGCACCACGCGGGCGACCTCCATGTAGCCGAGCCGGCGCACCGGGTAGCCCTGCTCGGGCACGCCGCGGTGGAACAGGCCCAGCTCCGGGTCGAGCCGTGAGTGCAGGCCGGGATGGTCGCCCTTGACGAAGGCGAGCTCCGTGCCGGCGGACAGGCCGGTGGCGACCGTCTCGAGCAGCAGGCCACCCTCCGGGACCGCCGGGACCTCCTCGTCGACGATCTCGATCCGCCCCCGGGCCGGGACGATGAGGTTGCGGCGCGTGCTCACGCCCGCAGTCCCAACCGCACGGGGACACCGGTCCGGGCCGACTCGGCGATGGCGCAGGCGAGGCGGTGGGTGCGCAGGGCCTCGCCGTAGGGCACCCGCGTGGACTCGCGTTCCCCGCGCACGGCCTCGAGGAACTCCCGGTCCACCACGAGCCGCGGGTCCTCGCTGCGGACGTGCTCGTGCCGCTCGATCCCGGCATGGACGGTCAGCGACTCCTCGGAGACCTCGAGGTAGCGCCCGCGGCTGACCACGTGCAGGGCGGCCCGGTGACGGCCCGGCAGCGCGGAGGTGGCGGCCAGGGTCGCCACGGCCCCGGACCGGAAGCGGAGGGTGGTCGCCGTGGCGTCGTCGACGTCACCCCAGGCGTCGTCCGCGTCCGCCGGCGGGACGTTCACGCCGGCGGCGTAGACCTCCTCGACCTCGCCCAGGAGGTACCGGGCGGTGTCGAGCACGTGCGTGGCCTGCTCGATGATCTGCCCGCCGGAGCGGTCGGTCCGTCCCCACCACGGCACCGGGGGGCGCTTGTCCAGCCAGTACCCGTTGGCCAGCAGCGGCGGCGCGTCCTCCAGCAGCCGCCGGGCCCGCCGGGCCGTGTCCAGGCAGCGCCAGTGGTACCCCGTGCCCGTGACCACGCCGGTGGCCTCCACCCGGGCCGCGACCTGCTCGGCCACCTCCAGGCCCAGGCCCACGGGCTTCTCCACGAACAGCGGCCTGCCGCGGTCCAGGGCGGCGTGCTCGGCCGGGCCGTGGGCGAACGGGGGAACGCAGACGTAGACGGCGTCCACCGCCACGGCGTCGAGGGCCTCCTCGGCGTCGGCGAAGGCCGCGGCCCCGAGCTCGGACGCGAGCGCCTCGGCGGCGGGCGCGTGCGCGTCCGTGACGCTCACGACGCGGGCGCCGCCCAGGCGGTGCAGCACGTCGACGTGGCGCCGGCCCACCGAGCCGGCCCCGACCAGGGCGATGCGGACGGTCATGGCCGGTTCGCCTCCAGGAGCCGCTCGTACAGGTCCAGGTACCGACGGGCCATCCCGGCCGGCGTCCACTGGCGGGCGGCGTCCCGGCAGGCCTGGGGGTCGAGCTCGCCGGTGCGTTCCAGCGCGGCGGCCAGCCCGTCCTCGTCGGCGGCGAGGAAGCCCGTGCGCCCGTCCTGCACGAGCGAGGGCAACACGCCCAGGGGCGTCCCGACCACCGGCACCCCCCGGGACAGGGCCTCGACGACGCCGGTGGCACCCGGCTCGGCCCACCGGTTCGGCGCCAGCAGGACGCGGGCCGAGCGCAGGACCCGCTCCTTCTCCTCGCCCGCGACGCCGCCGATCCACCGCACCGCCGTCCCGTCCACCAGCGGCCGGACCGCCTCCAGCCAGTACCGCACGTCCGGGTGGCCGGTGAGGGCCTCGTCGCCGTCCGCCAGCCGGCGCTCGAGTTCCGCCGGGTCCCCGACGCCGGCCACCGGTCCGGCCAGCACCAGCGGCACCCCCGCCCGGCGGCAGGCACGGGCGGCCAGGTCCTGGCCCTTGTCCGCGGTGATGCGGGCCAGCACCAGGGCGTGGTCCCCCGGGGCCACGTCCACCTCCGTGCCCGCGGGGGCCGCCAGGGGCACGACCCCGAGCGTCTGGTCCCGCAGGTTCCGCGGCGCCCGCTCGAGCTGGGAGGCGGAGACGGCGGCGAAGCACACCCGGCCGTGTCCGCGGAAGCGGGAGTAGAACTCCGGGTGCTTGCGCAGGTCCCAGTGCAGGGTCTGCAGCGTCGGCGGCGCCGACCGCCCCATGGCCCCCAGCACGGAGGGGCCCACGACCTCCAGGTGGTCGTGGACCACGTCCCACCGGCCCCCGTCCCGCAACGCCTCGACGATGCCCTGCATGTGGGCGTGGGCGATGCCGGAGACCCGGTTGTAGGGCATCGCGATGGAGGGGAGGGCCGGCTCGTCCAGCACCCGCAGGTGGTCGTCGGCCTCGAGCGTGGAGGGGCCCACGGTAGCCAGGGTGACGTGCGCGCCCGCCCGGCGGAGCTCCGGGACGAGCGTGGCCACCACCGTCTCGATCCCCCCGTAGCCCTGCGGCGGGACGGGGAGCCAGGGGCCGGCGTTGACGAGGACGCGCAGGCCGCTCATGCCACCCGTTCGGCCGGAGCGGGGGCGTACTCGGGGATCTCGGCCATGGGCGGGCGTTCCCGGACCGCGATCTCGTGGGACTCGGCGATGAACCGGTCCCCGCGGCGCATGAACTGGGTCAGGTCCGCGGAGTCCTCGGCCATGGACCCCTCCCCCCACAGGCGGGCGTGCACCGTGAGCTGGATCTGGGCGGCCATCCGGGCCAGGGCCGCGTCGGAGGAGTTCCGGTGGGTGCGCACGCCCAGGTCCACCTGGGCCATGGCGTCCAGGCCGACCGCCTCCAGGACGTCGATCAGCATGGCGATCTCCACGCCGTACCCGGAGACGAACGGGATCGCCTCCAGCAGGGCCCGGCGTCCCGCGTACTCCCCGGCCAGCGGCTGGACGAAGCCCGCCAGCCGGGGCCAGAACAGGTTCAGCAGCGGGCGGGCGACGAGCTCGGTCACCCGTCCGCCGCCGGCCGGGTGGACCGTCTGCCCGTCGTGGAGCGGGCGGTCGTAGCAGCCCTTGACGAACTGGACCGCCGGATCGCCCAGCAGCGGCCCGAGCAACCCGACGGCGAAGGCCGTCTCGAAGTCCCTCAGGTCGGAGTCGATGAACGCCACCACGTCCCCGGACGTCACCGCCAGGGACTTCCACAGGGCCTCGCCCTTGCCGGGGACGTTGCCGTGCCCCGGCAGGATGCCGTCCTGGCGGAACACCTGCGCACCGGCCGCGCGCGCGACCTCGGCCGTGTCGTCGTCGGAGTCGGAGTCGACCACGACCAGCTCGTCGACCAGGGGCACGGCCTCCATGAGCTCCGCCCGCAGGGCGCCCACGATCTGGCCGACGGTCCTCGCCTCGTTGCGGGCCGGCAGCACCACGCTGATCGTGCAGTCCCCCTTGGCCTCCAGCAGGTCCTGCGGTGACCACTCGCCCGCACGGTGGCTGCGGGCGGCGAACCAGTCGCTCACGTCCTGTCGCATCATGACCTCCTCCGACGGTGGGCTCCCCTCCCGCCGGGGGAACTGCAGGTGCCCGCACAGTACCGAGCCCACCCGCCCGAGGGAAGGGGCTCGTCCGTGGCGAGGGGCCCGGTGGCGGTCGGCCCCGGGGTCCGGGACGCGGAGCAGGAGGGGGTGACCCCTAGGATCGATCCGAGGACCACCGGACGAGGAGACAGGACGAACGGATGCACCACGCCCCAGGACCCCTCCGGGCGGACCGGCGCCGACTGGTGCTGTGGCGCCACGGCCGCACGGAGTGGAACGTCCAGGACCGGGCCCAGGGGCACGCCGACATCCCCCTCGACCCGGTCGGCCGCGAGCAGGCGCGGCGGGCCGCCCGGGCACTGGCCACCCTGGCCCCCGCCTTCATCTGGTCCAGTGACCTCCAGCGGGCGCGCGGCACCGCGCGCGAACTGGCGGCGCTCACCGGCCTGGAGGTGGTCGAGGATGCCCGGCTGCGCGAGTACCACGTCGGCATCCGCCAGGGGACCACGTTCGCCGAGTTCCGCCGCAGCCACCCCGAGGTCTACGCGAGGTTCCTCGCCGAGGCCGACTACCGGGTGCCCGGTGCCGAGCTTCCGGCGGAGGTCGAGGCGCGGATGACGGCCGTGCTGCGCGATGCCGCCGGGGCACTGGGACCCGGGTCGACGGCCGTCCTCGTGGGCCACGGGGCGGCGTTGCGCAGCGGCGTCCTGGCCTTCTTCGAGGCCCCCTTCCGGTTGCGGAACATGCTCGCCCCCCTCGAGAACTGCGCCTGGACGGTGCTCGAGGAACACGCCGAGCGGGGGTGGCAGATCGCGGACTACAACGCCCGCACCGTGCCCCACGCAGGCTCGGCGCTGGCGGACGAGATGCCGCCGCACCGGGGCGCCGTCCCGGGTCCGGGAACGCCCTAGGCCAGGAGGATCCCGAAGGCGACCAGGCCCAGGATCATCAGCACCCACAGCCCGCTGACGACGTACCCCATGATGAGCCCCGCGAGCGCGAGGCCGCGCGCGTCCGGCTCCCGGCGCAGGCTCAGGTGGCCGAACACGATGGCCAGCAGCTGCGGGACCAGCAGCGTGCCGAAGGTCGCCACCCCGGAGATGCCCAGGACCAGGGCCGTGAGTCCCAGCGCCGTGGTCCGGCGCCCGTCCACCGGCCGGGGCGTCCAGGTCGCCCGGCCCCCGGGGCCGCCGGCGCCGGGGTATCCGCCGTGGAGCGGGTACGGCCCCGGACCGCCCGGGAGTCCGGCGTACGGCTGGTCGGCGTAGGGGTCCTGCGGGGACGCGCCCGGTGCCGGGCCGGCGTCCGGGCGGGCGCCGGCGTCCGTGTACCAGGAGGGGTGGTGGGGGTCGTCGAACGGGCGGTACCGGTCCGGGTCGTGCCCCTGTCCACCCCGGTCGCGTGCGTTCGGGTCGGCCATGGCCCCAGTCTAGGCGCCGGACGGGACGGCGCACCGTTCGTCCACAGCCCCGGCACCGTCCGCGTCCCGCTCGGCGGGATCCCGGTCGGTGGGGTCAGTCCTCGTCCGGGGCGAGGCGCCGGATGGACCCCGCGAAGCCGCCCGGCGTCCGCCCGTCGGTGCGCGCCGGGGTCACGACCCTCGTGCGGCCGGTGGCACCTGTGCGGCCACCGCGGCAAACCCGTCCCCCATTCAACCAGTCGCCCGCGGGCGCCGGCGGGACGGGCCGCCGTCCTCGGTCATGTTCACCGCCCTGCTACCCCGGCGTTTCCCGTTCGTGGAACAGTGGTCCCATGAACGCTCAGACTCCTGCGCCCGCGGCCGAGCGGGCGGGCACCGTGGCCCTCCCCGAAGACCTCGTCGACCTGGACGCCCTGCTGGCGGCCTACACCGAGCGCCACCCGGACCCCGCTGACCCGGCGCAGCGGGTCTCCTTCGGCACCTCCGGCCACCGCGGGTCCTCGCTGCGGACGTCCTTCAACGAGGACCACATCGCGGCGATCACGCAGGCGATCGTGGAGTACCGCGCGGCCCAGGGCATCACCGGCCCGCTGCTGATCGGCCGGGACACCCACGCCCTGTCCGGGCCGGCGCAGGACACCGCGCTCGAGGTGCTGCTCGGCAACGGGGTGCGCACGCTGGTCGACTCGCGCGGCGGCTACACGCCCACCCCGGCGGTCTCGCACGCGATCCTGGTGCTCAACGCGGGCCGGCTGGGCGGTGCCGCCACCGATCCCGCCGGGCCCACCGAGCCCGCAGCGGCCCCGGACACGGCGCCGGCCCCGGCGGGCAGCGAGGCGGGCGTTCCCGCCCCCGGGCTGGCGGACGGCATCGTCATCACGCCCTCCCACAACCCCCCGGCCGACGGCGGGTTCAAGTACAACCCGCCCCACGGCGGCCCGGCGGACACGGACGCGACCGACTGGATCGCCGCCCGCGCCAACGAGCTGCTCGCGGACGGCCTGGCCGGGGTGAGGCGCGTCCCGGCGGCCGAGGTCGAGGGGCACCCGGCCCTGGGCACGTTCGACTTCCTGGACCGCTACGTCTCGGACCTGCCGAGGGTCATCGACCTGGACGCCATCCGCGCGGCCGGCGTGCGCATCGGCGCCGATCCCATGGGCGGGGCGTCCGTGGGCTACTGGGGCGAGATCGGCGAGCGCCACGGCCTGGACCTGACCGTGGTGAACCCCCAGGTCGATCCCCGGTGGCCGTTCATGACCCTGGACTGGGACGGGAAGATCCGGATGGACTGCTCCTCCCCCCACGCCATGGCCTCGCTCATCGGCCGGATGCGGCCCGACGGCGCGGCACCGGCGGGTGCCCCGAGGCCGGACGCCGCGGGGGCGCCCGCGGCCGGGACGCCCTTCGACATCGCCACGGGCAACGACGCCGACGCCGACCGGCACGGCATCGTCACCCCGGACGGCGGGCTGATGAACCCGAACCACTTCCTGTCCGTGGCGATCGACTACCTCTACCGCCACCGGCACGGCTGGCCGGCCGGGGCCGGCGTCGGGAAGACCCTCGTCTCCTCCTCGATGATCGACCGGGTGGCCGCGGGGCTGGGCCGGGACCTCGTGGAGGTGCCGGTGGGCTTCAAGTGGTTCGTGCCCGGGCTGCTGGACGGCACGGGGGTTTTCGGCGGCGAGGAGTCGGCCGGGGCGTCCTTCGTGTGCCTCGACGGCTCGCCGTGGTCCACGGACAAGGACGGCATCCTGCTGTGCCTGCTGGCCGCGGAGATCCGCGCGGTGACGGGGAAGTCCCCCTCGGAGTACTACGCCGAACTGGTGGCCCGGTACGGCGACCCGGTGTACGCGCGCGTCGACGCGCCGGCCACCGCGGAGCAGAAGGCCCGGCTCAAGCGGATGTCCCCGGCGGACGTCACCGCGGACACCCTGGCCGGCGAGCCGATCACCGCCCGGATGACCGAGGCCCCCGGCAACGGGGCGGCCATCGGCGGGCTGAAGGTCACCACGGAGAACGCCTGGTTCGCCGCGCGGCCCTCCGGCACCGAGGACGTGTACAAGATCTACGCGGAGTCCTTCGTCTCGGCCGAGCACCTGGCGCAGGTGCAGGCCGAGGCCAAGGCGATCGTGGACGCCGTCATCGCCTGACCCGGGGCCGGCGGGCCACCGGCCGGGACCCGCCGGGCCGGGCGTCAGAGGATGCGCCGGATCGCCTGGCGCTTGGCCCACGTGTAGGGCGGGTAGACGGCCTTGAGGGTGTCCACCTGGTCCGTCTTGGTCAGCGCCGGGCGCAGCTGGGAGAACGTCTCGAACCCGGCCCGGCCGTGGTAGGCGCCCATCCCGGAGGGCCCCACGCCGCCGAACGGCAGCGTGGGCAGCCCCGCCTGGATGAGGGCGACGTCGAAGGCCAGGGCCCCGGCGGTGACCCGCTCCTCGAAGGCCCGGTGGTAGCGGTGCCGGTCCGTGAACAGGTAGGCGGCCAGCGGGTGGGGCCGGGCGGTGATGAACTCCACGGCCTCCTCGAAGGTGTCCACGCGCAGGATCGGCAGGACCGGGCCGAAGATCTCCTCGGCCATCAGCGGGCTGTCCGGGGCCACGTCCGCCACCACGGTCGGCTCCACGTAGCGCTCCGCCGCGTCCACCCGGCCGCCGTGCACGAGCCGGGCGGGGGCCCGCCCCTCGCCCGGCTCCAGGGCGTCGCGCAGCAGCCCGCCCACGCGCTCGGCGTGCGCGGCGTCGATCATCCGGCCGTAGTCCGGGGAGGTCGCGGGGTCCTCGCCGTAGAACTCGCGGATGGCCCGCGGCAGGTGCCGCTCCAGCTGGCGCTGGGTCTCCTCGCCGACCGCCAGGACGTAGTCCGGGGCCACGCACGTCTGCCCGGCGTTGATGAACTTGCCGAAGGCGATCCGCCGGGCGATCGCGGGCCAGTTGCGGCCGTCGGCCACCACGCACGGCGACTTCCCGCCCAGCTCGAGCGTCACCGGGGTCAGCTGCCGGGCGGCGGCCTCGTAGACGATCCGGCCCACCCGCTCCCCGCCGGTGTAGAACACGTGGTCGAACCTCTCGGCCAGCAGCCCCTGCACGGTCTCGGCGCCGCCCTGGACCACCGCCACGGCCCGCGGGTCGAGGTACTGCGGGATGAGCCGGCCGACCAGCTCCGAGGTGGCCGGGGCCTTCTCGCTGGGCTTGAGCACCACGGAGTTCCCCGCCGCCACGGCCGCCACGAGGGGCGCGAGCAGCAGCTGGAACGGGTAGTTCCACGGGGCGATGACGAGCACCGTGCCCAGCGGCCGGGCCTCCACCTTCGCGCTGGCCGGCTGCAGCGCCAGCGGCACCTTGACGGCCTGCGGCTCCATCCAGTCGGTCAGGTACAGCAGGGCGTGGTCCACCTCGGAGCGCACGGACTGGATCTCCGTGATCAGCGCCTCCGTGCGGGACTTGCCCACGTCGCTCGCCAGGGCGGCGCAGATCGCCTCGGACTCCTCCTCCAGCATCCGGCGGATCCCCTTGAGCTGGGCGGCGCGGAACCGGCGCGGGTGCGGCAGCCGCAGGGTCGCGGCCTGGCGCATGCGCCCGACGGCGGTGGCCGGGTCCTCCGTGCCGGTCGCCACGGCCGGGCCGGCGGGCACGGGCAGCCCCGCCCCCGGCTCGGGGGCGGTCTCCTCGCGTCCGGGCCCGTCGGCCCCGGGCGCCAGCGAGAGCGTCTGGTCCTTGATGAAGTCGGGGATCTCAGCCATGGATCCCACGGTAGCGGCCTACCGCTGCGGCCACTGGCCGCGGGCCTGGAGCACGGCGGCGAGCGCCTCGGCGTCGTCGGTCATGATCCCGTCCACGCCCAGGGCCAGCAGTCGCTCCATCTCCGCGGGATCGTCCACCACCCACACGTGGACCTGCAGCCCGGCGGCCTGGCAGCGCGCCACGAATGCCCGGGTCACCACGCGGACGGGACCCTGGCGCACGGGGACCTGGACGCAGTCGACGTGCGCCAGCCGGCCCGCCACGACGCGGACCAGGCCCAGCGGGGCGGCGAGCACGAGCGCGGCGATGGCCAGTGCGCCGCCGGACATCGCGACCCGCCGCCCGGCCACGCGGCCGAAGCGCCGCCGTCGGGTGTCCCGGAAGGAGGCCACCAGCACGCGGTCCCACGCCCCGTGCCGGGCGACGATGCGCGCCATCGCCTCCGCCGCCGCGTCGTCCTTGAGGTCCACGTTGAGCCGGACGTCCTCCCACTCGGTGAGCAGGTCCTCGAAGCGCAGCAGGTGCTCCCCCGCCGGCGTCCCGACGGCGGCCCCCGCCGGAGCGGCGGGACCCCTGGCCGCGGTGCCCGGAACGCCGGCGCCCCCGCGGGCCCGGGTCCGGGCCGCGATCGACCACCCCGACGCCGTCGGGACGCCCGTGCCGATCCCGGCCCTCCGGTCCCGGGCGGGGTCGATGACGCGCAGCCGGGTCAGCTCCTCCCACGTGTGGTCGGACAGCCGGCCGCTGCCGGTGGTGACGCGGTCCAGGTACTCGTCGTGGAAGACCATGAGCACGCCGTCGCGGGAGGTGCGCACGTCCAGCTCGAGGTAGCCGTAGCCGCGCTCCACGGCGGTGCGGAAGGCGGCGAGGGTGTTCTCGCGGGCCGTGTCCGCCCCGCGGTGCGCGAAGGCCAGGGGCCAGCCCCGGCGCCCGGGCAGCGAGTCCTCCAGGTACGGCGGCAGGCTGGGACGCGTCACGGACCTCACCCTAGCGGCCGCCGGGCACCCACCCCGCCGGTTCCCGGGTCGCGAACCACGGGTCCCGGGCGCCGCGACCCCCGGTTCGCGACCCGGGAGCGGGATGGCGACGAGGCGGGGCTCAGGGGAGGCGGAGCAGGTCCTCGATCACGGCGGCCACGCCGTCGTCGTCGCAGGCCCCGGCCGTGGCGTCGGCCGCCTGCAGCAGCACGGGGTGCCCGGAGGCCACGGCGTAGCCGGTGCCGGCCCAGTGGATCATCTCCAGGTCGTTGGGCATGTCCCCGAAGGCGACCACCTCGTGCGCGGCGATCCCGTGGCGGGCGGCGACGTCGGCCAGCGTGCTGGCCTTGTTGACGTCCGGGCGGGACATCTCCAGCAGGGCGACGCCGGGGGCGGAGTGGGTGACGGCGAGCAGCTCGCCGAGCAGCACGCGCACCTCGGCGAGGAAGGCGTCCGGTTCGCGGCTGCGGGTCTTGGCGAGGAACTTGACCACGCGGGGCGCCGCGGGCAGCGAGTCCTCGAGCGAGCGGCCCACGTGGATGTCGCGGGCCACCTCGGGCGGCCGCTCCGCGGTGGGGTCGTCGAGGAAGGCGGCCTCCAGGTGGAAGCCGTCGAGGGTCTCCACGCCGAACGAGGCGGAGGGATCCAGGGCGGCGATCATGTCCCGGGCCTCGAGCACCGTCGCCAGGTCCATCGGGCGGGACTCGAGCACCGTGTGCGTGACGAGGTCGTAGACCACGGCACCGTTGGAGCAGATCACCGGGCCGGCGTGCCCGAGAGCCTCGGTCACGGGGGAGAGCCAGCGGATCGGGCGGCCGGTCACGAAGACCACGTGGATGCCGGCGTCGTGGGCGGCCCGGAAGGCCGCCACGGTGCGGGGCGAGACCCAGCCGGTGCGGCTGTGGTCGTAGCCGATGATCGTCCCGTCCAGGTCGCTCGCGATCAGCCGGGGACGCCGCAGGGCCCCGCGCCCCCCGCCCGGGGGAACCGGCGGGGCCGGGTCGAGGGCCGGGTCGGGAAGGGACATGGAGCCATTCTAGGCGGGGCCGGCGCGCCCCGACGGGGCCGGTCCGCCCGCCCCGGTCCGGCCGAGCCGGCCCGTCCGGGTCAGCCCAGCTCGGCGCGCGTGGGCGGGTCCGCCCCCGGACGGGAGGCGGTGATGGCCGCCGCCCGCGCGGCGTAGGCGAGCACCGCCGTCGTGTCCTCGGCGCTGATCCGGCGCAGTGCCTCGCGGTGGCGCGCCCCGAGCAGGCCGCGGTCCTTCAGCGCGATCAGCAGGGCGGCGGTGAAGGAGTCCCCCGCGCCCACGGTGTCCGCCACCTCCACGGGGTGGATGGGGTGCTCGGTGACCCCCTCCGCGGTGGCGCACAGGATGGAGGTGGCCCCGCGGGTGACGACCACCATGGCGGGCTCGATCCGCTGCCACGTCACGATCGTGTCCTCGAGGGAGCGGTCCGGGTAGAGCCACTCGAGGTCCTCGTCCGAGGCGTGGACGATGTCCGCGAGCGCCACGGACTCCTCGGCGCGGCGGCGGGCCAGGGCGCGGTCGGGGACGATCGAGGGCCGGCAGTTCGGGTCGTAGCTGAGGGTGACCTCGGGCTCGAGGTGGGTGAGCAGCTCCATGACGGTGCTCGCGCCGGGCTCGAGCATGGTGGCGATCGAGCCGGTGTGCACGTGCGTGAGGGTGCGCTCCCGGCCGTCGCGCACGAGGGCCTCCTGCACCAGCCGGCTCAGCTCGGGGGCCGGCGGCAGGGTCCAGTCGAGGTCGAAGGAGTAGCTGGCCGCCCCGGTGGGGTCCAGGCGGGCGGTGGCCACGGAGGTGGGGGCGTCATCCGCGCCGAGGACGCAGTCCACGCCGTTGCGGGCCAGGTGGTCGCGGACCATGTCCCCGTACCCGTCCCGCCCGTGCCGCCCGGTGAACAGCACGTTCTCGCCCAGCCGGGCCAGGCCGACGGCCACGTTGAGCGGGCTGCCGCCCACGTGCGCCCGGGGGGTCGCGGTGTCGGAGACGACGACGTCGACGAGCGCCTCGCCGATCACACCCACGTAGTCAGTCACGATTCAACGGTACCCTACGGGTCAGTCACCGTCCCGGGAGCGGCCGCCCTCCGCGGCCCGTCCCGGGGCCGTCCACCAGCACCCCCGCCACCGCCCGACCACCGTCCGCGCCGCCGCTCCGCCGACCGGCCCCGCGCCGGCGGCCGGCACCGACCGAAAGGCCACCGTGACCTCGAAGGAATCCCCCGACCCAGCGCCCCGGGACCGGGCCGCCCGCCGCCCCGGGCGCCCGGCCGCCGTCGGGCGCCTCGGCCTCGGCTGGACCGTCCACGGCGACGGCCGGCACATCACCCCGGGCGAGGTGGTCGCCCCCCAGGAGCGGCTGGCCTGGCCGCAGACCATCGGCGTGGGCGTGCAGCACGTCATGGCGATGTTCGGCGCGACCGTCCTGGTCCCCACGATCACCGGTTTCCCGGTGACCGCCTCGCTGTTCTTCTCCGGCGTGGGCACCCTGCTGTTCCTCGTCATCACCGCCGGCCGCGTGCCGTCCTACCTCGGCAGCTCCTTCGCGTTCATCGCCCCGATCTCCGCGGCCATGAACCAGCACGGCATCGGCGGCGCCCTCGGCGGCATCCTGGTCACCGGCGTGGCGCTGTTCCTCGTGGGGCTCGTGGTCCAGCGGGCCGGCACGGGCTGGATCCACGCGCTGATGCCGCCCGTGGTGATGGGCACGATCGTGGCCCTCATCGGCCTGAACCTGGCCGGTGCCACCACGCAGGCCATGACGGAGGTCCCCCTGACCACGTTCGCCACGTCCCTGGCGATCGTGGTGAGCGCGGTGCTGTTCCGGGGCCTGCTGGGCCGGCTGTCCATCCTCGTGGGCATCGTGGTGGGCTACCTCGTGGCCCTCGCCCAGGGGCAGGTCGACTTCGGCCCGGTCGGGGAGGCCGCGTGGGTGGGCCTGCCGCCGTTCCACGCCCCGGAGTTCCACTGGAACGTGCTGTTCCTGTTCCTGCCGGTCGTGCTCGTGCTGGTCGCCGAGAACATCGGGCACGTGCGGACGGTGGGCCTGATGACCGGCCAGGACCTGGAGCCCTCCTACGGCCGCGCGCTCATGGGCGATGGGCTCTCCACCACCCTGTCCGGGCTCGGCGGCGGCGTGGGCACCACCACCTACGCCGAGAACATCGGGGTCATGGCCTCCTCGCGCGTCTACTCCACCGCGGCCTACTGGGTGGCCGGGCTGACGGCGCTGGCGCTGGCGTTCCTGCCGAAGTTCGGCGCGCTGGTCAACACCATCCCGCCGGGGGTGGCCGGGGGCGCCGGGATCATCCTCTACGGCATGATCGGCGTGATGGGCGTGCGCATCTGGGTGCAGAACCGGGTGGACTTCTCCAACGCCGTGAACCTCATGTCCGCCGGTGCCGGGCTGATCATCGCGATCGCCGACCCGGTGCTGGAGGTGGGCGGCATGCAGTTCGGCGGCATCGCCCTGGGCACCGCGGCCGCGCTCGTGGTCTTCCACCTCATGCGGTCCATCGCGCGGGCGCGCGGCACCGAGCCCGTGCCGGCCGATCCGGGCGAGGAACCCTTCGAGTCCCCCGAGCCGGGCCGGCTCGGCTGACGCCGGCCCGGCGGGGCGGGGACGGACGCGGCCGAGCGGGGCGCGGGGCGCGGGCGACGACGGCGCGCGGCTGGGGCGCTCCGGCGCGGTCACCCGTACGCTGGGACCGTGGCCGAGAGCACGCACCCCGCACCGCCCCCGACGCCGGCCCGCTGGCCCGTCGGGGCCGCCCACCTCGTGCTGTCCGGCCCCTCGGGGTCCGGCAAGTCGACCGTCGGCCGGCTCGTGGCGACCGCCCTGGGCCGGGTCTGGGTGGAGGGCGACGCCTTCCACCCGGTGGCCAACCGCGACAAGATGGCCGCCGGGATCCCCCTGGACGACGACGACCGGGCCCCCTGGCTCGACCGGCTCGCCGGCGAGCTGCACCGGCTCGGCGATCTCGGCCTGCCCGCCGTGCTGGCCTGCTCGGCCCTGAAGCGCTCCTACCGGGACGTGCTGCGCTCGTGCGGCTACCCCGTGACGGTGGTGCAGATCCTCGTCTCCCCGGAGGACCTGGCGGCCCGGGTGGCCGCGCGCCACGCGCACTTCATGCCGGCCTCGCTCGTGGCGGGGCAGGTGGCCCTCATGGAGCCCCTGCACGAGGACGAGGACGGGATCGCCGTCCCCTCGGCGGAGGACCCGCAGGCCACGGCCCGGGCCGTGCTGGACGAGCTGGGCTTCGTGCTCTCCTGGGACTGACCAGGACCGACCGGGACCGGCGTGCGGGCCTGCGCGACGGCGCGTGCCCCCGCTCAGCGGCGCTTGCGCGGCCTCCCGGACCGGCCCGCGGACCGCGAGGACCCGCCCCCGGAGCCCGGGGACGACGATGCCCGCCCCGAGCGGCCCCCGGACGCCGTCCGGGCGGCCGGCCGGCCTCCCGAAGCCGCGCCCGAGGCCCCACCGGTACTCCCGCCGCCCCCGGCAGCGCCACCGGCGGACGCCCCGGACCGGCCGGCCTCGGAGCGCGAGGACCCCGGCCGCCGCCCCTTGGCGGCCCCGATGAAGTCCTGCACGAGCTGCGAGTCCACCGACCGCAGCCACGCCAGCCCCACGCCCCAGCCGGGATGGCCGGCGAGCGGCAGCACGACGACGTCCTTGCGGCCGAACATCCGGGCCACCGAGGCCGGGAGGATCGTGTGCCCCGCCCCGGCGGCCACGACCTCCACGGCCATCCGCTCCCCGGAGCCGGGGACCTCGGGGGCGTCGAGCGGGTCGGCGGGCGGTTCCGGGGCGAAGGCGGCCGGGTCCACGAGGCCGGCGGGGTCCAGCTCGGCCAGCGGGACGGGGCCGTCCGCCTCGGGGTCCCACGCGGCCAGCAGGTGCTCGCGGCCCACGCAGACCACGGGCTGCTCCTCGTAGAACCGGACCACGTGCACGTCCGCGGGGTCGATCCCGCCGGAGCGCAGCAGCGCCTCCGGGCCGGCGTCGCGGTCCCAGCGCAGGTACCCGAGCTGGGGCAGGCCCCGCGGGGCCGCGCCCCCGGGCCCCGGGGCCAGGAAGGCCAGCTGGCCGCCGGCGTCGTGGTTCACCAGCTGGACCCGGCGCTCGCGCGAGGTGAAGCGGTCCACCCACTTGGAGGGCGAGGCGCCCGGGACGGTGGACAGGAAGAGGGTCTCCGGGACCGCCGCCGGGGCGGGCTCGGGGCTGCTGGCGCGGGGCACGGGCGGTTACTTGACCTTGTCCTTGAGGAACTGCACCGCGCGGGACCAGGCCAGCCCCGCCTGCTCGGGGCGGTAGTTGCCCTGCGGGTTCTCGTCGTTGTGGAAGGCGTGCGGGGCGTCGTAGAAGAAGTACTCCACCTCGGTGCCGGACTCCTCGCGGATCTGCTGCTCCTGCTTCCGGGCCTCCTCGGGCGGGAACATGCGGTCCTGGAGGGCGTAGTGGCCCTGGATGG
This sequence comes from Citricoccus sp. SGAir0253, assembly GCF_005877055.1. Lineage (NCBI taxonomy): Bacteria > Bacillati > Actinomycetota > Actinomycetes > Micrococcales > Micrococcaceae > Citricoccus > Citricoccus sp. SGAir0253. The sequence goes on along the minus strand of NZ_CP039424.1, from coordinate 31,269 downwards.
CGGCCTTCACGCCCGTGTAGGCCTCCGGCACGGCCTGGCCCACGCCGTAGAACGGCACGGCGGCCGAGACCCTCTCGCCCTGCTGCGCGGCCAGGGCCAGCACGAAGCCGCCGCCCATGCAGAAGCCGATCGTGCCCACGGTGCTCGAGGTGACGGAGTCCAGGGACAGCAGGTGGTCCACGGCCCCGGCGAGCTGGCGGGCGCCCTCCTCGGCCGGCAGCTTCGACATCATCTCCCCGGCCTCCTCGCCGTCGTGGGTGATCCAGCCACCGAACAGGTCCGGGGCGAGCGCGGTGAAGCCCTCGGCGGCCAGCCGGTCGCACACGTCCCGCACGTGGTCGGTCAGCCCCCACCACTCCTGGATGACGATGACGCCGGGACCGGAGCCGGACTCCGGGGTGGCGAGGTAGCCGTGGCCGAGCCGGTCGCCGTCCTGTCCCGGGTCCTTGTCCGGCAGGGGGAAGGTGGTGTTCTGGTGCGGGGTCTTGACTGCCATGCGGATCCTCCGTCGGTCTCGTCGTGCGTGCCCGGCACGGCGGCGCCCCACCGGGGCGCCGGTGCCGGGACCCGGTCCACGGCCAGTCTAGGGGTGGCCCGCGCGGCGGCAAGGGCGGTGGGCGGGAGCGGCAGGGCCGGCGACGACGGCCGGACAGGCGAAGGGGGCCGGACCCGCGCCGCGCGCGGGACCGGCCCCCTCGACCGGGGTGCCAGGCTCAGGCCTGGGCGCCCTCCTCGGACGGCAGCACGAAGGAGGCGTCGATCTGGATCTTGACGGCGTCGGAGACGAGCACGCCGCCGGCGGCGGCCTGCAGCGGGGCGTTCCAGGTGATGCCGAACTCCTTGCGGGAGATCTCGCCCTTGGCCTCGAAGCCGGCGCGGGTCATGCCGAAGGCGTCCACGGTCTGGCCGCCGAACTCGGCCTCCAGCTCCACGCGCTGGGTGACGCCCTTGATGGTCAGGTCGCCCACGAGGGTGAACTCCTGGAGGTCGTTACCCTGGGGGCGCACCTCGGTGGAGACGAAGGTGATGTTCGGGTGGGTCTCGGTCTCGAAGAAGTCGGCCGAGGTGATGTGGGCGTCGCGGTCCGGCTGGCCGGTGTCGATGGAGCCGGCGGCGATGGTGACGTTGACGTTGTGGGCCTGCGCGTCCTCGCCGACCACGAGGGTGCCCTCGACGGCCTTGAAGGTGCCGCGGACCTTGGAGATGCCGGCGTGGCGCACGGTGAAGTCGACGTCGGTGTGGGTCGGGTCCAGGTTCCAGGTACCGGGGGTCAGGGCGGTCATGCGGGTCTCCTCTGTGTCGCAGTGGTGATGCCCGGACGAGGCCGGACGATCCCACAAATTTTGATTGAACATTCAAGGGAACGATGGGCGGGGAGGAACTATTCCCCGCCCCGCGGTGAACTTCCGGTGAACCATCGAGCGTCCACGTCAGCGGGAGCCCGGCGGCCTCCTCCACACCTACCGCATCCGCGCCCCGTCCGTCAGCCCCGGATCCCCGGGGCGGGAGGGGCCCGGGGCCGGGAGGACCGACGTCGGCCGGCGGGCACCGCGCGCCGGCCCGGCAGTCGGGGGCCGCGGCTCCGCGGCCACGGCACGCGTCATCCCGGGACCCGCGCGGACCGGTCCGCCACGGGCGTTGGATAGGCTCGACCCACCGGACGACCCGCCCGACTGCCGCCGCCACGCCCCGCGCCGACCGGCCGGCACACGGCGGCCGGGCCACCTTCGACCTGTATTGGGAGTTCTACGTGAAGATTGCGATCCTCGGCGGCGACGGCTTCTGCGGCTGGCCCGCCTCGCTGCACCTGTCCGACCTGGGCCACGAGGTCATCATCGTGGACAACTTCTCCCGCCGCGTGATCGACGAGGAGCTCGGCGCGCAGTCCCTGACCCCCATCCGGGCCCTGTCCGAGCGCCGGGCGGCCTGGAAGGAGGTCTCCGGCAAGGAGATCGGCTTCGCCTTCCTCGACGTGGCCCAGGACTACGAGGGCCTCGTGGAGTTCTTCCGCACCGAGGCCCCGGACGCCGTCGTGCACTTCGCCGAGCAGCGGGCCGCGCCGTACTCCATGAAGTCCCCCCGGAACAAGCGCTACACGGTGGACAACAACGTCAACGCCACGCACAACGTGCTGTGCGCGATCGTGGAGTCCGGCCGGGACATCCACCTGGTGCACCTGGGCACGATGGGCGTCTACGGCTACGGCACCGCGGGCATGAAGATCCCCGAGGGCTACCTGGACGTGGAGGTCACCGCGCACGAGGACGCCGAGGGCAACCCGGTGGAGCCGCACCGGATCCCGCAGCAGATCCTCTACCCGACCAACCCGGGCTCGATCTACCACATGACCAAGGTCCTGGACCAGCACCTCTTCGCCTACTACGTGAAGAACGACTCGCTGCGGATCACCGACCTGCACCAGGGCATCATCTGGGGCACGCACACCGAGCAGACCCAGCGGGACGAGCGGCTCATCAACCGCTTCGACTACGACGGCGACTACGGCACGGTGCTGAACCGCTTCCTCATGCAGGCCGCCGTGGGCTACCCGCTGACCGTGCACGGCACCGGCGGCCAGACCCGGGCCTTCATCCACATGCAGGACATGGTCCGCTGCGTGCAGATCGCCCTCGAGAACCCCCCGGCCGCGGGGGACCGGGTCAAGATCTTCAACCAGATGACCGAGACCCACCGCGTGCGCGACCTCGCCGAGCTGGTGGCGCGGATCACCGGCGCCGAGGTGGAGATGGTGCCGAACCCGCGCAACGAGTCGGCCGAGAACGAGCTGCACGTGGTCAACGACGCGTTCCTCGACCTCGGCCTGCAGCCCACCACGCTCTCCGAGGGGCTGCTGCTGGAGGTCGAGCACATCGCCGAGCGCTACCGGGACCGCGCGGACCTGTCCAAGGTCCCCGCCACCTCGCTGTGGACTGCGCGCCAGCAGGCCGGCGTCCCCCAGCACCTGCCCGCGCGTCCGGCGCGCGGCGCGGACGGGACGGCCACGCCCGCCGCACCGTCGGCCGCGGCCCCCGTCGCGCCGGCCGAGCCGGCACCCGTCGCCCAGTGACCTGACGCGGGTGGGGGCCGACGACGGCGGCCGGCCCCGCCGCCGTCGGCCCCCGCCCCGCCCTCCCGAGGAGTCCCATGCGCATCGCGATGTTCACCGAGGTGTTCCTGCCGAAGATCGACGGCGTGGTCACCCGGGTGGTGCGCACCCTGGAGCAGCTCGCGGAGATGGGCCACGAGGTCCTGCTGTTCGCCCCGGGCGAGCCGCCGGCGGAGTACGCCGGGCACGAGGTGGTGCGGGTGCGCGGGTTCTCCCTGCGCCTGCTCTACCCGGAGCTGAAGGTCGGCGTGCCCACCCCGGCGATCGCCCGGAAGATGGAGGCGTTCCGCCCGCACCTGGTCCACACCGTCAACCCGGTGTGGCTGGCCGCCTACGGGGTGCTCTCCGCCGGCCGGCGGGACGTGCCCCAGCTGGCCAGCTTCCACACGGACGTCCCCCAGTACACGGAGTCGCTGCGGGTCGGCTGGGCCCGGCACCCCGTGGAGAGCTGGATCCGGTACATCCACAACAAGGCCGAGGTGAACCTGTGCACCTCCGGCCCCATGGTGGAGCGGGCGCGCGAGGTGGGCATCCACCGGGTGGGCCTGTGGCCCAAGGCCGTGGACACCGCCGGCTACCACCCGTCCAACGCCTCGGCGGCCATGCGCGCCCGCCTCACGGACGGGCACCCGGACGCCCCGCTCGTGGTCTACGTGGGCCGGATGAGCCGGGAGAAGGACCTGGACCAGCTGCTCGAGCCGATGCGCCGGCTGCGCGAGCGCGTGCCCGGGGCGCGGCTGGCCATGGTCGGCTCCGGTCCCCACGTGGAGGACCTGCGCCGGCGCTTCGACCCGGAGTGGACCGTCTTCACGGGGTACATGTCCGGCGCCGAGCTGGCCCAGGCCTACGCGAGCGCGGACACCTTCGCCTTCCCCTCCACCACCGAGACCCTGGGCCTCGTGGCGCTGGAGTCCATGGCCTCCGGGGTGCCCGTGGTGGGCGCGCGGGCGGGCGGGATCCCCTTCGTGATCGACGACGGCCGCACCGGCTTCCTCGTCGAGCCCGGGGACACGGAGTGCTGGGTGGACCGCCTCGAGCGCCTGCTCACCGACCCGGGGCTCCGGCGGCGGATGGGGTGCGCCGCGCGGGAGGAGGCCGAACGGCACTCCTGGCGGGCCGCGACGGAGGCCCTCGTGGGCTTCTACGAGCAGGCGATCGACACGCACTGGCGCAACCACCGCGCGCTCGACGGGCCGCTGCTGGACCGCTTCGCCCGGCCGATGCCCCGTCCCCTGGACTGACCCGTCCCCGGACCCGCCCCCTCGACCGCTCCGCCCCCGCCCCCGCCCCCTCATCGAGCGGTCGATTCCGCCCCGCTCGGGGGCCCGGAACGCCCGGATCCGGGGCACTTCCGACCGCCAGATGCAGGGGATGCAGGGATGCAGGGGGAGAGGGGATCCGGGAACGACGAAGGCCCCGGATCCATGATCCGGGGCCTTCGACCACTCGCGTGCGCGAGGGGGGACTTGAACCCCCACGTCCGTAAGGACACTGGCACCTGAAGCCAGCGCGTCTGCCAATTCCGCCACTCGCGCGAGATTGCTGGTCTGTCTTCCCGGTCGAAAGGCCTTGCGGATTCCTCCGTACCGGTCAGAACAGCGAGATACATCTTAGGCACACCCGGGCCGATTCCCCAAATCGAGTCCTCATCGCAATCCGGCCCCGGCCTGTTGGCTCGGGCACCCCCAGCCTCTCCGCGTACTATCGGAACTGACATCTGCGGAAAGGAGCACCCCCGCGTGGGTCTTCTGGACAACCTCGAGCGCGGCCTGGAGAAGGCCGTGCAGTCGGCCTTCTCGGCCGGTGGCGCCCGGGCGGTGAAGCCGGTCGAGATCGCCAATGCCCTGAGACTGACCATGGACGACGAGGCCATGGCCCTCTCCGAGGGCCGCACGTTCGCGCCCAATGTCTTCACCGTGTCCTTCTCCACCCCGGACTTCGACCTGGCCCGCAAGTGGGGCTCGGCCCTGGCCGAGGAGCTGTGCGACGAGGCCATCCGCCACGCGCGCGAGCAGGGCTACACGCTGCACGGCCCGGTGCGCGTCACCTTCGTCGAGGACGACGCCCTGCGCCCCGGCAAGCTCGCCATCGACGCCGTCGCCGACCGCTCCGGCGGGGCCGACCGGCCGGAGGCCACCGGCGACCGGGACGTGCCCACCTCGACCGGCTCCGCGGAGGTCGCCCCGTCCGCCCCGGTGGCCCGCGACGCGGAACTGCCGGCGGAACCGCGCCCGGCGCCCACCCCGCCGGCCGCCGTCGCGCCCGCGGCACCCCCGGCCGCCCCGGCACGCCAGCCGCGCCGGGGACCGGACGTGCCGTTGCAGCCGGTCCTGGAGATCGACGGGCGCAAGTACGGCCTGCACGCGGACTCGATCGTGCTCGGCCGCTCCGCGGACGCGGACATCGTGGTGGAGGACACCGGCGTGTCCCGCCGCCACCTGGAGATCATCACCCGCGGCCGGACCGTGATGGCCGTGGACCTGGGCTCCACGAACGGCTTCTACGTCAACGACCGCAAGGTGGACGGCTCCACCGTGCTGCGGGACGGGGACCGGATCACCATGGGCCGGGTGTCCATGGTCTTCCGCACGCTGCCCGCCCGGGGCGGCCGCGACGAGGGGAACGGTGATGCCCGGTGAGCGAACTCGCCGTCGCGGCCCTGCGCCTGGGGCTGCTGCTCGTGATGTGGATCCTCATCATCTCGATCGTCTCCTCCCAGGGGCGTGACCTGATGGTGGGGGCCCGGAACAAGGTGCGGTCCCGCGCCGGGGCCGGCGCGCCCGTGGCCGCCACGGCCGCGGCCGGCGCCCCGGTCCGGGGCGCGTCCGCCGACGCCGGCCCCACCACCGGCCAGCAGGGCGCATCCCGGACGCGGGCGAGCCGCCTCGTGGTGCTGGAGGGACCGCTCAAGGGCACCGAGGTGCCCCTGCACGGCGCGCCCCTGCTCGTGGGGCGCGCCCAGGAGGCCGACCTCGTCCTGGACGACGACTACGTCTCCGGCAGGCACGCCCGGCTCTTCCCCCAGGGCTCCCGCTGGTTCCTCGAGGACCTCGGCTCCACCAACGGCACCTACGTGGGCGGCAGCCCGCTGTCCCGCACGGTCGCGGTCGAGCCGGGCACGGCCATCCGCATCGGCAAGACGGTGCTGGAGCTGAGGTCCTGAACCGCATGCCACTGGTGCTCCGATTCGCCGCGCGCTCCGACGTGGGCAGGGTCCGGTCGAAGAACGACGACTCCGCCTACGCCGGACGCCACCTCGCCGTCGTCGCCGACGGCATGGGCGGCCACGTGGGCGGCGACGTGGCCAGCGCCTCCACGGTGCTGGACCTCGCCGCGCTCGACGCCACGGGCTACGAGGACCCGGCCACCGTGCTGCCGGACGAGATCCAGAACGCCAACCTCATCCTCAACGACCTGGTCCACGCGACCCCCAAGCTGGCCGGGATGGGCACCACGTGCACCGCCGTGCTGCTGGCCGGGGAGACGCTGCACGTGGCCCACATCGGCGACTCCCGCGCCTACCGCCTCAAGGACGGCGTCTTCGAGCAGGTCAGCGTGGACCACACCTTCGTCCAGCGGCTCGTGGACGAGGGCCGGCTGGACCCCTCGGAGGCGGAGAACCACCCGCACAAGAACGTGCTGATGCGCGTGCTCGGGGACGTGGACGCCTCCCCGGAGCTGGACCTCATGGCCCTGGCCGCGGCCCCCGGCGAGCGCTGGCTGCTGTGCTCGGACGGGCTGACCGCGGTCGTCCCGTCCACCGTGATCGAGCACAAGCTGCGCCACCGCCGCGACCTGCAGGCGGTGGCGGACGAGCTGGTGGAGCTGACCCTGGCCGGCGGCGCGCCGGACAACGTCACGGTGGTGGCCTTCGAGGTGGCCGAGGCCACTCCCGAGGAGACCTCCGAGCCGGCGCCCGTCCCGCTCTCCGAGCGGGCCCTGGCCGCCGCCACCCCGGACGGCGCCGGGCCGGTCTCGGGCTCCCTGCTGCGCGAGGACCTGGAGTCCCGGCCGCACGTGCTCGTGGGGGCCGCGGCCCAGGCCACGCAGACCGGCAAGATCCCGATCGTCACCCGGCGCAGCACGCAGAAGCGCGCCGCCACCCTGCTCTCCGGCACCGACGCCGCCGCGCGCCGCCCCGAACCGCCGCTGGACCCGCTCGCGGCCAGCGCCGCCTCGGACCTCATCGAGGGCGGCCGGCCGGCGGGCCGGCACCGCGCCGCACCCGCCGGTGCCGGACAGGCCGACGGCGGCCCCGCCGGGGGCCCCGGCGGCGACGGTTCCAACGGCAGCCGGGACCCCGGGGCCGCGCCGCCCGGCGCCCCGGTGCCCGGGGCGCCGGCGCCCGAGGAGGACGAACCGGTCCGGCGCCGTCGCTCGGTGTTCCTCCCCGTGTTCACCGCGCTGCTGGCGCTGATCCTCGCCGTGGTGCTGACGTGGAGCTACCTGTGGACGCAGACCCAGTACTACGTGGGTGCCCACGAGGGCCGGGTCGCCATCTACAACGGCGTCTCGCAGCGGCTGGGGCCCATCACCCTGTCCCACCTGGACTCCGAGACCGAGGTGCGGCTCGAGGACCTGCCCGCGTACTCGCGCCAGCGCGTGGAGGCCGGGCTGCCGGCCCGGGACCTGGAGCACGCCCAGGAGATCGTGGCGGACCTCGAGGGCTCGACCACCTCCCCGCCCGCGGACGGTCCCACCGCCTCCCCGGACGCCTCGGCGTCCCCGAGGCCCTCCGCCTCCCCGTCCCCGACCGGTGGCACGGCCCGGGCCACGACGTCGCCCTCCGGGACGCCCTCGCCGTCCGGATCCACCGCCCCGAGGAGTGATCGCTGATGTCCGAGGTCGTCTCCCCGGCCCGCCCGCGCCGCAACACCGAGCTGGTGCTGCTGCTGCTCGGCCTGTGCATCGGCGGCGGGGCCAACCTGCTCAGCGCGCTGGGCATGGACCGCGAGATCACCCCGGAGTACTGGGTGCAGATCGCCGTGCTGGCCATCATGGCCCTCGTGTTCCACCTCGTGCTCCGGCTGCGGGCCCGGTACGCGGATCCCTACATCCTGCCCATCGTGGTGACGCTCAACGGCCTGGGCATCGCGATGATCCACCGCATCGACGTGGCCGAGGGGGACGACGCCGCCACCCGCCAGCTGATGTGGACGATCCTGGCCATGGGCGTGGCCATCCTGCTGCTGTGGCTGCTGCGGGACCACCGGATCCTGCGGCGCTGGCCGTACCTGTTCCTGGCCGCCTCGGGACTGCTGCTGCTCCTGCCGCTCGTCCCCGGACTGGGCATGGAGATCAACGGCGCGCGCATCTGGATCAACCTGGGCGTCGGCTCGTTCCAGCCGGGCGAGGTCGCCAAGGTCACCCTGGCGATCTTCTTCGCCGGCTACCTCTCCGCCAACCGGGACCTCATCCTGCTGGCCGGCAAGAAGGTCGGCCGCCTCACGTTCCCCCGGTTCCGGGACCTGGGCCCGCTGGTGGTCGCCTGGCTCATCTCGATGGGCGTGCTCGTCTTCCAGCGTGACCTCGGCTCGGCGATCCTGTTCTTCGGCCTGTTCATGGCGATGATCTACCTCGCCACCTCGCGGACGTCCTGGATCCTGCTGGGGCTGGCCCTCGTGGCCGTGGGCGGCGTGATCGCCGTCAACACCATCTCGCACGTGGGCTTCCGCGTGGACGCCTGGCTCAACGCCTTCGACCCGGAGGTCTACAACCGCGCCGCCGGCAGCTTCCAGATCGTCCAGGGCCTGTTCGGGCTGGCCTCCGGCGGCCTGCTCGGCACGGGCCTGGGCTCGGGGCGCCCGGACATCGTGGCCTACGCGAACTCGGACATGATCATCGCCTCCTTCGGCGAGGAGCTCGGCTTCATCGGCCTGTCCGCGATCATCATGCTCTTCGTGCTGCTGGTGACCCGCATGATGCGCGCGGCCCTGGGCACGCGGGACACCTTCGGCAAGCTGCTCGCCGCGGGGCTGGCCTTCACCATGGCCCTGCAGTGCTTCGTGGTGATCGGCGGCGTCACCATGGTGATCCCGCTGACGGGCCTGACCACGCCGTTCATGGCCGCCGGCGGGTCCTCGCTGCTGTCGAACTGGCTGATCGTGGCCCTCGTGCTCATGGTCTCCCAGGCCGCGCGCCGGCCGGTCGCCGTCGGGCCCATGGTCAACGCCTCCGGCACCGGCTCCGGCCACCACGACCCGGCCACCGGCGCGGCGGGCACCGGGACGCCGGGCACCGGGGCCGCCGCCGCGACCACCACGGGAGGCAGGACCCCATGAACCAGGCCATCCGCAACACGTGGGTCGTCGTCGTCGCCATGTTCATGGTGCTCGTGGCGGCCATCTCGATCATCCAGGTGGTCGCCGCCGACGCGCTGAAGAACAACGACTTCAACTCGCGCCAGCTCTACCAGGAGTTCGGCTCCGCCCGCGGGCCCATCCTCGTGGACGGGACCGCGATCGCCGAGTCCGTGGAGTCCAACGACGACTTCAACTACCAGCGCGTGTACCACCAGCCCGAGCTGTACTCCGGGCTGACCGGCTTCTACTCGCTGTCCTACGGCGCCACCGGCCTCGAGGACAAGATGAACCGGTACCTCGCGGGCACCTCGGACGGGCAGTTCGTGGACCGGATCGTGGAGCTGTTCTCCGGCACCCCCATGGAGGGCGCCCAGGTCGAGCTGACGATCGACCCGAGGATGCAGCAGGTGGCCTACGACGCCCTGCCGGAGGGCACCACCGCCTCGGCCGTCATCACCGACCCGAAGACCGGGGACATCCTGGCCATGGCCTCCAAGCCGAGCTACGACACCAACCTGCTCGCCGTCCACTCCGGGGCCAAGGCCGCCCAGAACATGGAGGAGCTGCAGTCCGTGCCGGGGCTGAGCCCGTACGTGAACCGGCCCACCGCCTCGCTCGCCGCCCCCGGCTCCACGTTCAAGCTCATCGACACCGTGGCGATGCTCGAGTCCGGCCAGTTCGAGCCGGACACCACCGTGGACGTGCCGGACAAGATCACGCTGCCGAACTCCTCCACCCAGCTGGGCAACTTCGGCGGCGGCATCTGCGGGCGCTTCGACCGGGCCACGCTCGCCGAGGTCTTCGCCCAGTCCTGCAACACCCCCTTCGCCAACGCCGCCATGCAGCTGGGCCAGGACCGGATCCGCACCACCGCGGAGAACTTCGGGTTCAACGAGTCGATCGACATCCCGCTGACGGTCTCGGCCTCGCAGTTCCCCGGGGACCTGGACGATGCCGCCCTGGCGCAGTCGGCCCTGGGCCAGCGGGACGTCAAGGCCACCGCGCTGCAGATGAACATGGTGGCCGCGGCCATCGCCAACGACGGGACCCTGATGAAGCCGCAGCTGATCGACTCCATCCGGGGCTCGGACCTGACGCTGCTGGAGGAGACCGAGCCCGAGGTGTTCAAGCGCTCCACCACGCCGGAGGTCGCCGAGCAGATGACCCAGATGATGCGCGGGGTCGTGGACGGCGGCACCGCCTACCGCGCGGAGTCCGGCACGGTGGACATCGCCGCCAAGACGGGCACGGCGCAGATCAGCGCGGAGACGGACAACGTCCACTCGTGGATCACCGGGTTCGCCCCCGCGGACGACCCGCAGGTGGCCGTGACCCTCGTGTACCAGAACATCGACTTCGACACCGGCAGCGCGCTGACGTCGACGAACCTGAAGAAGATCATGGAGGCGGTGGTCACACAGTGAGGCCGACATCGGGTATCACGCTGGGCGGCAGGTACCAGCTCACCGAGCGCATCGCCATCGGTGGCATGGGCGAGGTCTGGAAGGCCCGGGACAAGGTCCTGGGGCGGCTCACGGCGGTGAAGATCCTCAAGGAGGAGTACACCGGGGACGCCAACTTCCTGCGCCGGTTCCGGGCCGAGGCCCAGCACACCGCGCTGCTGAACCACCCCGGCGTCGCCAACGTCTTCGACTACGGCGAGGAGGGCGGCTCCGGGTACCTCGTGATGGAACTGGTGCCCGGCCCGCCGCTGTCCGCCATCCTGGACAAGGAGAAGGTCCTGTCCCCGGACCGGACCCTGAACATCATGGCGCAGACGGCGCGCGCGCTGTCCGCCGCCCACGCCCAGGGGCTCGTGCACCGGGACATCAAGCCCGGCAACCTGCTCATCACGCCGCACGGGCGCGTCAAGGTCACGGACTTCGGCATCGCCCGGCTGGCCGACCAGGTGCCGCTGACGGCCACCGGGCAGGTGATGGGCACCGCCCAGTACCTCGCGCCCGAGCAGGCCACCGGCCAGCAGGCCACCGGGTCCTCGGACATCTACTCCCTCGGCGTGATCGGCTACGAGTGCCTCGTGGGGCACCGCCCGTTCTCCGGGGAGTCCCAGATCGCCATCGCCCTGGCCCAGGTCAACGACCCGCCGCCGCCGCTGCCGGAGTCCATCCCCGAGCCGGTGCGCGCGCTGATCATGTCCATGCTCTCGAAGGAGGCGCGGGACCGGCCGGCCAACGCCACCGCCCTGGCCGAGGCCGCCGAGGCCCTGCGCCGGCAGGACACCGCCTCCGCCGCGGCGTCCGTGCCCGGGATGCTCCCGTTCCTCAGCACCGGGGCCCCGACCGAGGCCGTCACCCAGCCGGTGGACTTCTCCGGGATGACCCAGACCCACGCCACCGAGGTGATCGAGCGGCCCGCGGGCGCCTCGGGATCCCGGGGCACCGGGACCTCGGCCCTGCCGCTCGCGGGCTCCGCCGCGGCCGGGGCGGCCGTGGGCGCGGGCGCCGCGGCGGCCGGGTCCCCCCGGATCTCGGCCACGGGCGGGCCCGACGCCGGCCCGGGCACCGGGGCCGCCGACCTCGCGGCCGACGGGCGGGACGAGGACCTGGACCGCACGGCCGAGCCGCGCCGGCGCAGCCCGTGGACCTGGCCGCTGATCGGCCTGCTCGCGCTGGTGCTGTTCGTGCTCCTGGGCATGTGGCTGGGCCCGCTGCTCGCCCGGGGCCCCGCCGAGGAGTCCTCCTCGGCGCCGGCCACGCCCTCCACCTCGGCCACCTCGGCCACCTCGGCCAGCGCCTCGGAGTCGCCGACCGCGAGCGAGACCACCGAGGCGCCGCGGACCGTGACCATCTCGGCGGCGTCCTACCTGGGGCGGCCCGTGGACGAGGTGGCGGCCGAGCTGCGCGACCTGGGCTTCCAGGTCACCCAGACCGGCCAGCGGAGCTCCGAGGTGACGCCGGGCCTCGTGCTCGGGCTCGACCCCACCGGCGAGGTCCCCCTGGGCCGGCTCATCACCGTGACGTACGCGGAGGCGCCGCCGACCACGCAGGCCCCGCCGTCGGAGTCCTCCTCCGCGCCGGAGACGAGCGCCCCGGCGAGCTCGACGCCCGCCGAGACCACCGCCCCGCCCTCGACGAGCGCCCCGGCCAGCCCGTCCGCGCCCACCGAGGACCCCACCTCCGCAGCCCCGTCGACGAGCGCGCCGGCCACGAGCACCGCGCCCGCCACGGACGAGCCCACGGCGGACACCACCGCCGACACGACCGCCGAGACCGGCGCCGCCTCCCCGGCTCCCGGGGGGACGGCGCAGCGTCCTCGCTGGACGCGGCGCCCGCCGAGGAGAGCTGACCGCCGGGACCACCCGGGCCACCCTGCCGCGAGCCCCCTGACGAGCCCCCGACCAGTCACCGACGAGTCCCCACGGAACAGGACCTGCACAGTGCCACACCAACGCATCCTCAACGGCCGGTACGAGGTCGGTGACCTCATCGGCCGGGGCGGCATGGCCGACGTGTTCCAGGGCCGCGACCTGCGCCTGGGGCGCCGGGTGGCGATCAAGATGATGCGCCCGGACCTCGCCCGGGACCCGCAGTTCCAGTCGCGCTTCCGCCGGGAGGCGCAGTCCTCGGCCGCGCTGAACCACCCGAACATCGTCTCCGTCTACGACACCGGCGAGGAGACGTTCGAGGATGCCGGGCACCACGGGGTGGACTGCCCCTTCATGATCATGGAGTTCGTGGACGGCCGGACCCTGCGGGACCTGCTGCGCCACGACGAGCTCTCCGTGGACCAGGCGGTGGAGTGGACCTCCGGCGTGCTGGCGGCCCTGCACTTCAGCCACGAGGCCGGCATCGTCCACCGGGACATCAAGCCCGCCAACGTCATGGTCACCGGCTCCGGGGCGGTGAAGGTGATGGACTTCGGCATCGCCCGGGCCCTGGCCGACTCCGCCGCCACCATGACCCAGACCCAGGCGGTCGTGGGCACCGCCCAGTACCTCTCCCCCGAGCAGGCCCGCGGGGAGACGGTCGACTCGCGGTCCGACCTGTACTCCGCCGGCTGCCTGCTGTTCGAGTTGCTCACGGGCCGCCCGCCGTTCGTGGGCGACTCCCCCGTGGCGGTGGCCTACCAGCACGTGCGGGAGGACCCGCCCGCCCCGTCCACGCTGAACCCCCAGGTCTCCCCCGCGTTGGACGCGGTCGTCGCCCGGGCCCTGGCCAAGGACAAGGACGAGCGGTTCCAGACCGGCCTGGAGTTCCGCGCCGCGCTGGAGCGGGTCCTGCGGGCTGCCGACGCCGGCCCGGCCGCTGCCGCGGGCGGGTCCGGTGCCGCGCGGGCCGGGACGGGCGGGGCCGCCGGGGCCGCATCCCCGGGCGCTCTCGGTACGGCCGGGGCGGTCGCGGCCGTGGGCGCCGCCGGTGCCCACGCCGCGACGGGCTCCCCGTCCGGACGCGACGCCGATCCGGACGCGACGGCCGCCGTCGCCGTCGTCCCGGGCCCGGGCACCGGGCAGGTCGCCGGACCGGCCACGGAGGCCCTGCCGGGGGTGCGGGGGCCGGTGCACGAGGACACCGAGCCCATCCCCGCCCTCGGTGGGGATCCTGCCGAGGAGGGCCGCGGCGGCGCCGCGGGCCCGGCCGCGCCCGTCGCGGCGGCCGACGGCTACCCGGGGACCGGGGAGCGCGGGCCGGCGCCCAGCGCGTCCACGCCCCCGCTGTCCGAGGACACGGGCCACCCCCTCGCCTTCGCCGCGATGCCCCACGACCCCCAGGAGGCGGCCCGGCGGCCGGCACCGCGGCGGCGTCACCGGGTGTGGATCCCCGTCCTCGTCGTCATCCTGGCCCTGGCCGCGGTGGCCGGCGGCTGGTTCCTCATGGACGAGCTGAACCGGCGGAACCTCGAGGCCAACCAGGTCACCGTCCCGGAGGTCGCCAACCTCACGCAGATCGAGGCCCAGAACGCCCTGACGGCGGCGGAACTGCGCCCCATGCTGGAGGAGGTCCACGACGACGAGGTGGCGCGAGACCTCGCCGTGGGCACCGAGCCGGAGGCCGGCACCACCATGCAGAAGGGCCAGGAGGTGGCCCTGCTCATCTCCCTGGGCCCGGACCAGGTGGTGATCCCCGAGAGCCTCGCCGGCCAGTCGGAGGCCACCGCCCGGGACGTCCTCGAGGAACTCGGGCTGTCGATCTCCTCGGTCCGGGACGTGCCCTCCGCGGACGTGCCGCGCGACCGGCTGGTGGGCACCTCCCCGGAGCTGGGGTCGACCGTGCGCTCCGGGGCGTCCGTGGAGCTGCAGGTCTCCTCCGGCATGGTCGAGGTGCCGGCCCTGGTGGACCTCAGCCGCGCCGAGGCGCAGGCCGCGCTGGAGGACGCGGGGCTGCGGATGACGGTCGTGGAGGTGGCCAACGAGGTGGTCCGCGAGGGCACCGTCGTGGCCCAGGAGGAGGCCGAGGGCACGGAGGTGCCCCAGGGGTCCTCCGTCACCGTCGAGGTCGCGGTCCGGCCGCAGCGGCCCGCCCCGCGGCCCACACCCACCCCGACGCCCACGCCGAGCGCGACGCCGACCCCCACGCCCACGCCGAGCGCGACGCCGTCCGCGTCGGCCTCCGCCTCGGCCAGTCCCTCGCCGTCGGGCACCTCCTCGTCCGCCAGTCCCTCACCGACGGGCAGCGCGACGGGGTCCCCGGCGCCGTCCGACTCACCCCCGCCCACCGGGCCGGGGAACAACCGGGGCAACGGCGGCGGGAACGGCGGCGGGAACGAGGGCGGTGACGAGGACGGCTGATCAGCCGACGAGCGGGGAGAGCGTGTCCGCTCGCTCGGCCACCCCGGCCATGCCGAGGGACTCCAGCCAGTTGGCGAGCATCCGGTAGCCCCCCTCGGTGAGGACCGACTCGGGGTGGAACTGGACGCCCCACAACGGCGCGGTGCGGTGGGCGACGCCCATGACGATGCCGCCCTCCGTCTCGGCGGTGATCTCCAGCTCCGCGGGGACGGTGGAACGCACGGCCGCGAGCGAGTGGTACCGCGTGGCGGAGAACGGGTCCGGGACGCCGGCGAACATCGGGTGCCGGCCGTGCCGCAGCCGGGAGGTCTTGCCGTGCATGAGCTCCTCCGCGTGGGTCACCGTCGCCCCGAAGGCCTCCGAGATCGCCTGGTGGCCCAGGCACACCCCGTACAGGGGCACCGCGTGCTCGGCCGCCCAGCGGACCATGGCGATGCTGATGCCGGCCTCCGCGGGCGTACCCGGGCCGGGCGAGAGCAGGACGCCGTCGCGCTCGGCCGCCAGTTCGATGGCCTCGCCCACCGTGACGGCGTCGTTGCGCACCACGAGGGTGTCCGCCCCGAGCTCGCGCAGGTATCCCACGAGCGTGTAGACGAAGCTGTCGTAGTTGTCGACCACGAGGACGCGCGCCGGGGCGCCGTCGGGTCGCTGGGACGGGGAGGTCATGCGGGGGTGCCTAACGTCGAGTCGGTGGTTCGGGGACCGGGACGGACCGGACCACGGGTGGACGCGGTCCTGCCGGCGGCCCCGGCGGTCCGGGCAGGCCGGCGGCGGTCGCCGCTAGACTGATCGGGACCGGAGTCGTCTGCAGCAGAATACGCCTCCCCGGCGTCTCCGGCACCGTGACCGATCCCGTCGAAGAGTCGAAGAGGAATCCCTTGCCCGAGTCGAAGTCCCGCAGGACCGGTAAGAACCACGTCTCCGCCGAGCGGGCCGAGCGCCGGGCCGCCGCACGCGCCGCCGCCCAGGAGCCCGGGCCGCTGCCCGTCTGGTACAAGGCGATCATGTTCGGCCTGATGATCATCGGCCTGCTGTGGATCATCGTCTACTACATCACCATGGGCCTGGCCCCCCTCCCGCAGGCGGGCGGCTGGAACATCGGCATCGGCTTCGGCATCGCGGTCATCGGCTTCGTCATGACCACCCGCTGGCGCTGACCCGGCACGGACCCGGCGCACTCCCGGCGGACGCCCGGGGCTGACCCGGCCGTCGTCCGGAGTCGGGCGGGCCGTCACCCCTGAGCGACCAGTGCGTCATGCAGGGGTGACCGGGCGGTCGCCCGGCTCCGGAGGGACCGTCCGCCGGCGCATCCGGGGTCGGCTCACCGCCCCCCGGTCCCTCGCCTCCCGGAGCGCCACCCTCCAGGCCGTCCCCTCCGGGTCGCCGTCCCGAAGCCTCTCTCCTCTCGACGCCGCCCCTCCCGACCCCCCTCACGGCCGCGGACTCCCGACGGCGGCCCCGATCGCGGCACGGACCTCGTGATATCCACCGGCCCCTCACCCTCCGCTGGAAGACCTGTGGACAACGGTGGTGAATTCGGCCCGGCCTGCCCGTCCTGCTCCCCACGCCCTGTGGAAGAGTGGAGCCGTTCTCCCCACGGAGGGGCCGGCCTGTCCACACTGTCGCCACGGGCCTCGGATTCCCCGGCGGACAGGGATCTTGCTGTCCACAGCCGCCCCTGTGGAGGGAACGACACCGGTGTGATTCATCCACAGTGTGGATAACGACTGTGGATAACCCTCCTTGTGAATCACACCCGTGTCATTCCGTCCACATCCGTGGATAACCTTGTGGATATCAGGCGAGGCCGAGCAGCACCGTCGGGGTCAGCCGGGCGGCACCGAGCACGGCCAGGACCACCAGCGTCCCGGCGACCGCCGCCGTACCCAGCCACTGCCGCAGCGCCGGTCCCCGGCGCGCGTGGGGCACGTAGGCGAAGACGGCGGCGCAGGCCGCCCCGGACACGAGGCCACCGATGTGCCCCTGCCACGAGATGTTGGCACCCATGAAGGACACGACGAGGTTCACGGCGATCAACGCCACGATCGAGGTCACGTTCCCGCCGGTGCGCCGCAGCACGATGAACAGGGCCGCGAAGAGCCCGTAGACGGCCCCCGAGGCGCCCAGGACGGGCACGTCCGGCGGGGAGAGCCACAGCACGGCCACGGAACCGCCGAGGGCGGCGACCAGGTACAGCGTGAGGAACCGGGCCCAGCCGAGGACCGGTTCGAGGATCCGGCCCATCATCCACAGGGTGAAGAGGTTCAGCAGGATGTGCAGCGGATTGCCCAGCGAGTGCAGGAACGCCGAGGTGAGCATCCGCCACGGTTCCGTCATCCAGGCGGAGGTGTGCACGCCCGCGTACCAGAAGAGCTCGGTGACGCCGGGCCGCTGGCCGGCCGTGAGCCACTGCAGCACGTAGGCCACCGCGCACAGCCCGATCAGGACCCACGTGACCGTGGGACGCTCCGCGCTCCGCGGCCGCCGGGCCGCCGCGAGGCCCGTCCGGGCCGGCGTCGGGCCGCCCAGCGCACGCCCCGGCCGCGTCCCGGCGCGGAGGTCCACCACGCAGTCCACGCAGTGCACCCCGACGGCGGCCGGGCGCTGGCACTCGGGGCAGGCGGGCCGGCCGCAGCGCTGGCAGCGGATAAGGGACGGGCGGTCCGGATGGCGCGGGCACACCGGCAATGGCCGGCCTGCCGCGCCCTCCGGACCGCCCGGGGCCAGGTGGGACACTCGAGGTGCCTCAGGCTTCCTTGATCTCGATCGACTCGATGACCACGTCCTCGACCGGCTTGTCGCCGGGGCCGGTGCGCACGGAGTTCAGCTCGTCCACGACCTTCTGCGAGGCCTCGTCCTTCACCTCGCCGAAGATGGTGTGCTTGCCCTGCAGCCAGGTGGTGGGCACGGAGGTGATGAAGAACTGGGAGCCGTTGGTGCCGCGGCCGCCCTGGATGCCGGCGTTGGCCATGGCCAGCTTGTAGGGGGTGGTGAAGTCGAGGTCCGGGTTGATCTCGTCGTCGAACTGGTAGCCCGGGCCGCCGATGCCACGGCCGAGCGGGTCACCGCCCTGGATCATGAAGTCCTTGATGATGCGGTGGAAGATGGTGCCGTTGTACAGCGGGGTGCCCGTCTGGGTCTCGCCCGTGGCCGGGTGGGTCCACTCCTGGTCCCCGGTGGCCAGGCCGATGAAGTTCCGCACGGTCTTCGGCGCGTGGTTGCCGTAGAGCTCGACGACGATGTCCCCGGCGTTGGTCTTGATGGTGGCGATGTGGGTCGCGATAGCAGTCATGTCCGCCATTGTTCCACCTGCCGCGCGTGGGGGCCGGTCCTGGGCCTGACCGGGGCCCCGTCTTCGCCGAGGGCCGAACCCGGGGCGAACGTCCCCGCCGTGCCGCCGCCGCGCCGAACCCCTTAGGCTGTACCCAGGCCCGGCGCACCGGTTTGCCGCCGGCACAGCAGAGTGCACCAGCGCACGTCATGGAGGTTCGAATGAGCAAGAAGACGACTGCCCCGACTCTCGAGGACCGGCTCACCACCGGAGTGGACCAGGCCGCGCTCTGGGCCGCCCCGAAGGTGGAGGCCGCCCTGGCCTGGGCCGAGCGCGGGCTCGGCGAGGGCAAGGTGCGCGGCAAGGCCGCCCGGGCGCAGGCCTCCCACCAGGTCGCCGACACCATCGAACGCCTCACGCCGCCGGTCAAGGCCGGCCTGGGCCAGGCCGGCGCCGCCCTGGCGGGGGCCGCCGAGCGCGTCGCCCCGGTCGTGGAGACCGCTCGGCACAAGGTCCAGGACGAGTACGTCCCCGCCGCCTCCGGACGGCTGGCCGGCGTCGCGGGCCAGGCCTCCCGGGCCGCCCACCACGCCAAGGTCTCCCCCGCCGTGGAGAGCGCCCTCATCGGCCTCACCGGGGACAAGAAGGCCGTGAAGAAGCTGCGCAGGGCCGCCGAGCAGTACGCGAAGTCCGCGGAGAGGCAGCTGAAGAAGCAGGCCCGCAAGAGCGGCTCCGGCAACACCGGCTGGCTGGTGGCCGGGATGGTCGTCGCCGCCGGCGCGGCCGCGGTGGCCGTCTGGCAGCTCACCAAGCCGGTCGACGACCCGTGGAAGGCCCCGGCCCCGGCCCCGCTGCCGCGCACCGGAGCCCCCGCCGGTGCCACCGTGCCGGCCGCGGCCGCCACCACGGGTGCCGACCCGGACCTGGCCACGCGCGCGCCGTCCACGCCGGCCGCCACCCCGGCGAGCACCGCCACCACCACGCTCCCCGCCGCGACCCCGGGCGCCGGGACCACCCCCGCCCCGGCCGTGGCCGCCGGTGACGCCGTGGTGGACACGGCCGAGGAGAAGGTCGAGGGCGTCCCCGCGCCGAAGTCGGCCGAGTGAGGCGGCCGGGCCGGTCCCCGCACGGGTCCGGCCCGGCACTCGGGCCCTCCGGGCCGCCGTCGCGCCCGCCGGGGCGCACGGGGCGCCCCGGGACGGACCGGGACCCGTGGCATGACGAAGGGCCCGGGATCCGCACTGGATCCCGGGCCCTTCGTCATCGGTGGAGGCAAGGGGACTCGAACCCCTAACCCCCTGCTTGCAAAGCAGGTGCGCTACCAATTGCGCCATGCCCCCGAGGGGTGTTCAGTTGTCCCGCGCGTCCCGCTCCGGGCTGCCCTGCGCCGTGGTGTCGAGGGAATCCGTGGCCGAGCTCCAGACCTGCTTGCCGCGCTCGTTCTCGCGCCAGGCTCGGACACCGAGCACGGCGGCCACGCCGGCCGCCACGGCGACCAGTCGTGCCGCTGGCTTCATGATGCCGCCTTCCCCGGCGCGGGGCCGGTGGGGGAACTGCGTGAGTGGGCGTACCAAGACTTGAACTTGGGACCTCTTCGTTATCAGCGAAGCGCTCTAACCGCCTGAGCTATACGCCCTCACCGTTCCGGGAACGCGTCCCCGGAACGAGAGTCCACGATACCCCAGCCGGGCCGCCGGGCAAAATCGGCGGTCCGGCCGCGGGTCGCGGGAGCCGTCAGTCGTCGGTGAGGGTCACGCCGATGCCGCCGACGAGGGTGGACGAGATGTTGTAGAGGACCGCCGCGAGCATGCTCAGCGCCGTCAGCAGGACCACGTTGACCACCGCGATGATGGTGGCGAACGAGGCCACCTGGCCGAGGGAGATGATCTGCTGGACGGTGAACGAGCCGCCCTCCGAGCCGAGCACCTGCGCCAGCAGGTCGTTGACCTGGTCGAAGATCCCGGTCAGGTCCATGACGGTCCACAGCACCACGGCGCCGACCACGGTGACGATGCCCAGGGCCACGGAGAGCAGGAACGCCATCTTGAGCACCGACCAGGGGTCGATCCGGGAGACGAGCAGCCGGGCCTTGCGGACCTTGGCCTTGGGCGCCGGCCGGACCAGGCCCTGCTGGGCCGGGCGCTGCGCGGGCCGCTGGCCGGACGCCGGACGTCCCTGGGCCTGCCCCGAGGGGCGGCCGTTCTGGGGGCGCTGGGCGGCCGTCCGGGCCGGCTGGGCGGCGGTCCGCTGCTGGGTCCCGCGGGCGGGGTTCGTGCCCGCCGGGCGCTGGCCCGTGGACCGGGGCGTTCCGGATGTGCTCACTACTGTCCTCCGTCAGTCTCCGCGTCCGGGCCGGTTGCACCCGTGGCGGATTCGGTGGCTGTCATGGTCGCGTCGGCGTCCGCCTGCGTGTCCGCGGGCGCCGCCTCAGGGTCCAAGGGTACTTCACCCTCCACGGCGTCCTCGGCGGCCTCCCCGTTGGCGCTGTTGAGGTGCTTCTCGTTGTTCAGCGTCACCGCGATGATCCGGTCGTTCTTGTCCGGCTTGGCGAAGATCACTCCCATCGTGTCCCGGCCCTTGGCGGGGACGCCGGCGACGGCGGAGCGGACCACCTTGCCCGACTCCATGACCACGAGCACCTCGTCCTCCTCGTGCACCACCAGGCCGCCCGTGAGCACGCCGCGGTCCTCCACGACCTTGCCGACCTTGATCCCGAGGCCGCCGCGGTTCTGCACGCGGTACTCGTCCACGGCGGTCCGCTTGGCGTACCCGCCCTCCGTCACGGTGAAGACGAAGGAGTCCTCCCGGACCACGTCGGCCGTGAGCAGCTCGTCGCCGGGGCGGAACTTCATGCCCGTCACGCCGGAGGTGGCCCGGCCCATCGGCCGCAGCGCCTCGTTGGTCGCGTTGAACCGGAGCGACTGGCCGTTGCGGGAGATGAGGAACAGGTCGTCCTCCTCCGAGACCAGCTGGGCGGAGACCACCTCGTCGCCCTCGCGCAGCTTGATGGCGATCACGCCGGCGCTGCGGTTGGTGTCGTAGTCGGCGAGCAGCGTCTTCTTGACGAGGCCGCTGCGGGTGGCCAGCACGAGGTAGGGCGCCCGCCCGTAGTCGGTCAGGGGCATGACCTGGGCGATCCGCTCCTCCGGCTGGAAGGCCAGGAGGTTGGCCACGTGCTGGCCCTTGGCGTCCCGGCCGGCCTCGAGCAGTTCGTAGGTCTTGATCCGGTAGACCCGGCCCAGGTTGGTGAAGAACAGGATCCAGTGGTGCGTCGAGGTGGTGAAGAAGTGCTCCACCACGTCGTCCTCGCGCAGGGAGGCCCCGCGCACGCCCTTGCCGCCGCGGTTCTGGGCGCGGTAGCTGTCGATCCGCGTGCGCTTGATGTACCCGCCGCGGGTGATGGTGACGACCATCTCCTCCTCGGGGATGAGGTCCTCCATCGACATGTCGCCGTCGTAGCCGTAGAGGATCTCGGTGCGGCGGTCGTCCCCGTACTTGTCCACCAGCTCGGCCAGCTCGGCGGAGACCACCTCGCGCTGGCGCTGCGGCGACTCCAGGATGGCGTTGTACTCGGCGATCCGGGCCTGCAGCTCGTCGTACTCGTCCTGCAGCTTCTGGCGCTCGAGCGCGGCCAGGGAGCGCAGCTGCATGTTGAGGATGGCCTGGGCCTGGTCGTCGTCGATCTCGAGCAGCGTCTTGAGCTCCTCGCGGGCGACCTCGGCGCTGGCGGAGCGCCGGATGGTCGCGATGACCTCGTCCAGCATGTCCAGGGCCTTGAGCAGGCCCTGCAGGATGTGGGCTCGCTCCTCCGCCCGGCGCTTGCGGAACCGGGTGCGCCGGACGATGACCTCGATCTGGTGCATCACCCAGTGGTGCACGAAACCGTCCAGGGACAGGGTGCGCGGCACGCCGTCCACGAGGGCCAGCATGTTGGCGGAGAAGTTCTCCTGCAGCTGGGTGTGCTTGTAGAGGTTGTTCAGCACCACCTTGGCCACGGCGTCCCGCTTGAGCACGATGACGAGGCGCTGGCCGGTGCGCCCGGAGGTCTCGTCGCGCATGTCGGCGATGCCGGTGAGCTTGCCGTCGCGGACCATCTCCGCGATCTTGGCGGCGAGGTTGTCCGGGTTGGCCATGTAGGGCAGCTCGGTGATCACGAGGCAGGTCCGGCCCTGGATCTCCTCGACGCTGACCACCGCGCGCATGGCGATGGAGCCGCGGCCGGTCCGGTAGGCGTCCTCGATGCCCTTGCGGCCCAGGATCTGCGCCCCGGACGGGAAGTCCGGGCCCTTGATGCGCTCGAGCAGGGCCTCGAGCAGCTCCTCGCGCGTGGCCTCGGGGTGCTGCAGGTACCACTGCACCCCGTCCACGACCTCCCGCAGGTTGTGCGGCGGGATGTTGGTGGCCATCCCGACGGCGATGCCCGAGGAGCCGTTGACCAGCAGGTTGGGGAACCGGGCCGGCAGCACGGTGGGCTCCTGCTGCTTGCCGTCGTAGTTGTCCTGGAAGTCGACGGTGTCTTCCTGGATGTCCCGGACCATCTCCAGGGCCAGGGGCGCCATCTTGGTCTCGGTGTAGCGCTGGGCGGCCGCGCCGTCGTTGCCGGGGGACCCGAAGTTGCCCTGGCCCAGGGCCAGCGGGTAGCGCATGACCCAGTCCTGGATGAGCCGCACGAGGGCGTCGTAGATCGCCGAGTCGCCGTGCGGGTGGTAGTTGCCCATGACCTCGCCGACCACGCGGGCCGACTTGTTGAAGGACCGGTCCGGGCGGTAGCCGCCGTCGTACATGCCGTAGAGCACGCGCCGGTGCACCGGCTTGAGCCCGTCCCGCACGTCCGGCAGCGCGCGGCCCACGATGACGGCCATCGCGTAGTCGAGGTAGGACCGCTTCATCTCGGTCTGCAGGTCCACCTGCTCGACCTTGTCGGCGCCCTCCAGGTTCGGGGCGATCACCGGGGCGCCGGCCTCGGCCGGCCCGCCGGCGTCGGGCGTCGGGTTCTCGGTGTTCTCGGGGTTCTGCTCGTCACTCACGCGCTTCGGTCCTCGGGTCTCGTCAGGGTGGTCCGCCGGCGGGGCGGGCACCGCACGGCTGGGCGGGCCCGGCCCCGGGCCGCGGGGTCCGGGTCAGGTGTCTCGGGAGGGACTCAGATGTCCAGGAACCGGACGTCCTTGGCGTTCTGCTGGATGAAGGACCGGCGGGATTCCACGTCCTCGCCCATCAGCATGGAGAAGATCTCGTCCGCCGCGGCCGCGTCGTCCATGGTCACCTGCAGCAGGGTCCGGTGCTCCGGGTCCATGGTGGTGTCCCACAGCTCCTGGTAGTCCATCTCGCCCAGGCCCTTGTAGCGCTGGATGCCGTTGTCCTTGGGGTAGCGCCAGCCGCGGGCCAGGCCGGCGGCGATCGCCTGGTCGCGCTCCTCGTCCGAGAACACGTAGTCGTGCGGGGCGTTGGACCACTTGATCCGGTACAGCGGGGGCTGCGCCAGGAACACGAAGCCGTTCTCGATCAGCGGGCGCATGTAGCGGAACAGCACCGTCAGCAGCAGGGTGGTGATGTGCTGGCCGTCCACGTCCGCGTCCGCCATCAGGACGATCTTGTGGTACCGCAGCTTGGTGAGGTCGAACTCCTCGCCGATGCCCGTGCCGAACGCGGTGATCATCGACTGGATCTCCGCGTTGGAGAGGGCGCGGTCCAGGCGGGCGCGCTCCACGTTGAGGATCTTGCCGCGCAGCGGCAGGATCGCCTGCGTGGTGGGGTTGCGGCCCTGCTTGGCCGAGCCGCCGGCCGAGTCGCCCTCCACGATGTAGACCTCGCACTCGACGGGGTTCTTCGAGGAGCAGTCGGCGAGCTTGCCGGGCATCCCGAAGGACTCCAGGGGCGACTTGCGCCGGGCGTTGTCCCGGGCCTTGCGGGCGGCCATGCGGGCCTGGGAGGCCAGCTGGGCCTTGCGGATGATGTCCTTGGCCGGGCCCGGGTTCCGCTCGAGCCAGTCGCCGAGCTGGTCCGAGACGATCTTCTGGATGAAGCCCTTGGCCTCGGAGTTGCCCAGCTTCGTCTTCGTCTGGCCCTCGAACTGCGGCTCGGAGAGCTTGATGGACAGCACCGCGGTCAGGCCCTCGCGGACGTCGTCCCCGGTGAGGTTGTCGTCCTTGGCCTTGAGCAGTTCCTTGTCCCGGGCATACCGGTTGACGAGGGAGGTCAGCGCCGCGCGGAAGCCCTCCTCGTGGGTGCCGCCCTCGTGGGTGTTGATGGTGTTCGCGTAGGTGTGGACCGACTCGGAGTAGGCGGTGGTCCACTGCATGGCCACCTCGGCGGCCATCTTGCGCTCGGTGTCCTCGGTCTCGAAGGCGATGACGTCGTCGTGCACCATCTCGACCTTCTTGTTCGAGTTCAGGTGCTCCACGTAGTCCAGCAGGCCGTTGTCGTACTTGTAGTCGACGGTCCGCTTGCGATGGGACTCCAGCTCGTGCCCGATCGGGGCCGGGGTCTCCTCGGTGGCCGCGTCCTCCGGGGCCTCCGCCGTGGCCTCGGCCTCCGGGTCACCGGCGATCTCGTCCTGCTGGACCTCGTTGGTCTCGATCGGGCGCTCGTCCGTCAGCGTGATGCGCAGGCCCTTGTTGAGGAAGGCCATCTGCTGGAACCGCGCGCGCAGCGTCTCGAAGTCGAAGACGGTCGTCTCGAAGATCTCCGGGTCCGGGTAGAACACCTGGGTGGTGCCGGTCGCGTCCGTCTCCTCGCCCTGGACGAGCTCGCCCTGGGGCACGCCGCCGTTCGCGAAGGACATCCGCCAGACGTGGCCCTGGCGGCGGATCTCGGTCTCCACGCGCGTGGACAGCGCGTTCACCACGGAGATGCCCACGCCGTGCAGGCCGCCGGAGACGGCGTAGCCGCCCCCGCCGAACTTTCCGCCGGCGTGCAGGATGGTCATGACGACCTCGACCGTGGGCCGGCCCTCCGTGGGGTGCATGTCCACGGGGATGCCGCGGCCGTTGTCCTCCACGCGGACGCCGCCGTCGGCCTGCAGCGTGACGCGGATGGTGTCGCAGTACCCGGCGAGGGCCTCGTCCACCGAGTTGTCCACGACCTCGTAGACGAGGTGGTGCAGGCCGCGCGGGCCCGTGGAGCCGATGTACATGCCCGGCCGCTTGCGCACGGCCTCCAGGCCCTCGAGCACCGTGATGTCACCGGCGCCGTACTCGTGCTCCACCTTGCGGGTGGCCTGGGAGATCTCGGAGGAGGTCGCCTCCGGTGCCGGTGCGGCGGTCTCCGGGGGCAGGCCGCTCTGGTCAGTGCCGTTGTTCTCTTCGGCCACGGGCGTCTACGGCTCCTCGGTTCGGGGACAGTCTCGGCGGACCGTGCCGGCCCCGAGGGGGACACCTGCGGGCACGGCCCGTCCAGGTTCGGCACGACGTCCTTCATATCCTACTCCAGAACGCGCCCGGAGCGCCCATCGGAGGGGTGCGCCGGGCCAGGACATGCCCCCAGACGCGCAGAACCGGCCTTCCGCCCCGCTCGGGGATCGCCCTCCCGGTCCCCGTCCGCCCACCGGGGGGTGAGTGGCTCAGATCGCCGTTGGCGGGTTCGGCGGACGGCGTCGCGGCAGCGGGTCCGGGCCGGGCGCCGGGACCCGGCGGGGCTTGGCGGGGCTTGGCGGGAGGGAGCGGGCCTATCCGTAGGTGTCCCGCGGGCCCCTGCCCCGGACCACGCGCGGGCCCTTGCGCCAGGACGGGGCCGCGGGGCCGGCCACGCGCAGGCTCGTGACGATCCCCGGTCCCAGGGCGTCCTCGAACCGCTGCAGCAGGGCGGGCGTGAGGAGCTTGAGCTGGGTGGCCCACGCCGTGGAGTCACAGCGCACCGTGACCACCTCGTTCTCGAAGCTCTCCGGCCTGCAGTGCAGGGCGATGTCCGGCCCCACCAGCTCGTCCCAGCGGGACAGCACGGAGCCGACGGCCACCGGCGAGGACCATCCGCGGTCCGTCACCAGGCGGCCGAACACGTCGCCGAGCATGCGCGGGTCGCGGGCGTCGGCCACCGGGCCCCGACGCCGGCCCCCACCGGCCCGGCCGGCACCCTGCGTCCCGGCCGTGCCGCGCGCCGGGGTGGAGGACCGGCGCCGGGCCTCGCCCCGGGCCTCCGCGGCCTGCCGGACGCGGTTGAGCGCGACCAGGGCGGCGTCCGGCTCCTCGGGCGCCGGTCCCGGCGGGGTGGGGTCGGCGGGTCCCTGCGGCGCCGGCGCGCCGGGCCCCGGGGCCGCGTCCGGTCCGGTCCCCGGCGTCCCGGCGTCCCGTGGCTCGCCCGCGCGCCCCGCGTCGTCCGGGGCCCATTGGTCGTCCGCCGGACCCGCCTCGCCGGCACGCGTCACGGCCGGACCCCCGGATCGAGCGTGCTGCCCTCCTCGCCGAGGCTGACACCGATGCGCGGCCCGCGCAGCTCCACGGGGATGTCCTCCGCCACGGCGGCCGTGACCAGCAGCTGTTCGGCGTCGGACACCAGGGCGGCCAGGCGGGTGCGGCGGCCGGCGTCGAGCTCGGCGAAGACGTCGTCGAGGATCAGCACGGGGCGGGCGTCCGGGTCCGGGTCGTCGGCCACCAGCACGCGGTAGCTCGCCAGCTTCAGGGCCAGGGCCAGGGACCAGGTCTCGCCGTGGGAGGCGAAGCCCTTGGCCGGCGCGGGCCCCAGGGCCAGTGCGAGGTCGTCCCGGTGCGGTCCGGCCAGGGTGACCCCGCGGTCCCGCTCCTGCCGGCGGCGCGAGCCCAACTCGGCGAGCAGTGCCTCGTACAGCTCCTCCTCGTCCGGGACGGTCCCGTGCTGGCCCGCCGCGGCGGGGACCGTGGACTCGTAGCTGAAGCCGGCGGGCTTCCGGCTCCCGGCCAGGGCGGCGTACGACTCGGTCAGCGGCGCGGCGAGCATCCGCAGCACGTGGAGCCGGCCGTGGAGGACGCGGGCCCCGGCGCGGGAGAGGTGCTCGTCCCACACGGCGATCGTGTGCTCGTGCTCCTCCGTCCACGTCCGGGAGGCGCGGGCGTTCTTCAGCAGCGCGTTGCGCTGGCGCAGCACCCGCTCGTAGTCGCTGCCCGCGTCCCCGAGGGCGGGGCGCAGCTGGACCACGAGGTCGTCGAGGAACCGACGGCGGACGGAGGGGTCCCCGGTGACCAGGGCGAGGTCCTCCGGGGCGAAGAGCACCGAGCGCAGCAGCCCGAGCGCCTCGCGGGCCCGCTGGGGGGCGCCCCGGTTGATGGCCGCCCGGTTGGACCGGCCGGGGTTGATCTCCATCTCGACGGCGACCGCCCGCTCGCCGCGGTGGATGCGGCCGCGGATGATCGCCTGCGAGGCCCCGAACCGCACCAGGGGGGTGTCGTGGGGCACGCGGTGGGAGTCCTGGGTGGCCAGGTACCCGATGGCCTCGACGATGTTCGTCTTGCCCACGCCGTTGGACCCCACGAGGACGTTGGGCCCGGGGACGAGGTCCAGCTCCGCCTGGCGGTACGAGCGGTAGTCGGTGAGGGACAGGTGGGACAGGTGCACGGCGCTCGCGACCGGCGGCGTCAGTTGGCCAGGCGCACCGGCATGACGAGGTACCGGTAGTCGTCCTGCTCGGCCGAGTCCGGCTCCTGCTGGGCGGTCATGAGGGCGGGCTTCGGGGCGGTGGTGAAGGAGAACCGCACGTAGGGGGCGTCGATCACGTTCAACCCCTCGCCCAGGTAGGAGGGGTTGAAGGCCACGGTGATCTCGTCGCCGTCGAGCGCCGCGTCCAGGGACTCGTTCGCGGAGGCGTCGTTGCCGGTGCCCGCGTCGAGGGAGACCTGGCCGTCGGTGAAGACCATGCGCACGGCGGTGTTGCGCTCGGCCACCAGCTTGACGCGGTTGACGGCCTCGACCAGGGGACCCGTGGCCACGACGGCGTGGATGGGGCTGGACTCCGGGAAGAGTGCGCGGATCTTCGGGTACTCGCCGTCCACCAGGACGGAGGTGGTCCGGCGGCCGCCGGAGGAGAAGCCGATGAGGTCGGAGGTCGAGGACTCCCGGGGCAGCCGCAGCTGCAGCTCACCGCCGCCGGCGAGGGACTTCGCCACCTCGGTGAGGGTGCGGGCCTTGACGAGCAGGGAGGTGGAGATGGACGGGTCCGCGGGTGCCCAGTGGAGTTCCTTCATCGCCAGGCGGTAGCGGTCGGTGGCCAGGAAGGTGATCCGGTCGCCCTCGATCTCGAGCTTCACGGCGGTGAGGATCGGGAGGGTGTCGTCCCGGGAGGCGGCCACGGTGACCTGTGCGACGGCGTGCGCGAAGGCGCTGCCGTCCACGGTGCCGGCCGACTCCGGCATCTCCGGGAGGGCGGGGTACTCCTCGACCGGCATGGTGGCCAGCTCGAAGCGGGAGCTGCGGCACGTGACGATCACCTTTGACCCCTCGGTCTCCACGGTGACCGGGGCGGCCGGCAGGGACCGGACGATGTCATTGAGCAGCCGGCCGGAGACCAGGATCTTGCCGGGGGCCTCGATCTCGGCCTCGATCTCCAGCTGGGCGGAGGTCTCGTAGTCGAAGCTCGCGATGGAGACCAGGCCGCTCTCGGCCGTGATCAGCAGGCCCGAGAGCACCGGCACCGGAGGGCGAGGGGACAGGGAGCGTGCGGTCCAGGAGACGGCATCCGTCAGGATGTCTCGCTCAACGGTGAACTTCACAGAAGTATCCGCCTTTCTCGCAGACGGCAGGTCTAGTCGTTCGGCTCCATCGGGACGTCCACCCACCTGGGGTCCCTCATGCACACCGACGGCCGGTGCTGTGCCAGCTTACCGTGACTCGCCGGTGCCGCGAATGCCGGGAAACCGGGCCGACCTGTGGTTGAGGCGCCCGAGGTGGGGGAGTGTTCCCGGGCAGTTCGGCCGCCCCGGGGTCGGGGAACGGGGTGCGGCCCCGGGCGGGGGAGGCCACCGGCCGCGTGGGCTCCGGTCCACGGTGGGCGTCGGGACCGATCTGGGCCGGTGGGACGAGTCGCGGTCGACGGACGGAGGGTGAATGTTCTTGGGATTCTCTCTTAACAGGGATGAGTAGTGTTAATAACCCCTGTGGAAACTGTGGATAACCCCTCTTCCCGGCGCCTGAACGCGGTTAAGCCTGTGGATGGGGCGGTGGAGGGTCTCCGTTGTCCCTGTGCACGGCCGGTGCACAACCTCCGCCGGCCCCGCAACCCGATCCACAGCTCGCCCGGCAGTTGTCCAGAGCCTGGGGGCGGTCCTCCACTTAACGATCCACAGCGTTGTCCACAGCTGTGGGTGCCACCCTTGAGATCTCGCGGTTCTGCCTGTGGAATTCTGTGGACAACTGTGGAGAAGTGCTCCCGGGGCCCGGGTTCACGGGGTTAAGGCTGTGGGTCCACCCTCGAGTTAAGGATGAAGGTCGCCGGCCGGGGTCAGCGGGCCCGTTGCTTCTGCTTGATCCGGTTCGTGAGTTCCGTGACCTGGTTGTAGATCGTCCGGCGCTCGGCCATGAGCTCGCGGATCTTCCGGTCGGCGTGGATGACCGTGGTGTGGTCCCGGCCACCGAGCTCCTGGCCGATCTTGGGCAGGGACATCTCGGTGAGCTCGCGCAGCAGGTACATGGCGATCTGCCGGGCGGTCACCAGGGTGCGCGTGCGGGACTTGGAGGTCAGCTCCTCCATCGTCAGGTTGAAGTACGCCGCCGTCTCGTTGAGGATCGCCGGCGCCGTGATCTCGTGGGCGTCCTCGTCCGTGATGAGGTCGCGCAGCACCTGCTCGGCGAGCTGGGTGTCCACGGGCTGCTTGTTGAGGGACGCGAAGGCGGTCACGCGGATCAGGGCGCCCTCGAGCTCGCGGATGTTCGTGGAGATGTTCGAGCCGATGTACTCCAGCACCTCTGGCGGCGCGGTGAGCCCCTCGGCCTCGGCCTTCTTGCGCAGGATGGCGATGCGCGTCTCCAGGTCCGGCGGCTGGATGTCCGTGATGAGACCCCACTCGAAGCGGGAGCGCAGCCGCTCCTCGAAGCCGGAGAGCTGCTTCGGCGGCAGGTCGGAGGTGATCACGACCTGCTTGTTGTTGTTGTACAGCGTGTTGAACGTGTGGAAGAACTCCTCGACGGTGGCTTCCTTGTCCGCCAGGAACTGGATGTCGTCGATGAGCAGGATGTCCACGTTGCGGTACACCTGCTTGAAGCTGGCGCCCTCGTCGTGGCGGATCGAGTTGATGAAGTCGTTGGTGAACTCCTCCGAGTTCACGTAGCGCACCCGCAGTCCGGGGTACAGGTGCCGGGCGTAGTGCCCGATGGCGTGCAGCAGGTGGGTCTTGCCGAGCCCGGACTCGCCGTAGATGAACAGCGGGTTGTAGGCCTTGGCGGGAGCCTCGGCCACGGCGTTGGCGGCGGCGTGGGCGAAGCGGTTCGAGGACCCGATCACGAACGTCTCGAAGTGGTACCGCGGGTTCAGCCGGCTCGTCTCGTCCGAGGTCGACGGCGGCCCGGGCGCGGGGGCGGGCGGCGCCGAGCGGACCGGGGAGGCGGCCGAGCGGACGGCGGGCACCTCGCGGACCGGGGTGGCGCGCACGGGCACCGGGGACTCCTCCGCGCGGGGCGCGGCGAGGGTGGAGTCGATGGAGTAGGCGCAGAGGATCTCGGTGCGGAACACGTCCTGCAGGGCGGCGGCCAGCGGGTCCTTCAGCTGGGTCTGCAGCACCTCGCGCGTCAGCTCGTTCGGGACGGCCAGCAGGAGCGTGTTGCCGATGAGTCCCTGGGCCTGGGCCAGGCCCACGTGCCCGCGCTGGCGTGGGGAGACGCGGTCGTCCTCCTCCAGGGTGCGCACCACCTTGCGCCAGGAGCTGCTGACAGCCTCATCTGCAACCAT